>NZ_AWFG01000040.1 GCF_000682695.1 Hyphomonas chukchiensis | reverse complement strand
GTCCAGACATGGGTCTCAGAGCATGAAAGGGGCAGACTCTCGAAATGAATGAGAGAATCTGGGGTCGCAGGTCAAGCGGCAGAAATGGGCCAAACCTGGGCATTGACCAAGCAATTCTCTAACGACTGCTTTTGACCAAGAGCAGTTGTAGCCCTACCGCCGCATCGCATCGCGCGTTGCGGCCATCAGGGCGGAGAGGTCTAGAACCGGGGTGACCGTGCCGCGGTCTTGCTGACTTCGCGGGCGAGGGCGATGAAGGCCTTGAGGGCGGCGGAGGGATGGCGCCGGCCGGGATAGTAGAGGCAGAGGTCGCCCATCGGAAGGGTCCAGTCGGCCAGCACGCGCTGCATGAGGCCCGCCTCCAGGTCATCGCGCACATTCTGCTCAAGGAAGAAGCCGATGCCGACGCCTTCCAGCACCGCCGTGCGCGCAAGGCTGGCTTCATCGAGCGTCACGGGGCCCGTCACATCGATCTGCAGGGCCTGCCCCTGCTTTTCGAAATGCCATGGGAAGAGCGCGCCGTTCGGCAGGCGCACACGGATGCATTTGTGCCGGTAGAGGTCCGGCGGCGTGAGCGGCTTTCCGTACTGTTCGAAATAGGCCGGAGAGGCGACGACGGCGTAGCGCTGGGGGCACTTCAGCGGCACGGCGATCATGTCGGCGGGGACCAGATCGGCCCGCCGCAGGCCAAGGTCGAAGCCGTCGGCAACGATATCGACAATGCGGCCCTCTGTGACGAGATCGACATGCACGTCCGGGTAGCGGCGGAGGAATTCCAGCACGAGCGGTGACATGATCTGTCGCGCACCGGCCGCGAATGTATTTATACGGAGGGTTCCCGAGGGCGTCTGCTGCTGCGAGCGGACACCCGCCATGGCATCCTCGATGTCGCGCAGCGAGGGCTCGACCTGCAGGACGAAGGTGCGGCCGGCATCGGTGAGCGAGACGCTGCGGGTTGTGCGGTTGAAGAGGCGCGAGCCGAGACCGGATTCCAGCTTGGCGACGGCATTGCTCAGCGATGTGGTCGACAAGCCGAGCGCCAGGGCCGCCTTGCGAAAGGATCCCTCGCGCGCAACCGCGACGATGGCTTCAAGCTCTGTGAGGCTAATCCTGTCCATTATCCCGAAAATCGCAATTCCTGATCCCGGTTTGTCCTAATTATCGGGACGATTGTCCACGCCTAAATGAAGGGAACCAACCGATACAAAGGAGACAGTGATGAAACTTCCAGCCCCCGTCCAAGCCTTTTTCGATGCCGACAAGGACCCGCATGGCGCTCCGCCCGTGGACGCCTTCGCGCCTGATGCGATTGTCCGTGACGAAGCCAAGACGCATGCCGGCCGCGCCGCCATAGAGACCTGGTTCCGCCAGGCGAAGGAAGAGAACCAGCACAGCTCGGAGCCGCTCGAGCTTTCCGAGGATGGCGGGTTCACAATCGTGCGCGCGGAAGTGACCGGGCAATTCCCCAGCAGCCCGGCCATGCTCACCTTCAAGTTCAAGCTCGATGAGGACCAGATCAAGGAACTGGAGATCACTGTATGAGCACCTTCCTGAACCTTCAGGACAAGCGGGCGCTGATCACGTCAGGCACCCGGGGCGCGGGGGCGGCAACCGTCTCGCTGTTCCGCGCGCTTGGCGCCCGCGTCCTGACGACGGCGCGGACCCGGCCAGACGACATGCCTGAAGACATGTTCGTGGCGGCGGACTTGACCACCGCGCAAGGCTGCGCCGATCTTGCGGCTGCCGCGACAGAGCGGCTGGGCGAGATAGACATAGTGGTTCACATGCTGGGCGGCTCGTCTGCGCCGGCTGGCGGTTTCACCGCGCTCGATGATGGCGAATGGGGCAAGGAGCTTGATCTCAACCTCATGGCGGCGGTGCGGCTGGACAGGGCGCTCGTTCCCGCAATGGTCGCGCGCCAGAGCGGCGTGGTCATCCACGTCACGTCGATCCAGAACAGGCTGCCCCTGCCCGATTCGACAACGGCCTATGCGGCGGCCAAAGCGGCGCTCTCCACCTATAGCAAGAGCCTCTCCAAGGAAGTCTCGCCGCAAGGCGTGCGCGTCGTGCGCGTATCGCCCGGCTGGATCGAAACGGAGTCATCCGTGGAGCTGACGAAGCGTGTGGCCAGCAATGCGGGCACCGACACAGAAGGCGGCAGGCAGCTCATCATGGATGCGCTGGGCGGCATTCCCATCGGGCGGCCATCGAAGCCCGAAGAGGTCGCAAACCTGATCGCCTTCCTCGCCTCGGACCGGGCAGCCACCATTACCGGGACCGAATATGTCATCGACGGCGGGACGATTCCGACGGCCTGAGGCGGATGGATCTGGAGGGGTTACCTCCGCATGGCATCGCGCGTTTCGGCCATCAGGGCGAAGAGGTCGAGGACGGGGGTGACAGTGCCGTCGCCGCGATATTCCCGGTAGAGACTGTCGACATTGACCGCGATACGCTCGGCGTCGCCCCAGGCGGCATAGTCGCCGAGCGCAATGTCGTGGACCGCGTCGCGGACGCTGAGGCCCGCGTCGAAGCGTTTGCAGGCTTCGATATGGATGTAGCGGAGGTAGTCGGCAACGCGCTGGACGCCGGCCTTGTCGGTGATCGGGCCATGGCCGGGGACGATCACGTCGACGTCCATTTCGCAGATAAGGTCGCAGGCGCGGATCCAGTTGGCGACGGGGCCAGCCCACATCAACGGTGTGCCGTCGATGAAAAGAATGTCGCCGGTGAAGACCGCGCGGTCGCCCGGTACATGGACGATGACGTCGCCGCCCGTATGGGCGGGGCCGACCTCCAGAAGTTCCACCGCCTTGTCACCGACCTTGAGGTCGAGCTGGCCGGAGAAGGTGCGCGTGGGCAGGCGCTCATCCACCGCTGCGAAGTCGAAGGGCGCGAAGATGTCGGCGAAATAGGCACCGGCGGGGCCGAGCTGGGCACCTGCCTGCTTGAACTGTGCGAGCATGGCGGGCGGCACTTCGGCCATTTCGCGATAGCTGGTCTCCGAGGCAATGATCGCCATTGGCATGCGTGTTGACGATGGTGCCGATGTCGCGGGGCTTGAGGCCGGTTGCATCCTGCATGGCCTTCAGCATGTCGGCGGTGAGGTGCATGTCGAAGAGCGTATCGACGAGCAGCGACTGATCGCCATCGGTGATGAGCCCCGCATTTGACCAGCCCCAGCCGCCATCCGGCTGCAGCCAGGCATGCAGCCCGTTGCCGAGATCCTTGAGGCCCTTCGTATAGTTCCAGCGTTGTGCCATCGCGCATCCTCCCTGATTTTTCTGTGCATCAAGGCAGGCTTGGCCGTTCAGGGCAAGATCAGAAGCGTTCGAGGAGGCGGCGAAGGTATTCGCGTTCGTCTTCGTCTTCGGCGTCATTGTAGCGGCGGCGCAGCTCGTCGAGAATGTCCTTGGCGCGCTGGCGTTCGCCGACATCCGGGATGTTGACGTTGTCGCCATTGCTGCCACTGCCGCTGGCATTGCGGCCGAATGGGTCTTTCGCGTTGCCGGGATCGCCTTCGCCATTGCGGGCAGCACGGATGGCGTCGAGCGCCTTGGCAAGTTCGCGCGACTGTTCGGAGAGCAGCTGCGTGGCCTGTTCCTGGTTGCGCGTGGCGCTGCGGGAATTACCGCGATTGAGCGCCTCTTCGGCCTGGCGCTGGGCGCGGCGAATGTCTTCCATCGCATCCGGGTCGATGCGGCCTGCGAGGGCATCATCGCCCGCTTCGCCGCCCTGCCCCAGACCCTTTTCGCGGGCGAGCTTTTCGACAAGCTCGCCGAGACGGGCCTGACGCTCGGCCAGCGTGCCTTCCGTCATGGACTGGCCGGGGCCGGAACCGTCTTGCTGATTATCGGCTGACTGACTGTCGCCGCTGCCTTCGCCGGGCGTCTCGCCGGACTGGGAGCCATTGCCGGCCTGCTGGTCGCCGGAGGGGTCTTCGCCGCCGGGTTGCTGGCCCTGCTGCTGGCCGGAATCAGCGCCCGATTGCTGGCCGGGACGTTCGCCGCGTTCCTGCGCGAGCGTGTCGTCATTCAGCTGGCGCTGCTGGCGCAGGATGTCGGACAGGCGTTTCATCGCGTCGGTCAGTTCCTGCTCTTCGGGCGGAAGGTCTTCGTCATTGTCGGCTTGCTCGCCCGGCATGCCGGGCATGCCCTTGCCGCCCGCGCCGCCCTTCTGGAATTCCAGGTTCTGCAGCATGTTGGTGATATCGGAGAGGAGCTGGCGTGCCTGATCTGTCGCACCCGTTTCAGTGAGATCCTGCAGGGCTTTCAGCATGTCCTCGAAATCCTGCCCACCGAGGTTTGGCCCGCCAGCCGATTGCTGGCCGTCTTCGTTCGCCGGCGCATCCTGCATGCCATTGGCTATCGCCTCAGCCATCTTGGCAGCGAGGTAATTGCTGGCGGCCTCCTTGAAGGCTTCCATGCGGCGCTTGATCTCGTCTTCCGAGGCGCCGTCGCGCAGGGCCTGCTCGAGCGCCTTGCGGGCCGCCTCAAGCCGGCGGAGCGCATCGGCGGAACTGCCATATTCTGATTTCAGCGCGAGCGCCCAGAGGAGCGGATCGACCGCGTCGGCCTCTTCCTTGGTGCTGGCGGCCGCGAGCACGCCGCGCGCCGTGCGGAACGCGAAGAAGGCGGCAAGGTCGGGCATGTATTGCTCGCCCTTGTAGGTGATCGCGTCCAGCATGAGGACGGCTTTCTGGACATCAGGCGGCGCGGCCGCGAGGCGGTTGGCAGCCTCGGTGTTCAGCGCGCCCTGATGCAGGGCGTCTTCGTTCTTCGGCAGTTCGGCATAGGGGCGCGGCTCGCGCAGCACTGTCACGCGAACTTCCTGTGCGACGCGGGCGATGGGTTCCAGGAAGAGTTTCTCGGGCAGGATGAAGGGCACGGACTTGCTGGTGCCTTCCTGACCGGCGCCATCCGTGGCGATCAGGCGGACATTGACTGGCAGGCCCGCCCAGCGGTGGCGGGTAAGGTCGAGCTGGGCCGTGTCGCTGCCTTCGGTCGGCGTGACGCCCGGCAGCGGAACCGGCACGCGGTCTTCCGCGTCCGGCGCGGCGGGGTTTGGCTCGCGCAGGGAAATGGCGAGTTCGAGACCGGTGACGCCATAATCGTCGCTGGCGCTCCAAGTGAACTCGACCCGGTCCTGCTTGCCGATGGACGGAATGGCGACGAATTTGACCGTTGGCGGGTCATCCGGCGAGGCCAGCAGGCGCCAGGCCGCGCGCGCGCCCCACCAGCGCACCGAAAGGCGCGTGTCTTCCATCACCTTCGCCTTGGCCTCATAGGCACCATCAGGCGTGGCAACGAAAGCCTGGCGGTGGGTCTTGTGGCCCTTCATGACGAGACTTGGGGCCGACGGCGCCTGAGTTCGCAATGTGACCTCAGAGCCCGTCGGAATGCGGACATCATTGAGGCCCGGCTTGAGGAATATGGGGGCGCGGCCGGTATGTTCGGGCGGCGTGATCCAGGCTTCGACGACCATGTCGTCAGCGCCCATCAGCGCGCCATAGTCCGGCGCGAAGGCGCGGTAGACGCGGCCCGGCGCATCGCTCCAGGCAATCACGGCAATTGCGACAAGGGCCGCCGGCAGGATCGCGCGCAGGAAATAGGGGTCGAGCGCTTTCCATGCCGCGCTGAGCGAAGGCGGGTGGAGATTGCCCAGTTCGGCCAGAAGACGCGCGCGATGGTGGCGCCAAAGGGTCTGGGCGCCGCGCGAGGGATCAGCGGGCCGGTCGGTAAGGCTGGTAAGCGGGCGCAGGTCTGACTGGCGGTCCAGCGCCTCAAGCGCGCTTTGCCGCGTCGGGGCATCGTAGCGGCGCAGGCCCCGGAGCAGCAGCAGGGCCCCGCCGAGGAAGAAGACCAGCGTCATCACCGCGCCAATGGCCGGCTGGACGCGATCGAACACGCCCGCCAGCGCCATGGCGATGAAGAGGCAGGCAAACACGCATAGCGGCCAGAAAGCCCGGCCGAGGGCAAACAGCGTCAGCTTCCGCCACGTGGCGGAAACCTTGGCGTTGATCGCCTTCATGCCGTCTGTGTCAGCCAATCGGGTACCTGTTCGAGCTCAATCATTTCATCAAAGGACGGGCGCCTGCGCACGATATCAAACCTGTCGCCTGTCACCAGCACTTCAGGCACAAGCGGGCGCGCATTGTAAGCCGAGGAGAGAACGGCGCCGTAGGCCCCGGCCGACATGAAGGCGAGCCGGTCGCCCGGCGCGACCTTGGGCAGCTCGCGTGCAACGGCGAACTTGTCGGTCGACTCGCAGATCGGGCCGACAACATCATAGGTGGCGGTCACTGTATCGGCGGCCGGTTCCTTCAGGGGCACAATATCGTGATGGGCGTCATAGAGCGCCGGGCGCATCAGATCGTTCATGCCGGCATCGAGGATGAGGAATGTGCGGTCAGGCGCGGGCTTTTCGTAAAGCGCCGTGGTGAGCAGGACGCCTGAATTGCCGGCAATCACGCGGCCGGGCTCGAGGATAACCTGAACATCCATGCCTTCCATGACTTCGGCAATCATGCGCGCATAGGCCGATGGGGGGGCCGGGGCATCGCCTGCCTTGTAGGGAATGCCGAGACCGCCACCGACATCGATGCGGCTGATTGTGTGGCCCGCTTCGCGCAGGCGGCGTGTCAGGCCGACAATCTTTTCGAAGGCGGCGCGCATCGGCACGAGATCGCCGATCTGGCTGCCGATATGGACGTCGACGGCAACGACCTCGATGCCGGGCAGGGTCGCGGCTTCGGCATAGAGGGCTTCAGCCTCGCTCCACGGGATGCCGAACTTGTCGCCTTTCTTGCCGGTGGAGATGTTCGGATGGCCACCGGCGGCGACATCGGGGTTCACGCGCAGGGCAATCGGCGCCTTGCGGCCAAGGACGCTTGCGACTTTCGACAGGAGGCGAAGCTCGCCGGCACTCTCGACATTGAACTGGTGGATGCCCTTCTCGAGGGCGAGGTCCATTTCGACCGCCGTCTTGCCGACACCGGAGAACACAATCCGGCTGGCCGGAATGCCCGCCTTCAGGGCGCGCTGCAATTCGCCGCCGCTGACGACATCTGCGCCGCAGCCTTCCTGCGCCAGCGTCGACAGCACTGCGAGGTTGCCATTGGCCTTCACCGAATAGGCGATCAGGCAGTCCTGCCCTTCAAAGGCTTCGGCAATGACGCGGGCATGGCGCTTCAGTGTGGCAGCGGAATAGACATAGCAGGGCGTGCCGACGGCATCCGCAATCGCGTCAAGGCTGACGCCTTCGCATTGGAGGCTGCCGCCGGAATAGGTGAAATGATGCATGGTCTAGCGCGGTTCCGGTTCGCTGAGGCCGCCGTCTTCGACAGGCACGGCCGGGGCAGTATCCGGCACGATGCCACCCCATTGATTGATGCGTTCGCCGTCCTGTTCGACAGGCTCGACGAGCACGGTGAGGGGCATCACCGGTGACGCAGGCGGCGTGACCCGGGGGCCCGGCGCCTGGCACGCGCTGACAAGAAGGGCGCCGCCAAGCGTGCCGGCGCCAATCCGGCGAATACGCACGAAATATCTGCGCATGGATCAGTTCCCGTTCGTGCCGCCGAGCAATTCGTCGTCGGCATCATCGGACGGGGCTTCGGAGGCCCGCTCCGGCAGCGGCGGCAGGTCGGATTTGGGCGCATCCGGCAGCTCGGCAGCGTCGGTACCCTGATCCGGATTGCCCCAGAGCGGGGCCGGGCGTTTCAGGTCTCCGGTGAGGCCACAGGCCGACAGGCTGCTCGCAGCGAGCAGCGCGGCGCAGAGCAAAAGGGAATGTTTCATGACTTACTCCAGTCGCAATCTCTGTTTCCACTGTGCCACTTGTTCAGCGACGCGAACAGGGCTTGTAGCGCCATAAGATGTCCGAGATGAGGCGGACGCCTCGACCGTCAGCACATCGAATACGCTTTGCGTGATTCCAGCATGGACTTCCTGCATTTCGGCAAGCGAAAGCTCCGCCAGATCGCAGGATTTCGCCTCGGCCTTCGCGACCAGCGTGCCCGTTACATGGTGGGCCTCGCGGAATGGCAGGCCCAGCTCGCGCACCAGCCAGTCGGCGAGGTCTGTCGCGGTGGAGAAGCCTTTTGCGGCGGCGGCACGCATGGCGTCCGGCTTGAAGCGGATCGTCTCGATCATGCCCGTCATGGCGCGGACGCAGAGATTGAACGTGTCGAAGGCCTCGAAGGTGAGGCGCTTGTCGTCCTGCAGGTCCTTGGCATAGGCGAGCGGCAGGGCCTTGATGGCGCCTTGCAGGGCGCTGTAATTCGCCGTGATCAGCGAGGCCTTGGCGCGGACGAGTTCGGCCGCGTCGGGGTTGCGCTTCTGCGGCATGATGGAACTGCCGGTCGACCAGGCATCCGTGAGCGCGGCAAAGCCGAATTGCGGGCTGGTCCAGAGCACGATCTCTTCGGCAAGGCGCGAAAGATGCGTCGCGGCGATGGAAAGATCGGCGAGGGCCTCCAGTGCGAAGTCGCGCGAGGCGACGGCGTCGAGCGAATTGGCCATGGGCCGGGCAAAGCCGAGGGCCTCGGCGGTCATGTCGCGGTCGATGGGGAAGCCGGTGCCGGCAAGGGCGGCAGCGCCAAGCGGGCTTTCATTGAGGCGAACGGCGCAATCAGCGAGGCGCGAACGGTCGCGCGAGGCCATCTCGACATAGGCGAGCAGGTGATGGCCGAGCGTGACCGGCTGGGCGGTCTGCAAATGGGTGAAGCCGGGCATGATCGTGCCGGCGTTTTCATCGGCGCGGGTGACGAGCGCGGCCTGAAGGCCCGCCAGAAGGGAACCGGCGCCGTCAAGGGCGCTGCGCGTCCACAGGCGGAAATCGGTGATGACCTGGTCATTGCGCGAACGGGCCGTGTGGAGGCGCCCGGCCGGCTCGCCGATCAGCTCCTTCAGGCGCGCCTCGACATTCATGTGAATGTCTTCGAGCGCCCGGCGGAACGGGAACGTGCCATCGCGCAGTTCGGCGAGCACCGTATCGAGGCCGCCCTGGATGGCTTCATTGTCGGCTTCGGAAATGATGCCCATTTCGGCCAGCATGTCAGCATGGGCACGGGATCCGGCGATGTCCTCGGCGGCCATGCGGCGATCAATATCCAGCGAGGCATTGATCTCTTCCATGATTTCGGACGGGGTCGCGGCAAAGCGTCCCCCCCACATTGTCTGGCCTTTGCCCTGGTTCATTGCCATATCCTTTATTCGACGCGAGGAGACCGTTCCCGATGACCCGCCTAGCCTTTATCGGCCTCTTCTTGGTCGCCCTAGCTGCAATTGTCTATGTGCTGTTCAGCGCAGCCGGCGGAAAGCCGCCATCCAACCCGTTCGAACGCTATGCCACGGGCGACATGGCGAAGCTGAGCTTTGCCTCTGCAGGCGAGGCCGCGCCGACAGCCAACATGTTCGCCGCCGATGGCACACCCGTCACACTGGACGCCTGGAAAGGCAAGACCGTGCTGGTGAACTATTGGGCCACCTGGTGTTCGCCCTGCGAGCGCGAAATGCCCTCGCTTGGCGCCCTGCAGACCGCGCGCGGCGGCGAAAAGTTTGAAATCGTGGCCATCAGCGTCGATGCCAGCGAGGACAAGGATTATGCCATCCAGCGCCTCGGCGAACTCGGTGCCAGCAATATATCCTTCCATATTGCCCCACCGGAAAACTACGAAATCGTGTATGATTCCGGTGTGCAGGGCTTCCCGACCAGCGTGATTTATGGCCCGGACGGCAAGGAAATCGCCCGGCTGGCCGGGGATGCCGACTGGTCATCCATTGAGGCGGTGAACTTTATCGACGCGATCCTAGCGAAGGTCGGATAGTTCGAGCTTCACACGGCTGACCTGCGCGGCGATCTCGTTGACAGGCGCGGGAATGCTCTCGGCAAGCGGGCCGTTGGACGGCCACATGCGCACCAGCAGTTCCAGTTCCATCACAACGGCCTCGGCTTCCGGCTTGTCGATACGCTTGGCAATATCGCGGGCTGTGACGGCAAAGCCATAGGCGTCCTGATACTCGCCGGCCTCGACGATCTCGCCGTTCACGACGCCGACCTTGTACTCGGAAATGCAGGTATCCATCAGGAAGTCGATCTGGCCGACCGGATCGGCGTTCGCGTTTTGCTGCAGGAGGGCGATGTTCGCCTCGGCGGCGTCAAGCTCGGGCGCGATCTCTTCGGCGGACTTGCCGGCGGCGAGATCGGCTGAGACCTTCTCGAAGATCGCCGCATCAAAGCCGAGCGCATCAATGCCGGCGCGCTCGGCCGCATGGGTCTCGGAAACGGGGTGCAGCAGGTGACGCGCGGCCTGGTCCGGCGCACCGGCGCGGAAGAGGGCAAGGCCCGCCGCGACATGGCCCGACATGAAGGCGATACGCTTGTCGACGGGAAGGGTCTGCATGTCGGCCATGCCGCCCATTGCGCCGCCCTCAGTCCCGCCTTCGCCGCCCTCGCCAGCCATTGCAGCGGGCGCAGCGGCAGGGGCCGCCACGGGCGCTTCGGCATGCACAGGCTCATTCTTGTCGCCGCAGGCTGTGAGGCTTGTCGTGCCCAGCAAGGCGGCGCCAAGGCCAAGGCTGGCCCAGCGTTTCGGGGTGTAGGTCATTGTCGCAGCTCCCGTGGTTTCGATTGCGCCCTGAACCTACGCCCGATACGCTGGCATCTGCAAGTCATTCTCAAACACTAATCACAGCTCGGGCCATTCATGTTCCTCACCATCGCCAATGTCCTCGGCCCGCGTGATATCGCGCGCGTCCAGAAGAAAGCCGATGCGCTGGACTGGGTCGACGGGACGCGCACGGCGAGCGGGCGGGCCCGGGCAGTGAAGCGCAACCTGCAGGCCAATTTGCGGACAGGGCCGGGCGAGGGCCTGCATACATTCCTGATGGACGCGATTACGTCCCATCCGGTGCTGAAGGCGGCGGCCCAGCCTGCCCGCTTTTCGCGCCTGATGCTGAGCCGGACGGGACCGGGCAGCCATTATGGCCCGCATGTCGACAATGCCCATGTCGGCGCGGGCGAGGAACGCGTGCGGACGGATCTGTCCTTCACGCTCTTCCTCAGCGACCCGGAAAGCTATGATGGCGGCGAGCTGGTGGTGGAGGCGCAGGGCGGCGTGCATTCTGCCAAGCCAGCGGCGGGCGACATGGTGCTCTATGCTTCAGGCGATATCCATGAAGTGCGCCCGGTGACACGCGGCGAGCGGCTGGCCTGTGTTGGCTGGATTGCGAGCGCGGTACGCGACCCGCAGGCACGCGCGTCCCTGTTCGAGCTGGAAAACCTGCGCGCGGCGCTGGGCACGAAGCTGGCCGCAGACGAGCCGGAACACCTGGCGCTGGAGAAGGTGATCTCCAACCTGGTCAGGCGCTGGTCGCAAGACTAGCCCAGGAAGGCGACAGGCACGCGGGCCTGCGCAGCGCACCAGTCGGGCTTGCGCTCACCGCCATCATAATCCCAGGCCTTGTGCGTGCCTTCGGAGATGAGCGTGGTCGCGACATCCTTGCCACCGACCTGGAGATCGACGACGAGGCGGCCATAACGGTCCGGCCCATAGGATTTTGCGATCCTGGCTGACTTGTCGCGCGTCAGTTCGACGGCCGCTTCCTTGGCTTCATAGCCCTTGATGCGTTCCAGTTCGCACTTGGCACCGCCGCGCTGTTTCATACTGCCGGTTTCGGGCGAGTCGACGCCGTGGAGGCGGAACTTGGTGCCATCCGGCAGGCGGCCACTGTCGCCATCCGACCAGTAGACGGCGCCCGGACTGTCGGTTGCGGCCTGCGCGGCAAGCGCGACGATGCCGCCGCCTGATGCCAGAATCAGCGCCGCTGACAGCCACGGCGGAGCTTTGAATATGTGAGCCATTCTAGCCTCCTCGAAAGGAGGCAAAACTGGGGCGAAGGGGTTAATCGGCGGTTAAGGTTTCGAGCCCTCACCGCACTTGCCCACAGGGATTACAGGATCGCGGCAGCCTAGCGCGTCGGGACGGGGTGTTCGCCGGAATAGTCGTAGAAGCCCTTGCCGACTTTCTTGCCGACCCAGCCAGCCTCGACATATTTCACCAGGAGCGGGCACGGCCGGTATTTCGTGTCGGCGAGACCATCATGCAGGACCTGCATGATCGAGAGGCAGGTATCGAGGCCGATAAAGTCTGCCAGCGTCAGCGGGCCCATGGGATGGTTGGCGCCGAGGCGCATGGCCGTGTCGATGCTCTCCACCGTGCCGACGCCTTCGTACAGCGTGTAGACGGCTTCGTTGATCATCGGCACGAGAATGCGGTTCACGATGAAGGCCGGATAGTCCTCGGCATTGGTCGTGGTCTTGTCGAGGCGCTGGGCGAAAGTGATGGCGGTTTCATATGTGTCCTGGCTGGTCGCGAGGCCGCGGATCACTTCCATCAGTTTCATCAGCGGCACCGGGTTCATGAAGTGCATGCCAATGAACTTGTCGGGGCGGTCCGTTACGGAGGCGAGGCGCGTGACCGAGATGGAGCTGGTATTGGTGGCGAGATAGGTGTGCGGCGGCACGATTTCGCAGATCGAGCGGAAGATCTGTTCCTTGATCTCGCGTTTTTCGGTGGCCGCTTCGATGACGATGTCGGCGTTTTCATGCGCCTTGATCGAGGATGAGGTCTTGATGCGCTTCAGGCCGCTCATCATGGCATCGTCGGTAATCATGTCGCGCATGACCTGACGGCGCATATTGCCTTCGATCGTGGTCACGCCCTTGGCCAGTGCCTCGTCGGAAATGTCGGTCATGATGACGTCATAGCCAGCGAGGGCGGCGACATGCGCGATACCATTGCCCATCTGGCCTGCACCAATCACGCCAACAGTTTTCAGCTCTGCCATCTCGATACCATCCTGAATGTGCAAGTTTTGCTACACCTAGCCATATCCTTTTTGTGCACTGCGTCAAAGACCAAGCTTCAGTGCCTGAAGGCAATGTCGACAGGGGGCAGACGCCAATGCACAAAAAAAGCCCGGCGCGATGGCCGGGCTTTTCAAACGTTTGGGAGGAAACGCGGAGGCTAAAGCGCCTCGGTCAGTTCCGGGACAGCGTTGAAGAGGTCTGCCACGAGGCCGTAATCGGCGACCTGGAAGATCGGGGCTTCCTCGTCCTTGTTGATCGCGACGATGATCTTGGAATCCTTCATGCCGGCAAGGTGCTGGATGGCACCCGAAATGCCGATGGCAATGTAGAGTTCCGGCGCAACGATCTTGCCGGTCTGGCCGACCTGGTAATCGTTCGGCGCATAGCCGGCGTCGACGGCAGCGCGCGAGGCACCAACAGCGGCGCCGAGCTTGTCGGCGAGTGGCACGATCAGGCGGTTGAACTCGTCAGCCGAGCCAAGGGCACGGCCGCCGGAGACGACGCGCTTGGCACCGGTCAGCTCGGGACGGTCGGACTTGACCATCTCTTCGGACACGAATTCGGACTTGAACGGGCCTTCGGGCGCCGCAACGTCTTCAACCGAGGCCGACCCGTCATTGCCGGCCGCTTCAAAAGCCGTACCGCGCACGGTGATGACTTTCTTCGCGTCGGAGGATTTGACGGTCATGATGGCGTTGCCGGCATAGATCGGACGCGTGAAGGTCGAGGAGTCGACCACGTCGATGATCTCGGACAGCTGCATGACATCGAGCTTGGCGGCGATGCGCGGCGCGATGTTCTTGCCGGTCGTGGAGGCCGCGATGAAGACGGCGTCATAGTTGGCCATCAGCGGCACAACCAGCGCTTCCATGGATTCAGCGGTCTGCTTGCGCAGGCTTTCGCCTTCAGCCTTCAGGACCTTGCGGACGCCGGAGACCTTGGCCGCAGCGGGCGCAACGTCAGCAGCATGTTCGCCAGCCACGAGGAGATCCACGTCGCCGCCGAATTTCGCAGCGGCCGTTACGACCTTGTGCGTGGCATCCGACAGGGCGCCGTGGTGATGTTCAGCAATAACGAGGACAGCCATTACACAGCTCCTGCGGTTTTGAGTTTGGACACGAGCGTCGCAACGTCTTCAACCTTCTCACCGGCCTGGCGCACGGGCGGCTCGGTGACGGTGACGACGGTGAGGCGCGGCGAAATGTCGACACCGTACTCTTCCGGCGTTTTCTCGACGATCTCTTTCTTCTTCGCCTTCATGATGTTCGGCAGCGACGCATAGCGCGGCTCGTTGAGGCGAAGGTCGACCGTGACAATGGCCGGCAGCGTGAGCGAGACGGTTTGAAGGCCGCCATCGACTTCGCGGGTGACTTTCAGCTTGTCGCCGTCTTTTTCCAGCTTGAACGCGAACGTGCCTTGCGGCCAGTCCAGCAGCGCGGCCAGCATCTGGCCCGTCTGGTTGCTATCGTCATCGATGGCCTGCTTGCCGAGGATCACGAGGTCCGGGCTTTCGTCGGCGACGACCTTGGCGAGCAGCTTGGCAACGCCGAGCGGCTCGACGGTCGCGTCGGTCTTGATCAGGATGCCGCGATCCGCGCCCATGGCGAGGGCAGTACGCAGGGTTTCCTGGGCCTGTTGCGGGCCGACGGAGACAACCACGATCTCGGTGA
>NZ_AWFG01000039.1 GCF_000682695.1 Hyphomonas chukchiensis | reverse complement strand
GGGACCATTTGGGGCTCAGGTCAGCAACCCATATACTGTCCAGTTCCCTCGGATATCTCGCCAATGATACAGATTTGTATATTTCGGACGTGGCGCGGTTGAATGCCTGTTCCGCCAGGGACATTGGTCGGAACACCGACACCCGCCATGCGCAAAATCTGGCAGGTATTCAGACCGGTCAAACGGAACCAGCCCCTGCCCCGCTCAATCGTCACTGACGGCGTCACGCCCAGGTTCGCCGAATATCAGGGAGCGCAGCCAGTCGGGCAGCATTCTCTGAAACCGTGGGTGCCGATCAATCATTCGCGCCAGCCACGCCCGCCCTGAATCAGAATTGCGCGCAACAAGCGCAATGCCCGACAGCGCAACCGTAAGACCGATCGGCACCATTGGGAAAGGTGTCAGAATACCGATCGGAATGCCGATCAGGACCAGGATGATGCCGCACCCGGCAAGCCCGGCCCGCACAATGCTCACAGGCCGTGATGCGCGCGGTCGCGAAGATGCCGTATCTTCCGGATCAGTCACGTCGTTTCCTGAGCTTTCATTGCCGTGCCGCGGGGCGGTCTGGCTGTCCTGGCCTGCAGCCCTGAGGCGCGGCTCATGAACCGGCAGGCGGCAGGGCTCTCTTTCTCGGTGCAAGTGCCGCATGAATGACCGGTCCGCCGATGAGTACCAAAGGGGCACCGACTATGAGGCCGCAGATGATGGCCACCGCCATGGGAGCCAGCAATGCCGACCCCTCACCAATCTTGAGCGCCAGTGGCGCAAGCGCGAGTATGGCAATAAGGGCTGACATCAGGATCGGCCTCAACCTGGCGCGCCCGGCGTCTATGCGATGGCCTGAACCCACCTCGCCCTCGGGCAGTTCTGCAAAATAGAACACGCCAAGTTCCGCAATGATGCCAATGACCATTGTCAGTCCCATCATGGCTGCAATGTTCATTTCCGTCCCGGTCAGGACAAGCCCCGCCAGGACGCCCGGTATGGTCAGCCCGACAACGCCCAGGACAGAGATCGCCTGCGACATGTCCCTGAACAGGAAGACAAGGAGAAGGCCTGACAGGATGAAGGCAGCGCCGAATACGGTGATGAGATCACGGAACGACCTTTGCTGTTCCGCGAATAATCCGCCGAATTCGTATCTGACGTCAGCGGGCAAGGCGACGGCCTTCATCGCCTTGGTCACATCGCGCATCGCGGACCCCATATCGCGCCCCTCCAGGCGGCCTGTCACAGCCGTCATGGGTTGCAGGTTCTCGCGGCTGATCTGGGACTGCCCCGTCGCAATACTGACCTGTGCGACCCGGCTCAATGGAAGCAGCGTGCCGCTCCTGGACCGCAGCATGAGCCCTTCGATCGCTTCGACCCTGTCCCTGATGTTTTCAGGGCTCCAGACCCTGACATTGATAATCCGCTCACCCGACTGGATACTGCCAACAAGATGGCCGCCGATCAGCGCCTCGATCTGTGTCGCGGCAGAAGCAGCATCAAGGCCTTCGAGCGCCAGGCGGGCCCGGTCCAGAGAGACCGTTACGGCATCGCCTGCGACCCGGTCGGATTTTGCAACTTCAACCACGCCCGGAACGCCGTCCAGGGCAGAGACGGCCAGGTCAGCCGCCTGCGCCATTGCGGCAGGATTGTTCGAATAGAATTTGACTTCAATGGGTTGCGGAACTGCTGTCAAATCACCGATCAGGTCTCCCATCAGCTGGATGGTTTCGATGGAAAGACCCGGAATATCCGTTTCCACGCGGGCGCGGATCTCCTGCATGATGTCTTCGATCGGCCGTCTTGGCATGGGCTTGAGCCTGACAAACATGTCGCCTTCATTGGCCTCTGTCAGTCCACCGCCCAGTTGCAGGCCTGTCCGTCTGGAATAACTCGCGACCTCGGGAACGGACCGGATGATGTCTTCCATCTGGAGGACAAGCCGGTCTGTTTCCGTCAGCGACAGTCCGGGCGGCGCGAAATAATCGAGTACGAATCCGCCCTCATCCATTTGCGGCATGAAGCCCGATGTGACGCGCGTGGCCGAGAAACCGCCAATCAGGACGGCCGAACCGACGAGAAGTCCCGCCACGAGCCGGGCGTGATGCAAAGGCCACTGCATCGCACGTCCATACGCGTTGCTCAGCCATTTCAGCCAGCCATTTGACCGTTCGGCGCGCTCGGCATCTTCCACTTTTGCAAACCGCAGGGCCAGAAGAGGCGCAACCGCCATCGCATAAAGCATGGAGAATGCGAGCGACGCAGCCATCGTGACGGCCAGCGCCTTGAAAAAGCCACCTGTCACACCGCTCAGGAATGCGAGGGGTGTGAACACCACGATCGTGGCCATGGACGAACCGACAAGCGGCCGCACCATCTCGCCGGCGGCCTCGAGAACACTGATCGTCGCGTCGCTCAGACGACGCGTTATGTGTTCAAGCATGACGACGATATCATCAACGATCAGTCCCACAGCCGCCGCCATGCCGCCGAGCGTCATGATATTGAGACTGAGTCCGAATGCCATCAATAGCAGCGCGGTCGAGGCAAGGACCGCCGGCAGCAGGATCGCGACGACCAGGACAAACCGGAAGCTTCGCAGGAAGAGGAAGAGAACCACGCCCGCCAGAAGGGTGCCGATCAAAATGGAATCACGGACACTTTTTGCCGCTGATCTCACCAGGTCGGACTGGTCATAATAGGGAGTTATTCTCACGCCCGCAGGGAAACGGTGCGCCTCACGGGCGAGTATCGCCTTGACCTGATCGGTCAGCGCCAGCGAGTTCGCGTCGGGCGCCTGCCTTATATTGACCAATACGGCGGTTTCGCCATCGGCTGTGACACGCGTCCATTCGGGCGCCGTCGACAAGCGGATCTCGGCGACATCATCAAGATTTACCACCGCGCCTCCCGCCGACTTCAACACGATGCCCCCGATATCCTCAATCGAGTTCAGGCGATCATCGACAATCGTCAGGAAGAGACGCGACCTGTCCTCGAAACGCCCGGATGCAGCAACCAGGTTTCCGGAACCGAGAACGGTCTCGACATCGTCGACCGACAGCCCGAGCGCCTGCAGCCGTATCGGGTCCACAATCACCTGGTACTCCGAATCCCTGCCGCCCAGGACCGAGACTTCCGCGACACCATTGACCGAAGCGAGAAGCGGACGAAGGTCGTATAAGGCAAAATTCTTCAAGGAGACGAGGGAGTCTGTCTTCGACGTCACGGAATAGCCAAGGACCGGAAAGATCGTCGGATCCATTCGTCTGATATTGAACGCAAATCCCGGTGGGAGTGACGGCGCGAGCCGCGCAACTTCGGACTCAGCCTGAAGTGCGGCAGACGTCATGTCCTGCCCCCAATTGAACGTTACGGACACTTCGGCCGACCCCCGGCTCGTTTGCGAGCGGACGTTGCGAACGCCAGGAACGGCGCGCAGGGCTTCCTCGACAGGCCGGGTTACCTGGGTGACCATGAGGTCTGCCGGCCGGTCGCCTGCATCAAGCGATACGCTGATGCGCGGAAACTGTATCGTTGGAAACAGGCTCACCGGCAGGTTCAACAGCGCAAAAGCGCCGCCGGCGGTCAGAATGAGAAAGGCAGCCAGAACGAACCGCGTCTGGCGCGACAGCCAGGCACTCATTGCGCGGCCTCTCTTATGGCAGCATCGGTCCTGATCTTCATGCCATCTGACAGGATGGCTCCCCCTTCCAGGATGACGGCCTCTCCCGTCTCAAGGCCGGACAGGACTTCAGTCTTGTCACGGCTCTGAATGCCGGCCTCGATATGACGTAACCGTGCCGTCCCCTTATCATTGATAAAGACGTAGGCACCGGACTCGTCCTGGAACACAGCTTGGCGTGGTACAGTGATGGCGTCCTGGTGAATTTCGGCAACCATCTCTGCCTTGACCGCCTCGCCTGACAAAAGCCCGTTTCCCGGTGGCGCCGCAACCAGGGCGGCTGCCATGCGGGTTGAAGGATCGATCCGTGTGTCAATGCTGCGAATGACCGTTTCCACGGCCTTCTTGGAACCATCGAGAGGTTGCAGGCTGACTGCGTCCCCGGCCTTGAGGCGGGTCGCGTCCTCAATCTCCAATCCGATCCGCGCCTGGATGGCATCAGCGGACGCGACACGCACCATCTGGGCGCCCGGCGCCACCAGATCACCCGGTTCGACCAGGAGGGCATCCACGATGCCCGCAATCGGCGAACGCAGCATCGATACAGACCCTGTCCGCGCTTCCAGGCTCGAAGCCTGGAGGTCCAGGTCACGCGCGGTCGCAGCGGCGGCCTCAACATCGGCATCGCTTGCCAATCCATCCTTGCGCAGTCTTTGAGTGCGTTCCAGCACGGCTTGTGCAGCCGTTGCATCCCGCCGAAACCTGACAAGATCGAGCCCGGTAGTGGAAGATGGACCGAGCCGGAGAATGACCTGGCCTTTGTCAACGCTATCTCCGGACACGGCGAGAATGTCGATGACCCGCGCTTCAATCTCGGCGTTCAGCGTGTGCTGACTGGCCGGATCGAATTCGATCGAGCCGAAGCCCGACACAATCTCGGGCAGGTTCTCTCGCGTCACGGCGGCGGTCGTGACCAGAGCGCTGGGATCCGGTGGGGTCTTGGCGGCCGGCGCGCCGCAGGCCGCGACAAGCGCAGCCAGGAGGGCAAGGGTAGATGTCATTCTCATTTCAATGTCTCCAGCGGACGGCCGACTGATATTTCGAGCGCATTTTCAAGCTCCCGAATGCTGAGCGAAAGCGCCGTCTCGGTAATCTGCTTGTCCAGCAGCGTCATCGAGGCTGCGTTGAAGGATGCTTCGGGAATATCGCCGCGCTCAGCGGCCTGTTGCGTGGATTCTGTCTGCCGGACGAGTGGCTCGATTTGCTGCAGGATGTCGGCCCGTTGCTTGCGCGTGATTTCGAGCGCAGCAAGTGCTGACGCAATGTCTGCCCTGATCGTTTCCTGATGGGCCACATATTCCGCGCGAAGTTGCGCGTCTGTTGCCAGGGCCGACCTGATATCGCCGCGCCCCCGGTTCCAGATCGGCAGCACGAACGAAAGGCTTGGACCAAATGTTTCGACCGACCCTGTATCGCGCGCCGCATTGAATCCCAGGGACGGGAGCGGGAAGGCATTGAGCCGGGCGGCCTCTCCTGCCGCGCCAGCCGCGGCATAATTTGCCCGCATGCCAGCCAGGTCTGCGCGATACATGAGGGCCGAGCTGACCAGTGTCTCAAAGTCGACCGTCTTGTCGGACAGTGGCGCAGGAGGCGTGACGTCGAGACGCTCGAATGGGTCCAGCCCGAGCGTACGATTGAGGTCCAGTTGGGCCGAACGCAACTGCAGCTCTGCCGTGCGGTCCCGATCCGCCGCGTCAGTCGCGGCGATGCGGCGTGCGTCAAGCTCCGCCGCTGGCAGATCGCCGCGCGCGACAGCGTCGAGGACGCTTTTCAGCTCCTTGTCGGCCAGGGACCGGAACCGCGCCGTCTGGGACTTGATCCGGCTGAGATAGCCAATCCTCTCACTCAACAGGCTTGCCCGCTCTGCAGTGAGCCATTCAGCCCAGGCGATGTCCATTCGGACTGTCTCAACATTGGCGCGGGCTGCGCGCAGGGCGATCGGGCGCCGGGCAATTGCCGCGAAATCATAACCTATCCCGCCCGCAATGGCCGTGACCGCGCCGGCGCCGCTGGTCGGAAAATCAAGTCCTGCAGAAACTGTCGGATCGGGATAAAGCCCTGCCGCAAAAACCTGCGCCTCGGCGACCTTCTCACGCGCACGCAGCGCGTTCAGGTCAGGATTGGAGCGGACAGCGATGGCACCGAGTGCCCTCGGGGCAAGAGGCAGTGTCAGCTCGATGGAGTGTGCCTCAGCCATCTGCTCGATCGACATCCCGTGTACGGACACACTGGCAAGTGGCACCCTGGCCTCAGTGGATGTCGCGCAGGCGGCCAGCAGGATGAGGGCAGGCATGATGAAGGATAGTGACTGTTTCCTGGTCATAAGGCGGCTTCCCCTGAACTTCGAGGCAGCACATCGCGACCGGAAAGTGATACCTGTTCAACTAGCATGGATCAAAGCCCGATCAAATGGGGCGAAGTCCAGTCTCACACTCAGGCCCGGCTTATTGTCATCGAGCGACAGGCGCGCGCCATGCAAATCGCTGATTGCCTTGACGAGCGCCAGCCCCAGCCCTGAACCCGGTGTCGTTCTCGATTTTTCGACACGATAGAATCTGCGCAAGACACGGTCGCGTTCGCCCTGTGGAATGCCAGGTCCATTGTCACGCACATTGATCCAGACTCCGTTCAGGCCCGTACCCGTTTCGATCTGGATTGTGGCATGCGCCGGACAATGGCGAATCGCGTTTTCAACAAGATTGGCAAAGAGCTGCGTCAGGAGGTCACTGTCACCCAGGACGAGGTCTCCCGCTTGTGAGCGATGGACAATCTCGAATGCCTGGCCCGCTTCCTCCGCTACCGGCGTATACGCCTCATGAAGGCGCTCGGCTATTTCAGCGAGCGACACCGCCTGGAACCGCGATTTACGGGCACCCGCCTCGATCTGGGCTATCCGGAGCAGCGCATCAAAAGTTGTCGCAATCTGTTTGGCCTGTGCATTGGCGTCATCGGCGAGCCCATTCAGGGCAGCGGCATCATGTGTGACATCGCGCATGCGTTCGAGTGTGATCTCGAGCCGGTTGATGGGCGTTCGCAGATCATGCGCAATGTCCGTACTCACCTGCCGGATTCCATCCACGGTATTTTCCAGCTGTGACAAGCCGTCATTTACAGCAAGAGAGAGGCGCCCAAGATCGTCATGCGCGTTGCGCAGCGGCACGCGCGCCTTCATGTCACCGAGCGCGACACGGCGCAACGTATCGGCGATCCGGTCCAAACGTGCCTGCGCCCGGTGCCCCACAAAAGTGCCCACCAACCCGGCAATCAGGAAACTGGCGAGAGACGCCAATGCAAATGCACCAATCACCGAATGCAGGATGGCATCGGGCTCTTCAAAACTGAACGCCACGATCAGTCGAGTATCGCCGATGTCACGGGTCGCGAGCCTGTAACGATCTCCGGTATCGGCATTGATTTCACTGCCACCGACATTGCCTGGCATGAGCAATAGCGGCGCCTTGACCGGTCGTCCGGCAATCAATTCGCCGTCGCGTCGCCCGAGCCAGTAGACTTCATCATCCGGATCAGCCGATGCAGACCGCGTCTCGACCGCCCTGACGAGTTCCGCCTCCCCGCCTCGCTCGAAAGCATCCTCGAAGCGCTCAGCTGCCAATTCGGCAGCCTGCTCAACGCGGCTGTCCAGATCAGAGCCGATCACCCCCAGGGCAACCCAGGCGGCCATCGCGTACGCCACGACAAAGGTCACGGCCAAAAGGACCGCAAACCGGAAATAGGTGCTTCGAAACCATTCAGTCAGGCGCACGAAGACTATACCCGATGTTTTTGACCGTATGCAGAAGGTGGGAGTCAAACGGCTTGTCGATCTTGGCGCGGAGACGACTGACATGCGTTTCCACGACGCTGGTTTGCGGATCAAAGTGAAAATCCCAAACGTGTTCCAGCAACATCGTGCGGCTGAGGACGCGGCCTTCACTTCTCATCAAATACTCCAGCAGGGAAAATTCTTTGGGAAGGAGCTCAATCTGCTGGCCTGCCCTGTTGGCCGTGCGCCGGATCAGGTCAAGCTCGAGATCGGCAACAACCAGTTTGGTCTGTTCGGATACCAGGCTTGGCCGGCGGGCTATCGCGGCCAGTCGCGCGGCCAGCTCCGAGAAGGCAAACGGTTTGGCAAGATAATCATCCGCACCCGCCTCCAGTCCCTCTACCCGGTCATCCAGACCGCCAACGGCCGTAAGGAACAGGACCGGCGTTGACAGGTCTGCTGCACGCATTGCCTTGAGAATGGCCAAACCATCCATGCCTGGAAGCATACGGTCCAGAATGATCGCATCGTGACCTCCACGCAGGGCCAACGCCAGACCGTCGATGCCGTCCTCGACAGAGTCGACTCCATGGCCCGCTCCGATCAGACCGGAACGGACATAGTCGCGCGTGACTGCATCATCTTCGACAAGTAGTATTTTCAAAACCAACTCCCGCACCAATTATCACCGGTGCGGCTGCAGACACATCGCCTTCGTCTGCAGCCGCGCCGTATCGGACAATCTAGTCTTTCTCTTCCATCTTGTCGTTGTCATCATGATCAATCACGACCTGACCCGTGGACGCATCGACAAGAATCTCGATTTCGGTGCCATCCGCAGCAAGAAGTTCGACCTCGAAAACACCTGAACCGTCTTCCGTCTCGAATTCGGCCGACATGGCCCGACCGCCGCTCTGGCTTTCAGCTGTCGATATCGCCTGGGCAAGACCGATCGGGGCAGCCTGGAATGCGGCGTGCTCCTGGTCACCGGTGCCGTCACGATCAGGCCCGGCAAAAGCCATCATGCCCATTCCAAGGGTCAAACCCCCGCCAATCAGTAGCGCAATTGCTGATTTCGATTTCGTCATGCACGTATCTCCTCAAATCCAGTTTTTTTAACAGGATTGCCAGGCTAAGGGGTCTACCTGACCGGGCTCATGCGCGCGATATACAAATCTGTATATTGCTTCCATGGCCCCACCGATGGTGATTTGGCACCCATCGCGGTCGGTGACGTTCCATTCTGGCTGTACGATGGATGCCTCTGCGAGCATGTTTCGCGCGACGTGAGGCGGCCGTTCAACCGGCATAGCGAGGCACGCGCCATGAAACAGGCTTCTCCGCGAAGGCAGCGAGCTTACGACAGATGGACGCGACTCCGCGCTCGTCCGCTCACCATTCTGATAATCGTCGGCACTTTCGTCTTCTTTGTCCTCACCGGTATTGAGCTGATGACGACAAGCGAGCCGCTCTCACTTGTCGATGTCACAATGGAGCTGGTCGAAAACAGCCTGCTGGCGGGCGCGATGGTTGTCATGGCTGCAATCGCATCCGAAACCCGCATATTGCGCCGGCAGCATCGTCTATTGACTGACAAAGTCTCTGAAGTCGCTGCTGACAGCGAGAAATGGCGGCAGGCGGCTCAAGACGTTGTCGCGGATCTCAACCGCGCTATCGATTCCCAATTCTCTGAATGGGGCTTGTCCGAGGCAGAGCGTGGGGTCGCCCTGCTTATGCTCAAGGGATTTTCTCACAAGGAAATCGCAAGACTACGCTCGTCCACCAGCGCGACGGTCCGGCAGCAGGCGAGCGCCATATATGAGAAATCCTCGCTTCCAAACCGCTCCGAGTTTGTCGCATTTTTCCTTGATGCGATGCTGACTCCAGCAGACGCGCGCCAGCTGCAAGTATCGCCCGACATCGTTGCGGATCACGCATTGCAGAAATGACCTGCCTTCACGTTTGTAGGATGCAGATAGGCACCTGCCCAACTTGATCTCGTCTGACATCTGTCGGATGGCGCAAGGCTCTGACCCTGGATGACATGGCGGTGGACCAAGGAGCCCTCCCGCCATGTTCACCCCAGAAATACGACACTCTCCCACAGATCACGTCCTTCGCGGATTGAAGCGTGCCCGAAAGTTTGAAGCCACCTTTCCGCACTGGATCGCAGACAATCTTTTCGAACGCCGCATGCAATCGCATCTCAAGCAGCTTGCCCTGGCGCCACCTCCTCTCGGCGGCGTGTCGGGCACCCGCGAGATTCATAATGACAGCCGCACCTACCTTTCCGGCCCCCGGCTTGATTCCGATCACAGGCTCCGCAATGTCGCCGACATCTTTCAATGCAGCGACACCGCGCGCCTGATTCAAAACCTGTTTGGCGCGGATTTGTCCGATACGTACGTTCGTCTTGAGTATTGTCTCGATACGCGCGGGTTCTGGCTGAAGCCCCACACGGATCTCGGCGTCAAGCGCTTTACAATGCTGATCTACCTGTCCGACGACCCACGTCACAGCGACCTCGGAACCGACCTGTTCCTCGACGAGAACGCACATGCAGGGCGCGTACCGTTCACCCCCAATTCCGCGCTGATTTTCACGCCGTCTAAGAAGACATTTCATGGATTCCTGCCTCGCGTAATCGACGGTGTCCGCCGCTCATTGATCCTCAACTATGTCACGACTGAATGGAAAGCCTCAGAGCAACTCGCATACCCGGGGCATCCCGTGCTTGCCTCAAAGAGTACTCGGGTAATCGCATTTCCAGGCAAAAGGATATGAACCACAAGCTCTTCAGACTCTTCTGGTCCATAATCTTCTCCACGATGCTTGCAGCCGCTGCTGCTGCCAGCGAAAGGGCCGAAGACAACGTGTGCGGACTTGTTGACGAGGTTCAGCGCCTTCACGGGCCGTCATTGGCTGAAGCCATCGTTGCCGACATCGACATTGGAAGAACATCGAAATTTGTCCTGGGCCGGTATGATATCGGGCACGAAGAAGGCCAACTTGTAGACTATACGACCCGTTCCCAGTTTGCCTTGCTGAACCTAATTTCCCGTCATGATGCCTTAACTTACATTTTTGTATAGCCGCCGACAAACACCTGAAAATCCGGCATGGCAAAACCCTATTGTCAGTTCTTCCTCCCCCCTGACTGACAAAACCGCTCCCGTGCCAGATTGCGTGTCCCCTTCGCGGCCTGGCTTGGAATGGAGCTCTATACAGGTTCTCACTCCACCCGGGGACCTGATATGCAGACAGTGCCCGTTTTCCGGTTCTCCCGAATCTGGAAACGGGCATTGGTTGCGCAACACGACCGAACCGACATTCCGCATTACCGGCAGAAGGATATGGGGTCAGACTCTCCAAAGCCGAATCCGCATGCTGTCTTCCGCCGCTTTACGGTCGACGCCATTCGACAAGTCGATACTGGATGAGCTTGGCGTGGCGGAGCGTCCTGCTGACCAGTGCAATGCGTGTTGGTTGATTTCCCCTTACTCATGGCATGGACACGTCCGAGACGGTACTTGTCGCGCCCGCGGATCGTCGTCTCCGTTTCAACCGCCAGACCTGACCTCGACAATGAATGCGGTTCATCCTGCGCAGCAAGAAAGTTTGGAAACGTCCTTGCCGAACCCCTGGGCCGCCAGTTTGAGGCCTTCGACGGTTGTCAGATAGGGGAAGATCGTTTCGCCCAGGGCCTTTGCGGTCATCCCGAATGTCAGCGCCATCACCATTGTCTGGATGGAATCTGCGCCTTCGGGGGCGAGAATCTGCGCTCCGAGCAGCACGTCTGAGTCTGCGTCAGCGACCAGTTTGATCAGGCCTCGCGTATCGTGCGCGGCCAAGGCGCGGGGCACCAGGTCCAGCGGCGCGATCGATGTCTTGACCGAATGGCCAGCCTTGATCGCCTGGGCCTCGCTCAGCCCGACCCCGGCGACTTGCGGATCAGTGAACACAACCCACGGCATGGCCGCGTTGTCATAGGCAAGCGATTGGTCGTTCAGAGCGTTCCTGGCGGCAATCTTGGCGCCATAGGCAGCCATGTAGACGAACTGGTCCTGTCCGGTGACATCGCCGGCTGCGTAGACGCCCGCCCTGGTTGTGCGCATACGTTCATCCACCAGGATGGCGCCATTTGCATGGGTCTGAATACCCATGTCCGAGAGGCCAAGCTTGGCCGTATTGGCACGGCGACCTGTCGTAAGGAGCAAATGCCCCGCCTCCAGTGTCTCCTCCCGACCGCCAACCGAAATCGTCAGCGCAACGCCCGCTTCGGTTTTTCGAGTACTGACATAATCAAGGCCGGTCCTGACGGTAATGTTCTCATCCGCAAGATAGTCGGTGAGGGCAGACGAAATTTCCGGCTCGGCCTCTGGCAACAGATGGCTGCGTGTGACCAGCGTGACCTGCGTGCCTGCCCGGGCGAACATCTGGGCGAGTTCGCACCCGATATAGCCCCCGCCCATTACAAGCAGGGACTCCGGCAAGGCGCCCAGCTCGAGCGCGGCTGTGCTGTCAAGGTAAGGTGTTTCGGACAGGCCCTGGAGATCAGGAATGGCTGGCGAAGCACCGGTTGCGATGATCGTACGGTCTGCGCCTACAAAGCGCTCGTCTATCATCACACCGCCCTCGGCCAGAACGGCTTTGCCTTCGATATAGTCGACCGTCTCATAGTCAGCCAGGAGGTCAATATATTTCTTGTTCCGCAGCGTTTCGACAAGGTTGTCCTTGTCGGCCATCAGCGCTGCCCAGTCATCAATCCTGGCCTCGCCTGATAGCCCCTGGAACCGGCTTGCGGCGCGTGCTCCGTGCAAGGCTTCTGCGGCGCGGATCATGACTTTGGATGGCACGCAGCCGATATTGACGCACGTTCCCCCGATCATCCCCCAGCCGATCAGGGCAACTCTCGCATTGGTTTCAGCTGCCGTTATGGCTGCCGAAAAGCCGGCTGAGCCGGCACCAATGACGATGACGTCATAATGGTCCCGGCCTTCGGAAGAACTATGAGTCATGGATTGGGCTTTCTGGGGTGGGGGGCAAGGTCCGGCTCTTGCGACGCCAGAGGGCGTAAAGCGTGAGCAGGATGAAGGCGCCAAGCGCCGGCAACAGGACATAGTCGAGATAGCCGGTCAGAGCTGACAGGCCGACAATACCGAGAATGATGAGCAGGATAGGCGTAAAGCAGCACAGGGCGGTAATCAGTGTTCCGATTATGCCAATACCTAACAGGGCACGCATGAATCAGGCGTCCAAACGCGTTGCGGGGTAGCCGACATTGGTCGATGCAGCGGCAATCGCGTCGGCGGTAGTGACGGCCGGGTCAAAGGTAACGCTGGCAATCTTGCTGTCAAAATCAATGTCGACCGTCTTGACGCCTTCGACCCGCATCATGGCCTTCCTGACCGAGATCGGACAGGTGGCGCAGGTCATGTTTTCGATCGAGAAAGATGCTGTCGCGAGGGGCGCTTCGGCCGAGATGGCCTGCGCCTCGCTGGTCGATCCCGATGACAGGGCAACGGACAATCCGCCCATCCCGACGATGGCAATGGCTGCCACAGCGATGATACTTTTCTTCATGGTCTTACTCCGTGTTCAGTAAAAGAAAGGGGCCCAAAAATCGATAGTGGTCGCGAGAATGACCAGGGCGGTTGCTATCCAGAGCGCAAATTGCGTGAGCCGGCTGGACTCCGGCCGCGCACAATAGGAGCCGTCTTCGCAGGGTTTCGGTTTCTTGAAATAGACATGCCAGAAGCCGAGCGCGAGCAGGAACATGGTCACGCCGATAAAATACGGCTTGAACGGTTCGAGCGCTGAAAGCTGTCCGATCCAGGCGCCTGATACGCCAAGACTGATCAGTGCGAATGGCACGATGCAGCAGGATGATGCCAGGATGGCGCCGAGCACGCTGCCCGTGGCCAGCAAGCTGCGCCGCTTGTCTTTACCTGTCGTGTTTTGCGTCAATTCGGTCAAAACGGCTTGATGTCCTCTTGTCGGTTGCGGCTCAGGGTGACAAGCTGCCCCCTGTAGGGGCTACAGGATCAAGGCAAAAATACATGACGGAATTCACGGTTACGCGAGCAGGCGTAAAGCGGGGAGAATTGGCCAGGCGATCAGGCTGCAATCCCGAAACAATCCGGTATTATGAAACCACGGGACTCCTGCCTGAACCGGCCCGGACCGAGGCTGGGCATCGTCTCTATTCCGAAGCGGACCAGTCGAGACTCCGGTTTATCCTGAGAAGCCGTGAACTTGACTTCACCCTGGCGGAGATCCGCGGCCTTCTCTCGCTGGTCGACGACGGAGATTACAGCTGCGCCGAAATCCATGCGCTCACCGCCAATCACCTGAAATCGGTCTCCCGAAAGATCTCGGACCTGCGCACGCTCGAACGCACGCTCAAGCGCATTTCCAGCGAGTGCGCCAAGGGCAACGAACCCGATTGTCCGATCATTGATGCGCTGGCGGGACCAGCCATAGGGTGAACCCATCGCGAGCAACTATCGACGTTCGCAATCGTGGGTCGTCTGCCTTCAAGAAACTCGGCCGCCTGAAGCTTGAGTTCCCCTCGCATGCTTTCTTGTGCGGTAACTGCCTCGAAATATGCGCAATCAACTTTTGTTGAGCATGTGACAGCTGACCTGAGCCGCTGGCAGTGAAGGGCTTGAGGGACAAGGACATTCCCGGCCAGGCTGATGCCCTAATAGAGTTGTCGCTCATTCGGCGCAGGTTCCGTCAAAGTCCCTACGGCTCCGTTTGCGCCCCCTGGCAGACTTTCAGGCAGTGATCGAGATTGTATGCCGAGGAAGAGTCAACTGTTCTGCGCCTTAGGGTGAATGGTCCGCAGTCAGATGGAGGTGAAAATCTCCAATGCGCATTGGGCAAAGGCCTCTGAAGGCGGCGGCGTTCCGCCCCTTCGCCCAACCGGAAGTCTGACTTTCGCCACGGACGCGCCTGGCGCGCGACAGCACGGACCAGGTCGTCCTTGCCGGTCGCATTGGGGACGACCGAGGGGCTGCGATGGAATTCCTCCTTGGGTTGCATTTGGCACATTTGCTGCATGAACACTGTCCTGGGAGGCTCGGGCATGCGCATACGGCACATCGGGGAATTCAGCGATATCCTGGCTGGCTATGCCTATGCGTCGCAGCTCTCGTCGAGCGACTGGGCCTGGGAATTTCTCCGGCGCAACCGGCGCTTCCAGACCAATGCCATGGCGCAGGTGCCCGATGTTTCCAGTGAAGCTGCGGACGCGCGAACCACGCGCCTGATACTGATGCGGCGTGACCGGCTGGCCGAGACCTGGGGGCTCATCTTCTTTCCCGACCCTGACCTGTCGGCCCGGGTCGCAGACGTCTTCTGGTCGGACCGCGCCTTCCCGCGGAAGATTGCCATTCTCGGCCGCGAGCGCGCCACGGACGAACCGGACGAACTGTTTGACGTGGGCCTGCGTACTGGCCGGGTCACGCATCTGACCGATGCGCGCCAGCGCGAACACCTGCTGATCCGGGCAGGCGCCAGCGCCCTGCAGGTGCGCTATCGCGGCCTGCCGCTCTTTGCGGGACGCGCGGTCAAGCTCGATGTCTCCCTGTCGGGTATCAGCCAGGCCAGCAGGCAGGCGCAAATTCTTGCACAGGCAGGACACGTGTTCGGGCATGGCGAGACTGGGGCTCCTCGGCTGACACAGCAGGCTCTGCGGCTTCGCAACGCACTGATCGCGCTGGACGCACATGACGCCGGCCTGACCTACAGGGACACTGCGCTGATCCTCTATGATCACCAGCGTGTTGCACACGCCTGGCAGAGCGGATCGACTGCCATGAAATCGGAAATGGTCCGGCTACTTGCCAAGGGGCAGCGCTTGCGCGCGGGTGGCTATTTCAGGCTGTTGCAGGGGCGTCTTCCGGCAAACGGGAGGCAGGCGGGTTGCGCGCAATGCTGATCGTCGTTTCAACGCCATGGACATTTCAAACTGGACGGACCGCCTTATGATTTCCGGATGCGCGCCTTCGTGCCATCAAGCCTGAGCCAGGAATGACGTCTGGTGATCGTCTGCATATTCTCGCCCGGCTGCCGGAGGTACGAGACGGCGCGCCTCGGAACACCCCACGCGCCTATTCGTCCAGCGCTTGCAGAACTTTGACAACCTTGACCAGCTCAGCGTCTGACATGGCATCGACAATGCGGTGCGCCGCCCGGCGCAGCCGCGAGACCTGATCGTCCCTGGACGGGCGCTCGGCGCCAAAGAAGTCGGCGAGGGGCATGTGGAGCAGCTCGGCCACGTCGTACAACATGCCAGCGGAAATCCGGTTGGCGCCGCTCTCGTACTTCTGCAGTTGCTGATGCGAGACGCCCAACCGGCCGGATAGTTCCACGAGTGTCATGCCTTGTGCATGACGTGCCTCGCGCAAGCGCGACGCAACGCGAAGATCCATTTCCGATGGTGCCCGCTTTGCTCTCGGCTTGCCCTCTGCCATGCGTCTTCGCCTCCCATTAAGCAGAACCTCGGTTCCCCGTATCGATCCATGTGTGCAGGCCCCGTCTCACCTGCCCGCATGCATCGGCGCCAGCGGTTCCTCCTTGCTGAACGCGATGCCAGCAGACTCAACGATCAACCGGCATCATCCGGCAAAAGAAACGCGTACGGGCGCAATATTTGTTTCGGCAGGAATGCAGGCCACTGGATGAAAGTGGCGCGTTCCAGGACCCGGTGAGCACTCGCAATGTCTGGAAATATCACCCTCCCCCAGCCCGCTGCGCGGGGCTGTCCGGGCGGCTGGAGCCCACAAAATCCGGGAAGGCATTC
>NZ_AWFG01000038.1 GCF_000682695.1 Hyphomonas chukchiensis | reverse complement strand
TCCAGTTTGTTGGGAGCAGAGCAACTCTGAAAGCCGTTATGCCAAAGGAGTAGTGATATGTTCCCATTCAAAATGCGCTTTATTGTATCAGCGGGCATTGCCCTGATTTTTAGCTCATCTGTCATGGCGCAGGAGATCGCCGTTTTCGGCCCGCCTACAGTTGCCTACGAGGGACAGCGTACGCTTGTCACGTCTGATGCCAGCGTCGTTCAGATCGTGCACTCCAAGCCGGGCAAAAGCAGGTCTGAGACCATGCTTGATGGCCAGACCGTAATCCAGATATGGCGCGATGACCTTGAGAAGCTTTGGTCAATCTCTCCGGATCAGGGCGTCGCCATGGAGGTATCTTATGGAACTGATCAGGCCAGGTCACCTCTCGATGGCTTCGATGAGCAGACCAGCATTCTGGAGAAACGTTATATAGGCAAAGAGACAGTGAACGGTGTAATGACGGATCATCACTATATACGCTCGACGGTATCGGGCGGCGGCGTGACGAGCGGGGACGTCTGGACGACGCCCGACAACATTCTCGTTCGCATGCGGATGACACAGATGTCTCCGGGAGATCCGGCGCAGCAAATAAGCTATGATCTGACAGGGTTGAGATTGACCTATCAACCAGACGAGCTTTTCGAAATTCCAGCCGGGTATCAAGTCGTTTCCATGGGAGCGAATGCCATGCCGACTGTATTTGGCGGTGTTGGCGACTATGCAGGAGATGTTGCGAAGGATGCATCTCAGGAGGCCAAAAACGAGGCTGACCGCCAGGTGCGCAACAAGGTCAGAAGTGAAACGGCTAAAGCCGTACGCAAGATATTGCCATGGTAGTCTGTAGACTGGATGTTCCGTTCGGCATGCAGCGTTTCAAGAACCGAACTCGCGATTGAAGGGAATCACGTTGCGCTGCATTGCAGGAGATGGATAATTTCCATGACTTGGCTTTGGCCGGGCCGCTGATGGGGAAGGGACCATGCGTCCTGAAGAGCGTGAATCGTCATGGGATTATATCCGCGCAACCTTGATGTTGCTCGGGATTCCCTTCCACGCCGCTCACCCAGTGTCGTATGAAGGCTGGTCGGTCCGGTCCGATTCGCACGCAATCATCTTTGATGCGCTTATCACGCTTATCCATCAATTCCGGATGGAGGGTTTCTATATTGTGGCGGGTTATTTTGCGGCGATGTTATTGTCCCGCAAGCCGCCGGGGGTGTGGTTCAAGACACGGCTCGTGCGACTGGGTTTGCCTTTGATAACCTGCATGATCTTGCTGAACCCATTCCAGATGCTTGCAAGTGCTATCTTCGAAGCCACTCAAAATGGCTGGGGGTGGGACGTCGTGCTCCCCAACACGATACGATACCTCTCCGTGTTCGACTTTCGATGGATCCGGCACCTCTGGTTCCTGATTGCATTGCTCGAATTCAGTTTTCTGCTTTTAGTCCTGCACAGTTCTGGGTGGATGACTGTGATCCAGGCGCGCATGGACAGGCTTTTGCAAGGCCGAACCATGAAGCCACGAATTGTGCTCATGGCCCTCTATTCCGCTTCCGCCTTGGCAGCGATATGCGCAGAGATCATCCTGCGGCCATATGAGACCTATCCCCATATTGTGCAGCGGGCGCTGGCCCTGACTGTGGTTACAGAGTTCATCAGGTTTCTGCCCTGGTTCATGATCGGCTACGTCTTCTTCAGGCATCGAAATGCGTTGGATGCTTTCCGGCAGGTCGGGAAAGTCAGTCTGGCGATACTTGTGCTACTGGCTGGCGCCTTCGTGGCAATCGAACTCGCGAAGATCACTGGGCATCTCGGGAAAGGCTATCTGACCAATTTCTCGGAACTCGTGATTGGTCCGGCCGTGTCGGTACTGCTCTGCGCCTTTATCTATAAGGGCTTCGGGAAATTGCACAGGCACGGGCGCGTGGTGCAATATTTCGTCGATGCGTCTTTTACGATCTACCTTTTCCACCAGCCCGTCATCATGATGGCTTACGTCCTGTTCATGCAGGACATGACAAACCCTTACCTGATTTTCATACTGCTCTGCGCGTCGGCCATAGCCGTATCAATGCTGGCGGACCTGTTGATCCGCCAGTCCATAGTAGCGTCTTACATGTTCAACGGGAAGCGTCCGGTGCGAGTGCTTGCACAGGAAGTACAGGTTGCACGTCCGCTGTAGAAGGAGCAACCGGCTGGGGCGTTCTGCGCTTGACCTGAGGCGTATAGAGCAATTTCCACAAAGCCTTGGGCAGGTGAGGTTCAATCGCATTCGTGGACGATTTCAGGGCTGCTTTGAGGTATTTGCCAACAAAGGGTTCTCCCCAGGCAGAGATGACTACGGCAATCGGGACGATTACGATCATGGCCGTCAATATCGCGAGGTCAATTCGCATGCCATGCGCTGCACATTTTGCGATGATCACCCAACCCACAAACATATGCAGCAGGTAAAGCGGATAGGTCATCATGCCGCCCAGCTGGAGTGCCTTGTCGGCCCGCTTGGGCATTGGCACGTAAACGAAGGCGCCAATAACGATGACCATGAACAATGTGGCGCCGATGGCTTCAGGCCAGTACAGGATGAAATCGTCGCCGTTGATATGCCTGATACCTGCTTCGCGCATCATGCTCATTTGGGCGACGATCAACGATGGGATCATCACAATCAGCGCCTGCATCCGGTAACGGGGCACGGACGTAATGAAGTGAAGCATGATCCCCATTGCGAAACAGCCTGACGCGCGGCTCACGGTAAGCGTTTGCAAAGCGACGTTGTCTATGACCAGCGCGAAGAAGGAAGCGGCCATCCAAACGGCCGTGGCGATCAAGAGAGCGCGCTCGCTCTTGAAGAAGATCATGTAGAAGCCGGCGAGGAAATAGAACCGGAATTCATAGGTCAGCGACCAGTAGGGCCAGTCGATACCCCACGTATCATTGACCAAGAGCGGCAAGACCGTCACTGATGCCAGCCAATGCTGCCAGTCGGCCCTTACGCCCCATTTCGTGTCGGCGAGAATGACCGCGACTGCGAATGTAATTGTCGCGCAGAATAGGAGCGCGGGTGTGATGCGGACAATGCGGGCAATCATGTAATTTACATATGACCGATCCTTGACCGACTTTGCGATCAGGAGGCCACTAAGCACGAAGAACATCTCAACAGCGAAGCGGATAAAGTTATAAACTCTCGGGCCCGGGTCACCTTCAAAAACGCCATTATCGACGGCGCCGACCCGGTAGTGACCAAACACGATCAGAAGCGCAAAAATGATCCGCAGAAAATCGAGGCCGTGCATGCGGTTGTCTGCGGGAACTTTGCGGACCTTTTTTACCGCTCCACTTGCCATCAAGCTTTTTGATTGATTTTCCATGGTAGTCCCCAAACTGTACTGAACACATGCCGATACTTCTGATCAGCATATAAACATCAAGACTCCATGAGAGTCCGCTATCTCGAATTCTGTCATTGTCCCGAAAGTATTCATACTTAGTGCGCGCGGGATTACAACTATATGGTTATGGGCATTGGCCTGAATTGGCTTGTCCGCCATAGAATTAAGCAAGCGTTGTGCCAGCCAGGATGGTCGATTCCGATACAGTTCAATGTCGCGTGCTTAACGGGCTGTCGGACTTCTATTCAGCGCTGGTGGAACGCGCTTTCAGGCGTTGAGTGAGCATATTACGAAGCGGAACGTCATAGGTAGTATGCACCAAGGCTGCAGCGATTGTGGCAAGGACAGCAACGATTAATGTCATGGTCAAACCCGATACCTGATCCTCGCCAAAGAGGTGGTTGGTCACCAGACCCATGGCGATGAGGATTGGAATGTGCAGCATATAAATCCCGTAGGAGAGGTTTCCCAGAACCGTGCAAAGACGCGCGAGTGACCCCGAAACTGTCGCATTCGCGGCAAGGGCCACGATAAGCGGAATGAATACAAGCTGCATCGAGAGATCCCACGCCATCCTGAACATATTGTGGGTCAGTGCCGAGCCCATGGCGACGACGAACAGAAGGGCAAAGGCGATCGCTGCTGGCAAATGCCACCGATAGCCCTTGCGCCAGAAGTCATAGATCAGCACGCCGGCAAAAAACTCATAGACAAGGCGTGCTGCGCCGCCAGGGAAGGTTTCGTACTTCCAGCCCATATCAAAGGTACCAGACTGCACCGTGAAATAAGCCAGAGCCAATGCGGCGATGGGTAGGAAAATCAGCAGCGATTGTCGCCGTCGAAGGAATGCGAAACTCGCCAAGAGCAAGTTTGCAACGAGTTCAAAGAATAACGACCATGCCGGGCCGTCGAACGGGAAGGGGGCGCTGGCTGTCCAGTCGAAAAAGGGCGGACAGGGTAGGAAAGCGATACCGAAGAAAGACACAATCGCGAATTCGCTAAGCGGGACGTGCATCCAGCCTTTCAGCACTTGCGCCGCGATGAGCATGGCCCCGAGTGTGGAGCCAAGGATGTAGAGCGGATAAAGGCGTATCAGGCGGCGTGTCATGAACGCACGGACCGACATGGATGAAGACAGCCGGTCGCCATAGGCGTGCGCGAGCACAAAGCCGCTCAGCACAAAAAAGAAATCGACAGCCAGCGCACGTGACGGAGCGATATTCCATATGACGGAAGGGATGTGGTCGGATATCACCAATAGTGCGGCCGCACCTCTAAGGCCATCCAGCACAATGAACCTGTGAGCACTTTCAGACATCAGCCAGGTTACTCCACACCCCTACATGGGTATCTATCGGCGCCGAACGCATTTGGGTAGGCCGCAGTGTTCAGTTTCATCTGACTCGCCCGAGAGTCGTGGGTATATTGAAATTAGCCGAAGCCTGATAGGTCACAGATTGATGGTGTGTAAGCGGGGCGGGATTTTAAAGTGATGAAGTTCAATCAGCTACGACATGCGGTTGGCGATGAAGGGATATTGCGCTCACGCAACGTCCGCACGATCATCCTGATCGGCGGCGCGTTCATGCTTCTCGAACTCTGCTCGCTGATCTGGATATCAGTGTTCGATTGGTGGTCGATCGAGCCTTTGGCACGCCGAGGGTTGGGTTTTCCACTCGCCGCCCTGGGATACGGCGTGATTTTCTGGGCGATTTGCGCTTTTTTCTGCATTTATTTCCTGAAACTGGAGCGCGTGGGTCGACGTTTATTCTTGCTTTTTGGGTCGCTGTTTCTCGCGGCGCTCCTTTTGGGATGGCCGGGGTTTTACATGAGCGATTCATTCGCCGCAGTAGAGCAGGGGCGCCATTTCCCTATCGATACATGGTTGGGGCCTTATACAGCCATCATCACGCAATCGGTTTTGCAGCACATTCCTTTTCTTGGAGCACTGGCATTTTTCCAAGTGAGTTTCTACGCCCTTGGGCTGGCTTACGCAGGCCAGGTGTTGATGCGTGGCAGAGGCGGCCGGGTTGGCGCCGTGGTTCTGGTCGTGCTCGTTTTGATCAACGTGCCGTCCGTCTTTACGGCGCTCCTCGTGACGAGGGACAGCTGGTTTGCGATCCTGTCTGTGTTTCTCGTAACTGAATGTATAGTGTTCATGAGGGAGCGCGAGTGGCGCAGATCGGGCGTACTTTTACGTCTGGTTGTACTGGGGATGCTCGCTTATTTGCTGCGATCTGACGGACTGATTTATCTAGCCGTTATCGTCTTCGGCATTGGGTTCCGGCTACTCGTTGAGGCGCTTCGAGCGCATGCATCGGCTCGTAACATCGCGCTTGACGGACTCGCAGTCGGCGCGCGCGTTCTGTCGCCAGTGCTCGGGATATTTCTGGTAGCCAACATACTCACCGTGGTCTTCTTGCCGAGCTATTTCTCGGCAGCAGAATACAGGATCACAATGTGGCTCAATCCAGTTGGCTACATCATCAATCATGCAGAGCAGCCTCTGTCTGATGCCGATCTGGAGCCGATAGGGGCTGTCATTCCGATTTCACTCATCAGGGATGTCGGCGACGATACGGGCGTAAATGCGTTTTGGGAGGCTAAGGAAACAGGACAGCTGAATCCGCCAATGACACCGAATGGAACAAGCCGCGTCAGCTCTGCCGCCCTTGATCTAATCCAGTCCCATCCTGGCTTATGGCTTGAGAACCGGGTGGCCGTCTTCAAAGCCGCGAACTTCGGGCGCACAGAGGGCGACCAGGTTTATCCGCGGCAGGCATTTGCGAACTCAGTCTACTCGCAAAACGAAATCGCGAGATGGGCGAGACCAGTTCGCTATGAAGGCATCTGGCCGGATGGCCGCCGAGCCGTGGAGCAATTCATGCTTGCTTCAACGCAGCATTCTCTGCTGCGATTGCAATGGGCTTTCTGGCCGGAAATTCTGCTTTGCCTCGGCATCATGCTCGTTTGCTGGAGACATGCAGGATTGGGTTTCGCAGGGGCTGTGCTTCTTTCGCGTGTACCTGTTCTTTTCGTTTTTGCCCCGGAAGGCCAGTATAAATATTATGCGGCCATAGACATGGCGGCACCCATCTTGCTGGCAGCTGCCATCCCGCTCGTGATTGCGATGCTGAAGAAGCCTGGGAGATCACATCAGGCATCGTCAACGTGATCGTGTCCGAGCGAACTCACGGCGAAGGCTGACCTGATGAATATTAAGCACATCATGACATTCATAGTGCTGTCAGGCATCGGCTGGCTCATGGACTTTGCCGCTTTTGGCATGCTGGTAAGTTTTGTCCATCTGGCGCCATTCTTTGCCAATTATATTTCATCCGTCTGTGGGGCTGCTTTCGCGTTTTTTGCGTTTTCAGTGATCTCGACCAAGGGCCTTTATCGCCCCCGTGGGCGTGAGTTGGCGATTTATGTCGGCTATCAGGTTGCCTCGATTACCGTATTCTCACTCGCCATAGAATTCCTGTCTCGCCTGCTTGGGCAGTACGATTTTATGGTCTTTGGTCTGGTTGTTGCACCACTTCTAGCAAAAGTGGTGGTTACGCCTTTCACGTTGTTAACCAACTATGTGGTTAGCAGGTTGCTGATTGGGGTGTTTTCTGTCGCGAGCACAGCTGAGCCGGCAAAATAGGTTATGGGACCATGGCGTTGAAGGTAGATACAAATGAGCGCCCGCGTACGATGGTATTCATACCGGCGTATCGATGTGAGACACAAATTCCACGCGTTCTGAACCAACTCAAGAATGATCGTTTCGCCGGTTTGATCGATCTCGTCATGGTCGTTGACAATATTTCGCCCGATGGGACACGCGAACGCGCGCGCGACGCGGCCAGTGAACTCGATATTCCATGGCGAGTATGGCGCAATGAGAACAATTATGGCTTGGGCGGTTCCCACAAGGCGGCATTCACTTACGCCAAGGCAAATGGTTTTGATTATCTCATCGTGCTTCATGGTGACGATCAGGCAGACATTCGGGATCTTCTTCCCGCGCTGGAATCTGGGCAAGCGTATCAACCCGATTGCTATCTGGGCAGCCGCTTTTCAGAAGGGTCCCACTTACATGGCTATTCCCGCTTTCGGGAATTCGGAAATCGCATTTATAATCTACTCTTCTCGATTGCTTGCGGGGCAAAGGTCGAAGATCTGGGCTCTGGCTTGAATATGTATCGGCTGAGCAAAATAGACCTCAAGTCGATCTCAACATTTCCAGATAACCTGACATTCAACTATGTGATGCTGATGCACAGCCTTTATCTGGGCGACAATGTGAAATTCTTTCCGATGACCTGGCGGGAAGAAGACCAAGCATCGAATGTGCGTCTCTTCCGGCAGGCCGTGAAAGTTCTGTCCCTTCTTGCAAGCCGCATGTTCACGCCAAAGACCTTCTTCAAGCGAGACCATAGGGAAAAGCCGTTCGACGCTTATGCGGGGGAGGTTGTGTACGCCTCCGCTGATGTGGCAGCAGGCGCGTAACGGAAGCGGACTTATGCAGGATGTGGTTCAGGATGCCGGATTTGGAATGCACCAGCTGCTTGCTGCCGGTGCGATCTATCTTGCGGCGAATGTACTACGCATTTTGCGCATCGCCATTCTTTGTATGCAGGACAGGACTACGATGCGGCGCCTGATCAGCGTGCATATGCTACTGCTTTGGCCCAACTCGGTCTTACCTTTCAAAGTTCTCGAGCTGGTCCGCTTGGCGGGTTTTGTTGGCTTTGCAAAGTCACATGTGGAGGGGGGCGCCATATGGCTGATTGAGCGAGCCAGCGATGCGATTGCCTTGCTGCTCCTAACCGCCTGGCTGAGCTTTCTCGTGGTGCCACCTGAGCAGCTCCGCCTTTTGCAACTACTCCTGATCGTCTTTCTATTCTTTGCCGTTTCAAGTGCCTTCGCCGTCAAGACCATCTTGCCGTATTTTTACGACGACCTGCTGTTGCGCAGCCGTAGCAAGCATGGACTGGCCGGCTTCTGGATTGTTTGCCGCTTTCAGGAATATGCCAGGATTGTTGAGGCTCTGTTGAAAGGCCGCGCACTGGCAGTGCTATTGCTCGCGATATTCATTTGGGGCCTGGAGCTCTTCGCCATTTCCATCGTGTTTGGCGGCTCAAACATCGAAAGTGTTGTATCGCGGCTGATTGAAAGCCTTTCGCAATCGGATGCGCGGATACGGGAATTCCAGGAACCCATCCAGATATTCCTGCTCGTGCTGGTGATAGCAGGCATTAGTCTCTTCTCAATCAGAAGGTTGCGCTCCAATGCAGACTGACAACTCCAAGAACACTCTGATCATCTATGATGATCGTGCGCCTGTTACCGAGCAAATTGCGCGATATGTAGGGCAGAGAAGCTATGGCGACATCTGGTTTCGCAATCAGTCGCTGTACGATAGCGTTGTGGGAATGCTGCCTGAATGGGCAGCTCATAGGATTATCAGGGTTACGTCCAATACTGTTCTCGGTTTGCCTTATACCGCACTGCCGCAGCTCTCTGATGCGGAGACCGTGATTGTTCTGGCGGCCTCAGGGGCTCCTGCGGATGCGGCGGCCCTGAAAGCGGTCATTGAGCGGGTCGTGCTTGCGAGAGACAATGTAATTGATCGGCCGCGCGAGCCACTTTTCCGATACTTCAAATCCGTCGCCGAATTTATTGACACGTGGGAGGCGTTCAAAACTACCCCGCTACATACACTGCGGGAGCCCATAGCCGACGCCAAAGTACTGGCGTCACCGGGGCCGCTTGAAGACATTTCGGAGTCTGCAAATTTTCTGGATTTCATGGCCGGAGCGACCACGCCTCGCGGCTTCAATCGCATGCGTGCTGCGGATATCATCTATACCAAGCAGTCTGAGGACAAGGCAAAGATACGGGCAGAGCACGACTATTACCGCCTGCTGCCAGAAGAGATGAAGCACTGGTTTGTTGGCGCCTTTGGCTATGAAGAGAAAAACGGGATAGCTGAATACAAGATGCCGCGTCGGTATATGGCGGATGCAGCGATCCAGTGGATCCACAGCGCCTGGTCAGAGCGGGATTTCAAACTGTTCCTGGAACGCATTCTGTATTTTCTCGAAAACCGTCCTGAGAAGAAGGTGAGTTCGGAGGAAGTAGAAAAGGTCGCGCGGGACTTATTCGAGCACAAAGTGCGACGCCGTCAGGCAGAACTCATGGACAGTCCGATCGGTGCCTCGGTATCGCGTTTTGTATCAAGGGCGACTGGCGAGAGCCGCCTGCAAGGCGTGTTCGACAAGTATTTCCGGCTGATGGAGCGCAACTGGCCCGCAATAAAAGGTGACAATAAGCTTGTGATCGGCCACGGGGATCCATGTCTTTCGAATATTCTCTATGACAAATCAAACCTTCTGCTCCAGCTCATCGACCCAAAGGGCGCGCTGACCGAGGCGGAACTCTGGACCCATCCGCTTTATGATTACTGCAAGCTGTCGCACTCGATCTTGGGTGACTATGATCTGATTAACAACAAGAAGTTCACGGTTTTGCTTGACCCCTCGGCAAATGTTGAACTTAGGGTGTTCGGCCCGCAAAATGCTGTATTCAAACAGATATTCCGATCTGCGCTGAAGCCCTCAATATCCTATAAGGCTTTGCGGTTGGGGGAGGCATCCTTGTTCCTGTCCATGATGCCGCTTCACGTTGATCATGCGGATAAGGTTGCCGCTTTTCTGCTGCGGGCCGAGTCAATCCTCTCTGAAATCGAGAGCCATGGAGGCGGCGCATGAGCCAGTCCGAACGTTCACTTATTGTCGATATCGACGGCACGCTTTGTCCGATAAAGGCGAGTGGGGACACATATGAAAGTCTCGTCCCTTATTCAGATATCATTGAATCGTTGCGGGAGTATCAGGCTGAAGGCTTCAGGATCGTTCTGTATACTGCAAGAAATATGCGCACACATGACGGCAATCTGGGGCTTATCAACAAATTTACAGCACCAGTCTTGTTGAAGTGGCTCGATCATTGGCAGGTACCATATGATGAGATCCTGTTCGGCAAACCCTGGCCGGGTTCAGATGGATTTTATCTGGATGACCGCTCTGTTAGGCCGGGCGAATTCCTGACCCATGACCACCAGGGTCTGCTCGACATCATCGAGAGAGATCGCCAGCAAGCTAAGGCTCTGCGTGAAGGGCAGGGTGAAGACCTGAACATTGTGATAACGATGGCCGGGCTTGGCTCGCGTTTCAAGAAGGCCGGCTACACGGTCGAGAAATACGAGATTGAGGTGCACGAGAAGACACTATTTGAGTGGTCCCTTAAATCGCTCGAGGGCTTCATGTCGCCCCGCAGTCGCGTTATATTTGTGACGCTGCAGGCGACTGAAAGCGGTCCTTTTATTGAGAGAATGTGCAGCCATTTGGGCATCAAGAAATGGAGGATTGTCGAACTTCCGTCCCTGACGGATGGGCAGGCGACGTCCGCCATGGCCGCTGAACCGCACTGGAATCCAGATGCGCCGCTCTTAGTCTACAATATCGATACTTTCGTTCAGCCTGAGGCTCTGGTGCCGGCCTCTATTCCTGCCGGAGCTGATGGGTGGATCCCGTGCTTCCGCGCCGACGGGGATCATTGGAGCTTTGTCGATGTCGGCGAGGATGGACGTGCGACAGACGTCGCTGAAAAGCGCCGAATTAGCGAGAATGCAACAATTGGGCTCTATTGGTTCAAAAGCGCCATGCTTTACGCGCAATATTATGGAACACATTTTGCGGCGCCTGACGGCGAGGAAGCTGGGGAGAAGTATATCGCTCCAATGTATCGCTCAATGATCGCAGACGGTCTTGGCATATATATTTCTGACGTCCCGACCTCCTCTGTACATTGCTTGGGCACACCAGATGAGGTGGATCAGTTCAAACATTCGAAGATAAGCTGAACTTACGATTGATTTGGCGGTTTTGGGAGCCATGAATCTGGAACAATTCTCGAGAAATGTAGGTATTTGAGGTATATTTGAGCTGGAGTCCCGGGTGTTATAACGGCTCGTTTTAGCCGATATTTTGATAATCAAGGTTGATTTACCCGGTAGCCGCTTGGCATGTAAGTTGCTACTCACCCACCAGATATAATATGAGGCCTCCCGTGGGGACGCGGGGCTAAAAGCAGTGGGATTGCCTTCTTGAAAACGGCTCTGAAACAAGCGTTGAAGTCAGCTGGTGTGACCAGGCTGGCTGTTGCATCTTCGCGTATGTGCTGTGAGCGACACCTGATCGCGGCGCTGGGCCGTGCGCGCCGTCGATATATCGGTCGAATCCTCTGCTACCATTCCATCGGGCAATCTCAATGGGGCGTCAATGATGTGACGCCTGCGCAATTTCGCCGACAGATTGAGCTTGCGCTGGGTGCGGGCTTCAATTTCGTTCCGGCAAGCCAGATCGTTGAAACAGGCGGCGGCCCGAAAGATCTTGCCATTACCTTCGATGACGGCCTTCGCAGCGTTTTGACCAACGCAGCGCCGATCATGAAGGAGTACAACCTGCCATGGACAATTTTCCCTGTGTCCGAATGGTCCGACGGGCGGCATTGGACAGATGACAATGTTATTCTCACCTGGGATGAGATTGAGACGCTCCTGGCCATGGGAGCCGAAATGGGTAGCCATTCCGCGACCCATTCGGACTTCGGCCAGATGGGTCATGATCAGATCGTCGACGAGCTGGCCGGCTCGCGAGACATGTTCGAACGTCGTATCGGTATTAAGCCAGAGACGTTTGCCATTCCCTTTGGGCAATCCGCCAACTGGACACCTGAGGCCGGAGAGATCGCAAAAGCGGCGGGATACAAGATCATCTTCGCCCAAGCCGAAGACACCCGACCTGAAAACACCATCCCGCGCACTTTTGTCACGAAATTTGACGGTGACTTCATCTTCAATGCGTTATTGAAGGGCAAGTTTGATCGTTGGGAAGAGTGGGTTTGATGCAGTTGCCGCGCGTTGTTTCAGTCATCGTTGGCACTCGGAACCGGCCTGATACGCTCAGAGACGCTCTGGCAAGTATTCGCGCCATCGAGGGGCCTGACCTGACGTTCGAAATTCTCGTCGGAGACAACGGTACTACGCCGGAGACTGAACGCGTGGTGGCCGAGTTTGGCGGCATTTATGCCAAGACAGATGTCTACGGATGCCCTGCGGCAAGAAATGTCGCGATGCACAAAATGTCAGGCGAGTTCGTTGCGTTCCTGGATGATGACGATGTCTGGACGCGCGACAATATCAGGCCGCAGATCGCGCTTCTGGATGCCAATCCGGATTTTGCAGCAGCCTTCGGCCAAATTCTCATTACGAATCAATCCCTCGAGCCGATCGAGCCCGCGTGGCCAACCGAATGGCCCGAAGACAACAATATCTATCTCAAAATGCTGAGCGGATATTTCCCGCAAGTCGGCGCGACAGTTGTGCGCGGCGACATTGCGAGGGAATGTGGTTTGATGGATGAATCCCTCATTGGTGACTCTGATTGGGATTGGCAATTGAGGTTTGTGCGGGATCATCAAGTCGGCTTTGTTCCCGTGGTCGCCGTCAAATGTCGCGCTCGTCCGCCCGGATCGTTTGATGTTCTGCAGGCAAAGCGGGCCAAGTACACGCGCAAGATATTTTTTCGACATGCCCGGGAAACCCTTACCCGATGGTCATCTCCCGTCGCAGTGGCTAAATCCTACTACAGGTCCATTGAGGGCTATTATTACTATTTTACAGACGCCGCGATTGATCGTTCTGAGAACTCGGATCGCCCGTCGGCCCGTGCGGCCTTCTGGTGCGCCTTCAAGCTGCATCCCTTTCGTCTGATTTCTTCAATTATCCGGCCCTCAGCGTTGCGGCGGGCTTTTCGTCTGACATTCATGCCTTGGGCGGGTCATGGGGCGCTCAAGCAGGACAAGTCCGGTGCATGATATGACATCTCAGGCGAATAGGGTCGTCGACGTGGCGATGGGGTTTGATGGGCGCTACGCGGCTCATGCTGCCACAGTTATATCTTCTATCGTCCAGGCCGCTCCTGGAGCGAAATTCAGGTTCATCCTTCTGTATGCTGATGTCCCCGAGTCGGCGAAGAAGAAATGCGAGTCCGTGGCCCCACATTGTGAGTTTGTCTGGCGCGAAGTGAGCGACGCCGACCTGCCACCATTTGCTGACAGAGAGCATTTCTCGCGAGCAACACTGTTTCGTCTGGGCTTGGAATCGCTCGCCCCTTCCGATTGCCATCGCGTTCTGTTCCTCGATTCTGACATCATTGTGGTTGATGACCTGCGCAAGCTCTGGGCTGTCGACATTTCACCTAATCCAATTGGCGCTGTTACGGACTGCTACGTGGATCCGGTGGCATTTGCAGAGAAATGGGGTTTGGAGAACGACAAGCCTCCGAAATATTTCAACGCTGGCATACTCGTCATTGATCTCGACAAGGTGCGCGAAGAGAAGCTTTTCTCCAAGGCTGCAGCCTTCGTTGCGAAGCATGACAGAGATCTGCCTTTTAACGATCAGGATGCGCTGAATTGGTCCATCTGGATGCGCTGGACCCTGCTTGATGTCTCGTGGAACGTGATGCGCCATATGGTTATCCATTCGCTCGAGAAAGAGATTCCGCTTGAGCAAAGACTGCGCGGTCGAGCCCCGTCGATCGTGCATTATACCGGCCCCGAAAAACCTTGGATCAAGGGTGCCTACCACCCCTGGGCCTGGCTCTATTGGAAAAACGTCACGCGGACTCCCTTCCTTAAGGAAGTCGAGCAGGCGCAGGGTGTCGGTGTAAAAGAGCGAATCCGACTCTGGCTCAGATGGCTGGTATTCATGCCTCCTGCACCTACGCGGTAGTAGGGGTATAAAGGCATTGGGGTAAAAGCTGGTGTTAGAATTTCAAGAAGTGGCGCCTGCAGTGAACGACCGGATAGATGTGACGATGGGGTTTGATGGTGCGTATGCCCCGCATGCCGCTGCGGTCATTGCAGCGGTGTCACGACATGCAGATAATGCTCCGTTCCGCTTCATCATTCTCTATGAAAATGTCTCAAAAGAGGTTCAGGAGCGTATCGAAAAGACTGCGCCCGGCAGTACGTTTATCTGGCGTGAGGTTGGAGATGAGGACGTCCCAGCCTTCGTGTCGCGGCGTCACCTGACGCGCGCTACGCTATATCGCCTTGGGCTGGAGCATCTTGCGCCGTCGGATTGCGAAAGGCTTATCTACCTTGACGCCGATATAACCGTGCTCGGCGATCTGCGAGACTTATGGTCGATGAATTTGAATGGTGCTGCCATCGGTGCAATATCAGATGGATATCTGAATACGGAGCACTTTGACGGGAAGCGTTTTCATCAAACATGGAGCCTGCCCGAGAGTGAGTATTTCAATGCCGGGATCCTGCTAATTGATTTGAAGAAAGTGCGGCAGGGCGCGCTCTTCACAAAGGCCATGCGATTTGCTGCGGAGCATGATGAGGACCTGCCGTATAATGATCAGGATGCTCTAAACTGGACATTTTGGCAGTCATGGGCGCCCCTGCCTGTCGTCTGGAATGTTCAAGCTTCGCATCTTCAGGACTGGGCGGTGGCTGTGCAGCCCGAGCACCGGCGTCTTGGGAGTGCGTATCCGGCTGTCGTTCACTTCACGGGGCCGGAAAAGCCCTGGATCAAGGATGGTTATCATCCTTGGTCGTGGGTCTACTGGGAGAGTTTAAAACACACCGACTTCCTGCGGGAAGTTTCTGCAAAGCAGGGCTTCGGCTTTATTGATAGGGCGCGTTTACGTGCGCGCTGGATGCGCAAAAAGCCCCGTCGTGTGACAAAACCAAGTGGGCCTGTTTCGAACAATGAGCGCGGTGGGAGCAAAAAGTGAGTGGCCCCGATACTTCACTAGGACAAAAGCTGGAAGTGGGGGCGGTCCACGATGCGGCACCGCGCTTATCACTTGTGATTTGCACCCGAAACCGTTCAGCCCAATTGGCCCGCTGTCTTGAGGTGGTTCGTAAACTTCGGTCGCAAAGTGCTTGGGAGATCGTGCTAGTCGACAATGGGTCGACTGACGATACGGCGAAAGTCATCGAGGCGCAGAAGGAATCTATGCCGGTTCCAGTGAAGAGCATTCAGGAGATGGTGCCAGGACTTGGGCGCGCGCGTAACGCAGGTATCAAGGCCGCGAGCGGTGACATCATCGTTTTCACCGATGATGATTGTTATCCCAACGAAGACTGGCTTGTAGAGATCGACAAGGCCTTCATGGACCCGGGGCTGGGGTTCCTGACGGGCAAGGTCATCCTGCATGATCCAGACGACTATCCCATCTCAGTGAACTTGCTTGAGGATGCACGCGATGTTCCGGCCGGAACATATGTTTCGCCGTACATACTCATGGGCGCAAATCTCGCCTTTCGTCGCGAAGCCCTGGAAAAAATCGGAGGCTTCGATAGCAACCTGGGGGCTGGCACCCGGTACCCAGTCGAAGATGTCGACGCGGCAGCGAGAGTAGTGATGGCTGGATGGAGCGGAGCGTATCGCCCGAATATCGTTGTCAGGCATCACCATGGCCGCAAGGAGGTGGACGTCGCCGCGCTCTGCAGAGGGTATGACTACGCGCGCGGGGCCTATCACATGAAGCTATTGCTGCGGGGGAAGCCATGGTTCTTCGCGCGCGGGATCATCTCTCTGCGGTGGCGTTTCTCAATGAGCTCACTTCTCTGGGAGACGCGCGGCGGTACAGCCTATCTATTGGACAGGATCTTGGGACGGCTCTCGCCGCCAAACTGAACGTATATATGTGTCAGGCCTTGCGTTCAGGCCACCAGCCGATCTGTTGGCCAGGACTGAACCATTGATGGGCCTCGGGTGCTCCAGTTTGATCGCCGCCTATTTCGCCAGTTTCCTTCGGGCCGTTATCGAAACTTGGGCGAATAGTTTGAAGAACGATCTTGACGATCGGCTTCCAATTCTTGGGACGCAAGAAGAACCAGCGATCAAACTTGAGCGCGAATCTCAAGGCCTGCGGAGATGCGGAACGCCTTGGTTCTGAACGTTTCTGACTTGCGATCATCAGAGCTTCATCTACCAGCCTTCTCTTGGCATCTATGACCCATATACGTAGATCCGGCACGCTCTCGCCTGCTTCAGAGAGAAGCTTTCGTAGCGTATCGATCTGTTCCTTGCGGTCGCTCAACTCTTGGCCAATGAAAGCCTGGCTCATATTACTGGAGTGCCAGCGGTAATAGCCCTGCGGCGCGTTCACAATTGCTACAGAAGAGTGACTGGCAAAGCGGAGCCACATTTCCATGTCTGACGTGTGCGGAAGTGTTGGTTCGTACCCGCCAAGTCTTTGTTGAAGGTTCGTACGCACAATAGCGCAAGGCGAGGGGACGGCGTTCCCATTTTCACAGACATATCTGATGTAGTCAGCTCCATCCATTGACCTGAGCCCTTTGGCTCCCT
>NZ_AWFG01000037.1 GCF_000682695.1 Hyphomonas chukchiensis | reverse complement strand
AGCAAATTGACAATACAAGGGTGCATTAAGGATCCAGCCTCACGGCACCCTGAGACGCGTTCCCCACATGCGCGGCGTACACTTTCAGTGCACGGCTCACTTTGCGGGGGCGGTCCTTCACCGGTTTCCAGGCCTTGTCGCCGCGGGCGTCCATGTCGGCGCGGCGGCGGGCGATTTCGGCATCGTCGATCTTCGCATGGATCGTGCGGTTCGGGATGTCGATCTCGATGATATCGCCTTCCTCGACCAGGCCGATCAGGCCGCCTTCAGCCGCTTCCGGGCTGACATGGCCGATGGAGAGGCCTGACGTGCCGCCGGAGAAGCGGCCGTCGGTGATCAGGGCGCAGGCTTTGCCCAGCTTCATCGATTTCAGGTAGGAGGTCGGGTAGAGCATTTCCTGCATGCCGGGTCCGCCGCGCGGGCCTTCATAGCGGATGATCACCACGTCACCGGCGGCCACGCCCTTGTTCAGGATACGGTCGCAGGCCTCTTCCTGGCTCTCGCACACAATGGCGGGGCCGGAGAATTTGAGGATCGAGTCGTCAACGCCCGCAGTCTTCACCACACAGCCTTGCTCCGCGATATTGCCGAACAGCACGGCGAGCCCGCCATCCTGCGAGAAGGCGTGGGACGCTGCACGAATGACGCCCTTCTCGCGGTCGGTGTCGAGTTCCTTGTAGCGGCGCGACTGGCTGAACGCCTGCGTCGTGCGCACGCCGCCCGGCGCGGCAAGGAACAGTTCCTGCACTTCGGGGTCATTGGTCAGCGCCACGTCCCACTTGGTGATGGCCTCGGCCATCGTGGCGGAATGGATCGTGCGCACGCTCGTATCGAGTTTTCCGGCGCGGTCGAGTTCGCCGAGGATGCCGAAAATGCCGCCCGCCCGGTGCACGTCTTCCATGTGCACATTGGCAACGGCCGGGGCGACCTTGCAGAGGCAGGGCGTATGGCGGCTCAGCCGGTCGATATCGGCCAGCGTGAAGTCCACCTCGCCCTCGCTGGCAATCGCCAGCAGGTGCAGGATCGTGTTGGTCGATCCGCCCATGGAAATGTCCAGCGTCATCGCATTCTCGAACGCGGCCTTGTTGGCAATGCCGCGCGCGGAGACGGACTTGTCGCCCTGTTCATAATAGAGCTTGCACAGCTCGACGATGCGGCGCCCGGCGCGGCGGAACAATTGCTCGCGGTCAGAGTGCGTCGCCAGGGTCGAGCCATTGCCCGGCAGGGCAAGGCCAAGCGCTTCGGCGAGGCAGTTCATCGAGTTCGCCGTGAACATGCCGGAGCATGAACCGCAGGTGGGGCAGGCGGCCTCTTCATAGGCCAGCACTTCGGCATCGGTGCGCTCAGGGTTTGCCGCCTCGATCATCGCGTCGATCAGGTCGACCGATTTAAGCTCGCCATCGATATTGACCTTGCCGGCCTCCATCGGGCCGCCGGACACGAACACGACCGGGATGTCGAGGCGCAGGGCGGCCATCATCATGCCGGGGGTGATCTTGTCGCAATTGGAGATGCAGACCATGGCATCGGCACAATGCGCGTTGACCATGTATTCCACGCTGTCGGCGATCACTTCGCGGCTCGGCAGCGAATAGAGCATGCCGTCATGGCCCATCGCGATACCGTCATCCACGGCAATCGTGTTGAATTCCTTGGCCACGCCGCCCGCCGCCTCGATCTCGCCGGCCACCAGCTGACCGAGGTCCTTCAGGTGCACATGGCCCGGCACGAACTGGGTAAACGAGTTCACCACCGCAATGATCGGCTTGCCGAAATCGCCATCCTTCATGCCGGTTGCGCGCCACAGGCCGCGTGCGCCGGCCATGTTGCGGCCATGGGTGGATGTGCGGGAACGATACAGGATTGCCACGATTTACCTCTCAAAGGTCATGTGCAGGAACAGACCCCGCCGCAATACAGCGCGCCCGGCCATTTATCAACAATACGTGGGGCCGCGGGCCCCGCCGATCAACCGTCTGGCAGCCCCGCCCGCCCGGGCGACCACTTTCTGCTTGCACTTTCAAGTGGGATCCAGATGGTTGCGAGTGGCAAGCAGATAGGATGTGCCATGTCCCTCACGCTCTATTCGCACCCGTTTTCGTCCTACTGCCAGAAAGTGCTGATCGCGCTCTGGGAGAGTGACACGCCCTTCACCTACCGCCACCTCGAAGACCCCGGCGCGGGCGAGGAACGGGCCGCCCTCTGGCCGTTTGGTCGCTTCCCCGTCCTCAAGGACGGTCCCAGAACGGTCGCGGAATCCAGCATCATCATCGAATATCTGGACATCCACCACCCCGGCCCGGCGCCCATGATCCCCGAGGATCGCGAAGCTCAACTCGAAGTGCGCTTCATGGACCGCTTCTTCGACAATTACGTCATGACCGAGATGCAGAAGCCGGTGTTCGAGGCAATCCAGGGTGACACGGCCCGCAAGGACGCCGCGCTGGCAGCGGCCGCCACCGCGCTCGACACAGCCTATGCCTGGCTCGAAGACAGACTGGCCGGGCGCACATGGGCGGCGGGCGAGACATTCAGCATGGCAGACTGCGCAGCGGCCCCGTCGCTCTTCTACGCTGACTGGGTGCACCAGATCGGCGACCAGTTCCCGACCGTCCGCGCCTATCGCACGCGGCTCCTGGAGCGGCCATCCTTCGCGCGCGCTGTCGAGGAAGCACGGCGCTACCGCCACTATTTCCCGCTCGGCGCGCCAGACCGCGACTGATCCAAGCCGCTAGTGCGCCTCGGCCCAGTTCTTGGCCGCCCGGGCGTCAACCACCAGCGGCACCGACAGGTTCAGCGCCGGCATCGCCGCGCCCTGCATCGTGTCCTGCGCTACCTTGATCAGTGCCTCGGCCTCGCTTTCGGGGCATTCGAACACGAGTTCATCATGCACCTGCAACAGCATGCGCGCCGTCAGGCCCGCCTTGGCCAGCGCCTCCGGCATGCGGATCATGGCGCGTTTGATGACGTCTGCGGCTGAACCCTGGATCGGCGCATTGATCGCCTGACGCTCCGCAAAGGCCTTGGCCGGGCCCTTGGACTTGATGGCTTCCAGATGGATCTTCCGACCGAAGGCCGTCTTCACATATCCGGTCTCTTTCGCGAAATCCTTGGTCTCGTCCATATAGGCGCGGATGCCTGGGAAGCGCTTGAAATAGGTCTTGATATACTCGGACGCCTCACTCTGCGGGATGCCCAGCTGGCGCGCGAGCCCGAAACCCGAGATGCCGTAGATGATGCCGAAATTGATCGCCTTGGCCTGACGGCGCACCATCGGGTCCATGCCCTCAATCGGCACGCCGAACATCTCGCTGGCTGTCATGGCGTGAATGTCGAGGCCCTTCAGGAAGGCCTCCTTCAGCGCCGGGATGTCCGCCATGTGAGCGAGAATGCGCAGCTCGATCTGGCTATAGTCGGCGCTGACGAGCACATTGCCTTCGTCCGCTATGAAGGCCTGGCGGATCTTGCGGCCTTCCTCGGTCCGCACCGGGATGTTCTGCAGGTTCGGGTCGGAGGATGAGAGGCGCCCCGTCTGCGCCACGGCCATGGCATAGCTCGTGTGCACGCGGCCGGTCTTCTTGTTGATCGCGGCCTGCAGCGCCTCGGTATAGGTCGAGCGCAGTTTCGACAGCGTGCGCCAATCGACAATCGTGCGGGGCAGGGCGTGGCCCTCGGCCGCGAGGCCTTCCAGCACGTCCGCGTCCGTCACCCAGGCGCCGGTCTTGGTTTTTTTGCCGCCGGGCAGGTTCATCTCGTCGAACAGGATTTCGCCGAGCTGTTTCGGGCTGCCGATATTGAAGGCGCGGCCGGCCTGTTCCTCGGCCTCGGCTTCCAGCGCGGCCATACGCTGCGAGAAGTCTGCCGACAGGCGCGAGAGCTGGTCGCGGTCCACCTTGATGCCTTCGCGTTCCATCTGCGCCAGAACGGGCACGAGCGGCCGCTCCAGTGTCTCGTAAACGGTGGTCACCTGCTCCGTATGCAGCTTCGGCTTGAACGTCTGCCACAGGCGCAGCGTCACGTCGGCATCCTCGGCGGCGTATTCCGTCGCCTTGTCCAGCGCCACGCGATCAAAGCTCACCTGCTGCTTGCCGGTGCCGGTCACGTCCTTGTACGAAAGCGGCGAGTGGCCGAGATAGCGTTCCGACAGCGTGTCCATGCCGTGATTATGTTTGCCGGCATTCAGCACATAGGACAGCAGCATCGTGTCATCGATGGGCGCCACGCGAATGCCCTGCGAGGCAAACACGCTGTCATCATACTTGATGTTCTGGCCGATCTTCAGGACAGACGGGTCCTCCAGCATGGGCTTCAGCGCCCGCATTGCGTCCTTCATGCGGATCTGGCGTGGCGGATCAGCGCCGAACATGTCGCCGTCGCCGGCCGCGTTCGGGTCCACATGCGCGAGCGGGATGTAACAGGCCTCGCCGGGCGCCAGCGCGAGCGATACGCCGACAAGGTTCGCCGCCACGGAGTCGAGATTGTCGGTCTCGGTGTCGACCGCGACATAGCCCTGCGCCATGGCGCGGGCGACCCATTCCTCCAGCCGCTCGAAGTCGCGCACCGTTTCGTATTGCGAACGGTCGATCGGGTCCTCGGCCGGCGGCGCCGCCTCGATGGCGCCTTCCATTTCCATCATCTCGCGCACGCGCCGCGTGATCGTGCGGAACTCCATTTCTTCCAGGAAGGCGATTAGCACTTCCGGGTCCGGGTCGGCCACGGCCAGCTCTTCCAGCGGCAGCTCGACCGGCACGTCATCCTTCAGGAGCACCAGCTGTTTCGACAGGCGCACCTGTTCGGCATTTTCGATCAGGCTCTCGCGGCGCTTGGGCTGCTTGATCTCGCCCGCACGTTCCAGCAGCGTTTCGACATCACCATATTCATTGATCAGCTGCGCCGCCGTCTTGATGCCGATGCCCGGCGCGCCCGGCACATTGTCTACGCTGTCGCCAGCCAGCGACTGCACATCCACAACCCGTTCCGGGCCCACACCGAACTTCTCGAAGACTTCCTCGATGCCCAGCGTCTTGTTCTTCATCGTGTCGAGCATCACGACGCGCTCCGACACGAGCTGCATCAGGTCCTTGTCCGATGACACAATGGTCACACGTGCGCCCTTGGCCTCGGCCTGCCGGGAATAGGTCGCGATCAGGTCGTCGGCCTCATAGCCTTCCAGCTCCAGCGCATGGGCGGCAAAGGCGATGGAGGCGCGCCGCACCAGCGGGAATTGCGGGCGCAGCTCTTCAGGCGGCTCGGACCGGTTCGCCTTGTACTGGTCGTACATCTCATTGCGGAACGTGTGCGACGAGGCGTCGAAGATGCAGGCAAAGTGCGTCGGACGATCAGGGCCCTTCAGCTCTTCCAGCAGCTTGAACAGCATGTTGCAGAAGCCTGAGACCGCGCCGATGGGCAAGCCGTCGGAGGCGCGCGTCAGCGGGGGCAGGGCATGGAAGGCGCGGAAAATATAGGCGCTCGCGTCCACGAGATAGAGGTGGCTATCCTTGGTAACGGGGGCAGTGGCCATGAGCAGGGAATCCTTTGCAGGCCGAAGGTTTAACGCCTTGAAGCGGGCCCGTCACCCGCTGCTTATCCAACACCGCCCCGGCGGGTGTATTATGTGCCCGTCGCCTGAATGGAGGCGAAGGGATGGGGCCAGCATGCGCGGCGCCATCTTTCGGGCAGGACGGGGAATCGCGACCCCACTTCCTGTCACACCAGCCATAGATGACGCGGTCTCCTTCCTGCCCGCCCGACATATAAAGGAAACCGGACGCGATCCCCCGCGATCCGGTTTCCGGTGCTGGCGTTCCGGTTCAACCCGATCCGTGGTAATATCCGCGCCTGAATTGCAAATCGGGAGGGACGTGCAATGTCGGAATATAACGAGCCCGCAGGCGTAAAAACGCCGTGGCATCTCTGGCTGGTCGGTGCGATCAGCCTGTTGTGGAATGGATTTGGCTGCGTCGATTTCACGATGACTGCCACGCGCAATGCCGCCTATCTGGAACCCTATCCGCAGGAAATGCTCGACTATTGGCTGAACATGCCACTCTGGATGTGGGCCATATGGGCAGTTGGTGTCTTCGGCGGCCTGCTTGGCAGCATCGCGCTGCTCTTGCGCCGCAAGCTGGCCTTTCCTTTCTTCGCCGCATCTTTCCTTGCCGCGAGCATCAGCATGGGTTTCGGCTTCCTCGACAAGAATGCGCCGCGCATGGAAGGCGCTGGCCTCATGAGCGGCATCATCATCCTGATCGCCCTCCTGCTCACGCTCTATGCCTCGTGGATGTCCCGGCGGGATGTCTTGCGCTGAAACGGTTTCGGTCTAGCCTCCCGGTCCAGAAACGGGAGGAATGATAATGACCGAGATGAACAAGACCTGGATCCTGCGCGCGCGGCCTGTCGGCGAAGTGCGGGAGAGCGATCTCGAACTGGTCGAGGCGCCGCTTGCGCCCCTGAACGAGGGTGAAGTGCGCGCCCGCACCATCTATCTCTCGCTCGACCCCACGAACCGCATCTGGATGAGCGACATGGACGCCTACCTGCCGCCTGTCGGCCTTGGCGACCCGATGCGCGGCGGCGGCCTCGGCCTCGTTACCGAGAGCCGTTTCGGCGGCCTTGAGCCGGGCGATATCGTCAATACCGGCCTTGCCCATTGGTCGCTCTACAACACGCTGCCTGGCGCAGGGCTCGCCAAGATGCCCCAGCTGCCCGGCGTGCCGCTCACGGCCTTCATGGGCCCTATCGGCGCCACCGGCATGACCGCCTATTTCGGCCTCATGGATATCGGCAAGCCGAAAGAGGGCGAAACGGTTGTCGTCTCTGCCGCAGCGGGCGCCGTCGGCTCCATGGTGGGCCAGATCGCCAAGATACAGGGCTGCCGTGTCGTCGGCATCGCGGGCTCTGACGACAAGTGCAAATGGCTGGTCGAAACCGCCGGTTTTGACGCCGCCATCAATTACAAGAAGGAAGATGTTGGCGCGATGCTGGACAAGCATTGCCCCAATGGCATCGACATCAATTTCGAGAATGTCGGCGGCGAGATCATGGACACGGTCATCGCCCGCCTGAACGACTTCTCGCGCATGCCCCTTTGCGGCCTGATCTCGACCTACAACGCCACGGACCCCGTGCCAGGCCCCTACAATTTCGCCAACCTGCTGATGCGCCGGACGCTGGTGAAGGGCTTCATCGTGATCGACTATTACCCGCGCTTTGCCGAAGGCATCCAGCAGATGGCCCAGTGGTTGATGGAGGGGAAACTCAAGTTCGAGACGGATGTCGTGCGCGGCCTCGAAAACGCGCCCTCTAGCCTGTCGCGCCTGTTCGAGGGCAAGAACCTCGGAAAGCTCGTGGTCCAGGTCAGCGAAGAACCGAACAGGTCATAGGTTGATGTCCTGTAGTGGCAGCTGCAGGACATGACGCGTTTTTAATGACAAAAAAGTTACAATAAATGCGTCTCGTACAGCGACGGGTAATCCCCATCTGACCGTTCTAGTCGTGTGATGCTGGCCGGGTACTACCCCCTCCCCACCCGCCGGTCGGCATCACACCCTTTGTGTTCCCGCTGCTGGTACCTCCAAACCTCACCCCTGGCCTGCAGCGGAGTCCCCCCACTTCCCTCACCCTTGCAAGTGGGGGGGCTGCACGCAAAGCCCGGCTTCAGAGCACCAAGGGCGCGATGAAATAGCCAACCAGTGTGATGATCAGGATCCCCATCAGGTTCACCCGCAACCCGCGCCGCACCATATCCTGGATCTGTATCTGGCCCGTCGAATAGACGATGGCATTCGGCGCTGTCGCGACCGGCAGCATGAAGGCGCAGGACGCAGCCACGGCGGCCGGGCCAAGCAGGCTGGCAGGCGCCATGCCCACCGCCACGGCCAGCGCGCCGAGAATGGGCGCCAGCGTCGTCATCGTCGCCACATTGCTCGTCAGCTCCGTCAGGAACAGGACCAGCGCCACGACGACGGCAATGAACAGGATCGGCGGGAAGGCTTCCATGATCGACAGCTGGTTGCCCAGCCATTCCGACAGGCCCGTGCGCGAGATGGCATTGCCCAGCGCGATGCCGCCGCCAAACAGGACCAGCACCCCCCAGGGCAGGCGCTCGGCCTCTTCCCAGTTCAGCAGCATCCGCTTCTCGCCGCCACCGGCTGGCACGAGGAACATCACCACCGCGCCCGCCATGGCGATCATCATGTCCACCTCCGCGCCGCCAAAGCCGGCCAGCGTGCCCCATCCCATAGTGTCCAGCAGGTCGACCAGCCAGAGCCGGGACACCCAGAGCAGGGCGACAAAGCCAAACACGATGGCAGCGCGCATTTCGGGCTGGGTCATGCCACCGAGGGCGATCTTGTCCGTGCGAACCCGGTCCAGCACGTCCTGTCCGCCACTGAATTTTGGCAATGTCCGCGTCAGGATCCACCAGGCCGCCGGCACCAGCAGGGCCGCTGCGGGCACGCCAAAGGCCATCCATTGCGGGAAGCCGATATTGCCGCCCATTTCGGCCTGCAGCCAGTTGATCGCGATCAGGTTTGTCGGCGTGCCAATGGGCGTCGCCACCCCGCCAATCGAGGCAGCATAGCAGATTCCCAGCAAGAGGGCGGTGGCAAACTTGCCGCTCTTGTCGCCGAGGGTCTGGGCCGCCGAAAGCGCAATCGGCATCATCATCAGCGTCGTTGCCGAGTTGGATATCCACATCGACAGCAGCGCCGTCGCCAGCATGAAGCCGAAGATGAGCGCCTTGGGGGCAGCGCCGACACGCGAGATGACGTTGAGCGCGATCCGCTTGTGCAGGTCCCAGCGCTCGATACCCATGGCGATGATGAAACCGCCCAACAGCAGCAACACGATATAGTTTGCGTAATCGTAGCCTACTTGCCTGGGCGTACCGGCGCCGATCAGGGGGAGGATCACCAGCGGCAGCAGCGACGTCGCCGGAATCGGAATCGCCTCGGTCGCCCACCAGGTTGCCATCAGCACCATCAGCGCCCCCGTATACCAGGCAGCAATGGTCAGTCCCTCCGGCGGGCCGAATAGCAGCATGATCCCCGCCAATACTGGTCCGAGGATCAGTCCGATCTTTTGTGCCCCCATAGTGCGTTCAGCTCCCCGTCATGGCCTCAAAGCCCGCTGTAAGGTCCGCAACGAGATCGTCAACGGCCTCCAGTCCGATATGAATGCGCAGAAGGGGGCCCGATCGGGTCTCGGTCCAGCTTCCCTTCATGCGCGTTAACTGGTGGTCGCACGGAATGATGAGGCTCTCAAAGCCTCCCCAGGAGAATCCCATCGAAAACAGGTGCATTGCCTCGAAAAAGCGTTCCAGACCGCCTTCCGGCACCGGATTGAGGATGATTCCGAACAATCCGTTCGATCCGCTGAAGTCGCGCTGCCAGATCGCGTGGTCGGGATGCGAGGGCAAAGCCGGGTTCAGCACCTCGGCGACTTCGGGCCGGGATTCGAGCCATTCGGATATGGCGAGCCCTGCGGCTTCGTGCGCTTTCAGGCGCGTCTTCAGGGTGCGCAGGCCGCGCACGCACAGATAGGCGTCGTCCGGCGCGAGGCTGATGCCCCAGTCTTCCGACAGGGCTTCGAGCCGTCCGGCCATGGCATTGTCGCGCGTCATCACCGCGCCGCCAAAGGCATCGGAATGGCCCGCCGGGTACTTCGTCAGGGCCTGCGCCGACAGGTCCACGCCCAGCGCCAGCGGCTGGTGATGCAGGCCGGCGCCCCATGTATTGTCCATGATCGTGCGAATGCCGCGGGCCTTGGCGATTTCAACAATGGCGGGCGTATCGCTCACCTCGAATGTCAGGGAGCCCGGCGATTCCAGGAAGATCGCCTTGGTGTTCTCCTGGATCAGGTCGGCAATACCGGCGCCGATGCGCGGATCGTACCGGTCTGTCTTCACGCCCATGGCCGGCAGACGGCGCTCGCAAAAGCGGGCGGTCGGGCCGTAGGAGGAATCCGGGAAGAGCAGATGGTCCCCGGCGCGCACACAGCTGGCAATTGCCAGCGTGCAGGCCTGCAGGCCATTGGCCGCGAGCCGCGTATAGGTCGCGCCTTCCAGCTCGCACATGGCGGCTTCCAGCTCGCGGTGTACCGTCAGGCCCATGCGGCCATAGGTCGGCTTGGGCCCGTAGAGGGCGTCTTCCGTGTTGAACAGCACCGTCGAGGCACGCTCCACGGGCGGGTTCACGGTCACCCGTCCCAGCCGGTCGCGCCGCGTGTGGATCAGTCGCGTTTCAAGGTGTTTCATCAGGCTTCCGTCGCAATCGGACGGGACGGATCGGATGCCCATTCGGTCCAGGACCCGTCATAGACGGCGACATCCCAGTTGCCGAGGCGCGCCAGCGCCAGAGCCGTGACGGCGGCGGTCACGCCAGAGCCGCAGGTCGTGACGGTCGGTGCCATCGGATCCTTGAACAGGTTGGCCAGTTGCCTGGCTGATTTCATGTGGCCGTCTTCGGTGATCAGGGCGCTGCCGGGCAGGTTCACGCTTCCGGGAATGTGGCCCGATTTCAGCCCTTCACGCGGTTCAGGCACACGGCCGAAAAAGCGCCCATCCGGCCGCGCATCGATGATGGCGAGCCGCGCCGAGCCGACGGCCTTTTCGAGGCCGGCAGAATCCATGATGAGGTCGCTGCGCACGCGCGGTGTGAAATGGCGTTCGCTGACCACAGGCGGCAAGTCTTCCAGCCCGCCGCCCGCTTCCACCCATGCGGCCAGCCCGCCGTCCAGAACGTGCACATCGGTATGGCCCATCACGCGCAGCATCCACCAGACGCGCGCCGAGGCGAAGAAGCGGTTCTGGTCATAGACGATAATCCGGTTGCCATCGCCGACGCCCAGCTTGCGGATGCGCGACGAGAATTTCACGGCATCGGGCAGCATGTGCGGGTAGGGCGATGCGTCATCGGCGACATGATCGATGTCGAAAAATGTGGCGCCGGGAATATGGCCGCGTGCCCAGGCCTGGCGGCCTGTCTCGGGCGGATTGGTGAAGTCGGCAAAATATGTTGCGTCGAGCACACGGATATCCGGTGCATCAAAGTTTTTCAGCAGCCATTCTGCGCTGACGAGGGGATCGCCCGACTCCATCTATTTCGTCTCCATCCACGGTGGCACCGGCAGGTCCTTCGATCGAAGGAATTCCGGATTATAAAGTTTCGATTGGTACCTGTTGCCATAGTCGCACAGCATCGTAACGATCGTATGGCCCGGTCCCATGTCGCGCGCCATTTTTACGGCGCCTGCCACATTGATACCGGCTGAGCCGCCGAGGCAAAGCCCTTCCGTCTGCACGAGGTCGAAAAGTATGTGCAGGGCTTCGGCGTCGCTGCACCTGTAGGCGCGGTCGACTTCGATGCCTTCAAGATTGGCCGTGATACGCCCCTGGCCGATGCCTTCGGTGATCGAGGTGCCCTCGGACTTCAGCTCGCCATTGGTAAAGTATTCGTACATCGCCGCGCCGCCCGGATCGGCGACGCCGATCTGCACCGACTTGCGCTTCTCCTTCAGGGCCAGCGAGACACCGCCCAGCGTGCCGCCGGAGCCGACAGCGCAGATAAAGGCGTCGAGCTTGCCATCGGTCTGGTTCCATATCTCCTGGCCGGTCGTGTCATAATGCGCCTTGCGGTTCGACACATTGTCGAACTGGTTGGCCCAAATCGCACCGTTTGGCTCAGATTTGGCCAGGTCTTCGGCGAGGCGGCCGGAAAACTTGATGTAATTGTTCGGATTGGCATAGGGCACGGCGTCCACTTCGATCAGCTCGGCGCCGAGCAGGCGGATGGCATCCTTCTTCTCCTGGCTCTGGGTGCGTGGCATCACGATCACTACGCGGTAGCCGAGTGCCGCGCCGACCAGCGCAAGGCCGATGCCGGTATTGCCGGCCGTGCCTTCCACGATCGTGCCACCGGGCTTCAGCTGGCCTACTGCCTCGGCATCGCGCACGATGCCCAGTGCGGGTCGATCCTTGACCGACTGGCCGGGGTTAAGAAACTCGCACTTTCCAAGAATTTCGCACCCGGTTTCATCTGAAACCTTGTTCAGGCGCAGCAGCGGCGTATTTCCGATCAGGTCAATGACGGAGCGATGTGTGGTCATGCGGGCAGGTCCGGTTGGTTTGAGGTGGCGGTGCCCGGTCAAGCTAGGGTGCAGCGGCCCAATGCACAACTGCTGCAGCCATGCTTGCGCAAGTGATCCATCCCGGCATCCGGCCCGTACAAGGCCTGAATGCGTTCGTTTACCCTACAGGACACCCGCGTGACGATGAATGAATCCTATGCGTCCTTCATGATGGACCACGCCGCCGGCAACCATGCCGGCGCGCTTGCGCTTGCCGGCGACTTGCACATGTTACTGAGCCAGGAAGGCGCTGAATCGGCTTGGCTTTGGTCGGTTATCGGTGGCGCCTTGCTCGATCAGGCTCCTGACGCCGCTCCGGCTGCGCCGCGCAAGGGCGCGCGCCGCAAAGCCGACATGGCCGTCGAAAGCGCCAGCGAACTGCTCGCGATGGCCGACAACTCGCTGAACTGGAAGCGCGGCATCTCCGGCATCTCCTACGCCAATTGCGGCACGCGCGGCGCCAAGTTCATGAAGCTCCAGCCCGGCCAGTCCGCGCCTGCCCACGGTCATGGCAGCCTTGAGGCGACGGTCGTTATCCAGGGCCAGTTCAGCGACGGCCACGGAGTCTACAAACGCGGCGACCTTGTACTCGGTGAGCCCGGCATCCGTCACAAGCCAGCTGCCGCCGGTGACGAGGTGTGCATTTGTTTCGTTGCCGAAACCAGCAACCCCCTCTGGAACCTGTTCCGATGATCAGATACGTCCTCACAACGGTCGCACTTTCCCTGGTGCTTGCGCCTGCATGGGCCGACAATATGCCTGCGCCTACCTCTGGAACGGTCACGGAATCCCCATGGAAGCCCCGGGACGGCGACCGCATTGCCTTTGACGTTCTGCGAAAGGGCAAGCCGTTCGGCACCCACACGGTTTCCTTTGCCGTCGACCCAGACGGCACATTGAAGGCCACAACCGATGTGCGCCTGAAGGCCGGGCTCGGCCCGATCACGGTGTTTCACTATGAACTCGACGCCACCGAGACGTGGAAAGACGGCACGCTGGTCGCCCTGAAAGGCGCTGTGGATGACGATGGCAAGGATGGCACCGTGACCGCAACGCGCGAAGGCGACGTGCTTGAGGTCAAAGGCACTGAATATACAGGTGAGGCGCCACTCGGCATCCTGCCGTCCAGCCACTGGAATTTTGCGCAGACCGGGGCAAAGGAGCTGCTCTCCACCGAGGACGGCGAGCTGATCAAGGTCAAGGTGATCGACAAGGGCATGGATACGGTCACCGTCGCCGGACAGCCGGTCGAGGCGCACCACTACCTGATGGATTCAGCCATCGACGTGGACCTCTGGTATGACGATCAGGGCCGCTGGGTGAAGCTGGCCTTCGTGGCCCGCGACCAGCAGATCGAATACGTCCTGACCCAGCCCTACTAAGCCCTCGTTCTACTCCGGCGGCGTAGCTGGCTCTTCCTTCTTTTTCTTCTTGCTGAGCAGGCTGCCCAGCGCATTGATGGCGGCTTTCTCGGCCGCATCCTCGATTGTGGGGGCCGGCTGTGCCGTTTCCGGCGTAGAGCCATCTGCGGCCGGGGCAGGCTGTGCCTGATTGCCGCCCAGTACGGAGCCGATGATTGAGCCGGCGTCCCCGCCAAGCTTGCCGCTCAGCTCGTCTTTCAGCTTGTTGCCAAGCTCTGCCTTGAGCGCAGACTGGATGCCCGATGTATCCGGCGAGACCTTCAGGTTTGTCCACGCGCCGGAAATGCGCACAGGCACTGGAATGCCGTTCAGCTGAATGACGCTGCCGTCGCCCTGGCCCTTCTTGTCGACGCTCGTGGCAAGCCGCACGTCCAGGGCCTGGCCGCCGAGATTGATCTTGCCGGAGCCGTCAATCCCGAGCACCGGGTTGATCAGTTTCATCAGGTCTACATTGGCCACGCCGTCGGTGATCGTGAGCACGGTGTCGAAGCTCGTGAAGTCCGTCTCGGCCGATGGCGAGAGGGCCGACGAGAAATCGAGATTGGCGAGGTTCCCCGTTGTCAGCGCGCTTTGCAGCGACTGGGCGCTGCGCACCAGTTGCGAGACGTTGAGGCCCTTCAGCGCGCCGTCCGTCAGGTTCGTCGTGACCTTGCCGTCCAGCGCATTGACGATGTCATAGAGCGAGTTGCCCGTCGCTGCGCCGGAAAGCTGGAAGCCGCCCGTACCGGTCAGCTTGTCGAAGCCCGCCAGCGTGCCCAGCAGGCTGGACATGCCGACGCCGCTGCCATTCATCGCGAAGTCCATGGCGGGCGTGGCGCCCTGCGCGTTGACGTTCAGCTTGCCGCTCCAGTTGCCGCCAAAGGCCTTGAACTGGGAGAGGTCGGTGGCGAGCTTGCCATTGTCGAGCGTCGTGGAGAGGGCGGCATCGGTCAGCTTGACCTTGCCGATCGTGAGGGCGCTGGTCGTGATCTTGATGTCGGCATCGACGGCCTTGAGCCCCGCGAGATCGAGCGGCTCCTTGCTCCAGCCCGTATTGGCTGTTGCCGGCTTTTCGGCCGCGTCGCCTTCGCCAAGGAAGGGCGAGAGATCAAGCGGGCCCATATCGAGGTCGCCGGTGATTTTCGGCCGCTCGCCGGTGAGATCGACGCCTGCCGTGCCCTTGCCCGTAATATCGTCGAGCGTGAGCGTGAGCCCGGTCAGGTTCAGCTTCTTGAAGCTGCCCTTGATGGCGCTGTCGACCTTGAAGCTTTTAAGCGTCTCGCCGGGGGCCATTTCCACGTCAGCCGCCTTGAGCAGAGCGCGAAGCTCGTTGCTGGAGGCATTCACCTGGCCGTTCACGCTGCCGTCACCGCCAAGGCCGACTGCGCCCATATAGCTCGCATTCAGCAGGGCACCGGTATGCGTCACATCGAGGTTTGCAAGGTTCAGCGCATCGACGGGGCCCTTGATGGCGCCTTTCAGTTCGACGCGCTCAAGGGCGTCGCTGGCCGGAATCTCGATCCCCATCTCAGTGGCGAGATCGCCAGCCTGAGGCAGGACCGCGGAGAGTTGCCCGTCGACCGTGATCGCCTCACCGAGGGAGACCGTGCCCGTATAGCCCGCATCGATCAGCTTGCCCTTGATGGTGAGGGTTTCGAATTTGATCTGCGGCGCCTCAAGCGAGCCTGACAGCGTCGCCTTCACGTCTGCGCCGCCGAGCGGAGCGACATTGTAAGGCATGTCCACGTCCGCGAACCTGGTGAGATCGGCAATGCTGGGCGCAGAGAGGGTCAGCGTGCCGGCAATGGCCGAGGCATCGCCCATTGTGACGCTGCCATCATAGTCGGCATTTACCAGAGCGGACTTGAGGCTAAGTACGGCGGAAGCGGGGGTATTGCTCGTCAGCGCTTCCGGCGAATCGAGATCGAGCGTCATGTCGAATTTTTCGCCCTGGAAGAGGCCGGATCCCTTGATGTCCACGGGCTGGTTCATCGCCTGCATGGAGGCCTGCAGGTCGAGTTCCTTCAGCTCATAGGTGCTGCCGGCCGCATCGTCGCGATAGGTGAGGCTGGCATTTTCCAGCCGGGCTGAGGCGATGCCTGCATCAAACCCGCCACTGGAGCCCTCAGGCGTCTCTTCGGTGGGCTCGGAGGACGTGCCAAATTCCCAGTTGGCTTTGCCGTCGGCCAGGCGGTGCAGGTCAACATTGGCATCGACAAAGGCGATTTCCTGGACGTCGACCCGGCGCGAGAGGAGGGGCAGCCATTTGACCGATCCGCGCAGTTCGCCGGCCTCGATCATGTTGGGGCGGTCGAACCCTTCCGGGTTGGCCACCGTAACGCCGCCAATGCTGGCCGCGATTCGGGGGAAGACCGAGATTTTGACGTCGCCTGTCAGGGTCACCTCGCGCTGAAGCGCGTCAGTGGCGGCCTTTTCGATCTGGTTGCGGTAAACATCCTTCGGCACGAGGAAGGGAATCACCAGCGCGGCCACCACAAGCAGGCCGACAATGCCTGCGACAATGAGCAATATCCGTTTCATGGGGCCGTCCTGTTTGCTGCGAAGCTTTCAGATAATTGTATAATGTGACCGGGGAATGACCAGAGAATAGCACATAATCGAAAATAGCCTGACGTTACGCGCTTGACCGCCCATCCCCGCTTGATTAGAGAGGCGCTTCGCCGCTTTGCGGTCGGAGAAAATACGCGGGTGTAGCTCAGTCGGTTAGAGTGCCGGCCTGTCACGCCGGAGGTCGCGGGTTCAAGTCCCGTCACTCGCGCCATTTTCTATATGTTTTTGACAAAAAATCCCCGCCTTCCTTGGGTTTCACTCAGGGAAGGCGGGGATTTTTGTTTGCCACGGCCATGCGTCACCCTGAGCCGCTCTGCCGACGCACAGAGGCAGTCGTTCGCTCTCTGCGCGGCTCCTTCATTTAAAGATGCCCTGAAGCGCGCCCAGCGCCCGAGAGAGCGTGCGGGATACGCCATCATACATGTATGTCATGGGGGCGTCGGCGGGAGAGACGGGATGTCTCGATCCATGGCTGACTGTGGGGGGAGCCGGCGCGGCATCGAAATGTGCGGCAGTGTTGTCCGGGGGCGGAGAGCGGTTGCCCCATACGGGTCTCCCGGCCCCTTGCGAGGGCCGGGAGATAGTCTGGGAGGGTTACTGCGAGAACAGACGCAGGCGTACGCCCACAGTGCGCGGGTTGGGACCAGCGCCAGCCGGCACACCGGCATTGCCGACAAATGTCGGGCCGCGTTCATCGGTCAGGTTGGTACCGAACAATGAAAGCTCATAGTTCTCGGTCCGCATGCCAAGTGTTGCGTTGGCCAGGCTGTAAGGATCAGCGATCGCGCCGTTCGACTGGAGACGGTCACCATTGCGGCTGTAGCCGATATTGCCGAAGCCTTCGATATTCGCAGTGATGTCCCGCGTGTAGGCGGCGTCAATCCGGTAGTTCGACTCAATGGTGTTGACCAGGCGTGAGCCGGGCTTGAATAGTGGAAGCGCGGCCTGAACGGCAGGATCGACGCGATCGAAGTTGGAGTCGTTGAAGTTCCCCACAGCGTTCAGGCTGAGGCCTTCAATCGGCGTGTCCCAATGCACTTCGAGGTCGATACCCTTCGAGGTGCCGTCGCCGAAGTTGGAGAAGCCGTTGACACCGTCAATGGCACCCGGCGTGCTGGTTTGCAGGTCCGTATACTCAGTCTGATAGAGGTTCAGGCCGAATGTAAGGCTGCGATCAGGCGTGCGCCATTTCAGGCCGAATTCGTAGTTCTGGGACGTTTCCGGCTCCAGGCCTACCTGCGCGGGCACACCGGCCAGCTGGAGGGATTCAACCTGGATCTGCGACTGCACGATCCCTGCACGGAAACCTGTGGACGCGGTAACGAACATCGTCAGGTCGTCGGTGGGCAGGTAGGAGAGGTTCACGCGCCATGTGGTGACGTCCTTTTCGGTCGCCAGCGAACTGGTTGCGTCCTCGAAGGTACGTTTGTCGTGATACTGACGAAGGCCGACAAGCGGAACC
>NZ_AWFG01000036.1 GCF_000682695.1 Hyphomonas chukchiensis | reverse complement strand
GGACCACGGTCTCCAGGTTAAGCGGAGGCGAAATCTCCGGTTTGTCATGGTAAACATAGCTACGTGCCATCACCGGCGTCCGGTACAGCGCCGCGCCCGAGATCTTTATTCTGATACGGCCGGGGCGAACGCGTCGCTGCTGGTGCCGGAGCCTCAGCCCCGCGAAAACAATCCCTAAAGGCTTCAAACTCGCCCCGGCATGCCGTATAGCCTCGCCCGGATGGTCCCGTAGCTCAGCAGGATAGAGCAACAGATTCCTAATCTGTAGGTCGCGCGTTCGAATCGCGCCGGGGCCACCAAAAATACATCAAAAACAATGTATTATAAATTTATAATAGTTAGACTTTGCTCACAAATGGCTCCGTGGTAACCATACGGTAACCGGAGACCAAAAACTCATGGCAAAACTGCGTCTTACGGACACCTGGCTTTCGGCTGTGACCGGCCCGGGAGACTATTCCGACACGATTGAATCCTGCCTGAAAGTGCGTGTGGCCAAGACCGGCGCGAAGACATTTTCGGCGGTGCGGAAGCTGAACGGCAAGACCGTGCGGGTCCGCATTGGCGCCTATCCCGAGATCGGTCTGCGAGAAGCAAGGGTGCGCGCTGGAGAGTTCCGGGAATTACGCACACTGGCGCCGACTGCGGCCGCGCGGGCAGAGGCCGTGGCCGATGCCGTGTCTGCTTCCGCCGCCAATTTCTTTTCCGACTACGTTGCCGATATGAAAGCCCGGGGTGTGAAATCGTATGGGCGCATCAAGGGCACGCTGATGGACGGGAAGTATGCGCTGCTGCCCTTCCTGGTGGAGCGGCATGGCGGCATGCCGCGCGCCGGGGACGTGACGATCCATGACCTGCAGGCCTGGATGGCAGAAAGCTACGCTCGAAGCCCGAACTATGCGCCGCACCTTCGCTCCTACATCGTGACGGCCTGGAAATGGGCGGTGAAGAACCGGTACGACTTCCGGGGTGGTGCGCGCGACTATGGCATCATGTCCAATATCGCCGAGCAGCTTCCGACGGTACCCAAGGGCAAACCGGGCGACCGGTATCTCTCGAACGACGAACTGAAGACGCTTTGGCACGCGTTGGACGAGAACCATCCAACGCACCGCGTTCTGAAACTCATGATCGCCATGGGTGGCCTGCGCGTGACAGAGGTGAGCATGAGCCTAGCCGCCAACTGGCGCGAGGGGTGGCTGGTCTTGCCAGAGACCAAAAACGGCAAGTCGCATCAGCTACCGATTACCAGGACCGCTGCGCCGCTCGTCGCGCGGTGTCTTGAGCTGGCGCACCCGCGCTCGCCCTACCTCCTGTCCAATCCTCGCGACCCAGCAGAGCCACTTACGATCGCCGCCATTTCACGCGGGGCGAAGCGGCTGAACAAGCAGCTCGGCTTTCCGGACTGGAATCCGCGTGACCTGCGTCGGACCATGAAGACGCACCTCATCGATGCTGGGGTCGACGAACGCTGGCTCGACATCTGGCACAACCATGGCCAGACAGCGAGCGTGGCGCGAAAGCACTACATCCGGGCGGAGTATGCGGATCTGAAGCGGGATGTGGCGGAGGCGATTGATGGGTGGCTGGGGCCGATTTTGTCGGTGCCATAGGTCCGGTAGAGAAGCAATGCAAAACGCAGGTCAGGCCTCTCGTTCCGGGTCACCAGCCCGCGCAAGGCTTTTTGCAATGACGGCCATCGCGTCGGTGATGTCGCTCCGTACCGTTCGCGGGGAGACAGACAGGCGATCGGCTATCTCCTTATGGGTGAGACACTCAAGCCGGCTGAGCAGCAGGGCCTCTCGCTTGCGGGGATCAAGTGCTGCAAGGCCTGCTTGCACGATCGCCAGCAGCTGGGCGTCCCCCAGCTGGGTTTCAGGCGTCAGCGAGCGTGGGCATGCGAGAAACTCACCCATCTCGCCAATCTCGGCCGACGATCGCCTTTGCCTGGCATAGCCTGATTTAAGGTAGTCCAGCGTGAGATTGCGCAGCGCCGTGAACAGGAGCGGTCTCAGCTCATCAATCCCTTTGCCCGGATAGGCGCGTCTCACAGACAGGAAAGCATCCTGCACAAGATCCTCGGCGTCAGCGACATTGCCTATACGTATCCGGCTGAATCTCAGGAGCTGGTCATACTGAAGACGAAAGATCTCGTTGAGCGCCGCACTGCCCCGTAGCGCGAAAGACTCCCCCACCAGGGGACGTCTCGCAACACGCGCATTACCCGGCTCCTGCATCGTCATTTGCGATCCGCCAGCCAGTAAACACCCTGTCCGCTTCTCCGGGCGAGCGCTTCGGCTACTTCCGCAATGGCATCGGCGAGGTCCTTCTTCACCGTCGAGCGTGAGACAGACAAGCGCTCTGCGATCTCCTCATAGGTCAGATGCTCGAAACGGTGGAGTTTCAGCACGTCCCGGCGGCGCGGCGCCATCGCCGCGATGGCCTGCTCGGCAATGGCCAGCAATTGCACGTCCATGAGCTGGGTCTCCGGCGTCGCCGTACGGGGACAGCCGAGCCGGTCGTCGCCCCCCAGCAATTCCACCGATGCCTGCCGGCGTTTCGTATTGCCGGATTTCAGGTAGTTGAGGGTCAGGTTCCGGAGCGTCGTGAACAGGAGCGGCCGGAGCTCATCTGTCGACTTGTCCGGGTAAGCCCGCCGGACCGCCACGAACGCATCCTGGACCAGGTCTTCGGCGTCCGCAAAATTGCTGATCCGGATTCGGCAGAAGCGAAGCAGCTGGCCGTGTTTCTCGCGGTATAGCGTGTTCAGGGCATCGTCGCCGACGCGCACTTCGGACGGGAGCGCTAGTGCGCTGGCAGGCGCGCCGCGCCTGCTCTGCTCTGGTGTTGACTGCGCACCCGACATGCCATGCCCTCGCTTCTGCTCTTTCGTCAGAATGGCTGGTGCAAAGCTGCAGGCCCCGCGTGTGATCACGCGGGTGAGGTCAGCCATGCTTCACCAGGGTTTCCGACGCCCTGCGCACCCGTGAACCAGGAGCCCCGGATGCGCGCACGGATAGCGGCAGTCGCAATAAGACCTTCTGTGCTGCGACGCACATGTAGTGGGATCATGCTCTGCCAGGGTTTCCGACGCCCCGAGCCTCTTCATGCAAAGATGCTGAAAGATATTCTAAGGGAGGAGGCGCGTGTTTGCAACCTGGAAATGAAAAAGGTGGGCCGTCGGAAAACCGCGAAGCATGCGCAACGGGGCACAGGTTTTAGTCTGGAGACCTTATCGCTGTGCCGGCCCACCCGGGGTGGACATGTATATGATTGCAACCTGAATTGGAAGGTGGGGCGGGATGTTGGGGGGTAGGCACCAGAAGTGCGAGAAACTCCAGACCCATGAGCACACATTAGGAAGCGGTCTAAAAATGGGGCAACAACAAAAAACGAATGAATAACAGTAGTTGGCCAGATCAAGAAAATTGAACCAATGGGTGTATCCACCACATGAATAAATTCTGCGTGGACAGGTCCGGGTCAATTGGGCCGTTATTCGGGCGTCCTTATGAAGAACGGGTTTGAAAGGAGTCCAGGGACACTCGCCATGCGTGCGTGTAAGAGGCGGGTCTTGAAGCAAATATCCCGTTCGGGGCATTATATGGCAAGTGACCGGGCTTCGTTCGATTTATGTCCCGTTCGGGAAAGTCTCTTGGATTTAGTGGCAGAAAGAGTAGAAATTTCCTGATCGGGATATTTTACTTGTATTTCGCCGGAATTGAGCATATGTTTCCCGCACGGGAAATTATGCTCATGACACCAGAAGAAATTGGCGACCTCATTCGAAAGACACGCAAGGCTCAGGGCCTGCGTCAGCCTGAGTTGGCTGCCGCTTCGGGCGTTGGCCTGCGCTTCCTTGTCGAGCTCGAACGCGGCAAGCCGACTGCCCAGATTGGCAAGGTGCTCGATGTCCTTTCGGCCCTTGGCTGTTCGATGACAATCACCACGCCGGAGGATCGCCGATGACCACGCGCGCGCTCACGCTCTGGTGGGGCAGGGACGCCGTCGGTACCCTGTCAGTCGACGCTTATGGCGAGATGGGTTTTGTCTATCTTTCCACCTGGCTAGCCCGGAGCGATGCCCGGGCGATTTCCGTGTCCTTGCCTTTACAGGAGGAGCCGTTTTCCCGGCGCGAATGCCTGCCTTTCTTCGAAGGCATCCTGCCAGAGGAAAGCCAGAGACAGAATGTGGCTGCTGCGCTCGGCATCTCTGAGCGCAATGAATTTCGCCTCCTTGAAATGCTGGGCGGTGAAGTTGCGGGTGCCCTGGCGCTCTGGCCGGAAGGGGAGGAGCCGCCGGTCCCGGAAGGGCCGTTCACGCCCCAACCTTTGTCTGACAAAGAGCTGCGTGTCCTGATCGACTCTCTGCCCAAGCGCCCCATGCTGGCCGGAGAAGAGGGGCTCAGACTTTCGCTGGCTGGCGCCCAGGCGAAACTCCCTGTCATTCTGACGCCGGATGGAATCGCGCTCCCAGCGCCGGGCCAGCCGACGACGCACATCCTGAAACCCCCGATCTCAAGGTTCGAAGGCACGGCCGAAAACGAGGCCTATGGGATGCGGCTTGCGCGCCTGATTGGGCTTGATGTCGCCGAGGTCGATATCCACAGAGCTGAAGGTCTGCCCTTCCTTCTCGTCCGGCGCTATGATCGGGTTAGGAGCGAGGACGGCGTGGTCACGCGTTTGCATCAGGAGGATTTCTGTCAGGCGCTCGGGTTCACGTCGGCGCGAAAATACGCCTCCGATGGCGGCCCGGTCTTCCGCGATCTGTTCACGCTCGTGCGACGCGTGGCGACGCGGCCCGCAATCGAAGTTCTCAAACTCTTTGATGCGGCAATCTTCAACCTGATCATCGGCAATGCGGACGCGCACGGGAAGAATTACAGCCTTCTCTATGATGGCAGCACGACGCTCGCGCCGCTCTATGATCTCCTTTCGACCGTCGCTTATCCCGAGCTCAGCCCACGGCTCGCAATGAAGATTGCGAAGCGGGCGGCACTGGAAGATATCGAGGCGCGGGACTGGGCCAGGTTTACCGAAGAGACCGGCCTGACAGAGCCGTATATCCGGCGGCGAGTGAAGTCATTGTGCGGGATGGTGCTCGAACAGACCGGTAAGGTGGCGGCAGGGTTTGATCTGGAGACGGGCGAGCGGAAGGCCATGTCCCGGGTTGAAGGATTGGTATCGGGGCGGGCGGAGAGCTTGCTTGGGCGCGTGTGAAGTTATCCGGGCTCACGCGGGAGATAGATCGCTTTGATGCGACCCCCAGGTCTGTTGAAACAAGGTCAGGTCAGAGCAGTTTTGCCGTTGACGTTTCTGGCTTCGAACCGTAATACCCCGCGTTCCGATACTGTGCCCAGATGGCGGAATTGGTAGACGCGCTACGTTCAGGTCGTAGTTCTCGTAAGGGAGTGGAGGTTCGAGTCCTCTTCTGGGCACCAGGCATCTCATCGTGTGCATTTTTCAGCGTCCGTGAGTGTCCATAAAAATCAATAAAAACAGGTACTTACGGAGATTCGAGGTCCGCGGAGGTCCTCTCGCATCCGTCGCCGTCCGCAACAAAGTATGGTATGACCCTTGGTAATATGGTACGGAATGGGGGTCGCCAAACCTGCCCGTACCATACCATGCCCCTGACTGACCTGAAAATTCGCAGCCTGAAACCACAGGAAAAGCCACGCCGCTACACCGATGGCGGAAACCTGTTCGTCGAAGTCCGGCCCAATGGCTCCAAGCTCTGGCGCTTTGCCTACAAATTCGACGGCAAGCAGAAGCTTATGGCGCTCGGGCCTTATCCCGAAGTGTCGCTCGCCAGAGCCCGCGAGAAGCGCACGGAGGCCCGCGTCCTGCTTCTTGAGGGTATCGACCCGATGCAGCAGGCCAAGGTCGACAAGCTGGAACGCAAGGCCCTCACCGAAGACACCTTCTCTGCACTGGCAGCCGAACTGCTCGAAAAGAACCGTAAGGAAGGGCTCGCGGAAGCGACACTCTCGAAAAAGGCATGGCTGATCGGTATCGCGAATGCAGACCTTGCAGATCTGCCGGTTACGCAAATCAAGCCCATCCATATCCTCGTTCCGCTTCGCAAGGTAGAGGCAGAAGGCAACTACGAATCTGCCCGCCGTCTGCGCGCTGTGATCAGCCAGGTCTTCCGGTATGCCGTTGCCACGGACCGCTGCGAGCACGACCCGACCGCCGGCCTGCGCGGCGCGCTGATCGCGCCCAAAGTCACGCACAGGCCCGCAATCGTGGATCGCGATGGATTTGCTGGCCTTATCCGTTCCATCTGGAGCTATGACGGCGCGATTGAGACAAAGGCCGGACTGCAGCTGATGGCATTGCTCTACCCGAGGCCGGGCGAGCTCCGCCTCTCCAAATGGGAGGAATACGATCTCAGGAAGCGTACCTGGACGATTCCGGCAGAACGCGCAAAGATGCGCCGCGAACACAAGAAGCCCCTCCCCGGCGCGGCTGTTGATATCCTGACGCGTCTTCATGCCGTCACGGGCGGCGAGCCCTTCGTTTTCATCTCGCAGCTTTCACGCCGCAAGCCGATCAGCGAGAACACGCTCAATGGCTCCCTGCGCCGTCTCGGCTATGCCAAGGACGAAATGACCTCACATGGTTTTCGCGCCAGTGCGTCAAGCCTTCTGAACGAAAGTGGCAAATGGCACCCCGACGCCATCGAAGCCGAACTCGCCCACATGGGCGCCGACCAGGTCCGCAAGGCCTATCATCGCGCTACCTACTGGGACCAACGTGTCGAAATGACAGAGTGGTGGGCTGGTGAGGTACTGGGATTTGCTCGCACTTAAGGGCATTTGAATCCCGAAAGCAGCCGAAACTGGAGCGGCAGGAAGCTCCATAAAACAGGTATCCTGAGCACGCTTTTACACAGCTACTTCTGATAGGAGACATTAAAAGAGGCTCCTCTGGGGGTTGAGAGAGCCGGTTAATAAACGAAGTAACTTGGCTATTTGCCATTACAAGCCGCGCACATTTTCGTGTAATGGTCTTTACTAACTTCCTTGATGAAGTTGATACCCGCTTTAGCTGCGCGGATGGCTTCTTCCAAGGTAAGATCCGGCAGCGCTCCAAGGCCATCTATAGTGCCGTGTGACTCAATTTGGACAAGTCGCTCAAGGGCTCGAACATCGAGCTTGTCTTTCACGGTGTCATGGTGCTCTCCAAGGGCCTCTGCAAATTTTGGGCTCCCCGGTGAACAGAAGGTCGCAAACATCTCGAGAAGCTTGCGGGTCGCGTTCGGCAACAAGAACAGTTTGTCTGTTGCGCCTGTCGTCGCTGCGTTCTGAACAAGGTGGAACAGGTAATGGTATTCGCTGTCGTACTTCACCAGTAGCTCGTGCATCTGGACAAGCGAGGTAACCCGCTCATCTCCAACACCCGAGCTCCGACATTCGAGTGAAAGTAGGGCCTTTCCCCACTTGGTCGCATCTCTCCAGTGCATGTTTTGGAACTCGCGCTTCACCATGTTCATGAAGCTCGTGTTATGTGTGAGCACGATGACCTGAGCGCACTTCTTGGTCATGCGGGTCATCAGGCTATAGGCGTAGGTTCGAGCGGCGGTATCGAGGCTCGAAATAGGGTCGTCAATAACTAGTACGAGGTCTTCGACCTTGCGACCCTCAGCAGCCAGTTGCGTCAGGAAGAAGCAAAAGGAAACCGCTGTCCGTTCCCCTTCACTGAGCTCCGTTGCAGGTTTCCCACTCGGACGAAAGATTTTGTAGCCGCCAGCATCGGCGACAAGGCGAAGCTCTTTGTGACCCAGGTAGGCCCAAATGAGCTCGTTCATTTTGTCTGCGCCTACACCGTGGTCTTGTAGGGCGTTACGAAGCTCTAGCTGACGGTCGGTAAGACCTTTCTCGTCTGTTCGCGCAGCTTTCGTCTCCGTTTCAGCATCCTGCACATGCTTCTGAATGCGGTTCCACTCGCCTTGGTTGGTCGCCAAAACGTGCGCTTCGATTTTCGTGAAGGCGTCCTTCTGCATCGCTGCAAAACGCGTGAAAGCACCGTTGTGCTTTTTCACGGTAGCTGCCAGGGCGACCTCTATTGTCGCATACTCTAGGAGCCACTTTTCAAGGTTGAAGTCTGCCAGCTCGCCGGTAACGACGACGTCTCTGGTGGGGTTTTCTGCCCGTACTTCAAGGCCTTTGAGAAGCTCACCGACACACACACCAAGCTGCTTGATAGCGGCCTCCATAAGCGCTCGGTTGTTGGTGAAGGCCTCCCGCTCGTCTGCGGTAACTTCGGCTTCTTTGGGGATAGACCGATAGAGCCCCCTCAGGGCTTGTTGGTATTCCTCGCCGTGCTCCACGGCGTCTTCCAAAACGCGCAGCGCCTCAGTCCACGACTTGTCAAACAGAATCCGAAGCTGTGCTCGACGGTCTTCAGAGAATGGATTTCCACAAAGCAGGCAGTCCGTCACGTTATATGCGTCGTGATAGTGGAGTCCTTCCTCAACCCAGCGAAGAGCATCCGAATGAGCTTCGAGTTCCTTCAAAGCCATGCCGGAAACGCTCTGGGTTAGCAGGGTTTGACCAGCCTTGAACCAGTCAATCAGACTGGCCGGAAGGCTCGGTGAGAACGAAAGCGTTGGCAAGGGTTCCCGCTGCGCAAGCACGCCTTGGTTCTTCCTCAGGTCTTCTTCAGACAGCTTCTGTCCCGCGCCGAAGGATGTTGCCGAATAGTGTTTCTGAATTTTCTTCGCATCATAAGACTGCGTGTAAGCGCTCGAAGACACCACTTCGCGGATGTTGCGCGCAACTCTAGTCTTAAATTCCGATAGCTGCTTATCGGCCTTGGTCTTCGCATTCTGTTTGGTCTTGGTCTGTTGTTTCGCCGCCGAAAGTTTCGGAGCAATCTCATCGAACTCTTTTCGAGCATCGACCTTCTTTTCGCTCAGATAAGCTATTCCCTTAGTGCTGCTGGCATCCCACTCAAAGTTTCTGGACACAAAGTCCGCATTGAAGACCAGCAGGTTATTCCCGAAAGGGTTCGAAATCGGGTCTTGCGTTACAGACGTGCCGTCTGAGGTCTCGACTTTGAAGGTAGTTTCCGTCGGAAGTCGCTCCTCCAAGCTTTCCCGCGCAATGGAAGACAAAACTCTTGAAAGGGTAGTTTTTCCTGAACCATTGAAGCCGTAAATCAAAGTGCGCGGTGCTAGCTGAAGATCAGCCGCGGCGGAAAAGTCTTTCCACACTCCGGCATTCTTCAGTTCGGCAATTCGCGTGACGATCATATCTTCGATCCAATTGGTAGGCAAAATCTGTGGCAATCAACCACGCATCGATCGCTGTGTTGAGATAGAGTTGAGCAATATGGGTCGGTTGCGTCGAGCATTCACAAGCTGCCCCGCTCTTCAACCGAACTGCCCGCTAGGCCTTTGCGGACGTAGAAGCCGTTTGGAATAGCTTCCTGGACCAATGGGACGTGTGAAATCAGGCCGACGGCCCGCGATTGACGGACCAGGCTGTTCAGGACGTTAAGGACCTGTTCGAGCGTGCCTGAACCGTTCTCGGTGTCGAGGCTTCCGAATCCCTCATCGATGAAGATCGTATCGAGGCGGACTTTGCCGCTTGCAGACTCGACAACATCAGCGAGACCCAGCGCCAGGGCGAGTGCTGCGATAAACGTCTCGCCGCCGGACAGGGTGTCCGTTCCTCTCGACTTGCCGGTATGCACATCAAAGACCTGGATGCCGAGGCCGCGGCTGCCACGACCGCCTTCGGTGTCGCGTTCGAGCTGATATCGGGAGGAGGTCATCGGGCCGAGCCGGAGATTGGCGGCCTCAAGCACGCGGTCGAACATGGCCCCGATCGCGTAGGTTTCCAGCTTCAGGTTAAGCGGATTATCGCCATTCGTCAGAGCTGCGATCTTGCGAAGAGGGCCGGACTCGGCTTCAGCCTCATCGAGTTTGCGGACCGTCTCTTCGAGGCTCTTTCTCAGTTTCTCCAGCTGATGAACACGGCCGCTGGCAGCGATCCGCTCCTCCGTCGATTTGGTCAGGGCTGCTGCAGCGGCTTCATGAGCTTCCTTCAACACAGGAAGATCCGGGCGCGTCAGATCGCCAATCGCCGAGGCCGCAGCCTTTGCGGCGCCCTGCGCCTCGTTCAGCTGAATCTCAAACGCTTTGACCGATTCACTGTCTGAATCGATCATCGCGATAGCGGGTTTGAGAGATTGATAAAGCTCTTCCGTGAGCCCTTGCTCAGAAAGACGCGTGCGGAACGCCGCCTCAGCTTTTTCAAGGCGGACTTTGCAAGCTGAAACTGACTCCTCAGAGCCCTTGAGTGCGGCAGCGGCGGAGAGGGCGGCCTCGCGGGCCGCCTTCACAAGAGCTTCTGCTTTGTCTTTCGCATCGACCAGCGCGTCCAACGTGCGCGACGCCTCTTCCAGGGCTGACGCAAGTTTGCTCTTTGTTCGGATCGATTCGGGGACTGCCTCGAGTTTTCCATCGCGGGCAGCTCTTGCTCCGGTCGCAGCGTTGCGGCATTTATCATCTTCGCTGCGGAGGCGCTCGGTCTCCGTTTCGAGGTCCGCAATTTGCTTGTCGAGCGCGTCGAGGGCCGCCTCGGCTTCCTCAAGATTCACGGAAGGGCCTAGCGCGCCGAGGTCTGCTTCAGTCTGTCTGACGTTCTCCAGAAGCGCCGGGAGCGAACCTGTCGGCTGTTCCAGCGATGAGAGGTACTCCTTACGAGCCTCAAACGTGGCTTTCTGCCCGGCAAGTTTTTCACTGACCTGACGGGCGGCGCGTTCAGCCTTTTCAAGCCGGTCGCGGGCTTCGCGGAAGGCCTGATCACGTCCCGCATTCTCGATGTCGCCCGTCGCGGGACTCGGATGGTCGGTCGATCCGCACACAGGACAAGGCGCATCGTTTTCCAGCTTGGTTGCCAGATGCAGAGCTTGCGCGGCGGCAAGGGCTTGCTCTGCTGTTGCATAGGCGGCACGCGCCTCGGTTTCATATTTTAGCGCCTCAGCTGACGTTGCGGTTTCTTTTTCAAACGCTGCTTGCGCCGACACGACCGCGGTTTCTGCTTTCTCGTAGTCCTCGGCGGCTTTCTTCTCGGCCAAAAGATGCGTGTGCGCTCTCGTCAGTTCACCGCGCCTAGATTCGGTGTTGCGGGCCGTCTTCAGGTCAGAGGCTCGCTCAATGCGAGTTTTGCGGAGCTGGTCGAGCCGTTCCTTGCTTTTCTTGAAGGCCGCATGGGCCATTCGCTGAGCCTCTAGCGCCGCCTCCACGGCTTCGGCGCTGGCTGATGCAGCTTGAAGAACCTCATCATATCGCTCGAGATCATCCTTGTGTTTGCGCGCAGCGTCTAGCTCAGGCGCTCTTGCCTCTTCTATTGTCAGGGCCTCGGTCGCGTCTTTGACTTTTTGTCGGGCCTGGCTCTGCGCTTCCATAGCTTCGACAAGCTTCGTGTCGGCGTCCTTTACGTCTTTCCTCACGGCGACGAGTTGCTCTTCCACATCCACGATCAGCCGGGCGCGCGCCGCCTGTTTCATCCGGTCGGCGATGATGGCGAATTCTGCCTTCCGGCTTGTCAGGACGGTGAGCTTCGCATGCGCCTGTTCCGACGCCACGAACTTAGCCTCGACCGCTTCGGCAGACCGAAACGCGGTCTCCGCAGCCAGCGCCTGTTTCTTTGTGTCCGCTTCGAATACCGATCGCTCCTGAAGCGTAGTTTGGGCTGCGTTTATACCTTCGAGCAGGGCGTCCGTGCTCTCGAATCCTTCGGCTTTGAGCCGCCCGACGCAGACCGCCCGTTCTTCGCGCACCTGCCGTTCGGCCTCAGAGGCCTTTTCCTTCAGGTCAGCCATCAAGGCCTGATAGAGCGAGACGTCGAACAGGTCCCGCAGGATCGTTAGGCGGTCATTTGTTTTGGCGGACAGGAATTTCTCGAACCGGCCTTGCGGCAGCAGCACGATTTGCCGGAACTGTTCCGGGCCGTATCCAAGAATGTCCGTGACCGCTGCATCAACATCGCGAACCTTCTTTTCCGCAATGATCTTGCCGCGTTTCTCCGCTGTGATCTCATCCAGGGCGAGCCCAGTCGCCTCGAACAGATGGGCTTCATGCGCACTCTTGGTTTCACCTTCGCCGCGCTGTTTCGGGCGCATCTGATCCGGCTGGCGAACCACCACGAAACGCCGCTCGCCCACATCGAAAACGAACTCGACCTCGGTGGCGAGGTCAGCGGCCGCATGGTCTGAACGAAGGGATGCAGGATCCTGTTCCTGCTTGGATGCCTTGCCGAACAGCGCAAACGTCATCCCACCGAAGATCGTCGATTTTCCCGAACCGGTCCGTCCGTAGATTCCGAACAGGCCCGCCTCAACGGCGCTGCGGAAATCGATGACCTCCCTGTTCGCATAAGGGCCGAAGGCCTGGAGTGTGAGTCGGACCGGTCTCATTCCGCATCCTCCTTCTGCCGTAAGCGCGTGAGGGATGCCGCTACAACCTCCTGTTCACTGTCCGTGATAGCCGCAAGGCTGACCTCTGTCAGGAAACTACGCACCACGTCTACGGGCTCGGCGGCTGCGACAGCCGGTCCGTCTGCGGACTTGTCTTCCAGCGGGCGCTCGTCGCGGGAATAAACAAGCTCGCAGGCGTTCGGAAACACTTCGCGCAGGCGCTTCATGCCGTCGATGACGGGTGCGTCATCTGTCAGCACCGCCTTGATGAAATCGCCCGACGGATCGGAGAGCAGCAGTTCCGCATGCTTGCCGCGTAGAACGCGGGCACGCCTGACAGGTTTGAACGGCAGGACCTCGACCGAAGCCTGACCGGCGGCATCCAACTCAATTAGGCTCATCGATTTTTCCGAGTCGGCCTCGTCGAAGCCGAAGGCGAGAGGCGAGCCTGAATAACGAATATGCTCCGCGCCCACCGACTGGGGTCGATGAAGATGCCCGAGGGCGACATAGTGCGCCCCGTCAAAGGCGGAGGTTCTGACAGTCTCTATGCCGCCAACCCGCGTTAGGGAACGCTCACTGTCGCTCACCGAAGCACCTGTGACGAAGGCGTGCGCGACGATGACCCACCGCGTACTTTCAGGAATCTGGGCGCGAGCGGCTGCGACTTGCGCCACCAGCACATCTTCGGGCGTATCAATGGACTCGCTCTCAAAGCACTCGCGCGCCGCATACTCGTAAGCAAACGGCAGCGCCGAGATCGCAACCGGGCCATGCTGGTCCGAGAGCAGGAGCGGTGCTTCCTCCGAACTGATTGCACCGCGGATCAGCCAGCGCGAGCGATCCGCCGCAATGGCTGACAGGTCGATACGGTCCCCTGAGTCGTGATTGCCCGCGATCATCGCGACCGCGGCGTCTGTCTCCGTTTTGACTCGCTGCAGGAACCCATTGAACTGCCGCACGGCGCCCTGAGGTGGCGACGCCCGATCAAAGACATCGCCGGCGATGATCAGCACGTCCACGCTATTCACCTTCGCGGCCTCGACGATCTGGTCGAGCGCCGCTGCGTGATCCTCCTCGAGTGAGATCCCGTTGAACTGACGACCGAGATGCAGGTCAGAGGTGTGCAGCAGCTTCATGGCTTGTTCCGTATATTTTTTATACGTATATTTTTTAGATGTATGGCTTAACAAGAGTCAAGAGAGGAGAATGGATGACGCTCGACAATCTGAAGCATGCCCAGCGACAGCGCCTGGTGTTTCTCGACCGCTGCTTCACCTGGCGCGGTGTTGCGCGGCGACGTGATCTCACCGAACGGTTTGGAATCTCGACCGCACAGGCCGCCAATGACTTTCGGACGTACTTGTCGCTGATTACTCAAAACGCACCGGAATACGATGGGCATCTGAAAGCGTATGTGGCCTCTCCTAATCATCAGCCGATAGCCGCTTCGTCGATGCTGGACGTATTCGGAGTTCTCGACATAGCTTCAGGCGACGAGCTGCCCGCTGCGCTGCCTCGTGCGAAACGGTGGCTGGACCCGCGCGTTGCGACCGCGCTCTACGACGCCATCTCGAACCAGCGGAAACTCAGGATCGCCTATACATCGATGAGCTCCGGTGAAACGGCACCACAATGGGTCGCGCCGACGCGGTTCACATTCGATGGCGAGAGCATTCATTTCCGGGCGTTCAGCTACAAGCGAGGAGAGTATCGAAACTTTCACCCTGCACGGATCGAACCTGAAGATAACTTCGAAACTGATGAAATTGAAATGCCCCTCCAATTCGACAGGGAATGGAATACGAAGAGCGTCATCTGGCTGCGACCCAGCGCGAACCTCACCACCGCCCAAGCCGCCGTTGTTCGAAGAGAGTTCGGGTTTAGTGGTGACCTGCTTCGGATCGAGATCCGGCAGGCCCTCGAATTCTTTTTCGATCATCGCTGGGGATTGACCGAGCCGGGCGCGCGTCTAGAGAGGGTAAAGACGGAAACAATTATCCTCTGAGATTTTTGAATCTGTGGATTACACTTTTGCGACTGCTTTTACGCTCGTTGCTGCCGCTCAAGTGCGGGACAACTCCGGCAATTCATCGCCAAATGTGGTCAGTAAGCATCGCTTGCCACATGTCTGCCCTCGGAGCGTAAGCGCTTATGAGGATTCAAGCGCAAATCCCGTAATCAACGATAATGCGCTTCAGGACTGTTTCCGCTTTTTCTTTCCACCGCCAAACATGCGATACGCGCCATACCCAATGCTACCGGCAACAGCGATTGGGGCAACAGCCAGAACGCCAACTCCAGCAAGAGCGCCGCCACCAACTATGCTTCCCACGGTCGCCAGCGTACTCATGATGGCCGCACCACTGGCCCCACCTGCTACAACTGTGGCACCTGTTCCAATAACACCGACCACTCCTCCGGCCTTTGTGCCAATTCGTGCTATGCTTTTGGCAAGTGCTTCTTCGCTGTCGTCTCGTGAGTCTTTTGCAAACACGGTTTTGTTTAGAGCCTGCGCGGCAAGGTAGGTTGGACCGGCGGCCAGCGCAGCGGGGCCGGCTGCCATTCCACCACCTATTATGCTGCCCGCTGCAGCGAGCCCCGACGCAATCCCGGCGCCTGAAGTTGCGGCGACAGTAAGCCCCGTAGCAGTGACGACTGCCGCGCCGCCTGCTAAAATGGTAGTTCCCGTCTCGATAGCACCCTTGGCGGCCTCAATTTGGGAAGCGTGCTTCTTAGTGTCACCTATTTTTACGCCCAACTTTTCAGTGATACCCAACGACACATTTGCGACTGCCAATCCGTCACTCATATCGCTCAGATTAAGCTCAAGGGTTGGGTCTTTCGGCTCAGTTAAATCAGCTGCCATTTCCAATCGACTCTCCTCAGCCACCAAGTTTCACCTTGAATTGATAGACTTCGTCATCCCGAGGACTTTGTCCATCGGATATTCGCGCATGAGAGGTCTCTGAACCCACCTTGCAAATTGCACCACGTTTTGACTGGGAACACTGCCTGCATGAGCGGAATAGAAAGCCGAGAGGCGGTGAGCAGATAAACTTCAGCTCTTTCAGCCCTGCTCATGCATATCACCTTCTGAGACAAGCTGGCATTTGATGGGCCCCGCCCAATCGGCAGTTTTGGGCCAGGATAGCTCCGATCGTCACCGTAGGCGACCGGCACCGGGACACCAATTGCGTCATCGGGATGGTATGCCCCGGCTTCGCCTGATCTCGTCGACGCCTAATGCACTTCAATCAGATGCTACAACCGGAGCCTGTATTGACGCTTTGCACAATGTGCGAGCCTGCCTAATATGAGTGCCATGCGAAGCGACCTTGATCATCTCCCCCATGGTAAACAGCGCGAACTCCAGCGCGTGATGGAAATTCTCTTTGAAGAATTTGCCGATGCGATGAAGAGCGCCTCGTCTCCGAAGAAGAAGGACGGTCGGATTCTCAAGGTCGTCCTCTTCGGGTCCTATGCGCGCGGCAACTGGGTGGACGAACCACATACCGCCAAAGGATACCTCAGCGACTATGACCTGCTGATCGTGGTGAACCAGCAAAGCGTTGTCGACTTTGCCACTTACTGGTACCGGGCCGAAGACAGGTTGATGCGTGACGCGGGCCTTAAAACCCCGGTCAATTTCATTGTCCACACGATCGATGAGGTGAACAACGCCCTCGCCGAGGGTCAGTACTTCTTTTCCGACATCATCAAGGAAGGCATTGCGCTCTACGACCTGAAAGGAAGCACGCCATTCGTCACGCCAAAACTGCAGACGGCGGAAGAGGCGGTAGCGACGGCAGAGAAGCATTTTGACTTCTGGATGCCCCTCGCTCAGCATTCGCTCAAACTTTCGAGAGATAGTATCGATGACCAAATCTTGAGAGATGCCGCCTTCCTTCTGCACCAGGCTGTGGAACGAGCTTATACTTGCCTCCTCCTTGTAGAGACGAACTACTCTCCCTCGACCCACAGCATTAAATTCCTGCGCTCTCTGGCCGAGCAGATTGACCCGGAGCTAATCACCGTCTGGCCACGCGAGACAAAGCATGACCGGCGCCTGTTCGAATTGCTGAAACGCGCCTACGTGGATGCACGCTATTCAGAGCATTATGCCATTACCGCCGAAGAACTCGTCTGGCTGGGCGAGCGCGCGGAGATCCTGCGAACCCTTGTTGAAACCCGGTCGCGCGAAAAGATCGGGCAGCTGAGAGCTGGCGCGCCAGCCGGGATGTAACCTTTCCAATGCTGAGCACGGTTTCATTTCGTGTAGCGGCTGCATGTTCATGCATCGGCAGGTACAGGAACATGTGCCGAATGACCACGAGGAGCCAGGATAACTCCCATCTCCGTCGTCGGCGACTGTCTGGCTCAATCCAATCGTGCCATTCGGCTGCCCCCCCAGCCGCCAGTCTGGAAATCGCCAATAGCGGTCAATCGCGCCCGTTTGATACTTAATTCGGCGGCGCCGCACGCTCGGCGGCCACCACCTCCCGCATATAGCCCTCAACTTCCCCCTCAACCCAAACACTCCGCCGCCCAAGATGGACAGGCGCGGGGAATGGCCTGACCGGGTCCTTGATCAGTTCGTAGAGCAGCGAGCGGCTTATGGTCAGGCGGTTGAGCACGTCGCGCAGCGACAGGAACCGCTGCGGCTTGTGCGGAACAGGCTTCGAAGTGTCGTGCCGCTTGGGCGTCAGCTGGATGATGGCAGGCTTGGGCATGGCTTGGATCCCTTACGCAAATTTGGCCAACAGATGGCGCCAGCCTTAGCTCATAATCTCGCGAGACCGACGCGCTGAACAGTCGGAATAGCGGCAAATCACGGCGACACTTTGCAAGGCCTTACAAGTGAGTGTAGTCGTGCATGATCAGTCCGGCTTCGCCCCCTGCCAGCGCAGCGACTCGTGCGAAAGCGTCCGCCTTGTTTTCATCTTCATCGAGACCTGGTCCATGAAGTAGTTGAACCGTCGGAAGCCAAGGGCCGCCGCCGCGTCGCGGTGGGACTCCGGGATCGGGTCGGTCCGCGTCAGCCAGTAGTGCATATAGTGCGACATGATTTCGATGCTGAGATTCGTTTTCCATTCCAGCCGCCCCATGCGCTTTTCGAAATTGTCCATCCGCTTCAAGACACGGTCTTCCAGGGCGTAGTCGCGCTCCTCACTGAAATAATGGCGAAGGGCATCCTCAAGCACGGCGGTCTTGGTGGTCTGGTGCTCGGAGGCGACGTCTTCCAGGATTGCGAGGAGCTGGGCATCGAGGCGGAGATTGACACGGGGCTTCATGGCGGGCGGCTCGGCAGTGGCTGGCAGGGTGCGCTGAAGGGTCCGCGATTGCGAGCAGCTCGCCTAGTCGGAATGGCGGCAACTGGCGGCAAGAGTTTGCAAGCTGGTACAGGGCATCGCAGAATGTGGTGCACAGGTCTTCGAGTGTTTGCTGGATGGCTAACAAATCTGTGCGCCAAGACTGCGTGCAAAAGGCGCCAGAAAATCGATGTGCAGACAAGGGGTTAGATGGGCCTGTGCGCACATCCTTTAATCTTGCCCTCCCGGGTTCGCTGGTAACCGTCCGAGTCCTGCACAT
>NZ_AWFG01000035.1 GCF_000682695.1 Hyphomonas chukchiensis | reverse complement strand
TCGATGGCATTGTGGACGCTTTCAAGACGTCCCGACCGGCCAAAATGCACGAGAGGACGGCTGGCGCAGTCACCCGCCGCGAAGACGCGCGGGTCGGACGTACGGGCATCGCGATCGACAAGGATGCCGTTATTGCACGCGATGCCGGCGTCCCTGGCGAGTTCTTCATTGGGCAGGATACCAATGCCGACGAGCACGATATCGGCATCGAGGCGCGTGCCGTCAGCCAGTATGGCCGCCGAGACCTTGCCGCCTTCGCCATCGAGATGGTCGAGACGCGCGCCGGTGAGGATGGTGACGCCCTGGGCGCGGTGTTCGGTCTCGAAGAACTCGCTCATGACCGGACTGGTAACGCGGGCGAGCACGCGGGGCGCCATTTCCAGAACGGTGACATCGAGCCCCATCTGGCGCGCAACGGCGGCGGCTTCGAGGCCGATATAGCCGGCACCGATGATGACCATCTTGCGGCCGGCAATCATGTTGGGACGGATGCGCTCGACATCCGAAAGGTCCCGCAGGTCGTGAACGCCTTCAAGGTCGGCGCCCTTGGTGGGCAGGACGCGGGGGCGCGAGCCCGTCGCGATGATCAGCGCATCATAATCGATTTGTCCGCCATGGGGCAGTTCAACCGTCTGCGCCGTGCGATCGATCTTCGCCGCGTGCGTCGAGAGAATGACCTCGATATTCTGGTCCTGATACCAGGATTCAGGACGGAAATAGAGGCGCTCCTCGGAGAACTCGCCCTTCATATAGGCCTTGGACAAAGGCGGGCGCTGGTAGGGCAGGGCCGCTTCGTCCGCAACGAGCGTCAGCTTGCCCTCATAGCCACCCTGGCGCAGCGACTGAAGCGCTTGCGCGCCAGCCTGTCCGCCGCCGATGATGACGATGCGTGTTGCGCCTGTCAGATCCAAAATGCGTTCCCGTCCCGTGGTTTTGATCAAATTATGACGCTAGCGTCATTTTTGCAATCCCTTATGGCACTGGAGTTCCAGCCGGAGCGGCTGGTGTCAAGAACCCTGTCGGATCCCACAGGGAATTGCGCGTAGCCGGGGCGGCAGGAGTGGCTATATTGCGCGGTATGGAATTGACGTTTGACCTTGCAGACGATGCTGCCACGCGGAGCCTTGGTGCGCATCTCGCCGCCGTGCTGCGCTTAGGCGATGTGGTCGCCCTTCATGGCGATCTGGGGGCCGGCAAGACGACGCTGACCCGCGGCCTCGTGCAGGCGCTGTGCGGGGCGGATGAAGAGGTGCCAAGCCCGACTTATACGCTCGTCCAGTCCTATGACGGGCCGGAATTCCCCATATGGCACTTCGACTTGTACCGTATGAACGCGCCGGATGAGGTGATGGAACTGGGATGGGACGAGACGCAAGACGGTGTGGCGCTGATCGAGTGGCCGGAGCGGGCCGGGCGCTATTTGCCGAGCGTGAGGCTGGACCTGACTTTGGAAATGGTTGGGGAGCAGCGCCGCGCGAGGCTGGAACCGGTGGGCGAAGACTGGCAGAAGCGGCTGGATGGATTTCGATTCTAGCCACCGGACAGCGCAGATCGACACCTTCCTGGCCAAGGCCGGGTGGGGCGACGCGACGCGTATTCCGCTTGGACAGGATGCTTCAACCCGCCGCTATATAAGGCTGGTGCGGCCAGATGCCGCGCGCGCTTTGCTGATGGATGCGCCCCGGATCGAGGCCGACCCGTGCCCGCCGGACGCCGATGAAGCCTTGCGGAATCAGATGGGGTGGAACGCGCAGACACGTCTTGCCGCCTCGCGCGTGGATGCCTTCGTGCTGCTGGCCGACTTCCTGGCCGGGCATGGGCTGCGGCCTCCGCGCATCATGGCACATGACACGGAGACCGGGCTCGCGCTGATAGAGGATTTTGGCGACGGCCGCGAGATTGCCCGCCAGATCGAAAGCGGTCTGGTGGACGAAACCGAGGCCTATGTGGCGGCGGCGGATGTGCTGACCAGGATTGATGGGCTTCCGGTGCCATTGAACCTGGAACGCGGCGGAGAGGTCTGGCCGATCCTTGAGTTTGACCGGCTGGCCCTCGCGACCAATGCGGACCTTTATGCTGACTGGCTGCCCCCGCAGGCCGGGGGCGGCCCGCTTGAAGGCAAGCAGAGGGCGCGCTGGGAAGCCGAGCGCGATGCGCTGATCCAGCAGGCCATGGCCTTTCCGCGCGGGCTGACGCTGCGCGACTTTCATGCCGAGAACCTGCTCTGGCTGGAGGACGGCCAGATTGGCCTGCTCGACTTCCAGGACGCCGTGAAAGGCTGGGATGTATGGGACATGGCCATGCTGACCCAGGATGCGCGCCGCGCCGTTTCGCCGGAGGCGGCAGAGGCGGCGATCAGTCATTACGTTAACACTACGGGCAAGGACCGCGCGGCGTTCGACGAACGGCTGGCTGTGATTGGCGCGCTCAATGCGTTGCGGATTGCGGGCGTGTTCGCGCGCCTGATGATCCGGGACGGCAAGCCGCGCTACGGGCTGTTCCAGCCGCGCCAGCTGTCGATCCTTGCGCGCAACCTGTCACATCCGGCACTGGAGGGCATGGCGGCGTTCGTGCGCGAGACGACGCCGTTCGTATTTGAGGCAAAGCCATGAGCGTTCCGGTTCCCCACACGGCCATGGTGCTTGCGGCTGGCCTCGGCACGCGGATGCGACCGCTGACCGATGGCACGCCGAAGCCATTGATTGAGGTATGCGGCAAGCGCCTGATCGACCGCATGCTGGACCCGCTGGTGGCGGCAGGCGTGAAGCGCGTGATCGTCAACGTGCACTACCTGGCCGACCAGATGGAAGCACACCTTGCCGGGCGGACCGATCTGGAAGTGGTTATCTCCGATGAGCGCGGCGAAGTGCTTGAGACCGGCGGCGCGCTGGCCAAGGCGCGGCCGCTGCTGGGCGATGACCCGATTTATGTGATCAACACGGATGCCTTCTGGGCCCCAGAGTCCGATGCGCCGCTGCGGGCGATGGCGGAGGCGTTCGAGCCGGAGCTGGCCGACGCTTTGCTGATGGTGGCCGATACGGGGCAAAGCCTTGGCTTCGACGGAGCGGGGGATTTCTTCCTCGGCGATGACCGCCGCATGGTGCGCCGGAACGATGCGCCGTCGGCACCTTGGGCCTATGCCGGGGCGCGGATCATCCGGCCCCAGCTCTATGATGACACGCCGATAGAGCGCTTCTCGGCGCTGCGCGTCTGGGATGAGTTGATCGCCAAGGGGCGCCTGATGGGCTGGCCGCTGGACCGGTTCTGGCTGCATGTGGGCGATCCGGGCGCGCTGAAGGATGCCGAGATGTGGCTGCGCTGCCATGGCGAATGAGGCGCAGGTCTTTGGGGTCGGGCGCCCGAAAGTCTGGTCCATTCCGCCGGGGGCCGATTTCCTGCGGGCGCTGGCGACAACGCTGGCCAAGGAAACACACCTGAGTGAGCAGCCTGATGCCCTCAGCGACGCGATCATCTATGTGCCGAACAGCCGGTCGGCGCGGGCGCTGATCCTCGCGCTGTATGATGCGGCGGGGGAGAAATCGATCCTGCCGCCGGATGTGCGCACGCTGGGTGATCTTGAAAGCGAGGAAGCGCCGCCGAATGCGGAGACGGCGCTGGTCGGCCTGCCGCCCGCATTGTCGCCCGCCCGGCGGCTTGGCGCGCTGGCAGCGCTGGTACGCAAGTTTTACGAGGCGGAGTATCGCGTCGACCTGCCGCCGGCCTCGGCGCTGGCAGCGGCGCGGGAGCTCTCGCGCCTGCTTGATCAGGCCGCGCTCAGTGCAGGGGCGGACTGGACCAAGCTGGACGGGCTGGTGGAGGAGTCAGACCTCGCGGCGCACTGGCATCGGTCGGTCGCGTTCCTGAAGATCATCACGGCGGCGTGGCCGGAATGGCTGAATGACAACAATTCCATGGACCCGTTTGCCCGGCGCCTTGCTGCGGCAGAGGCGCTGGCAGCCGACTGGCTGGCGAACCCGCCAACAGCGCCGGTGATCATTGCCGGGTCTACCGGTGCTACGCCGGCTGGCCGTGTGCTGATGAAGGCCGCGCTGACATTGCCCAAAGGACTGATCGTCCTGCCAGGCCTCGACATGGATGCGGATGACGAGGCGTGGAATGCGATCCGGCAGTCGGTGAGCCACCCGCAGAATTCCCTGATTGATGCGCTGGATCATCTTTCTGTGGCGCCTGCGGATGTGGCGGCGTGGCCGGGTATCAAAGAGCATGAAACCGATACGGCCCGGCGCCGTCTGATCCATGAAGCGCTGGCTCCGGCGGACGCGACGGCTGACTGGCGGGCCACGCTGAAAGTGCTGGCGAAGGCGACGGGGTCGACGGTCGAGGACTTTGCGGTGGATGCGCTGTCGGGCCTGACGGTGATCGAGGCGCCGGATGAGGCGGCCGAGGCGGAAGCCGCTGCACTGCTGATGCGGGAGACGCTGGAAACGCCGGGCGAGACAGCCGCACTGGTGACGCCGGATGCCGGCTTGGCGCGCCGCGTGTCGGCACTGCTCAAGCGCTGGGGCGTGGATGTGCCCCCGTCGGCGGGGGTCCCGCTGGGGCGGACGCCTGCAGGCAGCCTGATCGGGCTCTGCGCCAGCTGGGCAATTGATCCGTCCGAGCCTGTAGCGCTGACGGCTGCCTTGAAACATGGCTTTGTGAAGGATCGCGAGAGCTTGCCTGTTCTTGAGCGGCATTTCCTGCGCGGGCCGCGTCGCTGGCGCGATCTGGCCGGCCTGCGGGAGAGCATCGATACGCGGGGCGACATTGAACCCTATGCGAGCTTCACGCGGGACGATCAGGATGTGGCCATCGCACTGGTCGACCGGCTGATCGCCGTGTTTGACGAAACGGACGCCGACCTCTCCGTCGAAACGCTGGTGGACGGCACGGAAGGCGCTGAGCGGATCGCCGCGCTTGCCGGACGGATCAGCGAAGCGCCGCTGCCATGGGCAGGTGAAGATGGCCGTGGGGCGACCAAGCTGCTGGAAAGCATCAGCGAACTCTCCGGGCAACTCGGCCCGATGGTGCCCTATGCGCTGGTCGACCTGATCCATGCCCAGAGTTCGCAGATGACCATCAGTGCCGGGATTGTCGAGCATTCGCGCCTGTCGATCTGGGGCCCGCTGGAAGCGCGTCTGCAGTCTGCCAGCCGCGTCATCCTTGCGGGCCTCAACGAGGATGTCTGGCCGCATCGCCCGGCACCGGATGCTTTCCTGCCACGCCGGTTCCGGCAGGAGCTGGGCCTGAACGATCCGGAAGACAGGCTGGGCCTTTCAGCGCATGACTTTGCCCAACTCGCATGCGCGCCGACCGTGGTAATGCTGCACGCCGCACGGCGCGATGATGCGCCCGCCGTGGCCTCGCGCTGGGTGTGGCGCCTGAAGACTCTGGCGGAGGGCGCGCTGGACGACAAGGCTGCGGAGGCGCTGGCGCCTGTGGGCGGGCATCCGCTGGACTGGGTGTCGGCGATGCAGGATCGCGGCACGGGGACCTTGCCGAAAGACTTCCCCGTGGAGCCAAAACCGACGCGGCACCCGGAAGGTTGGCCAAAGCGCCTGTCGGTCACGCGGATCGACCTGCTGCAACGCGATCCCTATGCGATGTGGGCGGAGAATGTGCTCGGCCTCGAGACGATCGACCCGATGAACGCACCGCTCGGGCCGGCGCCGCGGGGGACGGCGATCCACCACGCGCTGGAATTGCTGGAAGAAGACGGCGCACCAAAGACGCCGCAGCACCTGATGGCGCTGCTGGAACAGGAACTCGCCCGCGTCGGTGAGCCGAAGGAAGACTGGGTGGCGCGCCGGGCTGTCTGGCAGAAGACCGTCGACTGGTATCTCAACTGGCGTGCGACGCGCGATACGGGCGGGACGAAGCCGAAGCTGGAGGTCAAAGGCGAGCTGGACTTTGACATCGCGGGCTATCCCTTCACGCTGTCAGCAACGGCAGACCGGATCGAGCGGACAGCAACTGGCGACCTTGTGATCGTCGACTTCAAGACAGGTAGTCCGCCATCCGACAAGGAAATCGCCACAGAGCTGAGCCAGCAGATGCCCCTACAGGCGCTGATAGCGCGCGCCGGAAAATACGAGGGCATTGCTGCGGCGCCCGTCGCCGCGCTGGAATATGTAGCGTTCAAGGCCAAGCCGGATTCTCGGGTTGTCGGCACGTCGCGCGCCCTGACAGCCACGCCCGGTGAGCTGGCCGACAAGGCGGAAGAGGGAATGAAGCGGCTGATCGCCAATTACCGACAGCCGGACACAAGTTTCCTGTCGGCGCCGCGCGTGAAATTCGTGAAGTATGACAATGGCTTCAACCGGCTCGCGCGCCGGGCGGAGTGGGCAGGCGACACCGAAGACGGAGAGGGCGACAATGGCTGATCCGTTTGATCCTGTCCGCGAGAGCGATGAGGCGCCCGCCTTTCTGAAAGCGATCGGTGTGCAGGCCGCTGTGGCCAATCCGGCCATACCCGCTTTCGTGTCCGCCAATGCGGGCAGCGGCAAAACCAAGGTTCTGATCGACCGGGTCGCGCGCCTGTTGCTGCGGCGGGAAGACGGGCGGCCGGGCGCGGCGCCGGATTCCATCCTGTGCATCACTTATACGAAAGCTGCGGCGAGCGAGATGCTGTCGCGCCTGTTCAAGACGCTCGGGCGCTGGTCGGTCATGGAGGATAACAAACTCCGCGCGGAACTTGCGAAGCTGGAAGGCCGCGCCGAGGAAGCTTATACGCCGGATGATCTGAAAGCGGCGCGGGCCCTGTTCGCCCGCGCTCTGGAATCGCCCGGCGGCCTGCGCATCGAGACGATCCATGCCTTCTGTTCGCGTATCCTGCGCCGGTTCCCCCTTGAGGCTGGCGTGCTGCCGGGCTTTGCCGAGATCGAGGAAGACGAGGCGGCAACCCTGTGGAATGCCGCGCGCGCGCAGGCCGTTCTGAAGGCGCAGGAGGAGGCGCCCGAACTGCTGGACCTTCTGGCGCTGGAAGGCGGACATGAAGGCGCGATGGCCGCGCTGGATACGTTGCGCTGGTCGGGCGGCGTCGTGCTCGATTTTGCCGAGACGCATGACTTTGATTTCGACGCGATGGATTTTGCCCTGTGCGAAAGCCTCAACGCGCCGGAGGCGAGCGCAGACGAAATGCTCGAACTGGCGATGGGCGAGGGGCTGCCGGTGGCTGACCTGCGGGCGGTCATCGGGGCGCTTCAGGGCGGCGCTGCGACGGATGCGAAGACCGCGGACGCGCTCGTCGCTGTCATGGAGGTTGTCGGCCCCGTGGCGCGCTGGGAGATCTATCTCGGCATCTTCACGACCGGGACGGGGGATTTCCGCAAGTCCAATCCCTACACCGCACCAACGGCCAAGCAGACGCCCCTGATTGCCGATCTTTTCCAGATGAAGGATGGCGAGGGCAGCGAGACGGCTCGGGTGCGCGAACTGGCCGAAGCGCTGGCGCGTGCGCGGGCGTTCGAGCGAACGTCGGCCCTGTTCCGGGTGGGCGTGCCGGCCCTGCTGGCCTACCAGCGGGAAAAGGCGGCGCGGGCAGCGCTCGACTTTGACGACCTGATCCACAAGACGCGCCTTTTGCTCACGCAAACCGGCATGTCGGACTGGGTGCTCTACAAGCTGGATGGCGGCCTTAGCCATGTGTTGCTCGACGAAGCGCAGGATACGAGCCCGCCGCAATGGGAGCTGATCAGCGCGCTGACGGCGGAATTCTTCTCGGGCATGGGCGCCGAGCGCCTGCAGGACCCTCGAACCCTGTTCGTGGTCGGGGACGAGAAACAGTCGATCTATTCCTTCCAGGGGGCTGACCCGTCGAAGTTCCGTGAGAAGGCGCAGGAATTCACGCAGCTTTCAACGGACATGCTGCTTGGCTCGATGGACATGTCCTTCCGTTCGTCGCCGCAGGTTCTGGAATTTGTCGATCAGGTCTGGAACACGGCGCCGCCGATTGAGGGCGCGCATGCGCCTAACGCGCCGATGGTGGCGGACCTTGTGAAACATACGGCCCGCCGGGCGAGCCAGCCGGGCTGCGTCGAGCTGTGGGCTCTGGAGCCGCCCGCTGAAGACGTGCCGGAAGATGCCTGGGACCGACCGGTCAACGCGATGCGGGAGGCTTCGCCCAAGGCGCAGCTGGCAAAGCATTTGGCGGGTGAAATCAGGCGGATGATCGACCGGCGGGAGACCGTCTGGGTAGAAGAGGGGCGTGACTGGATACGTCGCCCTGTGGAGCCTCAGGACATTCTTGTTCTGGTCAGGGGCCGCACGGGGGGATTGTTCGATGCGATGATTTCTGCGCTCAAGTCTGAAGGCCTGCCGGTGGCGGGCGCTGACAGGCTGAAGCTGCTCGATCATATTGGGGTGCAGGATTGCCTGAACCTGTTGCGATTCGTGACGCTGCCGGAGGCGGACCTGACGCTGGCGGAGATACTGCGCGGGCCGTTCCTTGGGCTGGTCGATGATGACCGGTATCTCTATCCGCTGGCCGTGGACCGGAAACGGAAAGTCTCGCTTTGGACTCGGGTTCAGCAGAGCGAGGACCCGGATGTCGTTGCGGCGGCGGCGTTCCTGCAGAGTCTGTTGCAGCGGGCGCATATGGCGCCTTATGAGTTCCTGTCGTCCGTGATGGATCAGCCGGGCGCAGACGGGCAAACGGGGTGGGAGAAGATCAATGCGCGGCTGGGCACGCCGGCGCGGGATCCGGTCGAGGCGCTGATGGCGCGGGCGCTGGCGCATGACTCGGCTGAGCCTGCCTCGCTGCAGGGATTCCTGGCGGCGATGGAGGCGCATGACACTGAAATCAAACGGGATTTGGCGGCGCCGGAGCGGGAAGTCCGGGTCATGACGGTGCACGGGGCCAAGGGCCTGCAGGCGCCGGTCGTGGTGTTGCCGGACACGACATCGGGGCCGCGCGGGGGCTCTGGGCGCCTGTTCGAAATTGACGGTGTGCCGGTCTGGTCGCCGCGCAAGGATACCGATACGCCGGACGTCGCGGCTGTAAGGGCCATTGCAGATGCCAAGGCGGAGGAGGAGCATCGGCGCCTGCTCTATGTGGCGCTGACACGGGCGCAGGACCGGCTGATCATTGCCGGTCACTGGCATGGCGGCGGCAAGGAAGGCTTCCACAAGAAGAGCTGGTACGCGCTGTGCGCCGACGCGATGGATTCCCTGGCACCTCAGGGGGACGAAGGGGTGCGGATATATGGTTCAAGGGGCCCTTCGAAGGTATTTTCGGACCATTCCGTGACCGTTCCGAGTCCCTTCCCGGACTGGGCCTTGCGCAAACCGCCGGTTGACGGGCCTGCGCGCAAGCTGAGCGCGCCGACAAGCCTGCTGGCGCGCAACACGCCGGTACTCGCCCCGTTCGGGCCACGCCGCGAGGCGCAGATGCGGCGTGGGCGCCTGATCCACTCGCTGCTGCAATACCTGCCTGCGATTCCGGAAGCAAAGCGCGAAGCGGCGGGGCAGGAGTTCCTGCGCCGGAACCCGGACCTGGATGACGAGCAGCGCGCAGAGATGCTGGGCGCGGCCATGGGCGTGATGAATGATCCGGCCATGGCGGATATCTTCCAGCCGGGCGGGCGGGCGGAAGCGGCGGTCATCGGCACGGCCGACGAGCTGCCGGACGGCACGGTGATCAATGGCCGGGTGGACCGGCTGGTGGTGACGCCGGAGCGCGTGCTGATCATCGATTTCAAGACGGACCAGCCGGCGCCGGACACGGCTGCGGGTGTGGCCGACACCTATCGGGCCCAGATGGGTGCCTATTGGGCGGTGCTGCGGAAGGCCTATCCCGGCCGGGAAGTGGTGGCGGCGCTGTGCTGGACGGACGGACCGAAACTGATGGTGCTGCCTGAGGCAGACCTGTTAGAGTCACTAAAGCGTGCGCAGAGCGAGGTTTGACTTCGCCGATGAGTCCCTATGTATCATCCAAGAAACAAGCATAAAGGAGCCAATCATGGCTGCAGTGAATGTAACGGACGACGAATTCGACTCCGTGATCGCCAATTCCGAGCTTCCGGTCGTCGTGGACTTCTGGGCTGAATGGTGCGGCCCATGTAAGCAGATGTCGCCCCATCTTGAGGCCGTTTCGGTCGAGATGTCCGACAAGGTGAAGGTCGCCAAGATCAATGTCGACGAAAACCCGATGGTCGCGTCGAAATACGGCGTGCGCGGCATGCCGACCCTGATGGTGTTCAAGGATGGCAAGGTTGCCGCGACCCATCTTGGCGCGATGAGCAAGCAAGCCATCGCTGACTGGATCAAGCAGAGCGTCTAGGCGACTTCCGGCTCGCTGGTCAGCGACAGGAACACGTCTTCCAGATCGGGGGCTTCGGTAACGAGGTCCCCGATACTGATTCCGGATGCACGTACCTGCTCCAGGATGCGGCCGATGCCCGTCTCACTGGTGCGGAAGGTGATGGCCAGCGCGCCCGTGTCGCGAATCCTGGCGTCGAAGGCTGCGAGGCCAGCGGGAACGGCGGCCAGCGGTTCGCGCGGCGTGATGACGAGCGTCTTGTAGTCGAGGCGGGCGAGCAGTTTCGGCGTCGGCTCGCTGGCGACGATCTCGCCATGGTTCACGATGGCGATCGTATCACAAAGCTCCTCGGCCTCTTCCAGATAGTGCGTGGTGAGGATGATGGTCGTGCCGCGGTCGTGCAGTTCGCGCACATAGGTCCAGAGGGACCGGCGCAGTTCCACGTCGACGCCAGCGGTCGGCTCGTCAAGAATCAGCACGGGCGGATTGTGGACAAGGGCCTTGGCGACCATGAGTCGGCGCTTCATGCCGCCAGACAGTTGGCGCACATAGGCGTCTTTCTTGTCATCAAGGCCCAGCGCTGTGAGAATTTCGAGGCTGCGGCGCTCGTTTTTTGGCACGCCGTAGAAGCCGGCCATCAGTTCCAGCATTTCCATGGGCGTGAAAAAGGGGTCGGCCACGATCTCCTGATTGACGACGCCGATGGCTGCGCGGCTCTGGCGCGGATGCTGGTCGATATCGAGGCCCCAGATGCGGGCCGTGCCGGACGTCTTGTTCACGAGACCGGCGAGAATGTTGATGAATGTGGACTTTCCCGCGCCGTTCGGGCCGAGCAGGCCGAAGACCGAGCCGCGCGGAATTTGCAGGCTGATGTCCTTCAGGGCGTGTTTTTCGGGCATTTTGCCGGAGGCGCGATAGATTTTCTGGAGGTGTTCGATCTCGATGGCGTAGTCGGGGGCGGTCTTAGCGTCAGTCATACGGGCCTCAATGCTCTTCACAGGGCGATCTTGCGCAGCGCGGCCCTGCGGACTAGTTAGGTCCGTGTAGCGGCGCGAACAAGGACTGCGCCGGAAACTCCATGGAAAGCCGCCCATTATGAGCAAACCCCGTGATGTCTTCAGCCCGCCTGAAATCGTGCTGTCCAACAGCCACAAGGTCTCCTGCAATGGCGCTGGCGGCGCCCTCGGCCACCCAAAGGTCTGGTACGAGATGGGCGACGAAGACTATGTCGAGTGCAAATACTGTGATCGGCGATTCGTTCTGATCGGCGGCAAGGAAGACCGGTCGCAACAGCGATAGGCGGCATTTGCCATGAAAATCCTGATTGCAGGGGGCGGTATCGGCGGGCTGACAGCTGCGCTGGCCTTGACGCAATTCGGGCATGACGTGGTTGTGCTGGAGCAGGCAGAAGCGCTTGGCGAAGTCGGCGCGGGCCTGCAGATCAGTCCCAACGGAATGAAAGTGTTCGAGGCGCTCGGCATGTCCGACCGGATCGCGGCCAACGCGTTCCAGCCGGAGGGCATCGAGCTGCGCATGGGCCGCAGCGGGCGTGTCGTGTTCGATATTCCGCTGGGCCTCAGCGCGGCTGACCGCTGGGGCGCGCCCTATCTGCACCTGCACCGGGCCGATCTGGTGGATGCCCTTGCGGCCGAACTGGCGGAGCGTGCGCCGGGGGCGGTGCGGTTTGACGCCAAGATCGCCTCCTATACGCAGGATGGGCAGAGCGTGACCGTCACGCTTGAGGATGGCACCCATGTCGATGGCGCCGTACTGGTGGGTGCAGACGGCATCCACTCGGTCGTGCGGGGGATGATGCTGGGGCCGGATAAGCCGCGCTTTACCGGCAATGTCGCCTGGCGCGCTGTCGTGCCGGTCGAGCGGCTGGGCGATGACCTGCCGCCGCCGACGGCCTGCGCCTGGGTCGGCAAGGGGCGCCATGCGGTGACCTACCGGCTGCGCGGCGGGGCGCTGGCGAACTTCGTTGGCGTTGTGGAGCATGATGGCTGGCAGGTGGAATCCTGGTCGGGCGAGGGCCTGCGCGAGGATGCGCTGGCCGACTTTGCCGGCTGGCACCCGGTGATCACGAACATGATCCGGCAGGCCGATGTACTGAACCGGTGGGCGCTGTTTGATCGACCTGCGCTGCCGCGCTGGCATGACGGCCGGGTCGTGCTGCTGGGCGATGCCTGCCACCCGATGCTGCCTTTCCTGGCGCAGGGGGCCGTGATGGCGATCGAGGATGCCTGGGTGCTGGCGGCGCGCCTTTCGGAAGGTGGGGACGTGACCCATGCGCTGGCCGCCTATGAGCGTGACCGGCGCGGGCGGACAGAAGCCGTGCAGGCCGGGGCGCGCAACAATGCGAAACTGTTCCACCGGCACAATCCGGTCACGCAGCTCGCGACCTATGGGCCGATGTGGCTGGCGGGGCGTGCGGCACCAGGATTTGTGCATTCGCGCAATGACTGGATCTATGGATACGATGTGACGGCCGGATTGCAGGACAAGCCCTTGCCTTGAGACGCAGGGGCGGGCAGGCATGACGGCCCAGTCGCACCATGAGCGGACATATCCATGCTTTCAGTTCTTGATCTCTTTCGCGTCGGTATCGGGCCGTCCAGCTCCCATACGGTGGGGCCCATCCGGATTGCGAACCGGTTTTCTGCCGCGCTGGCGGACAGGGATGTGCTGGGGCTTGTCGAGCGGATCGAGGTGGAGCTGCAGGGGTCGCTGGCGCTGACCGGGGCGGGGCATGCGACGCCGAAGGCCGTGGTGCTCGGCCTGCTTCGCATGGAACCGGAGACGCTGGATCCCGACAAGGCCGACGCGATGGTGGCTGACGTTTACACGGCCAAGGACCTGCAGCTGGCCGATGGGCGGGTGATCCCGTTCGATCCGGAGACGGATATTGTGTTCGCTTATCACGTGCTGCCGGACCTGCACCCGAACGGGATGAAGCTGAGCGCTTTCGACGCGAATGGCGATGCGCTGGTGGAGGAGACGTATTACTCCGTCGGCGGCGGATTCATTGCGACGGCCAAACAGCTGAGCACGCCACCGGAAGACGATATCGTGAAGACCGGCAGTGATGTGCCCTATCCTTTCGGTTCGGCGGCAGAGCTGCTGGGGATATGTGCCGACAAGGGCAGGGCGATCCATGACGTGATCCTGACCAATGAAGACGCGATGCGCCCACGCGCGGAGACGGAAGCCGCGCTGGACCGGATTGCCGAGGTGATGCTCAGCTGTATCGAGCGCGGGCTGGCGCATGAGGGCATCCTGCCGGGCGGCCTGAAAGTGCGCCGCCGGGCACCGGAGATCTGGGCCAAGCTTCAGGCGTCCCCGCAATCGAACGAGCGCGAGCAGATCTTCGACTGGTTGAACGCCTATGCGATGGCGGTGAACGAGGAAAATGCCGGCGGCGGGCAGGTGGTGACGGCGCCGACCAATGGCGCGGCGGGCATCATTCCGTCCGTGATCAAGCATTATTGCGCGGACGCAGAAGACCGCACGGTGCGCCTGCGCAAGTTCCTCCTGACGGCGGGCGGCGTGGGCCTCCTTTACAAGCAGCGGGCGTCGATTTCGGGGGCCGAGATGGGGTGCCAGGGCGAAGTGGGGGTGGCCTGTTCGATGGCGGCCGCGGGGCTGGCAGCTGTCTGGGGCGGCACGCCGCAGCAGTGCGCCAATGCGGCCGAGATCGGCATGGAGCATAATCTGGGACTGACCTGCGACCCTGTGGGCGGGCTCGTGCAGATCCCGTGTATCGAGCGCAATGCAATTGGCGCGGTGAAGGCGGTGAACGCCGCGCGCCTCGCGCTGCACTCGCTGGAGCAGACCAAGGTGTCGCTCGACCAGGTGATCGAGACGATGCGCCAGACGGGCATCGACATGTCCTCGAAGTACAAGGAGACCAGCCAGGGCGGGCTGGCCGTGAACGTCATCGAGTGCTGAGGCTCAGCTCTTGGTGAACATGCCCTTGAGGCCGCCGCTGGTGAGCATGGCCACATCGCCGAGCGCGATGGGCAAGGACAGGCCGGCAGGGGCGGCGAGATAGAGCGGCTCCCACTCGGGCAGGAACTTCTTCTTGTAGTTTCGCAGGCCCTCGAAGCCGTAGATCTTGTTGGCGTGTTCGTAGACGAACGCGCCGAGCTTGGACGTGAGCGTGGCGAGGCGGTGGCCCTCGAGGCCGGAGAGCGGCGCCATGCCGAGGTCGAACGTCTCGGCGCCCTGCGCCTTGCCCCAGAGCATCAGTTCGATGAACAGGAAGTCCATCACGCCCTTGGGCGCGGCATGGCCGTAGCGCATCAGGTCGATGGCGATTTCCTTGCCATCCGCCGTGGACATCAGGTTGGCGAAGGCGACGATCTGGCCGTCACACCAGGCAACGCCCATGGGGAAGTTGCGCAGATAGTCACGGTCGAACCGGCCGAGGGAAAAGCTTTTCTCGGCGCCGCCATGGATGGCGAGCCATTCGTCGGAAATGCTTGCGAGGTCTGGCAGGATATCGTCGCAGGCGCTGGCGGGAATGATCTCGAAGGTGAGGCCGTCGCGCAGGGCGCGCTTGTGGCTTGCGCGCAGGCTGGAACGGGATGAGCCTTCGAGCGAGAAGTCCTGAAGCGGCACGAGCGCTGTCTCGCCGATCTTCTGGGCGCTGAGGCCAAGGTCGAGCGCGAGCGGCAGGAATTCCTTCCGCACCGAATAGAAGACCGGCACGGCGCCATAGAGATCGGCCTGTTCGCGGAACTGCCAGAGCAGGGGACCGATTTCCGCCTGCTTGCCGACGGGGGCGCTCATGGCGATCCAGTGGCGGCCGCGCACGCCATACATGATGAAGCTGTTGCCGCTGGGGCTGAACAGGAATTGCTTGTCGTCGAGCAGGGCGAGCGCGCCATCGGCATAGCCCGTGTCCGCGCAGGCGAGGATTTCCGCGATCCGTCCGGGTTCAGGCGCCTCGGCGGCTGAATGTTGTTTGCGGATGGCCGGCTGCAGCCAGCGCCAGAGCGAGGCGAGCAGGAGCACGATGGGGATGGCGGCGGCGGCGCGCAGGAAGCGCGATGTCTGTCCGTTGATGGAGAAGGTCCACCAGAGCTCGTCGCGATAGGCGACATGTTCGTAGGAGAAGAAGCCGAGCCAGATGGCCGCGCTGACGGCGCCAAGGATGGCGAGGATCCAGGGCAGGGTGAGGCGGGCCTGGCTGAGCGGGGTCTTGCGGTAGAAGGCCTTGCGGGATGTGGCGAGCAGGCCAAGCGACACGAGGAGGATGATCGCCTCGTGCGGATGGGCGCCCTTGAGCAGGGTCAGCCCCGCCCCGAGCACGAGCAGGATCATGCCGATGGTCCAGGCATGGTCGAGCTTCTGGCGCAGGCCGAGGGCGACGATGAGGAGAAGGACTCCGACGATGGACGCGAGGAAGTGCGACAGCTCGATCACCGGCAGGGGCAGTATGCGCCCGGCGGCCTCCAGCGGTCCGGCGAGCGTCGGCGTCGTGGCCGAGATCAGCATGAAGGCGCCGGCGAGGAAGGCGATCAGCGAGAACAGCGTCGGAGCGAAGAGTTCGGTCACGTCCTGCGCGGCGGCAGCGGCGCCTTTGATCTGCGCCCCGGCATGCCGGTACTGGTGCACCGCGAGAAGGATGGCGGCGACGGCCAGGGGCATCAGGTAGTAAAGCACGCGATAGGCAATCAGGCTGGCCGCCAGGGCTTCGCTGCTGCTGGCCGGGACCATCAGGAGGATAACCGCCTCGAAGACGCCGACCCCGCCCGGCAATCCGCTCATGCCGCCGATGAACGTGGCCGCGACGAATATGGGCAGGAAGGCGAGATAGGACAGGCCGGTGTCGGGTGGCAGAACGGCGAAGAGGACAAGGCTTGCCCCGGCCCAGTCAGCCATGCTGACCAGCAGCTGGCCGGATGCCACGGGCAGGCCCGGCGGCGTGATCTCGTAGGATCGTATGCGCCAAGTGCGGTTCGTGAACCGGGAGAGCACGAGGAAGGCCAGCACAAGGGCGAGGAAGACGAGCCCGGCGGCATGCGCAAGGACAGCGGGGACATGGAAAACGGACTCAAAACGGTCTGCCTCGACCAGAAGGCCGAGCCCGGCAAAGGTCAGCGCGCCGACATAGAGCGTCCCACCCGTCACCACCGCGAGCAGGCCGACATCCTGAGCTGTCAGGCCCCAGCTGGAATAGAGGCGGTAGCGCACCGCGCCGCCAGTCAGCAGGGGCATGCCCAGCGTGTTGGACAAGGCGTAGGAGGTGAAAGAGGCGAACGCCGTCTTCTGATAGGGAAGCGGCTTGCGCGCATAGCGCAGGGCCAGCGTGTCATAGCCGGATACGCCGAGATAGCTGATGACCGTGCCTGCCAATGCGAGCAGCACCTGGCTGAGTGTCAGGCCCCTCAGCTCGCCATAGATCCTGTGCATGGACATATGCCGCAGCTCGGTGTGCACCGCGACGATGGCCGCCACAAACAGGAGCGCAACGAGAAGCAGCCCCAGGCGCCGTTTCCATGGCGCCAGCGCGGTGACGGGCTGGTCTTCAAAGGCAGCGTCTGTTTGCTCAGCCACCCTGCGACGCTCCATCGCTTTTCGCCTGTACCAGCTGCTGGAGGAGCGCCAATTGCGCGGCCTGTTGTTCGAGCAGCGCCGTAAGCTGGTTCTGGCGCATCTCATCGAGCTTTTCGTGCAGCTGGAGGATTTCCAGCTCGGCCTTGAGGTTCACTTCATAGTCATAGCCAGCCGCTGCGCGGTCCTTCGTGGCCTGCCGGTTCTGGGACATCATGATGACAGGCGCCTGGATGGCGGCGACCATGGACAGAATGAGGTTCAGGAAGATGAAGGGGTAGGGATCGACCGCGCCGAGCTTGTCCGCCGCCAGCAGCGTGTTGCCGCCAATCCAGAGGACCAGAACGACCCCGAAGATGATGATGAAGGTCCATGAGCCCCCGAAGGCGGCGACCTTGTCGGCAAGGCGGTCGCCGAAGGACATGTCCTTGTCGAGCATCTTGCTGATATTGCGGGATATGCGGCGCCTTTCGACGAAGCGCTCCAGTACGCGGCGCTCTCGCTCTGTCAGGTCCTCCGGCTTTGTGTGCAGAAATTGGCGCGCAAGCGTCGCGATATCCTTCATGCCGGTATTCCTTCCGTAGCGAGACCGACTTTATACGCCTATTTCGGGTTGGTCATGCATCGCTTTATCCATCTGCGATGTCCGTTCCCATGGCACCTGTATGCGTGTCATGTAGCGAACTTCGCGGGCAATCCGGGCCGCGTGGTGCGGGTTGAGCAGGGATGTGTGGGTCTCGCCTTCGAGCGCAAACAGGCGTCCATAGCCGCCCTGATTCGAGACGGATTTGACGAGTCCCGCGTTTTCGCCGCCGTCCGCCTCGCGTGAGAAGACGGAAACGGGGGTGGTGACGGGGATGGATGGGGTGAAGCAGGCCGCGTCAGGATCCGTCGCCAGCACTTCGCCCAATGCGGCGGTCCAGTGATCGGTCTTGCGGAAGAGGAATCGCTTTTCCTGCTTGCGCGGCTTCGGCAGGTCTATGTCGTCACCGGTGAAGGGGGCGATCAGGTTGAGGGCACCGGCTTTCGAGGCCAGTCGCCCCATGCGCAACAGGCCGGCAAAGGCCTTCAGCAGGCGCATCCCGCCCTTCCGGCGCAAGTAGGCGGGGTTCATCGCGTCAACGAAGACCCGGCCGGCAATCTCGTCCGGATGGAGATTCGCATAAGCATGCAGGCGCAGGCCCGCCATGGAGTGACCGACCAGGACATAAGGCGGGCGGGCGGCGAGCGCATCGAGCAGGCGTCGCAAGTCAGCAACATGGAAGTCGGGGCTGAGGGGTGTGCCTTCGGGGGCGGGGTCGCTCCAGTCCATCCCGGCGCGGCCATAGAGCACGACGCGATGGTCGGTCTTCAGCGCCTCCTTGATCCACCAGCCATCGGTATAGGAGCCAAAGGCGCCGTGATCGAAGATGACCCATGGCGCATCTACGGGACCTTCGACACAGACATGCAGCCGCCGACCAGGTTCGACTTCGACGAGGTCAAAGGGGGCAAGCATTGCGCAAGGTCTCCGCAGGAGGCTGGCTTTGGGAGGCGGTGGGGCGGGCGAAGTAACGGTACCCGGGCTTATATGGGCAAGCCCGCCTGATCGAAACAGGGCGAGGCACATCCGCAGGGATATTTGCGCCTGCCGTGACAGTGATGACACGGCTACAGCGTGCGGGAAGCGAGCAGCGACCGACATTGGTTTCGAGGTTGGTAAGTGAGCGGCTCGAGACATAGGTG
>NZ_AWFG01000034.1 GCF_000682695.1 Hyphomonas chukchiensis | reverse complement strand
AGCGACGCCAGAATGACGGTGGCGGCGTCTTCCAGGGTCACGTCTCCGGGCGTGATTTCCGCCGTGACAGATCCAAAGAGAGTGGAGCCGATGCCGACAATCACCGCCAGCACCATCAGTTTGACCCCGGATGAGATGACATTCCCGAGAACGCGCTCAGCGAGGAATGAGGTCTTGTTCCAAAGTGCAAAGGGAATGAGGACGAAGCCAGCAAGCGTTGTCAGCTTGAACTCGATGACCGTGACGAAGAGCTGGATCGCCAGAAAGAAGAACGCGAAGAGCGTGATGAGCCAGGCGAGAAACAGAATGGCGATGGTGACGAAGTTGACGAAGAAACCGACGGGGCCTGTCAGATCGCCGATCTCTTCAAGCAAGGGGTGCCCGGCAGTGAATCCGGTATCGGCGACGAAACCGGGACGCAACAGATCGGCGGCCGTGATGGTCGAGCCGGACGCATTCAGACCGAGCTGCGCGAAGCTCTCGAAGATGACATTGGCGAGAAAGGCGAAATTGTTGAGGATGAGGGCGAAGAAGCCGACATAGAGAACCTTCTTGACGAAGGTTCCGATGATGTTGTTTTCCGGCCCCATCGCCCAGAAGACCCCGGCGAGGACGACATCGATGCCGATCAGGAACGCCGTCAGATAGGCGACGTCGGGACCAAGCAACCCGAAACCTGAATCGATATAGGTCGAAAAGGTCGCCAGAAACCGATCGATGATGCCGAGGTCTTCCATCGCTCTCCCCTGTCAGCGCGTGTAGGCGCTGGCTCCCCCAACAAAACGGGCGAGCTTTTCGCGGCCCTCTCGCTCGATCTGAAGATCGCGGGCGCGCGCCAGCGCGTCGGCGCGATATTGCGCCGCCATCATTTCCTGCATCTGCATGGTCTGTTTGACGCCGAGCGCGGCGATCTGATTACCGGTCTGCGAAACCGAAAGATTGCCTTCAGCGATCGCCGTTTCCGCCAGCATTGCGTCGAGGGATGACGTGTCCGCCTTAAGCGTTTGAACGATCTGGGACTGAACCAGGAGCGTGTCGTTAAACGCCGAACGGGCGGACACCCATTGCATTTCCGCAGCGGTCGCCATCTGTGTGCGCGACCATGCGGAATAGTCTTCGGGAAAGTTTTCCTGAAAGAGCCGGTCGGTTTCGCTGACGACGTAGGAGATCGATCGCGCCCGGTCCATCAGGACCGAAATCTCGTTGAGGAGTCGATTGATCTCCGCCTGCGGATTGTATCCGGTACGGACGAGATTGGTCGCCTGGTTGATGAGCATGTCAGCTTCGTTCTGAAGCTGCTTCACCTGATTGTTGATCTGCTCCAATGTGTTCGCTGCTGTGAGGATGTTCTGAGCGAGATTGGAGGGATCGATCACGATGTCTCCGATCCCGAAAATTGCGTGGGCGGGCGGCGCAATGGTCATTGGCGCGGCCGCCAGTAAGAGAGCGGCAATTATTCTGCGGCGCATGGGACATCTCCTTTTGTTGCGGGGGTGGCGGTTATGAGGTCAGCCGCCCAGGCTAGGTCGCGGGCGTGCAGCCAGTGGACGGCGAACTCTTCGGGGTGTGCGCTTTGGACTTCGTCGATGAGCTTGTGATCGGCTTTCGATGACGCGGCGCAGAAAGCGAGACTGACGGGCCCGAGATCCAGATCGAACAGACGGTTTCCCGAGCGCGACTGGAAATAATAGTCCTGCCGCGGACTCGCTTCCGCAATGATTTCGATCTGACGGTCGTTCAATCCGAATGCGCGATAGGTGTCCTGCTGCTGGGGTTCGAGCGCACGGTCATTCGGTAAGAAGATGCGCGACGGACAGCTTTCGATAATCGCCGGCGCGATGGTGCTGCCGGAGATGTCCGATAAGGACTGCGTTGCGAAAATGACCGAGACATTCCGTTTCCGGAGCACTTTGAGCCATTCGCGAATGCGCTCGGAAAAGAGCGGGTTATCGAGAAACACCCAGGCTTCATCCAGAATGAGCAAGGTCGGTCGGCCGTCGAAGCGTGCCTCCAGCCGATGAAAGAGGTAGGTCAGCACAGGCGGCACGAGCGAGGGCTGGTGCATCAGCTCCTCCATCTCGAAGCACTGCCAATCGTTTTGCCCGAGTGTTTCGTCATCGGCGTCGAGCAAGGCGCCGTGGGCGCCCGCGAGCGTGTAGGGCGCAAGCGCCTGTTTGAGCCGGTTGGATTGCAGGAGCACCGACAGGCCGGTCATCGTCCGCTCTGCTTTCGGCGCGGCGCTCAACGATGTGAGCGCCGTCCAGACGGCGTCTTTCACGTCGGGATCGATGGCGACGCCTTCATGGGCGAGCAGACCGGAAACCCATTCCAGCGCCCAGGACCGCTCCGCATCTGTATCGATACGGGCGAGCGGCTGAAAACAAAGCCCCCTGTCTTCACCGAGCGCATAGTGTTCGCCTCCCATGCCGGCGGTGATGGCGCGGGCCGATCCGCCTTTATCAAACAAGAAGACTTGAGCCCCGGCGTAGCGTCGGAACTGAGCTGCAATCAACGCGAGCAGCACCGACTTGCCAGCGCCGGTCGGGCCGACAACCAGCATGTGTCCGACATCGTTCTGGTGGGGCACGAGCCGGAATGGCGTGTTCGAGTTCGCGGTTGCGTAGAGAAGCGGCGGGCCGTTCAAATGAGCATTCTCGACTGGGCCTGCCCAGACGGCTGAAAGCGGCATCATGTGAACGAGATTGAGTGTGTGGATGATCGGCTGACGCACATTGGCGTAGGCGTGACCGGGCAAGCCGCCGAGCCATGCGTCGACGGCGTTGACCGTTTCGCTCATCGCAACAAAACCCCGCCCGTTGATGATCCGCTCCACCTCGCGGATCATTTCGTCAGCGGCGGCCGCATCCCCATCCATGACCGCGACCGATGTCGTCACATAGCCATAGCTGACATGATCCTCCCCGAGCGCCTGGAGCGCCGCATCGGCGTCTGCCGCCTTATTGTCCGCATCCGTATCGACGAGCGCAGACGCTTCATTCGTCATGACCTCTTTGACGATGGCCGAAAGAGATTTTCGTTTGGCGAACCATTGACGCCGGTATCGGCCGAGAACCTTTGTCGCCTCCGATTTGTCCATCGGCAGGAAACGGGTCATCCAGCGATACGGAAATCCGAGGCGATTCAGATCATCGAAAAGGCCCGGCTCGGTTGCGTTCGGAAAGCCCTGCAGGGAGAGGACGCGCAGATGGTCGCCGCCGAGCATCGGTTCCAATCCGCCAACGAGATCGACGCCTCCCAGAACCGCATCAAGATAGGCGGGCGTTTCAGGAGCGCAAACCGGATGGCGTTTGGAGGATAAGCTCGACTGGAGGTAAGTCAGCGTCTCATCGTCTGCCAGAAAACGCGCTTCGGGCACCACAGAGGCGATAAGATCGAGACTGCGGTCGGTTTCGGCGATGAACCGGGCGAGATGATCGAAAGCGGCGAGCCCGGCTTCTTCCGCCGGCTTTTCAACAAACGCATCCTCGATGCGATTGACGCTGTCGGCAGGCGGCAGAAAGGCGAAGGTCAGCGTGTAGCGGCTTTCGAACAGAGCGCCGGCTTCGGTGAAGCGTCCCCTGCGTTCCTCGTCGATCAACCAACCCACCGGATCGCGCCACTGGCTTTCCGGATAGTCCGTCGCCGGTTCGCGAGCCGCCTCGAAATAGAGCGCCCAACCGGAACCGAAACGCTTCAAAGCGTTGTTGATGCGTGAGCAGACGGAAACGAGGCTCGCCGCCGTCGCGCTCTCCAGATCGGGCCCGCGAAACATCGCAGAGCGCTGGAAGCTCCCATCCTTGTTCAGGACGACGCCAGGCGCAATCAGACAGGCCCAAGGCAGAAAGTCTACAAGCCTCTTATTTGACTGCCGGTATTCCTTGAGATTCATCATGCGAGATACCCCTCATGGCGGATGTGGCGCAGAACCACGTCCATGAATTTCGGGTCCCGTTTCGCCATGAAGACGCAGGCGCCATGTGCGATGATCCAGTAGAGGACACCGGCGACCCAGACCTGAAGCCCCAGGCCCAGCGCGGCCGCGATCGTGCCGTTGAGGATGGCGGCGTTGCGGGGCGCGCCGCCCATCAGGATCGGCTCGGTCAAGGAGCGGTGTACGGGTATGGCGAAACCTTCGGTCATCAGATCGTTGCGCCGCCGCCGAACGAGAAGAAGGACAGGAAGAAGCTCGTTGCTGTGAACGCGATGGAGAGACCAAAAACGATCTGGATCAGTTTGCGGAAACCGCCGCCCGTATCGCCGAACGCCAGCGTCAGGCCGGTAATAATGATGGCGAGCGTGCCGACGATCTTGGCGACCGGTCCCTCGATCGACTGGAGGATGGAATCAAGAGGCGCCTCCCAGGGCATGCCGGACCCGGCCGCGTGGGCGGGACCAACAAGGACGATGAGACCGAGCGTGATTGCAAGCGCGCGGCAGGTGTGTTTCGTCAGGATCATGATGAGCTTCCTTTCAGTTTGACGATTTGGCTGAGGGGGGAGGAAAAAGGTTCCAGGCGGTAGTCGCCGGCCTCGCGGCCAAGCACCCGGCTGATTGTCCGTACCCGGCGTTCCGGTCCCCGCCCTGCGATGAAGACGATGAGATCGATGGCTTCGGCGATCAGCGCGTGCGGCGTCTGAGCCGTCACTTCCGACACAAGCTGTTCAAGGCGCTGGAGACCGCCGCCGGCGGAGTTGGCGTGAATGGTGGCGATTCCGCCCGGATGGCCCGTGTTCCAGGCTTTGAGCATGTCGAGGGCTTCGCCGCCTCTGACCTCGCCGACGATAATCCGGTCGGGTCGCAGCCGCAGGGTCGAGCGAACGAGATCGGCCATGGCGACAGCGCCGGCCTGAGTCCGCAGATTGACCTTGTCCTTGGCCTCGCATTGCAGTTCGCGCGTGTCTTCGAGGATCACGACGCGATCGCCGCTCATTGCGACCTCAGCGAGCAAAGCGTTTGCGAGGGTGGTCTTGCCCGACCCTGTGCCGCCGACGATCAGGATGTTCATGGCGTCTCGGACGGCGGCCTTGAGCGCGTCTGCGTCTTCTGCACTTGTCACGCCAGTCTCGACATAATCGTCGAGCGTGAAGACGCGGGCGGCCGGCTTTCGAATGGAGAAGCACGGCGCCGTGGTCACGGGCGGAATGACGCCCTCGAAGCGTTCTCCCCCGCCCGGCAGCTCGGCGCTGACAATGGGGTGGAGCCTATCCACTTCCTGACCGATATGGCTGCCGACGACGCGAATGACCCGTTCAGCTTCCGCAGCGGGCATGACTGCCCCGGTCTCCATGCGGCCGTCACCATGGGCGTCGATCCAGATCTTGCCATCGGGATTGACCATCACTTCAACAATGGCGGGATCATCCAGCGCCTCGACGACGGCCGGTCCCATGGCGGTTTTCAGCATGGTCTCGGTTCGAAGGTAGGTTTGGGCGCGCGCATCAGGCATCGGCATGCTCCCGCTCCGGCGCCGGATCGTGCAGGCGCATCAATTCGTCCTTGGTGAAAAAGGCGCTCTTGTCGGACATGACATCCTGGAGTGCGGCGAAGATGACGGTCTCGCCGTCCGCGAGGACGGTTTGCAGGCTCTCAATGAAGCGCTCGAAACGCGCAGCGCCCTGCGCCTGGGCGGCGCGCTTGTCTGCATCCGGCACGGGGGGAATGACGGTCAGGAAATAGCGGACGAACAGTGCGAAAGCTTCAGCGGTTATGACCTGACTGCGATTGAGGCTTTCGGCCTGCCGGGTCATGCGGTCCAGACGCCGGATCAGCGCGGCGTCCCGTTTGACTTCGTGTTCGCCCATGAAGAACGCGGTGAGGGCGTCGTTGACGATCTGGGATTCATTCGATCCCGGACGTTTCGCCAGCGCCTTCAATCGCGCGTGATTGATGGGGTCGATATAGGACCAGATGCGGGGTTTGGTGGAGGGCATCGTTCAAAAATCCATCAGGTCAATCTTGGGGGTTCCCTTGTCGACGCCGTAAGCACGGCGCGCGGTGTCGGTCGCACGGGCGAGGTCCGCCGCGCGTTTGATCGCAACCTCATCGCTATCGCTGACAGGCGTATCGCTGCGATCCTGTTCGGCGGCGTCGATGTCCGGTTGTGCAGGCGCGTCGATTTCCGGCTTGAGGTCCTTGCCGCCATCATCCGCATCATGACCGTTCCCGAATGAGGACCGGACGAGGCGTTCATCGACCGCGCGGCGCCGGGTTCCCCAGTCATCTGTGCGAGATGGCGGCCGGTCCGCATAAGGCGTTCCGCGATCACCGATTGACGCTGGAGACCCTACGCGGTCGGTGAAATTGGCGTCCTCGAAATATCTGAGCTTCTTTGCCCGAATTGGCGGCAGGCCGGATACGAGCACGACCTCGTCTTCGGCGGGAAGCTGCATTACCTCGCCGGGGGTGAGAAGCTGGCGCGCCGTCTCTTGCCGCGAAACCATGACATGGGCGAGCCAGGGCGCCAGACGGTGTCCGGCATAGTTGCGCATGGCGCGCATCTCGGTCTTGGTGCCGAGGGCGTCGGAAATTCTCTTCGCCGTACGTTCGTCATTGGTCGCGAAGGCGACGCGCACATGGCAATTGTCGAGGATCGAATTGTTCGGCCCGTACGCTTTTTCAATCTGATTGAGGGATTGGGCGATCAGGAATGCGCGCAACCCGTAGCCCGCCATGAAGGCCAATGCACTCTCGAAGAAGTCGAGCCGGCCGAGCGCGGGAAACTCGTCGAGCATCAACAAGACCTGTCGGCGGCGATCGCCATCGATCTGGCCGTCCAGCTTCTCGGTCAGCCGGCGGCCGATCTGGTTGAGAATGAGCCGGACGAGCGGCTTGGTGCGTGAAATATCTGAGGGCGGAACAACGAGGTAAAGTGAGACCGGCTTGTCTGCATCTATGAGATCCGCGATGCGCCAGTCGCAAGCAGATGTCACCTCCGCCACGGTTGGGTCGCGATAAAGCCCTAAGAAGCTCATTGCCGTGGACAGGACGCCGGACCGCTCATTCTCTGACTTGTTCAGAAGCTCTCGGGCGGCTTGCGCGACCACGGGATGCGGCCGCGCTTCGCCATCGTCGCCCAGATGGTTCGTGGACATCATGACCCAGAGGGTTTTCTCGAAGGGGCGGTCGGGATCAGACAGAAAGCGCGCGACCTGCGCGAGCGTCTTTTCTTTCTCGGCGTAGAGAACATGCAGGATGGCGCCGACCAACAGAGCGTGGCCGGTCTTCTCCCAATGGGTGCGCCGCTCCAGAGCGCCTTCAGGATCGACCAGAATGTCCGCAATGTTCTGAACGTCGCGAACCTCGTTCGCGCCTTTGCGGACTTCCAGAAGCGGGTTGTATTTGGCGCTGCTGGCATTGGTGGGGTCGAACAGAAGGCAATGAGAGAATTTCGAGCGCCACCCCGATGTGAGTTGCCAGTTCTCACCCTTGATGTCGTGAATGACGGCGCTTTGCGTCCAACTCAGTAGGGTTGGAACAACGAGACCAACGCCCTTGCCGGATCGCGTCGGCGCGAACGCCATGACATGTTCAGGGCCGTCATGACGAAGATAGTCGTCATCGAAGCGCCCAAGAAAAACGCCGGAGGGCTTGAGCATGCCGCAAGTCTGCAAGTCCTTGCGGGCGGCCCAGCGTGACGATCCGTATGTCGTCAGATTCTTGGCTTGCCGTCCCCGCCAGACCGATCCGATCGCGGCGACGAACGCGCCTAGAAATCCGCTGCCGGCTGCAATAGCGCCGCCTCTGGCGAAAACGCCCGGCGCGTATGCGTCGAAGGCGTACCACCATTCAAATAAGCGCCATGGATAGTAGACGGGGGTCTCGCCGATGTGGAACCAGGCTGGTCCAAGGTAGGCGTCATAAGAAAACTGCGCAGCGACCCATTGCGTCGACAGCCAGACACCGCAAACAATCGTGGCGAGCACGATTATGATCTGTCCAATGAGTATTGATTGCGGCGACACGGAGCATCCTCATAAAATCTGATGAGGACAGCTTCGTGCTTGGAGCAAGGACTCGTCTACTCAGGAAAGAGTATAGAAATTTGAACAAGATCAGGGTGTTCAGGGGAATTTTTCGTTGTGGCCCGTATCGAGCTAGGGTCAGTAGAATTATCGTTGGTGTGGTGGCGGTCAGATCGCCATCTGCTTGGTGTTCTGTGTGGCATTTTCAGGAAATCTGAGGACGCTCTTGTCAGGCGGAAATTCCCTCCCGCCTAGCAAGTTTCACCGAATCTCCTCATCCGCATTAGAGAACGGCGGACGCCGCTCGACCAACGTTCTTGACGTCAGCACGCGAAACGGCGCGCCGCGCCAGATCAGCTCGCCATCGTGCTTTTTGAAATGAGTGACATCCGGAAGAACCGATTCATCCGGCCACGGTATGACCGCGTTTGGATTGTGATAGATTTCGAGTTCATCCGGCCACCGTTCCTCATAGTCTGGTGCTTCAATGTTGATGTCGAATGGCAGACCTTCAAGCGCGCCCGGCATTGGATTTGATTGAATCCCCATGCGCCGGACCGCCATATCAGGGTCGCCGAACCCGGCGAGTGTTCCCATGCGTGTGAACTTCGCCTTCGTGCCCGCGTTCGAAAAAATGACAGCTGAGATATGCTCTGTACCGGGTTGATTAAAAAAACCCGCCGGTATGACTTTGTCGCCGCGTCGATGTTCCTCCAGAGGTTTTGGCGCGGCCATCTCTTGGCCGTCCTCTCCTGTCTTTCGCATTACGCTCACGCCGTACAAATAGATCGACAAGGCGGTGTGCGACCATGTCATTGAACCGGGCGCATGAAAGTCCGCTACAGCGATTGCGAAGGGATGCCCTTTGACAGGAGCTTTCTCCCAATAGGCTTTCATCTGTTTTGTATAGAGCGGCGATCCGAAAATCAGTGCCATATCGTTTTCGATAAAGCGCCAGAAATCCTCAGGCGGCGGCGCGGGGCCGGCCATGAGGTCCACGAAAGCTTGGTCAGCCGGGTTAGCGGTCGTGGCCTCGACGAAGAGTTTCATGTCGCCTTTCGAAAGCGCGAAGTCGGGCGAAGCGACCGAGAAATCAATGTCGAAATCCAGATCCCGGAAGACACGGAACAGATAAAGCTCCCAAAACCGCGCGCTCGTTCCGGTGGTTTGGAAGTCGCGGGCGAAGTTGCCGTCGCGATCCACGAACCACTTCGCCGTCTCCCGAATGATTTCTCGGGCGGCGGAGGAATGCTGGCTGTCGCGCAGATTCAGGAATATCGGATTGAGCGGTGCGTCGTGTTCAACGGTAAACAAATCGATCCCCGCCGGAAGGTCGGAGTCCGGGACTGGCAACGGTTCGGTTTGTGCCTCTATGTCGGTCAGCTTCTCCAGGATCGACTGCTCGCCGGCGCGTTTCGTCCTGAATGGGACAAGCGGAGGGAAGGCGCAGAAGCGATTGTGCTCATCCCGCAGGAACAAAGCTCCCATGAAAGCGTCAATCTTATCATTCTCGACGTAAAATAGAGCGGCCAGCGCCTGACCGTCATGGGTTTCCCAATGGGCGACATCAGTCCAGTTCTCGGTTTGGCCGGAACCGCGAAGCCCGAACAGGAAGGTGTCAAACCGTTCTTTGCTGATACGGGTGGGCATTGTCCCCTCTTACGGCATCACACGCTTCATGAATTCGTCGAAGAGCGGCACTGTGAATGCGGCGTAGCCATATTTCGGGCTGTAGATCATGCCGTTTTGCATGAGCGCGTCGCGGATGAAGGCAACTTGCTGAGATGTCTTGCGCATCTGTTTCGCAATATCTCCGGAGCGGTGCGGACCGGGACCGAGTTCCGCCATGGCGCGAAGGTATTCCTTTTGAGGGTCGGCAAGGCGCGAATAGCGCGACTTGAAAAAGTTGTCGTCCAAACGGGCGATGGCGGCCTTGCTTGCCGTGTTGACATCCTTGACGGTGATGGGAGATTTCGTGGCGGCTTTCCAACACTGGTATCCCCATTCCTGAAGGAAATACGGATATCCCTTTGTGTGCTGAAGGATCAGAGCGACCGCTTTTTCATCATAGGCCACATCGGCGTCTTTCGCCGGAGCGACCAGCGCTTGTCGTGCGTCTTTGTCATTCAGGCTGCCAATATCCGGGTAGTCGAACAATCGCTCGGCATAGGACTTCGCATCGCCTGACAGTTTGACAAGCGTCGGCAGCCCGGCGCCGACAACCAGAAACGGAAGACGCTTTTGATCGACGCGGTGAATCGCCATGATCAGCGCTTCAAACTCGTCCAGCTCAAGGTTCTGAATTTCATCGATTAGGATAACAATCGATGACTTCCGCGCTTTCGCCGCCTCACCGGCGGCAAGGAACAGTTCCGCGAGGTCGCGCGTGAGTGTGCCGCTGTCAGCGACGCCGGCTTCTTCCTCCACGTCGACGGAAAATTCCACGTCGCCATATTTGACTTTCACGGCGCCGACAAAACTCTTGAGGACGCGCAAGCCCTTTTTCACCTTTTCGCTGACGCCCTTCATCCGGTCGAGCTTCAGCAGGGCGGCGCGCAGGGTGGCGATGATGACGACGGAAAGCGGCTCGTTTTTGCTGACTTCGATGAAGTCGGTGAAGGCGCCTTCTCTGTCGGCCATCGACTGAATCTCATTGAGGAGGACGGTCTTGCCGACGCCGCGAAGTCCAACCAGCATGACGCTTCGGGCAGGTTTGCCGGCGCGGCTCATCTTGATCGCAAGCCCCGCCTCGTCGAGGATGCCGTCCCGCCCGGCAAGTTCCGGAGGCGGGTAGCCAGCGCCTGGCGCGTATGGATTGGCAAGTGCCTTCATGATTGACAACTTATAGCGAGTTTAGGGGATCGAATGCTAAACTTACTATAACCGATTCCTCTGTAACGGCCACTGGTTTAGGTCTCACCCGGCTAAACTGACTATAACTCTTCGGACAGGTTCCGAAGGCTCCATCAAGGCCGGTAGCCAGACGTAGCCATAGATGACTACAAGACGCCCTCGCCCAATCATCCAATCCCCCTTCCGCGCGTCAGCGTCCAGCTAATCCCGCCCTCCCGGACGAGGCCGCTCACCGACTTGCCGAGATTGCGGTCCATCACGTCCCGCCATGGAACGAGCGTAAAATCGCGCGTCCGCTCGATGACGGCGTATCTGCCACTCGGTCGTTCAACCGCCTGCGTGTACACACCATTCACGCGCCCGGCCGCCGGCGCCGGGGCATAGGGTTTGCCAAGCGTTTCGGCGAGGGAGTCGCCGGCGTCCTTCAGGTCATGAGCTTCGAGCCTATCGAGCACCGATTGTGACAACCGTCCATGGTCGTGATTTATCAGACCCTGCTGCATCAGAAATTGCCGCCGTGCGATGCGCGCCGCCTCGACCTCGCCAGCGAAGCCATGAACGGCGCCTGCATCATCGAAGTCCCGCAAATGCTCATCGAGCCAGGTCGCGCCCATCGCCGACTTCATCTGCGCCAGCCGCAAAGAGGAATGCACCCTAATCTCGACCGGGCGGCCGGAGGTGGCGGCTTTCTCATAATCGCCTGCGCGGTCCAGATAGTCTTCGGGCACGCGCCAGCTTCCATCCGATACGCGTGTTGCATGACCCACACGCCGGAGCGCTTCGAGCCGCCTGATATGGGCGGCCACGAACTCTGGCCGGGCGCTCTTATCGTGCGCCATGTGGAGCGCGCTGGAATAGCGCCCCTCATTGGCGGCGGCGATCTCGGCGATGACATGATCGGCCCGGCGCGGGTCCCGGTTCGGCGGCGCGACGGTAACGATGCGACCTGTCTCAAGAGACGCAAGCCGATCCTCGCCGCCGACGACGACATGGACAGGCCGGCCCCGAAGCCCGTCAACTACGATGAAGGCGCGGTCGTTGACGTCGTCGGCGACGCCCTTGTCTAGAATGACGCCTGTGACAGGCCGAGCGCCCTCGGATGCGGGATCGAAAATCGCACCAGCATCAAGCGTGCGCGCGACGCCCTGATTTCGCATAGCGCGGTGCATGGCCTTGATGACGTCGCCACGCTCGCCCATGCGTCGCAGATCCGTTTCGGCATGGTCCGCCAATCGCCAGCGTCCCTTTCCCAAGGGTTCGGCGAGGGCCATCCCCTGCAATTTTCCAAGACGCATGCGCTCAATCTGTCGGCGCCATCCGTCGCCGGGACGGTGCGGTCCGGACAGATCGACGACACTCTCCCGCGCGCGCCGGATGAGGGCGCGATCGATCTCGGTGAAACGCGCCTGTCCGACCATGCGAGCCATGCGGGCGCGGCCGTCGGTTTCCGGAACGGGTCCGAGTTCAAGCTCGACAAGCGCCTGCGCGCGTTCGCGCAGGCCACGCGAAATAAAATCGCGGGGGATGACGAGATCGCGCCCATCGTCGCGTTTGCCCGAGATGATGAGATGCGTATGGGGCTGGCCGGTGTCGTAGTGATCGACCGCCACCCAGTCGAGCCTGGTTCCAAGATCGCGCTCCATCTGCGCCGTCAGGTCGCGTGTGAATTCGGTGAGGCTGGAAAGCTCGCCCGCATCCTCCGGAGACAGAATGATCCGGAACTGGTGGCGGTCCTCCGCCCCGCGCTCCAGGAATGCCTGTTTGTCGGCGTCCGGGCCATGCCGGTCATAGAGGCGCGAGGGCTCGCCGTCCGGGCCGGTCCCATCCCGCTCCACATAGTTGAGGTGGAGCTTCTGCGCGAGGCGGCCTTTTGGATCCATGCTGACGACACGCACCTTGACCAGAACGCGCCGGTAAAACTGCGTGCGCGCAGCGCTGCGTTGCGAGCGCCCGCGTCCGCCGCCGCGCCCGAGTTTGCGGGCGCCCTTCGAGACCTTGCGGAAGAAGCCCTCGACCTTGCGCGCGCCTGACGGCGACCGCATGCGGCCGAGGCGCACCTCGAACCTGTCGCCGTCGCCCGTCATGACGCCCACGTCCCATCAGTCGATTTCCGGGGATCACCCCCGAATACGTCAGTCATGACCGGAGTAACCGTGCAATCGGGGGTGCTCCCTGCACGAATAATATCACTCCCGAAAATGATGTGCAGACAAGGGATAAGCGCCCAGGGGGCGCTCCCGTCTTTTATCTTGCCCTCCGCGCCCCTCACTGACGTTCGTCCCGCGCCCCGCCGGTTTGCGCGCCGGACGCATCCGATCGATCCGGTTCCGGACCAACGAAATCGACCGTGCCGAGCACGTTTTTGACCGGGACCGGTCCGAAATACCGGCTGTCGAAAGAAGTCTGCACATCGGTGGAGACGAGAAAAATCTCGTCTGAACGAAGGACAATACAGCCTGTCCAGACCGGCATCTCCCGCCCCGAACCGTCCTGCGCCAGCGCGTATATATCAGGACGGTTCGGGGCGCGGATGACGCCTCCTTCGGAACAGATTTCTTCTCCCGCCGCCGCCCAGACAGTCTTGATGAGGGGAATATGGGACGGCAGATAACCCCGTTCATGGGCGAGCAGTCGCGCCTCATCCGGTGCATATGCAGCGACCATCGCGCCGCGTTTGACGGCGCCGTCTGCGTCGATCCTGTACCATCCGACCGGCGCGCTTTCGCTTGGATTATAGAGGACAAGCGGGTTCGGCGGCGCCGCAATTTGCACCACTGTTGCGGCGCACACGATCGTTGCGGCGGTTCCTGCAATCAGACGCGCGGCCATGATGGATCGCTCCCGTCGTTCAATGTGGATGGGCGTGTTTGGAGCGCGTTGTGCAGCGCGCGCCAGCGATGCGGCGCCAGGTCTTCAAGGCTTTCGCCCTCCCGCCTGAGCGCATCGAAGGCGGCGAAGGCGCGCTTCACTTTCGTTTTTCCGCGCGCTTCAAGCAGCAGGACGGCCCCCGGCAGCACGCCCGGAATCTTCGTCAGCGACCCCTGTGATGACGTGCGGCACACGAACAATCGCCAGTCCCGCGTGCCGTGGTCTCCCGCCTGCCAGCGCTCATAACCGAAGGTCGCATCGGGGGCGAACGCGGCGAGTCTTCGCCGCCATCCCCGGCGCACAATGAAGCGCGCCGTCCCGAAAACGAGCCGATGATTAAGCCTGTTCTTTCGATATTGAAGGATGACGACGGTGAGGCGATGGGCTTCAGGACCGGGCGCCATCGCCGTCCTCATTCGCGCCGGGTTCGTTTCTCACGGTCGGATCGGAATCGCGCCCGCGCGACCAGCGATCCAGCGCATCCCTGTGATAGACGACCTTGCCGCCATGCTTGCGCCAGTTCGGTCCTTCCTTTCGCCAGCGCATGGCGTTGAGGGTTGATTCTTCAAGCCTGAGATAAGCGGCAGCCTCGGCGGCGGTGAAATACGGACTTTCGACAGGCGGATTTTTCGCGTGTTCCATGATGTCCCCACTACGCAACAACAGTGTCGGGGCCGGTCGAATTTTCGGCTCCTAGAGGAAATCATGACGGATTTTGAGGGAGGCTGAAGCGGCGAATTCGCGACGTTGCGTTTTCGCCGCGACGACCTTCACCATGCGTTAAAGGGTCTTTTTCCCGAGAAGGCCCAGATAGCCTTCATTCACCATGAAGCGGGCGCGGGCGACAAGCCGTCTTGCCCAGTCTTCATAGTAGCAGGATGGTCCGCCCCAGCGTTCCGCCACTTTGTCAGCGCCGTAGATCGCCTCGGCGACATCGCGATGGGACCCGCCCGCATTCACAATGTCGATGGCGATAAGCCCTTGCGCGAGCCGTGTCGAGTCCCGGCTGCGCCCGATCAGGGAAATTTTTCCGCCTGCTGAATGATAGAGCGACAGGAGCTGGCTCGCAGTATCAAGACGACGCTGATAATGACGAATTGAATCGATCCGAACCGCGATGGCGCAGTTTTCAGCCCGTGATCGCGGGGCTTCGCAAACAAGCTGAACCCAGAAACGCCGTCCGCACAACAGAATGTGACGGGCGCCATCGACTGTGTCGAGCATGATCCGCCGGGTTTGAAGCTGGCAGAGTTCGATTTCCTCATGCGCGGCGTTTTCGCCATCGACGCCCGTTCCCCGAAGCCGGAGAAGCTGGATCGGCAAGGCGCCCGCCAGCCTGTCGGGCCGCCAGAAAACATTCGCTTCTTCGCAAGACTTTTCCGGGTCGGCGAAGCTCAAGAGTCCCCACTTTTCGGCATCGGACCATCGTCTTTTTTCGCGGATCAGAACGGCGCCTGTATTCAGCGGAACGGGTCGTGCGCGACCGGCGCGGGAGGATCGATAGCTGCGCGCATAGTCCCTGTTTCGCCTCAGATACTCCCATGCCCAGGCCGCATAAGGCAGACGCAGATCCCGCGCCGGCGGATCGCCGGCGCGTTCTGATTGTCTTGGACTTGTCGCGCGATCATTCATCGGAACTCCTGGCCGGCCATGATCGCAGTTGACGGTTAGGATTCGTTAAAATTTCAATTGAAAATTACAAACCAGAGATTGAACCGCGCAGCGATCGGCGCGCGGGATGTCGCCCGCGCGTCGAATTCTATTCAGGCCGCGTTCCAGAGGAGCGCGAACTCGCCGTCCTGACCGCCCGAGGCGGGGCCGAGATTGGCGTAGACCCGGCGCTGCGAGATCATCGGATGCGCCAGTGTCAGCGACACATATTCACGTCCCGAGGTCTTTCCGGTGCGGGTCCAGCCGCCGCCAAGTTCCCCGAATTGCGGGCTGAAGATGCGGAAGTCGGGCTGTTTCGAGCCCGGCTCTTTCGCCGCGTTGCGGGTGATTCTGATGCGGGCGTTAACGCCCATGGCGAGGGTACCTTCGTAATCGCCGTTTTCGGTTTGCGTCACATATCCAAGTGCTTGAGCCATGATTTTCGTCTCCATGTTGTCGCGCCCTGCTCGGGGCCAATCCCCTTGGCGCCCCCCCATGAAGGCCGGGGCGGCGACGGTCCGAACCGGCTCTACGGAGCCGGGCGGAACGCATGTGGAGCACCCGGAGCCGCGCGCTTTTTTGGTTCGCGATGAACCCGCGCAGCGGGGAGGAAAAAAGCGGGCAGCGCAGGGTTTCAGGGCCGGCGGCGTTTCGGCCCATGGGTCAGGGCTCGCTAAGGGGAAGTGGCCGAGACGAGGGTCTGGCGCTATGAGAGATGGTGATGGCGCAAGCGACTGGATGCAGGCTCAACCCGTTTCGACGACGCAAGGCGCGGCCGCCGAGTTGCCGAGACCAGTCGGTGATGCCGGTTCCGAAAGAGGCGAGGCCCGGCTCAATTCGCCGATCCGTGCTCCTCTCCAGTCCAATCGGGATCGACAAGGTCGCGCAGGGATACGCCCAGCACTTCGGCGATGTCTGCGAGCATGTCGATGGAAACCGATGTCTCGCTGCGCTCGATCATGCCGATATAGTTGCCGGACGATTCAGCGCGCGCGCCGACCTCGTCCTGGCTGAGGCCCAGTTCGGCGCGTCTTTTCCTGACATTCCGTGCGACGATATCCCTTGCGTTCATCCGCCCCAAGTGGACAAGGGGCGCGATTCTTCGCTACCAAATATATTTGGGAATCGTCATTCGCGGCTGACGGCGGGCATTTGAGAAAGGCGTTTGAGGTGAATCATCCTGTAGATATCGAGCGCCTGCGCATTTTCATGACGCAGTCGGGATTCGTCGCGCTTGATTGCGAGAATTTGTCCGCCGAGGACAATGCGCGACTGTTCGGCGATGACGGCGTGTGCGGGCCGGTAGCCCTTCACGCATTGGTCTGCGAAATGCTCGCGCTTCAGTCCGCCGCACCCGGCGAAGCAGATATGGCGGCGTTGACCGGGCTCGCCGACAGTCTTCGATCCTGCCTCGATGAGGTAGGCGCCGCACTGGCGAACCAGCGCGGCGCTTGATCGTTACGCTACCGCTTTCTTCTCTTCTGAAACCGCCGAGCGCGCCTTTTCCGACGCCGCGACAGGCGGACAGCCATTGGCGGTGAGATAGGCTGTGGGAACATCCGTCATCCAGCGCGGACGCCAGTCGGGCGAGGCTTCGCATCCCTTGCCATCGATGCGGTTACGGATGATTTGCTTTTGCGCCTTGCCGGTTTCCGTGAGGCAGGCTTTTGCGGCGGCGTCACCCGCGATGTCGGCCACCATCGCGTTGATGACGCGCTTATCCCGCAAGAGATCGAAGAACGCTTCGTCCGGCGTCCAGAGCGCGGCGAGGTCGGGTTCGATGGTCTGCGCCAAAGCCTCGACCATTGGCGATCCTGCTTCCAGACTTTCGGCCATTGCAAGAGCGAGTATGCGCAGCACATCGCTGTCCTTCATTTCCAAAAGCCTTGCGAACACCTTGGCGGTCGTCCAGCCGTCTCCGTTCTGGCGCACCAGCCCGCGTTCGGGATTTTCAAAACCGATCATGGCGCAGACATGGGCGGCCTCTTCCTGCATGAGGCGTTCGCCTTCACTGGCGGCGAGGCTGTCGGCTGTCGCCTGCTTGCGGGTTCGCTGCGGGTCGGCCTCGATGCGCCAGAGCGCCGAGCCGATCAGCAGATGGGCGACGGCGAGACGGAGCGCGACGCCCGGATGACCGGGCAAGCGCGCCCGGATCGCGGCGTGACGGTGGAGGGTGACATATTCCCCCAAGGGGCCGGACATTTCCGGTTTTTCAGGCGCCGCTGCGCCCTTCTCCCCTTTCGCCGTGCGCTCAAGCCGCTGCGCTTCCTTCTGGCCGATATAGCCTTCATGGAAGGTCACGGCGCCGTCATGGCGGGTTTCGACATAGATGCGCCCGCCCTTGGTCTTGGGTCGTTTCACATATTCCCATGACGAAAAGTACGCCCCGCGTTCCAATATCTCGACCGCTTGCCAGCCCGCCGCCTTGTAGGCGTCGATCCGTTCGGCGATGGCGGCGTTCTGACAGGACCAGAACAGGTCCGGGTCGGCGAAAATGGCGCTGTCGCCGAACAGGTCGGTCAGGATATGCCCGTCATAGACGGCAAGATCGAACAGCGCCGCCTTGGTGAAGATGCGCGCGCCGCCCGTCAGCCATGCTTTCAGGCGTTCGCCGCGCGGGGCGTGTTCGTTCGGATCAGCGACGAGTTTCAGCCAGCTTTCCTGCTGGTCCGGCGTGGCGAGGGTCAGCGCGCGCAATGTGCCCGCATCGATCTCGTCCTCTTCATAGAGCCGCTTGATGTCCGGCAAGAGGTTCGCCAACGCCAGCACGCGGCGTACTTTAAGGTCCGTAACGCCAAAGGTCGCGGCGATGTCTTCGACGGACTTTCCTGCCTGAACGAGCCGGGCGAAGGCGTCATATTGCTGCAACTCGCCGGGCGGCAACCGGGCGATGTTTTCCAGAAGCGAGTCTTCAATCGCCTCGGCGTCGTCTCCCGGCCCAAGAACGCCGCATGGCGCGGTGAGGGATTTGCCGGTTTCCTTGGCGACCTGTTTGAGGGCGAACAGGCGGCGACGACCGGCGACAACGCCGTAGTGCTGGCCTTCCTTGCGAACAAGCAGCGTCTGGCGAACGCCGCGTTCGCGAATCGACGGCAAGATATCCGAAATATCGGGCTTTCTGCGCTCATAACGCATATTCAGCTTGCTGACTTTCAACTGCTCGACGGGGATATGTTGGAGTTTCATGCGGTCGTGTCCTTATGGGTTGGAGTTGGGATATTCGTCAGCCGCTTGCGGCATCTTGATTGCAAAGGGTCGCGCAAAGCCGCGCCTGCTCGGCCCGCGCGGCGTCGAGGGCTTCGGCCAGAAGTTCGTTTGCAGTTTCGGTCAGATAGGAATTGTCGGTATCGGGATAATTCGCCTCAACGCCCCAGAGGCTGGCTTGTGTTGA
>NZ_AWFG01000033.1 GCF_000682695.1 Hyphomonas chukchiensis | reverse complement strand
CCTTGCCCATCGGGCCTCTCCTTCATTCTAAATTCAAAAGACCGGCTCACCGGTCGGGGATGGATCAGGAACCTGCGACTTCCTGAATGATTTTCTGTGCTTCGGCACGCGGAACTTCGTCATAGTGAGCGAAGATCATCGTGAACTGGGCACGCCCTTGCGACATGCCGCGCAGGTTCGAAACGTATCCGAACATGTTGACCAGCGGGACCAGGGCGTTGATCGCCACAGCGTTACCGCGTGGTTCCGAACCCTGGATCTGGCCACGGCGGGAGTTCAGGTCGCCGATCACGTCGCCCATATAGTCTTCCGGCGTGACAACTTCCACTTTCATGATCGGCTCCATCAGGCGCGGATCGCCCTTGCCTTTCAGCTCGCGGAATGCGCCGCGGGCGGCGATTTCGAAAGCGAGGACAGAGGAGTCAACGTCGTGGAACGCGCCGTCAACCAGCACGGCCTTGAAGTCGGTGACAGGGTAACCAGCCAGAAGGCCGTTTTCCTTGGCCATATTGAGGCCTTTTTCCACACCGGGAACGTATTCCTTCGGAACGGCGCCGCCGACGATCGAGCTTTCAAACACGAAGCCCGAACCGGCTTCGAGAGGTTCGAACTGCAGCTTGATGCGCGCGAACTGGCCGGTACCACCGGACTGTTTCTTGTGCGTGAAGTCGATTTCGGCCGCGCGGCCGAGTTTCTCGCGGTAGGCCACCATCGGCTGGCCGATGTTTGCTTCCACCTTGAATTCGCGCTTCAGGCGGTCGATCAGGATGTCGAGGTGAAGCTCGCCCATGCCTTTCATGATCGTCTGGCCGGATTCGAAATCGGTTTCGACGCGGAAGGACGGATCCTCTGCCGCGAGGCGCTGGAGGCCAACCGACATTTTTTCCTGGTCAGCTTTCGACTTCGGCTCGACGGCGATCTCGATAACCGGATCGGGGAACGTCATCGTTTCGAGAACGACCGGCTTGTTCGGGTCACAGACCGTGTCACCGGTCGTGGTTTCCTTGAGGCCGGCAAGTGCCACGATGTCGCCTGCGAAGGCTTCCGTGATCTCGTCCTGCTTGTTGGAGTGCATCATGACCATACGGCCGACGCGCTCTTTCTTGCCCTTGGTCGAGTTCATGAAGGCGTCGCCCTTCGACAGCGTACCGGAATAGATACGTGTGAAGGTCAGCGTGCCCATGTAAGGGTCGTTCATGATCTTGAAGGCGAGGCCCGAGAACGGCTGGCTGTCATCAGCGCGGCGTTCGATGTTGCGGACTTCTTCCTCATCACCCGGCAGGAAGCCGAAGTAAGGCGGCACGTCGAGCGGGCCCGGAAGATAGTCGATCACAGCGTTCAGCATCGGCTGCACGCCCTTGTTCTTGAAGGCCGAGCCGCAAAGAACCGGCACAAAGGCCATGGACAGCGTACCCTTGCGGATCAGCTTGCGCAGGGTTGGCACGTCTGGTTCGTTGCCTTCGAGGAAGGCTTCCATCGCATCATCGTCCTGCTCGACGGCAAGCTCGACCAGCGTGGCGCGCATCTCTTCGGCCTTGGCCTTGAGGCTGTCGCGGATAGGCTTGAGGATCCAGGAAGCGCCGAGATCGTCGCCTTCCCAAACCCATTCCTGCATCGTGACAAGGTCAACGTGACCCGCCAGATCGGTTTCCGAACCGATCGGCAGCTGGATCGGCGCAGGCGTGGCGCCTGTGCGGTCCTTGATCATGTGGACGCAGTTGAAGAAGTCAGCGCCGATCTTGTCCATCTTGTTGACGAACACGATGCGCGGAACCTTGTAGCGGTCAGCCTGACGCCAGACGGTTTCAGTCTGCGGCTCAACACCGGCGTTCGCATCGAGGACGCAAACGGCGCCATCGAGAACGGCCAGCGAGCGCTCGACTTCAATCGTGAAGTCAACGTGTCCGGGCGTATCGATGATGTTGAAACGGTATTTGTCGGAGAGCGGCGTGGAGCCATCTTCCGTGCGTTCCCAGAAAGTGGTGGTCGCAGCGGAGGTGATCGTGATGCCACGCTCCTGCTCCTGCTCCATCCAGTCCATGGTCGCGGCACCATCGTGCACTTCGCCGATTTTGTGCGACTTGCCGGTGTAGTAGAGGATGCGCTCTGTGGTCGTCGTTTTGCCGGCATCAATGTGTGCCATGATGCCAAAGTTACGATAGCGATCCAGCGTGTATTCGCGGGCCATGTGGGTAAACCTTCGTGTCTGCTTTCCGGGAGGAAATTGTGGCAACTGACGGGCGCGTTACCCTCAGTTGCCATGAAATTCCAGTGCTGATTACCAGCGGTAGTGTGCGAAGGCCTTGTTGGCGTCCGCCATGCGGTGCGTGTCTTCGCGTTTCTTGACTGCGTTGCCGCGGCCCTGGCTGGCATCCATCAGTTCGCCAGCGAGGCGCTCACGCATCGTGTTTTCGTTGCGGCCTGCGGCAGCAGCCGACAGCCAGCGGATGGCGAGAGCCTGACGGCGCTCTGTGCGGACTTCAACCGGCACCTGGTACGTGGCACCACCGACGCGGCGCGAACGCACTTCGACGGAAGGCGCAACGGCTTCAAGCGCAGCGTGGAAAACCTCGACAGGGTTTTTCTTGGCGCGCGTTTCGACGAGGTCGAAGGCACCATAGACGATGCGCTCGGCAACCGACTTCTTACCATCGCGCATGATCTGGTTCATGAACTTGGTGACGACGATGTCCTTGAATTTCGGATCCGCGAGGACCTGACGCTTCTCTGCACTGTGACGACGAGACATTGAGCGGCCCTCTTATTTCGGTTTCTTCGCGCCGTAATGCGAACGGCGTTGTTTACGGTTCTTGACGGGCTGGGTGTCCAGCGCGCCGCGGATGATGTGGTAACGAACGCCCGGAAGGTCTTTCACGCGGCCGCCGCGGATAAGCACAACAGAGTGCTCCTGCAGGTTGTGGCCTTCGCCCGGGATGTAGCACAGCGATTCGAACCCGGAGGTGAGACGCACTTTTGCCACTTTACGAAGCGCCGAGTTCGGCTTCTTCGGGGTCGTTGTGTAGACGCGCGTGCAAACACCGCGGCGCTGTGGGCAGGCCTTGAGGGCCGGCGTCTTGGTGCGCGTCGGCTTTGGCGAACGCGGATTACGAATAAGCTGTTGAATTGTGGGCATTCGGGCCTTCTGTCTCTTCTGAACTCATGGCCCGATGGGCCGGTAACGAAATGATGCCCCGAATGCCATTGCAGCTTCCGGGACGGCTGAAAACTTGGGGGTCAGATTGGCCGGATCATTCCTGAACCGGTACGGCGAAAGGGCAAAAACCCAGCTGCCTCTCTGACAATGGGTGGCGTTTAAGCCTCTCAGGCGCTGGCGTCAAGGGTCGCATGCCGCCAGACCGCAGCAATATTGGGCCTGAATGCGGGGCTCTAGAACGGCAGGCCGATCCTGTCGACGCACGCAGCCGCCTCAGGGCCCGCTGTGCCGCCTTCAAGCTGCGCCCGGAATGCCGCAAGATCAGCCGCAGCATCCGGCTCCAGCGCCCCTGCCCGCTGGAATTCCGCGGTTCTCAGAACGGTCCTGCAATCAGCAATGGCCCAGCTATCCAGTGACAGGAACGCAATGATTCCAATTGCAACCACTGCACATGCCGCACCGATAATATCGCTTCGTTCCATCTGATGCCTGTCCCTGAAAGCAAGAAAGCCTGCCAAGGCTGGCAGGCTTTCTCATTTGTATCAAGAGCCGTGTCGGCGGGACTATTCGTCCGCTGGCTCGGCAGCCGGGGCCGGAAGGGCCGCCATGGCGAGATTGGCCGCTTCTTCCTGAGCCTTGGCCATCGCAGCAGCGCGCTTGGCTTTCAGCTTCAGGTCGCGCTCGGCCGCAACACGGCGGAACTGACGGATACCACCGCCCGTACCGGCCGGGATCAGGCGGCCAACGATGACGTTCTCCTTGAGACCGTCCAGCGTATCGATCTTGCCCTGGATAGCCGCTTCGGTGAGCACGCGGGTCGTCTCCTGGAACGACGCAGCCGAGATGAAGCTGCGGGTCTGGAGCGAGGCCTTGGTGATACCGAGCAGAAGCGGGGTGGCTGTTGCCTCGCGCTGGTCCTTTTTACGGGATTTGCGCACCACTTCATTGGCGTCCTCGAAGTCGATGAGGTCGATATGCTCGCCGACGATGAATGGCGTATCGCCACCGTCCACGATTTCGACCTTCTGCAGCATCTGGCGAACGATCACTTCGATATGCTTGTCGTTGATCGGCACGCCCTGCAGGCGATAGACCTTCTGCACTTCGTCGATGAGGTAATTGGCCAGGGCCTCGACACCAAGCGTCGACAGGATGTCCTGCGGCGCCGGGTTACCGTCCATCAGGTATTCACCACGCTTGATGAAGTCACCATCCTGAACGGCAAGGTGTTTGCCTTTCGGCACGAGGTAATCGATCTGGTCACGACCTTCCTCGATCGGCACGATCGAGACGCGGCGCTTGTTCTTGTAGTCACGGCCGTAAAGCACCTTGCCATCGACTTCTGCGATGATGGCGTGGTCCTTCGGACGGCGTGCTTCGAACAGTTCGGCCACGCGTGGCAGACCACCCGTGATGTCCCGTGTCTTCGCACCACCGGTCGCAACACGTGCGAGCGTGTCACCGGCTTCGATCTTGTCACCGTCTGCGACGGACAGGATGGCGCCCACCGACAGAAGATAGACAGCATCGGAGCCGTTCGGCAGTTTGACCGGCTTGCCGTCCTTGTCGACGACCTGGATCGACGGCTTGATGTCCGCAGACTTGGAAGCCGAGCGCCAGTCGATGACAACGCGGGACGAGATGCCCGTCGCTTCATCGGTTTCTTCACGAACGGACACACCGTCGATCACGTCGATCAGCTTGGCTTCGCCAGCCACTTCCGACACGATCGGCTGGGCAAACGGATCCCAGTCTGCGAGCGGCATGCCGGGCGAGACCTTCGCCTTGTCCTTGACCATGAGGCGTGTGCCGTAGGCCGGACGGAACGACTGACGTGTACGACCGTCGGCATCGACGATCTCGACCTGCATGCGGCGGCCAACAACAATGATGTTCTTGTCCTTGCGGGTCACATACTCGCCATCCGTGAACCGGACTGTACCTTCGAAGCTGGCTTCGATGGACGACTGGTCGGCCACCTGCGCCGCACCACCGATGTGGAACGTACGCATGGTCAGCTGGGTACCCGGCTCACCAATCGACTGGGCAGCGATAACGCCGACCGCTTCACCGCGGTTGACGACCGTACCCCGGGCAAGGTCACGTCCGTAGCACTGGACGCAGATACCGTTCCGCGCTTCGCAGGTCAGGGCCGAACGGGCCTTGACCACATCAACACCGGCATTCTCGATGATCTCGGCCAGGTCTTCGTCGATATAGGTGTTGGCAGGCGCAACCAGCGTGCCGTCCGCACCTTTGACATCCTCAGCCGTAACGCGGCCGAGCAGACGCTCGCCCAGCGAGACAGTGACATCAGCGCCTTCCATGACAGCCGAGATGTCGATGCCTTTTTCCGTGCCGCAATCATCTTCGTTGATGATGCAGTCCTGGGCGACGTCGACAAGACGACGGGTCAGGTAGCCCGAGTTCGCCGTTTTCAGAGCCGTATCGGCAAGACCCTTACGGGCACCGTGGGTCGAGTTGAAGTATTCAAGAACGGTCAGACCTTCCTTGAAGTTCGAGATGATCGGCGTCTCGATGATTTCACCCGACGGCTTGGCCATCAGGCCCCGCATACCGGCGAGCTGCTTCATCTGGTTCTTCGAACCACGTGCCCCGGAGTCGGCCATCATGTAGATCGAGTTGACCTGAGCCTTACGGTCGCCCTTGGCCACCTGGGCCTTGGAGGCGGATTCCATCATGGCGTCAGCCACCTTGTCCGTACATGTGGACCAGGCGTCGACAACCTTGTTGTACTTCTCGCCACGCGTGATGAGACCGTCGGCATACTGGCGTTCGTATTCTGACACCTGCTCCTTGGTCGCTTCGACGAGCTTCTTCTTCGCTTCCGGAATGACCATGTCATCCTTGCCGAACGAGATGCCGGCTTTCGCAGCTTCCTTGAAGCCGAGACCCATCATCTGGTCGCAGAAGATGACCGTCGCCTTCTGGCCGCACAGACGATACACATCGTCGATGATCCGGCCGATGGCCTTCTTGGTCAGCGTCAGGTTGACCATGTCAGGCTGGATGCCTTTGAAGCGCGGCAGGATGTTTGCCACCATGAAGCGGCCCGGTGTCGTGTCGATCACACGGCGCCATGGCTTGCCCTCATCGTCGACGCCTTCGTACATCGCCTTGATCTTCGAGTGCAGCGAGACAAAGCCATTGTCGAGCGCCTGCTCGATTTCAGCGAGATCCGTGAACATCATGCCATTGCCGACTTCCTCGTCGCGATCGAGCGAGAGGTAGTAGAGGCCGAGGATGATATCCTGCGACGGCACGATGATTGGCTTGCCGTTGGCAGGCGACAGGATGTTGTTCGTCGACATCATGAGCACGCGGCATTCCAGCTGGGCCTCGAGGCTCAGCGGCACGTGAACGGCCATCTGGTCGCCATCGAAGTCAGCGTTGAACGCGGCGCAGACCAGCGGGTGAAGCTGGATGGCCTTGCCCTCGATCAGTTTCGGTTCGAACGCCTGGATGCCGAGGCGGTGAAGCGTCGGCGCGCGGTTGAGCAGGATCGGGTGCTCGCGGATAACCTCGTCGAGGATATCCCACACTTCCGGCTTCTCTTTCTCGACCAGTTTCTTGGCAGCCTTGACCGTACCGGCGAGACCTTTGGCGTCGAGACGCGCATAGATGAACGGCTTGAACAGCTCGAGCGCCATCTTCTTCGGAAGGCCGCACTCGTGCAGTTTCAGGTTCGGGCCAACCACGATGACCGAACGGCCGGAATAGTCGACGCGCTTGCCGAGAAGGTTCTGGCGGAAGCGGCCCTGCTTGCCCTTGAGCATGTCGGAGATCGACTTCAGCGGGCGCTTGTTGGTGCCCGTGATCGTGCGGCCGCGACGGCCGTTGTCGAACAGGGCATCAACCGACTCCTGAAGCATGCGCTTCTCGTTGCGGATGATGATATCCGGTGCGCGAAGCTCCATCAGGCGCTTCAGGCGGTTGTTCCGGTTGATCACGCGGCGATAGAGGTCGTTAAGGTCGGATGTCGCAAAGCGGCCGCCGTCCAGCGGAACCAGCGGGCGCAGGTCCGGCGGGATGACTGGAACGACAGTCAGGATCATCCACTCGGGTTTGGCGCGCGACTGGAGGAAGGATTCGACCACCTTGAGGCGCTTGGAAGCCTTCTTGGTTTTCAGTTCCGATGTGGAATCGCGCAGGTCATCGCGCAGCGTCTCGGCCAGCGTTGGCAGGTCGAGGTTGCGGAGGATCTCGCGGATGGCTTCGGCACCTATCATGGCTGTGAACGCGTCTTCACCCAGACGGTCCTGCGCATCCATGTATTCTTCTTCGGTCAGGAGCTGCTTGGGCTCCAGTTCCGTGAGGCCCGGCTCGATGACGACATAGCTTTCGAAGTAGAGCACGCGCTCCACGTCTTTCAGCGCCATGTCTACCAGGGTCGAAATCCGGGAGGGAAGCGACTTCAGGAACCAGATGTGCGCAACAGGCGCGGCCAGGTCGATGTGACCCATGCGCTCGCGGCGGACGCGTGCGAGGGTGACTTCAACGCCGCACTTCTCGCAGACAATGCCGCGATACTTGATGCGCTTGTACTTGCCGCAAAGGCACTCATAGTCCTTCACCGGGCCGAAGATGCGGGCACAGAAAAGGCCGTCGCGCTCGGGCTTGAACGTCCGGTAGTTGATGGTTTCAGGCTTCTTGATCTCGCCTGACGACCACGAGCGGATTTTCTCCGGGCTTGCGATCGAAATGCGGATCGCCTCGAAAGTCGGGGCGGGCGTATTCGGGTTGAAAATGCTGGCGACGTCCTGGCGCATGGGTGTCTGCTCCTTGGGTGGGCGATGTTGTCGGGGCGAAAGGGCCCCTGCCCTCATGAAATTTCGTATCGAATGGGATGCCCCGTGAAACGTTTCTCGTTTCCAGGGGCATCCCGATATTTCGTTTACTGTCTACTCGGCTGCGACCGTGGACTCTTCGTCCTCGATTTCGCCATTGTCTTCTTCGATCAGCTCCACGTTGAGGCCGAGCGAGCGCATTTCCTTGATCAGCACGTTGAAGCTTTCCGGGATACCAGCCTCGAAGGAATCGTCGCCACGGACGATCGATTCGTAGATCTTCGCACGGCCTGCAGTATCATCCGACTTCACAGTCAGCATTTCCTGCAGCGTGTAGGCTGCGCCATAGGCTTCGAGTGCCCAGACTTCCATCTCCCCGAAGCGCTGGCCACCGAACTGCGCCTTGCCGCCCAGCGGCTGCTGGGTAACGAGCGAGTAAGGACCGGTCGAACGCGCGTGGATTTTCTCGTCCACGAGGTGGTGAAGCTTGAGCAGGTACTTGTACCCGACCGTGACAGGACGCGAGAACTGAACGCCGGTACGACCGTCGAACATCTTCACCTGGCCTGACGTGTCGAGACCGGCACGTGTCAGCAGGTCGTTGATGTCGCTTTCGCGGGCACCATCGAACACTGGCGTGGCGATCGGAACACCGTTGCGCAGGTTGCCGGCCAGCTCGACGATTTCAGCGTCGGTTTCCGGAAGCTCCTGCTCTTCGCCATAGGCGTAGGCAACCGCTTTACGAAGTGCGTCCATGTCATGCTTCTGGTGGAACTCCTCCAGAGCCTGGTCGATGATCCGGCCAAGACCGCGGCAGGCCCAGCCTGTGTGGGTCTCAAGGATCTGACCGACGTTCATGCGCGAAGGCACGCCGAGCGGGTTCAGAACGATGTCGACAGGCGTACCGTCTTCGAGGAACGGCATGTCTTCGCTCGGGTTGATCTTCGAGATCACACCCTTGTTGCCGTGACGGCCGGCCATCTTGTCGCCCGGCTGAAGCTTGCGCTTCACAGCCAGGAACACTTTGACGACTTTCATCACGCCCGGAGGCAGGTCGTCGCCGCGCTGGACCTTGTCGACCTTGTCGTTGAAACGGGCATCAAGCTCGTGGATCGACGCATCGAACTGGGCGCGCAGCGCGTCGAGATCGGCCTGGGCCTTTTCAGACTTCAGCGCGATGTCCCACCACTGGCTCTCGCTCAGTTCTTCAAGCGCGTCGGCCGCAATCTTGCCAGCCTTGAAGCCTTTCGGCCCCGCAACGGCTTCCTTGCCGGTCAGCAGGTCAGCAAGACGCGCATAGGTGTTGCGCTCGAGGATCGATTGTTCGTCTTCCTTGTCTTCCTGCAGCTGTTCGATCTGCTCGCGTTCGATCTGAAGCGCGCGCTGGTCCTTGTCGATGCCGTGGCGATTGAAGATGCGGACATCCACAACCGTACCGGCGTCGCCCGGAGGCACACGCAGCGACGTATCACGCACATCGGACGCCTTCTCACCGAAGATGGCGCGGAGGAGTTTCTCTTCCGGCGTCATCGGGCTTTCACCCTTCGGCGTGACCTTGCCGACGAGAATGTCGCCAGCTTTCACTTCAGCGCCCACAGCCACGATGCCGGCTTCGTCGAGGTTGCGCAGGGCTTCCTCGCCGACGTTCGGAATGTCGCGTGTGATCTCTTCAGGGCCAAGCTTCGTGTCGCGCGCCGCGATCTCGAATTCCTCGATGTGGATCGACGTGAACACGTCGTCCTTCACGATACGTTCGGAGATCAGGATCGAGTCCTCGAAGTTGTAGCCATTCCACGGCATGAACGCGACGAGCACGTTCCGGCCGAGAGCCAGCTCACCGAGATCGGTCGAAGGACCGTCCGCGATGATGTCATTCTTCGAGACCGTGTCGCCCACTTTGACGATCGGACGCTGGTTGATGCAGCTGTTCTGGTTCGAACGGCGGAACTTGGCCAGACGATAGATGTCGACGCCCGACTTCGAGCCTTCGAGATCCTCGGTGGCGCGAACCACGATACGCAGCGCGTCAACCTGCTCGACCACACCAGCCCGGCGGGCGATGATGGCGGCGCGGCTGTCACGGGCCACGATGGATTCCATGCCCGTGCCGACGAACGGCGCTTCGGACTGGACCAGCGGAACCGCCTGGCGTTGCATGTTCGATCCCATGAGGGCGCGGTTGGCGTCATCATTTTCAAGGAACGGAATGAGCGAGGCAGCAACCGACACGACCTGTTTCGGCGAGACGTCCATGAACTGGATGTCGTCCTTCGAAACCATGGTCGCTTCGCCAGCCACACGGGCGTTGACGAATTCGTTCTGCAGCTCGCCCTTGGCGTTCACCGAAGCGTTGGCCTGGGCGATCGAGTAGATCGACTCTTCCATGGCCGACAGATAGACGACCTCGTCGGTCTGCTTGCCGTTCACAACCTTGCGGTACGGGCTCTCGATGAAGCCGTACTTGTTGATGCGCGCATGGGTGGCGAGCGAGTTGATCAGACCGATGTTCGGGCCTTCCGGCGTCTCGATCGGGCAGATCCGGCCATAGTGGGTCGGGTGCACGTCGCGGACTTCAAAGCCGGCGCGTTCGCGAGTCAGACCACCTGGGCCAAGCGCTGAAAGACGGCGCTTGTGGGTGATTTCCGACAGCGGGTTGGTCTGGTCCATGAACTGCGACAGCTGCGAGGAGCCGAAGAATTCACGCACAGACGCCACAACCGGTTTCGCGTTGATCAGGTCGTGCGGCATGACCGTGTCGATATCGACCGATCCCATACGCTCCTTGATCGCGCGCTCCATGCGCACGAGACCGATACGGTAGTTGTTTTCCATAAGCTCGCCGACCGAGCGGACCCGGCGGTTGCCAAGGTTGTCGATATCGTCGACTTCGCCCTTGCCGTCCTTCAGGTCGAGAATGACCTTCATGACGCCGATGATGTCGTCATTGCGCAGAACGCGCATGTCGTCGGCAGCGGACTCATAGCCTTTGACGGCAACAGAGAGACGCATGTTCATCTTCACCCGGCCAACGGCCGAGAGGTCATAGCGCTCAGGATCGAAGAAGAGCTGGCCGAACAGGGCATCAGCGGCTTCCTGCGTTGGTGGCTCACCCGGGCGCATGACGCGGTAGATGTCCGACAGCGCTTCGAAACGGGTTTCGTTCTTGTCAGCCTTCAGCGTGTTGCGCAGCCATGGGCCACGGCCGGACGCGTCGATGTCGAGGACTTCGATCGTCTTGATGCCGTATTCGCGCATCTCGGCGATGACTTCTTCTTCCAGCATGTCGCCGGCTTCACCGAAGATCTCGCCGGTTTCCATGTTCACGACATCACGCGCCAGGAATTTGCCAACGAGGGCTTCGGAAGGCACCAGGATCTCGTCCGTGCCGGCCTCTGCGATACGCTTGGCTTTCAGCGCGGTGATCTTCTTGCCAGCCTCGGCAACGGCCTTCTTCGACTTGGCGTCGATCAGGTCGAATTCAGGCTTCAGGCCTTTCCAGGCTTCCGAACGGAACCCGGTGACCCAGCCCTGCTTGTCCATCCGGTAGATGGAGTGCGTGTAGAACAGGTCGAGGATCTGCTCGGTGTCATAGCCGAGCGCATACAGCATCGTCGTCGCCGGCAGCTTGCGCTTGCGGTCGATACGGATGTTGAGCACGTCCTTCGCGTCGAACTCGAAGTCGAGCCACGAACCGCGGTAAGGAATGATGCGCGCCGCGAACAGCAGCTTGCCGGATGTGTGGGTCTTGCCCTTGTCGTGGTCAAAGAACACGCCGGGCGAACGGTGCATCTGCGAGACGATCACGCGCTCGGTGCCGTTGACGACGAACGTACCCTTGTCGGTCATCAGCGGGATGTCGCCGAGATAGCATTCCTGCTCTTTGACTTCCTTGACCGAGCGGGCGCCCGTGTCTTCGTCAATGTCGAACACGACGAGCTGGAGACGCACCTTGAGCGGCGCCTGATAGGTCAGATCGCGCTGCATGCACTCTTCAACGTCGAATTTCGGCGTTTCGAACTCGTAGTTCACATATTCGAGCGTCGCGCGCTCGGAAAAATCTGTAATCGGGAATACCGACTTGAAAACGCCTCCGAGGCCATCATCCGTGCGTTTCTCGCGCGGCGTGTGCATCTGAAGGAAGCTCTCGTAAGAATCGCGTTGAACCTCGATCAGGTTCGGCATTTCGATGGCTTCGGGAATGCGCCCGAAGGACTTGCGGATACGTTTCTTTTCCGTGAAGGAGAGTGCCATCCCAGGATCCCAATTTTGTCCGTCCGGGCCACATGGCCACAGACCTTATCACCAGAACGCGAGTTCGCGGCGGCCTCTGAATGAGACCGCCGCGCATCTTTTAGATAGAACAGCGCCTCGCGCGAACACTGTCCGGATTTTAAAGCAGCAAGCGCTACTTGATTTCGATCGTAGCGCCGACGTCTTCGAACTTCTTCTTGATCTCTTCAGCTTCGGCTTTGGAGACGCCTTCTTTGATGGCTTTAGGAGCAGCTTCGACGAGGTCTTTAGCTTCCTTCAGGCCGAGGGCGGGAACAACGTCGCGGACGACCTTGATCACGTTGATTTTCTTGTCGCCTGCCGACGTCAGGACGACGTCGAATTCCGTCTGCTCTTCAGCAGCGGCAGCAGGAGCGGCAGCACCACCGGCAGCAGCGACAGCTACTGGCGCAGCGGCGGAAACGCCCCACTTTTCTTCAAGCATTTTTGCGAGCTCAGCGGCCTCGAGAACGGTCAGGGCGGAGAGATCTTCGACAATCTTTTCGAGATTTGCCATTGTGTGATTTCCTGTTTGGTTCGGTTGTTAAGTTCAATTGGTTGCGAAAACGGGTGCCTTAGGCGGCGTCTTTCGACGCGTATGCCGACACCACACGGGCAAGCTGGCTGGCCGGTGCCTGAATGACGCCTGCAACTTTCGTTGCCGGTGCCTGCAGAAGGCCAACAATTTTGCCACGGAGCTGGTCGAGAGATGGAAGCTTCGCGAGGGCCTGAACGCCGGAAGCATCCAGAACCACGTCACCCATGACGCCGCCGATGATGATGAACTTGGAATTGTCTTTCGCAAATTCATCTGCTGCTTTCGCAGCGGACACCGGATCAGCAGCATAGGCAATTGCCACAGGACCCTGGAACAGGGCTTGGGCATCGTCGCCGCCTTGACCGTCGAGCGCAATTTTCGCCAGACGGTTCTTGACCACCTTAAGCTGACCGCCATCCTTACGAAGGAGGGCGCGCAGCTTTGACATTTCCGCAACGGTCATTCCGGAATAGTGCGTCACGATGACGGCACCGGACTCGGCGAACACGCCTTTCAGCGTGTCGAGAGCCACTGTTTTTCCAGCTTTATCCATAGCGGGTCTCCAGTAGAGGCGCCCGGACCATCCGGCCGCCCTGGTAATCGCCTTCCGGCCCGAGGGCCTTCCAGCGCCTGCCCAGGGATTGGCCTGCCCGGTAAAGCAAAACAGGAAATCCTGTTTTTCCGAACCGTTTCAACGCCTCACCCCGTCTGCATAGGTGGCTGAAAAGCCTTTACCGCGTTCGAAAACGTGACCTATGGTCTAGGACAGGAAAACGGGAGGCCGCCGATGCACATCGGTGATCTCCCGTCAAGAGAGGTCTGTTAACGCTTTATCCAAAGGGCCGCAACCCCCTGAATCCAGAAAATGTGAGATGACAGGAAAAAGCCCGGCGCCTTTTGGCACCGGGCTTTTCTGATTTTGGACCTGAATAGCTGCCGAAGCGAGCCTATTTCGTTTCGGCCGTATCGATCATGATGCCCGCGCCCATCGTCGAGGACAGCGAGATCTTGCGAACAAACGTGCCTTTTGCGCCGCTTGGGCGTGCCTTGACGAGTGCATCGAGGAACGCCTTGACGTTTTTCTCGATGTCAGCCTCGGTAAAGCTGGCCTTGCCCACGCCTGCATGGATGATACCGGCTTTTTCAACGCGGAATTCAACCGAGCCGCTTTTGGCGTCTTTGACAGCCTGGGCGACGTTTGGCGTGACCGTGCCGACCTTCGGGTTTGGCATCAGGCCGCGTGGGCCGAGGACCTTACCGAGACGACCGACGATGGCCATCATGTCCGGCGACGCGATAACGCGGTCGAAGTCCATGAAGCCGCCCTGGATTTTCTCCATCAGGTCTTCTGCGCCAACGAAGTCAGCACCGGCGGCCTTGGCTTCGTCAGCCTTGGCATCCTTCGCGAACACGGCGACGCGAACGTCTTTGCCCGTGCCGGCTGGCAGGTTGACCACGCCGCGGACCATCTGGTCAGCGTATTTGGGGTCGACGCCGAGATTGACGGCAATCTCGATCGTTTCGTCGAATTTCGATTTCGCGTTGCCCTTCACCACCGAGACGGCCTCGCTGATGGTGTAGGCTTTTTCGCGGTCAATCGTTTCTGCGATTGCGCGTGAGCGCTTTCCTGGTTTCGCCATCGTTCTTACTCCACCACTGTCAGGCCCATCGCGCGGGCGGACCCTGCGATGATCTTGGACGCTGCATCGAGATCGTTTGCGTTGAGGTCTTCCATTTTGGCTTCCGCGATTTCGCGGATCTGCTTCATGGTGACCTTGCCGACCGTGTCAAAGCCTGGCTTTTTCGAGCCGGACGCAGGCTTCTTGCCGAGCTTCAGGCCAGCGGCCTTCTTCAGCAGCACCGTGGCAGGTGGGGTCTTCGTGACGAAGGTGAATGATTTATCCTGGTAATACTGGATGACGACCGGGATAGGCAGGCCTTCTTCCATGCTCTGCGTCTTGGCGTTGAACGCCTTGCAGAATTCCATGATGTTGATGCCGCGCTGACCGAGCGCCGGACCGACGGGCGGCGAAGGGTTTGCCTTGCCTGCGGGAATCTGGAGCTTGATCTGCCCCAGCAGTTTCTTAGCCATTGTGTCCTCACAATTGTTACGAGGGGGCGGTGGTCTTTCGATCCGCCCCGATTGGTATCGAGGGTCCGCGGTCCGGCTGGCGGGCCTTCCGCAGAAGCGGGCGTATGGCCCAAACACCCTTGCAGGTCAAGCAGCCCGGATGTGAAAAGCCCGGACGGCGCTGGCCATCCGGGCTTGTTTCGTCTCGCCTTGGGGCGCTGCCTACATCAGCGCATAGCCCTTGGCATTGATATATTGCTTCAGAGCCGCCGCACGGTTGAGCGGATCAGGGTGCGTCGACATGAATTCCGGCTGGCGCTGGCCTTCCGAATTGGCCGCCATGAGTTCCCACAGGCGCACGGACTGCTTCACGTCATAGCCGGCGTTGTGCATGTAGTCGACGCCGAGGCGATCGGCCTCGGATTCGTGCTTGCGGCTGTAGGGCAATACGACACCAAACTGCATGGCTGCGCCGCCGAGGGCGCCGATGGCCGTGCCATACTTGCTGAGCGTTTCCGACTGCGTGATGGCGATCTGGCCCAGCATCAGCCCGGCCTGCGCAGCGGTCGTGATCGAGAGGCGCTCGGCGGCATGACGGCCCACGACGTGACCCGTCTCATGCCCCAGAACGGACGACAGCTGGTCGTCATTCTCGGTCAGTTCGGTAATGCCGCGATACACGCCCACCCGGTTGCCCGGCATGACGAAGGCATTGACGTCATCGGTATCGAAGACGGCGACATCCCAGTCCGCATTGGGGTCGACATAGCCCGTCTGCCCTGCCCCGCGCACGGTGCGGTTCCACACGTTGAGGACACGGCTCTTGAGCCTGGAATTGGCTGTCACCGGCACTTGCGCCTTCATGTCGGTCCACGCCGACGCGGCCATGCCTGCGACCTGGTCTTCGCCGAACAGGATGAACTGGTTGGACCCCGTCGCCGGGTTCGTCGCGCAACTTGTCACGAAAGGCAGCACGCTGCCCGATGCAATACCGCAGATGATCGCCCGGCGGGACATGTTGATACGCGGCGCATTCGCGAGAATTTCGCCGTCAAAATCGATGCGTTCGACCATATAAAACTCCTTCACCCTTTGGCGCCATGGTTACTCCCTGGGGGCTGAAAAGCAATGCCACAAGAACGGCGCCAGGCTGTACCTGCCTGCCTCAGAATGAATGCACCCTGAATTGCGCGCCTATTCCTCGGCGACATCACCGGACAGGATCGCGGCCTGTTCCACCCAGCCTTCGCGGGAAATGCGGCCCGAGAAGTTCAGGTGGTTGTCGACCCAGGCGATGTTCGCCGGCGTCCACGCAGCGATCTGGTCATAATGGAAGATGCCGAGTTCATTCAGCACTTCCTGTATCTTCGGACCGATGCCGCCAATGATCGTCAGGTCGTCAGGCGAGTCCGCAACGGCCTTGGGCAGGGCGATCGGGCGCTCCGCAGGAATTGCGTCAGTCTCGGCGTCCTCACCGTCTTCGTCGTCGAGTTCCTCGTCGGCGTCATCGTCCGACTCTTCATCATAGTCGCCGTCGTCATCCTCGTCCGCTTCGTCCAGCGCATCTTCGTCGACCGCTTCATCGTCTTCGTCGAAGTCTTCCTCGGCATCAGACTCGTCGGCGTCATCGTCCCCGGAATCGTCGTCTTCGACCTCATCCTCTTCGACTTCGTCGTCCTCATCGTCCTCGTCAGATTCATCGTCTTCTGACTCATCTTCGTCGGACTCGTCGTCCTCCAGGACGTCTTCATCTTCCTCATCGTCGGACTCTAGATCGTCCTCATCTTCCGCATCGAGGTCCTCCTCATCGGATTCCTCGTCATAGGCATCGTCGTCCTCGGTCTCATCATCGGACTCTTCGTCCGCTTCCGCCTCGTCCTCGTCTTCCTCGTCGATGTCCGCGTCATCTTCCAGTTCGAGATCTTCGTCTTCGTCCTCGTCCAGCGCGTCCTCATCACCCTCGTCTTCGTCGCCATCCCCCAGCGCCTCATCCTCGAGGTCGTCGTCTTCCAGCTCATCGGCTTCGTCCTCGGCCTCAAGCGCGTCTTCGATCTCGTCCGCCATGTCGTCTTCAGGCTCATCGACCTCTTCGTCGAATTCGCCCTCTTCCTCGGCATCTGCCGCTGCATCCGCCTCTTCCAGCTCCTGCAGGATGGCATCCGTGGCGGAGATGATCTCGTCATCGTCCTCCGGCGTCTCGTCTGTCTCAACTTCAAGGTCGACCAGCTCAGCCACGTCCGGCGCGGCGGCGTCCTCAGGGGCAGCGTCACCCTCGAAATAGGCCAGACGCCCCTCAAGGAAGCGGTTGCGCCAGCGCAGCCGGGCCAGTTCCTCGCCCGCATCATCGCTCTCGATCGGCGCCGCAACGGGCTCAGCCGCAGGCGCAGGGGCCGGCTGGGCGGCCAGCTCGGCCTCCAGCGTCTCCACACGCTGCTTGAAGAAGTCAGCCTGCCATTTCAGCTTGTCCAGTTCCGCCGTATCGACAGCGGGCTCGGGTGATACAGCTGCGGCCACGGCAGGCGCTGCGACAGCCTGAACCGGCGCAGAGGCCTGCTCGTGCAGCGCCGCTTCCAGATGTTGCACACGGCTCTCAAGATGCCGGTTGCGCCAGAGCAGGGTTGGTTCGGTCTGGTCGCTGGCCATTTTCGGGGCGACAGGCGCCGCGCCGCGTCCTGCGCCGGATTTCAGGGCTTGCAGCTCGGCCTTCGACCGTGACAGCTCGGCCGAGAGTTCCGACAGCCGCTTTTCCCGCACGTTCAACTCGGCCCGCAGCGCCGGGTCGGTCGCAGCAGCCGGCGCGCTGGCGCCCGGCACCGCGTTGCGCTGGGCCGCATAGAGGCCTTCGATTTCCGCCTTGGCCTGCTCGAGCTCCGTGCGGGCGATATCCCGGTCAACACGCGCCGTGCGCAGCTTGCCGACAAGCAGGATGCCGCGCATGGACCAACCGAAAAGCAGGCTGAACAGGCCGACGCCTGCAAGCGCCATCCACATGTGCGTCAGAAGCCAGGCCATTATTCGCTCCGTTCCAGTACTGTGATCTCGATTGGCCGGCTGTCTGCCCCGGCGTCAGCTGAATCAATAGCCTGCTCCGCAGCCGTGGGGCCATAGCCAATCGCAGACAAACGCCCTGCATCCACCCCGGTTGCCTCAAGAAACGCCACAAGCGCGTCTGCCCGGGCCCGGCCCAGTGCAACATCTGCAGGTTTCGGGTTTTCCGCCTCCGCACGGCCATTGATGCTGAAGCCAAGCGCCGGATCGCAGGCCGCCACAGAAGCCGCCAGCACGTCCAGCGCAGGCCCGCTTGTCCGCAGCGGCTCCGCCGCGCCTTCCGCAAAACTTATGTCTCCCGTGGCGACAGCGGCGTCCACCATGCCCTGGCATGCTTCGACCGGCGTGGCCGCAGGCACCACCTCAGGCGGTGCCGGCAGGCGACTGACCGCCCTGATCTCTGCTGTATAAGGCGCGGTCAGGCTCGCGACGTCCTGCTTCAGGTAGGCAAGCGTACTTGGGCTGGCCTGCCCCAGGATGAGGAAACCGGCCCCATCCGGGTCGAAATCCATTTCGCCGCTCTGGAAATGCACGAATTGTGGCAGCCCCCGCCGCACACCTTCCATCCAGCCGCCATAGACCTGATCGGCAATGACCATCTCATCGACCAATTTGCCCTGATAATGCTTCTTGGCGAGCGTCAGGATTTCACGCCGCTCGGATTCGCTGGACACGTTGCCCTTCAACAGCAGACCGTCATCGGACACCCGCGCCAGCCAGAGCGAGGCGCCGCGCACCAGCGGCTGGCCCTGGAACGGCGCGGCAATGTTGGTGACTTCCGTCGTGACCGCCTCACGCACGGCTTTGTCGCTCGCCACGCCATTCACGCGCAGGCGCGTATCCTCAAGCGTCACATCGCCGGAATCGAGGCTGGCAAGCTGGTGCAGGCCAAGCCGCGCAATGCCCTGCCAGTTGCCCACCGGCGCGCCCGAGGCGAGTTGCATACGGTCTTCCACCGGCGCCCCCGCAGAAACGGCCTGCGCCTCGGCCAGCAGGGCCTTCCGGATGGTCCGGGATGGCACATGACCCGACAGCACCAGAGCGCCCTCAGGCGTCTTCTCGGCATGCCAGACAAAGGGCGACACCGGCGGGGCATCATCGGCGACACTCTCGACCTGCGTGACGCCGCCGAAGATCAGGCCGCCCTGCCCGTCTGCCGTGAGAATGGTCAGCGCGGCATCGCGCACGGCCTCCGTTGTGGGCGCCTTGCCGGAGAGGATGGCGTGCTGGCCATCCATGGTGACAATGGCCCAGTCATGACCGGCAGCCTTCAGCGCGGCCGTGGTTTTCTGCTGAAGTTCCATCTGCAGGTTTGCAGCATTCTGTGGTGACTGATAAACGCCCCACCAACCCATCGCCACGAGACCGGCGAGAGACACAAGCGCAAACAGGTGATCGAGTAGCCTCATTGGGACCCCACCTTAACTCCCTGAAGTCACTTCCCTTCCTTCAGGGATGCCCTATTCACCCCCTCATCGCAAGACTTTCGCTGCAGGCCTGACGCCCCATGAACCAACCGATCGAAACCATCACGAGCCCGTCCAACCCGCTCATCAAGTCATTGAAAAGCCTGGAAAGAAAGAAGGGCCGCAGCGAGACGGGCCTGTTCCTGGCCGAAGGCGCACGACTGGTCGAACAGGGGCTTGAGCAGGGCTGGCAGGCCGAAACGCTCGTTATCGCGTCGACCATGGCAGACCGGCCACACCTCGCGGCCCTCGCGAGGCGCGCCGCAGCGGCCGGCGCGCGCGTCGTGCTGGCCCCGGAACGGCTGATGTCCAAGATCACCCACAAGGACAATGCGCAGAGCGTGATCGCCTCGTTCCGCCAGCAGCATCGTCCCCTTGATGCGCTGACCAGCGCCGATAACGGCATCTGGATCGCCCTCTACGAAGTGCGCGATCCGGGCAATCTGGGCACCATCCTGCGCACCGCGGACTGCGCTGGCGCGAGCGGGGTCATCCTGCTTGAAACCTGTTGTGATCCCTACAGTTTCGAGACAGTCCGCGCCTCCATGGGATCGATCTTCGACATGAAATTCGCGAACGCCTCCTTCGAGGCGTTCAACGCCTGGCGCAAGGCGCAAGGCCTGTCGCTAACAGCTGCATCCGTTAACGGGACCGTGCGGCATGACAAGGCGCCTTATGGCGCACGATCCGTGATCATCATGGGCAATGAACAGGCAGGATTGCCGGATGCGATCGAGGGACAGTGCGACACGCTCTGCCTCATCCCCATGCGCGGCGGGGCGGACAGTCTGAACCTGGCCCAGGCCACCGCCATCATGACTTACGAGGCCTGGCGGCAGAGGGATTTCACATGAAAACCGAGACCAAGCTCCTGATTGCCGACGACTGGGACGATTATGCCCTGCTCGACAGCGGCCACCTGAAAAAGCTGGAACGCTTCGGCAGCCAGACCGTGATCCGGCCCGACCCGCAGGCCTTCTGGGAGCCTGTACGGCCTGTTGATAGCTGGAAGGCAGACGCGGCCTTCCTCAGCAAGAATGACGACGAGGACGGCGGCGGCAACTGGGAAACCCTCTCGCCCCGCGCCGCCGAAGACTGGCCGATGCGCTGGAACGGGCTGACCTTCACCGCCCGCCGCACGGCCTTCCGCCACATGGGCGTCTTTCAGGAACATTCGGTCCACTGGCGTTTCGCGCAGGAGCAGATCCGCGCCGCCAAACGGCCGGTCAAAGTGTTGAATTTGTTCGGTTATACCGGAATGATGTCGCTTGCCTGCGCGGCAGCCGGGGCCGAGGTGACGCATCTTGATGCCAGCCCGAAATCGAATGGCTATGGCAAGGACAACCAGGCCCTGAGCGGCCTGTCGGACCGCACGATCCGCTGGATTGCCGATGATGCGATGAAGTTTGTCGCCCGCGAAATCCGCCGCGAGAACCGCTATGACGCCATCGTTCTCGACCCGCCGAAATTCGGCCGCGGGCCCAAGAACGAGACCTGGCGCTTCGAGCAGGACCTGCCCGAGCTGCTTGATAACATAAAGGAATTGCTGGTCGAAAAGCCGCTCTTTGTGATTGCGACGGCCTATGCCGTGCGGCTGTCATACCTCGCGCTGTCGCAGACGCTGGGTGACCGGCTCGCCGCCTTTGGCGGCGTCATGGAACAGGGCGAGATGGCCCTGCCGCAGCAAGGCTCCAGCCGTCTGCTACCCACCGCGCTCTACGCCCGCTGGCGCGCCAGCTAGGCAGGAAAGGCCCTGCCTTTTCCGGCAATCGTTCT
>NZ_AWFG01000032.1 GCF_000682695.1 Hyphomonas chukchiensis | reverse complement strand
GTCCAGACATGGGTCTCAGAGCAGAGTGTGGAACGCATCGCGCCCATCCTTTCCGCCACATTAAATTGAATGCGGTGGGATTATAGGCAGCTGCATGACTAGGGTCGCTCAAGAAGACAGGCGCACTTGTCGAGCTTTATTTTTACAACATTTTTGAGTTGCAAGATAGCAAGGCGGCTCGGCCATAAGCGCGAGATACCTATTTTTCGTAGTACTTACAGAGCGTTTCCACTATCTCCTTCCCGACACCTGCCGTGCTGCAATAGTAGATCATCTGACCTTGCCGACGTGACCGAACGAGGCCCGCCGCACGCAATTTCGTGAGGTGTTGCGAGATAGCCGAAGAGGATTGGCCCGTCATCACTGCGAGCTGGCTGACAGGCAGTTCACCCTTGTTCAACGCGCACAGGATCTTCAGCCGCGTGTCGCTGGACATTGCCTTGAGCACCAAAGCCGCATCATGGATGCTTGCCGAAATGATCTTGAATGCGTCAGGCGTTGCGGGCTTTTGTTTTATCATAAACCAGGTGTCTCCGGTGCGTTTGGATTCGCATAATCGGTTGAAGCGCGAGGCAACCAATCGGGACCTCTGATAGCGATATAGATCGCGGGAATAACAAGCACAGTCAAAGCAGTCGATGACGCAAGCCCGAAAAGGAGCGATATGGCAAGTCCCTGAAAGATCGGATCAGTCAGGATGACCGAGGCGCCGATCATCGCAGCGAGTGCAGTCAGGAGAATTGGCTTGAAGCGGATCGCACCCGCATCGAGCAGAACGTCCTTCAACCGCGTCACGCCGTCTTGCCGATGACGCACGAAATCGACGAGAAGGATCGAGTTTCGTACGATAATTCCTGCAAGGGCGATAAACCCGATCATTGAGGTGGCAGTAAATGGAGCTCCGAAGAGCCAATGGCCTAGCATGATCCCGATCAGAGTCAGCGGAACAGGCGTCAGAATGATGAGTGGGACGCGAAAGGTTTTGAATTGTGCGACGACCAGAACGTAGATGCCGAAGAGGGCGACCCCAAATGCGAGTCCCATGTCGCGGAATGTTACATATGTTACTTCCCATTCCCCGTCCCAGAGCAGGGCTGGGCGCGACTCATCTTTAGGCTGTCCGTACATGCGAACGAGCGGCTTCTCCAGCCCGGCCGCTGCCCAATCGAACTTGTCAATTCGCGCCTGAATCTCGAACATGCCATAGATGGGCGCCTCGAATTTTCCGGCAAGCTCACCGGTAACCAGGTCCGCGAAATACCCATCCCGACGGTAGACCAGCTCAGACCCCATCTGTTCGGACACTTCGACAAGCGCCCCTAGCTCAACGGGTGTTTCATCCGTTACCCCGGTTTGCGTTGGAACCGGAATAGACGCGATTTCCTGCGACCAGTTTCGGCTCGATTTCGACAGCCTGACACGGATATCAAGCGGATCTCGGCCCTCTCCGCGAGGGGCAACGCCAACCGTCTGCCCCTCGAAAGCGAGCGAAATCGTATCCAGAATATCGCCTTGTGCCACGCCATAATCTGCCGCGCGTGGCTCATCTACGGAAATCATGAGGCGCGGCGCCGGCGTACCGATTGAATCATCCACATCGACAATGAAGTCAGTGTCCTCAAACAGGTTGCGGACTACACTGGCCGTCTTACGACGTATGTCAGGCGATGGTCCATAAATTTCCGCCATCAAAGTCGACATCACTGGCGGCCCAGGCGGCACCTCGACGACTTTTACGCTCGAGCCCTCCGGTACCGGCAAGGCTATAAGTCTGGCACGTAAATCCAGGGCGATCTCATGGCTGTTACGCTTGCGATGAGACTTGTCGGCCAGATTGACCTGCAGGTCTCCCAGCTCAGGAGAGGCGCGCAGGAAATAGTGCCTTACAAGTCCATTGAAGTTGAACGGCGCCGCTGTACCGGCATAAGCTTGGATCGTTTCAACTTCCTCGACCTCTCGCATGGCGTCAGCGAGTGCAAAAAGAATCCGCTCTGTATCTTCAACTGGCGCCCCTTCTGGAAGGTCCACAACAATCTGGATTTCGGACTTGTTGTCGAATGGGAGCAGTTTGACCGGCACGGTCCTGGTCGCAAACAGGAGAAGTGAGCCAAGCGTTGCGAAGCCTATGATGAGAAGGAAGCTCCACGCCCGCATGCGCGACGCCACAATCGGCTCTGCAACCCGACGATAAAATCTGCTTACACGGGTCTCACCGCCATGGTGTGCGCCTTCTGGTACCTTGGCACCGCTCGCAATCCTCATGACCAGCCATGGCGCGATACCAACGGCGACAAAGAATGAAAATGCCATCGCTGCTGACGCAACCGCAGGGATTGGCGCCATGTATGGCCCCATCAATCCTGACACGAACATCATTGGCAGAAGCGCAGTTATAACTGTCAGAGTTGCGACGATCGTTGGATTTCCTACCTCGGACACAGCGTCGATTGCGGCCTGTGTCCGCGTGCGTTCATCCTTCATCGCCCAATGCCGGGCGATATTTTCAATCACCACAATTGCATCGTCGACCAGGATACCAATCGAAAAGATCAAGGCAAAGAGACTGACGCGGTTGATTGTGTATCCCATCATGAGTGATGCAAAAAGCGTCATCAGAATTGTTGTCGGAATAACGATCAGTGTGACGAGTGCTTCTCGCCAGCCAATCATGAAGGCGATCAGAACCACAATCGAAACAGTTGCGAGACCCAGATGGTAGAGAAGTTCATTCGCCTTTTCATCGGCCGTGGCGCCGTAGTTACGTGTAACTTCGACACGGACACCTTCGGGCAGCAGTTGTCCCTTGAGACTATCCACGCGCGCGAGAATAGCCTCGGCCACTTTGACGGCATTCGCGCCGGGTCGTTTCGCCAGTGCCAATGTCACAGCGGGGACCGGATCGAACCCTGATCCGTCCGAACGTCGATTCAGCGACCATACGCGCGACTCGGTATCAGCGCCGACTACGCGTACCAATGCCACGTCTGACAGGTATACCGTTCGCCCATCACTTCCCTGGAGTTCCAGTTTATTCAACAGTCCGACGGAATCCACTTCCGATCCGGCCTGGACGCGCAGCGATTGGCCGTCACGGCGAGCTGTTCCAACCGGCATGGCGGAAGCGGCCTGCTGCACCGACTCCACGAGCGAACGCAGCGGAATACCGTATGACGCGAGGGCTTGAATGTCGGGTTCGACCCGCATTTCGAGCGCGCGGCCTCCGACCAAAGTCGTCAACCCAACATCATCGACCTTCAGCAGCTCTGTCTGGAGTTCATCCGCGAGCATTCGCAGGGACGTGTCGGTCCAGATATCTCCGGTCCAGGGCTCTGGTGACAGCGTGAGCGTTACGATCGGTACGTCATTGATGCCGCGGGCAATTACCATCGGCATCGGGACATTTGGTGGAATGCGGTCAAGATTGGCACGTATTCTTTCATGTACGCGCAGAATGGCATCGTCGGCATCGGTTCCGACGATGAACCGCGCTGTGACGAGCGCGCCATCATCCTGACTCTGGGAATAAACGTGCTCGACTTCTGGAATGGCCTTGATGATTTCTTCAAGCGGCTTGGTCACCTGCTCGACGACATCGGGCGCCTTCAGGCCCGGCGCCGAAAGAATTATATCCACCATCGGCACCGATATTTGTGGCTCTTCTTCGCGTGGAATGCTCAGAAGGGCTATCAGCCCGATAGCGAGCGCCGTCAGCAGGAACAGGGGCGTCAAAGGGGAGCCAATGGTTGCCCGTGTGATACTACCGGAAATGTCCGCCTTCACGTTGTCGTTTCCCGCGGTTCAATCACGTCGCCGATCCGCAAGCCGGACAGAATTTCGATCTCTCCTCCTTGGCTTGGTCCGGCAATGGCAACAGGGGCTTCGACAAACCGGTCACCCACTTTCACACGCACAAAGTCGACACCGAAGCGGGTCGAAACGTACTTGTCTGGAACGCGGATTGCCCGGCGTTCGCCCACCGAGACCAGCACATCCACACGCTCCCCGACGAGGCCGTCAAGGCCGCCCTGTACGGTCGCGTCGGCGATCAAGGCGCCGTTGCGAAGTTCCGGATAGATCTTGATAATGGTTGCGGTCCGCACACTTCCATCACGCGCCGGAAGACGCAAGGCAACTGTTCCCCCCTCTGATATTTCCGATGCGTGCCGTTCCGGCAACGACAGGCGAACAATATCGGTCAGTGTTGCGAAACGTGCGAGAACTTCTCCAGGCGAAACAATCGCTCCATTTACAACCTCCACGCTGGTCACGCGGGAATCGGCCGGTGCCCGGATGCTGCCTTCACCTTGTCGCGCGACCAGGGCGCGCCGTTCAGCTTCTGCAGCGGCAAGCGTGCGCCGAGACACGTCCAATGCAGTTCGCTGCTCGTCCAGACGGGCCTTGGGATAGAACCCATTCGCCAGCAGTTTTTCATTGCGCGCGAGATCTTCTTCGGCCTGACGGATCTGCGATTTCAGTCCGTCGGCGCGCGATCTCAATGCGGCAAGTTGTGGCTCGAGAGTCGAATCGACGACGACAGCCACGACCTCGCCCGCCTTGACTTGGTCGCCCTCGTCAATGGAGAGGCGCGTAACGACGCCTTGCAACCGTGAACGCGCCGTTGCCGTGTCACTCGCCTCGATACGAGCAACGACCGAGCGATAGTCAACGACGATACTTTCCTGAATAATCAGGCTCTGGGCAGAGGCCGTCAAAGCGAAACCCATCATATAACAAAGCGCCAATAGCAATGCGCGCATCTTAGTAGCGCCCATGGTCTTCAACCTGTCCCGTCGCCGGGTTTATCTTTACAGTCGGTAGCCCGCATGCCTTCCAGGCCGCAATGCCACCGGCCAAGTGGCTCGCCTCCTTCCCCGTCGCAGACCGGAACTCATCCAGCGCCTTACGTGAGCGCTTACCAGAGCCGCATTGAAACACGACGAGCTGATCCGTTCCTGCGGGAATGGCCTTAGGCTCGAACGTCGATAGCGGATGCAGAAAAGCGCCATGTATACGCTCATTTGCAAACTCGGCAGGTTCACGAACATCAATCAGGATGATGCCGCCCGCCTTGTGCTTCTCCGACACGGACTGGGGGGACAAATCACGATGGTCGGCCATTTTTCTACCCCTTGATTCAAGACAATTTTTGACTGCTCCGGACCGTGCATATTACGAAACGGGTAGCCGCGCCATGAGTAATAATGCGTATATTATAAAGTTCGCATATGTGTATTTAATTGGAGCCTATTGTGCTGAAACGAGGAGATGCGCGGTGGCTCACATAGTGATTCTGGGAGGAGGATTGGGAGGCGTGATGGCCGCCTATGAAATCCGCAAGAAGGTCCGTACTGCAGATCAGGTTACGGTGATCAACGAAACGGCCTTCTTCCAGTTCGTACCGTCAAATCCCTGGATACTCGTCGGCTGGCGCGACCGCAAAGACATCCTCATAGACCTCACAAAACCGATGAAAAAAAGACACATCGGACTGGTGGTCGGCAAGGCCATCAAAGTTGAGCCCGAGGAAAAGCAGGTTCGCCTCGAGAATGGTGAGGTCGTCGCCTATGATTATCTGGTCATCGCCACAGGCCCCGAACTTGCTTTTGACGCCATCGAGGGTTTTGGTCCGGCAAACGGGTTGACCCAATCCGTCTGCCATGTCGACCACGCGGTTACGGCAAATAAAGCTTTCGAGACATTCTGCGCCAATCCAGGCCCCGTAGTCGTTGGCGCGGTGCAAGGCGCCTCCTGTTTCGGACCCGCCTACGAAACTGCCATGATTATCGAAACTGAACTGCGCAAGCGCAAGATCCGTGACAAGGTACCGATCACCTTCGTAACGCCCGAACCCTATATCGGTCATCTGGGGCTGGATGGTGTCGGCGATACCAAGGGCATGCTCGAGAGCGAAATGCGCGATCGCCATATCAAATGGATCACCAATGCACGGATTACGAAGATCGAGTCCGGTCACATGCATGTCGAAGAGTTGAACGAAGACGGCAGCATAAAGAAGATACACGATCTACCGATGAGCTACTCCATGATGCTGCCGGCTTTCCGCGGCGTCGAAGCTATTCGCGACATCAAGGGCTTGGTCAACGCCAAGGGCTTCGTCATCATCGACAAGCACCAGCAAAACCCTACCTACCCCGACATATTCGGTATCGGAGTGTGCATAGCCATTCCGCCCATGGGCGAGACACCCGTTCCGGTGGGCGTGCCCAAAACAGGGTTCATGATTGAATCCATGGTAACTGCCACCGCCGACAATCTCGCCGCCATCCTTGCTGGTAAAGCACCGACCAATGAAGCGACGTGGAATGCCATCTGTCTCGCGGACTTTGGAGACGGCGGCGTTGCATTTATAGCGCAGCCACAGATCCCCCCGCGCAATGTGAACTGGTCCGCCGAGGGCGGCTGGGTACATCTCGCAAAAGTCGGCTTCGAGAAGTACTTCCTCCGCAAGGTCCGCACCGGTCATTCTGAAACCTTCTATGAGAATGCCGCGCTCGGCGTCCTGAAAACCCACAAGCTCAAGGACTGATGAAACCGGCTAAGACCCAAACGACACCCGCCTCCCAGATGCTTGTCTGCCACGCATGCGGATCGATCAATCGTGTGCCAGTCGGCCGGGATCTGACACAAGGCACCTGCGGCAAGTGCAAGAAGCCGATCGCCACCGAGGTTCCTGTCGAAATCGACGGCGCAATACTCAACCGGCTGCAAACGCGTGACACTGGCGCTTTTGTCGTTGATATCTGGGCGCCGTGGTGCGGACCATGCCGGATGATGGCGCCCGCCTATGCGAAGGCTGCATCGCATTTCGCGTCGGATATCCGTCTGTTCAAGCTCAATTCAGATGCCAACCAGGCAGCAGCTGCAAGCCTCGGCTTGCGCGGCGTTCCTACGCTTATCGCCTTTGCGCGCGGAAAGCAGATTGCTCATCAAGCCGGCGCCCAATCCGGTGAAGCGCTCACCGCGTGGATAAAATCCCTCTTTACTTCAAAAGGAATAGTGACATGAACATCGATCGCGCGATCTTCGCTTTTGCCGGAATCATGGTGCTCGCCAGCCTCGCGCTCGGCTATTTTGTCCACCCCGCCTGGTTTCTGTTGACCGCATTTGTGGGGCTCAATTTATTCCAGTCGGCTTTCACGGGCTTCTGCCCCGCCGCTTATGCATTCAAGCTCTTCGGTATGAAGTCCGGGTGCGCAATCAAGTAACACAGCGCCTTCCCAGCTTGGATTTACGTCCACCTCAAATTTTCCATCTCGAAGTATAATGCGAGTCAATGCATTTCAGGGCGAATTGCGGCGCGCGCTGCGCCGCCAAGAGAGACACCAACCAATAGGACGCGCCGGATCGACGTTTCGGTTTTGCCCCCCGGCCATCGCGAGGCCGGATGGCTATATTTGGAATGGAGTCGTGGAGGACGATGTCCTCGTTCCGCAGATTTACGATCTCGCCCGGCCGGCAACCGGTCTCGATAAGTATAAAGGCCGCCAGGTGAAGATCGGTAACCACGCCATCCAGAGCACCGCGCACGATAATTTTCCCGCGCACCAATGATGTCTGAAAGGCAGGGATCACTGTTCGCGCCTGCGCATCATGTTCTCAATCGGGGAAGGATCTGCCAGTTCTGCAAGCGGTCGGTATCCGAATCCAGCCGCCATAGCCGCCTCGATTCTTGAGATACGGATCCTGATCCGCCTGGCGCGCCGTAGCGTAGTTACGAGCCCATTTTCGACGCAAATTTTGGCCCAAAAATAGCCCAACAGAGTTTCAAACCTAAGGCTAAAGGGCCGAACCCTTTAAGAGCAGTGACTCAAGTGTGTTGGGAAATCTTATTCTGGAGCGGGCGATGCGCTCGAAATCAATCAAAATACATATGCAAATCAACCACTTGTATATATTTCCCAACACAAATGTAGGGACAAATGTAGGGAGATTTGTAGGAAAATCGCGCCAATCCAATTCAGCCACTTTTCGTACCTGAATTAATGTTGTGCATCCACGCAAATTTTGCTCCGCCACCTCTTGGACCATCCATCAATCGTAAAACGGCTATGAATTCAGGCAGCCGATACAGCGCTGCCTTGCGAGAAGATATCGTCGGTCGGCTGGCCGAGGCGATGTATCTGAATCGATATTTTCGCCAGAGCAGCAGGCGATCTTTGGAGGGCGATTGTATGTTGGATTAGCGCCTAGTCATCCAACGCCAAAGACGTGCGATTGCCCCCCGGGTCTTAGGCGGCTCTGAATCAACGCCTTTGACTTCTAGCGGTGTAGGCGTATTGCCGAACTGCACCGCTTTCGCGGCACGATCACGGGCGCGACCGGCGGCTACTTGCTCGTCTGTCCAGTCTCCCGCCCAAACAACTCGACCATTTCGGATGATGTAATGAGACCGGCACTGATGGCTCCAATTGCCGATCGACGGATGCACCGTAATTGCGGCGCCATTATAGGTGAACCTCCAATCTGTTGGACTGAGCGGTGTCACGATTTCGTGGCCACAGCCGCAACAGCAAAGATGCGCCATAGTGTCGAACTCTAACGAAATGTAGAGAATGCCCGCCGACAGCTTTCCCGGTATTTCGCCGACGAATTGGTGCTTTAGCATCGAAATTGCTTTCATGCAGCGTCCTCATTCAGCAAATGATTGCCGTCGATTGAAAGCGCCGAAAAATGCTCGCCTTCAAGATCTACATAGAAGCCGAAAAGCTTCTTAAATTTCATGACAGCCATGGCGGCGTTCAACATGTTAAGATCAGCAATCTGGATATTGCGCGCATAAAGATTGTTCTCATTAGCTGAGTGCAATGGGATTCGCTTTTTGTCGCGAACATGAGCACGCATCGCTGGTGTACTAGTCGTTACACGGATCATGCCGATGAGTCCGTCATCTGCAAACTGAACTCCCATACCTACATCGATAAAGGGAATGCCGGCATCTTCCAGCGTCTCAATGATAAGCTGCTTTGCATCGCCGTTGTCGATGCAAACGAATACAAAATCGGCATCGCGCAAACACGCCACGTTTGACGCATCAATATGCGCGGCATTTGCAACAATCCCCCGATGCATGCGGCTATAGATGCCTTTGTAATAATCGACTTTCGGTTCGCGCCGTCGGAGGTCTTCAATTCCAGGCGCGCCTGGTGCACGAAAGGCATTGTGCTGACCAAATATGTCGCCGTCATGGAGTTGGATTTGACTGACAGGGGTTTTGGCGATCGCATCCAGAACATAAGCGCCGGTACCTCCAAGGCCCACAATATGAATGCTGTGGAGCTGGAGTTTCTGCGTTATTGCGCCAATCCCAGCGCGAGTCGATGCTGTGTCCATGTACATGAAGGGCGATGTCTCATCCGTGTTCTCAACTACCCGGAACGTCCGGGCTGTGACGGATGAGTCTATCTGCGCAGCCTGGCTCGACAAAATCGCTTCATAAGTTGTCACCTTCTCATAGAAGTCAGCATAATAGCCGATCTTTGGCTTGCTTGAGAAAGAATGCGTGATGACCAATCCGCCACCCAGACGGCGCTTCGAAGCCTGATGCATGATCTTGGTCAGGGGCTTCCCTTGATGATCGCAAGGCTGCTCACCATCGAACATCATAATATGTGTATGCGGCTGAACAGTCCTGTCACCGGAAAGACTCAGCTCCGAAACAAGTCGGCCACGCTTTACACTCCGATCGCTGGAGACGTAAGGCACATTGTCGACGACCAAGTGTCCCGCAATGACCGAGAGTTCGTATCCGTCCTCGATGAGGCGCTGAAGATCCGGACTATGATTTATCAGTTGCTGTAACATTGAAGACCATTCCTGCGATAATCGACACACACTGATCTTCGATCAGCGAGCCTTCGGGCATATCCGCTGGGCCCTTGCGGTACGTGATGGTGAAGCAGATCTGTTCGCCTTCCGGCGGTGTCTCAAAGGCGAGCGCGATCAAATCTTCGAAGCAAAGCCCTTGAGGTTCGACCGACTTCCGCCGCCCATTGACGATAATGATAATTTTCTTTGGCGGGCGCTTTTTCTTGTAGAACCTCTCAAGTCCCGGATCGCTGAGGTTAATAATCGTGTCCGGCTCGATAAGATCGTCCTCTTCACCTCCGCGGCGTTCTCTCCACAGCTCGAAAGCTTCGAGATCAATACGGCCAATCTCAGCGATCTTAAGACCGGTAATCAGTTTGGTGCCCCATTCGTACCGCTCCCCCTCGATCGCCAGCCGGTGGGATTCTGCACTGGCGAAGATGATGAACTTTTCAACACCGCGCGTGCGGAGGTCCACAGCTTCATCCAGCTGAATCTCTTCAAAGCCGCCGCCACGCAATACGAGAAAGACGAGATGTTCATCCGCAGGCGTAACGCCTTTTTCCGCAATAATTTGGCGCCCAACCAAGACCGGGTCGTCAACACGATAACGTTCAAAGTCATCACTGTCGGGTCCGGCAATCTTAATTGCGTAGGGACCGTTTTGTCGCGGAGCACGACCGTCACGGACGCACGCCTCGATATCTTCTGCATCAATATGCGCCATGGCGCGCTCCTTTTTTCTTAACGAGTTGCGTTAAGATTAATCTTCCCATTCTCAGGACAAGTCAACCTTTTTCATAACGCATTAGGTAAAGAAAAAAGAGTTTGACTTGGGCGGCAAATCTTCTTAACGATTTGCGTTACGAAAAGATTCGGAACAGGCGGCCGCGTCGGCGGGCGATCGGCGTGGAATGCAATGTGGATTTGAGGATCAGCGTCTGCGCGCGCTGTGCAACAGCGCAAAGCGTCTCCAAGAGACGTTCGGGGATCGTCTTGCTCTCCATGTGCAGCGCATTCTTTGGTCGCTCGATGCGGCGCCAAATCTGGCTGACCTTTCAGCCTCTCCTCCTGTATCGCGGCGTCGGGTCGATAAGGGATCACCATCAACATTCGCTGTTGGTCCTAATGGCCCAGGCAGAATCTATTTTCGGGCCGACATGGAGCCCGAACCGCAAACATTGTCGGAGATAGAGCGGATCAAAATATACGACATAGAGGGGACGAAATAATGGCCACAAAAAATACGGAATTCCTCCCCGACTACGATCAGGAGCATGCAGGAGCATATCTGAGCTGGGTCTTGGAGGCGCGTGGTATAAAGAAGGTAGACTTCGCTCGTCGTTGTGGCCGTACGTCTAAGACAATCAGTGAGATTATTGCGGGCAAAGCCCCAATCTCACCCGAAACGGCCCTCCAGTTTGAGCGTGTGCTTGGGGATAGTGCGGGATATTGGTTACAGTTAGATGCGCGCTTTCAACTTCAACAAGCTAGGGCCAAAGAACGAATAAAGAGCGTTTCCGCGGCGGCTATGGCATGGGCGCGTGAGTTCCCAATCGCTGAAATGGTGAAGGCCAAATTCCTGCCCTCTAAACCAAAAGAAGCGGACTTGGTTGACACGATGCTTCGCTTCTTTGGTGTCAGCAGCATCAATGCGTTCAGGGAGTTTTGGGAGGTGAGGGTTAGCCCCGCACGTTTCAAGCAACACAACCACCATGAAATTGACCAATATGCAGTTGCGGCCTGGCTGAGACAGGGAGAGATACTCGCGGACCAGATAGACACAGCGCCCTATGACGAAGGTAACTTCAGGGTGCAGCTAGATGAGATTCGTGCACTGACAAGGCGCCCCTGGCAGGCGATTGAATATGAGCTAGTCGATCTTTGCGCAAAGGCAGGCGTTGCGCTCGCCCTTGTTCCAAGTCTGAAAAATACCGGATTAAGGGGAGCGGCCTTCTGGGCGCACAAAGACAAGGCTGTAATCGTTCTAAGTGATCGGGGAAAATATGAGGAGCGCTTTTGGTTCGCTTTCTTCCACGAGGCCGCTCATATCCTACTTCATAGCAAGAAATCGATATTCATAGACCAAGACAAGACGGGCACAGAAGATCGGGACATAGAACGCGAAGCAGATGCGTATTCAGCCGAATTTCTTGTGCCGGAGAATGCAATATCATCCTTTAGAGAAATGTATGGTGAATACGCTAACGATCTAGAACAAGAAGAATTGGAGGATTTCGCAGAGGAGATAGGGATTTCACCCGGCCTTCTGCTTGAACGATTGCAGCATGAGGATCTTATTGTTCGCAATTCGGCGCACAATAAAACATTGAAGCGTAAGGCTCAGTTTGACTGCGAATAGGAGGAGGCTCCGATTTCTGTGGGTTTCTTAACATCGCAACGGAGAAGTCTCACGGAATAGGCTGTGTTGGAGAAACATATGTTCAAGTTCGTCCATACTGCCGATGTCCATCTGGATTCGCCGCTGAAGTCTCTGTCTCTCAGAGATCCAGAGGCAGGCGAAGTAATAGCTAACGCGACACGTCAGAGTTTTTCAGGAATTATAGATCTTTGCCTTGAGGAAGGTGCTGACGCACTTCTGATCGCCGGCGATCTATATGATGGCGATATGAATAGCGTAAAGACCGCAGGTTTCTTTGCCGCTGAAATGCGGCGTTTGAATGAAGGTGGTGTGCAGGTCTTTATCGTCAAAGGTAATCACGACGCCGAATCGAAGGTTACGCGACATCTCGTTTTGCCGGAGAATGTTCATATCTTCTCAGCAAGAGGCGAGACCGTAGACCTGCAAAACTATGGGATCGCCATCCATGGCTTAAGTTTCAAAAATATATCTGCGCCTGATAGCCTGCTGCCGATGTATCCTGCGCCCATGGCTGAACGGATTAACATCGGCCTGCTACACACCAGTCTGGCGGGCTACGCAGAGCATGACTCATATTCGCCCTGTAGCGTTCAAAACCTGATCGACTTTGGGTACGACTATTGGGCGCTTGGGCATATCCACAAGCGCACAGTTCATCACCAAAGTGCGCCGGTTATCGTTATGCCGGGCATCCCACAAGGTCGCAGCATTAAAGAGAGTGGCCCAAAGTCGGTAACGATAGGCTTCGTCCATGACAATGGTCAGATCGATATCGAAGAACGACCAGTCCAGGTCGCACAATTCGAGCGGATTGAGGTCGATGTATCAGGTCTGTCGGACATGCGTGACCTCGTTGAGTGCTTGGATATTGCCCTCGGAGAAGCAGTGCCCAGAATTGAGTGTGGCTTACTTGTCGCCAGGCTCAATCTGGTAGGCAGTACGCCCCTCGCGCCTCGCCTTGAACGTGACCTCGATCTTGTACTCGAAGAAGCTCGGCAGGCAGCAGCGCGCGCAGGAAAAGCATTTGTCGAACTGGTTGAGTTAGATGTTTCGAATGAAAGTCAGGGCCGCCAAAGCACCCTTCCCATAGACGAATTGGCTTCGCTAATGAAGGTTGATGAGCTGCAAGCGACAAAGGAACACTTAAGACAGATCCTCGACCCCCTAACGTCCAAACTTCCCTTGGAAGTTCGCAATGCTTTGGCCCCCTCCGGCACGATAGAAGGCGAGATGCTCAATGAATGGGCCCGAAGGGGTATGCAGAAGGTCATCGCAAGACTGGTGATCGACGATAGAGAATCCCAATGAGATTTCGCCAGATTAATCTTGATCGCTATGGCATCTTCACGGATCGCACGATTGATCTTGGCGAAAGAAAAGCAGCGGGCGACATGCACATTGTGTACGGCCCGAATGAGGCTGGTAAATCGACGTTTCGTTCAGCATGTCTGGACTTCCTGTTCGGTTTCGGTCGGACAACTCAGTATGATTTCTTACACCCGGTCGATGTACTACAAATTGGTGCACGGGTTGAATTTGGCGGCACAACTTTCGAGGCACGACGTCATAAGCGCTCGAAAAATGATTTTTGCGACTTCTCCAATGAGCCGATCAGCGACGCGCAATTGAAAAGCGCTTTGGGTGGCGTGACTCGCGATGGCTACGTGCAAATGTTCTCACTTGATGAACATTCGTTGGTGGCTGGCGGCGATAGCATCTTGAGTAGCAAAGGAGATCTGGGGGCGCTTCTGTTCTCGGCGGCGTCAGGACTCACCGCGCTATCCTCTGCCATCGACGATATCGAGAACGAGGCAAATAGTTTCTATAAGATACCCGGACGAAAATACCGGCTAAATGATCTGCTAGCTGAGCTGAAACAGCTAGATACAGGCATCAAGGACATTGATGTCAAAGCAAGTGCTTATGAAAAATTGCGACGGACGGCTATGCAAGCCGATAGCGCGTACAAGGAAGCAGAAGCCGAACGCAATGAGATGAACAGGCGACAAGTGTTCCTCAAGCGATTGTTTGAGGCGCTTCCACTTTGGCGCGACCTGACAGACATCCTTGCCGAGCTCGAAGTCTCAGATGTTCCGTCTGGTATGCCGGATGAGTGGATTGATGAAATTGAGCGCTTAAAGATTGACAATTCGACTGAGGAAAGCCGTCACCGGGACGCCGTCGAGACAATTAGTGCTGCTGAAGCGGAACTCTCAAAGCTCGTCGTTAATGAAACGGTTTTGGAGTCTGCGACGAAAATTAACCTGCTTCGAGAGACCCAATTAGAGGGGCGTTACAAAGATGCCGCCGATATTGATAAGCGCAAAAGTGAAATCCGGATCCTGAATGATCAAATATCAAAACTCTTATCTTCTTTAGGCACCGACCCAGAAACTGACCCTAATTCATTATTGCTGACCGCCCCCGTTGCCGCCCGTCTTCGTGCTTTACTAGACGACCGGGGAGCGATCCTTGCTGACGAGGCGTCGGCTCATCAGGAGCTGTCAGACGCCACTCGTGATGAAAACCAAGCGCAAGAAGAACTCGACGCGTTATCCGAATTTCCGGACATGACTTCGCTCAAACAGGTTTTGGAGGCAAACCGAACTGCTTGTGACGATCGAAGTCTTCAGCTTGCCAAAACAACGCTCGCCGCCGCGAAAGCGAAGGCTGAAGAAAGGCTCAGCGGTTTATCGCCTTGGGCTGGAACTTGCGACGACTTGAAGGGGCAACGAACCGTAGCGGCGGAGGATATTGAGACTTTGCGGGATGGAGAATCAGGTCTCCAAAATCGAAAGGTTCTCAATGATCAGGAAATTACACGGCTTACGGACGAAATTCGCAGACTAACTGCCGAGACAACGGCAGCGGTGTCTGAGTCAGGGATTGTTGACGATCGACGTGTGCAGGAGGCCCTGCAGAATCGCGAAGATGCTTGGCGCGCGCATCTTTCAGAATTGGAAGACAAGAAACCTCTGGACGCGGAGAACTGTCTTTCAACAGCGAACGAATTTCGGTCGCGTGTCTTAGAAACAGATACGCTTCATGCGAGGCAATTGGCTCAGGCAGGCGATATCGCGGATCTTCGACAATCAACCCGGCGCCTGGCTGTCGCAAAATCTGACCTCGAAGCCGCGGAACAAACTCAGCACGCGCTCATTCAAGAAAAAGAAGCACTAGACGGACGAAGAACAATCTTGCTTGCTTCCCTCAAATTAGCTGCGTCGCTGACTTTGGCTGAGCTTGAGAGGTGGCTGGAGCTTCGGAAAGCTGCGTTGGAAGCGATTTCAGAGCAAGAAGAGACCACCTTTAATGTACAGAGAGAAACTGAGGCGAAAACCGTCGCCTTGGCTGCAATTCGCGACAGAGCCATCACTTGTGGCCTAGAGGCGGCGGATAATGAAGATGACCTGCTCGCAATGTGCGATTCTGCGATCAGTGCTTGGCAAGCTGCCGTTTCGAACAAGCAAACAGCATTGGACAATCTCAAACGATCTCGACAAATCAAACAACGCCGTGAAGAACAAGCAAATCGTTCGAAGCTAGCTGCTGACAAGTGGCGGGAAGACTGGAAATCTACAGTCAATTCCATTTGGATTGGCGGGCGTGCCGGCGAGTCTGATCCAGACAGCGTCAAAGCTATACTTCAGGTGCTGGAAGATCTGTCGAGCCATATAGGAGAAGTTCAGCGCCTGGAGGAACGAGTGCTCGGAATGGAGTCCAACAAGGCGGCATACCGCGATGAAGTGCGCAGAATCGCCAGTGCATGCAGCATGGAGTTTGACGATGATGAACCCCTTAAGGCAGCCGATGCGCTAAGGGCTGCTCTATCAGATGCCCAAAATGCTATCGCGGAACGAAAACGTGTTGAGAGAGAGATTGGCCGAGGCAAGCGAGCCGAAGAAGGTGCCAAAGTCGCTCTAGCGCGTATAAAAAATGAACTTTCGCCTATGGAGTCTTTTTTCGGTGCTGAGGGTGTTTCAGGAGTTGCTTCCGCAGTCAAAGCGTCAATAAAAAAACAAGAACTTGAACGACAGACGAGCGAGCTGAAAACGCAAATCACTCGCGCGGTATCGGTGGCAACTTTTGAAGTTGCTCTAGCCGCCCTTGAAGAGAATGCGTCATCAACAGAGGCGATTGAGACGTTAGAAAGAGAGCACAACGCTCTAGAAGCATCATCCGAAGATCGCAACTCCGAAGTCAGTAGACTCTATCATGAGTGGAAGACAGCTGAAGCCGCTTTTCAATCGGTGGGACAAGATGGTGACGTCGCGAGGATGGTCGAGCAACGTGAATCGCTCTTGCTTCAGATTGAACAGGAAACAGTTGCCCATCTTCAAGCGGTGGCTGGTGTTCACGCCGCGAGGCGAGCCCTCCAAACCTTTAGGGAAACCCATCGGAGCGCCCTAATGACGGAAGCAAGCAACGCTTTTGTCGCCATCACGGAGGGAGGCTTCAAAGGTCTTTATGCTGCTCCTGGAAAGGACGGTGAAATCCTCGTCGGTTCTAGAGGCGAAGGAAAGGACCTTGCAGCTGATGATATGTCCAGGGGCACCCGGTTCCAACTTTACTTGGCATTGCGCATTGCAGGGCACTCCGCATTTGCTGCCAATCGCCCACCTTTGCCCTTCTTTGCGGACGATATTTTGGAACCATTCGACGATGACCGGGCGGCTCAAACTTTTAGGTTGATGGCTGAGATGTCAAAGCACGGCCAGGTGATCTACTTAACTCATCACAAGCACCTTCTTGATGTCGCGAAATATGCATGCGGTGAGGCGCTGACAGTTCACACCTTGCCCAAACCTCGATCAAGTCTGGCCGAAGTACAGACCTCAAATGTACGTAGCCATGATGTCTCCCCATAAGAAGTCATCGGTTTCCTACGTTTGAACAAATAGGGGAATTTCGCCGCGTTTGGTGCATTATCACTAAGATGAAACATCGATACTGATCTCGTCGTGCTTGCCTCGTGCAAGTCGCGCCCTGACGCGCAATGACCGCGATCTGCGATCCTCGAGCTCCCTTTCCAACCGTTCAAATACGGGCCAGTAGACGTCGCCATATCTGTCGATCAGTTGCGCGACGACATTCAGGCCGTCTTCGATCTCCTCTTCAGATATGGTGCGACGCGAAGGCATGATCGGCAGTTGCGGTTGATTAGCTCGCTGTCGGTCGCGGACGCGACCAGACGAGATCCGCCTTGCCGTCCTGCTCGAACAACGCCGCCCAGATCGGTTCGACAAAGCTTGGATCGTCCAGAAAGACCTTGAGATAGGGGCGCGGGCTCTGGCCTTCGGACATCTTCCGATGTGCAAAGCCAAGATCGCATTGTCCGGTCTTCACAAAGAAGTCCGGGGATTTTTCATTCTTCTTGTTGCCGTTCGGAACGATGCGAACTTTGCGCGCCATGCTCAAGGTCGAGATGGTGCCTTCATATCCTTCGTGGGTGAGACGAAACTGACCGATGGTCGCCATGGTTATGTACTCCTCTGCTACTTTGATGAGTTGGGATGAGAGCCGCGCGCCTTGCGAGCTTTTTTGAAGCCGCTGTCGCTCGCAAGGAACGCTTCGAGCATGGACGGGATCAGCACCGCCACGGATGCTTTTTCCTTGTACGTCTCTTCATAAATCTGCGCGTACAGCTCCAGGTCCGCGTTGACGTCAGGATCGACGGCAATGGTCAGCTTGACGGGCGTCGTGTCGGGCAAGGGTCCGATCTTGAGAGTGGTGGCGCTCATACGTTCAATCTCCGTAGGGCTTCAATACGATGTCCTTGTTGACGATCACGCGCAGCCGATAGCCGGGCCGCACCGTGATCGTTGGTTGGACATTCAATTGCTTGGTGATGATTTGCTGGCCCGCCTGGTTGATCGTGCGCTGGCCGCCGTCGCGAAGGGCTTCAAGAATTTCGTCATCATTGCTGTCGCGGCCGAGTTCGGCGCTGACGGAAAGTACCGATGACAGGATGGCAGCCTGGAACAGGCGCCAAGCGTGATAATCGACCCGGTCTTCGAGGCCGGCGTAACCGGCCATGTCGACGCCCGGCAGGTTGTCGATCACGATTGAAGAGCCGTCCGGCATGATGATGCGCGACCAGACGACGAGCGCGCGGGACTGGCCATAGGCGATGACGCTGTCATACCGGCCTATCAGTCGCGAGCCTTGGGGGATGAGCAAGTGCGCGCCCGTCGGCGTGTCGTAAACATTCTCCGTGACCTGCGCGATGACCTGACCGGGAAGATCAGAATTCAGCCCCGTCACCAGGCTCGCGGGAATGATCGTTCCGGCCATGACCTGATAGGGCGAGATGGGCGCTTGCAGGCGATGCGGGTTGTAGATCCCGTCATCGACCTCGGCGCCGAGAAAGCCTTCCTTGCGCTGCTGGAAATTCGGATCGAGCGGGTCCGCGAATCCTGTCGAAGCTGTCCTGTCCTCGACGCCCGGACTGATGACGGACGCAAGCTGGTCGAGCCTTGTGGGCGCGCCGCCGTCGCCTGCCGCCAATACCCGTCCGCCCTGCGCGCTGTTGTTGATGAAGAAGAGGTCAGACGTCCGCGCGTCATCTGCGGCGCTGGGGCCCCCGCTTGCTGGTCCTGTGCTCGCCACGCGCGCCGGTTGGTATCTGAAGGGGTTTTCCGGCGCGTCTTCGATCCGCGGCGCGCCAATCATGGCGGCGCCAAGATCACCCGGCAGCGGCGGGCCGAGCCTTGACGGCATGTCGCCATAACTCTCGGGCAAAGACGCAAAGGCGTCGGGCATGGGTTTGTGCCGCGTATTGTAGAGTTCCGTGTGCGCCTCTTGAGCGCGATCCGGCGTGCGCAACGCCATTGCGGCGGCGCCCAGGATCAGGAGGGCGGCGACCGACGACGCCCCGATCAGGACACGCTTGTTAAAGCGCTTGACCGGCCGGGGCTTGGCGCGGATCGCCAGGCTGTCGTCTTGTTCAACCGCGCTCATAGGCCCGCCATCCAATTTCTGGGAGCGGCGGTGCGTTCGATCCGAACCACCTCCTGATCGTCTTCTCCGAGGCGCAGTTCGGCGACCGCAAACAGGCGGTCGATGATATAGTAAGAGCCATTGATCCTGTAATTGACGAGCTGACTGTCGCCGTTGCGCCCGACGACGAAGAGCGGCGGCGCTTCGCCCTGGTCGAGCCGTGACGGAAACTGAATGTAGACTTTTCGGCCGTCATCGAAAGCGCGCAATGGACGCCAGTGGGGTTCGTCACCTTTGATCTCATAACGGAAATTGATGCGATCAAGACTGAGGCCGCGATCAATGACAGTGCGCCCCTGCGCCTGCCGACGGGCGGCGTTGCCGCGCGCCGTCACCAGCTCTTCATGCGGATAACGCCAGGACACCGCCGCCATATAGGTTTCGCGGTAGGACGTCATTTCAATGTGGTAGGTCCGTTTTGATGTGGTGATGATGAGGTTGGTCTTGAGACCGGAGGCGATTGGCTTCACCAGAATGTGCGTCTGACTGGCGTCGCCGGAGCCTGAGACCGTATCGCCTAAGACCCAGCGCACGGTGTCGCCGGCGGAAACCGACATCAGCTCCTCGCCTGGCTGAAGGGCTATGTCTGTCACCTGCTCCGGGGCGGTATAGACCTGATAGAGCGCGCCAATCGTATAGGGATAAATCTGGATGGCGTTGATGAAGCTTGTCGCGTCGGGTTCAACGGCGGCGCTCCGGTTCGCCTCGTCAATGGCTTCATAGGGTTTCAACTCCGGAACCGCCGCTATTGGCGATTCCGTCAGCGGTTTGAGTTGTCCGGCCATCGCGAGCGGCTCGATCCTTTCGATGATGAGAGGTTCCCCGTTCGGATCGTCCGCCAGATAGACGGCCTCCATGAACTCGGCGTCATCAAGAACGAAGTTGTCGTGGGGATTGGTGGAAGCGCAGGCGCCCAATGAGACGAGCGCGCCGATTATTACGAGAGTGCGGATCATTGATTGCCTCCTTGAGTGAGATCTTTTGACCAGTTGATGCCGTGGACGTAGAGCCCGAGCGGATTGCGATGCAGGGTTTCTTCGTCACGAGGCGGATCGAAGACGATGGCGAGAACGCCGGTATAGGTCGCCGATGACACCTGAACGCCCGACCGAAATGTCGTTTCGCGCCAACGCAGATCGAAACTGTCTTGAGAAGACCGCACGATGCTTTGGATTTCTACGGACACTGAGCGTTTGCCGACCTCTGCGAATGGATCGTTCTCGCGGGCGTAATCGTTGAGGGTGAGCGCCGCCTGATCGGTCGTGAAGGCGTAGGCTTTCAACCAGTTCTCGCGCACGACGATGGGGTCGATCGACACCGACCGCACCTGTTTGACAAATTCCGCGAGCTGGTAAGCGATCTGAGCGTCGGTCGGCTTATAATCGGCGACCGCCGATTGCACGGTGCGGACGCGGCCGTCTGTTTCGAGTTCGACGACATAGGGCGTGATGATGCTTTGTGTGGACCGCCAGATGAATGCGCCTGACATGACAAAGGCGAGCGCCAAGGCGACGAGCGCAGTCAGGCGCCAGTTCTCCGCCTGCACGCGCGCCGATCCGATCCGGTCATCCCAGACCTGCGCGGCGCGCTGATAAGGCGTGACGGCTTCCGGCGTGGTTCCATATTTTTGCTGTTGTCTTTTCCAGAACATCGATCAGTCCTCATCCTGTTTGAGACGCGGACCGTCGCCCGACCCGCCGCGATCGCCGTCACGCAAGGCCGATGCGGCTGCGAGGCTTGCGTCTCTCTGCAATTGCTGTCGTTGAACCTGCCGCGCCCAATTCGGCGCTCCGCCCGTGGCGGCCGGGGCGGCGGCGACGTCGCCCAACGTTCCGCCTGTGGCGCTGAAAGCTGTGCGGCCTCCGCTTTCGAAGCTCCGCTTTACAGGCGCAACGGCCCGCGACGCTGCCGAGCGAGCGCCGCTTGCGAAACTCCTCGCGCCAGCCTCCACCATCGCGCCGACGCCGGCGGCGGTTGCACGCCATCCGTTTGCGCCGGAGGCGGCCTTGCCGAGGGAAAAGGAAGTCGCGGCGCCGCCGCTAAGAGATGCGCCCGCTTTGATGGCGCCGCCTGTTGCCGCTGCGCCTGCGCGCATAGAGCCGCCCGCGAGCGCGCCTCCGGCAATAGCGCCCGCTCCAACGCCTGCGGCGGTTCCGACGACGGCGCCAGCGCCGAGTTGCGGGGCGCCTGAAACAAGGCCGGCGGCGATTCCAGGGCCGAAGATTCCAAGCGCGACGAGTGCGAGCGACGCCAGAATGACGGTGGCGGCGTCTTCCAGGGTCACGTCTCCGGGCGTGATTTCCGCCGTGACAGATCCAAAGAGAGTGGAGCCGATGCCGACAATCACCGCCAGCACCATCAGTTTGACCCCGGATGAGATGACATTCCCGAGAACGCGCTCAGCGAGGAATGAGGTCTTGTTCCAAAGTGCAAAGGGAATGAGGACGAAGCCAGCAAGCGTTGTCAGCTTGAACTCGATGAC
>NZ_AWFG01000031.1 GCF_000682695.1 Hyphomonas chukchiensis | reverse complement strand
ATCTGGCGGGGCTTTTTCTTTGGACTGTCATCATCCAGCCAGAATGCTGACCGATGCTTCTGATCGAAGCCAATCGGGACAGACGATGAAGAGACTTATCCTTTGGGCAATTGTGCCGATTGTGATCGTGGCCTGCGCCCTCGCCTACTGGCTGGGCCCGGACGTGCTCGCCACGCAGACGCTGACCATTGCCAATGAGAGCGAGCGGGCCGTGACGGTGACGATCTATGACCATGCCTGGACCGTGACACCGGGCGCGACGGTTGAGGACAAGTTTGCGGCCGAGGGCGATGCGCATTTCGAAATCGTGGACGCAGGCAGTGGCGAGACCCTCGCCACGCCGGGCTACCTCACGTCGGGCATGGCGCAATGCCATGTGATCACGATCAGGGAAACTGTCGATTATCTGTCAGGGCTGGATGAGAACTGTTAGCGGGGCCTCGTCCTTAGACTTCGCTCAGGCTGAGCCCCTGCTCCGCGCTCAGCCTTTCTTGCGGCTGAACATGCGTTTGACGACGCCGCCAAGGTCGCCGATGCCGGCGCCGTGGATGGCGCCTGCGCGGTAGACCTTGGTGGCGAGCCAGAGGATCGTGGCGGCGGTGGCGGCCATGATCAGCATCTGGGCGATGATTTCCCACATGGGCGGATTGTGCGGCATGCGCAGGATCAACAGGAAGGGCGTAAAGACCGGGATCCATGAGGCCACGTCGATGATCGGCGACCCCGGATCCTGGAAGGCGATGAAGATAGCGAACATGGGCAGCATGAGCAGGATCATCATCGGGCTGAGCAGGGTCTGCGCTTCCTGGATCGTGTCGCAGAGCGAGCCGAGGGCCATGAAGATCATGCCGTACATGATGTAGCCGAGGAGGAAGCTGATCAGGCCGGGGATGATGATGGCCGGATTGGCGAAGGCCGCGAGGAAGGGCGAGAGCAGGCTTGCGCCGCCGGGAATCTGGCTGGTGGCGAAGAGCGAGGCGCCGAAGGCAAAGAGGCCCCAGGACAGCATCATCGTGGACGTGACGGCAAACACGGCGAGTAGCTTGCCGGCGAGCAGTTCCGGCAGCTTCACGGAGGTGAGCAGCGTGTCGAAAATCTTGTTCGAGCGTTCCTCGATTGTGCCCATCAGCAGGTACTGGATGATGGAAAAGATCATCAGCCAGAGGAAATAGGCGAGGCCGCCGGCGACATAGACGGGCGCCTTGTCGGCCATGGTGACTTCCGAGCCAGCCGTGGTCTGCTCGGCAACGGTGCGGATGCGGTGGGCCGGGACGGTCAGGGCACTGTCATCAACGGTGTCGAGGTAATCCGGGCCAAGGCCCGCCTCCGTGAAGGCCTGCTGGCGCGCGAGGCGGCGCATGGCGCTTTCGGCCTGCCAGCGCAGGGCGCTGACGCTGACATCATCGCTCCAGTATTCGAGGCTCTTGCCGTCGGACGAGGGAATGAACACGGCAAAAAGCGGCTTGTCGCCCAAGGGGCCGGAGACAAGCTGCTGGCCGAGGAGATAGGGGCGCAGGTCGTCTATGTCCGTTGCCGGCGCGGGCACACGGATGAACTTGCGCGAGGCGGCGGCGGCATTGTCCTGCAGCTGGTCGCGCTGGTCATCTGTCAGCTCCATCCCCTCGGCCATGTCGCGGGCCTGATTGCCCGCGTCGGCCTCGTCGCGGACGAACTCGCCTTCGATGGCATCGCCATAGGTCGTGCCGCTCTCGACGACGGCGTAATAGCGCACGGGCGAGGACTTGGCGGCGAAAATGGCGAAGGTGCCGCCGATCAGCATGAAGAGGGGAACGGCCGCGAGGCTGAGCCAGAAGCCCCAGGCCTTTACGTAACCCAGATAGTCACGACGGAAGATCAGGTAGACATTGCGCATCAGGCGATTGCCCCTTCCCCGGTGGATTCAATGAGGGCGGCGGCATCGGCCTCGCCCACGAGCGAGACGAACACATCGCGCAGGCGCGCCTCTTCAGGCGCAAAACCGACAATGGGGGCGCCGGCCTCGATGGCGGCGCGCAGGGCGTCCTGTGCGCCGGTGCCGGGCCGCAGGCTGATGCGCCAGGCGTCTCCCGGTCCCTTGTCGGGTGCGCGGTGGGCCTCGAAGCCTTTGGGAGCGAGCGCGGCGGCGAGGTCAAAGCCTTCGCTGACGGCGATGCGGGCGCCCTGCCCCAGCGCATTGAAGGCCTCGTCCAGCGTGCCGTCGAACACTTTACGGCCACGCGCCATCATGACGATGCGGTCGCAGAGGCGTTCGGCATGTTCCATGACATGCGTGGAGAAGAGAATGGTCGCGCCACGGTCATGCTCGGCACGGATAAGGTCTTCGAGCACCTGCTGGTTGACCGGGTCGAGACCGGAGAAGGGTTCATCGAGGATCAGGAAGTCCGGTCGGTGGGCGAGCGTCGAGAGGATCTGGACCTTCTGCGCCATGCCCTTGGAGAGTTTGGAAATGCGCGTCGTCTTGAACTCGGAGAGGCCCGACATGTCGAGCAGCTCAATCGCGCGGGCGCGGGCGTCGCGGGCGCTGAGGCCCTTGAGGCGCGCGAAATGTTCGATCGTGGCGCGCGTGGTCATCTTCTTGTAGAGGCCGCGCTCTTCGGGAAGGAAGCCGACGCGCTTCAGCGTGGCAATCTCGGGCGGCCTGCCGAAAAGGCTGACCGAGCCGGAATCCGGCTGCATCACACCGAGCGCCATGCGCAGGCTGGTCGACTTGCCCGCGCCATTGGGGCCGAGAAAGCCAATGATCGCGCCCTCGGGCACGTCGAGCGACAGATCGCTCACGGCCGTGAACGCACCAAAACGCTTGGTCACATGACTCATGACAAGGGGCGGCAGGCCCATGAAAGCCTCCTCGGCAGCCGGGAGCACACGAATGCGCGCGATTCCCCTATAAGACGAACGACTTTCGCCCGAAACGCCTTGCCAAGCCCTTAAAGCCGACGCAGCATATTGGCATGAAAAGGGATATTTCCCCTGACGCGCCCGAATGCCTTCGCCTCACGCGCGAAGACATGACCAATACACGGCGAAATGCACTGCTTGAACGCAACCGTCAGCTTGGCCGGATTGAAGCGGCCCTGGCGCGGATGGAGGGCGGCCAGTTCGGCCTCTGCACGCAATGCGGCGAGGCGATACCGCGCGACATGCTGGAGGCTGACCCCGCGATGGCGCGGTGCCAGGACTGTGTCGAGATTTGCTAATGCGGCAGGTTGCCTAGAGCATCATTCCGAAGAGGGCGATAAAGCCCTGAACGACCAGCGCGAGGATGATGAGCAGCACAAGCGTTGCCATCCAGCGGCCACCAAGGTTCAGGAAGAGGCCAGCGGCGAGGCCGACAACAGCCATGATGCCGAGCGAGATCATCCAGTTCATGCCGATGGCAACGGCGAGGACTGCATAGCCAACGGAGAGCACGATCATCAGGCCGCCCCAGGTGCTGCCCACGATGAAGCCGTGCCAGGTGGCTTGCTGTGCTTCGATGTCCATATCGCCGTGATGATATTCGCTGGTCGCCATGAGGCCTCTCCGTGACTCGTATCTGCAGGCCGTATTAGCGAAGGCGCAGCTTGGGTCAAGCGCGGCAAAGCGCGCGGGCGGAGGCGATCATGCAATTCGCTTGAATATGCACCATCCGGTTGGCATGTTTGGTTTAACTCGCCGCGTCAGGCGGCGCGCCGGAGCGCCCGATGATCCCGACGATTACCGCCTTTGAACAGTCACCTGATAATGGCCTGGGGCTGGCCCGGGACATGCCCGTCCGCTGGGCGTTGGAGGAAGTCGGCCAAAGCTACGATGTGAAGCTTGTCTCATTCGCCGAGCTGAAAGCGCCGGATCATCTGGCGCTTCATCCGTTCGGGCAGATACCGACCTATCAAGAAGACGGTCTGACCTTGTTCGAATCCGGCGCGATCGTGCTTCATGTGGCGCAGAGCCGCGCGGGCCTGCTGCCCGAGAATGCGCATGCCCGATCCCGGGCTATCATGTGGATGTTTAGTGCGCTGAACACGATTGAGCCCGTGGTCTGGGACTATGACATTGCGCCGCTACTGGAGGGGGACAAGCCCTGGCATGCCGAGCGGATGATCATGCTGGAAGGTCGCCTGCGCACGCGGCTGGCCAGCCTGTCCGGCCGGCTCGGTGCGGATGACTGGCTGGACGGCGCGTTCAGTGCCGGGGACCTGATGATGGTATCGGTGCTGCGAAGGCTGCAGGGATCAGGATTGCTGGAAGAATTCCCGAACCTCGCGGCCTATATGCAGCGCGGCGAAGCGCGGCCCGCCTTCAAGCGGGCATTTGACGCGCAATGGGCTGTCTTCTCGGCCAGAAGCAGCTAGTTCAGGCCGGTCTTGGGCTTGGCCTGTTTCGGACGTTTCGGCGTGAAGGCGGGCGGCAGGGGCGCAGCCGGGACGCCTTCCTCGCGCAGGGCGGCCGATTCCTCAGGCGTGGTCGCGCCCCAGATCGGGCGGTCTTCGGTTTCGCCATAATACATCGCGCGGGCCTCGTCGGCGAAACTGTCGCCGACATAGTCGAAATTCTTCTCGACATGGTCGCGGGCCTTCGCCGCGAATTCGGCCGCCAGCTTTTCCGCTTCCGCCCGTGCCGCCGTCTTCCTGGGCGACTTCACGGACGGCGCCATGATCTGCTTCGTGACATTGGCCCCGGCACATTCCGGGCAGGTCACAAGGCGTTTTTTCGCCTGCGCGTCAAAGGCGGCGGATGAGGCAAACCATGCCTCGAATTCGTGTTCGCAATCACCGCAGATGAGAGCGTAACGGATCATGGGTGAAGCCTCAGGCCGCCAGCATGGCGTCGAGCTTGCCGGCCCGTTCCAGTGCCATCATGTCGTCGCATCCGCCGATATGCTTGTCGCCGATGAAAATCTGCGGGAACGTGCGGGCACCGCCGGAGCGTTCAACCATCTCGGCTTTCTTCGCGGCATCCATGCCAGCGTCGATCTCCTTCATGGCGACCTTCTTTTCCTTGAGCAAGGATACGGCGCGGCTGCAATACGGGCAGAAGGCGCGCGTATAGATTGTAACCTTGGGCATTACGGGCAGGCTCCTTAAAGCTGTGAGTTCTTTGGCTTATATGGTGACATCTGTTTCCCGGACAACGCGCGCGAGCACAAGCACGTCCACATTGGCTGCGCCTGCCTGTTTCAGGGCACGTGTACACGCCGAGAGTGTGGCCCCTGTGGTTAACACATCGTCGACAAGCAGGACGCGGCGGCCTGAAATCCGCGCCACGGCGGGCTTTCTGACGGTAAATGCCCCGGCCACGTTGCGGCGGCGCTGGCGGGCGGAGAGGCCCGCCTGACTGGGTGTACGGCGCGTACGCTTTATCGCATCAACCAGGATTGGCGTGCCCGACATGCGGCAAATGGCCTGTCCGAGCCAGGCAGACTGGTTAAAACCCCGCCGGGCGAGCCGGGCAAAGTGCAAGGGAACCGGCACAATCAGGTCGGCTTCCGCGACAAGGTCGCGGCCCGACTGGACCATCCATCCGGCGAGAGTTGCCAAGCCGTCGCGGCGGCCAGAGCGCTTCAGATCGAGCACGGGACGGCGCGAGGCCGCATCATAGACCATGGCGGCGCGGGCGCGGTCCCATCGCGGCGGGCGGGCAATGCAGGGCGCGCAGACGGCGCCGAGGCCGAGATCAAAGTCGAACGGGCTGCCACAGGTCTCGCCGACGGGCCCTGTCAGGAAATGGATCTGTCCGAATTCCTCCGGCGCGAGGGGCCCCTTCCCCACGCCGCGCTGGCCGGAAACAAGGGAGCGGGGCGGCCACAGGAAGTCAGCTGCTGCGCGCAGAAAGCCCTTTGCGCGGGCCGGACGCCGGTCCATATCGCTTGGCATGACCCCTCCTGCCGCTCCCAAAGCCCCGCCGCGCCTGTTCGACCGCGACCTGCTGGTGCGCCGCCGTGACCGGGCTGCACCGCATTTCGACGAGTATTCCTTCCTGAAGGACCTCGTGTCGAGTGATCTTGTCGACCGGCTGGACGATACGGCGCGCACGTTCCGGGCCGGACTGGAGCTGGGCGGGCATGATGGCGGCGTGAGCGAGCAGCTGAAGGGCGGCGCGAAAGTGGCCGCGATGACGCTCACTGACCCCTCGCCGGCCATGGTCGCGCGGGCGCGTGAACGCGGCCTGGACGCGGCGGTCGCCGACGAGGAGAACCTCGGCTTTGAGGCGGCGAGTTTCGATCTCGTCGTGTCGGCCCTGTCGCTGCACTGGGTCAACGACCTGCCGGGCGCGCTGATACAGGTGCGCCGCGTTCTGGAGCCGGATGGCCTGTTCCTGGGCGCCCTGTTTGGCGCCGGCACGCTGGCCGAACTGCGCGCAAGCCTGATCGAGGCGGAAACGGAGATCATGGGCGGGCTGGCGCCGCGCCTGTCGCCGCTGCCGGCGCTGGCGGACATGGCGGCGCTGATGCAGCGGGCCGGATTTGCCCTGCCTGTGGTCGACCGCGAAAGCGTGGTGGTGCGCTATGATTCCGTGTTCGGGCTGCTGGCAGACCTGAAGGGCATGGGCGAACGGGCGGCTTTCGCGAGCGGAATGGGCCAGCCCCTGCCCCGGCGGGTGCTGATGCGGATGGCCGAGCTTTATGCGCAGAATTTCAGTGACCCGGACGGACGCGTGCGCGCGACATTCGAGATTGTCTACCTGTCAGGCTGGGCGCCGGCACCGAGCCAGCCGAAACCCTTGAAGCCGGGAAGCGCGAAGGTGAGCCTTGCGGACGCCGTGCGCAGGCAAGGGGAAAGCGACCAGCAGGCCTAGTCCGGGAACTGGTCAGCCGCATTCTGCATGGCGGCGCCCGTGTTGTCGCCAAGCACGGTGACACCCCCGACGATGGCCACGAAGATCAGAGCCAGAATCAACCCGTATTCGATCGCCGTCGCACCACGTTCATCCGTGGCCCAGAGCGCGAGAGATGCCTTCAGTCCCATTGAACCCTCCGAGTTCACTTTCCCGAAAGCACATCGAACAGAGGGATGTCTGCCGCTGGCGCCGGGTAGTCGTGCAGGGATGACGGCGCGACCCATGCGACGGCCTGGCCTTCCGCAGGGATTACCTCGCCAGCCCAGGCCAGACAGCGGAAGAGTGGCATAAGTAGGTGAAATTTCGGATAATCATGGCTGGCAAATGTGATCGGTGTCAGATCGGCCTCGTCAACCATGATCGAAAGCTCTTCCTGTAGCTCCCGCGCCAGTGCGCGGGTTGGCGTCTCGCCCGGCTCGACCTTGCCGCCGGGAAATTCCCAGAGCCCTGCCATGGCCTTGCCCTCGGGCCGCTGCGCGAGAAGGATTTCGCCTTTCGCATTGTAGAGCGCGGCTGCGACGACCAGCACGAGCGGGCGCGTCATGTCCGGTAGGCGCCGTTGATGTCGACATAGCCGTGGGTGAGGTCGCAGGTCCAGACGGTTGAGGCGCCTTCGCCATAGCCGAGGTCAACGCGGATCGTGAACTCCGGCTTGGCGAAGACCGCGCTGGCAGCGGCCTCGTCATAATCAGGCGCACGGGCACCGCCCCTGGCGACCTGAACGTCATCAAACCAGATGGCGAGCTTTTCCATGACGATCGGCTCCAGCGACTTGCCGACAGCCATGACGACACGGCCCCAGTTGGCATCGCCCGCGGCCATGGCCGTCTTGATGAGCGGCGAATTGGCGATGTGGCAGGCCACATTCTTGGCCGAACGCTCCGTGTCGGCGCCTTCGACCTTCACGGTGACGAACTTGCTGGCCCCTTCCCCGTCCTTCACGACCTGCAGCGCAAGGTCGAGGCAGGTGGCGTGCAGGGCGTCGGCAAAGGCCCGGAAACGTTCGTCGTCACGCGACTCGATTGCCGGCGCGCCGGTGCCGCCTGTGGCGAAGACCATCAGCGTGTCGGATGTGGACGTGTCGCCATCGACCGTGATGGCATTGAAGGTCACGTCGGTGATGTCCTTGAGCAGGCCCTGCAGCAGGTCAGGCGCGACGGCCGCATCAGTGAAAACATAGGAGAGCATGGTCGCCATGTTGGGCATGATCATGCCGGAGCCCTTGGCGATGCCGGCGAAAGCCGTGGGCGTGCCAGCCAGATCGACCGTGCGGCCCGATGCCTTGGGATAGGTGTCCGTGGTCATGAAGGCGCGGGCGCAGGCCCGCCAGTCAGGCGCGCCAAGCCTGGCAGCGAGGTCCGGCACGAAAGCGCCGACAAAGTTCGGATCCTTCAGCGGCTCGCCAATCACGCCCGTGGCGGCGAGGAAGCAGGTCTCCCTGGCGACGCCGAGTGTGCCGGTCATCGCCTTCAGGGTGGCTTCGTTCTTTTCGACGCCCTTGGGACCGGTAAAGGCATTCGAATTGCCCGAATGGGCGACCAGCGCGCGCGCCTTGCCGGCGCCAGCTTTCAGCGCTTCGCGGCACCACCGTACATCAGCCGACGCCGTGTTGGACACGGTATAGACGCCTGCGCAATTCGTACCCTCGTCAAAGGCGAACAGGAAAACATCATCGCGCTCGATTCCCCGGCGCGCATAGAAGCCGCGCGATCCCGCAGCGGCGCGCAAGCCTTTGACGGTGGGAAGCACCGGAAAAGTTGCTGGGGCAAAGGGAGATGGCTTCAGGTTCACAGGTCGCTTCCTTGCTTGGGTTCAGGCGCAGCGTCCTCTTCAGGCATGAGCCCATTGTCAAGCGAGATCGGGCTGGCAGGCGTGCCGGCCGCACCGGGGCCGCCTTCCTGGACGGTTGCCTGGGTGCGCAATTCGCGCAGGATCTTGCTGATCTCATTCAGGGTGAGGAAGGTGACGATCTCAGGCCGCATTTCCTCGCGCGTCTTGGGCGCGCGCGTGCGCCTGTCCTTCACTTTCAGGATGTGCCAGCCGTCGGCGCCCTTGAAGGGCTTCGAAATCTCGCCTTCGGGCGTGTCGGCAATCATGACCGGGAACGGGTCTGGCTGCTCATTGGGCGAGACATAGCCGAGATCGCCATTCTCCATGCGGGTGGCAGTATCCTTTGAATGGGCCCGCGCCATGCTCTCGAAGCTCGCGCCGGCCCTTATCTCGTCATAGACGGCCTGGGCTTCATCTTCTGTATCGAACAGGATATGGGCAATCGAGACTTCGTCGTTGGACTGCTGGAGCGTGACCTGTTCGGCATACATCTTGTCGATGCGCTCTTCCGTCACCTGACGGGCGACAAGGTCTTCCACGAGAAGATTGCCGAGGATGCGCTCGCGGGCCATCTGCAGGCGCCGCTGTGCCGCCGATTCCTGGTCGATGCCGCGGCGGATCGCTTCCTGGGCCATCAGCTTCTGATCGACCAGCTGGTCCAGCACGGTCTTGTATTCGGTGCTCTTGTGATCCAGCGGCTGTCCCGCCGGAACGAGGCCCCGCGCAACGGCCTCCAGCTCGACATCGCTGACATAGATTTTCTCGCCATTGACCGTTGCCGCAGCAGCGCCATCGACCTGGACGGGAACTTCAGCCTCGTCGCCATTGCCGCAGGCACACAGCACAAGTAGCGCCGCGCCGCAGGCCAGCCGGCTGAAAGCAGCCTTATTCGCCTTGAAAAACAGCACAGTTATCTCCCGTGATCGCTGAGAGGGTCGCATTGACACCCCATTGCGGCGTTCTTAAGTCTGACCCTCACTCTGGTCGAGACCTCTCGTCCAGTGTAAGCGCTGCGGAAGAACCCGCAAAACGGTCCTGCCATATGATACTGTCAGGACTAAGAGTTTAGTTTGCCCAGATCGATTGGTGCCGCCTGATATGCTTTCCGTAGCCCGCAAGATTTTCGGTTCCGCCAATGACCGCAAGCTGAAACCCATGCGCGCCCGCGTCAACCGGATCAATGCCCTTGAGCCGATGATGGAGGCCCTCTCAGACCAGGCCCTGCGCGCCAAGACCGTGGAATTCCGCAAGCGCCTGGCTGATGGCGCCACCCTCGACAGCCTTCTGGAAGAAGCCTTTGCCGTTGTCCGCGAGGCTTCGCGCCGCGCGCTCGGCATGCGCCACTTCGACGTACAGCTGATGGGCGGCATGATCCTGCATTCCGGCGCGATTGCCGAGATGCGTACCGGTGAAGGCAAGACGCTGGTGGCAACGCTGGCCGTTTACCTGAACGCGCTTGAAGGCAAGGGCGTCCACGTCATCACGGTCAACGACTATCTGGCCCGGCGCGACGCTGAATGGATGAGCGGCATTTACGGCTTCCTCGGCCTGACCACCGGCATCATCGTGCACGGCGTCACCGACGAGAAACGCAAGGAAGCCTACGCCGCCGATATCACCTACGGCACGAACAATGAATTCGGCTTCGACTACCTGCGCGACAACATGAAATACTCGCTGGACCAGATGGCCCAGCGTGGTCACCACTTTGCCATCGTGGATGAAGTCGACTCGATCCTGATCGACGAGGCGCGCACGCCGCTGATCATTTCCGGTCCGACGGATGACCGGTCTGAACTCTACATCGCGCTCGACGACCTGATGCCGCGTCTCGAGCCGGAAGATTTCGAACTCGACGAGAAGCAACGCTCGGTCACCTATACCGAATTCGGCACCGAGAAGATCGAGAGATGGCTGACCGAAGCCGGCCTGCTGGAAGGCTCGATGTGGGAACCGTCGAACATCTCCTTCGTGCACCATGCCAACCAGGCCCTGCGCGCCCACAAGCTCTACCAGAAAGACAAGGACTATCTGGTCAAGGATGACCAGGTCATGCTGGTCGATGAGTTTACCGGCCGCATGATGGAAGGTCGCCGCCTGTCGGAAGGCCTGCACCAGGCCATCGAGGCCAAGGAACGCGTCGACATCAAGCCCGAGAACCAGACGCTCGCCTCGATCACGTTCCAGAACTATTTCCGCCTCTACAAGAAGCTGGCCGGCATGACCGGTACGGCGCTGACCGAGGCCTCCGAATTCCATGACATCTACAAGCTGGAAGTCATCGACCTGCCCACCAACAAGGAAATCCAGCGGATTGACGATGACGACGTCGTCTACCGGACGGCCAAGGCGAAATATGCCGAGATCGTCAAGGAAGTGAAGGAATGCCAAGCCAAGGGCCAGCCGATCCTGCTGGGGACGGCCTCCATCGAGAAATCCGAGATCCTGTCGAGCCTGCTGACGGCAGCGAAGATCCCGCACAAGGTGCTGAACGCGCGCCACCACGAACAGGAAGCCTTTATCGTCGCCAATGCCGGCGTGCCGGGGGCCATCACGGTTGCCACGAACATGGCTGGCCGCGGTACGGACATCCAGCTGGGCGGCAATTTCGACATGCGTGTCGAGCATGAGAAGGCTGCGAAAGAGAAAGAGCTTGGCCGCGAGCTGACCGAGAGCGAACTCTCCGTGCTGACCTCGCAGATCAAGGCCGATATCGAGGTCAAGAAGAAGCGCGCGCTCGATGCGGGCGGGCTCTACGTGCTCGGCACCGAGCGCCACGAAAGCCGCCGCATCGATAACCAGCTGCGCGGCCGGACAGGCCGTCAGGGCGACCCGGGCCGTTCAAAGTTCTATATTTCCATCGAAGACGACCTGATGCGGATCTTTGCCGCCGAGCGCATGGACGCCGTCATGCGCCGCCTCGGCATCAAGGAAGACGAGGGCATCACCCATCCCTGGATGAACAAGGCGATGGAAACCTCGCAGCGCAAGATCGAGGAACGCAACTTCGAGATCCGCAAGAACGTCCTCAAATATGACGACGTGATCAATGACCAGCGCAAGGCGATCTTCGAGCAGCGCATGGAATTCATGCGCGACGATGATGTGTCCGACACGATTGCCGAAATGCGCGACCATGTGATCGATGCGCTCGTGTTGCGCACGATGCCTGAGAAGGCCTATGCCGAGCAGTGGGATATTGCGGGCCTCAAGGAAGCGCTGCAGACCGATCTCGCGCTCGACCTGCCGGTCGCCGAATGGGCCGCTGAAGAAGGCGTCGCCAACCAGGAAATCGCCGAACGCATCCGCAAGCACGTCGCCGAGGCTTACGAGAACCTTGGCCGTCAGGTCGGCGAAGCGCAGATGCATCGGATCGAGAAACAGGTCCTGCTGCAAGTGCTGGACCTGCGCTGGCGCGAACACCTGCAGCAGATCGACCAGCTGCGCTCGGTGATCCACCTGCGTTCCTACGGCCAGCGCGACCCGCTGAACGAGTTCAAGGAAGAGGCCTTCAACCTCTTCTACAACCTGTTGAACGAACTGCGCGCGACGGTGACCCGTTCGCTGATGCATATCCGCGTCCAGCCGCCTGAACAGCGCCGCCCTGCCCCGCCGCCTCCCCCTCCGCCGATGCGCGAACTGCACCTCGACCCGGATACGGGCGTCAACGAGATGTCACCGGACGATCCGGCGGGCGACACGGGCCCCGGCCCGGCCCTGCACCAGGCCGAGGATGACTGGACGAACACGCCGCGCAATTCGGCCTGTCCGTGCGGTTCCGGCAAGAAGTACAAGCACTGCCACGGCGCCCTGACGCCGCAGCAGGCCTGATCCGTCAGACCAGTTCGGCGGGCTCTGGCCCCACATAGATGGATTGCGGGCGGATCAGTCGTCCGGTGAGGCGTTGCTCGCGCGCGTGAGCAATCCAGCCAGCCGTGCGGCCTGTGGCAAACACGGCCGTGAAGGCATCTGGCGGGAAGCCCAGCGCTTCGAGCAGGAGCGCGGTGTAGAATTCCACATTCACGTCGAGCGGCCGGTCGGGCTTGCGCGCGTGCAGGACTTTCAGCGCGGCGCGCTCAACCGCTTCGGCCAGTTTCAGGCGACCCGGTAGCGCGCTGGAGTCGGCAGACATGCGCTTGACGGCGGCCTTCAGCGCATCGGCGCGCGGGTCACGTACCTTGTAGATGCGGTGGCCAAAGCCCATCAGGCGGTCGCCGCGATCCAGAGCGTCCTCGATCCAGCTTTCGGCATTCTCCGGCTTTCCGATGCCGTCCAGCATGGCGATGATCGGGCCCGGTGCGCCGCCATGGAGCGGGCCCTTGAGGGCCGCGAGGCCTGCAAGCACGGATGACGTGAGGCCGGACCATGTGGAGGCGACCACGCGGGCCGCGAAGGTGGACGCGTTGAGGCCATGGTCCGCGACGGTGACGAGATAGGTGTCGAGGGCGCCTGCCACGTCCGGCGCGGGGACTTCGCCGGTCAGCATGTGGAGCATGTCGGCCGCGTGGCCTGCTGTTGCAGCCGGCGGTATGGGGGCAAGGCCCCGGCGGCGGCGCAGGAAGGCGGGGAGCAGCACGGCGGGCGCAGCGAGCAGGCGGAGCGCGGTCGCCACGTCTTCCCCGTCCTCGATACGCGCTGTCAACGCACGCACCCCATCCATGGGCGGCAGGGCCAGCAGCGCATCGTCAATGTATTGGGCGAGCGGGTAGACCGCTTCGCGGGCAGCGCCGAGGCGCGCGGCGAAAGCTTTCGCATCCGGCAAATGGTCCAGAAGGCCCTCAGACAGAAGGTGCGCGACCTCTTCGAAGCGCTTTCGTCCGGCGATTTGGTCCAAGGAAAATCCTTTTACAACAAGGATTCCCCGCGCTCCATCAACGGAAGAGAGGCGCGTTTCGGCGGCGATGACATCATCCAGGCCCTGGCTCATTTTTGGTTCTCCTTTTGATTTTCAGCGTGGAGATCGGCGCGAAATGCTGTATCGTCAATCTTGATCAATATAATCAATGTATGGAGCAGGCATGGCGTGGATCAGTTCGGAGGATGCGATCCGCCTGCTCGGCGTTAGGCCGCAGACGCTCTATGCCTATGTCAGCCGGGGGCGGCTGGAAGCGCGGCCTGATCCGGACGATTCCCGCCGCTCCCTCTACAGCGCCGAGGATGTGGCGCGGCTGGCGTCGCGCCGGTCCGGGCCGATCCGGGCGGCTGAAATCGCCGAGGCGTCGATTGCCTGGGGCGAGCCTGTGCTGACCTCGAAACTGACGGTAATCGTTGACGGACGGCTCTGTTACCGGGGCGTGGATGCGATCACGCTGTCGCGCACGGCGACGCTCGAAGAGGCTGCGACGCACTTCTGGGCGGCGCCTTATGCCCCGCGGGCCGACCGTTCCCTGGGTATTCCCGAACCGTTCAAGGTCCGTTTGTTTACCGCTTTGGGGGCGCGGGCGGGCCATGATGCGCACGCGCGGGGCCGTTCCCGGACCGTTCTGACGACCGATGCGGCGACCGTGCTGGAAACGCTGGTCGATGCCGCCACCGAGGGGCAATGCCAGGGCGCGATCCATGAGCGGCTGGGGGCGGCGTGGGGGCTTGAGCCCAAGGGCACGGACATGGTGCGCCGGGCGCTGGTCCTGCTGCTGGACCATGAGCTGAATGCGTCGACCTTCTCGGCGCGGGTGGCAGCGTCGACGGGGGCGTCGCTGTCGGCCTGCGCGCTGGCGGGGCTGTCGACCCTGTCGGGGCCGCTGCATGGCGGGGCGGTGGCGGGTGTGCTGGCCTTCCTGGGCGAGGCGGAACAGGTGGGCGCCGAAGCGGCGGTGCGGGCACGGCTCGATGAGGGACGTGCCCTGCCCGGCTTCGGGCATCCGCTCTATCCCGATGGCGATCCGCGCGCGGCAGAGCTGCTGTCGCATTTCGAGATGCCGCCGCTGATCAGCGCGGTGCAGGCTGCCGTGATGCACGAGACGGGCGAACATCCAAATGTGGACTTTGCCATCGGCGCCATGGCGCAGCACTTTGGCTTTCCGGCGGAGACGGCATTCGGCATCTTTGCGATTGGCCGCTGCATCGGCTGGCTCGGCCATGCCATGGAGCAGATCGAGACCGGATCGCTGATCCGGCCCCGGGCCCGCTATGTGGACGTGATGCCGACGCCTATTTCGCCATCACATTGACGACGGCGGTTGTCATGGCGGTAACGCCGGTCTCGATCGTGGGCGCCGGGACAGGCGCAAAGAAGGGCGAATGGTTGCCCGGCACTTTCAGCACGTCGAGCGGGGCACCTGTCTCGTCGAACAGAGCCGGGTCATAGACGCCGACGCGGAAATAGACCGAGTTGCTGAAGGCCTTGAGGAATTCGCCATAGTCCTCGCTGCCCGTGGTCGGGGCGGCAAAGTAGACCTTGTCCGCTGGCAGGACCTTGCTCATCGCGGCCAGGGTCTTCTCGGAAAGATCCGGATCGTTGAAGACAGCGGTTCCGCCGCTGCGCACAGAAATCTCTGCATCCGGCGCGCCCGCCATGGCCACGATGGCTTCCGCCGTGCGCTTCACGCCTGCCAGCAGCTTCTCGCCGACCGCCGGCTTGTACCATCGCACCGTGCCGCGCACGCGCGCCGTGTCCGGAATGATATTGCCAGCCGAGCCGGCCTGGATGGCGCCGACGCTGATGACGCCGAACTCCTGTTCCGGCTTTTCGCGGCTGACCACGCTTTGCAGGTCGACGACGAATTTCGAGGCCATCATGACCGGGTCGATGGTCGTGCTGGGGCGCGAGCCATGGCCGCCAATGCCGTTGAAGACGATGTCGAACCCGCCGGCGAAGGAATTCATCTGGCCCTTCACGATCTGCACCGTGTCATAGGCAGAGGGGCCGACATGCAGGGCAAAGCCATAATCCGGCACGCCAAACTTACCAAAGATATCGTCCGCCATCATCTTGCTGGCACCGCCGCCACCCTCCTCTGCCGGCTGAGCAACGAACATAAGCGTGCCTTTCCAGTCTTTCTTCATGTCGACGAGCGTTTGCGCGGTGGCGAGGAAGATGGCCATGTGAGCATCGTGGCCGCAGGCGTGCATGACATAGGTGTTCTCGCCGCGCCAATCGGTCTGCACCGTGCTGGCATAATCGAGGCCGGTCTTTTCCTGCAGCGGCAGGGCGTCCATGTCGGCGCGCACCATGACGAGCGGGCCCTTGCCATTGCGCAGGATGCCGACGACGCCGGTCTGGCCAATGCCTTCGGTCACTTCAAATCCGAGCGTGCGCAGCTCGGCCGCGATGATGCCGGCCGAGCGCGTCTCCTGCAGGCCGAGTTCCGGATGGGTGTGGAAATCCTTGTAGACGGCGACCCAGTCATCGATGTGTTCTGAGACAAAGCTGGCGACGGTGGATTTGAACTTGTCATTGATCGGCGCGGCACTGGCGGGCGCGGCAAGCGGCGCGAGGGCGAGAACGCCGCAGAGGCTGGTGCGGGCAAGGCGGGAGAGGAAAGACGGGGACATGGCGGCGGCTCCGGTGAGATGTCGGCGGGAAGACACCAGCCATCCGCACAATGTGCAGCACGTTCAACAGGATTCAGGCACAGGGCGCGTCAGATGGGCCTGATGCATCTTTTTATGGCGGGCGCTGCCCGCCTCCGGATCAACCCGCTGGGGAACCGAAACAGGCCACCTGCGTATGGTTAATTCCAAAGGCTAAAAGGGGCTGCATCATGAGCAGAAACATTATTTCCACGATCCTGGCAGTGATCTGCGTCGTGTTCATCGTATCGCTTGGCATTTTCTACATCCAGGAAGGCTCTTTCGAAGGGGCCGGCCGGAAGATGGATGCCACGCTGCAAACACTCCCTGAAGACACCGCACGTGTGGCCAACGATGTGGCTGACAAGACCGACGAGGTGATCGAGGACATCGCGGACGGCCCGGACGAAAGCCCGTCCTGATCCGCGCCGGTATGACCGTAAACTGAGTTAAGGCCCGGCTTCCGTGGGGAGGTCGGGCCTATTGATTCAGGCATAGGAGAGCACTTCGTATTCGACATTGTCATAGTCGTGGAAATAGAAGCGGCTGCCGGGATTGTACGTCTGGTGTGAATGCGTGACGAAACCGGCGTCGAGGATGCGCCGCTCGGCAGCGGCCAGATCGTCAACGATCACGCCGACATGGTTGAGACCGCCTTGCGTATTGTAGGTGATCTGGTTCGGCGCATCTGTCTCGCCGGGGGAATAGAGCGCGATATAGGACGAGTCGGTGCCGACATGGGCGGTCTGGCCATTGTTGATGGACGGGCCTTTCCAGCGCAGGTGCCAGCCGAAGATACGCTCCAGCATGCGGGTTGTGCGGTCTATGTCGCTGACCGTGATGTTGACGTGTTCGAGGGTTGCCGTGGGCATGGGAGAGGTCCTTTCGTGCGCGGGGCCGAAAGGCCCCTCTTTCCGTGATTGGACCTCCCTGATAATTCCTCAACCTTACTTGAGGTCAAGCTATTATTTTGCTATTTTCTCATCTCATGAAAACAACTGATCTCATTCCGATTGGCCAGCTGGCGGCGCGCACGGGCGTGTCGGTGTCGGCCATCCGCTTCTACGAGGACAAGGGCCTGATCCGGGCGATGCGCAACGCGGGCGGGCAAAGGCGTTTCCTGCGCTCTGACGTGCGGCGGCTTTCGTTCGTCATGATTGCGCAGCAGCTGGGCTTCACGGTGGCCGAGATTGGCGAGCTGCTGTCGGGCCTGCCGCGGGAGCGCACGCCCACCAAGGCGGACTGGTCAAAGATCAGCGCGCAGTTCCGGGAACGGCTGGATACGCAGATCGAGCGGCTGGAACTGATGCGCGACCGGCTGGACGTGTGCATCGGGTGCGGGTGCCTGTCTTTGTCGAACTGCGCCCTGTACAATCCGGAAGACCGGGCGGCGCGCCTCGGGCCGGGGCCGCGTTACCTGATCGAGCGCAATGGGGCGGCAAAGGCCGCGGAAATTTAGCCCCTGCCTTTGCGCTTGTTGCAGACGGCGTGGGCGAGCTGGAGGTTTGACTCATTGTCAGGCCCGCCGCGCGCGAGGGCGTGGATATGGTCGAAGGTGGGGCGCTGTTTCTTCCAGACGGTGGCATGGCCGACGGCAAAGCGCGTCGACGGCATGGGCTTGCCGCAGAGCGCGCACTTGCCGCCCTGCGCCTGCCAGAGACGCTGGAACATTTTCGTTGCGGGGGGTGCGAACTCCTGGCTCACAGGCCCTCCGGCATGCTCCAGCCGCGCCGGGTGCAGGCGGCGAGCACCGTGTTGCGCAACAGGCAGGCGATGGTCATGGGGCCGACGCCGCCCGGCACGGGCGTGATGTGGCCCGCCACGGGTTCGCAATCGGCAAAGTCTGCATCGCCGACGAGGCGGGTCTTGCCCTCGCCCTTTTCAGGCGCGGGAATGCGGTTGATGCCGACATCGATGAGCGTGGCGCCGGGCTTGACCCAGTCGCCCTTGACCATGTTGGGGCGGCCGACGGCCGGCACGAGAATGTCGGCGGTGCGGCAGACGGCGGGCAGGTCCGCCGTGCGGCTGTGGGCGATGGTGACGGTGCAGTTCTCGGCCAGGAAGAGCAGCGCGGCGGGCTTGCCGACGAGGATGGAGCGGCCGATGACGACGACATGCTTGCCGGAGAGATCCTCGCCGAGGGCGCTTTTCGCGAGGATGACGCAGCCATTCGGCGTGCACGGCCGCAGGCCCGGCTTGCCGAGCGTGAGGCGGCCGGCGGAGACTTCGGTGAGGCCGTCGACATCCTTGTCGGGGTCGATGCATTCGATGGCGCTGTGCTCGTCGAGGCCCTTGGGCAGTGGCAGCTGGAGGAGGATGCCGTCGATTGTGTCGTCCGCATTGAGGCTTGCGATCAGGTCTTCGACTTCGGCCTGCGTGGCCGTGGCGGGCAGCTGGTGATGGACCGAGACCATGCCGGCCTCTTCGGTGAGGCGGACCTTGGAGCGGACATAGACCTGGCTGGCGGGGTCTTCCCCGACGAGGACAACTGCGAGGGCCGGCTGGCCGGGCAGCGCCTTGACGGCCTCGGCCACCTTGGCGCGCACGTCGGCGGAGACGCCGGTTCCATCAATTCGCTGAGCACTCATTCCCGCATCATCCCTGCCAGAACAGCCGCCAGATCCGGCGGCCCGTCTATATCGAGGCCTTTTAGCCGGTTCTTGCCGCCCGTCACCACCCTGACGGCAGACTTTGGCAGGCCGAGATGCTTTGCGAGCAGTTTTTCGACGGCCGCATTGGCCTTTCCGTCTTCCGGAACGGCGCGGACGCGGACTTTGAGGTAAGTGCGGCCCGCCGCATCGGTCTCGGGGCCTTCGATCCGGTCGGCGGAGGCGTTTGGCTGCACGCGAACGGTGAGCCGGTGCATCAGGCTAGAAAGGCGCGATCGTGTAGCCGTAGCGGACGATCAGGCGCTGCAGGAAGAAAATGATCAGCAGGACGGCCATGGGCGTCAGGTCCAGACCGCCGAGCGGCGGGAGAATCCGGCGGATCGGCGCATAGACCGGCTCGGTAATGCGCTCCAGCCCGCCCCAGATGCTGCGCACGGTGGGGTTGCGGATGGAGAGGACGTTGAAGGCCACGAGCCAGGACATGACAGCCTGCACGATGATGATCCACGTGGCGATGTTCAGGAGGAACAGGACAACATCCAGGATCGCGCGCATTGTAATCTCTCCGGAAACGGGGTGGCTTATAAGTGTCACTTAGGGTGTGTTGGTGAGTGAGTGCAAGGTCACCGCTGCCGGTTTACCCTGCGACATGGTTGGCGGTCGGCGAGAGCCAGACTAGCTCTGAAGGGTCCAATGGAGGGGAATCGGGGATGACAGACACAGAAACGCCCCTGCGCCCCCTCACCCGCCTGCAGCAAGCCATGATCGCCCTCGCCATGATGGCCATGGGCGCCGGCATGACGATCAATTTCGTGGTCGTGGCGCCGCTGGCGCGACAGGCCGGGCTCGCGCCGATCGAAGTGGCGGGCATCCTGACCTTCTCCTCGGCGATCTATGCCTTCATGATTCCGGTCTGGGGCCGGATTGCCGACCGCATCGGGCGCAAGCGCGTGATGGTCTTCTCGCTGGTGGCGATGGGCCTGTTGAACATGGCCTTCCTGTTTGCGCTGAGCGCGGCGCTGGCGGGCATTGTGACCGGCCTGGCGGCGTTTTTCCTGCTGGCTTTCACGCGGCTCTGGTTCGGCCTGCTCGCGCCCGGCCTGCAGCCCGCCTCGATGGCGGCGATGACAGATGCGACGACCCCGCTGACCCGCGCCGGGGGCCTCGGGATGCTCGGGGCCTCAATGAGCGTCGGCTCCATCCTCGGCCCGGCGGGGGCAGCCATCCTAGCGCCATTCGGGGCGCTGGTGCCGCTATGGGGGACGATCATCCTCAACATCGTGGTGGGCATCATTCTTGCCTTCGTGCTGCCGCGCACCCGCAATACGCCGCGCGCGTCGCACCGGCCGACGCCGCTTTCGGTCAAGGACAGCCGGGTCGCCCCGCACCTCATCTTCCTGTTCATCTATTTCATGGCCATCGGCATGATCCAGCAGACGATCGGCTGGTTCATCGAGGACCGGTACAATTTTGTCGACACAGCCGCCCATACGGCCAGCGAGATTGCCGTGCGGCACACAGGCATTATTTTCTCCTGCCTCGCAGCGGCGATGATCGTCGTGCAGTTCGGCTATATCGTGCCGCGCCGGCCTGACCCGCGGAAGATCCTGCCCATCGGGCTCGGCCTCGTGGCGGTCGGGTATATCTGCGCCGATACGTTCCAGCCCTTCTGGGCCATGTGCCTCAGCTTCCTGATCGCAGGTGTTGGCGGCGCGCTCGCCGTGCCATCCGCCAATGCGCTGGGCAGCCTGTCGGTCGAACGGCATGAGCAGGGTTCGGCGGCGGCGCTGCTGGCTGCAGCCCCGCCGGCCGGGTTCGTGTTCGGACCGCTGATCGGCGCAGGCCTCTATTCGATCGCGACACCGCTGACCCTGTATGCATCGGCTGGCGTGATGGCGATGCTGTGCATCTACGCGTTCCTGGTGACGTCCAAGAAGACGCTCACCCCATGATGAAGGCGTTCAGCTTGTTGCCGTCCGGATCACGGAAATAGGCTGCATAGAAACCGCCTTCCCCGCGCGGGCCGGGAGGGCCTTCATCGGTTCCGCCTTGCGTGATCGCGATCTTGTAGAGCCGGTGGACCTGTTCCTTGTCCTTGGCCTCGAGCGCCACCATCGTGCCATTGCCGACGGTTGCCGGCTTGCCGTCATAGGGCAGCGTGGCGGCAATGCCTGCGCCGCCGCCCGGTGTGCCCCACGCAATAAAGGTGTCGGTTTCCATCATGCGGCCTGTGCCCATTTCCTTGGCGATCGCGTCATAGAACGCAGCTGCGCGGGCCAGATCTGACGTGCCGAAAGTTACATATCCAATCATGTTCTTTTCCCCAGTTGAGGAAAAGAACATAACATGAACACTTGCGCGCCTCAAGCACCGTCAGGGGCGGCGCGTTCCAAACCTGTGGAAAGGCGCGCGACAGGCAGGCCGGAGCAGCGCAGGTGGCGTGCCAAGGAATAACTCGCCGAGATCAAGCACATCACCGGCCAGATCGACCTTGCCAGCAAGTTCGGTATCGGAGGGTATGTGATTGCCGGCTTCGACCTGCAGGACGAGGCGTTCGCTTTCCGGGTCAAATGCATAAGTGCCCCAGTAATCCTGATAGGATTCAAAAGGTGCCCATGTGACCGAGAATTGACCCTCCGCCTGGAATACAAACTCGCGAACAGGCTCTGCCTGCGGACAGTCTTCCGCGCGCTGCCTCCATGTTCCGACGAGTGGACCGGCACCTGCCGGCAAGTCGATACGGAGCTTGCCGCTAACAGCTTGCGAGCCGACCTGCGCGGTGATCGTCAGGTCGGTGCCGAGCGGGGCACCCTGACTCACCGTCAGCTGCGTATCATCCATGGAGAGGTAGGCAACGCTCTCATCTGACAGCATCACCTGTCTTACGCACGCTGGGGCCACGGGCTGTGCACCCGCCGTCCCCGCCACGTAAGGCTGGAGCATGACACCATTGCCCGGCATGACAGTCGGTTTCTCGTCCCAGAACACGTACGTGCCACCCGCTGGCGGCGCGCATGGATCCGTGTAGGCCGAATCTGTTTCCGGCTTTTCAGCATGCGCGCACGCGGAGACGAAACATAACGCAAGCAGAACGCTCAGACGCATCATGCCCGGCTCCCTACATCGCAGAAATGCCGCCATCGACTTTCAGTTCGATGCCGGTGACCAGTTTGGATTCATCCGAGGCGAGATAGAGGACGGCATAGGCGATATCGTCAGGCTCGCCGACCTTGCCGAGCGGGATCTGGCGGCCGAGCTTGGCGAGCGCTTCTTCCTCGCCGAACATTTCCTTGGTGCGGTCGAGGATCGGCGTGTTGATAAAGACCGGGTGGACCGAGTTGCAGCGGATCTGGCCGCCCTTGGCGCAATGCAGCGCGATGGACTTGGAGATGTGGCGCACGGCGGCCTTGGCCGTGTTGTAGGAAACATAGTTCGCGCTGGCGATGATGCCGGCAATGGACGAGATGTTGATGATCGAGCCGAGGCCGTGGGCGCGCATCAACGGGATCGCGTACTTGCAGCCGAGGAAGATGGAGTCGACATCGACCGTCTGGACCTTTTTGAACATGTCATAGTTCTCGTCCTCGACCGAGCCGAGCGAGCC
>NZ_AWFG01000030.1 GCF_000682695.1 Hyphomonas chukchiensis | reverse complement strand
AATGCAGCGCGATGGACTTGGAGATGTGGCGCACGGCGGCCTTGGCCGTGTTGTAGGAAACATAGTTCGCGCTGGCGATGATGCCGGCAATGGACGAGATGTTGATGATCGAGCCGAGGCCGTGGGCGCGCATCAACGGGATCGCGTACTTGCAGCCGAGGAAGATGGAGTCGACATCGACCGTCTGGACCTTTTTGAACATGTCATAGTTCTCGTCCTCGACCGAGCCGAGCGAGCCGATGCCGGCATTGTTGACGAGGATGTTGAGGCCGCCCATCGCTTCATGGGCCGCGTTCAGGACTTCCTGCCAGCGCGCTTCATCGGTGACGTCATGCTGGAATGCGAAGGCGGTGCCCTCGCCATGGGCGGCGTTGATTTCGGCGGCGACCTTTTCGGCGCCCGCGCCGTTCACATCGGTCAGCGTGACCTTGGCGCCTTCCCTGGCCAGCATCTTGCCGATGGCCTCGCCGAGGCCCTGCGCGCCGCCGGTGACGAATGCCATTTTTCCCTGAACTCTGCCCATACCTGTTTCCTCTCGGTTTTTTTGGTCGCCCTCTCCCTAGCAGCCGAAAGTGATGGGCGCCAATCGCATTCTTTGGGCAAATGCCCTTGATGCGTGGCCCATTCGGAGTGATCGTACCGGCATGACGCAGGGCAATGATCCTGACCGGGCAGAAGCCCATTTCCACCTGTTCGATACGGCCATTGGACCGTGCGGCCTGGCATGGAATTCTGCGGGCCTGATCCAGGTGCAGCTGCCGGAGGCGAGCGAGGCGGCGACAGAGCTGCGCCTCGGACGTATCGCAGGCGCCGCCTGGTCGGACAGGTTGCCGGACAATGTATCTGACTGCGAAGACCGGATGCACGCCTATTTCGAAGGCGAGGCCGTGGCCTTCACCGACATAGATATCGACATGCGCCGGGTGAATGCATTCAACGCGAAGGTCTATACTGCGCTGCGCAATGTGGGCTGGGGCGAGACGACGAGCTATGGCGCACTGGCCCGGCAGATCGGTGACCCGCATGCGGCACGGGCGATTGGCGCGGCGATGGGCAAGAACCCGTGGCCGCTGGTGGTGCCGTGCCACAGGGTGCTGGCGGCATCGGGCAAGATTGGCGGCTTCTCGGCCTATGGCGGCCGGGCGACGAAACGCAAAATGCTGCAACTGGAGCAATCCGATGCGGACGGCGCGGCGCCGATGCTGCCGGGCCTGTTTGATTAGGGTTTCGCGCTGCGGCGCTGGGCTTCCCATTTGCGGCGAAGGGTGGTGATGCGTTCGGGAAAGCGGCCGAGCGTTTCGGCGCGGCGCACCCGGTCTGTGCGGAAATGGCGGAAGTCCTGACGCAGTTCGCACCAGGCGGCGATCAGGCGGACATCATCCCAATAGGCGAGCAGGAAGGGCCAGACGACGCGGCGCGTGACATTGCCGGTCTCGTCAGCATAGTCGAGCGCGAGCTTTGTCTGGCCACGGATTGACTGGCGCACAAGGGCAACATCGAAACTGTCCTTCGGGCGCTCCCTGAAGCTGACGGGCGTAAGCCCGGAATCAACGATGACCGGCTGCAGTTCACGCGGCACGGCGACGGTGAGCTTGGCGATGAGGTCGCGCGCGCCTCGGGCGAGGGCGGCGTCGCCGCGGGCTGCGACCCATTGCGCGCCGAGCACGGCGGCTTCGAGTTCGTCGGCCGTCAGCATCAATGGCGGCATGTCATAGCCGTCTTCCAGCACATAGCCCGTGCCCGCCTCGCCGCGGATGGGTACGCGCTGGGCGATGAGTTCGGCCATGTCGCGGTAGAGCGTGCGCAGGGAGACTTCCAGCTCTTCGGCCAGCACTTGCCCTGTGACCGGCGCGCGGTGGCGGCGCAGGACCTGGATGATCTGGAAAAGGCGTTCGGTGCGTCTCATTTTTATGGTCCTACTGCCACGCTGCTGACACCATGCTGTCAGCAGCCCTGCCGTATCAAGCCCTTATCGCAATACTGATATGGAGACTGACAATGATCACACTTTACGGATGGGGCCCGATGTTCGATTGCCCCTCGCCCAGCCCTTATGTGATGAAGGCCGACATCCAGCTGCAGATGCTGGGCGTCAGCTTTGACCGCGCCATTGCCGACCTTGAGGCGGTGTCGAAGCACAAGGCGCCTTATGTGATGGATGGCGACGTGCTGATCCAGGACAGCAATTTCATCCGGGCGCATTTCGAGAAGAAGCTTCACAAGTCGCTGGATGCCGGCCTGACCGACGAGCAGCGCGCGGCGAGCTGGGCGCTGGAGCGGATGGCGGAGGGACACCTCGTCACGATCATGGCGATGGAGCGCTGGCTGAAGGATGACAATTTCTACAAGGGCCCGGTCCATTTCTTTGACGGCATGCCGGAACCGGCATTGTCAGAGATGACGGCCGGGCTGCGTGAAGGCATGGCCGGAACGCATTATGCCACCGGCATGGGGCGGCATACCGAGGCCGAGCGGATGCAGCTTGCCGAATGGGACCTGCAGGCCATCGCGGTGCAACTGGCGCGGAAGCCGTACCTGTTCGGCGACAAGCCGACCGTGGCGGACGCCAGCGTTGCGGCCGTGCTCATCAGCTGCGCGACCGAGTTCTTCGACACGCCGCTGACAGACCTCGTGCGCGGCCATACGAACCTCGTTGCCTATATGGACCGGATGAAGGCGACCTATTTCGCCCGGAACCTGTGGCCGGTTGGTGAAATGGCCTGAACCCCCTGGTGGCGAGGCTGCGCCTCTTCCCTTATAGACCTGTGTGTTCCCTGAAGGGGCACACAGGCAAAGGGGGGCTTTGTGGGACCGCTGAAATACCTGAATTTCCTGACGCAGACTGACAAGTCGCGCGTCGTCTATCTGGCGCAGGCCCTGGCGGCCGTCATCGTCGGCAGCGTCGTGATGCTCACGCTGGTGGCGATCCTGTTTCGGGACGCACCCGCATCGCAATCAGGCGATGAGGACGCGCCGCCACTGTTCGGCCTGCTCGTTATCTGGCCGATCGTCTCCACGCTGGCGCTCTGGTTCATTCTGTCGATGACGCGGCGGGCGACACCGACCTATTGGCACGCGGCCGGCTGGTCGGCACTAAGCTTCACGTTCGTGTTCGCGCTCCTGGCCGGGCTTCAGACGGGGCTGATTTTTGCCTGGCCCTATTTCATCTATTCGCTGACATTCCTGGCCTGGCAGCTTCGCTCGACACGCGACGGCCTGTTCATGACCGCACTGCTGCAGGCGGCGGTCATGGCCGTGCCCGCCCTGATCATCAAGCTTTAGGCGCGAGACGGGCGAAATCGATCAAATTTGCAACATCGTGTTCAGCGGGCATATACCGTGCGCGTGTTAGCGATGGGGGATGCTCCGCAAGCTCATCGCCTCGTTGATAGCTGTCTATGCCATCGCCTTCGCGTTTGGCGCGCTGACGGCCGTTCGCTGGCCCTCGATCATGATGATGGTCAGCTGGATCTTGCATGACGATGTGGCCGCAGGCCTTGAAGCGGTCGACTGGCGCGCGCTCGGCATCGCCTACGGCGCCCCCTATTTGCTGGCCGCGCTCTGCTTCTATGCCTCGGCCGCGATGATCGCCGGAAGGCGCCATGGCGGTGTGCTCTGGTATATCATGGGCCTCGCGGCCGGTTTCCCGACCGTCTATCTCGTCAGGTTTTCGGATGGCTGGTGGAACAATCCGACACCGGCCGAAGGCGCTGTCGCCGGCGCAGGGATTGGCGCGCTGCTGCTGCTGAGCGCGGTGTATGAATTGCGCAAACGCAAGCCTGTGCGCGTCCCGCTGGCTGAGCCGGCCCCTGCCCCGGCTGCGCAGCCCGTGGCCGTCGCCCCGGCGCCGGAACTGCAAGCGGAACCCGCCGCGGCAATTGTCCGGAAACGCCCGGCGGCCCCCAAGCCGACCTTCGTGCCGGCGGCGATCGCCCGCCAGCGTGCCAGCTTTGCAGCGCATGGCCGCCGCATGCATGCCAAGCAGAACCGGCCGATCACCATCCGCCTGTTCTAGGGTGAACCGGTTTCTGATTGCGAGCCGGGCGGCTTCGCCATAGCTTGTTCCGGGAGCTTGGGAGGGCATTGCAATGACTATTCGAATCCTGGTCGGGGTCGCCTTGGCTTTCCTTTCGGCATGGCTGCTCTGGCAGGGCCTCTCGGCCGTGATCATGATTACCAGCCGTGGCAGCCCGCTCGGCGATGCGCTGTTGCAGCCGCCAACCAGCCTGGTCCGTATCGTCGCAGCCTGCGTGGTTCTGCTTGGCGCACTTGTCGCTGTTGCCCAGCGCCCCGGCGGGGCCTGGCTCGCCGCAATTGGCACGGTGCTTTTCACCTTGCTGCCCATAATGATGGCGGCCACAGGCACGGCATCGCGCCTCTGGGCGGATGAGGCGATCGTCTCGCTCGTCCTGATCGCGCTGACAGCTGCCCTTTGTGTGATCAAGCGGCGAAAAGCCTGACCCAGCGTCAGAGGCCGCATTGATTTCAGAGCCAAAATGCCTAGGTTGCAGGCTCTCGCCCTAGAGGCCCTTTCAGCAAGGCAGAAATCCCATGTCAGAGACCTATGATGTCGTCATTATCGGCGGCGGACCCGGCGGCTACAATTGCGCCATCCGTGCCGGACAGCTTGGTCTGAAGACCGCTTGTATCGAATCGCGCGGCAAACTTGGCGGCACATGCCTCAATGTCGGCTGCATTCCGTCCAAGGCGCTGCTCCATGCGTCGCAGATGTATGCGTCGGCCCAGAACGACTTTGCCAGCATGGGCATCAAGGTCGGCAAGCTTGAACTCGATCTGGCCCAGATGATGAGCCAGAAGGAAGAGGCCGTTGACGGCCTGACCAAGGGTGTCGAGTTCCTGCTGAAGAAAAACAAGGTCGACTATATCAAGGGCTTCGGAAAGATTGCCGGCAAGGGCAAGGTCGAGGTCACCGGCCTCGACGGCAAGAAACAGACGCTGGACGCGAAGAATATCGTGATCGCGACGGGATCGGAGCCAACCGGCCTGCCGGGCATCGAAGTCGACGAAGAGCGCGTTGTGACCAATACCGGCGCCCTGTCGCTGACCTCCGTGCCGAAACGCCTGATCCTGATCGGCGCTGGCGTGATTGGCCTTGAGATGGGCTCTGTCTGGGCCCGCCTTGGCTCGGAAGTGACGGTTGTCGAATATCTCGACCGTATCCTGCCGCCAGCTGACGCTGAAGTAGCCAAGGAAGCGCAGAAAGTCTTCAAGAAACAGGGCCTCGATTTCCGCCTCGGCATGAAAGTGACGGGCGTTGAAAAGCTGAAGAGCAAACTGAAACTGACCATGGAACCTGCCAAGGGCGGCGATTCGGAAACGCTGGACGCCGATGTCGTAATCCTCGCGGTCGGCCGCAAAGCCTATACCGAAGGCCTCGGCCTCGAAAACATCGGCGTGACGCCGGACAAGCGCGGCGTGATCCAGCCCGTCGACGGCCATTTCAAGGTGGCAGACGGCGTTTGGGCAGTTGGCGACTGCATCCCGGGACCCATGCTGGCGCACAAGGCCGAGGATGACGGCGCGGCGGTTGCCGAGCTGATCGCCGGCAAGGCGGGCCATGTCGACTATAATCTCGTGCCGAGCGTCGTTTACACGAACCCGGAAATCGCCTGGGTCGGCAAGAACGAGGAAGAGCTGAAAGCTGCTGGCGTCGAATATGTGAAGGGCAAGTTCCCCTTCATGGCCAACTCGCGCGCACGCACGAACCACGAGACCGTCGGCTTCGTGAAAATCCTTGCGGAAAAAGGCACGGACAAGATTCTCGGCGCCCACATGATCGGCGTTGGCGTTGGCGAGATGATTGCCGAGATCTGCGTCGCCATGGAATTCGGCGCGGCTTCGGAAGACGTCGCCCGCACCTCTCACGCCCACCCGACCCTGTCGGAAGCCGTCCGTCAGGCAGCCATGGGCGTCGAAGGCTGGACGATGCAAATGTAAACGGACTATCCTTCCGGCATGTACACGCATGCCGGAGCCGGATGGAGCATCAGGGCGTTCACACGGAACGACCGGATCGCGTGCCTGCGTATCTTCCGGGATTGCCTGCGCGCCTTCCCCTGGCGTGGAGACTGGCAAGGCTACCTGCCCGTGCTCCAGAACGCCTTTGCGAACGCCCGCGTGCTGGTGGCGGAGGAGCCCTCGGCCGGTGTCATCGGCTTCCTGACCCTCAACATGACGACCGGCTATGTCGACCATCTGTTCGTGCATGCGGACTGGCGTCTTTGCGGCGTCGGGCGCGGCTTGCTGGATGTGGCGCAGAGCGAGGCGGGCAAAAGCCTGACGCTGGATGTCGATGCGCAGAATATCGGCGCGCGCAAAGCCTACGAGCATATGGGTTGGCAGGTCGTGGCCGATGCGCGGCCTTTGCGCCCCGGCCAGCAAGTCAGGCTGATCAGCCCCTGAGCCCTATTCGGCTGCCCGCATCAAGGCCTGCATCCGGTCCAGCCAGGCCAGCCAGCCTGCGCGCCCCTCTTCAGTGAGGAAGACCCGAGTCTGGGGCCGCTTGCCGACGAAGCGCTTCTCGATGCGGACATAGCCGGCCTCTTCCAGCTTGCGCAGGTGGGTGGAGAGATTGCCATCCGTGGCGCCAACCTTGTCCTTCAACTCGCCGAAGACAGCGGGATTGACGGAGGTGAGATAGGCCATGATGCCGAGCCTGAGGCGCCCATGGATGACATCGTCGATGCCATTGTGATCAAAGGGATTATCGCTGGTCATGACGGCTTATATAGTCTCCGATGGTTCGCCGCGAAGCAGGAGCATGCCCGGCAGGAAGACCGTGAGGCCGGCGACCAGCGCGCCGAGCAGCCAGACCATGTTCGTGCCCGTCAGGAAAACGGCCGCTGCAACACTGGCAATCGCCCCCCACCCTGCAAGCGTGAGCACACGGCTGCCCGATATGAGGCCCGAGGTAAGCTGCGACAGGCCATAGACGGCCAGCACGACCGGAACAGACCAGAGGAAGCCATCGCCTGCGCTGGCGCTGGTGTCGGCAAAAGCGCGCAGGATGGCGCCGGCGAAAAAGGCAAAGAGCGTCATGCCGGCGCCCATCCAGACAAGGGAGGATACGCGGTTGCCGGTGGAGGCAGCGCCCGGCTTGCTGGGCGGGAAGGTGAACTGCAACAGCTTGAAGCCGCCAAAGCCCAGCACGCCATAAGCCGACCACATCCAGGCGAAGGCGATGGGCTGCAGGCCGAACATGCCTTCGGCAATGGCAAAATGGCCGAGATAGGCGAGCGTGGTCAGCCCGCCCCACCAGCTGAGGAAGCGCCCGCCGAGCAGCGGCGCGTTCTGGCCTGCTTCGGCCATGTCACGCAGATAGGAAAGATCGTCGGTGAGGGATGAGTGGCTCATGAGGAAGGCTCCATTATAAACTTTGAAATACAAAGTAGTTTGCACATTTTACGAAGTCAAGCCGGTTTCGCGCTTTGCACGCCCGCGCCACTCGCCATGGCGGAAAAAGCCCGTTAAGCGGGGGGATGACCGAGACGCGCTCCGACGATCCTGAAACCCTCTATGCCGCGCCCGCCAAATGGGTCGCGAGCGGGGCCGGGGCCCAGGGCAACCTGTTTCTCACCGGACGTGCCGGTACCGGCAAGACGACCATGCTGCGCAAGTTTCTCGCTGGCGCGGGCGACAAGGCGGTCGTGCTGGCGCCCACAGGCGTCGCGGCGATGAATGCCGGCGGGCAGACCATCCATTCCTTCTTCAAGCTGCCTCCGCGCCTGGTGGAGCCGGGCGACATCAAGCGCCTGCGCTCGACACGGCTGATCAAGGCGGTGGAGACCGTGATCATTGACGAGATCTCGATGGTGCGGGCCGACATGCTGGACGCCATCGACCGCAGCCTGAAACTGAACCGGATGTCGAAGCGCCCGTTTGGCGGCGTGCGGATGATCCTGTCGGGCGACCTGCACCAGCTGCCGCCGGTCGTATCGAACAGCGAAGCGCCGATCCTGCAGGACCGTTATGGCGGCAGCTATTTCTTCAATGCGCCGGCGTTCAAGGATGCCGAATTTGCGCTGCTGGCGCTGAAACACGTGTTCCGGCAGGAAGATCCGCGCTTCCTGGCGCTGCTGGGCGCGCTGCGCACGGGCAAGGTGACGCCGATGGACGAGGCCGTGCTGCGCAGCGTCGTGTCGTCGCGCAGCGCCGTGGATGCGTCCGAAACGCACGTGGTGCTGACGCCGAATAATGCCAATGCCAACCGCATCAACCAGGCAAGGCTCGACGGCCTGAAGACCCGCTCGAAGACATTCTCTGCTGAAGTGCAGGGACAGTTCGAAGAGAAGGCCTTCCCCACCGAAGCCGATCTCGTGCTGAAGGAAGGCGCGCGCGTCATGCTGATCCGCAACGATCCGGAAGGGCGGTGGGTGAACGGGTCACTGGCGATCGTGGAAGGCTTTTCCGGCAAGGGCGTCATCGTCTCGATTGACGGCCGTGCCTATGAGATCGAGCCGTCGGCCTGGGAGAAATACCGCTATGACCTGGAGCCCGAGACCAAGAAGGTGAAGCGCGAAGTCGTCGGCACGTTCAAGCAGATGCCGCTGCGCCTTGCCTATGCCGTGACGATCCACAAGGCGCAGGGCCTGACGCTGGACAAGGTGTTCATCGACTTCGACAGCGGCATGTTTGCCCATGGGCAGGCCTATGTGGCCTTCTCACGGGCGCGAACCCTGGAAGGGCTGGAGATCAGCCGCGAACTGCGCCCGCGTGATCTCGTGCTCGACCGGGAGGCGTTCGCCTTCGGCAAGCTCGAGACGATCGAGGACACGGACGCCTATCTGCTCGCGAAGTTTGCCCGGGACGACAGCGCGCTGATCTGAAACGCGCTGCGCTTAGGCGAAGACCTGGGAATAGGACGGCTCGGCATAAGGCGCCCGTGCACGCACCATCGTGTTGCCGATCAGGTCATGCACGCAGCGGCGGTCTGCCCGGAAAAGACCGACAGCATAACCGCCACAGAACGGGACAAGGTTGACGATAAAACGGCCCAGCGTGTTGCGCATGATGACCGCGCCGAGGGCCGGTTTCTGCCCGTTGGGATCCGTGACGACTGCGCCGAATATCAGTTTGCCGAGCGTCGCCTGCATGCCGGAGCTTTCCATGAGGCAGCCATAAAGTGCCTGGGCCAGGAAGCAGACAAGGCCAAACTTCAGCAGTTCGAGATTGGCGCGCGCCTCTTCGGGCGAGCCCGCGTCGGCTGTGGACAATGTGCCGATGGCGCTGCTGAGCGACGGCAGGAAAACAAGGCCGACGGGGATCAGGACGAGAAGCTCGTCGATGATGCGCGCAACGATGCGGCGGCCGAAAACGGGTTTTCCGGCCGGCTTGCCCTGTGGCTGGCCGGATTGGGGCGACGCGTAGGACGGCATGGGAATGGAGGATAGGGCGGCGGGCGCCGCCTGGCCCCGCATGCTGCGCTCGGCTTCAAGAAAAGCACGGGCCTCCGGGCTGAGATCGCCCTTGGGATGCGCGGGCGTGCCGAAGACGCCCGCCGATGATGTCGCAGCCGGGCGTTTGCCAAAGCGTGGGGCTTGTTCGGCGCCCGCTTTCTTTTTGCCAAAAGTCGCCATACGGCTGTCCTCCGTTTGCCTATCTCCTTACACGCTGGAGTTTAGGTTCGGGTGGACTCTAATGGGGGAATTTTTCGCCCCGTGTTAAGGATATGGCTAGGCGAGCTTGCGGATTTCCTCGGCCAGCTGGCGGTCATTATCGGTGACGATCTTCTCGAGCACGTGGACGCGCTCTTTCAGCCTGTCGATGTCGGACTGCATGCGGGCAACATCCTTTTCGGACGCCGCGTCTGCCTGCTGGTTATGTTTCATCTTGAAATAGTTCTTGAGCACGCCCGCACCGACCGAAATCAGTACGATGATGACGACCATCTGAAATGGATCCATTTTAAGCGCCTCCAAGCGTTATCGATAGTCGATATATGGGCAAGTTTGGGCCCGATGCAAGGCCTATTATTGCCCGGTCGAACCGAATCCGCCAGTGCCGCGACGGGTCTCATCCAGCGTATCGACCTCGGCCCAGCCAAGTTGGGTGACCGGCGCCAACACCAATTGCGCGATCCGTTCACCGCGCGCGATGGTGAAAGGTTCGGTCCCGAGATTGATCAGGATGACCTTGATCTCGCCGCGATAATCGCTGTCGATCGTGCCGGGGGTGTTGAGACAGGTAAGGCCATGCTTGGCGGCAAGGCCGGAGCGGGGGCGCACCTGTATCTCATAGCCTTCGGGGATGGCGACGCTGAGGCCGGTCGGCACCATGGCGCGCGCGCCGGGGGCCAGGACCATCGGCTCAGCCTCTGGCAATGCGGCGCGTACGTCCATGCCGGCCGAACCGGCGGTTTCATAGGCGGGCAGGTTCAGCCCTTCGAAATGCGGGAGCGGACAGACGCTGACAGTGACGTTTTTCATGGGGCGCAGCCGTGTTCGAGTCGCGTGGCGGAGTCAAGTAAGACGGCGGGCGAGATAGACGACTTCCTTCGTGTCATCGGCATAGGACCGCCGGCCGATCTCTTCAAAGCCAAGGCGCGCATGGAAGCGGAGGGACCCGGGATTGGGCGGCCGCAGGTTCACTTCGCAGGTGATCCAGGGCGTCTTTCCGGCATAGGCTGCGAAAGCATCTTCATAGAGGGCCGCGCCGACGCCCTGCCCCCGGCCTGCCTCGGCAATGGCGATGCGGTCGACATAGATGAAATCGTCGCCCCATTTTTCCAGCCAGCGCAAATTGGCGCTGTCATAGCCCATTTCACCCGGCGGGATGAGGTTGATGAAGCCGAGCAGCGTGCCGTCGTCGTCGATGGCGACACGGGCATCATGGAGGCCAAGCCACTTGCCGAGCGTTGCTTCGGTCTCGTCGCCAACACCGGGCACACCAGCCTGGTTGATAACGTAAAGGGCGGGCAGGTCAGATGTCTTATAAGGGCGAATGATCATGCCGGGCGGGTGCGCCATGGCGGCAAAGCTGTCAAGACGGCCCTATTCGGCTGCGAGCTTGATGCCGCCATCATCGCCGCCGAGTTCAGCCGCGATCTTGCGGGCGAGGCGGGTGGCAACCTCTTCCTTGCCCATGCGGGGCCAGCGTTCGGACTGGTCGTGCGTGATCAGCACGACTTCATTCTCGGCGCCGCCCATGACATCGCCGGAGACATCATTGGCGACGATCCAGTCGCAGCCCTTCCGGGCGAGCTTGGCGCGGGCATAGTCTTCGACGTCATGCGTCTCGGCGGCAAAGCCGATGACGAGGCGCGGGCGGTTCTTGCGCTTGTTGGACAGTGTCTTGAGGATGTCAGGGTTTTCGGCCAGTTCCATGGCCGGGGCTTCGGCATCCGTCGCCTTGATCTTGAGCTTCTTGGTGGCCGCGCGGGCGGGGCGCCAGTCGGCAACGGCGGCGACGGAAATGAACACGTCGGCAGGCAGTGCGTCCTCGCAGGCCTTGAGCATCTGGCGGGCGGTCTCAATCTTCACCAGCGTAACGCCGCGCGGGGGCGCGAGGGCGACGGGGCCGGAGACGAGCGTCACATCAGCGCCCTGCGCAGCCAGTGCCGCAGCGATGGCATAGCCCTGACGGCCCGAGGAATGATTGGACAGGTAGCGGACCGGATCAAGCGGCTCGCGGGTCGGGCCGGCGGTAATGAGGGCATGGACGCCGGAGAGTGCCCCCTGCCCCTGTCCATTCAGCTGGGTTTCAATCTCAGCCACGATGGCGCCAATTTCAGGCAGGCGACCGGGACCGAACTCGCCGCAGGCCATGGCACCTTCGTCGGGCTCCATCACTGTGACGCCATCAGCGCGCAGCTGGGCGACATTGCGGATCGTCGCCGCGTGCTGCCACATGCGCACGTTCATGGCGGGCACCATCAGGACAGGCTTGTCCGTGGCAAGCAGCATGGTTGAGGCCAGATCATTGGCGAGGCCGGCATTGGCCTTGGCCATCAGGTCTGCGGTGGCGGGGCAGACGACGACCAGATCGGCCGAGCGCGAGAGCTGGATATGGCCCATCTCGGCTTCTTCATCGAGATCGAACAGTTCGGTATAGGCCTTGTCGCCGGAGAGCGCGGAGACGGAAAGCGGCGTGACGAATTCCTGGCCGGCCTTGGTCACGATGCAGCGGCTGGCAATGCCGCGACGGCCAAGTTCGCGGATCAGCTCGAGGCTCTTATAGGCCGCGATGCCGCCGCCGATGACGAGGAGAATGCGTTTCTGTTCCATGGCCTTCAGATAGGTTGCTGGCGCTGTCTTACCGCAAAATCCTTGCAGAAACCCCACAAAAGCCCGTGAAACCGCCGCGACTGGTAAAGATTCAGCAGGGTTTCAGTCAGGAAACCGGTCCGGGCGGATGCGTGTGACGGATCCGGGCGTGTAGACAATGACCGTCTTGTAGGGATTCCGAGGGGGCTTCTTGACCCGGATCACGGTCTTCCCGGCGTATTCCGTGTCCAGGCTCCAGGTCGGTGACCGGCCATGTTCGGTGACGACGCTGCCGCGGAAGATGCGAATGCCGGATTTTTGCTCGCGCGGCGTGACCCGGATGATCCGGGCCTGGCTGGAGACATGCGCGCCGGATTGGCCCGGCCCGCCTTGCAGTTCGCGCGCAGGGGCCGCGCCTGATTGGGGGACGTATCCCACCTGTTCGAAAGGCGCCGACAGGATGAGGCTATCGCGGGCCGTGGCTGTGGGGGCGAGCAGTGCGATGCCTGCAACAGCAAACAGGATGGCCTTCATGACGCGCCCCTTCCGACTCGGACAGGGCAAGCGTAGGCCAATCGTTAATACAGATTAAGGGCTTACACCTGGCACGGGAGTGTGACGGCGAAAGCAGGCGCCTCAGGCGAGGGCGACGATACTGCCATAGCCTATCAGGGCCAGAATGATGACCAGCCCGAACCAGCCCCACCAGGGCGCGAAGGGGGCACGCCGGACCGTTGGCGGACCGTTCGCGGGTTCATCAAGGGACGCTTCGAACCTGTCCATGACCTCTGGCAGGCGTTTGAGGCGGTTGGTGATTTCCTTGAGGTTGCCGCTGATGAGGCGGGCGGCACCTTCCGGGCCGAAACTGCGCCGGACCCAGCCACCCACGACCGGCTCGGACGCTGTCCAGATATTGTGCCCGGGATCAATGGCGCGGGCGACGCCTTCGACCTGCACCATCGTCTTCTGGAGCAGGACCAGCTCCGGGCGCATCTCCATGCCGAAGGTCTGGGTATAATCGAAGAGCTGGAGGATGACCCGGCCCATCGAGACCTCCTCGGCGGGCTTGCCGTGGACGGGCTCGCCGATGGAGCGCAGGGCCTGCGCAAAGTCACCCACCGATTGGGTGGACGGCACATAGCCTGCCTCGAAGTGGACTTCGGCGATGCGCATGTAGTCGCGCTTCAGGAAGCCCCAGAGGATTTCGGCCAGGAAGCGGCGTTCGGTCATGCCGATGCGGCCGATGATGCCGAAATCGACCAGCGCGACCTTGCCTTCCGGCGTGATGATGATGTTGCCTTCGTGCATGTCTGCATGGAAGACGCCATGCTCGATCGCATGGGTGAGGAAGCCGCGCGTGATGTCATTGGCGAGGGCGACGCGGTCTATGGCCGGATTGGCAAGCGCATCGGGATGGGTGAGCGGAATGCCCTCGACCCAGCCCGTGGTGAGCACACGGCGGCCCGTCCTGTCCCAATCGACGGGCGGGACCTGGAAATAACCGCTCTTTTCGCTGAGCGCGCGCATCTCGTCGGCACCGCCCGCTTCAAGGCGAAGGTCTGTTTCGCGCATCATGGCGGCGGAAATGGTTTCGGTGAAGGCGACGGGCTTCAGGCGGCGGCTTTCGACGGAGACGCCTTCCACCATGCGGGCCGCGCGTTTCATGGCGGAAAGTTCGCGCAATAGCTGGCCTTCGATGCCGGGGCGCAGGATCTTGACCGCGAGCGGGCCGCTGGCCGTCTCCATGCGGTGAACCTGCGCGAGGGAGGCCGCTGCGATGGGCTTGCCGAGGTCCGGGAAGAGTCGATTGGCTTCTTCTGCGCCGAATTCCTTAACGAGGGCCGCGCGGGCGAGCTTCACGTCAAACGGCGGCAGCTTGTCCTTCAGGCGGCTGAGATCCATCGTGACTTCGGCGCCAAACACATCGGGTCGCGTCGCGAGGAACTGGCCGAGCTTGATATAGGCGGGCCCGAGCTTTTCGAGGGCGCGGGCGAGGCGCTCGCCGGGGCGCCCACGGGCACCGCCACTGAATATGCGCAGGATGCCCCCGGCTACGCGCGCAGGCAGTGGCAGGCGCGACTGATAGGCGCCGGGCAGGATGACGTCATGACGGGCGAGCGCCGTGCCCGCGCGCATCAGGCGCAGATAGTCAGATACAGCGCCCATCAGGCTGTTCCGTCCGGGCGGGAACCATCCCGCAGACCGGGGCGTTGTGAAGGCGAGATCAACAATGGAAAGGGCCTGTCATGGCTAGTTCAAATACAAACGGCAACGGTTTTCTGTACTTTCTGGTCGGCGCGCTCTTCGTCGGCGTGATTGGCTTCGGCATCTATTATTTCACGCAGGACAACAGCGCCAATGCAGACCTCGAAATCTCGGTCGGCGACGATGGAATCAAGGTCGACGGGAACTAGTCTGACACGCATCAGACCGCCCAGCCAAAGTGCAGGGCGGCGATGCCACCGGAAAAATTGGTAACGGAAACGCGGGAGAATCCCGCGTTTTCCATTTCTGTCCGGAAAGTTTCCTGATCCGGGAACTGACGGATGGATTCCACGAGATACTGGTAGCTCTCCCGGTCGCCTGCGACGAGGCTGCCGAGGCGCGGGATCACATTGTAGCTGTAGGTGTCGTAGGCCGCCTGCAGGGCAGGCGCTGTCATGTGGCTGAACTCCAGCACGCCAAGACGGCCGCCCGGCTTCAGCACGCGGCGGAACTCTTTCAGGCCGGCAATCCGATCCGCAAAATTGCGAATACCGAATGACACGGTGACAGCATCAAAGCTGCGGTCGGGATAGGGCAGGTTCTGCCCATCAGCGCAGACCCAGTCGAGCCGGCCATCCCATTTTGCATTGTCGGCGCGTGCCTTGCCGGCTTCCAGCATGGCATCATTGATATCGCAGACGATGGCCGTGGCTTTCGCATCAATGCCGCGCCGCTTGCCGGCCTTGTCGGCGAGCTCAAGGAAAGCGCGGGCCAGTTCGCCCGTGCCGCCGGCGACATCGAGATGGCGTTCGCCCGGCTGCGGGTTCACCTTGTTCATGGCATCATGCTTCCACAGGCGGTGCACGCCTGCGGACATGAGATCGTTCATCAGGTCATACCGCGAGGCGACCGAGCGGAATACGCCCTTCACCCGGGCGACCTTCTCGGACTCCGTCACCTCCTCGAAACCGAAGGAGACCTTGCGCTCTGTTTCTGCGTCTGACATGCGCGCCACCATAGTTACCTGAACCGCCATAAGCTATATGCGATAAGAATGCCTGAATTACCCGAAGTCGAGACAGTTCGCCGCGGACTCGCCCCTGTCATGGAGGGCGCGATCATCCAGTCATTGCTGCAGAACCGGGCCGACCTGCGTTTCCCCTTCCCTGAGCGGTTTGCCGAGCGCGTGAGCGGCGCGCGCATTGAGCGCATGGGGCGGCGGGCAAAGTTCCTGACGCTGGACCTGTCGACGGGCGAAGTGTTGGTCATGCATCTCGGCATGACGGGGCGGTTCACGGTTGGCGGAAATGCAACGGCTGACTTCCACCGTCCGACCGGCAATGATGCGCGCCACGACCATGTCGTGTTCCGGATGCAGGACGGCCAGACCGTAACCTATAACGACCCGCGCCGTTTCGGGTTTATGGAACTGTGGCCTGCGGCGACCTTTGACACCTATCCGCGCCTGATGGCGATGGGACCGGAGCCATTGTCGAACGGCTTTTCCGCCGCCTATCTGGACACGGCCCTGAAGGGCAAGGCGACACCGATCAAGGCAGCGCTGCTCGACCAGTCAGTCATTGCAGGCCTCGGCAACATCTATGTGTGCGAAGCGCTCTACCGCGCGGGTATTTCACCCAAGCGCAAGGCCGCCAGCATTCCGGGCCAACGCGCGGCGAGGCTGGCGCCAGCGATCAACCAGGTGATTGCCGAGGCGATCGATGCCGGTGGATCGTCGATCTCGGACTTTGCCAATGCGAGCGGGGAGCTTGGCTATTTCCAGCACCGGTTCGATGTCTATGACCGCGAATACAAGCCCTGCAAGGCGTGCGGGGCGCCGATCCGGCGGATCGTCCAGTCCGGGCGGTCGACTTTTTATTGCGGGACGTGCCAGCGCTAGCGGCCGGGCTTAAGGCCAAGCCGCCAGAGCGGCGCGCCGAGGCCGCCTGATACCATCGCGGCCAGAATCTGGGGGGCTGGCCAGATGCGGCTGACGGACGCGGCGAACCCGTCGCGCATCAGCGGCAGGATCCGGGAGTCCGACTGGTAGACCGGTGTGAACAGGAAACTCATCAGCTGGAACAGGCGCACATGCAGCGCGCGCATCTTCGCATAATCGGCCAGGGCATCGCGAACATCCGTCTTGCGGCCGAGGGCGCGGGCGAGCGCAAAGGCATCCAGCAGGGCCATATTGGCCCCCTGCCCGAGCTGCGGACTGGCCGCATGCCAGCTGTCTCCGAGATGGACCATGCGGCCCGCGACGGCAGGCCAGTGGGTGCGGTGGCGATAGCGGGCGAAGGTCAGGTCGTCATGGGACCGGAGGGAGGCGAGGAGGGATTCCGTCTCGGGCCAAAGCGAGAGGGCGGCGTCGCGCCAATGCGTGAGCGGGGCAGCGCGCCACGCCTCATGCTGGTCGCCGCGAATGGACCAAAAATAGGTGGCTGTGTCGGGCGCTCCGGCTGCGGCACGGCCTGACGGCATCACGCCGGCCATGCGGCTGGCCGCTTCATAGCGTTGCTCAAGGGCATCGGCATGGAACCCCGTCGCAGGCCAGGGCAATGTGGCCCAGAGAGCGCCATAGGGGAGTTCACGGCTCGGCGTTGTGGAGAGTACCGAGCGTACACCGAGGGCATCTACGATGAGGTCGAACGGGCCATGCGTGGCGCCACTGGCATCGACCAGGACGGCATCTTTGGGATTGGCTGCCGTGATGCGGGTGGACGACGCGATCCGCGCGCCTGCAGTCATTGCTGCACTATGGACCAGATTGAACAGGGCAGGTCTCTGGATCGAGATGCCGATCAGGGCCGGTCGCAGAGAGCCATAGCGTACATCCAGTACGATACGACCTGAGCGGCGGGACAGGCCATAGAGCCGCCGGATGGGTGCGCCGAGCGCCTCGGCCTCTGTGCGCAGGCCCAGCTCATCCAGAATGGTGAGACCTGTCTCCTGAAGGATCAGGCCCGAGCCAAGAGGCCCAACGGTTTCGAACTGGTCGAAGACCGTGACGCGGTGGCCCTCACGGGCGAGGAACGCTGCCGCAGCGAGGCCGCCGATCCCGGCGCCTGCAATACCGATATTGAGTGACGTCCCCAAACCCTGCCCCCCAACCGGCCTGCCTGCACCCTAGGCGAGGCGCATGACAGGCCGCAAGAGGACCGCTCGCTGGCTAGAAGACGGCCTTCACTTCAGGCTCTTCCATCATTTCCTTGCGGACGAGCGGGATAGGCGGGCCGCCATAGGACAGGAACTCGTCGTGGAAGGCCTGCCAGCCGGCACGCGGATCGTCGGGGAAGTGTTTCGCCGTCCAGTCCTCGCGCAACTTGCGGATCATGAGCTTGCCCATCGTGTAGTTGAGATAGGCCGGGTCATAGGTACCGCGAGCGGCTTGCTGCGTGGCATTGCCCGGATCCTGGTAGCATTCGTTGCGGAAGAGGTTGTAGCTCTCCTCAACGGTCATGCCTTCAGCGTGGAGGCCGATGGCGGAAAGATAGCGGCAGTCGCGCAGCAGGGCATTCGAGAGCTGGCCGACATGGGTTTCCGCATCGCCATCGTGCAGGCCCGCATCATACATCATCTCTTCGGCATAATGCGCCCAGCCCTCGGCAAAGGCATAGCCGACGAAGAGCTTGCCGAGCACGGACTCAGACCGGTTCGAATGCAGGAAGTTCAGGAAGTGGCCGGGCCAGACCTCGTGCACGCTGGTGAAGAGCAAGTCTTCCTTGCCGGGCACATAGGCGTTGCGGGTTTCCTCGTCCCAGGAAGGGTCTGGCGGGGAGATGTAATAGACCGATGGCAGGCCTTTTTCGTAGGGTCCCGGAATGTCGATATAGGCGGAGTTCTGCCGGTTATAGGGCGGGGATTCCTCAACGAGGGCCTGCTCGGTGCCGGGGATGGTGACGATATTGTTTGCCTCGATGAAGGCACGCAGTTCGGGCAGCTGATCGCGCGCTTCCTCGACCGGGCCGATCTCGGGCTTGTTCGCCCCCATCTTGGCCATGCAGTCGCCGAGCGAGAGGCCGGGTGCATAGGCCGTGCAGGCCTCTTTCAAGGCGTCCTGGTTGCGTTTGAGGTCAGCCTCGCCAATGGCTTTCAGCTCGGCGAGCGGGATATCGACCGCTTCGGTGAGGCGGACCATGTCGGAGAATTTCCCGGCGCCGAGGGCGTAACCATCCTTGGTGGCGGGGACCGAGCCGATATGATCGGACAGGGCCTGCATGGCGACGGCCGCTTCGGCCGTTGCGGCGTCGAACTCGGCCTGCAGGGCTTCGTCCTTCACGTCAGCAAAGGCCGCCTTGGCGTCGCCGCCATAATATTCCGCAAAGCCCCCAAAGCCTGCCTGACCGTATTTGAGATAGGTTTCAGGCAGCGGCATCTGGAGATTTGCCTCGATCTGCTTGGCGGCGGCGGGGACCGCTTTCGCGTATTTGATGAAGGCCTTCATGCGCGTTTCAGCGTCGGCATAGGGCCGGGCGATGTAGACGTTCGGGTCCAGCGCACCGACATAGAAGCTTGGATTCTTGTGGGGCCAGTCGGCTTCGGTCAGCCAGAAGAGCTCGCCCTGCAGGACGTGGATCAGGTAGCTGCGTTCATACTTGTCGTTATCCGAGAGGTCGGCGTCATCTAGGGCTTCTGCTGCTGCGATCGCCTGCTGGCGTTGGTCGATGGCAAGCTGGAGGCCAGATGGCGACCAGTCAGGCAGCTGGCCGTCGAATTCGTGACGGCCCTGGTAGATGGCGAAACCCGGATTGACGGGGAAATAAGACTCGAGGAAATCGGAGAGATAGGCGCCCCAGGCCGTGCTGGTGTCGATGGCCATTGGGTCGGCGTCGATGCGGGGCGGTGTCGGCACGTCGGTCGTGGGGGCGGGCAGTTCAACATAGAGGTCCGGTTCCTGGCCGGCCATCTTGCTCGTACAGCCCGTGGCGGCGAGTGCCACCAGCGAGGCGGCCATCATCAATCCGTGAATTTTCATGGAACTTCCCTCTCATATCCCGCGCAATGGCGCGCTTTTGTTTTCAACAACTGACACTTTCACGGCAGAATTTACCAGTCACATTTATCAGGATTTTGCAGTTCGGGATTGCGCGTTAGACCATGCCGCCATCGGTGGGCAGGCCGAACAGGATGCGCCCGGTCAGTTCCCATGTCGAAGGGGCGGTCACGATATGTTGCGTGATGGCGTGGCTGTCGCGGAAGTGGCGCTGCAGGTCTGAGGATTCGAACAGGGCCGCGCCGCCGCCGAGATCGTAGAGCGTGCGGCAGATGTCGGCGCCGGTGCGCGTCATGTGGGTGCAGGCCATGCGCAGCGCCGCGCGGCGCTCCATGGGGATGGCGCCCTCCCCTGTCGCCACGGCCCATGTCTGGTCGATTTCATCGAAGAGATAGGCGCGGGCGGCGCGCCAGGCTGCTTCGCACTTGGCAAACTCGGCCTGCATGGTCTGGCGCTCGGCCAGCGTCTTGGACGAGCCTTGGGATTTCTTGGTTGTCGCCAGCGCAGCGAAGGCATCCAGCGCGCCGCGCGCATTGCCGAGCGCAACAGAGGATACGCCAAGCGACAGGAGGCCGAAGGCCGGGAACTTGAACAGGCCACCCGTCTCGTGGGGCTCGTCGACCATCAGCGAAACGGACTGCGCCTTGGGAACGATGATGTCCTTCACCTCGAAATCGCCTGAGCCTGTGCCCTTGAGGCCCATGACATGCCATGTGTCGAGCAGGGTCGCCTCGCTCGCCGGGAAGACCATCATTCGCGCATCCGGCGCGCCGCTGGGAAGGCGCTTCATCTCGCCGTTTTCCCAAACCGTGCAGCCGCCGCAGAGCCATGTGCAATTGGCCGAGCCCGAGCCCCACTGCCAGCGGCCGGAGACGCGGTAATGGTCGCCGTGGTCCACGGCCTTGCCCATGGGCGCGAAGACGCCGCCGGTAATGATGTCAGGATCGGAATAGATCGCGCTCGCCGTGGCCGGCTCCATATAGGCGGCGTTCAGCGCTGTCGTGGCGCCGATCATCGCGCACCAGCCAGCACTGGCATTGGCCGTTGCGACAGCCTCGACAGCCTCAACGATTTCGCGGGGCGTGAGCTCACGCCCCCCAAAGCTTTTGGGCGTGACCATGCGGAACAGGCCCGCCTTGGCCATCTTCGCAGCGAGGTCTGCCGGCAGGCGGCGCACCTCTTCCATCTCAGCGGCGCGGGCGGCGAGTTCAGGCGCCAGTGCGCGGGCATTGGCGAGCGTGTCTGTCGGGGTAAATGTATCAGGCATGGTCGAAGACTAGACCTGAATGCCAAACGATCAAGGCTTCAGTGCGTCGTGGTATTTTGCCGGGGCGGCGTGGCGCCAGGACATGGCGAGCGCGGAGCGGAGCGTTGGCTCGTCGCAGGCCGCAAGGCGAATGGATGTTGCGCCCTTGTCACCCCATTTATTCGGCACCTTGAAGAAGATGTCCGGCTCGGCCTCGACCAGCATGGCCTGTTCCTCAAGCGTCAGGAAAACGTTCGAGAATTCATGGTGCGGTGGCAGCGTGCAGAAGATCTTGCCCTTGGGCACGTCGACGCGGAAGCTGGCCCACTCAAAATGGGGTTTCTCGATCGCATGCGGAAAGGAAAGCGCCACCGCGCGCAACTTGTCAGGCCTGATCATCCGGTCCCTCCCACCTGTAGCGAACGTCGGGCTCACGTTCTTCATTCTCCGATCCATCGGTGAATGCCACGGCCGTGAAACCGTGGCCTTCATAGAACTGCCGCGCCCCGGTATTTCGCTGGAATGTCCATAGTTCCAGCCGGGGAACGGTGAGCATGGCCATCTGAATCAGCGCAGTGCCGATGCCCTGCTGCCAGAAAGGCACTGCAACATACAGGTGGCCCAGTTCGCTGCCAAGGCGCGCCGAGAACCCGGCGATGCCGGCAGGGCTGGAGGCAAGCCAAACATCCGAGCCCGGAATAACGTCTTGCCGGAAATACTGAAAAACTTCGTTAGGCGTATGCACCACGGCAAGCCATGGCATCGCTGCCGCCCGTGCCTCCATGTGTATTTCCGCCAATGCCGCCGCATCGTCTATCGTCGCCCGGCGCATGACCAGATCCCGGATCATGCGGGCTGCCTCATAATGACAGCGCGCCCAGAATGACGGCCATCAGCAGGGCAGACAGCAGGACAAAAATGTAAAGGTTGTCGAGCATCAGCGTTCTCAAAATCGAACTGAACGGGCCCCGTCCGTACACCACCCGGTTCAGGCGGTAGAGGTAGAAGTTAGAATAGACAATCAGCGCGAGGCTGACCCAGCCAAGCCCGATGAATGGCACAAGGAGAAGACCGATTGCCATGGCGAAGAAGAGCGCCGAATGGAAGTGAAGCGAGACGATGAGGTGGTCGAAGAACAGGAACTGGCGCCGCCAGAAATAGACCAGGGCGAGCAGGCAGGCATAGACCGGAAGCAGCACGAACATCATCCGCGGTATCCAGCGCTGTGTCTGCTCGGCCAACCGTCCCGGATCGTCCATGACTTCGGCAAAACGGGCCGCATCCGTGTCACCGTTCGCGCCAGCCTCCCGCACCGCGTCAAGCGCCTCACGGGGCATGAATCCGGCCCATTCCGTGTCCGGCGCGTCCGGCGCCGCGACCTCGCCTTCGGGGGCAGGCGCCGCTGGCGTCACGAGTCCGGGAATGCCGCCCCGCCAGACTTGTTCAGCCTGGTCCAGGCTGCGGATCGTCGCTTGATATTCCTCGTCACTCATTTCGCCGTCGGCATGCGACTGTTCAATTTCGGCGCGGGCGTCCTCGAAATTCTGGGCGCCCTTCGGCATGAACGCGAAGCCCTGGCCCATGACCAGCGGCATGAGAACGAAGAAGATCAGCGAGGCGAGCACATAGAGACGGAAAGGCGGAAGGAAGCGGGCGCGCTGGCCATCAAGATAGCGGCGCGTCATGCGTCCCGGACGCATGATCAGGTCGGGAACTGTTTGCGCAAAGCGGCTGTCGATGGAGAAGAGCGTTTCCACGCTCTCGCCGAGAAGCGACCAGAACGGGCGGCGCAGGCTATGTGCGCCCTGCCCGCATTCCGGACAGTAATTGGCCTTGAGCGGTTCGCCGCAATTGAGGCAACGCGTGTCATTCGCCTCGCGCCGACCCCCGGCAAGGCCTGCGACCGCATCGGCACCCGCATGCTCAATCGCCGAATCGACGGCACCTCCCAGCGGATCACTCATCTGATTCCTCCACCCCTAGCGGAATACCAACGGCTTTTTCGCCATGAAACGGCGGGTCGCGGCATCATATCGCAAGGTCTGGTTCACTGGGGCAAGCCCATATGTTTGCGCGCGCAGGAATTCCATCAGGCCCTTGCGCTTGCCGGCATCCTTCAGAGCATCTGGCGTCAGCGTTTCGCCGATGACGACCGGCAGGGCCGTTCCCATGCGGCGTTTCACTTCGCGGAAGACGAGGGCGAGGCGCAACTCCAGCGAAAAGTGGCTTGCGAGCTGGAAGAGGCGCGAATTCTGGCCCTCGAAATAAACCGGCGTCACATGGGCGCCTGAATGCGAGATGAGCTTGGCCGTGAAGGGTTTCCATTCGTCATCCACGGCCGTGCGGTCGAACGGGCGCGGCGTCGTGGCAACGCCGCCGCCGGGGAAGACGATGACACAGCCGCCGGCCTTCACATGGTCCAGCGCTTCCCTGCGCATGGCGACATTGGCTGCGAGGGCTTCCTTCGTGCCGGAGAAGTCGACAGGCAGGATATAGGGCCGCGCCTCAGGCACACCATCGAGGGCGGAATTGGTGAGAACCTTGAAATCCATGCGGCGGAGGCTGACCAGCCAGCAGATGACGAGGCCATCAAGCACGCCGAAGGGATGGTTCGCGACGATGACCAGCGGGCCCGTGCGCGGGATTTCTGCCAGGCGCGACGCCGAGAACTGCACGTCGAGATCAAGGAGGCGCATCGCGGCCTCGAAGAAGGGCACGTCATGGGCGAGATGGTCGCGGTAATGCTCGTAGAGCTGCTTGATCTTCGGCTGGCCGGACATGCGCTCGACCGTGCGGATGAGGCGCCGCTTCAGCGGATCGTCGAAATAGGACGCGTAGGAAAGCTCGGGGGACTCCAGCGTCTCGGTTGTCATCTAAAGCCTCAACATCCGCGCCAGATTGTTCTTCTGGATGTCCGATGAACCGCCGACAATGGGCATGCCGAGCAGGTCGCGGACATTGCGTTCGATGTCATACGCATCCGAGAGGCCATAGGCGCCGATGACCTGCTGGCAGGCGAGGCCGATCTCGACGCCGGTGTCGGCGACATAGAGCTTGGCCATGGCGGTCTCGACGCTGCAGGGCATGTGCTCGCTGGCGAGCCAGGCGGCGTGGTAGAGCATGTGGCGGCAGGCGGCGAGCTTTGTACGCGCGGTGACGAGCTTGTGCGCGATGGCCTGATGCCTGGAGATCGGCTTGCCGAACTGGGTGCGCTCCTGCGCATAGGTCCAGGCCTCTTCCAGCGCGGCGCGGGCGATGCCGTAGGCGACAGCGGTAATCTCGATCTTCTCGACATCGAGCGCGCGCCCGGCAAGCGCTTCCCAGCCCTTGTTCCATTTCTCGGGGCCGCCAACGATGGCACTAGCCGGCAGGCGGACGTCATCAAGGAAGACGTCCATCGAGTCCGTGTAGCGCAGGTTGGCATGTTCGAGCGGCTGCATCGAGACGCCGGGCGCATCGGTCGGCACAAGGACGAAGGTGAGGTTGCCGTGGCGGTCTTCCGGCCCGCCGGAGCGGCAGAGGCAGTAGATATAATCCGACCAGTCCGCGCCCGTGCACCAGCGCTTGGCGCCATTGATGACGATCTCGTCGCCGTCGCGGGTGACACGCGTCTCGACGCTAGGCAGGTCGCCGCCCACATTGGGTTCGGACAGGCCATAGCAGAGGAACATTTCGCCGCGTGCCAGTTTGGGGAGCAGGGCTTCCTTCTGCTCCTTCGAGCCGTTCTCGGAAATATTGAGGCCGCCATAGAAGGCCGCATGGATGAAGGGCCCGGCCATGCTGGGGCCGCCCTGACAGAGTTCCTCGATCACGGCGGCGGCGGCGTAGATATCCTCGCCCTGCCCGCCATATTCTTCCGGGATGGTGAGGCCGATCAGGCCCATCTCTGCGAGTTCCTTGAACAGCGCGCGGTCCCACGTATGGGCCTTGTCCCACTCGCGGCGTTTCTCGCGGGGCATCCTGTCAGCCACCCAGCGCGACAGCTGGCGGCGGAGTTCGGTGACATGGGCGGGTTCGGGGGCAAAACTGGTCATGTGCGATACCTAGTGCGATTGCCCCAAACGGGAAAGCGGGATGTCGCTAGTCCTCCCCTATCCGCGCCGCATCGAACGGCGTCGTCTGGTAAACCTGGTTTATCCAGTTGCCGAAGAGAAGGTGCGCGTGGCTGCGCCAGCGGTTGAGCGGCTGGGCGGTCGTGTCGTCCTTCGGGAAATAGCCATAGGGCGGCTTGATGGCCTTTCCGGCGGCCACATCGCGCTCATACTCTTCCTTCAGCGATGTCGAATCATATTCGATATGGTTGAAACAGTAGAGATTGCGCTGGGCCGGCTCCGACAGAAGGCATGGACCGGTCACGTCTGATTCCATGAGGATCTGCAGGCCGGGCGCCTTGGCAATGTCATCAGCGCGCACTTCGGTCCAGCGGCTGACCGGGATCTGGAAATCATCGGAAAAGCCGGAGAGGAAGGGCGATGTCGGCACCAGATTGCGGTGACGGTAAACGCCGAACGCCTTCTCCGCCAGCGTATGCTTGGGCACGCCGTGCAGGTGCCAGGCGGCGGCCATGGCGCCCCAGCAGATGAAGAAGCTGGAATGGACGTTGGTGCGTGTCCAGTCGAGAATTTCGGTGAGTTCCTGCCAGTAGCCGACGTCTTCGTATTCCAGCGTCTCGACCGGCGCACCGGTAATGATGAAGCCATCGAACTTGCGGTCCCGCACATCCGCCCAGTTCTGGTAGAAACTGATCAGGTGCTCCTCCGGCGTATTCTTGGGCGTATGCCCACCCACCATGATCAGCGTCAGCTCGACCTGCAGGGGCGAAGCACCGATCAGGCGCGCGATCTGCGCCTCGGTGCGGATTTTGTTGGGCATCAGGTTCAGGAGGCCGATCTGCAGCGGGCGGATATCCTGACGGATCGCGTCCGTCTCGCTCATCACGGAAACGCCTTCGCGCACGAGCACATCGCGGGCGGGCAGCGTATCTGGGATCCTGATTGGCATAGCCATGACTCCAATTCTTCAGCATCGCGAGAAAGGGAGGCGGATTGCAGGCGTCTGCTGGCAGTTCCGCGCGGCCTTTTAGCGACTTGTTTAACGTGGCTGCAAGCCGACCGGCCAAATCACCACGAAAACGCAGATAGCGCCGACACGCCCCGGCGTCAAATTCCTGTTGCTGTTTACCCCGCTGAAACCGCTCGACTCGGATAAAATGTTCTGCTTATGTTCTTTTACAGGAGCCCCCATGCGCCAGCCGACAGAGATCGAGTCCCTCTATATCGACTTCGACGCGTTCTTTGCCAACGCGGAGAAGCAATTGCGCCCGGAACTACGCGATCGCCCGGTCGGGGTCATCCCGCTCCAGTCGGACCATACGAGCCTGATAGCCCGCTGTTATCTCGCCAAAGAGGCGGGCATCAAGCGGGGCACATCCGTGCGAGAGGCGCTGGCCCTCTGCCCGGATATCGCCCTGCCCGTGGCGCGCCATGATGTCTATGTGAAGCTGCATCATGAGATCCTGGCGGAAATCGACCGCCACACGCCCGTGCACCGGGTCTGGTCGGTGGACGAAATGGAGTGCGCCCTGAGCGGCTCGGAGCGCCAGCGCTGCGAGACCCTCGCTGCGGACATCCGCGAAGGCCTGCGCCAGAATATCGGGCCCTGGCTGACACCCTCCATCGGCCTTGCCCCCAACCAGTTCCTCGCCAAGGTCGCCGCCGAAATGGACAAGCCGAACGGCTTCGTCATCCTGCGCCCGGAAGACCTGCCGGGACGCCTGTTCGATCTGGAGCTGAAGGACCTGCCCGGCATTTCGAGCGGCATGTATGCGCGCCTTGGACGGGCCGGTGTCTACACGGTCGAGGCGCTGTGGAATCTCTCGCCGAAACAGGCACGCCAGATCTGGAACAGTGTCGAGGGGGAACGCATGTGGGCGCAGCTGCATGGCTATGCGGTCTCTCGCCCTGAAACCGTGCGGCGCATGTTCGGGCATGGCCGCATCCTGTCGAATGACTGGCGCCAGCCTGAAAAGGCCCGCGAATGCCTGCGTCTGCTGACTGCCAAGGCGGCGCGGCGCCTGCGCCGGGAGAATTATACGGCCAGCATGCTCGCCGTTTCCATGTCATGCACGGACGGGCGGCGCTGGAGCGGGGAGCGCAGCTTTTTCCCGGCGCGCGACGATCACACATTCCTGCACGAGGCCAGCCTGCTCTATGATATGGGGATGGCCGCCCTGCGAAGCGGCCGGCTGAAGAAGGTCTCTGTCATCCTGCACGGGCTGAACCAGACCGGCGAGGCCAGCGCGGACCTGTTCGACCATGAGGACAGCCGCTCGGAGCGCCACCGCTGGGAGCGGGTGACGGACGCGATGGATGCCTTGAACGCCCGCCATGGCACCTGCGTTGTGTCGCTCGGCACCCATAATGAGCCGCCCGGCGGCTATGCCGGGGCAAAGATCGCCTTTGGCCGCGTGCCCGACCTCAATGATTTCGATACGGTGCCTGACAAGTCCAGAACCGCCTGACGCGCATCTTGCGCAAGATTCAGCGTGATCGCATCGGATGAAGCCGGTGCACAAGGCGCGGCAGCATGCGGCCGGAGATGGACGGAGACTCCGCCTCGCCATCCCGCTCGGCCCCCATACGCAGGTAGAACTTCATCGCATCAGGATCGCAGTCGATCACAAGGTCCCTCGCTCCGGAATCCTGCGCCACGCGGCAGGCCCAGACATACATCATCTGGCCGGTGCCCTCGCCGAGGCGCGTGGGTTCGACAAAGAGTTTCTCGAGCCATGCCGTGTCACCGTCCAGCGCAACCTGCGCGACGCCGGCAATGCCGCGAATATCGTCGGCCACGATAACGATGCTGGATTCCACATCTTCTTCGGCGATGGTCAGTTCCGCGCGGAACTCCTCCAGTATGTCATCCGGATAGCCCCAAACCGCCTTCGACCGCATACAGAGGTCTGTCAGGGTGGCGTACTCGTAGTGGCTGGGTGAGCGAAGGCGCATCCTATTCGCCCGTCAGCTTGGGTGCGCGTTTTTCCTTGAAGGCCGCGACAGCTTCGCGGCGATCCCCCAGATAGTTCGACACGCTCTCCCAGCCGATACTGGCATCCATGAGCTGCGCCGCCAATGCACGCAGTGGAATGTTCGCCGTGGTCTTGGTCCAGCGCACGGCCCATTTCGGATTGGCCTGCAGTTTGGCCACGAGTTCGGCAACCTTGGCATCCAGCTCTGCGGCAGGTACGGCATAGTTGATCAAGCCGATGCGTTCAGCCTCCTTCGCAGTCAAGAGATCACCGGTCATCAGCAATTCCTTGGCCTTGGCAAAGCCGATCAGCTGGGGCCAGATCAGCGCGCCGCCATCACCGGCAACCAGGCCGACCTTCACATGCGGGTCGCCGATCTTGGCGGTCTCGTCGGCAATGATGATGTCGCAGAGCAGCGCGATGGTCGCCCCGAGACCGGCGGCTGCACCGTTCATGCGGCAGAGGATCGGCTTTTCCATGTTGAGCAGGGTCGTGACGATCTGCTTGGCGTCCCAGCCAATGGCGCGGAAGCGTTCGGGATGATTGATCTGCTCCTCGAACCAGTCGAAATCCCCGCCTGCACAAAAGGCGCGGCCCTTGGCGGTAAGGATGATGATGTCGCTCTCGCTGTCGCGCTGCAGGCAGTTGAACACGAGCGCGAGTTCAGTGTGCATCTGCTCGTCGACGCCATTGACCGGATGGTCTGACGTGATCGCGGCGGTGAGGACACGCCCCTCACGGGAGAAGGTGAAGCGCTCCCATTTGTCCTGCGTGATGTCGTAACTGGTGCTCATGCCTCTTCTCCCACTTTCACGACACGCCGCCCGAAATTCTCGCCACGGAACAGGCCGCAGAAGGCTTTGGGCATGGCTGCGATGCCGTCGAAGCGTTCTTCATTGCTCTTCAGCTTTCCGCTCGCCAGGAGGCTGGCCATGGTCTGCAGGGCCTCAGGAAACTCGCGGGCGAAATCGAACACGACGAGGCCCTGTATGTTCACGCGGTGCGTGATGAAGGGTTTTGTGTTGATGATGCCGGGCGTCTCTTCAGGCGTGAGATTATAGTCGGCCACCTGTCCTGAAATGCAGATGCGCCCGTTGAGCGCCATCAGTGGCAGGACGCGGTTGACCATCTCGTTGCCGACATTGTCGAAGAGGACATCGACGCCCTTCGGAAAGTGTTCGGCGATGTCGGCTGTCAGGTCAGACGCTGTCTTGTAATTGATGGCCGCATCGAAGCCTGCCTCGCCCGTCAGAAATTCGCACTTGGAATCCGCGCCGGCAATGCCGACCACTTTTGATGCGCCCCAGGCTTTCGCGAGTTGGCCCGCCGTCGCGCCGACCGGACCGGCGGCGGACGTGACCAGCACGGCGTCGCCTTCCTTGAACTTCGCGACTGTCTTCATCCCGAACCAGGCCGTCAGGCCCGGCACGCCGAGCACACCGATCCAGGCGCTGAGCGGCACGGGCGCTTCAGGCACCTTGCCGATAAAGCCCCTGCCCGACTGGATCGAATGCGTCTTCCAGCCACCGGCGCAGAATACTTTGGTGCCGACCGGAAAAGCCTCGTTCTGGCTGGCATCCACGACGCCGACGCTAAAGCCGTCAATCGGCTTGCCGAGCGGAAGGGCCATCGCATAGGAATCGCCGCCTGACAGGCGGGAGCGCGTACCGGGATCGACCGAGCACCAGACATGGGCCACCCGGAACTGCCCCTCTTTCGGCTCAGGCAGGGCCGCAGTCTCCAGCGCAAAGTCTTCCGGCACGGGCGGTCCCTCGCAATAGCGCTTGAGCACGATCTGCTGCATCTCGGCCATCAATGATATCTCCCGGAGCTTTTCAGACAGCATAGGGGGCAAGTGGTTCGTGTCACGCCATGACTTCGGGGCACGCTCATACTATGAACGCCGGATCATAGACGTGAGGAGTTATCGATGCCGAAGGATGTCCTGTTCCTGTTGCCCCCGGGATTTGAGGATAAGGGCCGCCGCGAGTTCTGCCCGGAATGCGCCGAGATCTGGGGCGTGCTCAGCTATTTTCCCGCCATACGGGATGCGCTCGACATCGTGCATGTGGGCCTTGAGCATCCCCGTGCCGAAATCGTCGCGCTGATTGGCGAGGGGCGTCACAATGCGCCGACGCTGGTCCTGCATCCCGACACGCAGGTGCATCCGGACCTTGATGTGCAGGAGGCCAATGGCCTGCGCTACCTGCCAAGTGCCCGCAGCATCGCGCGCCATTTTGCCCATCGCTACGGCACGCCGGTGCCGCGCGGCAGCTAAGCGACTTGCGCTGCCCTTGGGGCAGCACCGCACCAAACAGGAAAACACAAAGGCAGGAGACGTTCATGACAGCCAAACCCGTAAAGACGCGCATCACCGAAATGCTGGGCATCGAAAAGCCGATCATCCAGGCCGCCATGGGCTGGATCGCCCGCTCACATCTCTCCTCAGCCGTCTCCAATGCGGGCGGCATGGGCATTATCGAAACCTCGTCCGGCGAACTGGATGCCGTGCGCGAGGAAATCCTCAAGATGCGCGACCTGACGGACAAGCCCTTCGGCGTGAACGTGGCGCAGGCCTTTGTGCGCGACCCGAACATTGTCGACTTCATCATCAATCAGGGCATCAAGTTCGTCACGACATCGGCCGGGGATCCGATGAAATATACGAGCATGCTCAAAGAGGCCGGGCTGACCGTATTTCACGTCGTGCCGAGTCTCCAGGGCGCGCTGCGCGCCATCGAGGCGGGCGTTGACGGGCTGATCGTCGAGGGCGGCGAAGGCGGCGGTTTCAAGAACCCGAAGGATGTGGCCTCCATGGTGCTGATCCCGCTCGTCTGCGAACATGTGAATGTGCCGGTTGTTGCAGCGGGCGGCATTACGGACGGCCGCACAATGGCAGCAGCCTTTGCGCTCGGCGCCGAAGGCGTGCTGATGGGCACGCGCATTCTTTCGTCTGCCGAGAGCCCTGTGCACCAGAACTGGAAGGACGCGATCGTGAACGCGGAGGCGACCGATACGGTCTTCCTCAACCGCGCCGGCCCCGGCCCTGCCCTGCGCGCGCTACGCACCGAGCGGACAACACGGCTCGAAACCGAAGGCAGCCCGAACATCTTCGGCGAATTCGCAGATACGCAGGCCGTCTATTTCGGCGGCGATCTCGAAGCAGGGATCGCGCTGACCGGGCAAGTGGCGGGGCGGATCCGGGACATCAAACCTGTTGCCCAGCTGTTTGAGGAGACCATCGCGGAATATCACGCGACAATCGCGCGCCTTGCTGGCTGAACCGTTCCAGACAGCTGGTTTTTGCCATGGTTTGACGATAGACCAGACCTAACCAGTCTGAGGACACTTGATGACCCCAAAGCATATCATGCTCGGCACAGCGGCCGCGTTGACCCTGACCGTGCCCGCCTGCGAGAAGACATCCAGCGACGAGCGCGAGGCTGCAACAGCGCCTGCGCCTGCCGCCGCCGCCCTGCCGGAAATCACCGTCACGGAAGCCGAATTGCGTGACAATCCGTTCCGGCGCGAATGGACCGCCGATTTCGGCGTGCCGCCTTTCAACGACATCCGCGACACGCATTACCTGCCAGCCGTGAAGAAGGGCATTCTGGAACAGCGCGCGGAAATTGCCGCCATCGTCGACAATCCGGATGCGCCAACTTTTGAGAACACGATCGTGGCGCTGGACCAGACCGGCGCGTCCCTCGACAAGGTGATGAAGACATTCGGCAACATCACGAATACGGACACGAACGATACGCTAAGCGCGCTTGAATCGGAAATCTACCCGATGCTGACGCGCGAATCCGATGCGATCAGTTTCAACCCTGCCCTCTTCGAAAGGGTGCAGGCCGTTTACGCAAAGCGCGACCGTCTCGGGCTGGATGAACAGGACGCCCGCCTGCTGGAACTGACCCATCGCAGTTTCGTGCGCCAGGGCGCCGCGCTCAGCCCGGAGGCGAAGGCAGAAGTCGCCGCGATAAATGCAGCACTCTCCAGCCTGACGACCGAATTCGGCAAGAATCTGCTGCTCGCAACGAAATCCTTCCAGATCGAGGTGACCGACGAGGCAGACCTTGCTGGCCTCTCGGACGATTTCAAGAAAGCCATCAAGGTCGAGGGCGAAGACAAATGGATCCTCACGGTCGACCGGTCCGTCTACGAGACCTTCATGACCGAAGGCGAGAACCGTGACCTGCGCAAGCAGATGTTCGACGGCTACCGGCTGCGCGCCTCATCCGGCGCGCATGACAATGGCCCCATCCTGATACGGATTGCGCAGCTGCGCGCCAAGCGGGCCGAGCTGATGGGGTATCCGTCCCACGCCGCCTACCAGCTGGCGCCGCGTATGGCGAAAACGCCCGAACAGGCCGAGGCCTTCCTCGTGCGCGTTCTGGAACCCGCCCTTGCCCGCGCGAAGGAAGAACGCGCCGACATGCAGGCCCTGATCGGCGATGACTTCCAGCTGGAAGGCCAGGACTGGTGGTTCTACGCCGACAAGGTGCGCCAGGCGAAATACGCCTTCGACGGCAATGCGCTGAAGCCCTATTTCGAGATCGGCGCCGTGCGGCAGGGCGTTTTCGATGTTGCCAGCCATCTGTTCAATATCAGCTTCACGCCCGTTGCCACCGATACATGGAACCCGCAGGTCCAGTCATGGGACGTGAAGGATAATGCCACCGGCGCGCATCTCGGCCTGTTCATGGCCGACATGTATTCACGCGGCTCCAAGCGCGGCGGCGCGTGGATGAGCTCGTTCCGCAACGCCTCGGACGTGGACGAGAACATCCGCCCCATCGTGGTCAACAATTTGAACATCACGCCCCCGGCCAAGGGGGAGCCGACCTTGCTGTCCTATGATGAGGTGGAGACCGTATTCCACGAATTCGGCCACGGCCTGCACGGCCTGCTGACCCAGGTGAAGTATTCGACCTTTTCAGGTGTCGACGGTCCGAAGGACTATACCGAATTTCCGTCCCAGCTCCTCGAGCACTGGGCCGACGATCCGGAAGTGCTGGCCAAATATGCGAAGCATTACAAGACCGGCGAGGTCATCCCGCTTGAACTTGTCGACAAGATGAATGCCGCCGCGGCCTTCAATCAGGGTTTCAAGACGACCGAGTATATTGCGGCCTCCCTGCTGGACCTGCGCTGGCATTCGCTGTCCTCTGAAGAGGCCGCAAAGATCACCGACGCGCGCGCCTTCGAGAAACAGGTGCTGGATGACTATGGTATCCCGCCGGAAATCGAGCCGCGCTACCGCTCGCAATATTTCAGCCATATCTTTTCCGGCGGCTATTCGGCCGGATACTATGGTTATCTCTGGGCGGAAATTCTCGATGCCGACGGGTTCGCCGCCTTCAAGGAGACAGGCGACATCTACAATCCTGAACTGGCAGGCAAATTGAAGAAGTGGATCTACGAGGCGGGCGGCATGCGTGAGGCCGATGAGCTCTATCGCAATTTCCGCGGGTCGGACCCGACGATTGAGCCCCTGCTCAGGAATCGCGGTTTTGTCGACGACAAGCCGAGCGAAGGCTGAAGCGCCGAGACTGAGACAAACAAAAAGCCCGCCGGCATGAACCAGCGGGCTTTTTTATTGAATGGAGCTGCAATCAGATCGAGGTCTCGACCGCTTCCTTGCAGATGATGGCTTTGACATCATCCACCGTGTTGGCCTCACGCAGCGCATCGCGCACCGCTGGCTGACGGAAAACCCGGCTGACCTGCGCGAGCGCCCGCAAGTGGTCCGCGCCGGCCGACAAAGGCGCCAGCAGCATGAAGATCAGGTCGCAGGGCCGGTCGTCGATGGCTTCAAAGTCGACGCCTGTCGCAAGACGCATGAAACCGCCAATCGGCGCATCGATGCCGTCCACACGCGCATGGGGAATGGCAACGCCCTCGCCGACCCCTGTCGAGCCGAGACGCTCCCGCTCCATGACGGAATCCTCGATTTCCCGCGCGGAAATCCCGGTCACACGCCCAAGCTCTTCAGACAGGGCATGCAAGGCCTGTTTCCGGCTTGACGCCTCGAAACAAGGAAGAATGATCCCGCCTTTTAGCAGGGAGCTCAGATCGGTTGCCATAAACGCTGCTTCCGTGTGCGGGCTTCAGTTCCTGGGAGTGTTAGCCGGGTCAACCCAGCCGATATGTCCATCCGGGCGGCGGTAGACCATATTCAGGCCGTCATGGCCAGCATTCCTGAACATGAGCGCTGGAACCTCCTGCAGTTCCAGCTGCATGACGGCTTCGGAAACGCTCATTTTGCGAATGCTGACTGAGGTTTCAGCCACGGTCAGCGGCACATCGGAAATGTCCTCGATCTCATCGTCGAGATCCTCGGTATCGGCTCCGTTTCCATTGACCTTGAACACGGCGCCTGTTGCCATTTCAGCCGGAAGTGGCGCGGACGGGTTGGCATGATGGTCCTTCAGGCGGCGCTTGTAGCGGCGCACCCGCTTTTCCATTTTTCCGAGGCTGTCTTCCAGGGCGGCGTAGGGATCGCCTGCCTTGCCGGTCGATTGCAGCACGATGCCCGAGGGTAGGTGAACGTTGCAATCCACCTCGACGAGATGGCCTTGCTGCGAGACGTAAACGCTCGCCTCTCCCGTGCGATTGAAATACTTACTGACTGCCGCCTCCAGGCCGTCTTCGATGCGGCTCCTGAGAGCCTCGCCGAGATCCATATGCTTGCCAGTAATCTGTATCTGCATGGGCGGTCTCCTTTGCTATTCGAGACTTGGAAGTATGGCGCAGATTTGAGTCCGACGCGAATCGATTTGGCGAAAACCCTTGCTTATCCAAGGTTAATCTTTCTCCAGCCCGTCTAAACGCCCCCGGACGTGCTCGTTTTCTTGCCATATCCATGCTTCTTCAGAAGGCCGCGAAACTGGTGATAGGTGAGGCCCAGTGCGTCGGCCGCCCTGCCCTGATGGCCTTGTGCACCTGCCATCGCTTCATCAATCAGGCGAAGTTCCACCTGGGCAATCTCTGCATTGAAATCGACCGGCCCATGCCGCGCGCTGAGCGCCGGTTCAGCCGGGGAGGCAGCACGCACGGGTTCCGCTTTGGATACCGCGCCCGGGCGCCAGGGAGAGGCAAAAGGGTCCAGCGCCGCCGGATCAAACCGCACGGGCTCGTCCGGCGCCTGAAGCATGGAGCGATGGGCCAGGCGTTGGGCGAAGTTGCGCAATTCACGCACATTGCCCGGCCAGTCATGATTTTCGATGGCAGCCACGGCTGAGGGGGCGAATCCCGGGAAATCCTGCGCCATCTCGATGGCCATGCGGCGGGCGAAGAAATCCGCCAGCAGGCTTGCATCGCCCGGCCTAGCGCGCAGCGGCGGCAGCGTGATGACATCAAAGGCGAGGCGATCCAGCAGGTCGGCGCGAAATTCATTGCGCTCGGCCATGGCCGGCAAGTCTGCATTTGTCGCCGCCACGATGCGCACATTGGTGCTGAGCACGCGCGAGCCACCGAGGCGCTGGAATTCGCCATATTCCACGATGCGCAGCAATTTTTCCTGCACCTGCTGGCTGGCCGTCGCGATCTCGTCGAGGAAGATCGTGCCGCCATCGGCCAGTTCAAACCGTCCCTTGCGCTGTTCGGTGGCGCCGGTGAAAGCCCCGCGCTCATGCCCGAACAATTCGGAATCCAGCAATTGCTCAGACAGGGCGGCGCAATTGACCTTGATGAACGGCCCTTCCCAGCGTTTTGACAGGAAGTGGAGCCGCTCCCCGATAAGCTCCTTGCCGGTGCCACGCTCGCCAATGACGAGGATGGGCCGTTCCAGCGGAGCAACGCGGGAAACATGTTCCTGTGCGCTGAGCCAGGCCGGAGCTTCGCCAATAAGCTGGGTCGTATCGCCAATCATGAGGCCTATTTAGCCACTAAGATATGTAAATACGACCAATTTTTTAGCTTATTTAGCCAAATAAACCTTAACGATATCGTGCCTAAATCTTTTTTTCATATATATTTCAATGTATTATGAAATTAATTCTCACTTGGCACGGTCCTTGAAATGAGATTGGCACTCAGAGCGACGGGGCGTCGCATTCAACAAGAAGGACCAAGCCCAAGATGGACGACCGCAATTACCGAACAGAAGCTCGCAGCGACGCTGGCCGATTTGGCCGCTGGCTGTCGACCCGCCCTGCCGAAAGCTGGATGTTTTTCGGCATCGGCGTCTTCCTCGGCGGCCTCTTCTTCTAATCCCCCCAGTCAAATACGAAAGGATACCCACATGGGTCTGTTCTCCCGCCTCGGTGACATCATCAACTCCAACATCAACGCGATGCTGGACGGTGCTGAAAACCCCGAAAAAATCGCCCGCCTCATCATCCAGGAAATGGAAGACACGCTGGTCGAAGTCCGCACGGCGGCTGCCCGCGCCATGGCCGACAAGAAGGAAATGGAACGCGAAATCGTCCACTTCACATCGGCCCGCGACGAATGGGCCGCCAAGGCCGAACTCGCCATCGACAAGGGTCGCGAAGACCTTGCCCGCGGCGCCCTGATCGCCAAGCAAAAGGCTGAAGGCGAAATTGCCCAACGCAAGGCGGCCATGAATGCTGCCGAAGAAGCTTTCGAAAAGCGTCAGGACGATCTCGCCAAACTGCAGGCCAAGCTTGATGAAGCCAAGGCCAAGCATCGCTCGCTGATGATGCGCCGCGAAGCCGCCGAGCAACGCATCCGCGTCCGCAGCCAGGTCTATGACGGCCGGGTTGACGATGCCCTGGCCCGCTACAGCACGATCGAGCGCAAGGTCGACGAAATGGAAGCCTATGCCGACACGATCAAGGGCCGCGAGCCGAGCCTCGAAGCCGAGTTCGCAGCCCTCGAGCAGAACGAGAGCGTCGAGAAGGAACTCGAAGCCCTTAAAGCCAAGCGCTCGAAGGCTTCGTCGAAGTCCTCGAAATCGGAGGCCTGATCCATGGTATTCTCACTTGTCTGCCTTTTCGGCTTCCTGACGGTGGTCTGCACGCCGGGCCTTGTGGCCCAATACCGTGCCGAACGCCGGGAGGGCTAAGCCATGGATGAAGGCCTGATAGCCCTCGTTGCCATCCTCAGCATCTTCGTCTTCCTGCCTGGAATGGTGCTCCACTATGTTTCCCAGTGGCGCCGGCAGAAGACACTGCAGCCGGACGACGAGCGGATGCTGGAAGATCTCTGGCGCTCGGCCAAGGCGATGGAACGCCGACTCGAGACGCTGGAAGCCCTTCTGGCCAATGATGATGACGACACAAGGGAGCGCGGCCGCCCCGTGCGCCGCCCCCGCTCAACCCTCGACGACTAAAGGAACACGCCCATGACCCGCCCCTATTCCGACCCCGACTCCGCTTCGGAGTACCGGTCGCCCAACCCGAAGCGCTTCTATCGCTCGCGCAATGACAAGGTGATTGCCGGTGTCTGCGGCGGCCTGGCCGAACGGTTCGGCTGGGAACCCATCCTGATCCGCGTCCTCTTCGTGCTGGCCACGCTCTTCATGTTCGGCCCGCTCTCGATCATCATCTACATGACGATCTGGATCATCACGCCGCGCACACCGCTTGGCCGCATGATCACGCCTGAGGAAGATGCCTTCTGGCGGGGCGTGTCAGACCGCCCGCGGGCCACGTTCGGTCACCTGAAGTATACCTTCATGGACCTCGACGAGCGCCTGCAGTCCATGGAGCGCAAGGTGACGTCCGACGAATGGCGCCTGCGCAAGGAATTCCGCGACCTTGAACGCGGCAACTAGAAACCACCCCAACCCGACTTAACCCCAAACCCGACAAAGGACCGGAACAATGAGCAAGGGGACACTGCTTTACAATAATTGGCTGCTCGGAGGCGTAGCCGTACTGATCGTCCTGGCCATCGCGGCCGTGGCCAGCCTGCATGGCGGCGTGGCGGTCGAGATGGGCGGACTGGAGATGACGCTGGCGCCGCACGAGAATGGCGGATTGCTGCACCTCTCCTTCGTTCGCGCGGCCTAGGCCTCGCCCCGCTTCAGGGCGCGCAGGATGAGGCGCACCGGGCTGACCGCCGCCAGCGCGTCAGCCGGCGCCGGGGCCGGGCCACCGAGGATCATGGCGGCCAGAATGCCGCCAGCCCACGGCCCCCAGGTAAACCCACGCGCGCCGAAGCCGTTCACGATAAAAATACCCGGTAAAACAGGGGCGTCCGCATTCACCGGGCGCCCTTTTTTCATGCCGTCGAACAGGTCGAGCGTCGCCGCATGGTCCGGCACCGGGCCGACCAGAGGCAGGCGGTCGACTGTAGTGGCCCGCAGCGCCGCGCGCGAGACAGGCGTGTGATCGCGGGCATCGCGGATCCACCAGGGTGAGAGGGCTTCGAGGCCTTGCGCATTCTCGGCGCGGGCCGTTTCGGAGACTTCAATTACGCCTGCAGGCGCCGGTTCGAACGTGGCGCCCCAGAGGCGGTCGGTTCCCTCGGCGAGGGCATAGGTGCCGCTGGTGACGGCGTCGGGCGGCGCGTCGGCGGCATCGCCCACCCATTCGACCTGGCCGAGGCGGGCTGTGAGGTTCAGCCATGGTAGCTGATCTGTTGTATCCATTGCAGTTGCAAGGATGATCGCGTCGAAGGCCTCGCCGTTCACGGTGCGATTGGACATATCCAGACTGGCCTTTTCACCAAGGCGCAAGGTCGCTCCGTCGAGGAGTGCAGGGATGAGCCGGGCGGGGCGGAGGATCATGGCGCGTTTGTGCAGCAGCCCGCCATTCTGAGTGGATTCAAGGTCTTCCAGCGGCAAGGGCGGGTCGGCAAGCAGTTTGGTGAAGCGTGTACGGTCCGTCTCGTCCTTGGGAATCTGGCGCACATCGGTTTCGGTGACGCCGGGCAAGGTTTCATAGGCGCTGCGGGCGGCGAGATAGGCGTCGATCAGCAGGCGGGCCTGCACCGTATCGCCCGCATCCAGGCGTGGCATCAACAGGGCCAGCTTGTTGCCGCTGGCGCCGGTGGCGACTTCGGGGGCCTTGTCGAACACCGTGACCTCAGCGCCAGCATCAAGGAGCGCGCGGGCGGCAGATGCGCCCGCTATGCCGCCGCCGATGACGGCAATACGGGTATTTGCCTGACCATTCCCGGACCATTCCCGGACCGTTCCCGGGACAATGCGGGGATCTGGCGGGGATTGTGCGGGTGTTTCCAGGGTCGCTTCGAGCCGTTCGCGCTTGCGGCCATGGCCCGGCTGGCGCGACACCTTAAATCCGGCCCCTGCGAGCCCCCGGCGGACGGCGCCCGCGACAGTGAACGTGCCGAGGCGCGCGCCGGGCGCCGAATGGAGGGAAAGCTCGGGGTAGATCCACTCGCCCCACATGTCTTCATTCTTGGCCGGACTGAAACCATCGAGGAACCAGGCGTCGGCGCGGAAGCGGGCGGCGGGCAATGCCTCGCGGATGTCGCCGAGATGGAGCGTGAGGCTGATGCCGGCCTCGGGCCAGACCATATGGCGCACGCCCTTGACGGGGCCCGGCCATCTGGAAATCAGGAGCGCGGCCAGCTCTTCGAGTTCCGGCCAGCTGTCGAGGGCGCGGGCGGCGTCTTCGGCGTGGAGGGGGAAGGCTTCGAAACTGACAAAGTGGAGCCGGGCCGTGGGAGACGGCCGGTGCCTTTCCCAGAGCTGCCAGAGGGCGAGGAAATTGAGGCCGGTGCCGAAACCGGTCTCGGCGACGGTGTAGACTTCCCTTCCCGCCCAGGCCTCCGGCAGGCCGCACCCTTGCAGGAAAACGGCGCGCGTTTCCGCCAGCCCGTCACCGGCGGTGAAATAGACATCATCATGCGCGCGGGCGACGGGCGTGCCGTCGTCGCGCCAGTCGATCTGAGGGGGTGAGAGCAGGCGGGCCATTCAGGGTGAACTAGCGGATGCGCGACGAGTTGCACAGCCACTGCCGCACCCGCGCCCGTCCTTCGCCTTCGCTCAGGTCAGCGGTACTTGCGGGAATTCCCGATCAGGTCGCCGAGGGCCATGAGCGATGCGCGGCCGACCTGCGTGATGGTGGGTTTGCGCCGGTGAACGTGGCCGACAAAGTCGCCGCAATTGGAACCGGCCAGGCGATAGGATGCGCCGAGCGCGCGGCGGGCGCGGGCCTCGACATGGAGCGGGTCGGCGCCGCCGGCCTGGCCATGACGCCTGATGCGGCGACCGGCCGCAAAGTCTTCCAGCGACTGTTCGGTGACGCCGTCATGCTTGCGCGAATTGGAGATGACCGTGCCGCGCGCCGTGACGACGCCATAATGTGTGAGCACGCCGCCAAAGGGGATGGAGACGACGTCGCCGGGCTGGAAATGCCCGAATGTTTTCAGGTCTTTGCTCATGGGCGGACCCTAGCTGATTTGCGTGCATCTGGCCAGAACACTGCAGCTCTCCGAGATTTAATCCAACGATTTTGCAAGTCGTGCGTTGATTGAATGACCGCAATGAAGCGGCCGCAAGAAAGGACACCACAATGGACAAGGAACACATCAAAGGCGCTGCCAAGAAAGCCGAAGGTTCGGTCAAGGAAGCAGCCGGCAAAGCCACGGGCGACAAGTCGCTCGAAATGAAAGGCAAAGCCGACAAGGTTGAAGGCGAAGCCCGCAAGACGGCTGGCGACATGAAAGACGCCTTCAAGAAAAAGTAAGCCCGCACGGCGGGTTTTTAAACACCTTCCCAGGGCCGCCCTTATTGGGCGGCTTTTTCTTGCGACATGGAACGCCGGAACCCCTATATTCGCTCCATTCGCTGAACGGAGTTTGCATGACCGACATTACCATCACACTCGAAGACGGCCCCACCGGCGGGCGCTATGTGGCCGTGGTCGATGGCCATGAAGCCGAGATGACCTTTTCCAAGGCCGGCACGAGCCGCATCATCATCGACCATACCGCAGTGCCGAAGGAACTGGCCGGCAAGGGCGTCGGCATCGCCCTCGTCAAGCGCGGCGTGGAAGACGCGCGCAAGAATGGCGTCAAGATCATCCCGCTCTGCCCCTATGCCAAGGCGCAGATCGGCAAGCATCCGGAGTGGCAGGACGTGCTGGCATGAGCGAACCGGAAATCAAGCACGACACCAATGCGCACCGCTACAGTCTCGTCGTCGACGGCACCGAGGCCTACCTGACCTATGAGCGCCCGGCCAAGGGCCGCATTCACATCACGCACACGATCGTGCCGGACAAGATTGGCGGGCGCGGCCTCGGCAAGCGCCTTGTGACGCGGGCGATGGAAGACGCGATTGCGGCGGGCGACAAGGTGTCGTCTTCCTGCTGGTATGCCACCGGCCTGATCGAGAAGACGCCTGAATGGTCCGCGCAGCAGGCATGACCGCGCCGTTCTGGAAAACCAAGACGCTGCACGAGATGAACCCGCAGGAATGGGAATCGCTCTGCGACGGCTGTGGCAAATGCTGCCTGCTGAAGCTGGAAGACGAGGACACGGGCGAGATTGCCTATACGAAACTGCACTGCAAGCTGCTGGACGGCACGACCTGCCAGTGCACGAACTATGTGAACCGCAAGTCCATTGTGGAAGACTGCGTGAAGCTGACCCCGGCCGGCATCGAGGAAATCAACTGGATGCCGAAGACCTGCGCCTACCGGCTGGTCATGGACGGCAAGGATTTACCCGACTGGCACCACCTGGTCTGCGGGGACCGCGAGCGCGTGCACACGACTGGCAATTCCGTGCGTGGAAAGACGGTCTCGGAAGACACGGTCTTCGAAGACGACATGGAAGACTGGATCGTGGAGTGGGACGAGGAAGAGTGAGCCGCTGAATTCGGCGCACAACTAGACAAGCGATCAAACCCGGTCCGACGTCTGGAAATGGGTCCATGCTGGCACCTGATGACCCGCGACGAATGTCCGCCCCCCCATAACGGACGTTAATCCTCCCGAAGATGATCCTATTTACCAGCAGCTCTTTCGGAAAAGATGAGAGGCAGTCTTGCTCCGACGATAAATCCCAGCGCGACGGGCAAGGCGAACGCGAACGCTCCTGTCGCGCTTTGTTGCGTACAAAGAGCGATGTTAGCCTCGCACCAATTATTACCGGGTGAGATGTATGTGAGGAGCCCGACGAGCCCGACAAAAATCATGACAATCAGAAAGAAACCAAAAACTGAAACCAACCGCAACCGCGATAAGATGGCCAAGATCGGCAATAACAAAAACGCCATACCGGCCAACAAGAAGGGCGCGAACAGAATGAACAGATAGATTGACCACCCCAAGGCGAGTGACAATGCGCCTTGTTCGCGTAGACTTTCGTATTCTGAAACGCGTTCTACCGCCATCAAGTAGGAACTAATCGCCGAATAGACATAGAGACCGGCAAGAGCGCCTAGCGTTCCTGAAAGTACGGCACCCCATCGCAAATCAAACACATTCTCGTTTAGCCACGCTCTCTTCGCGAATATCAGAAAGAGCATGAGAACCGCGATTAGAAAAAGCACGGGGACAAATGCCGCTGAGAAAAAATAATCGGTGCCCACGGCTTCCCCTTTCCGATTGCAAGTATGTCATTCAGGTTGAATTTGCCTAGCCCCTATCGATAGGCCCATTTCGGTCGCCAGTATATCGGCAGCCTCGTGGCAAAGGCCGTGAGGTACTCGTTATATGCCTGTTGTCTCCGCTTGCAGGATGAAGTGGTCAAATCGCTTCCTTCACGATATCGTCGGCTTTTTGCAGACCCACCCGCCCGCGAAACCCATCCTTAATGCGCCGCTGCCACTCTGGGGCGATGGACACCTTACCGGCCTTTCTTTCGCATCTGGAGCATGAGCGCCGGCTGGCGGGGAATACGGTTGAGGCCTATGGCAGCGACCTTGCGGACTTCTTCAACTTCCTGCGCGTGCATCTTGGCGAGGAGCCGACGCCGAAGGCGTTAGGCCGGCTGAAGGCGAGGGATATTCGGGCGCACCTGGCGCAGCGGCGGCGCGACGGCCTGTCGGATGCCTCGATTGCGCGGCTGATGTCGTCGATCAAGGCGCTGTACCGCTGGCTCGGCCGGGCGCACGATATCGAGAATGCCGAGATCGCCTATCTGCAGGGGCCGAAACGCAAGGCCCGCCTGCCCCGCCCCGTGTCCATCGAGGCGGCCAGGGACATGATCTTCGAGGCCGAGACGGACCCGGACTCCGCCACATGGATCGGCGCGCGCGACGCCGCCGTGCTGAGCCTGCTCTATGGCGGCGGCCTGCGGATATCCGAGGCGCTGGCGCTGACGGGAGCGGACCTTCCGGCGCCGGAGCGCCTGCGCATCAGTGGCAAGGGCGGCAAGGTGCGCATCGTGCCGCTGATACCGGCGGTGCGTGAGGCGATGGATGCCTATGCAGCGGTGTGCCCCTATGCGCTGACCAAGGCGGGCCCCCTCTTCCGGGGCGCCAAGGGCGGCGCGCTGAACCCGCGCCTGATACAGGGCCTGGTGCAGAAACTGCGCGGCGTGCTGGGCCTGCCGGATACGGCGACACCACATGCCCTGCGCCATGCCTTTGCGACGCACCTGCTGGCTGCCGGGGCGGACCTGCGGGCGATCCAGACGCTGCTGGGGCATGCGTCCCTCTCGACGACGCAGGTGTATACGGGCGTGGACGCGAGCCGGCTGCGCGAAGTGCACGCGGCGGCGCATCCACGGGCTTAATCAGGGCGCGAGTTGCGCCGTGATGGCATCGGCCAGCAGCCAGCCGGAGGGCGTGAGCGACAGGATCGCGCCATCGAAACGGGCCCAGCCCTGCTCGACGAAGACGTCGATCTTCTCGCGCGGGACGCTTGTGTTCGACAGCATCTCGATGCGGTCGAGATTGATGCCGCCGGCCGGGCGCAGGCCCATGGCCATCAGTTCACGGGCAATATCGAGCGACGGCAGCGCGCCGGCCTCGCTCCAGCCGGACCCGAGGGCCTGGACATTGGCGATATAGGTATTGGGCTGGCGCTGCGCCTCGCTGGCATAGCGCTTGCCGCCAACCGTGACGCGGCCATGCGCGCCGGGGCCAACGCCGATCCAGTCGCCGCCATTCCAGTAGATCATGTTGTGGCGCGAGCGGTATTTGGGCGCGGAGGCGTGGTTGGAGACTTCATAGGCCTCAAGGCCTGCGCTGGTCGTGATGGTCTGCGTCAGGTCGTAAAGGTCTGCCTGCGCGTCCGGGTCCATGGGCACCAGCTCGCCGCGCTCGACCGATTTGCCGAAGGCGGTGCGCTGTTCGATGGTGAGCTCGTAAAGCGAGAGGTGGGGCGCGCCGAGGGCAAGGGCATCCGACAGCTCCTCACCCCATTCATCGAGCGACTGGCTGGGCCGGGCATAGATGAAATCGACCGAGACATTGCGGAAGACCTTCAGCGCGCGGTCGACAGCGGCAAGGGCGGAGGCGGCATCATGGTCGCGGCCGAGGAAGGCCAGCGCATTGTCGCGCAGGGACTGCACCCCGATGGAGAGGCGGTTGATGCCGGCGGCCTTGAGGCCGCGCAGGTCGGCCCGCATGATGTCGTTGGGGTTGGCTTCGAGTGTGATCTCGGCATCGAGCTTCACGCCGAACGTGGCATCCGCCGTGGCGAGGAGTGTCTCGACCTCTGCGGGCGTGAGCAGTGAGGGCGTGCCGCCGCCGAAATAGACCGTGTCGAGCGCGCCGTGTTCGGGCATGCGCGGGCGGTGGATGCGGATATCGTCATTGATGGCCTGCAGGAGCGGGCCATTGTCGCGGGACTTGGCTGCGTACACATTGAAGTCGCAGTAGGGGCATATCTTCGAACAGTACGGCCAGTGGACGTAGAGCCCGAATCCATAATGTGGACCGAACGGGGCGACATTGCCGGCCATTACAGTAATGCCGCCTTGAGCTTGGCCACGGCAACGGCGCGGTGGCTCATGTAATGCTTGCGGGCCGGGTCCATCTCGCCAAAGGTCAGCGTCTCGCCATCGGCAATGAAAACAGGATCATAGCCGAAACCGCGCTCGCCGCGCGGCGGCCAGACAAGCTGGCCATGCACTTCGCCCTCAAAGACTTCCTCATGTCCATCCGGCCAGACAAGGCCGAGGGCACAGACGAATTTGGCGGAACGGTCGGTGGCGCCGATCTCTTTCAGCTCCTCCTCGACCTTCTCCATGGCGCGGTAAAAATCGCGCGGTTCGCCCGCCCAGCGTGCGGAATAAATACCCGGCGCGCCGCCCAGCGCAGTGACGGCGAGCCCGGAATCGTCAGACAGGGCGGGTGAACCGGTCGCAAGCATGGCTGCCCGGGCCTTGAGCAAAGCATTGCCGGCAAAGGTGGATTCGGTTTCCTCGGGTTCCGCAAGATTCAGTTCCAGTGCAGAAACCACTGTGAATCCAAGCGGTTCGAACAGGTCTTTCAGTTCTGCCACCTTGCCCTTGTTATGGGTTGCAGCGATGAGACGACCGGGCGTGAGGGTACGAGGTATAATTTTTTCACCTGTATATGAAATGGTTCCATTCTTGCTTTACCTGCAAATACCTATATCGTTAAACGGTAAAGGTGTGCGGTTTTGCGATAAGCATGACTGAGCCATAGACCATGAGTGCAGGACGGTGAAGAGACTGGGATGAGCAAACAGGCAAGAAACTCGATGGCTGCCATCATGACGGTCCTCGTCACGATCGTGATGTGGATGACGGCGATTATCGGCCTGATCTTCCTCGCCAGCGTGGGCGCGGCCATCATTGCCCACCAGAATGGCGGATCGCTGGATGCGCTGAACATATCCGTTACCGATGGCACAGACAGCCTTCCGGCCCTGATTGCGGGCCTGATCGGCGGCTTCGTCGTCATTCCCGCCATCATCTATGTCTGCATCCAGCTGCGCCGCATCCTGGCGACGCTGGCAGAGGGCGACCCGTTCGTGCCTGAAAACGCCGTGCGCCTCACCCGTGTGGCCGCCACGATTGCTGTCACACAATTGCTGCGCATTGCCGTGGCGCTCGTTATACGTTTCAGCTTCGACCATACGAAGGTCGGCCTGAACTTTGATCTTATCGCCTGGGCCTCGGTTGCGGCCCTCTTCATCCTGTCCCAGGTCTTCCGTGAAGGCACCCGCCTTCGCGACGAAGAAAAAATGACCATATAGGAGGGTAGAAGATGTCTATTCGTGTAACCCTCGACCGCGTTTTGCTGGACCGTCGCATGTCCCTGACCGAACTGTCGGAACGGGTCGGCGTGACGCTCGCCAACCTGTCCATCCTGAAAACCGGCAAGGCCAAGGCCGTGCGCTTCTCGACGCTGGAAGCGCTGTGCCGTGAACTCGACTGCCAGCCGGGCGACCTGCTGGTGTTCGACGAGGAAGGCGAGGAAGACCGAAAACGGGTGGCCGCTGAATAGGCGGCGATCCCTTGACGGAACAAGCGGCCCTTCGCCACGTAGAGGCCACATGAAAACTGCATCCATTGCCGTCGCCGCCCTCTGCCTGCTTGCCGCCTGTGGAGGCAAGGACAATGAAGTCGGCGAATTCAAGAATGACTGGGTCGGCAACGAGATCAAGATCAAGTCGCTGACAGACCCCAAGGTGGATGGCGTGATCTGCCACCTCTCCTATTTCGACCGCGGATTCTGGGACCGGGTCGGCAAGGGCAACTGGTTTGAGAACCCGTCCAATTCCTCGATCTCCTGCCTGCAGACCGGGCCTGTCACGGTGCGCAATATCGATCTCGACAAGTCGGGCGAGGAAGTGTTCGACCAGAACCAGAGCCTGATCTTCAAGCAGCTCGCCGTGCGCCGCATCTATGATGTCGACAGCGACAGCCTGATGTATGTGTCGTTCAGCCGGAAGATCACCAATGGCTCGGCCAAGATGAGCCTCTCGACCGTGCCGCTCTATGGCCGCGAAGTGACCTGGGAACGCGGAAAGCCGACCAGCAACTAGCGGCATTTTGGCGGATTGCAGCCTGACCGGATCAAGCGCAGATTTGGGCTGTCAGCCTGCGGAGGTAAAAGTGACTGTCCCGCGCGAGTACAAGCATTCTGCGGAAGATTTCTACGCCTTCCTGAAGGATGCCCAGCAGGCCGCCATGCTGCAGACAAGCCACCAGACTTACACAATGGTTGATTCCGTGCTGCAGGTTTTCCGGCGGCGATTGACCCCCGCACAGGTTCTCGAATTTGCAGGCGTGCTGCCGCCCTGCCTGCGCGCCCTGTTCGTCGAGAACTGGCGCCCGGAACCGGTTCTTCCCTTTGGCCCGCGGGCAGACCTGACCCGTGAAGTGCAGTCGGTGCGATCGCAGCACAATCTCTCTCCCGACGATGCCATCACAGCCGTCGCGAACGCCCTGCACCTGAATGTCGACCGCACTGCCTTTGCCGATGTGCTGACGAAAATGCCCGAAGGCAGCGCCGCCTATTGGGCCGAGAGCCAGCCCTGACGGCCCCTGTTTTCACATGGCATAAGTGCTATTCACGGACCGGGGATTGTGAGGCCAGCCGGTGTCTCCCCATCTTGAGGGCTTAATCGAGAAGGCCCTTTTCATGCCCCCCTTCCCCGCTCTTTTCATATCCCATGGTGCCCCGAGCATCGGCCTGGACCCCAGCCCCGCACGGGATTTCCTCGCAGGCCTCGGCGAAGCCTATGAGCGCCCGCACGCCATTCTGGTGATTTCGGCTCACTACGATGCCAGACGCCCGACGCTGACCTCCGGTGCGCGGCCAGAGACGATCCATGATTTCGGCGGCTTTCCGGACGAACTTTACCGCATGACCTATCCGGCGCCGGGCGACCCGGTACGCGCAGCCGAGATAGCCTCCCTGCTGCGGGCTGCCGGCTTTGAGGCTGGCGGCGATCCCGCACGCGGGTTCGACCATGGCGCATGGGTGCCATTGCGGCTGATGTACCCTGAGGCAGATATCCCGGTGATCCAGCTGTCCATCAACATGGCGGAGACACCCGAATGGCACTTCAGGCTGGGCGAGGCGCTGGCGCCCTTGCGCGAGCGCGGCGTGCTGATCATAGGATCAGGCAGCCTGACGCATAACCTGCGCGCCGTCTTTTCTGGTGGTTTCCGGATCGACAGTCCGCCGCCAGCCTGGGTGACAGCCTTTGCCGACTGGATGGATGCGCATCTTGAAGCGGGCGATACAGAAAGCGTGTTAAAGGCCGTGGAGCAGGCGCCGCATGGAAGCGACAACCACCCGACAATGGATCATATCCTGCCGCTCTTCGTGGCCATGGGCGCCGGTGGCGGAACCGCGCGCCGCATCCACCACAGCTCGACCTATGGCGCGCTGATGATGGATGCCTATGCCTTCGGGGACATATAGGGCATCCCCCTTATTCCGGTGGTCGTTCACTCCGGCTATAGGCTGGCGCGCCATGGAAGAGACAGCATGAACCATATCTTGCGTACCGCCGAAGAACGCCGCCGCGAAATCCAGCGCAATGCGGATCGAATGGGTATCGATGACGCCTATATTTCAGACCTCGTTGAGACCTTCTATGCCCGCGTGCGGGCTGACGCGGATCTTGGTCCGATCTTCGAGAAGGAGATCGGCGACAATTGGGGACCGCATCTCGCCCGGATGAAAGACTTCTGGGCCTCGGTTGCCATGAATGCCGGGCGCTATACCGGCAAGCCGGTGCCCGCACATGCAAAGCTGACCGGCGTGGATGCCGCGCACTTCCAGACATGGCTTGGCCTGTTTCGGGAAACGCTGGAAGATACGGCACCCAGCCCCGAAGCAATCCCCTATTTCATGGAACGGGCAGAGCGCATCGCCAAGAGCCTTCAGCTGGCCATGTTTGGCCTGCCGAACATGGAACCACGCAACTAGGCGAGCGCCGCCTTCTGCGCTTCGAACAGGTTGTTGCAGCCCATTTCGGCAAGGCGGAGCATCTCGTCGAGCTCCTTGCGGGTCAGCGGGCGTTCCTCGCCTGTACCCTGCACTTCGATGAAGCCGCCGTCGGAGCTCATCACGACATTCATGTCGGCTTCGCCCTGGCTGTCTTCGGGATAGTCGACGTCGAGCACGGGATGGTTCTGGTAGACGCCGACGGAAATGGCGGCGGCCTGTTTCAGGATCGGGTCCATCTTGATGACGCCTTCGGACTTCAGGTAGCGGCAGGCGAGCGCCAGCGCCACGAAGCCGCCGGTGATGGAAGCGGTGCGCGTGCCGCCATCGGCCTGCAGGACGTCACAGTCGATCGTGACCTGGTTTTCGCCGAGGGCAGCGAGGTCAACGACGGAACGAAGCGAACGGCCGATCAGGCGCTGGATTTCCTGCGTGCGGCCGGACTGTTTGCCGGCAGCGGCTTCGCGGCGGCCACGTGTGTGCGTGGCGCGCGGCAGCATGCCGTATTCAGCCGTTACCCAGCCTGCCCCCTTGCCTTTCATCCAGCCCGGAACACCCTTTTCCCAGCTTGCGGTGCAGAGGACATGCGTGTTGCCGAACTTCGCAAGGCACGATCCCTCGGCATACCTTGTCACACTGGTCTCGAGCGTTATCTCGCGCAACTGATCGAAGGCGCGGCCCGAAGGGCGGATAAGGTCTGTCATGGCGAGGTCCTCTTTTCTGTGCCGCCTGATTGCGGGTTTTCCCGCGCCTGTCTACACCGGACCGGCACCAGAGATGACAAGAGGGGGCCACATGGCCAGTGATATCGAGATCGCCCGGGCGGCGACAAAGCAGCCTGTCACCGAAATCGGCGCCCGGCTCGGCATCCCGCTAGAAGACCTGATCCCGTATGGCCATGACAAGGCGAAGATCGCCGCGCATTACCTCTCGGGCCTCGGCGCAAAGCCTGACGGCAAGCTGATCCTCGTGACTGCGATCAACCCGACACCGGCCGGCGAAGGCAAGACGACGACCAGCGTCGGCCTCGCCGATGCGATGAACCGGATCGGCGCCAACACCCTCCTCTGCCTGCGCGAGCCCTCGCTTGGCCCCTGTTTCGGCATGAAGGGCGGCGCGGCGGGCGGCGGCCATGCGCAGGTCGTGCCGATGGAGGACATCAACCTCCACTTCACGGGCGATTTCCACGCCATCACGTCGGCGCACAACCTGCTGGCCGCCATGGTGGACAATCATATCCATTGGGGCGCCGCCAGCGGCCTTGAAGCCAGCCGTGTGACCTGGCGCCGCGTGCTGGACATGAATGACCGCAACCTGCGCAGTGTGGTCACCGGCCTTGGCGGCCCGGCCAATGGCGCAACCATGGAGAGCGGCTTCGACATCACCGTCGCCTCCGAGATCATGGCAATCCTCTGCCTCGCGACGGATGCCGCTGACCTGGAGCAACGCCTCGACCGCATCATCGTCGGCTATCGGCGCGACCGCACGGCCGTCACCTGCGCCGACATCAAGGCGACGGGCGCGCTGATGGCCCTGCTGAAGGATGCGATCCTGCCCAACCTCGTGCAGACGCTGGAGAACAATCCCTGCCTCATCCATGGCGGGCCGTTCGCCAATATCGCCCATGGCTGCAATTCCGTGATCGCGACGCAGACGGCGCTGAAAATGGCGGACTATGTCGTGACCGAGGCCGGCTTTGGCGCAGACCTCGGCGCCGAGAAATTCTTCGACATCAAGTGCCGCCAGGCGGGCCTGAAACCGGATGCCGCTGTGCTGGTCGCCACGGTGAAGGCGCTGAAAATGCATGGCGGACTCGCCAAGAGTGAGCTGGCCAGTGTTAGCTATGAAGCCTTGAATGACGGGCTCAGCAATCTCGGGCGGCATATCGAGAACCTGCAGCAATATGGCCTGCCAGTCGTGGTGGCGATCAACCGGTTCACCAGCGATACCGAAGGCGAGATTGATGCCGTGGAAGCCTATTGCGCCAAGGTTGGCGTGCCCGTGGCGCTCTGCACGCACTGGGCAGAGGGTGGCCGGGGCGCCGAAGCGCTCGCGCGTATCGTGACAGAGACGCTGGCGACAAAACCGGCTGAGTTCCGCACGCTCTATCCGGATGACATGCCCCTGTTCGACAAGATCGAGACCGTAGCCAAGCGCATTTACCGGGCCGACCATGTCGAAGCGCCCCGCGCGGTGCGCGACCAGCTCGCCCGCTGGGAAGCAGATGGTTTCGGCCACCTGCCGGTCTGCATCGCCAAGACGCAGTATAGTTTCTCGACCGACCCTGCACGCGTCGGCGCGCCGGAAGGCCACACGGTGCGCCTCCGCGAGGTGCGGCTTTCGGCAGGCGCTGGCTTCATTGTCGCCATTTGCGGGGACATCATGACCATGCCCGGCCTGCCCCGCCACCCGGCCGCCGAGAACATTCACCTGAACGATCAGGGGCTGATCGAGGGGCTTTTCTAGCACACTGCCTCAAAGGCGCTCAGGATGAGCGTTTTGCACGGCTATTGACTCATATTAGCAAAAAAGCTAATTAGTATTCATGCAAAACAGCGTGTTCAAAGCCCTTGCACATCCTGCCCGCCGGCAGATCCTTGCCCTGCTGCGCAAGGGCCCGCGTCTGGCGGGGGATCTTGCCGCCGAGTTCGACTCCAGTTGGCCCACCATGAGCCGCCATCTGGCCGTGCTGAAGGATGCCGACCTGATCACCGCCGAGCGTCAGGGAAACCAGATCCTCTACCGCGTGAACACGAGCGTGCTGGAAGATGCCGCGACCGCCCTGCTGGGCCTGATCGGCAGTGACAATGGCGACGACGACCTGAAGGAGGCCGCAGAATGAAACCCTACATCCGCACCGGACTGATCTGGTCTGCGCTCATGATCGCCGTCATGGTGGCGTCGACGGTCTGGACGCTGAGTGCGCTGCCAGCAGAAGGGCCCATCCCGGTTCACTTCAGTCTGGATGGCACGCCGAACCGCTACGGCACGCGGCTGGAAGTCATGCTGGTGTTCTCGTTTGTGCCTGTCATCGCCGCCATTGTTTCGGCAATTCTGGCTGTTGCGCCCTCGCTGGACCCGCGCGGTGCAAACATAGATGTCGGCAGCAAGGCCTATATTGCGGTCTGGATTGGCGTGATGATCGTGCTGACGCTAGCACATATTGGCGCCTGCATGGTTTTGATCAACGCCATCAATGGCACGCCAGCCGGGCCGGGTATTGTACGCGGGATCATTGCCGGCTGCGCGCTCCTGTTCGTCGCCATGGGCAATTACCTGCCCAAGACGCGCCCGAGCTTCATGTTCGGCGTGCGCACGCCCTGGACCCTGTCGTCGGATATGGCGTGGGAAAAGACGCATCGGCTGGCCGGGCGCCTGTTCATGATTGCGGGTGGGCTCGGCTTCATCGGCGCCTTCGTCATGAACGGCATCTGGCTCGCGCTGCAACTGTCGGCGCTTGTCTTCGCGGCGGCGATCATCAGCGTGGTCTATTCCTATTTCGCGTGGCGCGGGGCGGATGATCATGACGAAGGCACGAGCCTCACTGTCTAACCCCCTATTGTACACGGGGCCCCGGCCCCCTAATCAATAGACATGGTCCTGACCCCGGAAAGCCAATCCCTTATGCAGCGCCTTGACCAGCGCTCGCGCGACATCTTCAAGGAGATTGTCGAGGGCTACCTGTCGACCGGCGAACCGGTCGGCTCACGCACGCTTTCCAAGGGCGGCATTGCCCTTTCCCCGGCCTCGATCCGCAATGTCATGGCCGACCTGACGGACCTTGGCCTGCTCGATGCGCCTCATATTTCCGCCGGGCGCGCGCCCACCCACAGGGGCCTGCGCCTCTTCGTCGATGGCTTTCTCGAGATCGGCGAACCCTCCGGCGCCGACAAGCGCGAGATCGAGGACCGACTGCGCAGCGCAGGCAGCGACCTTGAAGCCGTTCTGGGCGAGGCCTCGGGCATTCTTTCCGGCCTCACCGGCGGGGCGGGCCTCGTCGCCTCCCCCACCCGCGATACGCCTGTGCGCCATGTTGAATTCGTGCCGCTGGCGGGCCGCGATGCGCTCTGCGTGCTGGTGACCGAGGATGGCGATGTTGAAAACCGGCTCGTGCGCGTGCCCGAAGGCCTGCCCGCGACGACGCTGATCGAGGCCGGAAACTATCTCTCGACGCGCCTCAAGGGCCGCACACTGGCCGAGGCGGCCGTGGATGTGCGCGCGGAAATCCGCTCGCACCGCGCCGCGCTCGATGCGGCTGCGTCATCGCTCGTGGAGGAAGGCCTCGCCCAATGGAGCGGGGACTCGCCGGGCCGTGGCCGGTCGCTGATCATACGCGGACGCGCCAACCTGCTGGAGGATGCCAAGGCTGCAGGGGACCTCGACCGTGTGCGCCAGCTGTTCAACGAGCTTGAACGGCAGCAGTCCCTGCTCGATATCCTCGATACGACACGCGAGGCCGACGGGGTTCGCCTGTTTATTGGCGCAGAGAACCAGCTTTTTCCGCTTTCGGGTTCAAGTGTCATCGTTGCCCCCTATATGGGAGGCGCAAAACATGTCATCGGCGCGCTGGGCGTCATCGGCCCCACAAGGCTGAATTATGCCCGCGTGATACCGATGGTGGATTATACCGCGAAGGTGATCGGCGAAATCCTCGCCGCCCGGCGCACGAAGGATGGGAAGTGATGAGCGACGAGACCAAGAACGGCGAGACCGCCGACATCGATCCAAACGCATCAAAGGCTGACCTCAAGGCGGCCGCCGATGCGATGCTGAAAAATGCGCGCGCGCAGGCCGCCGAGACAATGGAAGCCGAAGCCGATTCCGAAATGTCCCCGGAACAGGAAGCCATGCGCCTGAAAATCGAGAAGGACGAGCTGCGCGAACAGCTGCTGCGCACGCTCGCCGACCTCGACAATACGCGCAAGCGCGCCGAGCGCCAGATTTCTGAAGCCCGCGTCTATGCCATCGAGCGTTTCGCCGGTGACCTGCTCAGCGTGTCGGACAATCTCGCGCGTGCCCTTGCCGCCCTGCCCGATGAAGACCGCGCGAACCTTTCCGATGCCGGCAATAACCTGCTCAGCGGCATCGAGATGACCGCCAAGGAACTGGAGACCGCGCTCGGCCGCCATGGCGTGAAGCCCATCGACGCCGCCCCCGGCGCCGTGTTCGACCCGAACCTGCACCAGGCCGTGGCGCAAATCCCGTCAGACCAGCCGTCCGGCACGATCGCGTCGGTCTTCCAGCCCGGCTGGAAAATCGGTGAGCGCACTCTGCGGGCTGCGATGGTGGCCGTCAGCGCCGGCGGGGCTAACTAGGCCCTACTAGCGCACCACTTTCCACGCAGTCACCGTACCCGGCGTCCAGTTCGGGACGATGACCACGTCACCGAATTCGGTGAGGTCGCTCTGCTGGATGCCTTCTTCGCTCGTGTCGAGCAGCTTGGAGACGGCACCGTCCTCACCGACATAGTGGATCTGTCCGCTCCATGATGAGACGAGATAGCCGCCGCCCGGCACGATGCCGATGCCGTCGCCATTGATCATGCCACTGGCGATCTCGGTGATTGCGCCTTCAGGCGTCACGCTTAGCAGCGACCCCGTTTTCATGGTCGATACAAGCATCCGGTCGCCATCGCCCAGCACGCCATTGACGCCGGCCAGGCGCTCATCTTCCAGCCAGAGCGAGGCGGCGCCATCGCTAATGCGATAGATGCGGGCCGTACCGGAATCGGAAACATAGATGTCGCCCTGCCATGACGTGATGTCGTTCAGGAAAGCGGCGCCTTCGACCCGTATCTTTTCGCCAAGCCCGCCCTTGTCCACGTCGAACACCATCACCGCGTCAATGTCAGAGACGTACAGCTTGCCATCCGCGATCACGATCCCTTTGGGCCCGTTGAGCTTTGCGCCCCAGTAGCGCTCGATCAATTGACCATCGGGCGAGATTTTCGAAATGAACCCGTCACCATCCTTGGCGCCGCCTTCACCCATGCCGACATTCGACACGAGATAATTGCCATCCGGCGCGAGCGCGACGCTCTCGGGCGCCGCGAAATTCTCGGCGACCCAGAGTTTTTCCAGCGTCGGCACGGCGGCGACTTCGGCGGTCGGCGTGGCGCAAGCAGCGAGAAGCGCGAAAGCGGGCAATGTCAGATAGCGCATCATGTGGAATGTCCCCCGGGGTTTTATGGCCTGCCATCTTGCGGACAGTCAGCTCACTATGCCGGTGTCATGCGCTGGAGACCAGCCCCGTCGGGTCTTACGCCTTGATCTCAACATAGACACCGCTGGAATCATCGCGCGCCTTCAGGCGGGGCATGTCGCGGTCCGGCGTGCTCTCGAATGCCCGAAGGGTCGTGATCGCCGCGCCGAGCCCATCCTCTGCGACAAGCGCCATGAATGTGTCCGGCGTATGCGTGGCGTAAGGCGAGACAAGCCGGTAGAGGCCATCACTCATCAGGCAAATCCGGTCGCCCGCCTGCAGCGTCATCACCTGCGTCTGCAGGTTCGCCGCCGCGCGCGGATCAAGGCCGAAGCCCGTGGCCTGTTCATTCGATTGGCGCCGGGCCGCCTGCAAATGGGCCATCTTCGCCTCAGGCGTGCCCGCCAGCAGCGTTCGCGCCACATCCGTCTCGTCATCTGCCTTGTCCGGCGAGCCGATCACGGTGACCACAGCGCCCCGCTGATGGAAGCCCATGCAGTCACCCAGCCAGGCGAACGTGGCTGTGTCGCCCTCAAGGCGCATCCACATGCCGGAAGCGATGGGCAGTGCCTCGCCCGGCAGGCTGTCGAGCGGCAGGCGCGTTTCCTTCACGGCGCGTTGGCGCACATCCGACAGGACATGTTCGAAATAGGCCTCAACCGTCTCGCCGTCGTGCGGCGCGATGATCAGCCGGTCACTCAGGGCTTGCGCGACCCAGGCGGCGCCGCTTTCGGCCCGGTTGAACGGCCGGAGATCCGTCACATCGGTGGCCCCGTCCAATACCCAGGCGGTGCCAGCCGATGCATCGAACCCGACCCGGTCGTCACCGGTCTTGCCCGACGTGCCGGGGTCGTTGACGGTGTCGAGGATTGTAAGCTGCATACCGCTAAGAAACCTGGCTGCGGCGGTCATTGCCCTGCCGGTCGACCATCCAGCCCGGATATTCCGGTGTCAGGGCCGATATCTCGTCGAGCTTCGCCAGTTCTTCTGCCGTAAATTTCACATCGATACTCGCAAGATTGTCTGTCAGCTGCTCGGCCGTGCGTGCGCCGATGATGACACTGGTAACGTGTTTCTGGTGCAAGAGCCATGCGAGCGAGACCTGCGCCACGCTGACGCCGCGCGACTCCGCCATGGGGCGCATCACGTCGATAATGTCAAAGCCCTTGTCCTTGTCGACGGGCGGGAAGTCGAACACCGTGCGGCGGGCATCGTTCGGACCGCCGCCATCGCGGCTGAACTTGCCGGAGAGAAAACCACCGGCCAGCGGGCTCCACGGCAGAATGGCGAGATCCTGATCCTTCGCCAGCGGCACGACTTCGCGCTCCAGGTCGCGCCCGGCGATGGAATAATACATCTGGCAGCTCTCGAACCGGTGCAGCCCCTTCTCGCGGGCATAGGCAATCGCCTTCATGATCAGCCAGGCTGGCATGTTGCAGAGGCCGACATAGCGCACCTTGTTGTGGCGCACGAGCAGGTCCAGCGCTTCGACCGTCTCTTCGATGGGTGTCAGCGGATCGGTGCCGTGGACCTGATAGAGATCGATATAGTCGAGCCCGAGCCGCTCAAGGCTCGCATCCACGCTGTCCATGATATGCTTGCGCGACAGGCCGGAAATATTGCGCGCCTTGTTTTCGCGGCGCTCGGCCTCGGCCTTTTCAGCCTCCGAGGCGTCTTCCGGCACCACCATGGACACCCGGCCGAACACTTTCGTGGCGACGACAATCTCGTCGCGCGGCAGGTTATTGTTGCGGATCGCCTGGCCGAGCATGCGTTCGGAGACGCCGGCGGAATAGACATTCGCCGTATCGAAGAAATTCACACCGGCATCAAACGCCGTGCGCACCAGCGCGTCGGCCTCGTCCTGCTGCTGCTTGCCAATGAACTTCCAGATGCCGCCTTCGCCGCCGAATGTCATTGTGCCGAGGCAAATGCGCGAGACGACAAGTCCCGTACGTCCGAGTTTCGAATAGATCATGGCGGCGTCTTTCCTGCTGATTTTACATGCAGGAGATGGGTTCCCCGGACCATTCAGACAACCATATAGGCCCTCAGAGTTTCCTACCCGCGCGTGTCAAATCGGTAATCCCCGCCCACGGCGCCTGCCCGGGGGTGTTGATACAGGTTAAACCGCGTGTAAAAGCGCCGCATTACCCCTTGAGCGTGGATCGTTGCTCACCATATCGCACCTGAACAGGCGAACGGCTTTAAACTCCGCGCTCGCCACCTCATATGAACCCTTGAGAGCCACTGGCTTCCGGGGCTGCTGAGCAGACCGAACCCAAACACGGCCCGTGGCGGCTAACTGAAGAGAGACCTGAACTATGAGCAAGATTATCGGTATTGACCTTGGGACCACGAACTCCTGCGTCGCCGTCATGGAAGGTGGCACCGCGAAAGTCATCGAAAACGCTGAAGGCGCGCGTACCACGCCCTCCGTTGTCGCCTTTACGGAAAGCGGCGAGCGCCTGATCGGCCAGCCCGCCAAACGCCAGGCCGTCACCAACCCCGACTTCACCTATTACGCCATCAAGCGCCTGATCGGCCGCACCTATAACGACCCGACCGCCCAGAAGGACAAGGCCATGTCCCCCTTCGGCATCGTCGAGGGCAAGGCAGGTGACGCGTGGGTCAAAGGCCGCGACCAGGACTATTCCCCGCAAGAAATCTCTGCCTTCATTCTCACCAAGATGAAGGAAACGGCTGAGGACTATCTCGGCACGCCTGTCACGCAGGCCGTGATCACGGTGCCTGCCTACTTCAACGACGCCCAGCGCCAGGCCACGAAAGACGCAGGCAAGATTGCCGGCCTCGAAGTGCTGCGCATCATCAACGAGCCAACCGCTGCTGCGCTGGCCTACGGCCTCGACAAGGGCGACAACAAGACCATCGCCGTCTACGACCTTGGTGGTGGTACGTTCGACGTCTCGATCCTCGAAATCGGTGATGGCGTGTTTGAAGTGCTGTCGACCAATGGCGACACGTTCCTTGGCGGTGAAGACTTCGACCTTCGCATCGTCGACTTCCTCGCCACCGAGTTCAAGAAAGAGCAGGGCATCGACCTCAAGGCCGACAAGCTGGCCCTTCAGCGTCTCAAGGAAGAAGCCGAGAAGGCCAAGAAGGAACTTTCGTCTGCCAGCCAGTACGAAGTGAACCTTCCCTTCATCACGGCCGATGCCACAGGCCCGAAACACCTCAACATCAAGCTGACACGCGCCAAGCTCGAAAGCCTTGTCGAAGACCTCGTCAAGCGCACGATCGACCCGTGCCAGAAAGCCCTGAAAGACGCTGGCAAGACTGCAGCCGACATTGACGAAGTCGTTCTCGTTGGCGGCATGACGCGTATGCCGGCCGTGCAGGAAGCGGTGAAGAAGTTCTTCAACCGCGAGCCGCACAAGGGCGTGAACCCGGATGAAGTCGTGGCGCTCGGCGCGGCGATCCAGGGCGGCGTGCTGCAAGGCGACGTGAAAGACGTGGTCCTGCTCGACGTGACCCCGCTTTCGCTCGGCATCGAAACGCTGGGCGGCGTGTTCACCCGTCTTATCGACCGCAACACGACGATCCCGACCAAGAAAAGCCAGGTCTTCTCGACCGCTGACGACAACCAGTCGGCCGTGACCATCAAGGTTGCCCAGGGTGAACGCGAAATGGCCGCTGACAACAAGCAGCTCGGCCAGTTCAACCTCGAAGGCATCCCGCCTGCCCCGCGCGGCCTGCCGCAGATCGAGGTGACGTTCGACATCGACGCCAACGGCATCGTGTCCGTGTCCGCCAAGGACAAGGCCACCGGCAAGGAACAGCAGATCACCATCCAGGCGGATGGCGGCCTGACGGACGAGGACATCAAGAAAATGATGGCCGACGCCGAAGCCAATGCCGGCGCTGACAAGGCCCGCCGCGAACTGGTCGAAGCCAAGAACAATTCCGAAGCCCTGATCCACCAGACTGAAAAGCAGGTGGCCGAGCATGCGGACAAGGTCTCGGCTGACGTCAAAGCCGAGATCGAGAAAGCTGTCGAAGAGCTGAAAACCGCCCGTGAAGGCGACAATGTCGGCGATATCCAGGCCAAGCATCAGGCCCTGATGACGGCAGCCATGAAGCTCGGCGAAGCGATCTATGCCAACCAGCAGGAAAGCGAAGCTCACGCCGATGCGGCTGCTGACTCGGCTGGCGATAGCGACGACGTGGTCGATGCCGACTTCGAAGAAGTTGACGGCAAGAACAGCTAAACCAGACATTCCTCCCAGAATGACGAAACCCGCCGGAGCGATCCGGCGGGTTTTTTATGTGGGCTCGTCAGGCTCGGTTCAGGCCGCTACCTCACCGCGGACGAATTTCACGCCAACGATCAGGGCCTTCTGCCAAACCAGCTCACACGGCGTATGCGATGGTCGCCCCGTATTCGGGTTGAGGACGATAAGCTCGAAATGTTTCGGCAAAAGGTAGACATCCGACATGACCAGCCGCGCGCCAGTGTCCGACATATCGCGGATCAGCACTTCGAACGTGCTGGTCATCTCGTTGATGGCAATACGTCCGGATTTCAGCGTCCTCTGACGAGGTGCGCGCGGTTTCACATCATCGTTGGAGACGCTTTTTTGTATCATAATTAATATACGACACTAAATTCGAACCGGATCAAGCGCGATACGCACCTCAGTCCGTAAAGCGGACTCCGATAAGTGTGCCCTTCTGCCAGGCCCTCCGACAAGCATGGCGGTCACTCTTGCCCGTGTTCGGGTTCAGCACCAGCAGGTCGAATTGTTCAGGCGCAATCCAGACAGCCTTTAGAATGAGGCGTGCGCCTTTCTCTGACATGTCGCGGATGGTGACATCGAACGTGCTTGCGTGTCCATTCACCTCGATGCGGCCCGCTTTTAGCGTCCGCTGGCGGTCTGTGGCACGCTTGTTGTCGTTTGTATCTGGCGGAGGTGGTGAGGACTGAATCATATATGGACTATGCGGGCCACACCCATCCGTTCCAAATCTCCAGCAGTCGCCAGGTTCTAGCCCGCCCGTGAGGCCGTGATCCACTCGCCGATAAGGCCGGGCAGCAGGGGCCCGGCATGCACCAGGTCGTCCGCATTGCGGAAAGTGGCTATGGCGCGAATGTCAGACGCCCATTCCAGAAGGTCTGTCGTATCCTCCATGAAGGGCGGCGCGCCGACGGTCTCCTTGCGGCGCGTGCCGCAATGGAAGATCAGCCGCACGCTTTTCTTGTCGGCGAAATTGAAGGTCAGGAGATGGTCAGCGCCGAGTGCATAGCTCGGCGCATTCCATTTCAGCGATTCGACGAGGTGGGGGCCTGAAGCCCTGACGATATCGCGCAAAGCCTGCGCCTCCGCCTTCCGTGGGTGGTCCAATGCTTCCATGAACCCGTCAGGCGTCTGCGCAGGAGATTTGGCCATTTACATGGTTACCACGACCTTGCCCATCGCCTTGCGGTCCATCAGCTCGCGGATCGCGTCAGCCGATTTTTCGAGCGGATAGGTGTTCGAGACGTGCGGGCGGATCTTGCCGTCGGCATAAAGCTTGAACATCTCGGCGCAGTTCTGCGCATGGGCTTTCGGATCGCGGGCCACGGCAGCACCCCAGAACACGCCGCGAATGTCGCAGCTTTTCAGCAGGGTCAGGTTCAGCGGGATTTTCGGGATACCGGCCGGGAAGCCGATCACGAGATAACGCCCTTCCCAGTTCATCGCCCGCACGCTTGGCTCGGCATAGTCGCCGCCGACCGCGTCATAGATGATGTCCACGCCGCCGCCGCCCGCTTCCTTGATATCGTCGGAGAGCTGTTTCTGCTGCGCGCGGTCAAGATCGCCGGTGGGATAGACGATGCCCTTGTCGGCGCCCTTGGAGAGGCAGAAATCCACCTTTTCCTGCGTCGAGCAGGCGGCGATCACGGTCAGGCCCATGGCCTTGCCAAGCTCGACCGCTGCAATGCCGACGCCGCCAGCCGCGCCCAGCACAAGCAGGCTCTCGCCCTTTTTCGGGTCGGCCCGGTCCTTCAGGGCATAATAGCTGGTGCCATAGGTCATCAGGAAAGCAGCCGCTTCCTCGAACGGCATGCCGTCCGGAATGGCCATCGTACCGTGCGCCGAGGCGACGACATATTCGGCCATGCCGCCATTTCCGCATGAAGCCAGCACGCGGTCACCCGCTTTCACATGGGTCACGCCCTCGCCGACCGCCTTGACCACGCCGGCAATCTCGCCGCCGGGGCTGAACGGGCGCGGTGGCTTGAACTGGTACATGTCCTGGATGATCAGCACATCGGGAAAGTTCACGCCGCAGGCCTTCACCTCGATCAGGACCTGGTTCTTGCCAGCTTCCGGCATTGCCACATCCTCGATCACGAGTTTTTCGGGGCCACCCACTTCTTTCGACAGTACAGCCTTCATGTTCTGGCTTCCTTACCTTGTTGTTTCTGTTGCCAGACGGTAGCGGTGTGGCTGGCATAATCCAAGTGTGACGTAAGGGAGATGTCCGACATGACGACCAAATGGGCGCTCGTCCTGCATGGCGGTGCCGGGCCGATTTTCGGCCAGGATTACTCTGCGCAGGAAAAACACCTTGCCTCCCTGCTGAAGGATGGCGGCAAGCGTCTCGCCGATGGCGAGGCCGCCGTGGACGTGGTTGAGGCCATGGTCGCTGCGATGGAGGCCTCCGGCCTCTACCTTGCCGGCAAGGGCGCCGCGCCAAACCTGAACGGCGATTATGAACTCGACGCCGCCATCATGGACGGCCGCACGCGCAATGCCGGCGCTGTCGGCGCGCTGCAGGGCGTGCGCAGCCCCATCGCTGCCGCCCGCATGGTCATGGACCGGACACCGAATGTCCTCATCGTGGGCGAAAGTGCCCGCCACCTTGCCGATGCCGCCGGTCTTGCCGCGGTCAAGGATCCCGGCGCCTATTATGCCCCCGTGGATGAGCGCACCCGTCAGGTCGGTGCCCCTGAAATCGGCACCGTCGGCGCCGTCGCGCTTGATAGCTACGGCGACATGGCCGCCGCCACATCCACCGCCGGTGTCATGAACAAGACGCCCGGCCGCCTCGGCGATACGCCGGTCATCGGCGCCGGCACCTGGGCCGACGAGCGCTGCGCAATTTCCTGCACGGGCCTCGGCGAATATTTCATCCGCGCCAATGCCGCCGCAGACGTCTCGGCCCGCATCCGCTATGGCGGCGACACGCTTGTGCCTGCCGTGCAGGGCGCGCTGGACGACGTCAAACGCCTCGGCGGCGAAGGCGGCATGATCGGCGTCTCGGCCGATGGCGAGATGGCGGCCTTCTTCAATTCCGGCGGCATGAAGCGCGCCATGGCCGATTCCAATGGCCGGTTCGAGGTCGCGACTTTCCTGTGATGATTGTTTTCTGGATATTGTTGGGACTGGCCGTTTTCGCCTTTGCCCTGGCCGCACAGATGCGGATGATCATTTCGGTCGCGCTGCGCCGCGCACTCGCCGCAAAGTTTGGTGGCCTGCCAACGGCCGTCGAATACCGCCTCGCCGTGGTCGAGGCGGCGAGCCCTGCCCAGGCCAGCGAGGCCGCCATCCACCTGGCCAAGACCTACCCCAATCCCCTCTCCCACCTGCGCCTTGCCCGGCGCGCATCCCTCATTGCCCCCGTCCTGATCCTGCTGCTCCTGATCATCGGACGGGTTGCCCTTGGAGTGATCTGACATGCGCGGTTATTTCTCGATCGGCTCGGAACGCATCTCGAAACCGATGAATCTCGGCGCCCTGATGCGCACGGCCAATGCCTTCGGCGCGAGCTACGTGTTCTCGATCGATGCCGAGCATCGCCTGCGCGACGCCTATCAGGCCGACACATCGAAATCGGCGGGCCAGATCCCCTATTACCAATGGGACTCGGTCGACGAGATGCAGATGCCCCGCGGCTGCCAGCTCGTCGGCATTGAACTGACCGATGACGCCGTCATGCTGCCGACCTTCCGCCACCCGCCGCAGGCCGCCTACATTCTCGGCCCCGAAAAGGGCAACCTGTCGGACGAAATCCTCGCCCGCTGCGCCCATGTCGTGAAAATCCCGACCAAGTTCTGCATCAATGTCAGCCTGGCAGGCGCGCTTGTCATGTATGACCGCCACCTCTCGATGGGCGGTTACGCACCCCGGCCGATTATGCCGGGAGGCCTTGGCGGCGACGGCAGGCCCGCCGATCACGGGCGCGGCTGATCAGAGCCCCAGCAGGCGCTGCACGATTCCCATTGCACCCGTCAGGCGCAGGCCGCCATGGATGATCAGCGCATAGCAGACCTCTCCCTCGTCGCCGACGGGCAGGTGCGTGTCCTCGGGGCCCTTCACGGCGAGGTCGCCAGGCCCATAGCTGCCCGTGGCATCGCTGTAGCCGCCAGCCAGGACAAGCGTGTATTCCTTCGCGCCATGCGTGTGCCGGGGCACAGCGGCGCCGGGCTGGATGCGGTAGAGTTCCACCTGCGCGTCGCTGCCAATATTTAGGTCCAGCCGGCTGATGCCCCGCGCCGGCCGTTTCCAGCCGCTCCGCGCATGGGCCTCGCGCGCAAGCTTCGCCACCGGCTCCGGCAAGCGCTCTATTTCATTGATCTCTGTTGTCGCAGCGTCGGCGCGCGAAATGTCGGCCGTCCCGGCCGCATCAATGGCCGCAAAGACACGGTCCAGCGCGCCCGCCGCCATCGGCACGCCCTCTTCCGCTTCCAGAAATACACCAGCGGCCGCTTCGCTGATCGCCACGGCATCGCGCACATCCCGGCGCAACGCGCCTTGCGTCTCGACCAGCAGCGCGAAGCCTGGATCAAGCGTGCCGGCCGCATAGGCCGCATAGAGTTCGCTATAGTGGGACCCTGTCTCGGTCATCAGGCAGCTCCGTGCGCCAGGAGGGACAATCTATTCGGCGTCATCAAGGCCCCCCCGCATCTTGGCAAAGGCAAGACGTATACGGCTTTTGACTGTGCCCAGTGGAATGCCATAGGCCTCTGCGATCTCTGAATGTGAGAGACCATCATAAAAGGCTGCCTGCAACAAGACCAGCTGTTCCTCGGGCAGGTTGGCCATGGCGGCACGCACCTTTTCCTCCATCTGGCCACGGGCCACGGCGGCATCGGGCTGTTCGGCGGCAGCGGGCTGAAGCATCGGCTCGTCCGGCTCCAGCTCCGGCCGGGTCGTGCGGCGTTGCGCGTCGATGCGGCGATTGCGGGCCACGCGAAAGATCCATGTCGAGACGGAGGCCTGCTGGCGATCATACAGGCCTGCCTTGCGCCAGACAGTGACCATCACTTCCTGCACCAGTTCCTCGGCTTCCGATTCCGCGGCCCCGAGGCGCTGCATGTAGCTTTTCAGGCGGGGCGCATAGAAGGCAAACAGCTCGGCAAATGACTCCCGGCATTGGTCAGACGCAATCTTGACCATGCAATCAGCATGACGCTCGCGCTGCTCCAGGTCGACCTTTCGGTCAGAGGCATCATTCACTTTGAGTCTCTTTGTTCCAACAGCCGGATAGTATCGACTCGTGCCCGATTGCACGCAACCTTGCAAACCCGAAACAGGCCCTGTGGGAAGCAGCTCGAAACCGTCGTAGTTTGGCCTTAACTCTGATGCCATAAGAATAAACCTTAAGTGTGCCAGAAGGGTTATGTATACAACATGCAATATTTTATTAGGCGACGCAAACTGATTGCGATTTTCACGCTCCTGGCAGGTACAATGATCCCGAACGCCTGGGCCCAGCCGACGGCCATCGGCCGGTACAATGACTGGTCCGTTTTCAGCGACACAAATGGTGGCGAAACAGTGTGTTATGCCGCGACGCCCGCCACGGACAAGGCGCCCGCCTCGGCCGATCATGGTGAAGTCTGGTACTATGTCACGAACTGGAAGTCCGGCCGTGCGCGCAACCAGCCAAGCCTCAAGGTCGGCTTCAAACTGCGCGAAAGTTCCGGCGGGAAAGCCAGCGTGGGACGTTCCTCATGGTCGCTTTTCTCTGTCGGGCAGGAGGCTTTCGCCAGCGATGCCGACGACAAGCGCATCGTCGACGCCCTCAAGAAGGGCTCCGAATTGCGAGTCGAAGCCGTGTCCGAGCGCAATACGCAGGTCGCCTATCACTTCTCGCTGAAGGGCTCGGCTGCCGCCATCGACAAGGCCGCCGCCATGTGCCGCTAGTCACGCATCCGGCAGGGCGAACTGGTCGGCATTGAGGCCCTTTGCAGTGCTGTAGGGCGCGAGGATAGCCGGCAGGTCTGCCGCAAAGTCGCCGCTCGTCTGCAGCGGCCCGGCCAGGCGTACCGTGCGCGTGCCATAATCCAGCACCGACATCAGCAGCGGAACGCCGGCCGAATGCGCGATATGGTAATAGCCGCTCTTCCATTCGGTATTGCGCTTGCGCGTGCCTTCCGGCGCGACGGCCAGGAACAGGCTGTCGGCTGAGGCAAAGGCCGCCCGCATCTGGCCGACAATGTCGGTCGACTGGCCCCGCTCGATGGGAATGCAACCCGTCCGCTTCACCAGCCAGCCAAACGGCCCCGTCGTCAGCGATTTCTTGCCCATATAGCTGAGCTTCACGCGATACCAGCCCGCCACCGCCAGCATGTTGACGCCATCCCAGTTGGATGTGTGCGGCGCGGCCAGGATCACCATTTTCGGGTCCACAGGCCAGTCATCCAGCAATCGCCAGCCCGCAAGGCGCAGGTAGAGCCCGCACAAATGATGGACGATTTCGGAGCCGAAACCGCGATAGGCCGAGGGCCGCCCCAGCCGAGGGCCGGGTTCCGGAGGGGTGGCAGGTGCCAGCATCGCGCCACGTTTCATGTTTCGCCCTGCCTTGGCCAGCGCGAATTTGGGCTCATGGGCCAAAAAAGAAAACGCCCGCCAGCGCGAAGCTGACGGGCGTTCTGCATGGCTGGCCTGTTCAGGCCGCCAATCAGCTTTCGGTGATCGGCGTCAGGATGATCTCGACGCGACGGTTGGCACGGCGGCCAGCTTCGGTCGAGTTGTCGGCGATCGGCTGGGTTTCACCCATGCCATAGGCCTGAAGGCGAACCGGGGTCACGCCCTTGTTGATCAGGTAGGATTTCACCGAATTGGCGCGGCGCTCGGACAGGGCCTGGTTATAGGCATCGTCACCATCGGAGCTGGCATGGCCAACAATGTCGACAGCCGTCGAAGGATAGTTGACGATCGTGTTCGAAACGTCGTTGAGCGACTGGTAGAAGCCCGGCAGGATTTCTGCGCTGTTCACGTTGAACGTCACGTTCGATGGCATGGTCAGGGCAATCTGGTCGCCATTACGGGCCACTTCGATGCCGGTACCGGCCGTTGCAGCGCGCAGTTCGCGCTCCTGCTTGTCCATGTACGCGCCAGCTGCGCCGCCAGCGATCGCGCCGACAACAGCGCCGATGGCGGCGTTGCGGCCGTCATCACCGCCTGCCAGCGTGCCAAGGCCTGCACCTGCAATGGCGCCAGCGCCGGAACCTATAAGCACGCGGTTGCTTGGGCCGGTTTCACAGGCTGTAGGGATAAGGGCGAGCGCGACTGCGCCAAGAATGAGATGTCTCATGGAGATCCTCCAAATTGCGGGCAGGGTTTTTTAACTCAGCCCCGTTGATAAGCGTTCAATACGCGTGGACCGGGCTTTCGGTTGCGCGTGTGGCAAATTAAAGGCTGCCACATTAACTTCCGTCCATAATGCCCTGCCGCCGACGGTTTCTGCGCCGGTCAGCCCATGCTATAGCGCGATTTCATGACAATCACACTCGATCTCTCTCGCAAGCCTGACCAACCTCAGGGTTCCCGTTCCCTGGCCGGAATGCCCCTGCCTGCGCTGAAGGCAGAGCTTGAGGCCATGGGGCTCGACCCCAAGAAGGCCTCCATGCGGGCCAAGCAGATCTCCCGCTGGAGCCAGTATTTCGGCGCCACCAGCTTCGAGGGCATGACCGATATCGGCAAGGAGCTGCGCGCTGAACTCGCCGCGCGCTTCACGCTGGACCGGCCCGAGATCGCCGATCATCAGGTCTCGAAGGATGGCACCCAAAAATGGCTGGCGCGCTTTGCCCCGGGCGTCGAAGGCGAGAGCGTCTACATTCCCAGCGTCGGCATGGATGGCGGAGCGCTCTGCGTCTCCTCACAGGTCGGGTGCACGCTGAACTGCACCTTCTGCCATACCGGCACGCAAGCCCTCGTGCGCAATCTCACCGCGCAGGAAATCACCGCGCAGGTCATGATTGCCCGCGACGCCCTCAATGAATGGCCCTCCTCCATCGAGGCGCGCAACCTGACCAATATCGTCTTCATGGGCATGGGCGAGCCGCTCTATAATCTGGATAACGTCGCTGCCGCCATCGACACGATCTCTGACGGCGACGGCATTTCCATCGGCCGGCGCCGCATTACGGTCTCCACCGCCGGCGTTGCCCCGAAGATTCCCGAGCTGGGCGAACGCACCAATGCCATGCTCGCCATCTCGCTGCACGCCACCAATGACGCCCTGCGCAACGAGCTCGTGCCGATCAACCGCAAGTACGACCTGCAAATGCTGTTCGAGGCGATCCGCGCCTATCCGGGCAGCGGCAACTCGCGCCGCGTCACGTTCGAATATGTCATGCTGAAAGGCATCAACGACACGCAGGCCGAAGCGCGCGACCTTGTCCGTCTGCTGAAGGGCGTGCCCGCCAAGATCAACCTGATCCCGTTCAACCCCTGGCCGGGCAGCCCCTATGAATGCTCCGACTGGGAAACCATCGAGGCCTTCGCCGAGATCGTGAACCGGGCCGGCTACGCCTCCCCCATCCGCACCCCGCGCGGCCGCGACATCGACGCCGCCTGCGGCCAGCTCCGCTCCGAAAGCGTCAAGAAATCCGCCGCCGAAAAACGCCGCGAAGCCCTGGAAGCCGCCGCCTCGCCAGAGGCTTGATCACGCCCTCACGCGCCGCCGCCCGAACCATACGAACGCAACACCGCCCGCGATAATCACCAGCGCCCCTGACGCAAACACGATCAGGATACGGCGCAGGTCAAACAGCACGATCGTATCAAGCCCCACCTTGCCCGTCTGCCAGTGAAGCCATTCGCCGCCGATCTCGCTGGCCAGCGTGGCATTGCCCGACGACAGCACGATCAGGCCATTGCCCGTTGCCGGGACGAGGCGCGCGGTCGTGTTGATGGCCGGGAAGTTGCTGCCATCATGGCCGATGACAAAGCCCCCCGCCCCGTTCGGCGCATAGAGGGATTCGCCAAGGCCCCAGACGGGCAGGCCATAGACATAGGCTTCAGGCGCACGCATCGCTTCGAGCGTCTCCGCGCTCAGCACGCCGCGCCCCGGCGCCGCGCCGGGCGCGGCCACCTGCGCCTCCAGAAAGCGCGTCATGTCTGCCGCCGATGTATAGAGCGACGCCGCCCCCGTGGCGGTGAACCTGTAATGCACCGCCTCTGATCCATCCGCCGCAAATATCTCCGCAAGATGCTCCGTATCGGGATCAACAAATGTTGACGCACTCATCCCCAGCGGCGCAAACACGGCGCGGCGCATGTAATCATTGAACGCCTCGCCCGACACCTCTTCGATGACCAGCTGCAGGATGAGATACCCGCCGCCCGAATAGCGCCATGTCCCGTCCGCGCGCGCCCCGACGCGCACCACCCCGCTCCGGCCGGGATAGGCGTCCAGCGGGTCGCTCAGTTCATCCACAATCGACGGCAAGTCCGCCTCCGGCCCGAAGCCGAGAAAGCCGAGCCCGTCCGTCAGGCCCGCGCTGTGGCTGAGCAGGCGCCGCACCGTCACCTGATCATTGTCGAACGCGCCCTCCGGCAATTGCCAGCGTGTCAGATAGCGCGAGACCGGCGCATCAAGGTCAACGCGCCCGTCCTCAACCAGCGTCATCACGCCCCACGCCGTCAGCCATTTGCTCAGCGACGCGACCTGAAACAGGGACTCCGCGTCCACCGGCCGCCCATGCGAGGCAAACCAGCTGTCCGACGCCTGCCCGCCCTCAAGCAAGGCGATAGCGATATTTCCCTCGGACTCCGCCGCATACCGGCCCTCGGCCCAAGCGAGGAAGGCAACCGCATCTCCCCGCGCCGCCACACTCGGCCGCCACCAGCCCTCCCGCGCCCCCACAGCCACCAGTGCGGCCCAAAGCCCTAGCGCAACCACGACAGCAACAATGACTCCGAGGATCCGTCTCATGCGATCATTGCGACCATTTCCGAAGGTCGCCGTCAATCCGCCCCCGCCTAGCGCAGTTTCGCAATCTTCAGCTTGTCGAGCTTCGCCCGCGTGTGGATCGATTCCTCGCTGCGCGTCATCGCCTTGCTGATGGCTTTGAGCCCCATGCCCTTCTTGGCCAGCGTGTGCAGTTTCTGCACCTCGTCCGGTGTCCATGGCTGGCGGTGGCGTTCGAATTTCTCGGTCATGGCGGCCTCCTTCTGGCAGGGCCGCACCATTGGGGCGGGGCTGGCCGCAGCCTAGCCCACCCCGCCCGCCAGCGCGACCCTTCCCCGTAACCAGGTGCCCCACAGATTCTGCGCTTTGCCTGTCTGGAATTTGCCATGAACGCCCGCTAGCGTCCCGGAATGGTCCATGAATACCCCCGCAATCCCCTCGGAATCCTCCTTGGCGCCCTCGCGCTGACCCTGCTTGCCGCCTGCAAGCCACCGCCCGCGCATGCCTGCAACCCGGTCACGTTCGATGCCGCGCCCTATACGGTCTGCGCCTATGACGTCGCCACAACCGACATCCGCCTCTTCCTCACCCATCCGGACGGCGCGCCCTATGCCCAGTTCGACCGGCTGCGCGATGCCCTCCAGTCAGATGGATACGCCCTCGCCTTCGCCATGAATGGCGGCATGTATCATGAAGACCGCCGCGCCGTCGGCCTCTATGTCGAGGACGGCGTCCAGCAGGCACCGCTGGTCAAATCCGCCGGGCCCGGCAATTTCGGCATGCTGCCGAATGGCGTCTTCTGGATCGACGACGGCGCCGCAGGCGTTACAGAAACCACTGCCTATGCCGCGCAATTCGCCGAGGCCCCGCCGCGCTATGCCTCCCAGTCCGGGCCGATGCTGGTGCTGGGTGGCAAGCTGCATCCGGACTTCAACGAGAACGGCCCCAGCCGGAAGCGCCGCAATGGCGTCGGCCTCAGCGCCGATGGAAAGACGCTCTACTTTGCCATCAGCGACACGCCCGTGAACTTCCACAGCTTCGCCCGCCTCTTCCGCGACCAGCTCGGCACGCCCAATGCGCTCTACCTCGACGGCGTCGTCTCGCGCCTCTACGCGGCCGACCTCCAGCGCGACGAACCCGGCCTCGACCTCGGCCCCATCGTCGCCGTCGTCACCGACGCGCCCTGACACAATTCGGCCCTGCGCCAGACCTATGCTACGCTGGCGCCATAGCAGGAGCCTGCGCCATGATTGCCGACACGGTTTGCGTCATCTTTGGAATCTATGCCCTCGCCGCCGGGGCCGGCATGGTGATTGAGCCTGCCCGCGCGGGCCGCCTCCTCGCCGCCTTCGAGAACAGCCCGGAAGTGGCTTACGTCACCGGCGCCTTCATGTTCTTCCTCGGCGCGGGCGTGCTCGCCTTCACCGACGGTTTCAGCACCGTGACGCAGGGCATCAGCACGTTCATCGCCGCCATCATGGTGGTGGAAAGCCTGCTCCTCCTCGCCTGGCCAAAGCTGATCTTCGCGCTGGGCCGCTGGATGATGCCGGAGGACGACCATGTGCGCGGCTTCGGCCTCGTCACCATGGCCTTTGGTTTGGTGATCACCGTCCTCGGCACCATATAGGGCCCCATGACGATCACACACTTCACGAAAAACATGGCGCTGCTGCTTGGCGTCCTTGCCATGTCGCTTCAGGCGGCGGGCGAAGCTCCATGCAGCGACCGGAACGCATCAACGATCAAAAGCGCGCTGGAATCCCGGCTTGAGGCGGAATCGAGCGCCGTCGTCTGGATGAAAAGCAACAAGCAATTCGAGCTGAACACATGTTTCGCCGCCGATGACGGCCATCAAGGCGAGGGCACGCTTTCCTTTACCGGATCGGATGGCGCCGCGTATTGGGTCAAGGGGCGCGTCAGGCTCAACCCCGACGGAAAAATCGTCTCGAACGAATTCACTGATGCCAGCAGCAGTTTCAAGACCCTGGCCATCATGAAAGCGGGCGCCATGGCTGCGGCTGCCGGCGGGCGCTGATCGCAGCGGGCGCCGCATGATGCCCCACGCCCTCACCCTTGCATTGCTTCCGGAATTCACCTCTTTTCGTCCCTCAAATATGCACAGAAAGACGCGCCACATGTCCAATCCGCCCCTGACGCTTTACGGCCTGAAGAATTGCGACACGTGCAAGAAGGCCATGCAGGCGCTGACCGCCGCTGACCATGAGGTCGCCTTCGTCGATATCCGCGCCGAGGCAGACCTGCCCGACCGCGTGCCCGCCTGGCTGAAAGCCGTGGGCGCCGAGGCCCTCGTCAACCGCCGCTCCACCACATGGCGCAGCCTTACCACCGACCAGCAGGCGCAGGCGCTCGGCGACGGCGCCGCCGCGCTCCTCATCGAGCACCCCACCCTGATCAAGCGCCCCGTCATCGACACCGGCGCCGACATCCTCGTCGGCTGGACCAGCGGCACGGAGCAGGCCCTGAAGAACTAAGGCTGCGCACGGCGCGCCATCCCCTCCAGGGGTCATGACGTAGCCCTGCCCCTTCGCTAGGAAGGCGACAAGGAGAGCCATGACCCATGCTTCGTTTCGCCCTTGCTGCCGCCCTGTTCGCACTTGTCACACATGCCCCGGCCAGCGCCGAAGAAGGCGCCGCCTGCCCGCCCCGGACCGAGCAGAACCTCTATAATCTCGGCTACCAGGTTAAGAGCGGCCTCGAACACGATACGGTCAAAGTATTTCAGTACGCCGCGGCAGCGGTCGACCGCTGCGCCGACCGGACTGACGTGAATGGCCTCGCCGTTCCGCTGCTTGATGCGGTGGCAAAAGCATTCCCGCCAGGTGAATCCCAGCTGGTTGCCCTCTCCAAGGCCTATGAAGCCGTGATCAACAATGGCCGCGCCTGGCGAGTCGAGATTCCGAGCGTGACGATTACCCTCCCCGATGGCAGCGCGAGCCAGGTCGATACCTACAGCGCGGTCACCGACTATTATTACAAGTCGATCCTGCCCCAATTGCTGACGCTAGCAGATGCCGGGACCGTCCACCCGATGTTCACGGGCGCGCCGCTCGCAGAGTGCCCTTTCCCGCCAAGTGCAGAGGATCGCGCGCTGAAAGAAGCGAAGGCCCTTCGCGATGCGGCTGAGAACCGCTGGGACGGGGAGGTCACCTTTGCGACCAATCGCCTGCGGGCCTTACGCGAAGCCTGCGATTTCTTGCGCCCCCGGCTGACTTACGAACTCGGTGAGCTTTATGCGCATGCCGCCACAGAGCAGCAAACGATGACCCATGATGAAAAGGCTGTCGAACTGGCGGGGCATGCCCTGACCGAACTCGAAGACTTCATGACCTATGCCGGGCTTGAACCGCCCCTCGCAGACTGGAAACTCACCGTGCCGGTCGACATTGCGGCCATGAAAGCTCTTGTCGATGACAACTGATCGCGCACGTCCCGCCGCCAATACGGAATCTCTCATGCCCCTCCCCTTTGCCCGCACACTCTTCTCGCTCGGCCTCGCTGCCCTTGCGACCTGCCTCCCCTCCGCGCATGCCGCGCCCGACAGCGCCTGCCCGGCCGACGCAGAGCAACGCCTCTACGACATGGAAACCGCCATCCGGCAGGGCACGCAGAGCGATCCCGTTCCGATTGTCGCCTTGGCTGAATGGGCGATCGCGACCTGCCCCGACCGGCCCGACGCCCAGGCGATTGCCGCCACGCTGATGAGCGCTGCCGTGAACACCACGCGCGATCTGGACGTGCTGGAACGCTATGTCACGCTCATGCTGACCGCGATCAGGCAGAATGATTATGCTTGGCGCTCCGACCAGGAAACCATCGTACTCAAACAGGCCGATGGCAGCGAAGCCAAGTATTACGGTTACAATACGGCCTCTGCGGTGCTGACAGGAACGGCGCTCCCCTATCTCGCCGCCATGGCCGGATCAGGCCGTATTCACCCGGCCGTATCGGGCGAGCCACTCGGCATCTGCCCCTATTCCGATCACGCCGCCTTCCGCCTCGAAAGCGAAGCGGCCCTTTGGAACATGTCGGTGAAACACAAATATGGCGAACCGCTCTTCAGCCTCGCCGAAACACGCCTCACTGCCCTGCGCGAGGCCTGCCCCGACCACAGGCGCGATCTCGATTTCTATTTCATCCGCCTCTACGGCCAGGAAATCGATTACCTGACCGGCTGGAAGCATAATTTCATGGAGAGCATGAACTCCGGCAATGGCGGCTATTACTGGTCCATCCCCGCCATTGCAGACCCGATCTTCAGCGACGCCATAAAGCAGCAGAAGAAGATCGAACTCGACGCAAAGGCCCGCCCGCTGGTCGATAAGATGCAACCTTATCTCTCAAGCTTTTTCGACACGGCCCCCGGCGTGGTCAACGCCTCTGACAAGAAATATGACGAAGCGGCGATGTGGCAAAACATGCCCAAGCGGCTGAACGGATCAATGGAATAGAGGCCGCGCCTAATCCCGCGTGTCAAAAGCCTCACGCGACGCCTCGATCTCCTCAAGGTAGCGCTCGGCCCACACCCAGACGCCGCAAAAGGCCGCGCCGAGGCTCTCGCCCAGTGCCGTCAGCCGATACTCCACCTTGGGCGGCACAACCGGATAGACCGTCCGCGTCACCAGTCCGTCGCGTTCCATCAGGCGCAGGGTCTGCGTCAGCATCTTCTGGCTGATCCCCTCGATGGCGCGCCCGATCTCGGAAAAGCGCATCACGCCCTTTTCGTTCAGCTCTTCCAGGATCAGCATGGTCCACTTGTCGGCCACGCGCCCGATCAGCTCGTTGACCAGCCGGTCGACCTTGGGGTCCGTTTCCGGCGAGGGCGTATCGAGATGATGCTCGGCCTCGGCAATCTGCTCCCGTGTGAATGATGAAATGCCAGCCATGGCGCATACTCTCTTTTTGGTAAGTATAATTCTTTCAGGTGCCTTCTTACGTAAAGAGAGCACACGCCTATCTTCAGCTCAACACCGCTGAACACAAGGAGACATGCGATGAAAACCACAGGCAACACGATCCTGATAACAGGCGGCGGGTCCGGCATTGGCCGCGAGCTTGCCCGCGAACTCCACGCCCTCGGCAACACGGTCATCGTCGCCGGCCGCACATCTGCCAGCCTCAATGAGACCATCAAGGATCGCGACGGCATGCACGCCCGCACGCTGGATGTGACCAATGCCGAAGACATTGCCCGCTTCGCCGCAGAGCTGGTGAAAGACTTCCCTGCCCTGAACACGCTGTTCAACAATGCCGGTATCATGGCCAAGGAAGACTGGCTGGCCGATCCGGTCGACCTCACGATCACCGAGAACACGATCACCACGAATGTCCTCGGCCCGATGCGCCTGACCGCGGCCCTGATAACCCACCTGCGCGCCCAGCCCGTCGCCCGCGTCGTCAACGTCACCTCGGGCCTCGCCTTCGTGCCGCTGGCGCATACGCCTGCCTACAGCGCCTCCAAGGCCGCCATGCACGCCTGGACGCAATCGCTGCGCTACCTCCTGCAGGATACGAATGTCGAGATGATCGAACTTGCCCCGCCCGGCGTGCGGACCGACCTGACCCCCGGCCAGTCCACCCGCGAAGTCTACATGCCCCTGAAGGATTTCATCGCCGAGACAATGGAAAGCTTCAGCATCGAGGACACACCCGATGAAGTCGCCGTCGAACGCGCCAAAATGCTGCGGAGCGCCGAACGCGAAGGCCGCTTCGACCAGACCTTCAAGATGCTGAACGACAGCTATCAGGGCTGAGCCCGGTACGCCTTCAGCCGCTGGCGGGATACAGCCTCGCCAGCGGCAGTCCTCTTCCCCTTTGCAAATGCCGCAATAAATCCTATTGTCACCGTATCCGAGGGGTGTCCGCGATGGTCGCGGGCTGAGAGTTACCCTTTGAACCTGATCCGGCTCATACCGGCGCGAGGGACGGAGGACAGACTTGACGCTCGACGAGTTCACAGCGCATTGCCAATCCCTCTCCCACTCGACCTATGTCCGCCAGTGGGGCGACGCGCATGTCTGGAAGATCGGCGGCAAGGTCTACGCCATTGCCAATGATGCCGACGGCGAGATCGCCGAGGTCTCCTTCAAGGTCACGCCCATTGCCTTCCACATCTTGAAGGATCAGCCCGGCTGCCGCGGCGCGCCCTACATGGCCTCGCGCGGCATGAAATGGATCCAGCGCACCAGTGCCGAGACCATGTCCGACGCCGAACTCCTCACCTATCTCCGCGACAGCTACCTGCTCGTCGCCGCCGGCCTCACAAAGAAACTCCAGAAGGAACTCGGCCTCTCGCCCGCCGTCCCGAAAGGGTTTCCGTCATGAGCAAAGCCGCCCTCGCCGCGCCGACTGTGGAAGCCGCCTTTGACGCCTTCCCGCCGCCCGCGCGCGCCTACCTCCTCCAGCTGCGCGGCCTTATCCTCACCACCGCGCAGGAAACACAAGGCGTCGGCCCGCTTACCGAAACCCTGAAATGGGGCGAGCCCGCCTATCTCACCGCTGCCACCAAAAGCGGCACCACGATCCGCCTCGGCTGGAAACCCGCCGCGCCGAACACGGCCCAGCTCCTCGTCCATTGCTCCACCACGCTCGTGAACGACTGGCGCGAACGCTACGCCGATAAGCTCGCCTTCTCCGGCACGCGCGCAATCGACCTCGACATCACCGCGCCGCTGCCGCGCGCCGAACTCGCCCATTGCATCGCAATGGCCCTCACCTATCACGCAAGAAAGCCAGCCAAATGAACAAGCCCGCCGACCAGTCCGCCTTCGAAACCCCCAAGGTCACCACGGGCCCGCTGCCCGCCAGCCGCAAGGTCTATTCCCATCCGCTGCCGGACCTTGCCGTCCCGCACCGCGAGATTGACCTCCACCCCAGCGCCAACGAGCCGCCCGTCGCCGTCTACGACACCTCCGGCCCCTATACCGACCCGTCGGTCACCATCGACGTGGAAAAAGGCCTCGCCCGCGACCGGCGCGACTGGGTGCTCGAACGCGGCGGCGTTGAGGAATACGAAGGCCGCCATGTGAAGCCGGAAGACAATGGCGGCGCCAATGGCAAATATCTCGCCCGCGAATTCCCCGTCCGCCACCGCCCGCTGCGTGGGCTCGATGGCCACAAGGTCACGCAATACGAATTCGCAAAAGCCGGCGTGATCACCAAGGAAATGGTCTACGTCGCCACCCGCGAAAACATGGGCCGCGCGCAGGCCCATGAAGACGCCGCCGCCACCATTGCCGACGGCCAGTCCTTCGGCGCCCATATCCCCGAATTCATCACGCCGGAATTCGTCCGTGACGAGATCGCATCAGGCCGCGCCATCATCCCCTGCAACATCAACCATGCCGAGCTGGAACCGCAGATCATCGGCCGCAATTTCCTCGTCAAGATCAATGCCAATATCGGCAACTCGGCCGTCACCTCATCTGTTGAGGAAGAAGTCGACAAGATGGTCTGGGCCATCCGCTGGGGCGCCGACAATGTGATGGACCTCTCGACAGGCCGCAACATCCACAACACCCGCGAATGGATCCTGCGCAACTCCCCCGTCCCCATCGGCACCGTGCCGATCTACCAGGCGCTGGAAAAGGTCGACGGCGTCGCCGAGAACCTCACCTGGGAAATCTATCGCGACACGCTGATCGAACAGGCCGAACAGGGCGTCGACTATTTCACCATCCACGCCGGCGTCCGCCTCGCCTATATCCACCTCACCGCCAACCGCGTCACCGGCATCGTCTCGCGCGGCGGCTCGATCATGGCGAAATGGATGCTCGCCCACCACAAGGAGAGCTTCCTCTACACCCACTTCGAGGAAATCTGCGACATCATGCGCAAGTATGACGTCTCCTTCTCCCTCGGCGATGGCCTGCGCCCCGGCGCCACGGCCGACGCCAACGACGCCGCCCAGTTCGCCGAACTCGAAACCCTCGGTGAGCTGACGAAAGTCGCCTGGGCCAAGGGCTGCCAGGTCATGATCGAAGGGCCCGGCCACGTGCCGATGCACAAGATCAAGGTCAACATGGACAAGCAGCTGCGCGAATGCGGCGAGGCGCCCTTCTACACGCTCGGCCCCCTCACGACCGACATCGCCCCCGGCTATGACCATATCACGTCCGGCATCGGCGCCGCGATGATCGGCTGGTTCGGCACGGCCATGCTCTGCTATGTGACGCCCAAGGAGCATCTCGGCCTGCCAGACCGCGACGACGTCAAGGTCGGCGTCATCACCTACAAGCTCGCCGCCCACGCGGCAGACCTCGCCAAGGGCCACCCGACCGCCCATTTGCGCGACGATGCCGTCTCCCGCGCCCGCTTCGATTTCCGCTGGGAAGACCAGTTCAACCTGGCACTGGACCCCGAAACCGCCCGCGACTTCCACGACCAGACCCTCCCCAAGGAGGCCCACAAGGTCGCCCACTTCTGCTCCATGTGCGGCCCGAAATTCTGCAGCATGAAGATTACCCAAGAGGTCCGCGACTACACCGCCGGCCTCTCCGACAACGAACGCGCCGACCTCGAAAAACAAGCCGCCGCCGCCCGCGCCGGCATGGCCGAGAAGTCAAAAGAGTTCATGGACAAGGGCGGCGAGATTTATCTGTCGGAGAGCGGTGAGGTGCGGGAGCCGATTGAATAACAGGGTAAGCTCCAGCCCGCTTATAAATGTTGATTAATGTTTGCTTAACCGAATTGGCGGGCTAATTCAAAATAAAGAACCTTGCCAGGAACGTTTAGTGAACATATATTTCCTCAATACGACTACGGAGCGGCGAAGTTGAAAGTCGCAGGCTATTTGGCAGTGTTTATTGGAGGCGCAGTGGTCTGTTTCCTCCTATTCCAATTGGGCGTGGTCGATATTGTTGATGGCGTTGCAGGAACAGACCGAGAGCCCGAGCTTAGCTTACCTACTTATTTGTCATTCGTGAGCGTTTTGCTTACGGCAGTGACCGTAATTCTTGGCGCCTTAGCCATTCTGATCGGTTTCGTAGCTTTCTACACATTTCGCGAGCTACGAGAGAAAGCTGAAGAAGCGGCACAAAAGCGGGTGGACGAAGCGCTTTCCGATGAAGCGATTACTGCGCGAATTGACGAAGTTGCCTTCAGATCACGCAGCATGAGAAATATGGAAGAATTAGAAGCAGGATTCGACCCAACTGATAACAATGAACGTTGAGAGGGAAATATGACATCGGTAGAATTTTCAAGACTCAGCCATGACGAGCGCCAGATCGTTAATGATTTCACATCTGAAATCCCGGTCAAACTCGGCGCCATGGCCGATGCATTGGGTGTGTCGTCCGTAAAGCTGACCAATCTCCCTACAGGCGTGTCAGGCCAGATAACTAGCGAAGATGGCGGATTCCATATTCGGATTAACCGAAACGAGGCCAGAGAACGACAGAGGTTTACGCTGGCTCATGAAATGGCGCATTTTTTGCTCCATCGTTCGGTCATAGAGAACTCGCCGGGCGGCATCACCGACAACGTACTTTACAGGTCGGGGGCTCCAGAACGTATAGAGTTTGAAGCCAATCGATTGGCCGCAGATCTTGTGATGCCCGCATGCATTGTGGAGAAAGTTCTTAAAGATCGCTTTAAGGGGATAGTTGCTGAGGCTACAATCGAAAGTATGGCGGCAAGTTTTCAAGTATCTAAATCTGCGATGGAAATTCGATTGTCGAATCTGGTTCTCGCTTAGGGTGAAATATGGCTCTAGAGAATAGTTTATATGTTCCGACATTGGCGGTTCGCGCTAGTGAGATGAACGGACTCGAGTTCTCACTGGGAGCGTCAAAGAATCTCATAACTCCATGCTTTCTATTGGCACCGTGGGCTAATTCTAACTCGCTCAGCCGAACCATTGATAGGATCGAAAGGGCATTCCCAAACAGGATGTACTTTCTTGACCTTGATCGCGACTACCAATTTACGAATCTGGAAGCTACGGCTCAGCAAGAGCTGGCCGTTCTATTCGAGCCGCAAGATTGCTTCAAAAACTGGATTGAATTTGTTTCTCAATATCCAAATGTTATGCCCACAATTCAGACCCGTGGGCAAAGCCAAGACGAAATCCAACAGCAAATTCAAAGGGTGCAAGCCCTCAATCGTCCTTACTTGTTGAGAATTGTCCGTGATCGCTTTCCTGAGAATTTTGTGGATATAATGGATGCTTTCGCTTCATCAGGCACAGCGGACTTCGCTATTCTCATTGAGGGCGGCTGGACGAGAGATCCGCTACAATTGGCGGTCTGGTTTACAGGTGTAATTTCTGAAATTTCAACGAAGATCGACGCCCAAATACCTATAATTATTTCGTGTACGTCTATACCAAAAATGTTTTCTAGCTTTAGCTCTGACACGCCCACTCGGATTGAGTTCTCCAATCGGGTTTTGCTTGATCAAGTTTCAAGGAATTCAAATCGAGCCCGAATTATCTATGGAGACTGGGCTAGCACTAGACCTAGAGAGCCCGGTGGCTTTGCCAGTCGCCCACTGGATCGAATCGATTACCCGGGCGAACAGTCGTGGTACATTGCGCGCAATAAGGAGGATGAGTGGAGTTTCGAAGACGCCGCCGAGGCCATATTGCGTTCTCCGTATTGGGACGGTAATTTGGGAATATGGGGTGAAGAGATGATTCAAAACACCACAATTAGCCAAGAACTCGGAATCAATACGCCTCAGAAAAATGTCGCAGCAAGAGTCAACATCCATCTTCATCGTCAGGCATTCTATGGCACGTCGCCTCCACCTGGGGCGTTCGAAGAAGACTGGGAAGACTAATCGCGCGAAAACTTTTGATTAACTTCGGGGCATCCGCTCGCACCACCCTCAGCGCTAATCCCACTATCATGATAGCAAGCGTAGCAACTGTTATCGCGGCAAGTAGTTTCGCTGCTCCCTGACGATGGCGTTGAGGTGTGTGAGCAGGATGCGGGCGACGGCGATGATGGGACCTTGAACGGCTTTCCGGCCGCTTCGAAGCGTTGGCGCAGGGCTTTTAGGGCCGGGTCGAACCGGGTCTCAATGAAGGCGGCCTCCCAACTAGCAAAGGCCACTTGCCGCCCCCACACGCCCCCCGCCTTGAGCCCCACTCTAATTCCGTTTACGTCTAGGCTTCGGCTCAACGTAAGGTAATCGCGGCGGCGCATATCCCATGACCCAGACAGACTTCCACGCCCTGCTCGGCCCCGGCGCGCCTGACGCGGCCGCCGCGCCTGCGCCCCTCACCGGCCGCGAGCTGGAGGCCCTGCTCAGCCCCCTCACGCCCGAGGCCTTCGCCACTGACTATTTCGCCCGCCAGTCGCTCAATGTCGAAGGCCCCGAGGCCAAGTTCGCCCACATCTTCAGCTGGGCGCGGCTGAAACAGGCCCTCGCGCGCGGCGAGACCCTTCAGGACCGGCGCTTCAACCTCATGGCCTCCTTCGCGGGCGGCGAGGCCGATGGCAGCCGCCGCCCCATGTTCGAGGCGCAGATCCCCCAGGTCACCGAGCTGCTGACCGCCGGCGCCACCATCTGCATCACCAATATCCACATGGCCGATCCCGCGCTCGCCCGCTGGGCGCAGGCCCTCCGTGCCCAGCTCATCTTTTCCGGCACGGTGGGCGTCAACTGCTATGTCTCGCCCGATGGCGCGGGCCTGCCCATGCACTATGACCGGCGCGTCGCCACCACGCTCCAGATCGCCGGCCGCAAGCGCTGGACCTTCTCCACCGAAGCCGCGCGCCCCTGGCCCGACGCCAACGCCACGTACAAGGACGGCCAGATCGTCTCCGCCGCCGCAGACCCCGGCACGCCCCCCGCCGACATGACCTTCCGCACCGTGGAGCTAAGCCCCGGCGACCTGCTCTGCCTGCCCGCCGGGGCGTGGCATTCGGCCCGCGGCGTGGGCGTGTCGCTCGCCCTCAACGTCTACTTCGCCCCCCGCAACCTGTTCGACCAGCTCGCCCCCCTGCTGCTGGAATTTGCCAGTGCGAACGGCCACTGGCGCGGCGGCCCGCCCGCCACGGTCGGCGCCATTGACGGCCGGATGCCCCCCGAAGTCGCCGCCTATATGCGCGACCGGCTGGACGAGTTTTACACGCAGGCGCGCGCCATCATCGACAACCCTCAGGCCATGGCCGGCCCCTGGCTCGACGCCCTCACCGCCGGCCCCTATACGGGCTGGGCGCCAGACCCCGTCCAGCCCCTGCCCCGCGCCACGGCGGAAGACCGCTTCCGCGTCGCCCGCGCCGCGCCCCTGCGCTTCATCGAAACCGGCGACACGCTGACCCTGCCCTGCGACAATGGCCTGCTAACCTTCCCCGCCACGCTGGCGCCCATCCTCCGCCGCATGACGACCGAAACCGCCGGCTTCACCCTCCCGCACGTCATCGCCTGGCCCGAAAGCGCCACCGCCCCGCCCCCCAAGGACATCATCCTCCACCTGCAAACCCTGTACAGGAACGGATTGCTGGAGATGGTTTAGGGGGCACACGAATGCTGCGTCACGACTATCGCCGCCTAAATTCGCTACTAAGCAAAGGCGATGTCCTACAACGAACACCCCTAGCTTAAAAAATGGCCGCAAGAGCTAGTGGGCCAGGGAAATCAAAAGACTTCAAGGCCGGACTTTCCGAAGTCAGGTACAAGGGTGAGGCTATTGCCTGACAGGCGTTTCCACTTGCTGAGAATCGTGCAACCGAAGCACGATGATAAAATCAATAAGCCTTAGAAATTTTAAGAGATTTTCCAGCTTCACGCTGTCGACCCGAGATGGAAACATCTTGGTGGGACCAAATAACTCGGGAAAATCATCTATCCTTGACGCGTTACGTTTACTCAATGTGAGTTTGCGGTACGCTAGGCAGCGAAGCCCGACACTAATTTCATCCGATTTTGGGACATTTGAAGGCTATAACGTCCCAGATAACAGCCTACCATTCACCCTAGCAAACATCACAACAGACTACGGCGAAGATGATGCGACGATCATCTTTCAACACTCAAACGGCGCGAAAGCAATACTACTGCTTCACCCAGAGAGAACGGTTAGATTTTTTATCGACAATGGCAAGAGATTGTCGACTTCGAAAAAGTTTCGAGACGCTTTCCCCGTCGAACTAATCGTTGTCCCGACGTTGAGCCCGCTTGAGGCGGAAGAAATTATTGTTCGTGCAGAGACAGTTCAACGCAACCGCGGAACACGTCTAGCAGCTCGCAACTTCAGAAACATTTGGTTAGCTGAGGATCAGGAAACATTTGATCTATTTAAAATCCGGGTTGAGCGAGCTTGGCCGGGGATCAAGCTTCAACGCCCAGAGTGGGATACGACGTCACCTCCTACCGTAAAGATGTTTTTTGAGGAGAAGCGGATAACCCGCGAAATACAATGGGCAGGTTTCGGCTTCCAAGTTTGGCTGCAAATCCACACCCACATGATACGAGGGGGGCCAGATTCAATTTTAGTTATCGATGAGCCTGATATATATCTGCACCCTGACCTTCAGCATCGGCTCTACCATGATATAAAAGAACAATTCTCTCAGTATTTCGTTGCGACACACGCAACAGAAATAATAAACGAAGCCGACACACACGAAATTGTTGTGATTAATCCTTCGAATGCAACAGGCAGAAGAATTAGGAACGATGCCGACTATGACCTGATGCTAAACTATATCGGTTCGGCGGAAAACGCTGATTTTGCCAAGATATCTAAAGTTAAAAAGGTAATTTTCGTCGAGGGAAATGACGCTCGAATATTGAGGCGAATTGCGAAGGCTAATGGATTAGAATATCTAGCCATAGAACAGAAATCCCCAATTTTTAAGTTGGGCGGATTTTCTCAATGGCGTCGAGCCGAGCATACCGTGTGGGCTTTCAAGGAACTTTTGGAAATATCCATCCAAACAAAATGCATGTTCGATCGGGACTACCGCTGCGGCGATGAAACAAGCGCGTTCATCAAGCGAATGAGTGAAGCAGGCGTTGAGTGCTTTGTTTTATCTCGAAAGGAAATTGAAAATTACCTCTTGGAGCCAAGAGCAATCGCAAAGGCTACAAACACGCAACTCAACCGCAAACCGGGAAAAGTTGGGGCCATTCAAGCTGAGGAAGTCGAGCAAATCATCTCGAAGATAGCCGCAGGACACAGAAATTACGTGTCCGCTCAAATCGCGTCGAATGCGGCCAGATTTGCCCGAGAGAATCGATCGGCAAAGGACGACACAGTAGTGATTACGGAAGCACTAGATGCCTTCGAGACGGATTGGGCGTCTATTGAAGGAAAGATCGCGCTCTGTCCGGGCAAGGAGGTCCTTTCAAAAGTTCTCGTAGAATTGAAAACTCAGTTTGGCGCTTCCGTATCTCTGGCCGCGATTTGTGGTGAGTTAAGAGCGGGAATATTAGCAGACGATTTGTTGGAAACACTATCTGAATTAAACGAGTTTGTTTCACGGTAGGTTATGGGCACACTTGTGGTTAAAAGCGGCACAACCTACCTCTCCTAGCGGCGTCCAGTCTTCAAATGCCCTCCCCCTCAAACAAACAGCCCCGCCAGCCCCAGCCCCGTCACGAGGCTGAACATCGGGATGACCGGGAAGCGGAGGGGCGAGAGGCCGGATTTCACCGCCGTGAACAGCGCGACGCAAACAAAGCCCGCCGCGCCCGCCGTCGCGATGGCGGCATAGTCGGCATGTTCCGGGTGCACCGCGCCGGCCGCAAAGCCGAGCGCGATGAAGAGGGTCGACACTGTGCCGAGGTGCCACATCAGGTAGGCGAGCCATTTCAGGCCCGGATCCATCTCCACCGCGAGGAAGGGCCGCACGAATTTCGCCCCGCCCAGGAAGACATGGATGAGCACGGTCAGCATCGCCACGCCTGCCGCCGCCCAGAAGAATATCGCCGTCATCGCCTTGGCCTCCCCGCCCTTTTCCAAAGGCTCGCACCATCCCCCGCCCCCGGCAAGCGCCCGGCGCGCGCATGGCCCGCGCAAATGTCTGAAATTTAATGGCAGCCGCCCCGCCCCGGCGCGTTGGAATGGCCCCCGCGCTTCCTCACATATGAAGGGCTGACGACCCGCTCCCTGCTGTCTGCTTCGAACGAGCCACGACGCTTGCAGATCGAAAAGGAGACATTCAGATGTTCAGGAATACACGCAAACTCGCCTATGCCCTGCCCTTACTGGGCCTCGTCACCATCGCCGGGCGTTTTGCCCATGCAGACCCCGTGCCCGCCAATCCCGCGCCGGAAAAGCTCGCCGTGATCCGCTTTGCAGACCTTGGCGGCATCGAGAACTGGCGCGCGGTTGACGACCGCACGCTGCTGATCGAGGGCCATGATAACCAATGGTACAAGGCCGAGATGATGGGCCCCTGCACCGGCCTCGGCTTTGCCAACACGATCGGCTTCGTCGCCGACCCGATGGGCGATGTCGACCGGTTCAGCTCTGTCTATGTGGACGGCCAGCGCTGCTATTTCCGCAATTTCACGAAAACCGGGGCGCCCGCCCGGGACGCGAAGACGAACTAGGCCGCGCCCTCCCGAAGGCCCTTGTCCCTCCCGCTCCGCGCCCTAAGCTGCTCCCTCCACAAGCGGAGGCCCCGGCATGATTCGGAAACTTGCACTCACGGCAGCGCTCACCGGCGCGGTCCTGGCGGGGTCAGCGCCCGCCGCAAGCGCGGGCACGGACGAATATCTCGGCGAGATCATCACCGTGGGGTTCAATTTCTGCCCGCGCGGCACGCTGGACGCCGATGGCCGCCTGCTGCCCATCAATGAGAACACGGCCCTCTTCTCGCTCTACGGCACCCAGTATGGCGGCGACGGCCGGACGACCTTTGCCCTGCCCGACCTGCAGGGGCGCACGATCGTCAGCGCCGGAAAAGGCCCCGGCGCGGCCGACTTTGCGATAGGCCAGAAGGGCGCGCCCGGCGCCGGCTCTGCGTCCCTCCACCAGCAGGGAAACCAGGGCAACGCGCCGGCCTATCTCGTCCTCAGGCAGTGCGTCGTGACGCAGGGCATTTATCCGTCCCGGAACTAGGCCGCTTCGCCCTCGGGCGTGCGCACGTTGGCCCCGAGTATGCCATTCGCGCGGCGGGCCTTGCCGCACTCGAAGCTGCCCGCCCGGAAGGCGCGGCAGGCTTCGGGCCGGTCCTCATAAACGCCGCACACGGCCTTTCCATCGCCCAACTGCAGGTGCACGCAATGCCCGCAGTCAAACTTCACATAGGTCTGCCCGCCCTCGGCAAAAAGGCTGTCCGCCGGCAGGCTGCGCGAGGCGTCATAGGGCAACAGGGCAAGGTAGCGCGGATGCCGGCTGAAACAGCAGGCACCGCAGGACACGCAGTCATAGGCCGGGTCGGTCATGGAATGTGCTTGAAAGCTCCGCCGCCCGGTTGTGCCCATCGCATCGGTCGGCGGCGCTGCACATTTACGCCTGCGCTCTCCTGCGGACAAGCCCCCCTGCACCTGCTGCCGCCTATGGCCTTGCGTGCGGGAGAGAGCGCCCGTTTTCCCCACCCCCTTCGGTTGCGCCTATACTGCGCCCCATGACCCCTGAAACCCGCGCCCGTCTCTTTGCTGCCGTGCCCCTCTATCTCTGGCCCTATCTGTGGCTGCAGCTATGGGGCCTCGAGCGCTGGATCCGCGCCAACAAGCGCGACGTGCTCTTCTCGGTCTCCAAACGCACCGGCAAGCTCTACATCACCGCGATCTCCGACGCCCCGGCGCCGGAAGGCCGCTATGTTTACGAGGCCCCGCAACAGTTCGCATGGGAACGGCTTGCCCTTCCCGAGGCCCCTGATGCGTCCGTGCAGTTTACGAGCATCCTTCGTGCAGTTTTCGTGCTTTTTCCGTGCGTGATAGCGGCGCCCCTCGGCCCCGATACGTCCTAGTCCTCCCCCAGCCTCCGAATTCACGCCTTCCCCGCCGCACGCCCCAAGGGCCTGTGGCCGCACGTGCTGGCAGTTGCGCTTCGCCTGCGCCGCCTTAAGAATGGGACCAGTCTCTCCTCCCATTCCGAAGGCCCGCCGCTAATGCCCGTCGCCCCGTTCCACCTCGCCTTCCCCGTTGACGACCTCGCCGCCGCCCGCGCCTTCTATGGCGACCTGCTCGGCTGCCCGGAGGGGCGCAGTTCGCCGGACTGGATCGACTTCGATTTCCACGGCCACCAGATCGTCACCCATCTCGCGCCCGAAGAATGCCGCGTCGCCACCACCAATGCCGTTGACGGCCACGGCGTGCCCGTGCGCCATTTCGGCCTGGTCCTCCCCATGGACGAGTGGCAGGCCATGGCCGAGCGCCTTGAAGGCAAAGTGGAATTCCTGATCGCGCCCTATGTGCGCTTCAAGGGCCAGCCCGGCGAACAGGCCACCATGTTCTTCCACGATCCCGCCGGCAATGCGATCGAGCTGAAGGCCTTTGCCGATATCGGCCAGCTGTTCGCGAAATAGCCCCCGCCTTAAATCTCGGACATGTAGGCTTACCGCGCTTGACCCCGCGCCCGGCGCACGCCGTCATGCCCCCATGGACGCGCCAGACCTCACCGCTGCCGAACACCGCATCCTCTCGAACATCGAGACGCATGGCTGGCACAGCCTGCACGTGTTCGATCCGGAACTGGCCAAACCGAACTTCACCTATTCCATCGGCTTCAGCCACACGCTGAACGCGCCGGAATTCATCATCTTCGGCCTCCACCGCGACGTGATGCACGGCATGCTCTGGGAAGTCTTCCGCCAGATCAAGGCGGGCCGAAAGGTCGAGGGCGAGCAGCACTGGCAGGGCCTCCTCGAAGACCATGACTGTGTCGGCAAGAAAGCCGGCCACGCCAAGCTGTTCACGGACTATGTGCCCTATGCCGACTGGTACTGGCAGCGCCTCGGCAATCGCGGCCATCCCGGCGTCATCCAGCTCGTCTGGCCCGGCGACCTCGACGGCCTCTATCCCTGGGACGATGACTGCGCCGAGACTGTCATCGACGCCCAGCCCCAGCTTTGGGTCTGACACCCCTTCCCCGGCCCGCGTCGCGGGTCTACAGTCCCGCCCATGATCCTTTACGACAGCACCCGTGCCCCGAATCCGCGCCGCGTGCGCATCTATCTCGCCGAGAAGGGCCTCCACGTGCCCATGGAGCAGGTGGACATGCTGGCCCGCCAGAACCGGCAACCGGATTTCCTGGCCAAGAACCCTGTCGGCGGCCTGCCCGTGCTGGAGCTCGATGACGGCAGCTGCATTTCCGAAAGCGTCTCCATCTGCCGCTATTTCGAGGAACTGCACCCCGCGCCGCCCCTCTTCGGCACCGGCGCCAAGGGCAAGGCCATTGTCGACATGTGGCTGCGCCGCGTCGAGCTGAACCTGATGGTGCCGATCGGCATGGTCTGGATCCATGGCCATGCGCTGACGGCAAAACTGATCCGCCAGATTCCCGAAGCCGCCGCGCAGAACCGCGCCCGCACCGCGATCGGCTACAAGCTCTTCGATGATCAGCTGGCCAGCCATGAATTCATCGCAGGCGACACCTATACCGTCGCCGATGCCGTCGCCCTCGCCACCTATGATTTCGGCGCCGGTCTTGTCGGCGTGCCCCCGGACGAGAGCCTTGTGCACCTCAAGCGCTGGCATGACGCCGTTTCCGCCCGCCCCAGCGCAAAAGCCTAGCGAGACCATCGCAATACTTGACGTGAGCGCATGACAGGGCGAAGCCTTATGCCATGCCCATTTCCGTTCCTGCCGATATTTCCCACATCATCCAGCTCGCCATCGCGCCGGTCTTCCTGCTTGCAGGTATCGGCGCCCTGCTCAATGTCATGGCCAACCGCCTTGGCCGCGTTGTTGACCGCTGGCGCAAGGTCGAAGGCTTCCTGGCCGATCTTGGCGAAGAGGCCCGCAAGGCCCACGTGCTGGAACTCGCCGCCATCGACAAGCGCATGATCCGCATCAACCGCGCCGTCACGCTCTCCACGCTCTCGGCCCTGCTGATCTGTCTCGTCATCGTCATCCTGTTTACCGGCCAGCTGATCCGGACGGACGTGTCAAACCTTGTCGCCGTACTCTTCGTCGCCTCCATGGGCGTGCTGGTCGCAGGCCTCGTCTATTTCCTGATGGAGATTTCCATTGCCACGCGCACCCTGCGCGTTGCCCCGCACCTGATCACCACGGCGCGGGCCAGCGGCAGCCGGAAGAAAAGACTAACCAACATTCTCGACTAGTCGGCAGCCTCCAGCGGCGTGACGGGGTGGCCCGTATTGAATTCCAGCCGGAAGAACCGCCCCGGCCGCTCCAGCTCATAGGCAAACAGCGTATGCGCGGGGCGCATCTCGATGGCCCAGATATTGGCCTTGGATTCCGGGATGCCTGCCTCATCGAACAGGGCCTGTGTCGCTTCATCCGCCGGGAAATTCTGCCGCGAGCCGCTGCTATAATCCGCCGATTTGCCGCCATAGCCCGTCACCGCATCAAGGCTGCCATCGGCATGCCGGTGCTCATGGTGCAGGGCCAGTCCATCCTTACCGCGTGTCAGCACCCAGGTGCGTGAGGTGTCCTCCCCTACCGCCAGCGGAATGCGTATCTCCGATTTCGAACAGTCGCGCACATGCATGACAATGCGCTGGCTGCGCCAGTCATCGTCGGCCGCGTCCTCGCTGACGATCTCCCCTTCAAAGGCCTCACCACAGAGCGACGAGACCCGCCCCCAGAACTCCGCCTCGGGAGACGGGATGCAGGACGAAACGGAAAGCGCGGCAAGGCCGCCAAGACATGAGCGCAAAAGCATGGGGCGCAGCCTAGACTGGCTACGCCCCATTACAATTCCTAATCTCTGCCAGGCCTCAGGCCGGGTTCGGCTCAGTATCGCCAAGGCCGGCATCGCCCTTGGGCTTGCGGCGCTTGCCGATGACCGGGACAGCCGGGGCCGGGCCGGAATCATCGTCCGACAGGTCTGGCCGTGTCGGCTTGTTGCCTTTCAGCAGTTCGGCAATCTCCTCGCCCGACAGGGTCTCGTATTCGAGCAGGCCTTCAGCGATGGCTTCCCACTTGTCGCGGCTGTCGGTCATGATGCGGCGGGCTTCGTCCATGCCGGTCTGGATCAGCTTGCGGACTTCTTCCTCGATCTTGCGCGAGGTGTCTTCCGACACATGCGAAGACTGCATCAGCTGCTGGCCAAGGAACACGTCGCCCTGGTCGGACCCATAGTCCACCGGACCGATATTGTCGGCAAAGCCCCAGCGCGTGACCATGGCCCGTGCGAGACGGGTGGCCTGCTGGATGTCCGAGGCGGCACCGGCAGTGACATTGTCATGGCCGAATTTCAGTTCCTCGGCCACGCGGCCGCCCATCATGATGGCGAGACGGCTGGTCATCTCGATCTTGGACATGGACAGCTTGTCGTCTTCCGGCAGCTGCATGACCATGCCGAGCGCACGTCCGCGAGGAATGATCGTCGCCTTGTGGACCGGATCGGCCGACGGCACGATCATGGCCACGATGGCGTGACCGGCTTCATGCCAGGCCGTCAGCTCTTTTTCCTTTTCGGACATGACCATCGAGCGGCGCTCAGGGCCCATCAGGACCTTGTCTTTCGCATCCTCGAACTCGGCCATGGCAACAACACGCTTGCCGCGACGGGCCGCCAGAAGGGCCGCCTCGTTGACGAGGTTGGCAAGGTCAGCACCCGAGAAGCCGGGCGTACCGCGCGCGATCGTCTTGGAGTCGACATCCTTGGCCAGCGGCACATTGCGCATGTGGACGCGCAGGATTTTCTCGCGGCCGATAATGTCCGGGTTGCCGACCGTGATCTGGCGGTCGAAACGGCCGGGACGCAGCAGCGCCGGGTCCAGCACGTCAGGCCGGTTGGTGGCCGCGACGAGGATGATGCCTTCATTGGCTTCGAAGCCGTCCATCTCGACGAGCAGCTGGTTCAGCGTCTGCTCACGCTCGTCATTGCCGCCGCCGAGGCCTGCGCCACGCGAACGGCCGACAGCGTCGATCTCGTCAATGAAGATGATGCACGGGGCAGAGCGCTTCGCCTGCTCGAACATGTCACGCACGCGGCTCGCGCCGACGCCGACGAACATTTCGACAAAGTCCGAACCGGAAATCGTGAAGAAGGGCACACCGGCTTCACCGGCAACCGCGCGGGCCAGAAGCGTCTTACCTGTACCGGGAGGGCCGACGAGCAGCGCGCCTTTCGGGATCTTGCCGCCGAGGCGCTGGAATTTCGAAGGGTCCTGCAGGAACTCGACGATCTCCTGCAGCTCTTCCTTGGCTTCGTCGACACCGGCCACATCGTCAAACGTGACGCGGCCATGCTTTTCGGTCAGCAGCCGGGCCCGCGACTTGCCGAAGCTCATCGCACCGCGTCCGCCGCCACCCTGCATCTGGCGCATCATGAAGAAGACAAAGCCGACGATCAGCAGGATGGGCAGGATCGAGAAGATCAGCGAGGCGAAATTGTTGCGGCCGCTATCGGCATCAACCGAGAAGGGCACGCCTTCTTTGACCAGCACGCCCTGCGTTTCCATGTCGAGGCCGCGCAGTTCGCTGACCAGCTTGCGATTGTCGGTCGTGGTCACGACGATCTGCTGGTCGCCCAGCGTCGCCTCGGCCACCTGGCCGGAATCGATCAGCGCGTAGATTTCCGACAGTTTCGCCTTCTTGGCGCTGTCGGCTTCGGAAGATCCGCCCATGGCAACGGCCATGCCGATAACAAGCAGGGCAATCGCCCCCCAGATGGCAAGATTTCGCACGTTCATGTCAGGTCTTTCCGTTTGTAGGGATCATTGATCTTTAACATAGGAGCAGCATTACACAAAAACGACTCCTTTCGGCTTAACAGACAGCAATTGTCATGCGCGGGCTGCATAGAGTCTTCGTAAACCATCAATACGCCGCGAAACTAGTGTTTCCGGGCCATCGCGCCCCGCTTCAGGCATAAGGTGGACCCTCCCCTGCCTGCGGACAAGCTTTGCCCCGCCAAGTGTCGCACCCGCAAAGGTCTGATCCGCCCTCAGGCGCTGGGCCAGATTGGCCGTATTCTCCTGCCGCGGCGGCGTCTCCCGCCCCGTCACGGCCTGGATCAGCAGCGCCAGCCCCCGCACCGCAGCATCCATTGGCAGCAGGCCGAGATCCGCCTCGATCCCGTCGCCTGCCGCGCTGACCCGCACATGATCGCACAGCCAGCGTCCGAGCCGCCGGTCCTCCACGGCGCGCAGGCCTGCCAGCTCCTTCATGCAGCGGCTGATCCGCTCGGCCGTCTCAGGCGATCTCGCCAGCAGTCGGCGCATGCGCACGCGCTCATAGGCAAGGTTTTCATTGCTCGGGTCCTCAATCCAGACCTGCCCGCGTTCATGTAGCAGGCTGCGCAGGTCTTCGCGCTTTTCCGAAAGGACGGGCCTGGCAATGCGCACGCCCTCCCCTTCCGGCCAGACAGGGGACATGGAAAGGGCCTGCATGCCCGCCAAACCGTACCATCCGGACCCCTGCCGGGCCCGTATCAGGAACGTTTCTGCCTGGTCATTGGCCGTGTGCCCGGTCAGCAAATGCGTGCCGCCCTGCGCCTTCAGCGCCAGCGCCAGCGCAGCATGCCGCGCGCGCCGCGCCGAGGATTGCTGGTTGACCGGATCGTCCCAGCGCAGGGTTTCATGCGGGATATGCAGGTCCCGGCAGATCGTTGCGACCCGCGCCGCCTCCCCCGCTGCCGCCGTGCGCAGCCTGTGGTCAAAGGTCAGCGCCGCCAGCTTGCGCCCGCGCGAACGGGCCCATTCATGCGCGATGAAGAGGAGCGCGAGCGAATCGCTGCCGCCGGAAATGGCAATCCCGACAGGACCGCGCGCATCATGGCAAAGCCGGTCAAAGGCGGCGAGACGGGGCGCGAGCCCCTCTAGTTGTCGCACCCGGACTTGGTCCGTTCGACGGCCGACAGGTCGCGCGTCACGCCCGATGCGTTCGGATAGCGTTTCGGCAGCGTGTCGAGCGCGAGGCAGGCCTTCTCCTTGTCACCCACGAGCCGCATGGCACGGGCGAGCTTGACCAGTGCATCCGGCGCGCGCGGGTCGTTCGGGAAAGAGCGGATCATCGTCGTGTAGGCCGCGCCGCTGTCGGCATAGGCCTTCTGCTGGTAGAGCGTTTCGCCCAGCCAGTAATGGGCTTCACCAGCCTGCGGGTCATTGCCGAATTTTTCGAGGAAGAGGCGGAAAGCCGCTTCGGCGCCGGCATAGTCAAACTGGATCAGCTTGGACTTGGCCGCCGCAAACAGCGGGCCCGCCTCGCCCGGCAGGTCGCTGGCGGAAATCGTGCCCAGCGAGCCGGACGGCAGGTTCAGACCGTCCTCGGATGGATTGTTCGATACTGGCGTCGGGGCTTCGCGAACACCGGAAGCACTGTTGGCAACGCCGGAAGGGGTGCTGCCCGCATTGGGCGAGATCAGCTGCGTCGGGCCGGAAGCGAGACCGCCCGCGCGGGGGGCAGCGGGCGATGCAGCCGGATAGTCGCCGCCTTGCGTCGTGCCGGGATAGCCAGCGGCCGGGTCGGCGCTCGGGTCGCTGTAGTCTGCACCGCCAAGGCGGGCTTCAAGCGCGGCAATCGTGCGCGACTGGGCGTCCATCTGCTTGCGCAGCTCTCCGAGACTGTCGGACAGGGATTCATTGTCCCGCTGCAGGCTCTGACTCAGGTCATTGGCCTGCGAGAGCTTGAATTCCATTGTCTCGACGCGGCCCGTGAGGGTCATGATGTCGCCGAGCAGGTTATTGACCTGAACTTTCAGCTCCGCGTTCTGCTGGCGCACGGTGGCGACCTGGCTGGAGAGGTCTGAACTGGTCACGCCTTGCGTGATGGGAGCGCTGCGCTGGGCCACGGCCGGAGAGGCAGCAAGCATGAGACAGGCGAAGGCTACAGCCGGGGCTTTGAACATCAATGCAATTTCTCCACGCGTTTAGATGGGCATAATACAAAAACAGCCGGGGCCAAAATAAGGCACCCGGCTGCAAATTGTCGTAAAGTCAGCAGTCCGGATTAGCTGGTCGAGCCGGAAACGATCTGCGTGAAGCCGTTACGGTTGAGGGCCCAGGACTGTTCGTCGCTGCCGGCAGCGATTGGGCGTTCCTTGCCGTAGGAGATCGTGTCGATGCGCGAAGGATCAACGCCAAGGCTGACGAGGTAATCTTTCACGACCGAAGCGCGACGCTCGCCAAGGGCAAGGTTGTATTCGCGTGTGCCGCGCTCATCGCAGTTACCTGCAACAAGGATGCGGACCTTCGGATAGGAAGCGAGCCAAGCGGCCTGACGCTTCAGGATTTCCTGATCGTCGGAATCGAGACGGTAGCCGTCGAGGTCATAATAGACGCGCTCGCCGACGTTCACGCGGAAGTCGTCAAGCGAACCAGCCAGCGGGCCGGTAGGTGCAACAACGGTTTCTTCGACTGTCTCAGTTGGAGCAGGCGTGGTGTCAACGACTTCGACTGGCGCGGTTTCTTCTGCGACAGGCTTGGGTTTCGATGCGCATGCGCCGAGCGAAAGCAATACGGCGGCGGCAACGGTAAGTTTCAGTGAGGTTTGCATTGCTAAGACTCCCCTGGATGTCTTTAGAGCGATATAGGCGCCTTGCGGCGGGCGTTTGGTCAACGTGACGACGACTAGCGCGTGTCTGATTTCCATATGATTACGAAATCAGGCAATAATCGGGCGATGACTGAACCACGCCCCGTTTCGCACAATTTTATTCGTCTGTCTCCTGAAAGCAACGCCCCCGGGGCCTTTCCCGGGGACTTTTACTGCTTTTATTACTGCAGAAGCGGTGACCAGGCGGGGTCTGAAGCGTCTGTTTGAGTTTTCAGGCGCTGTTCGTTGCGTCCCGAAAGGTCAACCGACCAGAGCTGCGGGCCGGCACCGGGGCGTGATTCGCGGAAATACACGATCACACGGCCGTTTGGCGACCAGTCCGGACCCTCGTCCAGGTAGGCTTCGGTGAGCAGGCGCTCGCCTTTTCCGTCCACACCGATCACGCCGATATAGAACTTGCCGCCCGATTGTTTCGTGAAGGCAACAAGGTCACCGCGCGGGCTCCAGACGGGGGTGGAATAGCTGCCCTTGCCGAAGGTGATGCGGCAGGCGGCATCACGGCCGCCCGACGGACAGGTGCGCGGGCTGCCATCGGCATTCATTATATATAGCTGCGGGCTGCCGCCACGGTCGGACGTGAACACGATCGCATCGCCGTCCGGTGACATGGAGGGCGAGGTATCAATCGCCGGGTGATCCGTCAGGCGGCGCGATTCCCGCGTACGGAGGTTCATTATATATATGTCCGAATTGCCGCGCTGGGCCTGCGTCAGCAGCACGCTCTGGCCATCGCGCGAGAAACGGGGCGCAAAGGTCATGCCCGGGAAATTGCCGAGCAGTTCCTGGCGGCCGGTCTCGATATTGAAGAGATAGACGCGCGGCTTGCCACCCTCATAGGACATGTAGGTGATTTCCTGCGCCGACGGCGAGAAGCGCGGTGTCAGCACCGTGTTGCGACCGGGCGTCAGGTATTGCTGGTTGGCGCCGTCACTATCCATGATGGCGAGGCGCTTGACGCGCTCCAGTTTCGGGCCGGTCTCGGCGATGTAAACGATGCGCGTATCGAAATACGGGTCTTCACCGGTCAGGCGCGTATAGATGGAGTCGGCAATCTTGTGCGCGATGCGGCGCCAGTTGTCCGGTGTCGTCGTCAGGCGGCGACCCGGCTGGCCATTGATACGCATCACTTCACCGGCATAGACGTCCCAGAGGCGGAAAGAGACGGCGATCTTGCCATCCGGAAGCTCCTCATACTGTCCGACCACGAGGCCGTCGGTATTGATGATCTTCCAGTCGGCAAAGCGCGGCTGCACGTCCAGCGACAGATCCTTCTGGATGAAGGAGGCCGGGTTCTGCATCTCGAACAGGCCGGTCGAGGTCAGGTCGGCGCGCACGACGTCGCTGATCTGCCTGGCCAGTTCGGCATTGGTGCCGGATATCTGGAAATCAGGAATCGCCAGCGGCGTGGGGGTGAAGTTGCCGTCGGTCACACGGACCTGAAGCTGCGCCGCAGAGGGAAGCGCGAAACTTGTGGCGAACAGGAACGCTGTCGCCAGCGCCATCAGGATACGTTTCATTCGTTTGCCTCCTAGAATTATGGGATGGGCCGTCAATTTTCAGGCCCGATTGTCACGTCGATTTCTTTCCACTGGTCGTAATCATCGGCCGGCAGCTTGTACGGGGCGCACTTGCGCACGGCCCTCAGCGCCAGGTCAACGGGGATACCGGCCCGCCCGATGGGGCGGGACTTGGGCGTTACCAGATCGGCCGGTTCCGCCAGTGAACCGTCGCGCGCCAGCACCAGCCGCACCACGACATTGATCTGGTCTTCCTTCGGCAGGTCGTCGACACCATTCCAGCAATAGCCGATCTGGCGGCGTACGGCAGCCTGAAGCGAAGCCGTGTTGCCCGTCCGGTCGCCTGCACCCTTGCGGGGCTGCTGGGCATCGGCCAGTACCGGCTTCTCGATCCGGGGCGGCTCCTGCGCCGGCGGGGCCTTGCGCTCGTTCTGCGCCTTGGTCTTCAGCACGTCCTCGAAATCATTGAGGAAGTCGAGGTCGTCGGTCTCTGACTTGGGCTTTGTCTTCTGGACCAGCTTCTCTTCCTTTTTAGGCTCGGGCTTTTTCTTTTCCGGCTCCTTTACGGGCTCCGGTTCAGGCTCGGGCTCGGCCTTCTCATCTTCCACAACGAGGTCATCCTCGCTCGGTTCCTCAGCGCGTGTGTCATTGGCATCCACTTCGTCGGCCGTCAGGTCCGGCTGATCGTCCGGGGTCGCCTCTTCCTCCGGCGCCTCTTCAGGCACCGGCTCGGCCTCTTCCTGCACTTCGGCCTTCGGAATGGCGGACACATTGGTCACGAGGCCAATGTCGAGAAACTCGATCGGCACGTCGATGGCGGCCGCACATTCCGGCAGGCGCATCAGGATATCGACCGGTCCAAGGCCCGGTTCATCCCGCTTCAGCTTCTCGATGGCCTTGTCACACTCGGTTTTCTGCGTCGGCCACGACATCACGGCCAGCGCGATAACGCTCGCGTGGAGAAGGGCCGAAAGGGTGAAACCGCGCATCATTTGTGTGAAAAGGTCCCGCTATTTCTTCTGTTCGGTCACGAAGGCGAGCCGCGTATAACCGGCTGCGCGCACTTCGGACGTCACTTCCATGATCCGGCCATAGGGCACGGCCGCATCGGCGCGCAGGTACATCTGCTGCTCATAGCCCTCGCCGATAATCGCCGCGAGCTTGGCGCCGAGTTCCTCGACGCTCACTTCCGTGTTCTGAACATAGATCGTGCCGTCGGCCTTGACGGTGATCGCCAGCGGCGCGTCATTCGGCTCGGTCTTGATCGGGCCCGACCGCGTCTTCGGCAGGGCCACATCTTCGCCGCGCACCAGAAGGGGCGCCGTGATCATGAACACGATCAGCAGAACCAGCATGACGTCAACGAAGGGCGTGACGTTGATTTCGGCGTTCAGCGAGCGACGTCCGCGACGTCCGCCCTTGCCGCCTGATCCGAGGATCATCCCCATGGCTTAGTCCCTCCCGGGGTCAGAGGCGCGGCGCGACAGGCGCACGAGCACATCCTGCGAGAACGTGTCGAGCTGGTCACCGAAACTGGTGAGGTCGCCCGTGAACTTGTTGTAGAAAATGACCGCCGGAATGGCCGCAACGAGGCCCATGCCGGTCGCAAACAGGGCTTCCGCGATCGGGCCCGCCACCGTACCGAGGCTCGTGTCCTGTTGGGCGGCGATGTTGAGGAAGGCGTTCATGATGCCCCAGACCGTGCCGAAGAGGCCGATGAAGGGCGAGGCAGACCCGATGGTTGCCAGCACGCCCAGCCCCTTGCCGGCCTTGCCGATCTCGCGATCGACCGTCGCCCGCATCGAGCGCTCTGCCCGGCTGACCAGTGCAGCCGCTTCAGCCGGCGCCGGCATGCCGCGCTTGGCGTCGGACCATTCACGGGCGGCCGAAGCGAAGACGCGGCCGGCCGCGTCGCTGCCGACCTGGCCGGGCCGCATGTCGAAATCTTCCGTACGCCCGCCCCAGAAAGCGGCCTCGAACTGCCGCGCCTTGCGGCGTGCGCCGCCCAGCGAGAACAGCTTCTCGACAATCACCATCCAGGACCAGATCGAGGCACCGAGAAGGAAAAGGAGCACGAGCTTGACCACGGGGTCGGCGTCAAACACGAGAGAAAGCAGCGAGAAGTCAGTATTGCTGGCCGCCGTGCCAATCGCTTCGGATTCCATGAGATGTCCTGCTCCTTGAAGTCTGCGTGCGGGAGGCGCACTGCATATGAGTCTGTGCCGATGGCGCGAGGCCTCGGCGTCTGCCCCTGTTTCACCACCAAATCTGGCGGAAACACGGCAGGGGCACCGTTTTCCGCAGTTGGTTAACCGCTAGGGGCATTTGGTTAAGCTTTCGTGCTGATGACATGCTTCGCTGCACTGCAGCAACCCCTGCGAATTGTATCTAGAGGAGCGGGGCGGCCAGACGCAGGACATTCTCCTGAAGTCGCCGGAATCGCGGCCGGGCTGTCCACTCTTCGAGCGTCAGGGGTGTGCAATTGGCCAGATAGCGCGCGCGCAGGGCGTCCATGTCCCGGTTCAGCCCCCGATCATAGGCGATCAGGGTCAGCTCAAGGTTCAGGTAGAAACTGCGCGTATCCATGTTCACCGTGCCGACCATGGAGACCGTGTCGTCAATCAGCACGCACTTCGTGTGCAGCAGGCCGTCCTGATAGCGCATGATCGTGATGTTCTCACGCAGCAGCTCGGAGAAGACCGACTCGCTGGCATATTGCGCCATGCGGGAATCAATGCGCTCCGGCACGATGATATCCACGGCCACGCCGCGTTTCTGCGCCGCCTTCAGCGCCAGCGTCAGCGTCTCGTCCGGGATGAAATAGGGCGTGATGATCGAGACACGCTTGCGCGCCGCGAAGATGGCCGAGACGACCCATTCATGGATCAGCGAGTCATGGATTTCCGGGCCTGAGGGCAAGAGCTGCAGCGCCACATTGCCCGGCGCGGTCTCGCGCGGATGGTCGGTCGGCAGGTCGCGCAGGGCCTTGCGGTCAATATCGAGCCCGACCGTGTCGAAAATGTAATCGGCGTTGAACACGACACCGAGGGAATCCACGATATGGCCTTCGAGCCGGAACATGATGTCGACCCATTCACCGACCGCCTTGTTTTGCTTGAACAGGCGCGGGTCGACCAGGTTGAAGCTGCCGACATAGCCAATCGTCTGGTCGATCGCGATCAGCTTGCGGTGATTGCGCAGGTCCGTGCGCTGGGAGAGGGACTTGATCAGGCCGACGGGGAGCGACGCCTCGACATCCACCCCCGCCTGCCTCAGCCGTTGCAGCCAGCTCGACCGGAAGAGTGCCTTGCTGCCGAAATGATCGGCCAGAAGGTTGCAGTCGACCCCGCGCTTCGAGGCGCGGACAAGCGCCTCCATCACGGCCGTCACCCGACCCTCGGGCTCGACGATATAGAATTCGAGATAGCAGGTGTTCGTGGCCGCATCGATATCGGCCACCAGCCGGTCGAGGATCTCGCCGGCATCTTCGAGCATCTCGACGCGGTTATTGTGTGTCACATGGAAACCGGAATCGGCGCCGATGCTCTGGCTCATGGCGCGGAATGCATCTGACACATCCAGGGCATCGGCGGCGGCGCCGTCGTCATCAATGCCATAGCGCTTCTGGTAAAAATTGCGCACCCAGGCGCTCTGATGCAGCCGTTTGCGGCCCATCCTGTGGTCACCGAACAGAAAATAGAAAAAGATGCCTATATATGGAATGGCAAACAGGATGATGATCCATCCCAGCGTCGTGCTGACGGCCAGCTTGCGGTATAGCAGGCGGAATGTGAGCGCCAACGCGATCACGATATGGAGCGCAAAGACCAATGAACTTGGCAGCAAGGCCGTCCCCTTCAGTTTCTAGCGCCCAACGCCGCATGGAACCGCGTGTTCCAGACTGCATATCAAGGCCATGACACAGACACTCCGGATCCTGACATGGAATATTCAGGCGGCCATCGGCACCGCCCGGTATTCCCATTACCTCACACGCGCGCATCATCAGGTGTTCAATACCAGTGCCAAGCAATCCACGCTGGAAAAAATTGCCGAAATCGTGTCCGAGCATGATGTCGTCTGCCTGCAGGAGGTCGATCTGGGGGGCCGGCGGTCGGGCTTTACCTGCCAGGCCGAGCGGATTGCCATGCTGTCCGGCCACAATCATGTCGCCAAGCAGCAGAACCGCACCATTCCCGGCATCTCGCTGCACGGAAATGCCATCCTCAGTCGGTACGAACTGTCTCATATACATGATTTCAAGCTGCCGGGCCGGGTGAAGGGGCGCGGCTGCCTGATCGCCAATGTGCAGGTGGGACGGGGGATTTCGGTCGCCAACCTGCACCTGAGCCTCGGCCGCAATGACCAGGCCATGCAGCTGGAAGCCATTGGCCAGCACCTGCCCCACAAGAAAGCCTTTCTGGTCGTCGGAGACTTCAACTGTACGAACAGTTCCACTCAGCTGGAGAGCTTCGCCGGGACCGTCGGGGCGAAAATTGCCGATCAGCCGACCATGCCGACCTATCCGTCCTGGCGCCCCAGCCGCGATCTCGATCACATCATCTATTCCGACGCGGTCCGGCTCGACGAGCGGCGCAGCCTGCCCCTCCAGCTCTCGGACCACCTGCCGCTGTCGGCTGAAATCAGCTTCTAGATTCTCCCAAATAAAATGCGGGGCTCCTTCCGGAGCCCCGCACATTGGTATCGTCGGCTGACCGCCCCTAGTCGAGCGAGTCGATCTCGTCCTTCGCCGCATTCAGGATTTCGACGATCCGCCGTTGGCGCGCCTCATTGGCCATATTGTGGCGCACGGTCTTGATGATGGCGTGGCGGAGGCGGTGCATCGCGGTACGCACGTCCGTCGGATCGACATCCGCCTCGGCGCGCAAGAGGTCTGCCAGCCGTTCATGGATGGCTGAGACCGTTGCGGCCTCGCGCTCCAGTTCGGCCTTGCCTTCATCCGTAATGTGGAAGGTCTTCTTGCCGTCCTCCGTGCGCACCTCGGCAAGGCCGAGGTCCTGGATGATTTCCAGCGCCGGATAGATCACGCCGGGGCTCGGCTTGTAGGTGCCGCCGGTGCGCGTCTCGATTTCCTGGATCAGGTCATAGCCATGGCGCGGCGTCTCATTGATAAGGCTGAGGATCAGCAGGCGCAGGTCGCCATGCCCCAGCGGGCGTCCGCCGCGACGCCCCATTCCGCCCCGGCCGTGGCCGTGCCGGCCGCCCATGGCCATTTTCATATGCCAGCGTGCGTGCCGGCCGTGTCTGTGATGTCCGTACATGTTCTCTCCTCTGTCCCGGCGCCTGTGGCTGCCAAAGATGTCGTCATTGTCCAAAAGCTCGCCTGACAGAACCATTCTGTCTTCGGGGTCTGTGTTGCTCATCGATACTCCTTTTAGATATATCGAAATCAAAAATAGTTTTCGATATATCTAAATGCAAGTGCCAGACGCAAAAAATCAGATGCCGCAAAGCCTGCGACATTCAAAACCTGACAATAAAGCAAATGATTACAGCGCTATGGACGCCAGACAAATGCGTCCAGATAGTCCGCCACTTCGCGGATCGGCCGCCGCAGACGCCCGTCGGCATGAATCATGACGGCCGTGATCTCGGCTTCCGCGATGATCTGGCCGTCGCGCAGACAGGCCTGTTCAAAGCGGATTCGCGGCCCGTCCATGCCCAGGTAACGCGTCCTGATATGCAGCAGGTCGTCCACCTTGGCTGGCCGCTTGTAGGCCACGTTCACATTGGTCAGCGTGAAGGCAGCAGGGTCCGGCCGGTCGAGCAGTGACTGGTGCGAGATGCCCGCATCGCGCAGATGATCCGACCGCCCGCGCTCGAAGAAGCGCAGGTAATTGGCGTGGTAGACCATGCCGGTGAAATCGGTGTCTTCGTAATAGACGCGCACACTGATCCAGTGCTGGCGCTCCGCATCGAAATTCTTGTCGTCGAGAACAGGCAGGGTCATGCCATTCGCGTTAGCAGATCATCCCTGATCGGTCATCACCAATGGGTCGGTCTTGTAGCCCAGCGCTTCGGCGCGCGCCTTGATGCGCGCCAGCGTGTCGCCATCCAGCGCTTTGTCGCGGGCGAGGATCCAGAGGTACTTTCCGCTCGGGTCTCCGACCAGCACGGCCGAATAGTTCGGCTCGAGATGCAGGATCCAGTAATCGCCCCAGGCGAACGGCACCCATGACGGCGCGAACTTGACCTTCAGCCGCGCATTGCCCGAGCCTTCAACGACCCGCGCGACGCCTTCGGCCACTTTCACTTTCCCGTCCGGGCTGCCCTTGTGGCACGTATTGGTGACGCTGATGCGGCCATCCTCGCGCCGGGCATATTCCGCCGTGACACCGGCGCAATCCTTCTCGAAACTGTTGGGATAACGCGCAATCTCGTACCAGAGGCCGGCATACTTATCCAAGTCGACATTCGGCACGGTCGGCGGCGCGGTTTCCTGCGCGCGATAGTCCGGCTGGCTGATACAGGCGCTCAGGACGAGGCTGGCGAGTGAGGCGGTGAGCAAATGCTTGATCATGAATTGGGTCTCCTGCGCCGTATACGCAGTCATGAGGCATTCGGTTGCAAGCCTGACTGGCCAGCGGCTGCCTGACGTGCAAAGCAGGACACATCCTGCCGGAGACCCATATGACGCAACCCTCAGACCCCGGCCTGACCCCCATCCTGCGCGGCCTGCGCGGTCGCTGCCCGGCCTGCGGCAAGGGGCGTCTCTTCTCGGGCTATTTGCGGCAGGAACCAACCTGTTCCCATTGCGGCGAACCGACAGGCCTGATCCGGGCAGAGGACGGTCCTCCCTGGCTGACCGTGCTGATCCTCGGGCCCCTGCTGGCCCCGCTCTCGTTCATTGTGTCGATGAAATCGCCCGCCCCGCTCTGGATCAGCCTCCTGGCGCTTGGTGCGTTCGCGATTGGCGCCGTCCTCTTCCTGCTGCCGCCTATCAAGGGCGGCTTCATCGGCCTGCTCTGGCGCATGCAGCTGATGGGAACGGACTGACTATTTCTCCCCGAACAGGCCGGACTGGACACCGCCCGGCACGGGCAGGCCGAGCCGCTCATAGGCCAGCGGCGCCGCCGTGCGTCCGCGCGGCGTGCGCGCGACATAGCCTTTCTGCATGAGGTAAGGCTCGATCACGTCTTCCACGGCATCCCGCGCCTCTGACAGCGCCGCCGCCAGCGTCTCGACGCCCACGGGGCCGCCCGCATAGGTCTTCACCAGCGCATGCAGATAGCGACGGTCGAGCGCATCGAGGCCATCAGAGTCGATCTCGAGCCGCTTCAGCGCGCGGCCCGCCGCGGCGGAATCGATCTTCGCGCCCTCGGCTTCGGCAAAGTCACGCACGCGTCGCAGGAGCCGCAGCGCGATGCGCGGCGTGCCCCGCGCCCGGCTGGCAATTTCGACCGCGCCATCTTCGGTAATCGCCGCGCCCAGCTTGCGCGCCGCCGCCATGACGATGCGCGCCAGCTCTTCCGGCTCGTAGAATTCGAGCCTCAGCGGAATGCCGAACCGGTCGCGCAGCGGCGTTGCCAGGAGGCCTGCCCGCGTCGTCGCGCCGACCAAGGTGAAGGGTGACAGGTCCAGCCGTACCGAGCGCGCCGAAGGCCCCTCCCCGATCACGATATCGAGGGCATAGTCCTCCATCGCCGGGTAGAGGATCTCCTCCACGATAGCCGGCAGGCGGTGGATCTCGTCAATGAAGAGAACATCGTTCGGCTCAAGATTGGTGAGGATCGCGGCGAGGTCGCCCGCCTTGGCGATCACCGGGCCTGATGTCGCCCGGAAACCGACGCCCATTTCCCGCGCCAGGATCTGCGCCAGCGTTGTCTTGCCGAGGCCCGGCGGGCCGAACAGCAGCACATGGTCCAGCGCCTCGCTGCGCCCGCGCGCGGCGTCGACATAGACTTTCAGGTTCGACTTGGCTTTGCGCTGGCCGACATAATCGTCGAACGTCTGCGGACGCAGCGCGCGGTCCAGCGCGTCGCCGCCCTGCGCATTGGGATCGGAGAGTTCGCCCTCTCGGCTCATGCCGGCTCCCCGCTCCCGAACTCGCGCACAAGCGTCTTCAGCGTCAGCTGCGAGATCGGCACGTCTTCCAGACGATCGCCATTCTTCAGCCAGATCGTCATCGTCTCTTCGCCCCGTGCGGCGAGAATGTCCGTCAGGTTGACGAGGATGGAGCCGGACCCCTGCACATCGCGGTTGATGACGCCCATGGAATTGCGCCCGCTGCGCGATGTCTCGATCATGACATTGTCGATCTCGCGTGTACCGACGGGCTTTTCCGGGTGATCGGCAATGAAGAACAGTTCCTGCTCGGGAACGTGATAGGTCTTGCGGTTCTGGATGTATCTCATCGCGACAGTTCCTTCAGCGCCGCCTTTACCAGCGGGCCGACCTCCTTGTCATCCGTGGTGGAAGCTGCTGCGGCAACTGCACGGGCGGCATCGCCTTGCGTGTAGCCGAGATTGACCAGCGCCGAGATGGCCTCGGACCGCGGGCCTGTTGTGGCGGCTGCAGCTGGCGCCGTTGCCATGCCCGCGGCGCTTGCCGCGTCGAAGCGCCCGAACCGGCCCATGGGTGGCGCCTTGCCGGAGAGATCGAGCACGATCCGCTCGGCGAGTTTCTTGCCGACGCCCTTGGCGCGCTCCAGCACGCGAGCGTCGCCGAGGGCGATGGCATCCATCAGTTCGGCAGGCGTCAGCGCGTCAAGAATGGCCATTGCGGCCTTACCCGCCACCCCATGCACGTCCTGCAAGCGGACAAACCATGCCCGTTCCTCGTCCGTTCCGAAGGCATAGAGCGTGATCGCCGCTTCCGTCACCTTGGTCTCGACATGCAGGACGGCCGTCTCGCCCGCATGCACCCGCGCCAAGAGGCGCGTGCCCGCCTGGCAGACATAGCCGACGCCGTTCACGTCGATCAGCACATGATCCAAGCCCATGGCCGCAATCGTTCCGGTGAGACGGCCGATAATCATAGATCAGCGCTCCCCGCGCCCGTCCTTCGACTTAGCTCAGGATGAGCGTTCATATCAGGCTCACCCTGAGCGAAGTCGAAGGGCGAGCCGGGCGATGCAAACTTCACGGTCATGCTGCGCCCCGCTTCATCTCCAAAGGCATATGGTGGGCGGCGCAGATGGCGCAGGCGAGCGCATCGGCGGCGTCTTCCTTCATCTCGCCTGCGCGGGGCAAGAGGCGTTTGACCATGAACATGACCTGCGTCTTGTCGGCCGTGCCCGTGCCGACCACGGAAAGCTTGATCTTGCGCGGGGCAAACTCGGCCACGCTGATGCCCGCCATGGCCAGCGCCGCCATGGCCGCGCCGCGCGCCTGGCCCAGTTTCAGGGCCGAACGGGGGTTGGCGTTGACGATGGTTTCCTCAACGCCGGAGGCATGCGGCGCGTGATGGCGCGCCAGTTCGCCCACCGCCTCGAAGATGCCGCCGAGCCGCTCCGACATGGGCAGGTTCGGATCAACCGAGATGATGCCGTGGGCCACGTGCTGCAGCCGGGCGCCGGTCTGCTCGATCACGCCCCAGCCAGTATGGCGAAGGCCCGGATCAATCCCGAGGATACGAATCGTCGCTGTCATGGCGCCTACCCTATCAGGCAGCGAGGTTAATGACAGCTTGCATTTTCCCCATTTGTTCCTGCTTCAGCACAAAAACGGCCGCGCCTTTGGTGAGACACGGCCGCAAATGGCATGACGGGAAAGCCTATTCCTCGAAGCGTGGCAGCAGGACGGTGTCGATCACGTGGATGACGCCATTGGAGGCTTCGATATCGCCCATCTTCACGGTGGCCGTGTTGACCATCAGGTTATCGCCGGTGCCATCGACCAGCATGTCCTTGTTGTTCAAGGACGCCAGCGGCTCGGACTTGCCGGCGAGGTCGGACGAGCTGAGCTTGCCGGGGACGACATGATAGCTGAGCACGGTGACCAGCTTGTCCTTGTTTTCCGGCTTCATCAGGTCTTCCAGCATGGCCGGGTCCATCGCCGCGAAGGCCTCGTTCGTGGGCGCAAAGATTGTATAGGTGCCGGGGCCAGAGAGGGTGTCGGTCAGGTCAGCCGCGCCAATGGCGGCGACAAGGGTCGAGAAATCAGGGCTGGAGCCCAGCACATCGACCAGCGTTGGCAGGGCCACCGGCTCAACCGGGGTTGCTTCTGTCTCGCCTGGCATTGTCTCGACCGTTTCGGCGGGCGTCGCTGCAGGCGTTTCGGTGACGGTTTCGGTCTTGTCGGAACAGGCCACCAGGAAAAGCGCGCTGGCAGCAATCGTCGTCAGGAGCAGGGTCTTCATGGGTGTATCCTCAAGTCAGGACGCGCGCGGTGGTTCAGGAAATCGCGCTGTCAAATGGGTCCGCTTCGCTTATCCGAGCGGCTGAGGGTAAAACGCGAGGATGGCAGGATTGGTTCCGGCCGGGCGGTCAGCTCATCCATTTCAGCACGCGTGGCTCTATGGGGTTGGCGAAGTCGCGGCCCTCGGAGCGGGCCTCGACCCATTCGCGCTTGAGGCGCTGGTACCATTTGGCCTGCACGTCGATATCGTCGATCCAGAGCATCGCCTTCTGGTGCGCCATGCCCTGATTCTGCAGGTCGACCATGTCGCCATCCTGGCGCAGGAACTTGCGGCCTGCCGGTTTGGCGATGGGCACCGCGAGGCGCAAGAGCGGCGCGCCTGTCCACCAGGTGAACTGGGTGATCCGTGTGCGTTTGGGGCCTTCCGGCGTCAGGCAGGTGAGCGTCAGCAGGCGGGCGGTTTCGTTCGAGACGATCTCCCAGCGAAAGCCGGGCAGCTGGAAGATGATCTCGGTTTCGACATTGCCGCCGAACACCCAGCGATAGAGCAGCGAGTTGGACGAGGGCCGGTGGCGGTCAATCGCCCAGCCGCGCAGCGCAGGCACGAACTGTTTCTCTTTCAGCTTCAGGCCAACCGACGGCGGGCGCCACCACCATTGATTATGCACGAAGGGCACATGCGCAGGGTCCATCAGGCCGACGACGGCATCGTCCATGTGGGCATTGAACACGTCATGGATGACAAAGCCGGGCTTGTCCGGCAGCGGACCGAAATCCGGCGGCGGCACGGCGGGCGGCGCGTCAACGCGCGGGTTATGGGCGATATAGATGAAGACCGCGCCATTGGCCTCGTGCACCGGATAGCGGCGCACTTTCACTTTTGAAGGATCGTAGGTGCTGTCGTCGGTGAGGCTCGGCATCAGCTTGCAGCCGCCATCCGTGCCGAAGCGCCAGCCATGATAGGGGCATTGCAGCGTCCACTCGCCATCGGTCTCCAGCTGCTTGCCCGCCGAGAGCGGCACCAGCCGGTGCGGGCAGATATCGCGCAGCGCAAAGGCCTCGCCTGCGGGCGTGCGGCCCACGACAACCGGTTCGCCCAGCATCATGATGCGGTGCTGCTTGCCCGGCTTCAGCTCAGACGAGGGCGCGGCGAGATACCAGCAATCGGTGAGATAGCCGTCATCCGTGATGCCGAGGCGTGGAGCCGGAGAGGTCTGGGTGTCTGCCATGGGCCCTTATTGCGCTGGTGTGACCGTGACGTCCATGCGCCAGGTGCCGATCGTTTCACCGGCCTCCCAGGGCCGGTGATTGAGCATATTGATCGTCGCCTTGCCCGGCGCGGTCGCCTTCAGGTCAAACGCCATGAAATGGTTGCCGCCGGTAAAGCCTTCCTGGTTCTGGACTTCCGGATGGGTCGGGCGGGTGTTCTCGGCCACAAGGTCAAGGAAATCGGGCTTGTCCACGATCTCCCAGACATAGCCGGCCGTGGGAATGGTTTCGAGCTCGATGCGCAGGGTCTGACCGACCTGCATCGCCACGGCGCTGCCATCCTGTTCGACACCCGCATAGAGCATGCCATCGGCCATTTCGGTCACCGGCTGGGCCGGGAGCCGGGCACAGGCGCCCAGCACGCTGCCCGCAAGGGCAAGCACGAATAGGGGGCGCAGCAGCATGTGATCTCCTCCGGCATGCATTGTCCTTAGCAGGCATAGCGCACCGCGCCATTACGTCCAATTCCGTATCAGTTCCGGATCGCGCCCTCGAAGGTCACCGAGGCGCCGCCTTCGCGGAAGTATTCGGCCCAGAATTCCCGCAGGCGCGCGTCCAGTTCCGGCTCAAGCGGCGGACGGCCGGGATTGTGCGAGCGGCCAAAGCCGACAATGCGGACATCGGCGCCGCGCACGGCGGGCAGGTAATTGAACTTCTCGGCCACTTTCAGGGCGGCGTCCGGCGCCATTGAGCGGAACTCGGTCCACGGCACGGCCTGACTGTTCTCCAGCATGTCGGAGAAAATGTAGACATGGGTGAAGGGCTGGTCGCCGGGCGGCGCCTGCGTCCATTGCGCGATGGTCGACATGATCGCCGAATGATCGGCGGAGGACGAGCCTTGTACGGCGGGGCGCAATGTCTGCGCGAGGCTGCCCATGAACTGGCGTTCGTCGGCCAGCGCCTTCATGCTGCTGCAGCCGCCCATCATGGAATCGAGGGCGCCCTGCCCGTCCGGGCAGCCGGGCTTGCAGGCATTAATCAGGCGGGCCGACTGGGTGTAATGCTCGCCGATCGTTGCCAGCACGATGCGGTCTCCGGGCCCAAGCTGGTCGACCACCGTGCCGATGCTCTCGGAAATCACCGCGCGGTCTGTGTCGTCATAGGGCGTCGTCTGGTCGATCAGGAACAGGGAGGATGTCTTGCCGAAGGCGCAATAGCCAGCGGCCTGCGCGCCCGGCTCGCTGCCGGACGAGCCGGAGCAGCCCGCAAGGACAAGCGCAACTGCCAGCAACACCCGCCGCATTCAGGCGCCGAGCCTGCGCATCTGGTTGGCAAAGCGGCGCTTCTCGACGGCTTCCTCGTCAGCGCGCTTGGCCTGCATCCGGGCGGCCTGCTTCTCCAGCTTGTGCTTCTTGCGATCGACGCGTTCGAAATCGGGATGCGGGTCATGGCAGAAATAGGCGGCCGAGACACCGACAGCGACAACCGCGAGGTTGATCAGCAGGAAGATCCAGCCATCAAGGCCCAGTCCGCCCTTGAGCGCCATGATCGCCGCGCCGCCATATTGCTGGTTCTCGAGGGCCTGCCCGAAGCCCATTTCCGGCTGCGTGATGAAGGCCAGATAGCCCTGCCGCAGGATCGACACGCCATAGGCCAGCGCCACGATCAGCAGCACGACGGCCGCGATCTGCAGCACCTCGCCCCACCAGTTCTTGCGCTTCTTGTTATAGCCGAACCGGCACATCATCATGCCCAGCCTGTGGGCCAGCGTGACCAGCAGGCCGCCGACAAGGAACGAGACAAGCAGGGCGACTGCCGGGCTCTCCTGAAAGAACAGCTCGAAGCTGAACCGGTTGATCGGCACTTCGGCGACGGCGAGCGCCACCATGAAGGGCCAGTAGAACCAGGGCGAGGAATAGCGCGGCTGGCGCTCTTCGCTGGCCTGGATATCGTCCCAGATCTCGTTTGTGTGGTGCAGCTGGTCGCGCAGCGTGGTCTGACGCGGGCTCCAGCGGGTGTCGACGGCCTCCATGCGGCGCGCGAACTGGCGCTCAAGGATCTGTGCCTGCTCGCTCGACGTGGGCGGCATGGCCGGCGGCTGGCCTTCGTCAGGAATCTGGGTGGCTTTCAGCTCAGCCTGTCCAGGGACAACCTGCAGGGAAGACGGTGACCGGCCAGTCGTATCAGTGCTCATTGGACTTAAATCCCACGATTCGCCCCTGTTAACACCTTTGCCCTAATCTGTTTGGGGGATTGATGTGGCAGCTTCAAGGCGAAAAGCCAGTTCCCGCTGCGACCGGGGCGGTCCATGCCCACTTCCCGTGCGGTCCAAGCGCCGCTATATGCGCCAGCATGACCCCACGCGACAAAATCCGTAACTTCTCGATCATCGCCCATATCGACCATGGCAAGTCGACGCTCGCTGACCGCCTGATCCAGGCCTGCGGCGGCCTGACCGACCGTGAAATGAGCGCCCAGGTGCTCGACACGATGGAGATCGAGAAAGAACGCGGCATCACGATCAAGGCCCAGACCGTGCGGCTCGATTACACGGCGAATGACGGCGAGACCTATACGCTGAACCTGATGGACACGCCGGGCCATGTCGACTTTGCCTATGAAGTCAGCCGTTGCCTCGCCGCCTGCGAAGGCTCGCTGCTGATCGTTGACGCCTCTCAGGGCGTCGAGGCGCAGACGCTGGCTAACGTCTATCAGGCCATCGACCAGAACCACGAGATCGTGCCCGTGCTCAACAAGGTCGACCTGCCCGCCGCTGACGTGCAGCGCGTGAAGGACCAAATCGAGGATGTCATCGGCCTTGATGCCTCCGACGCGGTCGAAACCTCGGCCAAGACCGGCCTTGGCATTCCCGACGTGCTGGAAGCCATCGTCAAGCGCCTGCCGCCGCCGCGCGACGGCGATGCCACAAAGCCCCTCAAGGCGGCGCTCGTTGACGCCTATTACGACCCCTATCTCGGTGTCGTCGTCATCGTGCGCATCCATGACGGCGTGCTGAAGCCGAAGCAATCCATCCGTATGATGCGCACCGGCGGCGTCTACGAGATCGACAAGGTCGGCACGTTCAATCCCAAGCTCACCGAAACCGACGCGCTCGGCCCGGGCGAGGTCGGCTATTTCGTCGCCTCGATCAAGGAAGTCGGCGAGACGGCGGTGGGCGACACGATCACCGAAGACAAGCGCCCGTGCGAGAAGGCCCTGCCGGGCTATAAGGAAGTCCAGCCGGTCGTCTTCTGCGGCCTCTTCCCGATGGACGCAGGCGACTTTGACGACCTGCGCGCCGCCATGGGCAAGCTGCGCCTCAATGATGCGAGCTTCACGTGGGAAATGGAAACCAGCGCCGCGCTCGGCATGGGTTTCCGCTGTGGCTTCCTTGGCCTCTTGCACCTCGAAATCATCCAGGAACGCCTCAGCCGCGAGTTCGACCTCGACCTGATCGCGACCGCGCCAAGCGTTGTCTACGAGATCACGATGACCGACGGCACCGAGATCGAGCTGCACAACCCGGCCGACATGCCGGACGTGGTGAAAGTGGCCGAGATCCGCGAACCGTGGATCAATGCGACCATCTACACGCCCGACGAATATCTCGGCGCGATCCTGAAACTCTGTCAGGACCGCCGCGGCGTGCAGAAAGAGCTGTCCTATGTCGGGGGCCGGGCCATGGTGAAATACGAACTGCCGCTCAACGAAGTCGTGTTCGACTTCTATGACCGCCTGAAATCCATCAGCCGCGGCTATGCCAGCTTCGACTACGAGATCGTCGGCCACCGCGCCGAGAACCTCGTGAAGCTGCAGATCCTCGTCAATGAAGAGCCGGTCGACGCGCTCGCCATGCTGGTCCACCGCGACCGGGCCGAAAGTCGGGGCCGCCAGATGTGCGAACGGTTGAAGGACCTGATCCCGCGCCAGATGTTCAAGATCCCGATCCAGGCCGCCATCGGTGGCCGCGTCGTGGCCCGCGAAACCATCTCGGCCATGCGCAAGGACGTGACCGCCAAATGCTATGGCGGCGACGCCACCCGCAAGAAAAAGCTTCTGGAAAAACAGAAGAAGGGCAAGCAGCGCATGCGCCAGTTCGGCAAGGTCGAGATACCGCAGGAAGCCTTTGTGGCTGCCCTGCGGATGGATAACGACTAGTTCCCTCCTCCACCTCCGCATCCCTGGCGAAAGCCGGGGTCTTTCTCCTATTGCCTGAGGTCCCGGCGTTCGCCGGGACTGCGGCGTGAGTGGAACCAGCATACATGACCCCGCCCTTCCCAATCTCCCCGTCCGGGCCTACATGCGGCGCATGACCAACGCCCTCACAATCCTCGGTATTGAATCCTCCTGCGATGAGACGGCGGCGGCGGTCCTGCGTCTTGAGGACGGCAAAGTGACGCTGCTCTCGGACGTGATCCATACGCAGTTGGAAGAGCATGCGCCCTATCAGGGCGTCGTGCCGGAGATTGCGGCGCGGGCGCATGCGGAGATTGCGGACAGGACGGTGGCTGCCGCGATGCGCGAGGCTGGCATCGGCTATGACGCGCTCGACGGCGTGGCAGCGACGTCCGGCCCCGGCCTGATTGGCGGGGTGCTGGTGGGCATGATGACCGGCAAGGCCATCGCGCAGGCGGCGGGCAAGCCCTTCATCGCGGTCAACCATCTGGAAGGCCACGCCCTCAGCCCCCGGCTCGGCGGCGACTGCGCGTTTCCTTACCTGCTGCTGCTCGTCTCCGGCGGGCATTGCCAGTTTCTCGAAGTGCGCGGGCTTGGCCAGTACAAGCGGCTTGGCTCGACCATTGACGATGCCGTGGGCGAAGCGTTCGACAAGACGGCGAAACTGCTGGGTCTCGGCTTTCCGGGCGGGCCAGCGGTGGAGCGGCTTGCGAAGACCGGCAATCCGAAAGCGTTTGATTTCCCCCGCCCGCTGATGAACCGGCCCGGCCTCGACATGAGCTTTGCCGGCCTGAAGACCGCCGTCGCCCGCGCCGCCGCCGAAGCGCCGCTGACGGAGGAACGCCTCGCAGACCTGTGCGCCAGTTTCCAGGCAGCCGTCTGCGATGTGCTGGCCGGCAAGGCGCGCCGGGCACTCGAGGCGTTTGATCCGGGTGAGGGAGAAAGCCTGCGCTTCGTGCTGGCGGGCGGGGTGGCCTCAAACAAGGCGATCCGCACGGCGCTGGAAGCGGAAGCTAAGGCATTTGGCGGGGAGCTGTTCGCGCCGCCGCTGCGGCACTGTACGGACAATGCCGCGATGATCGCCCTTGTCGGGGCCGAGCGGATGGCCGCTGGCGGGATCGAGGGGATCGGGGACCTTGGCGCCGGGGCGAGACCCCGCTGGCCGCTGGATGAAGCGTCGGCGACGCTGGATCCGGCTTATGCCACGGGGCTCAAGGGTGCCAAGGCCTGATCAGGCACCACTATACTGCAAATTCAGCGAGGGCGAACGTTGCGGCCATGATGGCAGCGGCGAACGGGATGGCTGCAAGCAGGGCGTAGAGGGACTGGCGTGCTTCGGTTTTCGAGAGGGTCATTGGATCGCTCATTAAGGTCTTCTGGAAGGCACCATAGTCTTCCATGACCCTCATATAGCAGGCCCTGAAAAATAATCAATGAACAAATTCAATTTTATTCAGCGTTTAGGATTTGTTATCTATCCGGTGTGCTGGCGCCACAGGAAAGCGCGGCCAGGAGAAGGTCGAGAACGCCGACCAGCTCGCGCTGCAATTTCGGCAGGGAGAGGGCGGAAAACAGCTGAGGGAAACGGAATTTCATCAGCGCCGCCTGCATGTATTCGGCGGTTTCCTCCGGCCGGTCGAGCGGGCGGAACTCGCCTGTCTGGGCGCCGTCATTCAGGATCTGCACCAGGTAGACGCGCTCCTGGGCCAGCTGTTCGTTGAAATAAAGCGGGCGTTCCTGTTTCAGCACATTGGCGACTTCGAGAATTTTCGCATCTTCTTCAATGGCCTTGAACGTGCGGTCGAGACTCATCTCGAAAAACTCTCTCAGCCGTGCTGAGGCCGAGGTCTTCTTGCGGGCGATGGCCGCATAATCCTCGAAAACCTTGGCGTTGAACTTGCGCGCCATGGCCTCGGCAATATCGATCTTGGAAGCAAAGAAGCGGTAGATATTGCCCGCCGACATGCTGCAGTCGCGGGCAATTTCAGACATGGTCGTCTTGCCGTATCCATAGTGATGGATGCGCTCCATGGCGGCTTCGAGGATCTGCTGGCGGGTATCTGTCGTGTCATTCATGCGAAAACCATACTATCAAATCCTGAAGGATCAATGATTCATTCAGCGAATATTCGCGCAAAGGCTCCGAGAGTAGGCAGCGCACGTCCAGTATGCCATAGGCGTTGCGACACTCAAACCTGCCCGGAGAGACCCCCATGCCGCTGTTCTGCCTTCACTGCCTCGACAAGAAAGACGGCGGCGCCGCGCTGCGGGCCGCAACGCGCAGTGCCCATCTGGAATGGGTCGCAGGCAATGGCCCGGCCGTGCGCATGGCCGGCCCGCTGCTGGCAGACGATGGCGAGACGATGATCGGCTCGGTCTTCCTGCTGCAGGCCGACAGTCTCGATGCCGCCAAGGCCTTCTCGGCGGCAGACCCCTATTCCAAGGCCGGCGTCTTCGGCGAGGTTCGCATCAATGAGGTCCGCTGGGCCATCGGCGAAGGCAAGCCCGCATGAGACAGCTCGTCCTCGGCAACCTCAATTATTCCAGCTGGTCGATCCGGCCGCTGCTGGTCGCCCGCCATGTCAGCCTGCCGGTGGAAGAGGTGATCGTGCCGCTCGATTTCCCGGACACGAATGCCAAGCTGAAAGAGATCAGCCCGACGGCGAAAGTGCCCCTGCTGCTGTGGGATGGGCAGACCGTGTGGGAAAGCCTTGCGATCACCGAATGGATCGCGGAATGGGCGGAACCGGGCCAGGTCTGGCCGGAAGACGCTGCCGCCCGCGCCATTGCCCGCGCCGCCGCGTCCGAAATGCATGCCGGCTTCCCGGCTTTGCGCAAGGACTGCCCGATGGACATTCGCGGCCGCGAAGCGACGCCCGAGATGACACCCGCGCTCGCGGCCGACATTGCCCGCGTCGATGCGCTCTGGTGCGACCTGCGCATGCGCTTTGGCGAGGATGGCCCGTTCCTGTTCGGCCAATGGAGCGCGGCGGATGCCTTCTACGCCCCCGTTGTGACCCGTTTCCGCACCTATGGCCTGCCGCTCAGCCCCGCCGCGCAGGCCTATGCCGACGCCGTGCTCACGGATGCGAAATTCCTGACACTGGAAGAACAGGCCAGGGCCGAGCCCTGGTGGATCAAGTATGGCCCCGATGGTCGTTCAAGCGGATCGCTCAAGCCGGAGGCGTGAAGAGGTCGTAGCCGAGATCGTGCCGGAACAGGGCGCGCACCTGTTTGCGGTAGAGGTCCATGGCCGGTCCGGTGAACAGTTCCTCCAGCGAGGTCTTGCGGTTCTGCAGCACATTGGGCTCGGCTTCGGGGTCGGTATGTTTCGCCATTTCGGACTTCGTGCCGGCCGCCAGCGCGGCGTCGATCGCATCCGGTGCCAGTTCCAGCGACCAGTGATCGGCCACCGCTTCCAGCACGGCGCGGGCATCCTTTTGCGTGTCCTCGTAATGGACATTGAGGATCAGGCCCGGCGCGTCATGGCGCACGTCGCCCCAGCGGTTCCAGAACCGGGCGAGCCAGTAGATGTCGCAGCGATACTGTTTGCCCGCCGGGTCGCCCTCGAGATAGGTCATCCAGTCGACCTGGATGTCATATTCCCATTTGGCATGGTGGCTGGCGAGAATGGCCATCGGGTGGCGCACGGCCAGCACATAGGGCGGCAGGCTGGCGAGGCGCCGCGCCCAGCCCCAGTCGGCCAGCCGGTGCGGGATCGTATGGCTGAAGGCAAGGCGCGGGATCTGCGGGAAGACCGGCTTGTCCTTCGGCCAGCCGATATAGGGCCGCACCGCATTCTCGGAGAAGTATTTCGGGCGCTCGATGCCATGCGTATCGGCAATGGCGATAGCCAGCATGTATTTCAGCCAGTGCGTGCCGGAATTCTTTGACGTGACCAGCATGCCGTCAAAGGCGCCGTGGCGCAGCACGGAATAATTGTGCCAGTTGTCATTGCGGACACGGGCGCGATAGGCGGCAGGCAGGGTCTGGCTCATCTTTTTGCCCCTACAACCGTGTCAGGCATCGCGCAACTGACAGGCGGGTCATGTCCTGAGGCCAGCCTTGTCGCGGAACACCTGCAGCAGGGAGAGCTGGTCCCGTGTCGGCGCGCCTTCCGCCTCGGACACGGCGACAAGCATGGAATCAAGATCGACCACTTCCTTGGGCCCCAGATACTTGTCGGCCACGATCTTCTGGCTGAGCCGGCGCATCGTTTCCTGTGGCAGAGGCGCCTTGTTGGTGACCCAGGCGGCATGCGCGACGAGTTCATGGGCCTCGTCCAGCGAGAATTTGAAATGACGAATCATCTCCTCGGAGATCACATCGCTCTGGCGGTCGGTCAGCGGCCCGCCCCGCGCCCGCGCAATTTCCATCATCATGATCGCCGCAGCCTCGCGGGGATCATCGATCAGGTCGAGGCCGTTGCGGCCCGCCCGGTATTTGAATGCCAGGCGCCGGGGCAGGTTTGCCGCTGTGCGGGCGAGGTCTGCCGCCTCACGCGCGCCATCCCGCGCCATGCGCAGGCGCCACGACCAGACGCCGATGGCCACAAGAAGGGTGAGGATGCCAAGAATGAACTGCATGGCAAATGTGTATATTGCCCTAGTCGCGCGCGCCACCACCAAACGTGCGCTTGAACCATCCGCCGACACCACCAAGCAGGGCAAGGACGATTATCCATCCTTTTTTGAGGACTAAAAGCCCCACGCCCAGCAAACCGAGCTTCTTGGCGACAACAGCGCCGGTAGTGCCCGCAATAAGTGCTGCGACCCCATACCCGGCTTTCTTGTCGCCATCGACATAGTCCGCATAAGTGCTGCCTGGATCGAAGTGCGGAATATCCAGCACATCCGGCGCGACGTCCTTCACTTCTCCAACGGCATCAATGGGCGCAACAAAATTAACAGACAGGACACCGCGCCGTCCGAGGAGGCGCATGTCATAATTAAGCGTGTGGGTTTCACTGTCATCAAAGACGAGATCCTTGGCCCACGAGACACCATGGCTTTGCGCGTCATAGCTGGGCGGCACGGCCCAGCCGACGAGTTCAACGGTCGGGTAGCCCTGTCGCTTGTATTCGGGATTCGCCTCACGCGTCTGCTTTTGCATGCTGGCAAGCAGGGCGTCGTAATCCTGTGAGGCAGCGTCCTCATCTGAGACATAGCCTGTCGCCTCATAGGTCAGGACCGCGCCCCAAACGGACGAAGCCGCCGTCTCGCCCGCAGGGAAAAGCATCCCCAGAATGGTGCTGTCAGGCGGGTTACCCCAGAGATCTTCAAGGATCGTCTGACTTTCCGCACTATCGTAGAAATCGAAATCCTCGGGAACATCCAGCGAGACCGGCGCGCCCTTCAGGGCAATGATGCCGTGCTCTGGCGAAACGCTCGCCAATATGTCTTCAACATGTTGCTGATACGCGGCCTGCATCTCTTCATCTGATACAGGTGCCGGTTCCTGCGCCACCGCCATCGCGGATGCAAGCATCCCTGCGGCGAGCACATAGCCCGCTTTTGACATATCGGTCTCCCCCAAGTTCCCGGTGGAACCTAGACGAGACCGAATGCAATCTCCAAGCGCTTTTTTCTATTGCCCGCCGCCAGCCGGATCAGCCACGGCGTGCGCCTGCGCGAGGACATAGGCGCGGATGGCCTCGGCCTCTTCCGGCGTCACGAACTCGGCGAAGGAGACCATGCCATTGGCGGCGAGGTTGCCGTCGATGACGACGCCCTTCCAGGCTTCGGCATTGCCGGTGATGGCCGACCAGCGCAGGTCAGGCAACACGCCGGAACTGGCCGCAAGCGCACCATGGCAGACCATGCAATTACGCGAGAAGGCGACCGCCCCTTCGGCAATCATGGCTTCGTCGCCGAAGGACTCGGCCTTGGGCGTGCGGTCGATGGGCGGAAGGTTTGAATCGGCAATCAGGCCGGTGCCGCCCACCTTGAACGTGACAACCTTGCCGACAGACGACGGCACGGCCTCGTCATAGGCATAGCCAGCTGTCAGGGCGAAGGCACTGCCCCAGCCCGTTGTGATCGTGACATATTGCTCGCCATCGATCTCGTAGGTGCCAGGGCCGGCAGCGGCGCCGGACTTCACGTTCTGGCTCCACAATTTCTCGCCGGTGGTGGCATTATAGGCCACGAAGTCGCCGTTGAGCTTGCCCTGGAAGACAAGGTTGCCGGCCGTGGCCAGCACGCCGCCATTCCAGGCATTGTCATGATCGACCGTCCAGCGCGGTTCGCCCTTGACCGGATCCCACGCAATCAGGTGGCCCTTCAGCGTCGAGCGGAGGAATTTCGCCACATCCGGCGGGGCAATCGGCGGAATGCCGGACGAAAAGTCAGCGCCCGTATTCCAGCCAATGGCTTTTGAGGCGAACCGTGGGTCCTCGACATAGGCCTGCGGGATTTCCTGTGCCGGGATATAGGCGAGCTTGGTTTCCGGGCTGTAGGCCATGGGCTGCCAGTTGTGCGCGCCGAGCGGGCCGGGCAGCTGCTGGTGAGGCGTCTTGCCATAGCGGGCGGCGGCCACTTCCATCGGGCGGCCATTCTCGTCGAGGCCGGTGGCCCAGTTCATCGCGCCATAGGCATTGCCTTTGAGGAATTCGCCAGTGGCGGCATCCAGCACGTAGAAGAAGCCGTTCTTGGGCGCCTGCATGGCGACACGGCGCATGGCCCCGTTCTCGCCGAGCGGCAGGTCAGCCAGGATGATCGACTGGGTGGCTGTATAGTCCCAATTGTCGCCGGGCGTGGTCTGGAAGTGCCACTTGTATTCGCCCGTATTGGCATCCACCGCCACGATGGACGAGAGGAAGAGGTTGTCGCCGCCGGACGGGTCGCGGAACGTGCGGTTCCATGGCGAGCCATTGCCGACGCCGAAGATGATCTGGTCGTTGACCGCGTCATAGACGATGGAATCCCAGACCGTGCCGCCGCCGCCATCGGTGACCCATGCGCCTTCATCACCCCAGGTGACGTTGCCCACGGTCTCGAAGGCCTTGTCGGAGGCTTCATGGTCAGGCTGCTTTTGCGGGTTTGGCACGGTGTAGAAGCGCCAGAGCTTCTTGCCGGTTTCGGCATCGTACGCGGTGAGATAGCCGCGCACGCCCAGTTCGGCGCCGCCATTGCCGATCAGCACCTTGCCGTTCACGACGCGCGGGGCACCCGTGATCGTGTAGGGCTTGGCCTGATCCACGGTGACCGTGCTCCAGACCTTTGCGCCTGTCTTGGCATCGAGTGCATCAAGGCGCCCGTCGATGACGCCGACATAGACCTTGCCCTTGTAGACGGCGACCCCGCGGTTAACGACATCGCAGCAGGCCTTAACACCCACGGCGCGGTCGACATCGGGGTCATAGGTCCAGAGCGCTTCGCCCGTCTTGGCATCGAGCGCATAGACGACCGACCAGGCCGAGGTGACATACATCACACCATCCACCACGATCGGCGTGGCCTCGACGCCGCGATTGGTGTCGAGATCATGCGTCCAGGCGACGCCCAGGCGCGAGACGTTCCCGGTGTTCACGCCCGTCAGTGTCGAGAAGCGCTGCTCGTCATAGGTGCCGCCATAGGTCAGCCATTCGGCGCCGCCGCTGGCGGTTTCAATGCGATTCGTGTCGACATCGGCGAAGGGCGCCTCGACCGCCGGCGTTTCCGGTGCCTTGGCCTCTTCCTTCGGTGCGCAGCCTGCGAGCAGGGCCAGCGCGCTGCCTGCCATGATGAATGAACGCCAATGTGTCATGGCCGTCTCTCTCCCGTGTATGGTTTTGGTCGCGTTCTGACGTCGCGATCTCTGATCAGGCGCGCATGCTAGTACGTGATCGGCATTTGTCGAGACGTTTCGCTGGGTCAGCTATTGGCGAGGGTTCCGGCGCGATCCGTAACGCCGCTGAGCGATGTGAGATCAGCCTGAGCCGCCGCGATGGCCTCAGCAATGGTGCGCTGCCATGCGCCGAGATCACCCGCCTCGGCTGCGCCTTCGGGGAAGTTCACCGAGCGGGAGGCGTTGACCACGCCGCCTTCGAGATGGTTGCCGCGCCGCACGAAACCCGCCAGCGCATCCGCCGCCCCACTGCCTTGCGCGCCATAGCCGGGCACCAGCATGAGGCAGGACGGTGCCAGCGCGCGCAGGCGGCGGGCCTCGTCCGGCCCCGTCGCCCCGGCGACCAGCATCAGGCTGGACCAGCCCGACGCGCCCGTCAGGCGCTCGATCGCGGGCTGAAGGGCTTCGACCACACGGGCATAGAGCGGCGCGCCGCCCATGTCCTGCGTCTGGAAATCGGCCGAACCAGGATTGGACGTGCGGGCCAGAACGACAACGCCCTTGCCGTTCGCTTCAGCCGCCGCGAGGAAGGGCTCGAGCGTGTCCATGCCCATATAGGGGTTTACCGTCACCGCATCGGACTTGAACGGCGCGTTCGTGCCGAGATAGGCCTGCGCATAGCCTTCGGCCGTCGAGCCGATATCGCCGCGCTTGGCATCCGTGATCACGATCAGGCCTGCCCCTTTCGCCGCATCGCAGACGCGCTGCAGGGCGCGCATGCCGTCCGGGCCGAGGCGCTCGAACAGGCCGACCTGCGGCTTGATCACCCCGGCGCGCCCGGAAACCTGTTCAACAATCGCCTCGCCCCAGCGGGCAAGGCCCTCGGGCGTGTCGCCGCCGAACAGGGCGGGCACGCGGCCGGGATGCGGGTCAATCCCGACGCAAAGCGGCCCGAGGGCCCGTGTGGAGTCGACGAGGCGGCTGGCAAAATCGGTCATGGCCGCACCTGGCATGCAACCTTGACCACCTGCAAGCGGCGGCGGGCATTATCCGATTGCGGGCCATAGGTATTGGCGGTGAAGGGCTCGTGCGGGCCTTCGGTGATGGGCACGTTGAGGCTGGTCAGGAAGGCCTCCACGGAAGACGGCGCCGCCGTATAGATACGGCCCCGGCGCGGGCTTTCGGCGACGATCACGCCGCGCACGCCGCCATTCTTGTCAAAGACCGGGCCGCCGGAAATGCCGCCCAGCGTGCCGGTCAGGCCCTGTGTGCGGCCAATCTCGGCCCAGGCGAGGATCGGCTCCTGCCCGTCGCGGCGCCCGCGCGTGATCAGCTTGGAGCGCGACAGGAGCCGTGTGGCCACTTCACCGGGCCGGCCTTGCGGATAGCCGACATGATAGCCCTCGGCCCCGACGCGCAGCGGCGAATCGAGATCGAGCTTTACCGCGGCGGGGCTGCGGCCGGTGGAGATCAGGGCGAGGTCATGGTCCGGGTCAACGGTGACGCGCGCAGCGGGCACATACTGGTCCGGCGCGATCAGCAAGCCGACACTGTTGCAGCCATCGACGACGTGCCGGGCGGTGACCCAGTCGCCCTTCGTGTTGACCGCGAAGGCCGTTCCGATGCCATCCTTGGGCTCATCGACCTGGACGAGGATCTGTTCGTCGAGAATGGACGGCGGCGGCAGGGTGGGCCCGTCGGATTCCAGCATTGTGGGCGGCGGCTCGGGCGCATCGGCGCTGCGCTCATTCGCAAAAAGGGTTCCGACCACGACGGTGAAGACCAAGAGGTACAGGACCCAGTCAAACGATCTCATGATCGGTGGCGCCTCCTGCGCGCTAGAACCTTTGCAAGGCCGGATCCCACAATCCGGCGGCCAGAATAAGGGCGGACGACAGCTTGGCGGCGATCAGCACGATGGCCGCGCCGGCCTGGTCATCCTCGATCCGTCTTGGCAGGTCGCGCAACACGACATCCACCAGTCGGTACACGATCAATTGTAGCAGCAGCGCGATGACGCCCCAGATCAGAAGGTCGAGCAGGGACACGCTGGAGGCCAGCGTGGACGCGATCGGGATGGCGAGGCCGGTGATGGCGCCTGCCAGCGCGAGGCCGGCGGAGGCGTTTCCGCCTTTTACCAGTGCAAGTTCTTTCCACGGCGTCAGGAGTACATAAATAGTACTGGCGACAAGTAACATCAGCCCTGCCGATGTCGTCCAGATCAGAAAACGAGGGAAAGCCTCAACGAAAGCACCGATTTCACCGTCCATCGAACTTGCCTATCCTCTACACGTATAAACCCGTGGCCCTCCCAAGGCCGTTCCTATCCCTAAACACAGCGCGCCTGCGCCTCAAGGAGACTTCATCATGCTGAGCGGAAAAACTGCACTCGTCACCGGATCCACCAGTGGTATCGGGAAGGCGATCGCGACGCGGTTCGCGCGCGAGGGTTGCAATGTCGTGCTCAACGGATTTGGAGACGAAGCGGAAATCGAGGCCGAACGTGCCGGTATGGAAAAGGAATTCGGTGTGAAAGTCGGTTATTCGAGTGCCGACCTTACCAACCCGGACGCGATTGAAGGCATGATGGGCTATGTCGCCCGCGACTTTGGCGGCGCAGACATCCTCGTGAACAATGCCGGCGTGCAATATGTCGCGCCCATCGAGGAATTCCCGACCGCGAAATGGGACCTGATCATCGCCCTCAACCTGACAGCGGCCTTCCATACGACGCGCATGGCCCTCACGGGCATGAAGGAAAAGGGCTGGGGGCGCATCCTCAACACGGGCAGCGCCCATGCCAAGGTCGCCTCGCCGTTCAAGTCAGCCTATGTCACGGCCAAGCATGGCCTCGCCGGGCTCACCAAGGTGACGGCCCTTGAAGGCGCCGAGCATGGCGTGCGCTGCAACCTTATCTGTCCCGGCTATGTGCACACACCGCTCGTTGACGGACAGATTGCCGACACGGCCAAGGCGCGGGGCATGTCGAAGGAAGACGTGATCAAGAACGTCATTCTGGACGCCCAGCCGACCAAGCAATTCGTCACGGTCGAACAGATTGCCGGCTTTGCGGCCTTCCTCTGCTCGCCGGATGCCGACCAGATCAATGGCGCGGAACTCTCCATCGATGGCGGCTGGACCGCCGCCTAAGCCTAATGCCGCCTACTCGCCCAGCACATCGGCGAGGCAGGCGGCAATAGTCTCGCTCGTGTCATCATGGGTGAAGAAGGTCTTCAGGTTCCAGTCCTTGTCCATGAGGTAGAGCAGGCTCGTATGGTCCATCGTGTAGCCGGCGGTGCTGTTGGGATCATCGACGCGGGAATAGTCGGCAATGAAGGCCTGCGCCGCGGCGCGGACCTGTTCCGGCGTGCCGGTCAGCCCGACCAGATTGTCCGGGAATGCTGAGGTCGCGACATATTCGCTGAGCTTTTCAGGCGTATCGCGCTCCGGGTCGATCGAGATCAGCAGCGTCTGCGGCGGTTCCACGCCTTCGGGCAGCATCTTGTAGGCCCGCGCCACGGTGACCAGCGTCATCGGGCAGACGTCCGGGCAGTAGGTGAAGCCGAAATAGATCAGCGTCGGGTGGCCCTTGAACGTGTCCTGCGTGACCGCCTCCCCCTTGTCATTGACCAGCGAGATGGGCCCGCCAATCTCCGGATAGGCACGGCTGAGACAGCCGGACTTTGTGCCGCCGGACTTGGCGCCTTCGGGCGCATCGGCAGGGCCGGACGGGGAACAGGCGGTGGCGGCAATGGCGCCCAGCGCGGCGATCAGGGTACGATAGGGAAAGGTCATGGCCGCGATATGCCGCCAACGCATAGCTTGGCGCAAGGGTCACGCTGACGCATAAGCATTGCATGGACGATATCACCCGCGACTCCCGTTACGGCCTTGACGATGCCGTGTTCACGCTGGCCCCTGAGGGGCTCGGTTCGGCCCAGTCGGCGCTGGGCCGCACACGGCTGCGCACCTTCATCACGCTGCGCTGGCTGGCAGTGGCTGGACAAACGGCGGCGGTACTGTTCGTGGCCTTCGTGCTGGGTTTCGAGCTGCCGCTGGCGCTCTGCCTGGCGATTATCGCCGCCTCGGCCTGGCTCAACGTCTTCCTCGCCTTTGCCTTCCAGAGCCAGCGCCTGACGCGCGGCTGGGAGGCGAGCCTGCAGCTGGCCTTCGATACGCTTCAGCTGGCCGCGCTGATTACCGCGACGGGCGGGCTGTCGAACCCGTTCCTGCTGCTGCTGCTGGCGCCGGTGACCGTTGCGGCCTTGTCCGTGTCGCAGATGCGGGCGACTTTGGTGGCCGTTCTGGCCCTTTTACTGGCCGCCTTGATGCCGTTCGTGGCCCTTCCCCTGCCCTGGCTGAATGGCGAAGTGATCAGCCTGCCGCCGCTCTTCCAGTGGGGCCAGTTCACGGCGCTGGCCGTGGGCCTTGTCTTCTTCTCCCTTTCCGCCGTGCGCGTCAGCCAGGATGAGGCCCGGCTCGTGCGTGCGCTCGATGCGGCAAGCGTCGTGATGGCCCGGGAGCAGAAACTGTCGGCGCTGGGCGCCATGTCGGCCATGACGACGCATGAACTCGGCACGCCGCTGGCCACCATCCACCTCGTGTCGAAGGAATTGCTGGCCGAACTCGACCCCGATGACCCCCATATGGAAGATGTGCGCCTGATCGCGGAACAGGCGGACCGTTGCCGGTCCATTCTGGCGACCATTCGCGAGGCCCGCGAGGCGACGGATATTGTCCATGCGTTGATGCCGCTGGATGCGCTGGTGGAAGAGTCGGCGGCGCCCTTCAAGGGCCTCGGCGTGGACCTGATCGTGCGTGCCGGTCCGGGCGAACGCGGCGAGGCGAAAGCCCCGATCATCAATCGCAGCCCTGAAATCCTGCATGCGCTCGGCGCGTTCATCGAGAATGCCGTCAGCTTTGCCGACACGCGCGTCACGGCGGTTGCTTCATGGACGAACGACCAGGTGCTGATCACGATCACCGATGACGGCCCCGGCTTTGCGGCCGAAGTCATGCCGAAACTGGGCGAGCCCTATGTCTCCCAGCGCAGCGAGGCCCAGCTCGGCGGCGGGGACATGGGACTTGGCTTTTTCATTGCCAAGACACTGATTGAACGCACCGGCGGGCGCATCGCCACGCGCAACCGCACACCGCCGAAACGCGGCGCCGTTGTACAGGCGATGTGGCCGCGCGCCGCACTTGAGGCTTCTAAATTGGCCTAAGCCGTGCAAAAGGCCTATATTGAATCTGAATCGCAAGAAGGAACGCGGCCATGGACCGCCCGGTGACAGTTAACGTGCATGAAAGCCTCAAGGGCGTGGAAGACCGTTCCTGCCTTGTGATGGATGACGATGGCCCGTTCGTACAACGCATGGCGCGGGCCCTGGCCCAGCGCGGCTTTGTGGTTTCCGCCGTCTCGACCGTCAGTGAGGGCAAGGATATTGCCCGCATGAACCCGCCTGCCTTTGCCGTGCTGGACCTGCGCCTGGAAGACGGCAGCGGCCTTGATGTGGTGGAAGTGCTGCAAAAGTTCCGGCCCGATGCGCGCGCCGTGATCCTTACGGGTTATGGCGCCATTGCGACCGCTGTTGCGGCAGTGAAGGCTGGCGCGGTCGACTATCTGTCGAAACCGGCCGATGTGGACGATATCATCCGTGCGCTCACGGCCACGAAGGACGAAAAACCGGCACCGCCGGAAAATCCGATGTCGGCCGACCGCGTGCGTTGGGAGCATATCCAGCGCGTGTACGAGCTGTGCAATCACAATGTGTCCGAGACGGCCCGCCGCCTCAACATGCACCGCCGCACGCTGCAGCGGATCCTCGCGAAACGCGCTCCGCGCTGAGGGCGCTAACAGGTTTTTTTGCGCCTGAAATGCTGACGCAAGCGTCAGGCAAATCGTAATGTTTGCAACGGTTGCAAAGGATTCTCAACTGGCCTAATCGCGCCGGATGAAATCATCCTGCGCCCTCCCCGCCTCGCTTGTTCTGCTCTCCCTTGCCGCCCCGGCCCTTGCCCAGACCGAGGATGCCACGAAGCGTCTCGACCCGGTCGTGACGACCGCTGTGCCGGGCGCGACGCCGCTGAGCGACATTCCGATGTCTGTCAGCGTGATTGGCGCCGACGACCTGAAACTCGCCAATGCCTATCTCGGCGCCGAGGACGTGACGGACCTGCTGACGGGCGTCGATGCGGCGGTGGCCAATGGCACGCAGGTGGCCTTCCAGATCCGCGGCATTGGCGCGGTGGACCATCAGGCGCTGACGCCCGGCGCCGCGGCGGTTTATGCAGATGGCGTATATTTGGCCACCAATGTGCAGACCGGCCTGATGCTGTACGATCTTGAGCGGATCGAAGTGCTGAAAGGCCCGCAGGGCACGCTCTATGGCCGCAATGCTTCCGGCGGCGCGATCAATTTCATCACCGCCACGCCGGGCGAAGACCAGTCACGTTACCTGAGCGCAGGCTATGGCAACTTCAACCGCGTGGACCTTGGCGGCGCCTATGGCGAGAGCCTCGGCGGCGGGTTCAGCTATCGCCTTGCCGGGCGCTACCTGTCGCGGGATGCGGCGCTCGACAATGTGGCCGGGCCGGAAGACGCCGGCGGCGTGCGTGACGAGTTTGGCCTGCGCCTTGGCCTCAACTGGGACGAGATGCTGGGCGGCCGCCTGCTGGTGCGCACGCATTATGAGGAAGACAATGGCGTCAATGCCTCGCCGCGCAATGACAGCCTCGACCTTGGCGACCATGAGATCGCGGTTGAAGGCACCGGCACGCAGGACACGGACAATGCCTTCTATGGCGTTTCGGTGGACTATGTACGTGACCTTGGCCGCTGGGAGCTTTCGTCGCTGACGGCGTTCGAAGGCTATCAACAGCAATATGGCTTCGACTTTGACGGCGCGCCTGCCCTGTTCGGCAATGCAGCGCTCAGCGCGAACCTTTCCTATGACCGCTCGTTCCGGCAGTATTCGCAGGAATTCCGCTTGCAGACGGACTGGACCGGCGGTTACACCCTGTTCGGCCTCAGCGCCTCGATCGACGACTTCAGCCAGACCTATACGATCTGGTGCGGCGAGCTGGACAAGGCCACACTCATCGGCACCTGCCCCTATGTCGGCGCAGCCAGCCGCGCGGGGCCCACGCCCGTATCGCCGAGCCGTGCGATGACGCTGGTGACCGATATCAACCAGTCGCGCGACACGCTCGCGGCCTTCACGCACAATGGTTTCGACCTGACAGACCGGCTGACCGCCACGCTCGGCCTGCGCGTCACGCATGAGGAAATCGACGGGCACGGCAGCGGGCGGCATGTGTTCGAGGACGGCACCATCGGATACAATAATGTCAGCGGACTTGGCCTCGCCTATGGGTCCAACACGATTGATGAGACGCGCCTCAGCGGCAATGCCGCCCTCGCCTATGACCTTGGCCCCGGCACGGCCTATGCCTCTGTCGCGAACAGCTACAAGTCCGGCGGGTTCAATGGCGAAGTGCAGAACAATGCGACGCATTTTGCCGATGAGGGCCTCTTCTCAGCAGAGTCCGTAACGGCCTACGAGGTCGGCTACAAGGCGCGGCCCACGGAGGCGCTGACATGGACGCTGGCGGCCTTCTGGCAGGATTATGATTCGCCGCAGGCGCGCATCTTCGTGAACTTTCCGCTGCCGGACGGATCGAGCATCACGTCGAACTCGCTGTCGAACCTTGATGCCGCGACCGTCTATGGCGCCGAAGCCGATGTGACATGGGCGGCGACCGAGGCCCTGACGCTGGATGCCGGGCTGACCCTGCTGGACACGGAAATCGGCCAGTCCTCCGACATCGGCGGCAACGCTGCGGCCTTTGACGGCAATCCCCTGCCTTTTGCGTCGGATGTGTCGGCGACGCTCGGCGCACGTTATGACTTTGCGCTGACACCGGGCGTGGACGCAAGCCTTGCGGCCCATGCGAAGTATCGCGGCGACTATTATCTGGACCCGGAAGGCCTTGAAACGCGGATGCAGAAGGCTTTCACGACCGTTCAGGCCGAGGCGACGTTCGCCTTTGTCGATACGGGGCTCAGCCTGACCCTCTGGGGCCGGAACCTGACCGATGAAGACTATGCCCTCTCGGGCTATGGCTTCATCGGCTACAATACGTTCCGGTCAGACCCGCGCACCTATGGCGTGCGGCTGGACTACAGCTTCTAGCAACGGGCCTCACTCGGCCGACGCGACGCCCGGGCAGCCGCCCGCGTCAAAGCGGATCGCGCGGAAATTGACCGGGTCGCCGTTTGAATAGTTGAGCGCGTAATGTGGCTCTGACTCGGTGACGCAGAGTTTCATCTTCGCTGCCTCGGCGCGCAGGTTCGCGACTTCATCCACAATGGCGGGCACGGCTTTCCTGTCCTCGAAATTGACGAGGTAGACGACCGGATAGGCGGCCTTGTCTGCCGGCAGGTCGAGCGGGGTTTCGGGCGGGTGAAGGTTCTGCGTGCCCATGGTGAGGATGTAGGAGGGCTCTGCATAGCCGAGCGCGAGGATGCGCTGCGGCGCGACCGTGTTGCAGTCGGCATCGTCGCCCGGCACGCCGCAGACTTCCTCAAGCGCCGCGCGGGCCGTCTCGGTCGGCTGCAGCCAGACCTGGCTTGGCAGCATGAAGATGCGCACGTGCCAGCCAATGGTGATGCTGGCGGCAATGGCGAGCAGGATGGCGACGCCGTCCTTTCGACGCGCGAACTCGATGATGGCGAAGCCTGCGAGCGCAAAGCCGATCCACCAGAGCCAGAGCGGGAAGCTGCGATAGGCCGTCCAGGATTCGAGCACCTGGCTGGCCGCGACGGTTTTGAAGTCGGCAGCGGTTTCTTCCATGTAGAAGACCGCGACACCGGGGAAAGAGACCGCAAGCAGGAGGATCGCACCGATGGCAAAGAGCGTCAGCGATATCCAGCGGCTGACGGGCATGCGCACGCCGTCCATGAGCTGTACCGCGACATAGCCGCAGAGGAGGCCCATGGCCGGATAGGCGGGCAGGATATAGTGGCTGAGCAGCGTGGGCATCAGCTCGAAGAAGACGAAGGTGAGCGCGGCCCAGGCGACGATGAAGCGGATGGCGCGGGTCTCGTCGGTGAGGCCGTCAATGCCGATGGGCCAGCGGGACTTCCAGTCGTCGCGCCCGGCAATGTACCAGAAGGCGGCAAGCAGCAGGGCGGGATAGGCCGGCAGTGTCTTCAATGTGGAAAGCGTGCCGAGCGTCTTCGCCATGAGCCCCGTGCCCTCCGGATGGGGCAGCAGCGGCAGGGCGAAAAGGAGGACGGTCAGGAAGGCAAATACCACGGCGGCAATTGCTGCCGAGTCGCGCAGCCATTTCCAGCCGAGATCGTTGCGCGGTTTCAGGCGATGCCACGCCGCGACGCAGGCCGGGGCAAGCATCAGCGTGGCCGGGAAGAACCAGGCCGGCAAATGGGTCAGGTGGTAGAAGGGCCAGCCGCCATGGCCTTCGGAGGCCCCGGTGAACTTGTCCTTCAGGTCCTTGCCGACGGCGCCCTTGATGAATTCGCCATGCGTGGCGGCCTGGATCCATAGGAACCATGGCAGGACCAGCGCCACGAAGCTCAGCGGGCCGGGCCACCAGAGGAGGACTTTCCACCAGTCGCCGCCCTTGCCGACGGTCGCCTTGGTCCACACCCATGCGCCGATACCGGCATAGGCAGCGACCATCGGGCCGACCGGCCCCTTGATGAGGAAGACAAGGCCCATGGCCGTCCAGAAGAGGAGCGCCATGCGCTTTGACTGGTCATTCCGCATATAGAGCCGGGCGAGCGCGCCGATGCTCAGCGTGGTCAGGAAGACGAGCACGCCATCGGTTTTGGAAATATGCGCCTCGCTTGTCAGCAGCAGCGTCGCCCCGAAGAGGGCCGCACCGACGAAGCTGGCGCGCCTCCCGATCAGGGGAATGCCGCACCAGAAACAGGCGAGCGTACCGAGGGCCGCGCCGAGCCAGCTGGGCACGCGATAGGTCCAGATCTGTTTGGCTTCGGCCCCGGTGAAGAGGGCGGTGGACCCGGCCTGCAGCCAGTGAATGCCGGCGGGCTTCTTGTTGCGCAGCTCGTCCTGGTAGCGCAGGCGGATATAATCCCCCGATTCCAGCATCTGCTTGGAGGCCTGCGCGAAGCGGCTTTCGTCGCGGTCGAGCGCAGGCAGATTGAACACGCCGGGCGCGGCGGCCCCGAACGTGATCACGAAAAGCAGGACCCAGGCTTTCCAGCCGGTCGAGATACGGTCGAGAAATGTCATGGCTTTGCCTTCTAGCGGCAGTCGCGCGCCTCGTCTTGTGGTTTTGGGCAGGAAAGCGGGGTACCAACACCAAGTGCGGTAGGGTCTCGCTTTTGCCGCCTTGCCTCGTTATGAGGCTTGGTTCGTTCTCCTGACAGCCCGAAGGCTTTCTGTTTTGGCCAATTCCCTCGAATTCTCAATCGTCGTGCCGCTGCACAATGAAGCCGGCAATGTCACCCGCCTGATCGAGGAGATCGCGCGGGCGCTGGACGGGCGCGCCTTCGAAATGGTGTTCGTGGACGATGCCTCGACCGATGACACACGCGCTGTTCTGGTGGAACTCAAGACACGCTTCCCGATGCTGCGCGTTGTCGGCCATCGCAAGAATGCGGGCCAGAGCCGGGCGATCCGGTCGGGCGTGCTGGCAGCGCGGGCGCCGGTGATCGGTACGCTGGATGGCGATGGCCAGAACGACCCGGCCGACCTGCCGGACCTCTACCGCGCCCTGACGCGCGCCGATGCGCCCCACGACCTGAAAATGGTGATGGGCCGCCGCGCCAGCCGCAAGGATACGGCCTGGAAACGGTTCGGATCGCGCTTCGCCAACAATATCCGCATGCGCCTCTTGAACGATGACTGCGACGACAGCGGCTGCGGCATCAAGGCCTTCTACCGCGACACCTATGTGTCCCTGCCCTATTTCGATCATATGCACCGCTACATGCCGGCCCTGTTCCGGGCCGAGGGGCACAAGGTGGAATATCGCGACGTGAACCACCGTCCGCGCGGTACGGGCACATCGAACTATACCAATTTCGGCCGCCTCGGCGACGCGCTGTCGGACCTGCGCGGCGTGATGTGGCTGATCCGCCGCCGGCGCAATCCGGGTGGCGCGGACGAGCTTTAGGCGCCGATATGCTGCCGGATGAAGGCGGCACGGCCCTCGACGGGCGCCAGCGGCACCTCCACCAGCGAAAACCCGAGACTTTCATAGGCCTCGCGCACCAGCGCGCCGAAAGCGGCGCTGCCGCCGAAATCGAGCGTGCGCTCTGCGTCCTGCGCATAGATCGCCTGCCAGGGCGGGAACCAGAAAACGGTTTGCGGACGCGGCATGGCGGCAATGGCGTCGCGAATGGCGCCGTCCGGCAGGCTCCAATAGGCGGCATAGGCGAGCAGGTCCGGCAAGCCCCGGTCGCAAAGGACAGGGCCGGGGACGTCGCCGAGCCTTTGCTGATCGCGCAAGCATTGCTGCAGCATCAGCGAGACGAACAAGGCCTGGTCCTGGTCGCCGGTGCCTCGCCCGCCTGTGGCGCGCTGATGGGCCAGGACCGTGCGGGCCGGCTCGGCAACGGTTCGGAAATGCGGCGCAAGCTCTGCGAGCACGCTGGACTTGCCGCTGCCGGGCGGACCGGTGAAAATATGGATGCTGGACATGTATTTCTCCGTCAGAGGCCGCTCATGACCCGAAATTGCCGTGTTTACCGCTGTTTATGGGGAGAGGGCCGCATCGGGCGGCCAGCATGGGGAAATCCGCTCGCATCGCTGGGCGCATTACGGTAAACCTCGTGTTAACTCAGCCGCAGGACGGGTGGTGTTGAAATGAACAAAGACACGAAGATCGCGCTGGCGGGAGCAGCGGTCGCCAAAATGGAACGCCAGAAGCGTGAGAAACACGCTTCAAACGACTCGAATAAAAAGGGGTACTTCATGCGCGTAATTTTCGGGATCTTTCCGCTGCTGGTCATTCCGGTAGTGCTGTACAATCTTCTGGCGCTGGGCTTTGGCGGCGCTGTCGAGACGGTCAATGCGCAGGGCGAGCTTGTGCGCTCGACCGTGGCGCCGATCCTCAACCTGCTCAACGGGCCGTTCATGCACCTGCCGATGATTTCCGGCGTGGACTGGATGCTGACCAAGGGCGACGCGATCCTGCTGGTGGCGGTGATCTTCCTGTTCCTGGAAATCCTGAAATCGACCAGCACGGGCACGTCGACCATCATCAATCATGCCGTGTCGATGATGCTGTTCATCGTCTGCCTGATCCAGTTCCTGCTGCTGCCGAACTTTGCGACCTCGACCTTCTTCATCCTGATGTCGATGACATTGCTGGACGTGCTGGCCGGTGTGGTCGTGACCATCGTGTCGGCCCGGCGCGACTTTGGCGTCGCAGGCGACGTCTAGGTAGCTCTATTCCCCGGCCACCGCGAAAAAGCTTTCGCTGGTGCGCCGGGATGCGGCCGCCCGCGCAAGGGATTGCAGGAAAGTGGCCGTCCACCAGTCATTATCATGGCGGGCAATCTCGCTCCACATGGCCGCGTGCCGTGTGCGGCGCTCGTCCAGCGGCATGGTGACGGCGCGCGTGATGCCGTCTGCAATCGAGGCCGCATCATAGGGATTGATGAGCAGGGCGCCTTCGGCGAGCTGTTCGGCAGCGCCCGCGAAGCGCGAGAGGATGAGCACGCCGGGATCGGCTTCGTCCTGGGCGGCGACATATTCCTTGGCGACGAGGTTCATCCCGTCATTCAGCGGCGTGACGAGCGCAATGTCGGCGCGGCGGAAGAGACCGGCGAGACGCGCGCGGGGGATCGACCGGTGGATATATTGTACGGGCATGTAGCCGATATCGCCGAACTCGCCATTCACCTCGCCTGAAAGCTGCTCGAGGTCGCGGCGGATATCCTTGTAGGCCTGCACGTCCTCGCGGGTGGGCGGGGCGATCTGCAGGAAGGCGATGCGGTCGGCCTCGGCATGGCGCTCGCGCAGGAAGGCCTGGAAGCCGCGCAGCCGGTGGGGCAGGCCCTTGGAATAGTCGAGGCGATCAACGCCGATCATGACCTTCTGGGCAGACGTGGTGATCTCGGGCAATTCGGGCGCCTGTTCGGCTGCCGTGCGGAAACCTGTCGCATCAATGCCGATGGGAAAGCTCGCGACCTGGATGAAATCATTGTTGAAGCGCAGGCGCCCGTCGGACAGCAGTTCGGCGCGGCCGAGCGTGCGGAAGGCGCCGATGAAATTGGCGACATCGCGCTGCGTCTGCAGGCCGACAAGGTCGTAGGCGGAAAACCAGTCGAGGAATTCGGCATTGTCGGAGAGGGCGCGGATGCCGTTCGCGACAGGAAACGGGATGTGCAGGAAAAAGCCGATGGGGTTCCGCACGCCGAGCTTGCGCAGCTCATGCGCGAGCGGGATGAGGTGGTAGTCGTGGATCCAGATCGTGTCATCGGGACGCAGGTGCGGCGCGGAGAGTTCGGCGAGGCGGCGGTTGACGGACGTATAGGTCGTGAACTGGCCGACGCTGACACTCAGGAGGTCGGCACGGCCGTGGAAGAGCGGCCAGAGGACCGAGTTGGAATAGCCGAGATAATAGCCGTCTTGTTCCTCCGGCGTGAGGCCCATGGCGAGGCGTTCAAAGGTCGCGCCGGGATGATTGACGAGCGCGTCCGGACCATTGCCGGACCGTTCCTTGACCGTTTCCGTCCCAATCCAGAGACCGCCCTGCGAGGCCATCGTGTCATTGAGGGCAACGACCAGTCCACCGCTGGGCTTGTCGCCCAATGGAACGCGGTTCGAAAACACGACGAGTCTCGGCACAGCTCCCTCTCCTGAAATGATGTTCAACCTGTGAACGTGAGCACCCCTCAGGGGTTCCGCCTTTATCGCTAACATCTGCATCGGCGCGGGCGGAACGATCCGCGGTGACGCTTCGTTGGTTCTGCAAGCACACACTTTGAGCAGGAGACAAAACCCATGAATACGATTGCCCCCCAGATACATGAAGACGGCCTGCCCGGCAGCGAGGCGGAACTTTCGCCAAAGCCCGAGTGGCAGCCACGCTATCCCGGCTCGGGCCGGCTGGAAGGCAAGGTCGCGCTGATCACGGGCGCCGACAGTGGCATCGGCCGCGCCGTGGCCGTGCTGTTTGCGCGGGAGGGCGCCGACGTGGCGTTCGTCTACCTGTCGGAAACCGAAGATGCCGATGCGACCTGCAAGATGATCGAGGACGAGGGCCGCGACGCGCTGGCCATCAAGGGCGATCTTGGCGATCCGGAGTTTGCCCAAATGGTGGTGGCCAAGACCATCGCCCGGTTCCAGACCATCGACGTTCTGGTCAACAATGCCGGCGAGCAGCACCCGGACCAGGACATTGAAGACATTACCGACAAGCAGCTGCAGCGGACATTCCAGACGAATATCTTTTCGATGTTCTACCTGACGCAGGCCGCGCGTCCGCACCTGAAGGAAGGCGCCGCGATCATCAATTGCACCTCGGTGACCATGTATGCCGGGGCCAGCGAGCTGCTCGACTATTCGGCGACGAAGGGCGCGATCACGGCGTTCACGCGGTCGCTGTCGGAGAACCTTGTCGGCGACGGCATCCGCGTCAATGCGGTGGCGCCGGGGCCGATCTGGACGCCGCTGAACCCGAGCGGCGGGGCCTCGCCGGAGAAGCTCGCGCATTTTGGCGAGGGGACGCCGATGGGCCGTCCGGGCCAGCCGAACGAAGTGGCGCCGAGCTTCCTGTTCCTCGCCTGCGAGGATTCAAGCTTCATGTCGGGCCAGGTGCTGCACCCGAATGGCGGGATCATCGTTGGCTCGTAGGGGCTGAGCGCTAGTCCTTTTTCGCAAGGTCTTTCAGCTGGTCCTGGATGGCCTGCATCTGGGCCTGCATGGCGGCGAGCGCCTCGGCCTGGAAATCCATGATCGGATTTGTCGGGGCGGGTTTCTCGTTCTGGGACGCCTTGTAGAGCGTGGGCATGAACATTTTCATGCCCTGCTCGAACATGGCCATGTTCCGGCGCGCCTGTTTTTCGAACAGCGACATGGGATTGGCTGCCTTGGTCCATTCCTTCTGCGTGTCGGCAAAGCTGTTCATGGACATGTCGAGGAAGGCCGGCAGGAAAGCCTGTCCGCCACCGCCATAGAATCCGATCAGCTTGCGCAGGAAGTTCAGCGGAAGGGCGCCTTCGCCCTTTGTTTCCTGCTCGAAAATGATCTGCGTGAGCACCTGACGGGTGAGATCCTCTCCCGATTTGGCATCGCGCACCTCGAAATCCCGGCCCTCACGGACGAGTTCCGACAGGTGCTCCAGCGTCACGTAAGACGACGTGGATGTGTCGTAGAGACGCCGATTTGCGTATTTCTTGATGATGATCGTCTGGGACGATCCGTTTGGCTTCGCCATATCCTACCCTCTGTTCTCCTCCCTGGGAGAAGCAATTATTGTGCTATGCAGCAATATTTGCACAGAATTTGCGTGTGACCAATGCGCTATTGAAGTCTACCGGCCATGAAGGCTAGAGACGGGGCAACAAAAGCCGGAGGAAAATAAGGCATGACAAAAACTGTACTGGTCACGGGGGGCACGCGCGGTATCGGACGTGCGATCAGCGAGACAATGAAAGCAAAGGGCTACAAGGTTGCAGCCAATTATGGCGGCAATGACGAAGTAGCCAAGCTTTGCGAAAAAGAAACAGGCATCCGTTGCTACAAGTTCGACGTGGCGGACTATGAAGCCGTCGGCAAGGGCATTGCGGCCATCGAGGCCGATCTCGGCCCAATCGATATTGTGATCAACAATGCCGGTGTGACGCGCGACGCGCCTTTCCACAAGATGACCCTCGACCAGTGGCAGCAGGTCATCAATATCGACCTGACCTCGGCGTTCAACGTGACGCGCCAGGTGTGGGACGGCATGCGCGAGCGCGGTTTCGGCCGGGTGATCAACATCTCGTCGATCAACGGACAGAAGGGCCAGTTTGGCCAGGCGAACTATTCCGCCGCGAAGGCCGGCCTGATCGGCTTCACCAAGGCGCTCGCCCAGGAAGGCGCCAAGAAGGGCGTGACCGTCAACGTGGTCTGCCCGGGCTATATCGATACGGAAATGGTCCAGGCCGTGCCGGAGAAAGTGCTGGAAAGCATCATCGCGTCGATCCCGGTCGGCCGTCTCGGCAAGGCTGAAGAGATCGCGTCCATGTGCGCCTATCTCGCCAGCGAGGAAGCCGCCTTCATCACCGGCGCAACCATGACGGTGAACGGCGCGCAATATATCGCGGGCTAGGCCTGCCGACATTGCAAGCAAGACGAAGAACCGGACCGGCCATGCGCCGTCCGGTTTTTCTGTATTTGAAGACGCGGGAGGCGAGGTGCCGGGAACGCGTTTTTTTATATTTCAGGATGGATGCAAGGTCGCGATCCCTTGCCCCGTCTCCCGCGCTGCCCGGCGAGATGGGAGCCAGCCGGACGGGGCAAGAATAGGTCAGGACGCGCGCTGTCGGACAAGTTTCTGGTAAAGGCCCGGTGGACGGTCGATTGCGGCGCGTTTCCTGTTGGAAAGAGCGCGCTAGACCCTGGGCCGCCAGTCAGGCGGGGCGAGTTCAAAGCCCTTGAATTCAAAGCCCGGCGCGACCGTGCAGCTGACCAAGGTCCACGCGCCGAGCGTTTCGGCCGTCTGCCAATGATGGGCAGGGACGACGATTTGCGGATGCTGGCCTGCGCGCAGGTCCGGGCCGAGCTGGTAGGCATCGGCGCCCTTCCCGTCCGGCGGCGAGAGGGTGAGGGAGAGCGGACCGCCGGCATGCCAGAACCAGCATTCATCCGCATCGACACGGTGCCAGGCAGACAGTTCATCGGCCTGCAGCAGGTAATAGATCGCCGTCGATGTGGGCCGGTAGCCATGCATGGCCGGGGCGCGGAAGGTTTCGGCATAATGGCCGCCTTCAGGATGCGGCTTCAGGCCAAGCAGGCGGATGATCTCATTGGCGCCAAGGTCCCCCGAGATCGCGTTCATCAGAACCGGTCCTTGCGGCCACGGATTTCCGCAAATGTCGCCACAGGGTCTCCGGGATGGCCCATGGCCGCCTGAAGGCCCGGGTCGTCGGCGCGCAGGAAGGGATTGGTCTTCAGTTCGCGGGCGAGTTGGGTCGGTACGGTCCATTCATTGCGGGACCGCTTGTCGGTGATCTCGTTGACATAGGCGGCGAGGGCTTCATTGCCGGGATCGACGGTGACGGCGAATTTTGCGTTCGAGGCGGTGTACTCGTGTGCGCAGTAAAGCGCCGTCTCGGGCGGCAGGTTTTTCAGGCGCGAGAGGGAGGCCCACATCATGTCCGGATTGCCCTCGAAGACGCGGCCGCAGCCGAGCGCAAAGACCGCGTCGCCGACAAAGGCCGTGGCTTCGCCTGCGAGATGATAGGCGACATGGCCGAGCGTATGGCCGGGCACATCGATGACATGCGCCGCCAGGCCGCCGAGGGAGACCACGTCACCGGTCTTCACCGCACGGTCGATGCCGGGGATTTTCGCCTCTTCGCCAGCCGGGCCGGTAATGGTGCAGCCGGTCGCCTCCTTGATGGCGAGATTGCCGCCGGCATGGTCCGGATGCCAGTGCGTGTTCCAGATCTGCGTGATGGTCCAGCCGCGCGCGGCGGCCTCGGCGAGGTATTTCTGCGCATCGGGTGTATCCACGGCTGCGGTCTCGCCGGACACGGAATCATGTGCAAGGAAGCCGTAATTATCATTCAGGCAGGGAAACTGGTGTATCTGGAACATCAGGTCGGATCTCCGGGCGGCTTCAATTCGTGGTCGTAAAACCCTAAATAACACAAGGAAGCCCATGCGTCAGGATGCCGTCACCTTGGAGCGATTCTATGCCTCCCCGCTGGGGAGCGCGGCGGCGCGCATCCTGTCGGCAAAGCTGGTCGACCTGTGGGGCGAGGCGAACAATTTGTCGGTCCTGGGCCTTGGCTATGCCATTCCGGTGCTCGATGCCTTTGGCGACCAGCCGGGCCGCAGCGTGGCCGCCGTGCCGTACGATCATGGCCCGGTGCGCTGGGATCCGACCGGCCGCGGCAATGCGACCGTTTCCGTCGGCGACCTGCGCCTGCCCTTCCCGGATGGCCAGTTCGACCGCGTGATCGTGCTGCACGGCCTGGAGGAAACGGGCGATCCGCGCGCCTATCTGCGGGAGATCTGGCGCGTCATGGCGCCGGAGGGCCGCATCGTGCTGGCTGTTTCCAACCGTGCGGGCCTGTGGAGCCGCGCGACCCGGACGCCCTTCGGACAGGGACGCCCCTGGAGCCGCTCGCAGCTGATGAACCTGCTCTCGATCGGCCTTTTCCAGGTGACCGCGAGCGCCAGCGCGCTCTACATGCCGCCTGTGTCGGCGCGGCTGGTAACCGCTGCGGCCGAGGGCTGGGACGCGATCGGGCGGATCATCACGCCCGGCCTTGGCGGGGTGGTTCTGGTCGAAGCGGTGAAGAGATTATATGCTGAACCGGGCGGCGGCGCCGTCGCGCCGGTGGCCGAACGGGTGCGGATCGCCAAGCCTGCGGCGACCTCACGGCGCGAAAAACATTGACGCAATTGGTGTGACCGATACGTTCGCACCTGCAAGAACCAAAGGGCTGGTGGACTATGAAACTCGTTACAGCAATCTTCAAACCAAGTCGTCTCGACGCCGTGATCGACGCACTGTCCGAGGCCGGCGCAACCGGCCTGACCGTGTCGGAAGTGCGCGGCTATGGCCGACAGCAAGGCAAGACCGAAGTCTATCGCGGCGCAGAATATGAAGTGCGCCTCCTGCCGAAAGTGAAAATCGAGGTCGCGTGCAGCGAAGAGGACGCAGACCGCTTTGCCGACGCAATCATCACGGCGGCGAACACGGGCACGATCGGCGACGGCAAGATCTTCATCACGACGCTCGGTTCCGTGGTGCGTATCCGCACCGGCGAGCGCGACGAACAGGCCCTCACGGGCTGACCCGCCGCGCCCTTATGGCAAACCATAGCTTAACGCGGGCGGCATTGTTTTGCCGCCCGGCGCAAACCTTCATGAACGGAGGGTCTGTAAGGATGACCGCCTAGTATCGGGCGGGGTCATGCCATGCAGTATCTGTTTCACTCCATTCCAGGCAGGGCATTCTGATGTCCGTCCTGTCAGGAATTCTCATCGCCAATATCTCGCTGGCCCTGCTCGCAGCCCTTATCTACTGGCAGGGCACGATGCATGCCGAACAGCTGCGCGACGTGCGCCGCCAGTTCAGCAAGCTCTCGTCGACCGATCCGGTCACCAACCTTCCCAACCGCGCCAGGCTGCATGAGCGCCTGACCGAGGCGCTGGAATCCGAGGGGCCCGATCCGGCCCTGATGGTGATCGACCTCGACGGGTTCAAAGTGGTCAATGATACGCTGGGACACGAAACGGGCGACGAGCTGCTCAAGGCCGTGGCCATGCGGATGACCAGCTGCCTGCACGAGAAGGACATGCTGGCCCGTGTCGGCGGCGGCGAGTTTGCCGCGCTCATCACCCGCGCCGACGCCGAAATACGCGCCACGCAGACGGCGCAGTCGATTGACGAGGCCATGCATGCGCCCTTCCGCATCGGCGAGGACGTGATCAACATGAAAGCCCATATCGGCATCGCCCCCACGCTGAAAGGCCAGGTGCCGGCCACGGAAATCGTGCGCCGCGCCGATGTCGCCATGTTTGCAGCCAAGAATGACCGGCTGGAACGCGTCCGCACCTATTCGCCCGCCATGGACGAGGCGCTGCAGCTGCGCCGCACGATCAATTCCGAACTCGATCTTGCCCTCATGAACAACCAGCTGAAGCTGGTCTACCAGCCGCTTGTCTGTGCACGGACCGGCAAGGTGACGAGCGCCGAGGCCCTGATGCGCTGGCCGGACAAGCCCGGACTGGCCGGTTCACCCGGCGTGTTCATCCCGATTGCCGAGGAAAGCGGGCTGATCTCGAAACTCGGCGCATGGGCGCTTGATCAGGCCATGCTGGAAATCAAGCGGCAGAAGACGATCCCGATCGCGGTGAATGTCTCGCCGGTCCAGTTCCGTGTCGACGGTTTTGCGGGCAGCGTGGAAGCCGCGCTGGAACGCCATGGCATCGACCCGTCGCTGCTGCATATCGAAATCACGGAAGGCGTGCTGATCTCGCATACAGGCGAGGCCCAGCGCACCATGAAACGCCTGCGCCAGATGGGCGTGAAGGTCCTGCTCGACGATTTCGGCACGGGCTATTCATCGCTGAGCTATCTGCAGCAATTCCAGTTCGATGGCCTGAAGATCGACCGCGCTTTTATCCAGCAGCTGGATATCGGCCATACGGGACGCGAACTGCTGAAATCGATCATCGCGCTGGGCCACAGCCTGAACATGAAAGTCGTTGCGGAAGGCGTGGAGACCGAGGACCAGGCGGCCGTGCTGCAATTGCTGTCCTGCGACTTCCTGCAGGGCTATGCGCTGGGCCGGCCGGGCGCAGCCGACCAGCTGCACATCATGACCGGACCCGAGGAATTGCTGGGCGGCCTTACCCGCAGGAGCGGCGGCTGGTCCGGCGCGGTCAACTAGCGGTCCTTGATATCGGCTGCGGTGACTTCTTCCGCGTCATGATGGAGCTGCAGGTTGAGCAGCACCGCCTTGGCGACCGGCAGGAGAATCATGCAGAGGCCGATCAGCGCGCCGCATAGCGCCACGAAGGCCAGGATCTTGAGGCCAACGGGCAGCGGGCTCATCGGCAGCAGGAACAGGAACGGCGCCAGCAGGATCAGCACGCCGAAGCCGACAAAGAAGGCCGGACCGTCGGCCGTGTCGGCCGACGTCATGTCGCGTCCGCAGACCGGGCATTCGGTATTGAGTTTCAGATAGCCCGAAAACAGCTTTCCTTCACCGCACTTGCCGCAGCGCAGGCGCAGGCCCGAGAGGATGGGGGATGCATTCGACATGTCAGACTCCGTGTTTCACCGCTCATGTAGGCGTTCAGACGCGCCTTTAAGCCGTGCCAAACCGTCGCTGGAGCTCAAAGGTCGCAGTTGAGGCCCGTGCATTAACCTCAGACCACTCTTGACCTCGGCCTTCGCTTTGCACACCAGAGCAGCGCAGATGACCTGAACAAGAGTATACATGATGACCGACCCTGTCTTTCCCTCGATTGCCATTATCGGCACCGGCCTTATCGGCGCATCCATTGCCCGGGCTGCCGCCGAGTATGGCGCGGCGGGATCGATCAGCCTGTATGATGTGAGCGACGATGTGCGCCAGCGCGCGGCCGGCCTTGGCCTGGGCGACGTTGCGGAGACGCTGCAGGCCGCTGTTGCCGACGCTGACTGCGTGTTGCTGTGCGTGCCGGTTGGCGCGCTGGCGGCTGTCGCGGCCGCCGCTGTGCCGCATATGAAGACCGGGGCGATCCTGACCGATGTAGGCTCGGTGAAGGGGGAAGCTGCCGCCGCCCTCATGGCCGCAGATGACGGACGCGTGCACATCATTCCCGGCCACCCGATTGCAGGCACCGAGCAATCCGGCCCGGAAGCCGGGTTTGCCACGCTATTCCGCGATGCCTGGTATATCCTGACGCCGGAGCCGAGCACGGACGAAGCCTACCTGGCGGGCGTCGACGCGCTGACGCGTTTCTGGCAGGCGCTGGGCTCGAAGGTCGAAACCATGGACAGTGCACGCCATGACCGCGTTCTGGCCATTACCAGCCACCTGCCCCACCTGATTGCGTTCAATATCGTGGCGACCGCCTTCGACATGGAAACCGTGGAACAGGGCGAAGTGGTGAAATACTCGGCGGGCGGTTTTCGCGACTTCACGCGGATCGCGGCCTCCGACCCCGTCATGTGGCGCGACGTGTTCCTGACCAACAAGGAAGCCGTACTGGAATGCCTCGGGCGGTTTTCCGAGGACCTCGCCGTGCTGCAGCGGGCGATCCGCTGGGGCGACGGCGACATGCTGATGCGCGAATTCACGCGGGCGCGGACCATCCGCAAGGCGATCATCGATGCCGGACAGGATTCCAGCGCCGTCAACTTCGGCCGTAACCCGCTTCCGGACAAGGAGCCAGACGAGCGATGAAAGAGATCACGCTGACGCCTGAACGCCGCGAGGCGCTGTGCCGCGAAGTGCAGAAAACGTTCAGCGTGGCCTTTGACGAGACGCTGAGTGATTTCAGGGCCGGCGAAATTGTCGATCTGATGCTGAAGACGATGGGACCAGCAGTGTATAATCAGGCCGTGCAGGATGTGCGGGCGCACCTTCAGGGCAAGCTGGACGATCTTGACGGCGAAGTCTGGGTGGATGGCGGCGTCTAGGCACTCACGGCCTTGTGTGTGTTACGTGTCTGAACCGGCCGCTAAATCTGCGCGTATGAAACGCATGACCCATTCACTCCTCTCCCGCCGCGCCCTGTTGCTGTCAGGCTCTGCCGCCCTTGCGGTGGCTGCCTGTTCCTCTGCCGGGGCAGACAAGAAACCACCCGAAGCCGCTGCCGACCGCGACAAGTATGTCGGCAATGAATGGCGGGACCTGACCGAGGACCAGTGGCGCGAGCGCCTGTCGCCCGCCGCCTTTGCCGTTCTGCGCAAGGCGGATACGGAACGCGCCTTCACCTCGCCGCTTGAGCACGAGAAGCGCGAAGGCACCTATCATTGTGCCGGGTGTGACCTGCCGCTGTTCTCGTCCGAGAAGAAGTTCGACAGCGGCACGGGCTGGCCGAGCTTTTTCGACGTGATGCCGGGCGCTGTTGCAACAAGCGTCGACCGCAAGCTGATCTACACGCGCACGGAATATCATTGCGCCCGATGCCTTGGCCATCAGGGCCATGTGTTCGAGGACGGCCCGGCCCCGACGGGCCTGCGCTGGTGCAATAACGGCGTGGCGCTGAGCTTCAAGCCTGCCTGATATTATTCAGTGATTTCATAGCCTTCGGGAATGACGAAGGGCGCTGAGGCGACGGCGACATTCTGTTCGACTTCCTCTCCGGGACCGTTCTCGCGCCGCTCATAGGCCTCGACCAGTGACAGGTAGGGCGGGACATAGACCCAGCCCTGATCGGCCATGTTCTGCACGATCTCGAAGTGGAGGTGGAACGTGGTGGCCGAGCCGCCGAAATCGTTCGAGACATAGCCGAGCGACTGGCCGGCCGTGACCGTGTCGCCGGTCTTTACCTTGAGCTTGGCCATGTTGAGGTGAAGGTATTTGTAGATACGGCCACCGGCGCGCAGGCTGATCGAATAGGAGCCGACATTGGAGATGACGCCATCCTCGACGGCGACAACTTCCTGCAGCGTGCGGTCTGCCTTGGCGGCCCGGCGCATGGCGTTGCATTGCTCCGGCGTGCCGACGCGGATGTCCTGACCCTGGTGGATTTTCTGGGCCGGGCAGAAGGGGGATCCCCTGTTGGCGCTGCGGGTTTCGCAGAAATTGTCGCGCCAGGGATAGGCGAAGTTGCGCGGGTCGCACTGGTCGCCGCCGCCGATGCCGCCGCCAAAGGTGAAGACCTGCGACTGGAGATAGGCGGGCGCTGATTTTACAGGGAAAACAATGCCGGGCGCGTGGACGATCTGGTCAATGTCGCCCTGCCCTGAACCGGGCAGCAGCGCGCCGGGGGCATGGTAACTGAAGACCGGTTCGACGGGCGGCGTGACGGGCTCCGTGGGCGTTTCAGCCGTATCTTCAGGTTGCGTTGGGGTGACGTCCGGCGTCTCTGCGGGGACTTCCGAGTCCGTTCCGGGGACTTCCGAGTCCGTTCCCGGGGTATCGGTGGACGGCGTATCGGTCTCGGCAGGGGTTTCCGGCGTCACGTCCGTATCAGTGGGAGGGGTTTCGGTTGGCACCTCGGCGCTGGTGTCGGGGGGCGTGACAGTGTCGTCGCCGGAGACGGGATCGGTGGCCGGTGTGTCCGTTTCAGGAGCGGTCGGTGTCTCGCTGGCGTCTGTTGGACCGTCAGGATCGACCGGGGTTTCCCCATAGGGGTTTTCGACCGGTGTGCCGGGGGGCGGCGGACCGGGGGCGCCGGGCGGGATGGCGGGGCCGGGTTCCGGCGTGGAGGGTGGCGGGCCGCCATCACCGGGGAAGCGGATGAAGTCACAGCCGGCAAGGCTGGTTACGGCCAGCGCAGCCAGTACGTACGCAACAGTCTTCTGCATCAGCGTGTCCCCGCGATGACCAGTTTACGGGCGATTTCGAGCGCCTCGTCCTCTCCGATGCATTCGGGGTCGTCGCCCGATGCATTCTTGCATTCGAATTCGATCAGATAGTCCGCGCCATAGCGCGAGAAGGCGACCTGCGCGCCGGAGGCGGTGGCAAGGTAGCTCGGCTCGGTATCGGCAGACGTGTCGCCGCTATCGCGCGCGCCGATGACTTCATTCGTGCCGTTGACGACGATGTCATAGTCGACGCCGGGATAGGTGGCGAAATAGCCGTCGCTCATGGGCATGAATTTCACGCCGCCCTCGGCTGACTGCGGCACAACGATGCCGGTGGGCAGGAGGACGGGCACAGGCGGGGCGGATGCCCCGGACTGGACCTGGAAGGCCCCTTCGCCGCGATCAGTGCTGGCAACCGAGGCCATGTCGCGCCGGGCGGCTTCCCAGTCGATCCCGGCGGTGCTTTCGACCGCTTCGGGGCGGACGGGCAATTCGGGCTCGGCCGACGTTTCGGCCACGGTCGGGGTTTCAGTCGCGGCAGGCGCCGCCGGCTGTTCGGGTGCCTTGATCCGGTCACAGGCCGACAGCGTCAGGGCCCCTATCGCCGCGAAGGCCAGCAAATGCTTTGTGGTCATCATCAGTTTTTCTCTCCGGGATGGGCGACGTAGTCGGGGTCTGCATAGGCCACCCCGTCAACGGACATGATCTTTTGCTGCACATCGCTGATGGCGGCGCGTGTGGGTTCGGTGCCGGGCGGCATCTGGTAGGCAAGCTTGATCTCGCCGGAATAGCTGGCGCCGACGAGGGCGAAATCCGCCAGCTGGGGCGTGCGGCCCACATAGTCGGCATAGGCCTGCTCGGCGGCGGCGGGATCTTTCTTGTAGAGGCGGGCGACGGAATCAATTTCCGGGGCGCCCTTGATGCGGACAATGAAGGTGACTTCCGCGCCCCTGGCCTGGGCCGTTATGACCGCAGGCGGGGCCTGTTCAGGCTGAACGAGCGGTGGCTCGGTCGGCACATCTTCCGGCACGGTGTCTTCCGGCAGGACGCCAATGAGCGGACTCTCGTCCCGGTCGACACGGGTGTCAGCCGTAGAGGCGGTTTCGCTTTCCGACAGGCCCGAGAGGGGCACAGCCGGGCCATCCCGATCGTCAGGCGAGCCGGCCAGCACGAACAGGCCCGTCGCCCCCGCCAGCGTGGCGAGGCCTGCCAGCCCGAGCGGACCGCCGAGATGGAAAGGTGTGCGGAAACCGGCCATGCCTAGTTGGCGCCCCCGCTTGTGGTGCTGAGCGCAGGCACATTGGCGAGGTTCAGAAGACCGCCGCACGGGCGGGCACACATGTCCGGGCTGCCGGGAATGGGCGTCGTGCCGGGATAGAGCGCGCAGGACCCGGCGCATTGCAGCGGCTCCCTCGGATCAAGCGCCGCGATCAGCGTGGCTTTCAGCTCCTGTGGGGTGGCGGCAGGCTGGCGCGCCTTCAGCAGGGCCAGCGCCGCGGCGACATGCGGGGCGGCCATGCTGGTGCCCTGCTCGTAGGCATAATAGCAATTGTCGACGCCTTCACCGGTGACGGGGTCATAGCAATTGGTCGAGGCCTTGGTCGAGAGGACGCCGTCGGGGCGGCCATCGCCATTGTCATCGCGGGTGAGATCGCCGCCCGGTGCAATGACCGAGACATTTGGCCCGAAGTTCGAATAGGGCGCGATCTGGCCACGGGCATCCCCTGCCGCAACCGAGATGACGTTCTGGCAGCCGCCGGGCGCGTAATACTGCGTCGAGACGCGGGCATTGCCGGCAGCGGCCACGACGATCACGCCGCGATCCGTGACGGCATCAATCGCATCCTGCAGCGAGGCCGGGCAGAATTCGAAAAGGCCGATGGAGAGGTTGATGATGTCGGCCGGATTCTCGTTCCAGACTTCATTGCCATCGGCATCCTCGCCCGGGATCAGGCCGCCAGCCCAGCGGATGGCGTCGTTGATGTCGGAGAGGCGTCCGCCGCATTTGCCGAGCGCGCGGACCGGAACGATCTTGACGTTCCAGGCGCCGCCGGCAACGCCGGTGCCGTTATTGGAGGCCGCAGCGCCGATCGTGCCGGCCACATGCGTGCCGTGGAACGTGTCAGCGGCGAGCGGGGCCGTGGGATCGCACATGTCGCCCGGATCGTTCGGGTCATTGTCGCGGCCATCGCCATCATTGCCCATGCGCGGGTCGGAGACCATGTCCCAGCCGGGCGCGACATTGGGCGAATCCTTGATATCGGGATGGGCCATTTGCAGGCCGGTATCGACCACGGCGACGACGACTTCACTGGAGCCTTCATTGGCCTGGCGGGTCCAGAAATCCTGGAAGCCGGCACCGCCGGCGGACTTGCCCTCGCCTGTGCCCTGGTTCTGGAAATTCCATTGCAGGCTCCAGAGCGGGTCATTTGGCGTGATTTCAGAGGTGATCGTGACAGGCGGGGTCGCGGTGGTGCCAGGTGTCTGGCCGCCCGTTGAAGGCGTGGTGCCGGGATCGGTGGGCTTTGGATGGCGGACGAACTGGTTCTCGAAGATATAGTCCTTCTCGACATATTCGAACTGGCCGGAGGCGCGCAGGTCCTGAACGATACATTCGGTGGCCAGCGCCGGATTGGACTGGACCGTTACCATATCGGTCGATTCCGGGCACCCTGCGCCGGTATCCACGGCCAGAAAGGCCTGCCGGGCATTGGCGACCTTTTCCGGCGTGAACTGGGTCGGATCAGCACCATCGGAGCCGATCTGGATGACCATCTGGCCTTCCCGCGAGAGCGCGACCTGACCGTCCATGCCGTATTTCGACAGCGTGTCGAGCATGACGGAATTGGCGTCCTGCTGCTTGCGGATGGCGTCACCCGTGATCAGCGAGCGACGGGCGAGCTTGCGGGCAACTTCGCGCGTGGGCGCGGGCGCCGATTCGAGCGAACGCGGGCTGAGGCTGCGCGTGCGGGCAACCGGTGCAGGCTCAGAGGCTGCCGCGCGCTCGAGATCCTGCGTCGCTTGCGCGATCTGCTGCTGGGATTCTTCGGGGGCGTTCGGGTCAAGCTTCACCTTCGGCATAAGCCGCGCGGGCTGGGCAAGTTCCATTGAGGCAGACGGCGGTGGCGGCGCTGCGGGCGCTGGCGCGGGGGCCGGGGCGCCTGCCGGGACTTCCTCGGTGTCGACAAAATCTTCCTCAAGGTCGTTCAGGACGTCCTCGTCCTCCATCATCAAGGCCTCTTCCTCGGCAATGGCGGCGGGCTGGATATCCTTGGGCTTGGCGATGATCGAGCCGATGGCGAACATGGATTTTTCATCGACCGACTGTACCGCCATGTCGTTGATGAGCGTGCCGGCAATGGCGCGGTCCATGACAGACGCGGTCATCAGCGTCTTTTCGGCATCCGGTTCGACCACGGCGCGGCCGCTGATCTGGTCGAGCGTGGCATCCGCCAGCTCGCGGGCCCGTTCGAGCCGTGTGCCCTGCTGGTCGCAGGCGGCCAGAACGAGCAGGCTTGCCATGGCAGCACCAATTGCGATTTGCGTGGTTTTCCGCGTGAGGTTAGGCAGCATGTCAGAATGTCCCCTTACAATTGCCAACGTGACCCCAGCTCCCCTACATTAACCCTGTGTTTAGATTATGACGAGGCCGACTACATGTCCAATGCAAACGCACCACGCGGTATCGTGGTGCTTACCGGGGCCGGTGTGTCCGCAGAAAGCGGGCTCGGCACATTCCGAGACGTGGATGGCATATGGACCAAGTATCCGCTCGAAGACCTGGCAACGCCGGAGGGCTTTGCCCGCAATCCTGACTTTGTGCAGGGCTTCTACAATGACCGCCGCGCGCAGCTGAAGACGTCAGAGCCCAATGCGGCGCATGTCGCGCTGGCGCGGCTGGAGGCGGCGCTGCAGGCGGCAGGCCGCCGGTTCACGCTGGTGACACAGAATGTCGACCATTTGCACGAAACGGCAGGCAGCCAGAATGTGCTGCACATGCATGGCGAACTGCTGAAAGTGCGCTGCCAGGCGTGCGGCAGCGTGGTGCGCTGGCCGGATGACCTCACCAGCAAGACACATTGCCCCGTCTGCGAGGCCACCGGACTGATGCGGCCGCATGTGGTCTGGTTCGGCGAGATGCCGCTTTACATGGACGAAATCGAGGTGGAACTGTCGCGGGCGGACCTGTTCGTGTCGATCGGGACCAGCGGGAATGTGTATCCGGCGGCAGGCTTCGTGCAGCTGGCGCGGCGCGCCGGGGCGCGGACGCTGGAGCTGAACCTTGAACCCTCGGACGGGGCGACCTTTTTCGACGAGGCGCGCTATGGCAAGGCCAGCGACGTGGTGCCCGGCTGGGCGAATGACATCATGAAGTGGCTTTAGACTGCCCGTCGCAGAACCGGATGCCGGCCATGGCTTCGTGCTGCCAGACGCGTTCACAATGGATGATGCGCACGTCCGGGCCGGAGCTGCGCTCCAGGCGGATGGTAAAGCGCGACGGGAGCGCGGTGGCTGATGCGAGTTCGAGGCACGCGCCTGCAGCCGACATGTCGACCATGCTGGCGCGGGTGATCAGCCGCTGGTCAAGGCTCCAGAGCGAGGCGGTGCGGGATGTTTTCGTGCGCGCATAGCGGCGGTTTTCGGATCTGTCGCCAGTCTGATCCGGAGACTTTTTCAAGACAATCATGGCACACCTCCTTCCGTCGGGTCTGGCAGCGACTCTATACAAAGGGGGCCGAAACCGTTCCATTTGCAGAATGGCTTGCGCAGGACGGTCTGTTGCAGGGCATGCACGACCGGGCCGGGCGGGCCGGCCAGTCCTGCCGGACAGGGACGCCATGCCCGCGTGTCAGTGGCGCCCGATCAGGGCCTGGCTGATGACGGCCTTCACGAGTTCCGCCCGGAAGGGCGTCGGAATCAGGAAGACGGGCTCCTGCCCCTCGCCGGTGAGCAGGGATTCCGGATAGGCGGTGATGAAGATGACAGGGCCGTTCCAGGTCTTGCGGATATCCTGGACGGCATCGACTCCCGAGGATCCGTCGGCGAGGCGTATATCCGCCAGGATCAGACCGAATGTCTCCTGCCTGGCCTTTGCCACGGCGTCGGCATGGGTTGTGGCGAAAGCCACGGGGGTGTGTCCGAGCGATGCGACAATTTCCGACAGGTGCGCCGCGATCATGGCTTCATCCTCGATGATGAGGACGCGTGTGGCGAGGGCCTTCATGAGCGAGGCCTCTGCATCGCCGAGCGCGCGCTCGACCTCGGGCACAGTCATGTCGAGGATGACGGCGATATCCTCCACCGCAAAGGCCTCGACGGATGCGAGCAAGAGGGCCCGCCGCTCGACAGCGCCCATCTTCACAAGGATATCATCGGCGCGGGACGCCTCAACGGGCTCTGCAAGGACCGCGTCGAGGCTTTTGTAGAGCCAGGTCCGGTCAAAGTCGGTGTTGCCGGCGGCAACCTGCGGCAGCAGGCGTGTTTCGATCATTGAGGATACAAGCTGGTCGCCCACTTCCTGTGAGCCAACAACCGCGCGCGCATAGCGCCGAAGGTAAGGTAGTTCTGATTCAATCAGATCTGAAAGCATCTTTTGGCCTAGCATTGGTCAAAGGGTGAGGAGCTCAACTGCTTTTTATATCCTAAATGACATACTTTGGAGACGGAAACTTAACAAACGTTTGGATATGATACAGGGCGTCAGAGGGTCCTTTTAGAAGGGAGATTTTAACTCTTTCTCCCAAGAATGATTGGTCCGAACTGGAGTAGGATATACAGGATGTAGGGATGACCCAAGCACTGAATGCGCGGCAATTCCCGATGTGAGAAATTGCAGTCAGCCAAAGGATTTGGCGTCAATGAGTATCGTCGAGGAAGACAATAATACATCTTTCGGATTCGCAGATGAGCTTGAGCGCCTTCTGCCGGAGCTCAGGGCGTTTGCGCGCAGTCTTTGCCGGAACCGGGATCTGGCCGATGACCTCGTGCAGGAAACCTGCCTGAACGCCTGGGCCGCCATTGATCGATTCCAGCCCGGCGCGGCAATGCGCCCCTGGCTGTTCCGGATCCTTCGCAACGAATTCTACCAGCACACACGCCGGGCCTGGCGCTCGACCGAACTGGAGCCCGAACAGGCTGAACGCACGCTGCTGGCCAATGAGAGCCTGGAAGCGCGTTCGGACTTCCGTGTCCTCCAGGCCGCCATCGATACCCTTCCCCAGGCCCAGCGCGACGCTATCATCCTCGTGGTTGCCGCCGGCTTTACCTATGAGGAAGCCGGACTGATCTGCGACTGCTCGCCCGGGACAATCAAGAGCCGCGTCAGCCGGGCACGCGACGCCGTGCTGCACACAATGACCCAGGCCGAGAATGGCCACAGCACGGCCGGCGGGCCAAGCGAACTGTCGCAGGCGACACGCGGCCTGGACGAATTGCTCTCCGACATCAAGCGGCTGAGCGGGTCAATTCCACAGCCGGTAGACAGCGCCGCCTGATCACAGGCCTGCATGATCAGCCGGTTCGGCTGTCAGCGACCTGACTTTCCCTGCAGACGGACTAATGGCGAAAGATGCCCGCGTCGCGGCCCCAGTCGATAACCAGCTTAGGCCAGGCATGCAGCGGATCGTCATCGATACCGCGCAGACCGAAGCCGTGACCGCCATGTTCGAAAATGTGGAGACTGGCCGGGACACCCGCCGCGCGGAAGGCCTGGTAGGCCATCAAGGCGTTTTCGACGGGCACGGCCGGGTCGTCAGCCGCGTGGAGGATGAAGACAGGCGGGGCATTTGCCGGCGGCGCTGTCTCGACCGAATGGGCGGCGACATCGTCCGGTGACGGATCTGCGCCGATCATGTTCTCGCGTGAGGCAGCATGGGTATAGGGCTTTGATAGCGTGATGACGGGATAGACGAGGACGGAGGCATCCGGCCGGGCCGGGAGCGCGTCGGCGGCATCCGTCGCCGGATAGACGTTCGCATCGAAGCGCGTGGTCAGCAGGCCAGCAACATGGCCCCCAGCGGAGAAGCCCATGACCATGATGCGGGAGGGGTCGATGCCGTCTTCGCCGGCCCGCGCGCGGATGACACGCATGGCACGCTGCGCATCCTGCAGGGGCGTATCAGGACCGCCCGCCCAGCCCTGCTGGGGCAGGCGATAGGACATGACATAGACCGTGGCGCCGCGTCGGCTGAACCAGCGCGCACCTTCATAGCCTTCCTTCTCGACAACGACCCATTTATAGCCGCCGCCGGGAATGATGAGGATGGCCGAACCATCGGGATGTGCCGGCCGGAAGACGGAGAGGGTGGGATCGGTCACCTCAAGCAGGGCCCGGTCTGCAAGGCCGTAGGGATTGGCGCGCTCCACATAATGCTCAGCGAGGCCCGCAGGGATGCCGCCGGGTGGACTGGCCGGCCAGAGGCGGACGGTCTCGTCCGGCTGGCGGTCAAGGTCGACAATCAGGGCGTCTGCCGGGCCGCTGGCCGGAAGGGCTGCGGGCGGTGTCGCGCAGGCCGTCAGCAGGAGCAGGGCAGCAATCAGGCGCAGCACGCTGTCCTCATTTGAACATGGCTGGAAGCGCGAGGGACAGCTGTGGGACGAACGTGATGATCATCAGGGCAAGGAGCAGCGCGCTGTAGAAGGGCCAGATCGTCTTGACGGCCTGCTCGACGGGCACGTTCCCGACCGCTGAGCCTACGAAGAGAACCGACCCGACCGGCGGTGTGACGAGCCCGATGCCGAGATTGAGCATCATGATGATGCCGAAATGGACCGGGTCCACACCGACCTGCATGACCACCGGCAGGAGGATGGGCGTCGTGATGACGATCAGGGGCGACATGTCCATGAACGTGCCGAGCACGAGCAGGATGACATTGACGATGAGGAGGACGAGGATCGGGTTGTCGGTGGTCGATGTGATCAGATTGGCGAGCTTTGTCGGCGCCTCGAGGATGGCGAGGGCATAGCCGAACGCGGTGGCCGAGCCGATGATGAGGAGGACCATGGCCGTGATCTTGACCGACTGCATGGCCGCCTCGGTAAACTTCGTCCAGCCAAGGGAGCGGTAGACGACGGCGCCGATAATGATCGTGTAGACGACCGCGATGGCGGAGGATTCCGTGGCAGTAAAGACACCGGACAGGATGCCGCCCATGATGATGATCGCCGCCATCAGGCCGGGGATCGCGTAGAAGAGCGCGCGCAGGAAAATGCGCCAGCCGGGGAATGTGCCCTTGGCATAGCCGCGCAGCACGGCGACCCGCCAGGCAACGACCATCAGCAGAAGGGCGGTGAGGATGCCGGGCACCACGCCGGCAAGGAAGAGATCGCCGATCGACACGCCTATGCCGCTGGCGGCGGAATAGATGATCATGTTGTGCGACGGCGGGATCAGCAGGCCGACAATGGCGGCCGTGACCGTGACGTTGACGGCATAGTCGCCATCATAACCCTTGTCCTTCATCAGGGGCATCAGCGTCGAGCCCATGGCCGAGGCGCTGGCAATGGCCGAGCCGGAGACGGCGCCGAACATGGCGGATGCGCCGACATTGACGAGGCCGAGCCCGCCCCGTGCGCGGCCGAAAGCGCCTTCGGCGACTTCAACCAGCCTTTGCGCGATGCCGGACCGGTACATCAGGTCCCCCGCAAAGATGAAGAAGGGAATGGCCATGAGGGTGAACACGCTGACGCCGGCGGCCATGCGCTGGAAGACGACGACGAGCGGGATGTCGAGCGCGATGAATGTGGCCATCGCCGCACCGAGCAGCGAATAGGCCACCGGCACGCCGAGTGCGAGCAGGACCAGCAGTGTGACGACGAGAATGGCTAGCTCCACCTCGGATCCTCCTCATCTTCGAGTGGCTTGCCGACAATTTCCTCGATCACGCGCTCCAGCGAGAAGAGCGCCATTAGCGCGCCGGAAATCGGCAGGCCGAGATAGGCGAGCCCGCGCGGCAGGCCGAGCGAGGGGATGACGTGTCCCCATGTCTTCACGACGAGTTCCCCGCCCCAGACAAGCATGGCGAGACCGCAGGCACCGACAATCGTATTTGAAGCGATGCGCATCCAGTGTTGCACGCGGGGCGGCATTGCATTTTCGAGCGCGACGATGCGAATGTGGAAACCTTCGCGCACGCCGGCGGCCGCCGCGAGGGAGACATACCAGATCATCAGCGTGAGCGAGGCCTGTTCGGACCAGGACGGACTGGAGTTCAGAACGTAGCGGCCAAAGACCTGCCAGCCGACAATGGCGGTCATCGCGACGAGGCCCGCCGCAGCAATGCGGACGAGCCAGTTGGCGGCGAAATGCGTGGCCCTGGCCAAGGCGGCGATCATGCCGTGTCTCCCATCGCTTCGATTTCGGCGACAATGCGTTTCTGGTTATCCGAGACGATGAAACGGTCCCAGACGGGGCGCATGAGATCAATGAACTGGTTGACGTCCTCGACCTCGTTGACCTCGACGCCGGCGGCGATGACGCGGGCACGGGCATCGTCCACGCGCTGGTCCCAGAGCTTGCGCATGTAGGGGACGGAGTCGCGGGCGGCCTGGCGCACAACCTGCTGGTCGTCGGGGCCGAGCTTGTTCCAGCGGCTGAGCGACATGACGAGGACTTCCGGCGCCATGACATGCCGCGTGAGGCTGTAATAGGGCGCGGCCTCGAAATGGCGTTCGCTTTCATAGGAGGGCCAGTTGTTCTCGGCGCCGTCGATGACCCCCTGGACCAGCGCCTGGTAGACTTCGCCAAGTGACATGGGCGTCGCATCGGCGCCAAGCGCCTTGATCATGGCGACGTAGAGATCGGAATTCGGCACGCGGATCTTCATGCCCGCCATGTCTGCCGGCGTGCGAATCGGTTGTTTCGTATTGTAGAAGCAGCGCTCGCCGGAATCATAGAAACAGAGGCCGACAAGGCCATGCCGGTTGAGGGAGGCGAGCACCTCATCCCCCGGTGCGCCATCCAGTGCGCGGCGGAGGTGGGCCGTGGTGCGGAACAGGAAGGGCAGCGCCGGGATGACGGTCATGGACTCGATCGCGTTCAGCGGGGCGAGGTTGACGCGGTTCATGTCGAGGCCGCCGAACGTGGTGATCTCGAGTGTGTCGCGTTCCGAGCCCAGCTGGCCGCCGGCATAGATCTTGATCTTGAGGCGGCCGCCGGTGCGCTCGTCCAGAAGGCGGCCCATTTCCTTGACGGCCTGAACGGTCGGGTATTCCTCCGCATGCGAATCCGCGCAGAGGAGCGCCCTGCCCTCGTGCGCGCCACACGCCGCCAGGACGCCGAGCGCGCCGGAGGAGGCCAGAACGGCGCGGCGGCTGGGCCGGAGCGATGGATGGGTCAAACCTGTTCCTCCCCGAATTCCGCCTGACCGGGACCAGCATACGCATTTTCCGGCGACTTGAGGAATATGGAACGGCGCAGGCAGGATAGGATGCACCGCCCAGTCTGTGTTCCTGAAAGCATCATGGCGATCATTGGCGTTTCCGTTCCCCTTGCCGGGCTTTGGCCCTTGATACAGCCCTGCTCCAGTCTTTGATTTCGCCTATGGTAACCGGTGTCATAGAATACGCAAGGGCATGCTTGCGAGTTTGTGAGGAGAGAAGCTGGATTTTGATGGGATGAGGATGAGGCAGGCTACCGGCGGGTAGCCGTGGACGACCTATTCCTCGTCGGACGAGTCGTCCTGCTGCTGGTCCGTGCGCCTGACATCGGCGGTGAGGCTCGAGCGGTCGGTGCCGCGGGGGTGATGCTGCCCCTCGGAAATGTCGGATCTTTCAATACCATGGACGGCGCCAATGGCGGCCGGCGTGGACGCCACGACAAAGGGCATCGTCAGGAACAAACGAATGGCAAGTTTACGGGGGTCTTGCATGTTCAGGTCCTTTCGGCGCAGCGGTGCTGCGCGCTCCTTTGTATACGGGCCTTTGCAGTAAAGCGTTCCCGATTGATCCGGCGTGGATGAAGTGAACGCCATGGTCGCCAGCCAGAACGCGTTTTCTGCGGCAGGGCCAGCTGGCCCGCGTCCGCTCAGGCGCAGGCTTATGATTGGGATCACCGGATTTCGCAAGTGCGATAAAAGCGCGCGACAAAAAAACTTTCACGCAGAAGCGCGTCGGCGCATCAGTCTTCCGGGTCCGGATTGTCATAGCGTCGCACAGACAACCGGGAATAGACGCGCTTACCGACGCACGTCCAGATTGTCTGTGTCGACGGCCGCTTCGACATCCGCGACGCTGGCGAGGTTGAAGTCGCCCGGGATCGAGTGCTTCAGGGCGCTTGCGGCGGCAGCAAATTCGATCAGGTGGTCAGGTGGCATGTCGGTCAGCAGGCCGTGGAGGACACCGGCCGCAAAGGCATCGCCGCCGCCAATCCGGTCGACGATGCCGACCAGTTCATGGGACCTGGATCGCCAGTGGCCGTTGCGCGTCGCGATCTCGGCATCGATGGCATGATGATCGACGCTGTATTGCGTGCGCGTGGTGGCGGCGATGGTGTCGAGACGCGGGAAGAGCTGGAAGGCGGCGGTGTAGGCGGCATCGCGATCGTCGAAGGACTGGCCGAGGATAAGGCTGATGTCACGCTCGTTGATGAAGGCAAGGCTGGCGGCTTCGAGCAGGCCGCGCAGGATGGCCGGGCCGTCGCCGTCCCAATTGGCCCAGAGCTGGGCACGGTAATTGCCGTCGAAGGAGATTTTGACGCCCGCAGCGCGGGCAGCATCGACCGCGCCCTGGGCGGCGGCTGCACCGTTGGGACCGATGGCGGGCGTGACGCCGGAAATGTGGAGCCATTCGGCGCCACGCAGAATGGCAGGCCAGTCGGCGGCATCCGGATCGGCTGCAGCAAAGGCGGAACCTGCGCGGTCATAGACAATCTGGGAGGGACGACGGACCGCGCCGGTCGAAAGGAAATAGAGGCCCATGCGGCCCGGCGTACGGGCAATATGGCGCGTGTCGACGCCATAGCGCCGGAGCGTGCCGGTGGCCGCTTCGCCAAGCTCATTATCGGCCACCGTGCTGGCCATGGCGACCGCATGACCGAACTGGGCGAGCGAGACAGCAACATTGGCTTCGGCGCCGCCCACATGGACGTCGAAATGGCCGGTCTGGAGCAGGCGCTCGCGCCCCGGCGCGGTGAGCCGGAGCAGGAGTTCGCCGAAGCAGACGATGCGGTGGCTCATGACGTGCGCCTTTGCCTAGCGGGCGAGCCAGCCGCCATCGACCGGCAGGGTGATGCCCTGAACATAGTCAGACGCCCGGGACGCCAGAAACACAATAGCGCCGCCAAGATCCGAAGGGTCGCCCCAGCGGCCGGACGGGATGCGGCCGAGGATTTCGGCGTTGCGTGTTTCGTCGGCCTGCAGGGCGGCCGTGTTATTGGTGGCGAAATAGCCGGGGGCGATGGCGTTCACATTTATGCCGTGCTTCGCCCATTCATTGGCGAGGATCCTGGTAAGGCCTGCCACCCCGCTTTTCGAGGCCGTGTAGGAGGGCACGCGGATGCCGCCCTGGAAGGAGAGCATCGAGGCGACGTTGATGATCTTGCCACCCCGCCCTGCCGCGATCATCTCGCGGGCGACGGCCTGCGAGAGGAAGAACAGGGTACGGAGGTTCACGTTCATCACGCTGTCCCATTCCTCGAAGGTGAAATCGATGGAATCGTTGCGCTTGATGATGCCGGCATTGTTGACGAGAATGTCCACGCGACCGAATGCCAACTTCGTTTCAGCGACGATATCTGCGACATGATCCGCCGAGCCAAGATCGGCGCTGATGACATGCGCCTTACGGCCGAGCGCAGTGACTTTCGCCACTGTCTCATCCGGCGCCGAGCGGCCGACGAGGCAGACATCGGCGCCCGCCTCGGCCAGCGCGACGGCAATGCCCTGCCCGAGGCCCGTATTGGCGCCGGTCACCAGGGCCACCTTGCCGGAGAGATCGAAGGGATTGCCCATGATGTGTCCGCCTATTTCAGCTGGCAGATATCGAGCACGTTCAGGTCGGTATAGTCGAGGTTTTCCCCGCCCATGGCCCAGATGAAGGCATAGGACTTGGTGCCCGAACCCATATGGATGGACCAGGGCGGCGAGATCACGGCCTCGTCATTCTCCATCACGATGTGGCGCATTTTGTCTTCCTCGCCCATGAAGTGGAAGACGCGGTCATGCTCGCCGAGGCCGAAGTAGAAATACACTTCCGAGCGGCGATCATGCAGATGGGGCGGCATCGTGTTCCAGACGCTGCCCGTGTTCAGGACGGTTAGGCCGAGCAGGAGCTGGCAGGATTTGACCGTGGCCGGAACGATGAACTGGTAGATCGTGCGCTCATTGCTTTCCGCGAGCGATCCGCGCTCAAGCGGGACGGCCTTGTCGATGGAGATCTTGGCGACTTCGTAGCGGGCGTGGGCGGGGGTGGAGACGAGGTAATACTTGGCGGGGTTCGACGCGTCGTCGGAGGCAAAGACGACATCCCTGGTGCCCATGGGCACATAGAGACCGTCACGCGAAATGAGCGGATGGGTTTCGCCGTCGATTGTAACCGAGCCCGAGCCGTCGCCGACATTGATGATGCCAAGTTCGCGGCGCTCCAGGAAGGGATGGCCCTTGGCCGATTCCGGCTCGGTCTGAGCCGGCAGGACAACGCTGCCTTTGACGGGCATGGCGCCGCCGATGACGAAACGCTCATTGTGGGAATAGTTGAGGTTCACTTCATCCGGCGCGAACAGGCTTGAAACGACATAGCGCTCCCGCAGTTTCTCATTCTCGACACCGTCCATCATGTCGGGGTGGGTCGCGTGATAAACCTTGTTGAACATGGGAGGTCCTCCTGGAGTTTCTGTCTTGCCTGTCCGGCATTGGTAACCGGTGTCATAACACCCGGTCTTGCCGGTTGCAACCGGATGAAAGGACCTAAAGCGCCTGCGTCGACTCCCGGACGATCAATTCGAGGGCAAAGGCACCGGGCGCCTGCGTTTTTTCGTCTTCTTCGGCCTGGATGAGCCGCAGGGCCGCGACACGTCCGACATCGCGGATAGGCGAGCGCACCGTGGTCATTGGCGGCCAGATCCGTGACGAAATGGGTGTGTCATCGAAGCCGACAATCGAGACATCGTCTGGAATCTGCAGGCCCGCCTTGCGCGCCGCAACATAGACACCGACGGCCATTTCATCATTGCCGGCAAAAACGGCCGTTGGCCGGTCAGGACGGCTGAGCAGCCTTGTCGCACATTCGACGCCCGAATCGAACGTATAGGCGCCCTCAAGGGTCAGTTTCGGATCGAGCGAAAGACCAAAATCGGCCAGGCCCTTCCGGAAGCCTGCCATGCGCTCATGGGTCGAGCGGAACGTGTTGGGCCCGTGAATATGGGCGATGCGCGTGTGGCCAAGCTCTGCCAGGTGACGGGCCGCAAGTTCAGCGCCCTGGGCATCATGCGTGCGCACCATCCGCGAGGCATCGTCGATCTCTACCGAGGCGATCCGCACATAATCGCAATTGCGATCGCGCAGCATGGCGGCCAGCTCGTCATCCTCCGACACGGACGGCGTCAGGATGAGGCCATAGGGCTTGTGCTGGATGACGAAGGATTCGACCCGTTCGCGATAATTGGCGTCGGCCCGGTCGCAGGGGCGCAGGACAAGCTGGAAACTCGTCTCGTCCAGCGCATCAAGAATGCCGCGCTGCATGTTGACGACATATTGAGGGCTCGGATTGTCATAGACGAGCCCGATCAGGAAGGACCGGCGAAAGGCGAGCGCCCGCGCCTGCGGGTTGGGCGTGAAGCCGGTTTCCGCAATGATCTTGTTGACGATCTCGCGGGTTTCCTCGCGCACGAGCGGTGACTTGTTGATCACACGCGAAACAGTCTTCTTCGACACATTTGCCATGCGGGCAATGTCGATGATCGTGACCTGGGCGCGATCCTTCGCGTCTTTCGGTTTACGTGTGTTTTCCGTCATGACCTGTGCTTTCACCACCCAAGGGGGACATTTGCCCTAGTCGTGGTGACAAACTCAAGTGCCGTGTGCTTTTGACCCGTCATCGAGGGCCTCGGGAGTCTTCGGCTGAAGGGTCTCCATGTCCCACATTGCGGGATCGAAAGCGCGCTGTGTGGGCGCGTAATCGGGATAGCCCCCGACCCGTTCCTGGCTGTCGATGATCTCGCCGCGGCCCTCGGCGACATCGGCCAGCACGCGGACATCATGCTTGTCCCGGTCCCATGGACGGGCACCGACATTGGCCAGCACATAGCGCTCAACATCGCGGGCGGGCATGGGCTGGAGGCCTTCGGGCATGTCCAATGGCGCCTCGGCCGCGACGATCTTCGCCCGACCTGTTGTATAGCGGCCCATCAGCGGAGCGTCCCCGCCCCAGCGGTCGACCGAGATATTGTCGCGAGCATAGAGATCAAGGTCGCCGTCGCCGCCGATCATGATCATCGGCAGGCCCTTCACCGTGGACGGCCCGGCACGCATGACATTGCCAATGGCCGTCATGCGGCCTGCTTGATGCGGTATGGCACCCCACTCAAGCTCCTGAAGGTTGTAGTGAATGGCCCGCTGGCCCGGATCATAGATGAAGTTGTTGATGATCGCGCCGTGCACACCGCCTTTGAAGAGCGGGCTGCGCTCGTAATTGTGGGCGTAGAGGTTTCCGTAGATCAGGATGTCGCTGACATTGTCATGGATGAGGGAGCCTTTTGAGTGCTCACCTTTTGCATGGGTCGCGTGCGAGAGACCTTCGGAGACGAGATTGTTCGAGAAGGTGATGCGGTGGGACGTGCCTTCGCGCCACTCGGCAGGCGTCTCGCCCGTGAAGCGCGCGCCGGAGGCTGACATGTTCTCGTCTGTCGCCCAGGAAAGCGTGCAGTGATCGACGATGACATCATGTGCTGAAACGGTGGTGAAGGCGTCGATATCGCGCCCGCTCATATAGGCGCCGCCCATGTCACCGGGGCGGATGCGCAGGTGCTGGATGATGACATCATGGCTTTTGACGGTGAGGCCGCCGCGGATGATGGTGATGCCCGGCGAAGGTGCCGTCTGGCCGGCAACTGTGAGGTAGGGATTGCTGACAATCACTTCGTGATCGCCCATGTCGATGACACCGCCAACCTCGAAGACAACAATGCGGGGACCGTCAGCCTCCAGCGCGGCGCGCAGGGAACCCGGACCGTTGCCCGCCAGAGTTGTGACGCGGATGACTTCCCCACCAGCGCCGCCTTTCGTGCTCGCGGCCCAGCCAAGCGGGCCCATCCAGGGCGCTTTCGGCGCGGACGCCTCAGCTGCGACTGTGGCCAGATCCGAGCGCGTATCGGCCGCAGCACCCATTCCCGTGCAGCCGGCAAGCATGATGGCCATGCTTCCGACGAGGGCCGTCAGTGCGTGGCGTGAAAGCATTCTGGTGGAAATCATCGTGTTCTCTCCCTGTGCCCGGCTTTGTGTTTTTTACACCGCCAAACTCCATTTCGTTTGCAGATTGCGCAAACCCGTCTTATCGCTATTTGTAAATGACACCGGTTTCCTATAGTGTCCAGCCCGAGAATGAACTTAGTCGACCATCCGATGAGAAGTTGAGAGAACGCGTGACAGAATTTTCCAGATCGGCCGCCGACCCTGCATCCGTCTTCGTGCAGGCCCGCCTGTCGGCACAGGCCATCGCGACCTATCCGGGCGGCATGCCGGAGGCCCCTGCCGTCGCTTATGCGATACAGGACCAGGCGATCAAGGCCTGGCCGGAACCCGTGTCTGGCTGGAAAGTGGGCCGCATCAATGGGGATGACATAGGCCGCTACGGGACGGACCGCCTGGCTGGCCCGATCTTCCCGAGCCAGATCGTTGTCGCTGGGGATTCCTGCATCGACATGCCGGTGTTCCTGGGTGGCTTTGCAGCGGTCGAGGGCGAGTGCGTGATCATTGCCGGGGACGATGCGCCGGCCGATAAGACAGACTGGACGCGCGATGAAGCGATCGAACTGATCGGCGCGATCCATGCCGGGATCGAAATCGCCTCCAGCCCGTTTCCCGGCATCAATGATTTCGGACCGCTGGTGACCATTTCCGATTTCGGCAACAATTTCGGGCTCGTCATCGGTGATGAAATCCCCAACTGGCACAGACTGGCGACGCATGAATGGCGTTTCGAAACATTGCTGGATGGCGTCAGCCTCGGGACAGCCACGCCGGACAGCATACCCGGCGGGCCGATCGAGTCGTTCCGCTTCATGCTGGAAAACGCCGCCCGGCGCGGCCTGCCCCTGCGCAAGGGCGCGCCGATTTCCACGGGCGCCATCACCGGCGTGCATGTGGCCGGGATTTCGCAGACGGCGGTGGTGAAGGCTGCGGGCGCACGTGACATAAAGGTGCGACTGACACAGGCGGGCCCGTGGACGGCGGCTGCAGGCGAAGAGGACCGATAGCCCCTCGCGGCTGTCGGCTATTCCTTCGACTTCTTCAGGCGCTGTTCTGAATCGAAAGCCCGCTGGAGCACGTCCCGCGCCGAGCGGACCTGACGCGCCTCTTCATCCACGCGCTCATGTTGCACGCCGATGTCGCGGATCAGTTTGCGGGCATGGCCCTGCTGGTGTGACAGGATCAGGGAATCGACATCGGTTATGGTGTGATCCATCGCCTTGAGACCGTCTGCTAGGCGCTCACGTTCGGACTCGGCGCCAGCATGTGCCTGCTGGGCGGCGAGATAGGCCTGCTCGGCCTTCTGGCGTTTCAGGGAGACGAGTTTCTGAAGATCGGGTTTGCGACGGGCCATTCTGACTACATGTGCTTGCGCACGCGCTCCACAAAGTTGATGGCCGCCGCAACGGCAGCGAAGTGTTCGGGCAGGATTTCGCCATCGATTTCGACCAGTTTGTAGATGGAGCGGGTTGTCGGCGGATCCCGGAAGATCGGAACGTCGTTTGCCATGGCAAGCTCCCTGATCTTGGCGGCGAGATGGTCGACGCCCTTGGCAACGCAGACCGGCGCGAGGCCTTCGTCCGGATTCCAGCGCAAGGCCACGGCATAGTGTTCGGGGTTGACCATGATGACCGTGGCCGTCTTGACGTTCTGCATCATCTGGCCGCGCGCGATCTTGGCGCCTGCCTGACGGCGTTGCTGCTTGAGTTGGGGGTCGCCCTCGCTCTGCTTCATCTCCTTCTTCATTTCCTCGCGCGACATCTTCAGCTTGTTATTGTGCAGCCTTTGCTGGAGCGGCAAGTCGATGGCAGCCAGGAGAAGCTGAAAGACGAGGAACCAGATGATGAGCTTCATCGCCTGGCTAAAAGTGAACATCGCGAACTGGTCCATCTGCATGGCGCTGCTGGCATAGTAATCCTTGGCAAGCTGCGCCAGGAACAGAACGGCGATGACGCCGGCAATGAACAGTTTGAACGTGTCTTTCAGGAAGTCTGTCAGGCCGCGCGTGCCATAGCGCTTCTTGAGATTCTCGACCGGCGAAATCTTCTTCGCATCGACCTTTATCTTCTTGAACGAGAAGGAAATCGATCGCTGGATGACGAGCGATATCAGAACGACGGCGGCGAGCAGGAGATAGATCAGGGAGAAGTGAATCAGCGTGCCTGAAAGCCAACTGCGCGTTTCGCCACCACCCGAGTCAAAGACGTCGCTCGCAAAGGAATCAGCGTGATAGAGGATTGATGAGAAGTCGGTAAAAACCGCGTTGCCAACTGTGAACTGCAGGACGACACCCGCAATGAGAATGCCCACGATCAGGGCGAGCGCGTTGGCCTCCTTGGACTGCGGGACGTTGCCCTCTTCCCGCGCCTGGCGCTGCTTCGCCTCGGTGGCGTCAAATTCCTTTTCGCCGCTATCGTTTTCCTCTGCCATGGCCTAGCTCACATCCATCCCACGACATCGATGACGCGCTCTTTCCAGACGACCAGAAGGCCGATGATCGAAAGGGCGAGAAACAGCATGCCGCCGCCAATCAACAGCGGTGCACCGACAAAGGCAACCATCAGCTGGGGCAGCGCCTTGTTGATGAAGCCGAGGCAGATATTGTAGAGCAGGTTCACCGCGACAAAGGGCCAGGCGAGCAGCACGGCAAAGCCAATGGCCGAGAAACACTGGTCGACCAGCATGCGCATATCCAGTGACCAGAGGGCGCCAACCGGTATCTCTCCATAGAGACGCAAGAGGGCTGCCACGACGCTGATGTGAAAGTCTGCGGACAGGAGAACCGCTGCGCCTGCCAGCGAGAGAAGATTGGCCGCCATGGTCTGCGCCTCATGCTCCATGGCGACACCGAGGAGCTGTGACAGACCGATAGACTGCGAGATAATCGTGCCGGCGATGCTGAGCATCCAGATCGTGACGCGCAGGGTGACCCCAAGGCAGAAACCGATGGTCAACTCGCTGAAGAGAACCGCCGCATAGCTCGAGAGCGGCCATGTGACCGGCACGCCGATGACGCCGGTTGTTGCCAGGGCCATCGATATGGACAGGAGGACAACAAGGCGCATCTGCACCGGAATGGCCTGTTCACCGAGCCCCGGCATGAGGAAAACGACAAAGGACAGCCGCGCAATGACAACCATGTACAGGCCCAGCCAACCAGCCAGGGGGCCTGCCAATGGTGCCAATGCCTCCATCAGACCACGCCGATTATATAGGGCTTGGTCTTGGCGCTGATTTCCTCGTAGGCGAGGACGGAGTTGCGGATACCCTTGCTGGCCAGCACGGTCTGCAGGAAGCGGCGTCGGCGCGACGAGGTCGCGACGGAGGCCATAACGCCCTTCTTGGCCGCTTCATTGAGCTTTGTCTGAACCTCGTTCGTCAATTCGCCGAACATTTCGGGTGGCAGGGCAATATCGCTGCTGCCATTCTCGCCGGCGACTTCGTACTGCGTGAACTTCTGCTCCCAGGCGGTCGAGAGCTGCACGAGCGGCAAGCGACCCTGGTCATCCTGGAGCCGGTCGACAATCTGGAAGGCGAGACGCTGGCGAACAAGCTCGACCATGCGCGGCAGACCGGGGTTCGACGTCTTGGCTTCGGCAATGGTCTCGATGATGAGGAACAGGTTGCGAATGGAGACGCGCTCTTCAAGCAGGAGGCGGACCACTGACAGGAGAAGTTCGGGCGTGACCTTGGTGGGAATGTACTCGTCAAGGAAGCGGCGGTTGGAAGCGGCCCGGTCATTGTCGCTGACCGTGGTCAGGGCATCGAGCGTATCGAGCAGGACCATGCGCGTGAACACGAGCGAGAAATTGGACTGGATGACTTCCAGCATGTGCGTTGCGAGCACTTCGATGGGCTCGACAACGGGAATGCCGGTCGCGGCCAGCTCCTGCTTCTTGCTGTTGGGGAGCCAGCGGGCGGCGGCCTTGTAGACTGGCTCCTTGACCTTCTCGCCCTGTAGGTGAGGCTGCTGGTCGTCTTCCATCAGAGCCAGAATGGACCCGGGCCGCAGCATGCCGGAATCAATCCGGACGCCCTGGATACGAATGCGATAGTCATTCTTCTTGAGGGTCGGGTTGTCTGTCATGCGGATCGGCGGCAGCACGAAGCCATATTCTTCCGCGATGTAGCGGCGGATCTTGTGGATACGGCTTTCGAATCCGTTCTCGCCGATCAGGACAAGGTTCACGAGGTCTGGCGCGACTTCCAGATGGATTTCGTCGGCATGGATGGAGTCGCCGAACACGATTGCTTTTGGCGCTTCGTCTTCGATGATCTCTTCCTTGGCATCCCGCTTTGCGCGGTTCTGTTTGCGCACGAAGAACGAGGCCGCCGCAAATCCGGCAGACGCCACCATGAAGGGAATGAAAGGAAGGCCCGGAAAGAGCGCGAAGACAAAGAGGATGCCGGCCACGATCATCAGGGCGGCGACGTTGTTGCCGAGCTGGGCGAGCAGCGCAAGGTCGATCGCGCCTTCTTCGCGGCCCTTGGACAGGAGCAGCGCCGAGGCAACCGACACGATGACCGCCGGAACCTGGGAGACAAGACCGTCGCCAACCGTCAGGATCGAATAATTGCTGAGTGCCTGCGAGAAACTGAGATGGTGGACCGTGAGCCCGATGCCGATGCCCGCGACGAGGTTGAGCGCGGTAATCATCAGGCCGGCGATGGCATCACCCTTCACGAATTTCGAGGCACCGTCGAGGGAGCCGAGGAAGCCAGCCTCTTCCTGCTCGCGCTGGCGGCGCATCTTGGCTTCTTCATGCGTGATGGCACCGACAGCAAGGTCGGAGTCGATGGCGAGCTGCTTGCCCGGCATGGCATCAAGGGCAAAGCGTGCGCCGACTTCCGCCATACGGCCCGCACCTTTGGTGATGACCATGAAATTGACGATCACGAGCACGCCAAAGACCACAAGACCGACAAACAGGTTGCCGCCCATGATGAACATGGCGAAGCCTTCGATGACCCCGCCCGCAGCATGCGTGCCTGTATGTCCCTCGCCGATGATCAGCTTGGTCGATGACACGTTGAGCGCGAGGCGCAGGATCAGCGAGGCCAGGAGCACACTCGGGAAGGACGAGAAATCGAGCGGGCGCTCGATGAACACGGCTGTCGCGAAGATGAGGATGGCGAAGGCGAAGGACAGCGTCAGACCGACATCCATGACCCATGCCGGAACCGGCAGGATCATCACCAGGATCACCAGCATGAGGCCAATCGCCAACAGGGATGTTGGCCTGGACAATCCGTAGAGAATGGAAGTGTGCACTATGGAACCTATCGGGCAATCAGCGGCAGTACCGAATTATTGAACAGGTCAAGGCAGATCCTGGTCATGTATCCGAGCGAAAGAAAAAACACGATCACGACGACGAGGATCTTCGGGATGAACGTCAGGGTGATTTCCTGGATGGATGTCAGCGCCTGCAGGAGGCCAATCGCGAAACCCACGATCAGGGTGGCGACAAGAATAGGCATGGCCATCATCGCGGCCGCCCAGATATGGGCCCGCAAGACCTCAAAGACCTCAGCTTCCGACACGGCCTACTCCCACGCCTAGACAGGCATCCGCAGAAGTTCCTGATACGCTTCGACAACCTTGTCACGAATGGTGACAGCCGCATCCAGCATCAGCTCGGCATTGGCCAGGGCAGCCACCATCGCGTGCGGGTCGGCGCCCGCAACAGCGGTCTGCATGGTGGACTGTTCCGCCTGCTGCATCGCCGTACGGAAATCGGAAATGCCTTCGGCGACAGGGTTCTTGGCCGCATCGGCCTTGCCGGCGGACTGCGCGCCATCGGCGGGCCGGGTTGTGTTGAGCGCAGTGTAGGCGTTGAAACTGACTGTGGACATGGGTGTCGATCGCCTCCCTAGCGACGCAGAATATCGAGCAGCGAGGAATACATGGAACGCGCCTGCTGGAACGCGTTCAAGTTGGCTTCATAGGTTCGGTTGGCTTCGCGCATGTCAGCCATTTCCATGACCAGCGACACGTTCGACATGGTGACGTAACCGTCCTGGTCGGCCATCGGGTGCGAGGGCTGGTAGTTGCGCTCGCCGGGTGTCTCGTCGAGAATTTCCTTCATCGCCGCAAACGAGTCTGCGCCTCCGATCTGGGGCTGCATGGCGAGAAGTTTTTTCTGGTAGCCGGGCGTGTCGACGTTGGAGATGTTCTCGGCCGCGACCGTGATACGGCGCGATTCGAGCCCCATACCGGCGACGGCTTGTTGCATGACTGCCTTGAGGGGATTCATGTCTGTTCCTCCTTACTCATCTCTTGCCGATAGCGGTGCGAAGCAGGTCGAGCGATTTGGTATAGACCGTCAGGGCCATCTGGTGCTGGCCCATGGCGTCGGCTGAATTAAACAATTCCTGCTCGAGGCTGACCGTATTGCCATTGGGCGCGGCGGGCGTGTCAGCGGCCTCTGTGCGGAAGGTTCCGTTCAGGCCACCGGATTCGCTGCCCATGCGGACGCGATCAAGAAAGGTGTCGAACGATTCAATTTGAGCGGCCTTGTATCCCGGCTGGTCGGCGTGCGCGATATTGGTCGCGCTCACCTTCTGGCTCTCCGCCGCATGGCGAGCCATGGCGCTCAGGATCTGGAACATGGGAAGTTCTGAAATCATGACCTGCCCCTTTTGGTTAACCCCATCACAAGATTTGGTAATCTATATTAAGGAAACCGTTAATTTAGGATGAAGGTTTAGAGCGCTCCCCATGCAGGTTTCTCCCGCTTCACTTCATCTCTATCGTCTATGGGGCACCGTCACCGATGTGGCACCCGGCATGATAAAAGTTGCCGGCGTCAGCGAGCTCGCCGGCGTCGGAAATGAAATTGTCATAGAAAAACCGGGCATTAAGGTTCTGGGAGAGATACTCAATGTGTCCGGGGATAGTGTCACGGCCCTGCTGTTTTCGCCTTGCGATGCCATTCGCATCGGGGACCCAGTGCAGATCGAACAGGAAGCTAGGGTCAATCCGAGCGACCATTGGCTCGGACAGATCATTAACTATCGCGGAGACATTACAGGACAGGGCGAATCGCTCTCCAACGGCCATTCTGCAGGCAGACGGCTGCATGCGTCCGCGCTGCCCGCCCATGATCGGCGCGGCATAGGGCCCCGCCTGGACTCGGGCTGGATGGTGACCGATACGATGCTGCCGATCTGCCGTGGCCAGCGGCTTGGCCTGTTTGCGGGATCAGGCGTGGGCAAGTCCACATTTCTGGGATCGCTTGCAGGGGGCATGGAAGCAGATGTCGTCGTGATCGCGCTGATCGGCGAACGCAGCCGGGAAGTGAACGAGTTTGTCCGCAATATCTTGCCGGCCGCGATCATGTCGAAAACGGTCGTCGTGGCAGCAACGGCAAGCGAGCCTCCCGGCGCGAAGAAGCGCGCTGCCTATTGCGCCATGGCAGCCGCCGAACATTTCCGCGATCAGGGCCGCAATGTGCTGTTCCTGTTCGATTCCATCACACGCTTTGCCGAAGCCCACCGGGAAACCGCCCTGCTCGCCGGCGAGACACCGGCGCTCAATGCCTTTCCGCCGTCGACTGTGCGGGTGATCGCCGAACTAGCCGAGCGAACTGGTCCCGGCACGGACGGCAAGGGAGATATTACGGCGATCTATTCAGTGCTCGTTGCGGGATCCGACATGGAAGAGCCCGTGGCCGACATGATCCGCGGCATTCTTGATGGGCATATCATCCTCTCGCGCGAGATTGCCGAGCGCGGTCGTTATCCGGCCATCGACATCCTACGAAGCGTGTCGCGCAGCCTGCCGCATGCGGCTACCGATGATGAGAATGTACTGATCCGCGACGCCCGCAGAATGCTGGCCCTGTATGAGGAAGTGTCGCCGATGTTGCGGGCCAATCTTTATGAGCCCGGCAAGGATGCTGAAGCGGACCGCGCGATCGGATTATTTCAGGCGCTGGACGGTTACGCCGCCAGACGCAGCAACGCTGGCATTAGCGATGCGTTTGCGCAATTACGCGCCATACTTTCAGTTGAAACTCAAGCGGCCCCGGTACAGGCCGTGCCATCCTGATCAGAGCAGGCTGAGGAACAGGTTCTCGCTGCTCTGGCTGCCGAGACCATTCCCCAATAGCGTCAGGGCCGCGGAAGCAGGCGAGTAGTTTGAGATGCCCTCGTTAATCGATCGCATCACATGGAATCTCTGGATGGCCTTGTCGATAATTTCCGGTGAGGCAAGCTCGGACACGTCACTGATACCGAACGTGCTCTGGAGCCGTTCCTTGAAGATGTCGGCCTGACGCTCGATAGGCAGCTTACGGATATCCGAAGGGAGATTCATCGCGCCCTCAAGCAAGGTGCGCACGGGCACGTTGGCCAGCATACGATAGATCTTGGCCGATTCACTCGAGCTGGAGCCGACGATGCTGCCGATTTCGGACTTGTAGTTGAGGCTGATACGCATGTTATCATCGACCTCGCCGACCGCAGCCTCAAACGCAGCTGACTCGTACTGCGTCGCCATGGCCAAAACCGCCGCTGGCGTCAGGGTGATCTTACCATCCACAGGCTTCATCGCATTCGCAAAGGCGGTGTACTTCGGATTATTCAGCCTGGTGAGGAATGTGCTGTCAGGATCAGATACTTCGCTCAGCACCTTATCGATGAAACCACGCTTCCACTCTTCACCGCCAAGATCAAAGGCTGTGAGTGAGACACGCAGAAGGCGCGTGTCCTTGAGAAAATCCTCAACGGCCACGGGCTGGGAGAACTTTTCGATCAGATAGTCACGATCCATCTGCACCTGCGGCGAGTCGGTATAAGACTTCAGCTGGCGGTCATAGGTCGCTTCCAGAAACTTCCATCCGCTGTTTCCACTCAGGGGAATGACGGGCTGGAACATAAGTTAAGCGACCTTCGTGTCCGAGGAAGTGGATGAACTGGCGCGCGCCAGCAACTGACCTTCCAGAATCAGCATCTGGCGCATGTGGCAGAGCGCAGAATAGTAATTTCCGCGATTGATCATGGAGCGGAGCATCGGCACCATTTCAGGATCGATCGCGCGGAAAACATCAAGAAGTTTTGAACAGGCGTCATCAATGGCGGGCAGCGTGTCTGCCTCTTTCAGATCGCCAGTGATCAGCAGCTGCACAGCATAATAGACCTGCTTGACCGGCGTATTGACGTCTTCCGGCAACAGGGCATCGCGGCACCGCAAGACGCGCGCATCGCCGTCGGCAATGCGGATGCGCGCCGGCTTGTCGCCGTTCTCGAGCACAGCGCCGTTAACGATAAAGCGCTCGCCGGGCGCAATTTTTAGGACGAGACCAGACATCAGGCGGCCTCCTCTGTCACTGTCGACACAGGAATACCCGAAAGACCGGCGATGATACTTTTGTTGATATCAATGAGGTCGGCGATTCCGTCGTTTCCGGCCAGCACGCGATTGCTGCATTGGCGAACGAACTGGGAAAGCGAAACAAGGTTGCGCTTGGTTTCTTCGGGAAGTGTGTTGTCCGGATTGACCAGATCGGTCGCGACAATGGTCCAGAGCTGCTGATTACGATAGAGCGCATCGGCCCATGCTTCTAGCGGCGGCGTCTCAGCTGCCGCAACAGCCTCAAGCGCTTCGGTAATCTGGCGGAAGAGAGATAACTCGATCTCTTTGGGACCGGCGGTACGCTGTTGGACTTCGCCGTAAGCCCTGAATGCCAAATGTTGCAAAGCGCCCTCCTGAACACCTTAGTAATGGGGTGACCCGGGCGCGTCCCACGCCCGGGTCGGATAGTCGTATTAGCGGAACAGCGACAGAAGCTGCTGCGGTGCAGAGTTGGCGATCGAAAGCGCCTGAACACCGAGTTGCTGCTGAACCTGAAGCGCTTGGAGGCGAGCAGAAGCTGCTTCCATGTCGGCATCGGTCAAACCACCGATACCTGTCGTCATTGCGTCGACCAGGCTGTTCACGAACTCGCCCTGGTTCTCGATGCGTTTCTGCGACGAACCAAGAGCCGATGCAGCGTCGATCGACGTTTGCAGAAGGCCTTCGATGGCTGTCAGAGCGGCTGTTGCGCCCGCATCCGTCGTGACATCGATCGTGGCCAGGTTGCCAAGGCCACCCGTCGACGTACCGGCGGTGCCGCCCGTCGTCGCTGTCGCTGTGACGGCAAGTGCCGCACCAGAAGCGTTGGCGATCGTGATGGTGCCGTCTGTACGCGAGACAGAGTAGTTCGTCTCACCTGTCGCCGAGAGGTATGTAGAAATCTGGTTGGCCAGATTTGCAGCAACCGAGTCAGCGCTGTCCGAAGAACCCGCAACGTATTCGAACGTACGCTGACCAAGTGTGTTATTGGTAGCCGAGTCGTTCAGAAGGATGCGATAGCTGTTGCCATCAGCAACCGACGCGATGGCGATGTCGAGCGTGCCGCCAGCAGCAGCGGAAGTTGCCGTGCCGGAGTTCACACCAGAATCAATAATCGTCTGGTCAGCGTTTGCAGTCGTACCAAAGGTGGCAGCTGTCGCCGAGTTGCTCAGCGACAGGTCCTGACGACCGACGCTTATATAGGACGCCGAAACCGTACCGCTCGAAGAGCGATCAAGCGAAGCAAGGAAGTCAACATCAGCCGAAGAGCTGCCATCAAGCAGGTTCAGGCCGTTGAACTGGGCACCGGAAACACTGGTCTGGATGCCTTTGGTCAGCTCATCAATGTCAGCCTGGATCTTGTCGCGGTCAACGTTGCTCTGTTGAGCCGAAACGATCAGGTTCTTGATGGACTGCAGGTTCTCGGTGACAGCTTCGGCGGCCGAACGGGCAACGCCAACCGTCGATGAACCGAGGTTCAGCGAGTCGGAAATTGTCTTGAAGCTTTCGACATCAGTCGACATCACGGTTGAGATAGCCCAGATGGCCGCGTTGTCCTTGGCGGACGACACTTTCTTGCCGGTCGAGATTTCGTTTTGTACGGACGCAAGATTTTTATTGATGTTGCGCAGCGTATCGAGCGCAACCATGGCGCTATTATTTGTCAGAATACTGGACACAGTATGTTACCTCAGATTTTTTTCCATGAGCATCTCATGGATTGATCAAACACGCGTCGTCCTGACAGTGAAAATCACCTAACCATTCTTTGGTCAGTCCAACCACTGATAGGGTCCTAGTGTGTAAATAGAGTTAACCAATCAGGCCTTTTTGCGGAATTGTCCGGTAACTTCCGTAAAAGGAACTTTACCACCGTCGCGGCCGTATGAGCCGACATAGGCGCTGGCATGCAGGGACTGAAGGCGATCAATCGCATGGCGAAGACCATTTCGAACAGCAACGAAATGGGCCGCGTTCTCACTTGCAGATAGGGCAATTGATTGCAGGATGCTCTGATGGTCCGCAATCATGGCCCGCATCTCCGGGTCGGCAAGCGCACTTTCGAGCGAAGTGATCGCATCGAGCTTCTCATCCATGAGAGAGACGGCATCCCGGGCGCGGCCTGTCAGGAGCATGTCCTTCTCGATCGCAAGAATCTCCTGTAGGCGTGTCGCCCTGGCGCGAATGGAATCTGCCGGCACGTCTATTCACTCCGCAGGGGTTTGGTGGCGAGGTCAGCCTCAACCGCGGCTGCCAGGCCCATCGGATGGCTGGCGGCGAGATCCTTGGCCACAGCCTCAACCATATAACGCGAGAACGCGGATGCTGCCTCCCCTCCCCCCTGGGAGAAGGCCTTTTCCAGACCGGCATGCGACAGCATCTCCGCCCAAAGCATCTGCTCGAATTTCTGGCCAATGCTCTGAGCATCGGACGCGCCCTTCTCAACGGGCGTCCGATTTATCGGCGGTTGAGACGAAACGCCGCCCAGCTGGATACCTATCGGGTCTGCCATTTTAATTTCCGCATTCAGATTACTGAGCAAGTCGTGAATAAAATCATTTCAATTGTTAACCTACTTTTTACGCGGCTTGGTTTTAATTTGGTTAATGCCAGCCATACCGGACACGCGATGACATTCCTTCTTGAAACGGACCTCACCGCGCGTCGATCCCTGGCTCCGGGCGAAAATGCCACGCGCAACCGCAGCGCGCCCAAAGAGTCCGGCACCGGTGCGGATTTTGCGCGCTCGCTTGCCGGGACCGATACTGAAACCCCGGAGAGTGACACGCAAAAGCCGTCTGCGGCGACCGCGGCTTCTGAAGCGACAAGAGCCGCAGCAGTCCTCATCGGGCAACAGAGCCCAGAGGACGTAGCGGCACCGACCGATACTCCCGAGGCAGAGATGCCCATCGACATAAAAAGCGACATTGTTCTTGAAGGCAAAGTGAGCGAAGGCGCTGAAGCTGAGCCGATTTTGACTGATCTGACTCAGGCCGACGATGCGGACAAGGCATTGCCAGCTGGCAATTCAGCGCAAACCGTTGCCATGAGCGCAGCGCCAGTGCAGTCTCCCAACCCTGCCCCAGTTAAAACTGAGGCTTCCGAACCGATTGCGGCAGATGGCAACACGTCTGCCTTGACCCGTACCGCAGCACCACAAGACCAACCACGGCCTGCGCAGCCTGAGGCGACGGCCGAGAGACCAGAGGCGCCCGAAGGCCACACAGAAGAGGCCGCACCCGAAAACGCTGCCGCCACATCGAACCTGACGGCAGTGGGCGTTGCACAGGATAAAGCATCCAAAAACACGGGCCCGGTCGCATCGCGATCGGATACGGCAGGACCGGCGACAGTCCCTGCGCCGACGTCCAACAAGACCCAGGCGACGCCGGATGGGAAGGCGCAAAAGGCTGAAAAGCACCGGGCTGATATACCGGCACTGGAAGGCGACAGCACTGACACAGCGGCGCTGTCGGCACTTTTAGCAGAGCAACACAGCACAAGCAAGCTTACGAATACGCATGACCAGGTCAGCTCTGCCGATCCCTCAGCCGCGGCAATGACGGCAGGTACACTGCCCCCAAGCGTGTCGCAATCCACCGCGCCCGTCACGCCCCCGGCCATGGCCCCCACCAACGCACTTGTCGTGGCGACGCCTGCGGAAGTTGTCGATATTCTCTCCGACTCGGTGGCTTCACCGCACGAGAAGAAGAACCACGTCCACATCCAGCTCGATCCGCCTGAACTCGGCCGCGTTTCCCTCGAATTCAAGTTCGATAGTCATGGCCTGCAGCACGTCACGATCGTTGGTGAAACACCCGAAGCCATGCGGCAACTCCGGCTGATGCATTTCGAGCTGGTAAATGCGCTGGAGCGCCAGGGACTGTCGAGCGAGAACATGTCCTTCCAACAACACCACACCCCGCAGGATTCAGGCCAGCAAACCGGACGAGACGCCAATACGCCCCAGAGAAACGTCACCGGGCAGACTTCGCGCGCAATTCCGGAACTGATTGTCCAAAACACCATTCAGTCACGACCGAATTCCATTGCCGGACTCAATATCAAACTCTGAGGATAAGCGCATGACCACAGTAAGCGGGACGACAGCCTACGCACCCAACGTGCCAACGGCCCCGACGCCGGAGCCTGAAACGGGCGCGGAGTTCAACAGCTTTCTTCAGCTTTTGACAGCGCAGCTCCGCAACCAGGATCCCCTGGCACCTCTGGATTCCACGCAGTTTGTGGAACAGCTCGCGACGTTCTCATCGCTTGAACAGGATGTTAAGTCTAATGCAAGTCTTGAGACGATCGCCGCGCGGATGGACGAGCTGTATGCCATCGCGGCAAGCCAGTGGATCGGACAGACTGTTTCGGTGGAGTCCACGTGGGAGCCATTCTCGGGTAACCCCCTGCCCTTCGCCGTCAATATACCCGAGAACGCAGACAAGGCTGTTCTGTCGGTGAAGGATGAGACGGGCAAGACTGTCTGGACCAAGGAACTGGAAGCAGGAACGGAATCGTTCACATGGAACGGGGAAAACCAGACAACGGACGAGGTGTCGCCCGCTGGCAACTACCAGTTCGGCGTCGATATCTATATCAGCGATGAATATGCTGGCACGATCGCGCCGCGCACTACCACGAGCTAGGGCTTGAAGCCGCGATGGACATCGCGGCTGACTAAAGCTCTTGCTTGGCCATATCGACGATGAGCACGTTCTCAATGCCCGTGGGAATGATCTTCTGCAGATTCATCAGAACTGACGCGCGGATCGATTCATAATTGTCGATATTGGAGATGGCTTCCAGCGTCTGACCGTCATTACTCAGCCCGATCAACGTTGTCATGATATTGTCGCGGATCTTGGGCTCCATTGAGAAAAGCTTCGACGTAATGCTTGAATCAACTTCAAGGTTGATGTTCAGAATGACGAGACTGTCGACACGCGCATCGCGCATCACCGGAACGACGAATTCCCGCGTGAATTTGAAATAATCAACGCCCGATGAGCCCCCGCCGCCATGGGAATCTTTTTCATGTGAATCCTTGGCGTGGGAATCTTTGGCCGGCTCCGATGCGCCATGCCCACCCTTTGCCTCTTCGCCGTGCGAAGATTTCGCTTCCCCGCCGCCATGCTTTTCCGCGCCAGCCGACGCGCCACCCCCTGACGTCCTCAGGAAGTTGCCTCCGATGCCGCCGGCAACGATGCATATGATGACGATAATGGCGGGAATGATGTTCTTCATGATGACACCTAGAACGGCAGAACCTTATCGATCATACGGGGAACGATTCCGCGACCCCCGGCGCCTGTTGTGTCGCCGTCATTGACGTAGGAAAGCTGGGCATCCGCTATCTTCTCATAGGACACCGTATTGGTGCGCGTGATATCCTGTGCACGGATGACGCCTGCGACACTCAGATAGCGAACCTCGTTACCGACACGCGTCTGCTGGTAGCCCTGGATTACAAGGTTACCGTTCGGCTCGAGCCCCACGACACGCGCGGCGAGCGTGAAGGCAATCTTCTCGGCGCGATTCACAGCGCCGGCGCCGTTAAGGGCCGAATTCCGTGTATAGTCTACGGCAGGCGACAGGCTTGCCGAACCAGGCAGGGCCCGGTTGACGACCTGAGGCAGACCGAAAAGCGCATCGACGCCAAAATTCTCGCTAGAGTCACGGCTCCGCGTCAGAGAACTTTTCAGGCTTGCCTGATCGTCCATCTCGACGACGACCGTAAGAAGGTCACCAACTTCCTTGGCCCGGCGCATGCTGAGCAGGGCGTTTGGCGATGTCGCCCAAAGCGATGGGTTTGTGCCGTCCGCACTTTGGTCGACGGGGATATTCCATTGGGTGGCGTATGACATGTCGGGAAGCGCGGTGGGTGGCGGCGCACTCGCACATGCCGTCATCGCGGTCGCCAAAACAGTCGTGGAAAGAAACGTTTTCATTGTGCCAACACCCATCCGCTTTCCTGAACCACTCCCTGCACGAGCTGCCGGGAGTCCTGATTTAGAACCGTGACCGTTTCGTTTGCGGCCGCATCGCCCATCGCGCGCCCTGTCGTCGTGATCTCAAGTGCGCCTTTGATATACTTCACCGATACGGTCTGGTTACGCTTCACAATCATCGGCGCACGCGTGTTGTTCGCGGTGATGGGTTGGCCCACATAGACCGTCCTTCGGACTTCACGGCCCATAAGAGGGTCAGCGCCTTCGGCGACATCCCCCTCTTCGGTAACGGCATTCGCCTGGGACACCCGATCGCCAGCGCGAATGACTTCGGCAGCAACAAGGGACGAAGAATCGAACACAGTGGCCAGCAAGCCAAGTCCGAGTGCAGCAAGGGACGTCATCATCTTACTTCAACCGTGTTGTCGCCGCGAGCATCTCATCCGATGCCGTGATGACCTTTGAGTTCAGTTCATAGCCGCGCTGGGCTTCGATAAGTTCGGAAATCTCTTTCACGACATCGACGCCCGAATCCTCAATGAAGCCCTGGTGGATATACCCAGCGCCTTCCGTGCCTGCCACGACCTGTGTCGGTGGGCCTGATGCTTCAGTCTCGCGAAACATGTTATCGCCAAGCGCCTGAAGCCCCTTCTCGTTAACAAAGCGCGTCAGCGAGATCGAGCCGATCGCCTGGCCGGCCGCAGCATTGGCAAAATAGGCCACGACTTCGCCATCACGGCTGATCGAAATGCGCGTTGCATCATTGGGAATCGTGATGCCATCTGCGAGCGGGTAGCCATCCATAGTCACGAGCTCGCCATCAGCACTGCGGTTCAGTTTGCCGTCCCGCGTGTACGCAGAGTCGCCGGAGGGCAATGTGACTTCCAGGAAGCCTGTGCCGTCGATGGCAAGATCGAGCTCACCGCCGGTCTCCTTAAGCGCACCCTGGGTAATCTCCATGGAAACCGTTGAGGGGCGCACACCGGTGCCAATCTGGATACCGGCAGGAACCACCGTCCCAACCTGCGACGTAATCGTGCCGGGCGTGAGATATTGCTGATACATGAGGTCCGAGAATTCGGCGACGCGCGGCCGATACGCCGACGTACTCATGTTGGCGATGTTGTTAGAGATAACGTCGACACGCATTTGCTGCGCCGCCATTCCCGTTGCTGCAATCTGTAGGGACTTCATGTCCGTCTCCTCTCAATGGCCATCATGGCTTATCGCTCGCGCACAGCTGATATAAGCTGACCGATGCGCTGGTCTTCAGTTTCCAGAAGGGTCTGCCCTGCCTCATAGGCACGCTGCACTTCAATCATGCGCGAAACCTCGAGGACCGGTGAAACGTTGGATTGTTCAAGCGCGCCCTGGACGATGCCGAAGTCCTTGGCTGCAACGAACCCGCCCGCAGCGGAGAAATACGTGTTGGAGTCCCGCATCAGATCGCCGTCCGGAACGACGACGCCGACCTGATCAATCTGCAGGCCATTAGCCGAAATTGTACCGTCTGCGGAAATCACAAGGTTGGTCGCTTCCGGCGGTATCGTAATCGGCCCGCCACCGGCATTGAGGACATTGCTGCCATTCATGTCGATCAGATTGCCGTTCGCTGCGAGCTGGAACTGGCCAGCGCGCGTCAGGCGCGTGCCTAGCGGCGTGTCCACCGTGAAATATCCGTCACCCTGAACGGCCAGGTCGAACTGGCCACCCGTGACCTTAAGTCCCCCCTGCTCCATCTCGAACGAGTGACCGGCGAGGCTGCCCATAGAGAGAGAGGAAGCATCCGATCCGGTACTGACCAGGAATTCTGCAAATATGGCGCGGTCTGTCTTGTAGCCCGTTGTGCTGGAGTTCGCGAGGTTGTTGGACACGACCTGCATTTCCTGCATCAGGCCGTGCTGTCGCGCGAGTGTGGCATAGATAGCGTTGGACATCAGTTACCCCCTCCGACCGGCGCTGGAGATGCGCTGGCGCGGTTGAATATGGCCGGTGCCTGCGCGACCGAAACTTTAGGCTGCGTAACAGGCCCTTTGCGCGCGGCCTGCCGCAATTCTGCGACCAGCGCGACCCGTCGTTTGTGCTCATCGCCGGTCAGCATACGTGCTGCCGTGTAGACCCATTCGGAAACGATCCAGTCGCCTGCAGTCGCATCGTCTTCGATGAGCGCCAGGATGACGTCCGGCGCGATTTCGAGGCGATCCTCATAGACCCTCAGACGCTCTGGTGCGTGCGTACGAATGGCGCTGCGTGCTGCAAGCAGATTGAGTGACGGATCGCCGATATATTTTGTCGCGAGCGCAAAGACCGTGTCGTAGTCGCGGCGCCGGAACGCGAGTTCAGCTGTCTCGGCTGCGACATCATCCGTCATCGACACGCCCTTTGACAACTTGCCTGCCAGATCGGCAAAACCCAGCTGGACTGCGCGGGCAGAGGCAAGGCTGTAAAGCGCATTCCGGTCCGGTTCGGTTGCAAGGAAATCCGGCGCCTCAATCATCACGTCAATCGCTGCCAGGTTACGTACGGTTTCGTTGCTTTCCAGGTCACGACGGAGACTTGCCACGAGTTGCCGCTTGACCTCGGCCTGAGCTTCCGGGTTCTGAAGGGCAGGCAGGGCCGCGAGCTTGATGAGGGGCTTGTAGCTGGATCGCGCGCTCAACTCCCGGAGCGCATATTGCAAACTGGCAACGAGCTCATTGTCGCTGCTGATATAGCCAAACTTCTGCATAAGGTCGCCCAGCAGGACTTCCTCATAGGCCGGATCGACCGGCACGCCATGACGTTGCATGGCGGCGAGGGCATCTTCCTGAAACTGCGGCTTGCGCAGGAAGCTGGCGACGGTTTTCCGTGCTTCCGGACTGCCACCATCCATTTCGATCAAAGCGCGTGCAAACTGCAACTGCGGAGAATTATTGAAGTCCTCCTCATTGAAGTCCGCGATGAGTTTTTTGGATAGACCGCTGTCACCGCGCTCTTCGAGCTTTGGAACGCTCAGCAGGGTCACATCCGCACGGAGACGAAATGGAAGCTTGCGGAAGCCCGACAGTGATCCCTGCAGGCGCGCAGCACCCGCCTCGCGTCCCGAAACAAGTTCCGCAGCAGCAAGCCATATCGCCGTATCCGGCTCACAGGAGACCATTTGTGCGAAGAAACCGACATCCGGCGCACGGCGGTTTTCCATCAGATCGGCCAGCTTGCCGAGCGCTGTCGCCTGAGCGCCAGGCGTCAGCTTCAGCACCATCTGCGCCTCAGAATAGAGGCCAAGCGCCATATATGTTTTCGCCAGCGCGTAGCCTGTTGACGCGACCGGGCCATCTGCGCCCTCGCGGCCAACTGCTTCGCGGGCGGTATACACCTGCTGGTATTCGGTAATGTCCTTATAGCCCGTGAAGTCGAAGGCATCCCGCGCGTCACATGCATCATGTGTGGGCTCTGATGCGAAGGCTGCGGGTCGATGCTTGTTCACAAGCTGCGCGGGCTGATGGCCAGAACCCACCTCTGGTTCGTCTGCTTCAGAAGAGGCGGATCCCTTTGGGGTCAGTATCCCCTCCCGGATCGCGCCTTGGACAAACAGTTCCAGATTGGAAGAAAGATCTGATTCACGTGATGCCTGATCCGGTGCCCCTGCATCCGGCTCAACCGCAAGGCCCTGGGGAACCAGGCAGAGGCTGAGCATCAGGATGAAGGGAAGACGTGTCATGCGGCGCGTTTCATGTTTCGGATGGCCTGGTCGACTTCGTCATAGGTCGGACGGACGCGGGATGGCGCATGACGGCGCGCAACTTCCACACAGATATTGACCGGATTGAGATGCAGGTTGGAGACAAGGATCTCACCAATCATCGCGTAGAACGCATGCTCTTCAACCCGGATATCCTTTACCTTTTTCGCAAAGGGACCAACGACACCATAGGCCAGGAAGACGCCGAGGAACGTACCCACGAGCGCGCCACCGATCATGCCGCCAAGAATTTCGGGGGGCTTGTCGATGGATGCCATTGTCTTGATCACGCCGAGCACGGCCGCAACAATCCCAAGTGCCGGCAAGGCATCTGCCATGTTCTGCAGCGCGTGCGACCCGTGAAGCTTGTCCTCAGCCAGCTGGTCGAGCTGTTTCTGCATGAGCTCTTCGACTTGGTGGACATTGTCGAAGTTCATGATCATCGAGCGAATGGTGTCGCAAACCAGTTCGATCGCCGAATGATCTTTCAGGATCTTAGGATACTTGCTGAAGATCGCGGATTCATTTGGCGCTTCGATGTGCGCTTCAACCTCGACAGGGTTCTGCTTCATCAGGTTTAGCAACTCGTGCATCAAGCAGAGCAGGTCCTGATAATCGGTCTTCTTCCACTTGGCCCCGGTGAACACCGCCGTGACATCACCCACGGTATGCTTGATCGTATTCATGTCGTTGCCAGCAAAGAATGCACCCAGTGCAGCGCCGCCAATCATCATGCCTTCGAATGGCAGCGAGTGGGTGATGATGCCCATCTTGCCGCCTGCGAGGATGTAACCACCGAAGACCATAACCACGGTTATGATCAGTCCAAATATTGTATTCACCCCAGAACTCCCTATTCCCGCACGCCCGGTGCGGGGCGCTGTCACAAATCCACTATCTCACGAGCGAAGTTTTCTGATATTGGCGTGTGAAGCTTCACGGCTCTCTGCCGCTTCCACACACCCAGCTCTCCCAAGCCGATATCGACACTTCCATTTATTGTTTCTGCACAGAGCGATAGCCGGTTCGCATCTGCATTGGAAAGCGGTAGAATATTGCCGACTTCCAGCCGCGAACACTCGGCAATCGTTAGCGTCATGCGCTCAAGCACTGCGTCCAGAGATATCGCCGAAGCGCGTACGGACGCATTGAGCGCTTTTGGACTTTGCTGACAGGCCTTTTGCTTTCGGACTTCCTCATGGCGAAGCTCGGCTTGCGCATGCTTCTGAATGAAATCAAAGCCGTACATAAGTTTGAGGATGGAAATATCGCCCCCAAATTCGAGCGCGATATCCACGCGCAAGTAGCGGCTGGCATGGTCAAAGCCACCGACGACTGAGTCACTATCGCACAATGGAGACTGAGCCGCAGATGTCTCATGATTTTCCAGCGGGCCGGCCACCTTCTGCCAGAGCACGATGGACGTCTGCTCGCACAGAAGCTTCAGGAAGAGGGAAGATGCGTCCGCGAGGCTCTCGACATCCTGATGCAGGCGCGCAGCAGCGCATTGGACCGCAATACGGTTGTCCAGCGTAATCGAGGCGATGCCAGGCGACAAGCTGGCAAGCATGAAAAATGTAAAAGGGTCTTCCAGTATATCGGCGGCAGCACTCGCGCCAATAACCCGTCGCGCGGTGATCCTGACGGCCGTCTCCTCGCCGAGATTCGCATGCGCCCAAGCCTCCGTGCTGGACTGCACCTGCTCCCAAAACGGACGCAGATTTGCGATGGATGGCGGCACACCAGCTCCCGCTTCAATCTTTTTCCGTAGAATCGAGGACACGAATCACCTGCAACTAGAGGGATAATAACCCTACCAATTGGTGACTGACCCGTTGAAAAAGCATTAACGACAGACCTAAAGTTAATCCTTGGACAAGCAATGATCCTTCACTGGTCTTTGGTAAACGTGTCTCATCAGTCATCTGGCGGGACCAATGGAAATTCAGAACGCAGCCATCGTGCAACCCACGATCATCAAGCGCCGACGCGTGGTTAAGGCCGCCGAACACCACGGTGGCGCGTGGAAGGTTGCGTACGCTGACTTCGTGACCGCTATGATGGCGTTCTTCCTGCTGATGTGGCTGCTCAACGCAACGACGGAAGAGCAGCGTAAAGGTATCGCTGACTATTTCAGCCCGACCATCCCGATTTCCCGCATATCCGGCGGCGGTTCCGATGGACTGAATGGCTCGTCGATAATGACAGAGGAAACCTATGCCCGTATGGGAACAGGCGCCGCTCGCAAGGAAACGGTCGCCAACCATAGCGAGGGCAAGGACAGCGAAGCGGCCGAGCGCAAGATCGCCGCTGAACTTGAATCCCTCAAACAGTCGATGAGCGCTGAAGGCCAACAGCTTTCCGAACACATGATGATCAAGATGTCGCCAGAGGGACTGGTGCTAGAGATCACGGATTCCGAGGATGCCCCGCTATTTCCGATCGGCAGGAGCGATCCATCGCCCCTGTTGATAGGCATGCTGGGCCAGGTAGCGAAGTCCTTTGCGACATTCGAGAACGACATCAAGATCGTCGGGCACACGGACAGCCTGAGCTATCGCGATGGCGCCGTCTACGACAACTGGAACCTGTCATCGGACCGGGCCAATGCGGCACGCAAATTGCTGCTTTCGGCCAACCTGGATCCGAACCGGATTCTCGAAGTCTCCGGAAAGGCTGCTACAGACCCCCTTATCGAGGGTGATCCGTCTGCCCCCCAGAACCGCCGCATCTCGATCACTATCCTGACTCGTTAACAGAACGGCCCGATCGGTTAGCCGGTCATTAACTATCAAGGGTTAATTTTGGTTGCTATACCTTGCAGGAGCAACCGTACATGAGCATCTCTTCGTCCCTGAACGCAGGCGTGATGGGGTTGAACGTCAACTCCGCGCGCCTCTCGACAATTTCAGATAACATCGCGAACTCTTCGACCGCTGGCTACAAGCGCAGCCAGGTTGATTTCTCGAGCATGGTGATCCAGCAGAGATCATCCGCATACTCTGCAGGCGGCGTTCGGGTGGATACGTTCAAGGATGTCGCGGCGCGGGGTTCGCTTATTTCGACTGGCAGTGCGACGGATATCGCTGTTTCAGGTCGCGGGCTGCTCCCGGTTACCGATACGAGCGGCCTGACATCGACACCTTCGAACCGGCAAATGATGCTCGTGCCCACCGGCTCGTTCTACGCCGATGAGAATGGCAACCTCCGGACACAGAGCGGGCTCTTCCTGCTTGGCTGGCCCGCTAATTCGTCGGGCGAAGTCGGGAATGTCAGCCGCAATAGTGGTGTGAACCTGGCTCCCGTGAACATTTCGACATCGCAATTTACCGCGACACCGACAACTGAAATGGACCTTGGCATCAACTTGCCGGCCGACGCAACCAATGCAGGCGCCACAACAGGCGACTTCAACCTCCCAGTCGAATATTTCGACAATCTCGGACGCGCAAACACGCTAACGTTCCAGTTTTCTCCTGTTATCCCGGCCAGCGGCGCCAGCAACCAATGGAAAGTCGATATCTTCGACAGCGCCGGCGACCCCGCGGTCTCAATTGGCAGCCTGGATATCGAGTTCAGCGACGCCCCTGTCTCCGGTGGGCGTATCCTCACGGCAACTGCAAGCGGCGGCGCCAGCTATGATCCTGCTACAGGCGCTATCTCACTGTCGCTGCCACATGGTCCGGTTTCGGTGAATATCGGTCGCCCCAATGACAGCCAGGGTATCACGCAACTCGCGGCTCCTTTCTCGCCAACGAATGTTTCCAAGAATGGCGCGCCGATTGGCGATCTCAAATCGGTTGAAATCGACGAGAAAGGCTATTTGCAGGCCGTCTACGATACGGGTCTGCGCCGCACGCTGTACCAGATCCCGGTGGGCGACGTTCCGAACATGAATGGTCTCCAGGCGCTGGACGGTCAGGCCTACAAAGTCTCTGGCTCAAGCGGCAGCATGTACCTGTGGGATGCCGGCGCCGGCCCGGTTGGCGCAGTCGCCGGCTATTCGCTTATGGAATCCACGACAGACATCGCGGCCGAACTCACCGACCTCATCGAAACACAGCGGGCCTATTCGTCCAACGCGAAGATCGTCCAGACCGTAGACGAGATGTTGCAGGAAACGACCAATCTGAAACGCTGATAAGCAGCGCTGAAAGGCGGCCGAACACGTGACCCTGTCCAGTGCTATCAATTCAGCAAAGAGCGGCCTTCAGATCACAAGTCTGAGGGCCGACATTGCTGCAACCAATGTCTCCAATGCTTCCACGCCCGGCTATGTCAGCCGGGCGTTGGTCGTATCGGAGAAGCGGGTTGGCGAAAGCTCAGGCGGCGTGCAGGCCATCGGCGTATCCAGGTCGCAGAACTATGCACTGACGGCCGAGCGGCGCAGCCTGACAAGCGATTATGCGCAAGCGGACATGCTGACGTCGACATGGAAAACCATATCGGCCCAAATCGGCAACTCTTCCGAAGGCACAGGACTCTTCAAGGCATTCTCAGGCCTTGAGTCGACCCTGTCGGACCTCGCCCTCTCGCCAGAATCCAGTTCAAATGCATCGGCTGTGCTACGGTCGGCTAAATCCGTTGTCCAGGAATTCCATGACCTCTCGCAGATGGTCGACAGCCTCAGGGCTGAAGCCGACCACGAAATCGCCAATGGGGTTGATATCGTCAATTCGGCGCTGAAAACAATTCAGGACATAAACGGCCGTTTGTCGAGCATGGATCGCTCGTCTAGCCAGGCCGCAGGCCTGATTGACGAGCGCAATCGCGCGCTCGACACTATATCCGAATACATGCCGGTACAGGCGGTTGATCGCCAGTACGGCACCATTGATGTCATAACGCCTGAAGGCGTCTACCTGCTGTCAGGCACGGCGCGGAAAATCGAATTCAACCCCACTGCGGCATTCAGCCAAGGCGACACTCTGGCAAACGGAACGCTGTCCGGAATGACTGTGGACGGCATCTCGATCACGCCTGGATCTTCTTCCTACGGCGCCGTGTCGAGCGGCGTATTCGGCGCGCTCTTCACATTGCGGGACCAGGACCTGCCGGCGGTGGGTGCCCAGCTGGATGCGCTGGCAGGCGACTTGATAACACGTTTCTCCGATGACGCCCTGGATCCAACGAAGACACCTGGCGAGCAGGGCATTTTTGTTGATTCAACGGGCGCCGGAGGCATCGGCCTTGCCAGCAGGATATCCGTCAACGCAGCCATTGACCCGGACCAGGGTGGCGGGACATGGCGGCTGCGCGATGGCCTCGGTGCCACGACACCTGGACCCACGGGCAATACAACAATCCTGAATGGCCTGCTGGGCGCATTCAAATCTGCAAATCCGGTCAATTCGGCCGGTATCCAGGGATCGTTCTCCTCGGTTGAGATGGTTGCGCAGTTTGCCTCGCTTGCCGGACAAAGCCGCATCCAGAACGAAACCGTTCTCTCGTCCACGTCTTCGCAGCATGCAATGCTGCTTGAGGCAGAACAGGCGCAAAATGGTGTCGATGTGGACAGCCAGATGCAGGATCTTCTCCTGATTGAGCAAGCCTACGCTGCCAATGCGAGAGTGATCGAGATCGCGAGCCAAATGATCCAGCGGCTGATGGAGATCTGATATGCTTCGGTTCCTCTCCCCCTCAAGCCTCCTCGCATCAAAGGGCCTAAGTCCTGAAATCAAGGCCATACGCGAGCGTCTGGAAACGACGTCCAAGGAGACTGTTACCGGTCGCTATGAGGATATGACAAAGCATCTGTCGGGCCGGATCAGTCAGGCCATGCTTGGGCAGAAGGCAATCGATGATATTGAACAGCAAGGCGTGCGCATCAACATACGCGAAGGCCGACTTGACCTTACTCAGCGCAGTCTCGAAGTTGTTCAGACCAGTGTAAGCGGTCTGTCTGCACGCATGCAGGCTGCCATGGCATCAGAGGATACGGCTTCGAAGAATGCGACCGCCCGCGATTCCAAAGCCGCACTCAACGAATCCTTTTCGGCACTGAACGCCCGCTATGGCGAGAGATACCTCTTCTCGGGCGACGCCGCCACAACACCGCCTTTTGCCTCGGTCGATGACCTTTTGTCGGATATTCGGCAGATCGCCATCACGGCAACCGATGAGGCAGACTTCGCCGCCCAATTGGACACCTATTTCAATTCACCGACAGGCGGATGGCGGACAAATATCTATGCCGGAACGGACACCGCGTCCGATCCGGATTCCGTACCCGGCACAGATGACAGCATCATACAGATTGTCTCCGGACTGGCCGTCATGGCGCTCTCCGGGGCAGATGAGGCCCTGCCTCTTTTCAATGGCGCGAGTAACCCCGTGTTTGCGGCCGCCCAAAGCCTGGCAAACGGACAAACCGCGTTGACAAATTTGCGGGCTTCCGTCGGCCTTTCCCAAGCTCAGGTCGAGACCGATAAAGAGTCACTCAGTGTCGAAAAGACTGTTCTGACGGCGTCCTTCAACGAGCTGACCGCCCGCGACCAGTATGAGGCCGCGTCGGAACTCAAGGATCTCGAAAGCAGCCTTGAGGCCGCCTATACGCTGACATCGCGCCTCGCCAATCTGACCCTGCTCAATTTCCTGAGGTAATGCCATGACACGCGCCCCCCGACTCAAGGCCCTGATCGCGGCAATCCTCTTCGCCCTGCCCATGTCAGCAGTCGCAGAACCACGTATTCGCGATATCGTGGATGTGGAAGGCGTGCGCGAGAACGATCTCGTCGGATATGGTATTGTAGTCGGCCTCAATGGCACGGGCGACTCGGTGAAGAATTCTCCCTTCACAGAGGATTCGCTGTCCTACATGCTGGAACGCCTTGGCGTGAACGTGCAGGGAGAGGACATCAAACCGAAGAACGTCGCCGCCGTGCTCGTTACAGCGACGTTCCCGTCCTTTGCCCGCAATGGTTCGACCATTGACGTGACCGTTGCCTCGATCGGGGATGCGAAGAGCCTCGAAGGCGGCACGCTGATCCTGACACCGCTCAAGGGTGCCGACAATGAAGTTTACGCCGTCGCACAAGGCAGCATCATCGTAAGCGGCATTAACGTGCAGGCGGCGGGCGCCAGCGAATCGCGCGGGTCACCAACCACCGGGGGCGTGCCAAATGGCGCCCGGGTGGAACGTGAAATCAACTATGCCTTCAACGACCGCAATATCGTGACCCTGGCCCTGCGCAATCCCGATTTCACGACGGCAGCCCGTATTGAAGAGACAATCAACAAATCTGTTGGCTTCCAGATGGCCTCGATGCGCGACTCCGGGACAATCGATCTGGACCTGCTGGACGTGACGGACTCCCCTTCCCGCGTGCTTGCCAGTATCGAAAATCTTTCAGTTGCCGTCTCGACCCCCGCGCGCATCGTAATCGACGAAAAATCGGGCACGATCGTGCTGGGTGAGGATGTGACAATCTCGAAAGTGGCAATCGCCCAAGGCAATATCTCGATCAAGATCGTTGAATCACCGATCGTGTCTCAGCCAAATCCGTTTTCGCAAGGCGAGACTACGACCGTACCGCGTTCCCAGATCACGATCGGGAATACCGGCAGTGGCAATATCGCGATGCTTGATGAGAACGTCTCCCTGTCGCAGCTGATTACCGGGCTCAATGCCCTGGGCGTGTCACCGCAGGAAATGGCGGACATTATCCGGGCGATGAAGGCAGCAGGCGCAATCCACGCCGAGCTGGTCGTTCGCTAGAGAACTTTCTTATGCGCCTCAGGCTTCAGCTGGTACTGGGGTCACGAGCGTGATCTGACCACTGCGCTTCATCGTCATGAGCATGCTCAGAAAATCGCGCTGCACCTGCTCGCCCTCTTCCGCTGAGGGCGCCTTGGCCTCCCCGAGTTCCTCACGCAACTTGTCGGCCAGACGCGACGAGATGTTGCCGAGAAGGAATTCCGCCACTGCCGGGAAAGGCCCCTGCAGACTGCTGAGCAGCTTGATGGAGGTTGCCTCATCGAGCTCCCGGAAGACGACAGGCACACCATTTTTCGGCAGCATGTCCGGCAAGCTATCGATCGTGAAGAGTGACTTCTGGATGCCCTGCAATTTGTCCTCATGAGAGGTCTCGAGAAACTTGACCAGCGTGTCACGTTTCTCAGCCGGGATGAGGCTCAGCAATTCACCAATCGCCGACAGGTGATCGTCATTCTCTTCAGATCCCTCATCCTCATTGTTGAGGAACTCCATCTCGATCATGCGGGCCAGAACCTGATCAATACCGGGGTCCACCTTCTGGGCCTGCACCATGAAGCCCATGGCGGGGGCCAGCTTGGCGTCATCCATGAGGGCCAGGACTTCCGATGCAACACCGAGTTCCATCTTGCGCAGGATAAGGGCGATAATATTGGGAGAGAGCTTGCCAAGATAGGCAGCGATCTGCTTGGGCTCGCGCCGGGCAAATCTCACCCATGGATCAGCAGACACATCAGGCTTTCCGGAGGCCGCCTGCTTGCTGGCCTTCTCGTCGCCCATGATCATCGCTAGCTTTTCGGCGTCGAGAACGCCTGCCAGCACCTCACGTGCCTTGTCGCGCCCACCGCGCAGGGCGCCATCGGAGCTGCGCAAATGGGTCAGGAAGTCGATCACGATCGCGACGATCTCGTCCCGTGCCACGAATGATATGTTCTGTAGTGCTACGGCCACCTTGGCGAGCGCAGCATCATCCAGTTTCTCGACGATCGGCTTGGCTGCCGCCTCACCGAGCATGGCGATGATGACGGCCGCGCGCTGCGACGGCGTGATCGTTGATACCGGCAGAAGGCGCGGCGCAACAGGCTCAGGCACTGTCGACAGTCTCGTAGCCAGTTCCGTACGGGGCTGGGTGCTCATCCGGTATATCCTCTCAACACCGCTTCGGTGATCTTTAGCCAACCATCAGCCAAAATGAAGAATCCAAGCTTAAACGGAAGAGAAACAACTGTCGGCGGGACCATCATCATGCCCACCGCCATCAAGACAGACGCAACGACCAGATCGATCACCATGAAGGGCAAGAAGATCACAAAGCCGATCTGGAACGCACGCTTGATTTCCGACAGCATGAATGCCGTTGCCAATAGGGAGAAAGACGGCGCTTCACCTTCTACAATCGGCCGGTTCACTGCCTCACCGAGTACGGCAATTGTCTCGGGTTCGATTCGGCGCGACATGAATTCGCGAAATGGCCCGGTCGTGTCCACCCAGGCCTGCTCCTCTGTGGACACCCCATCCATATAAGGGGTGATCCCCGTCTCCCACGCATCCGTGAAGACAGGCTCCATGACAAAAAATGTCAGAAACATAGCCAGCGCCATGATCATCATGTTGGGCGGCGCCTGCTGCACGCCGATGGCCTGGCGCATGAAGGAAAACACAATCACCATGAAGGGCAGGCACGTGACCATCATCGCGATTGCCGGCACGAGACTCAGCACCGAAATCAGAAGGAAAAGCTGGATTGTGGAGCGGCTGAGCCCTCCCCCCGCGCCGTTCAGCACATCATCAAGGCCAGTCATCGGCGTGGGCGTCACGCCCTGCGCGTGCGCGGCGGTTGCGACACACGCCAACGCCGCAATCAGGATTGCCAGAAAGCGATAGACGCCGACGCTCCTAAGCGATGGCATCGCCTGCCTGCTCTGATATTTCCGTGATCTTGACGCCGAGCGAGCCGTCTTCGGTTTCCACCAGCTCGCCCCGCGCGATCAATTTGTTCTCGATGGATATGTTGACGGGATCGTCAATCCGGGATGTCAAAGGCACAACCGATTCAGGGCGCAGTTCAAGAATTTCCGAAACACTCAACCGGGCCTGACCTATGGACACGGTGACGGTGACCGGCACATTGAAGATGGAACGCCGATACTTGTTTGCCGTCGTCGACTCGCGCCGGTCGTTCTCAGGGTGTTGAATTTCTTCAGGGTTTGCCATGCTTTTACTCTTTGATCGAAGCTTGAGGGGAATCCAGCTGGGCGAGGCAGGCATTTAGAAGCCCGTCGAAATCGAAGGTTACACCGCCCGTTTCCCACGACACCTCCACGCGGGAACTCTCGTCCTGCCCGGCCGTCACGACGGCGCAACGTTCACTCAGCGTTGCCGAGGCCGCAACCAGCTCCCGCAGTTTCTCAGCAAGCAGAGACTGCGCCCGGATCTCTACTGCCGGAGCTGTGGTCGGAACCATAGCGCTCAGGTGACGTCCGATTTCCTGTGCCAGAAACGCACGGGAAAGCTCCGGGAAGAGACGCGCGGCAATGGCCTGGGTTGTGTTCAGGGTTTGCTGTCGCGACTCCCGTTCCAGCCGTTCAATCGTGTCTGACAAGGCCGCCATGACAATCTCGACATCGGCAAAATCCGGATGAACGGGCGCTGCCATTTCGGGCTCAGGATCGATTGCTTCTGCCGGCTCCAATACGGGCTGTTCCGGCGCCGGCTCAACCCCCGCCTGCCTCAGCAGAATGCGGCGCGCATTGGATGCAGGCGCCGGAGCATCCGTATCAAACCGTGGCAGCGTGGCGAGAAAGGCTTCACTCATTGACAGCCGCCTTCCGGTCTTCGTTCAGCCATTCCTGAAGGATAGCAGCCGCATCATCCTGCCGCGTCGACGTATAGTCTTTCAAGGAGAGGAACGGGTCCGCTGGCGCGCCATCGGCGCCAAGGGCGAACGGATCACCCGTGCCGCCAGCCATGCCTTCCAGCTGGGGCTTCTGGCTGAGCAGTGGGCGGATCACACCAAATGCCAGCACGATAACCACCAGGCCCAGAACGATGATCTTGATACCAGACCACATGTAGCGCTCCATCAACTGCTGCACGAGGCTAGGGGCCGCCACCATCTCTGGCTCTGGCAGGGCCTGGAAGGGCATGAATTCAACCGTCAGGTCGTCCCCGCGGCTTGTGTCGAGACCGGCTCCTGAAATGATCAGCTGCTTGAAATCGGCTGCCATCTGTTCGGTGAGCGTGGCCGCATCGGGGGCCGCAGGATCAATACCGAGGACCTGATCGTTGAGGAGAACTGCCATGGATATGCGCTCAATCGCACCGGGCATGCGCTCTGTTTCGGTGCGCGTCTCGTTGATTTCGTACGAGACGGTTTCATTGGAATTACGGGCTGTGCTGTTGGACGAACCGCCGGGCGCATCATTTGCCTGAGGCAGGTTGCTCGCAGCCGTGACGGCGCCGGATGTCCCCCCGCTCGACTCGCTGACATCACCGGTCGACCGGTTTCGCACCACGCGCGAGTCCGGATCATAGGTCACGGCGGATGTGCGCAGGCTCTCATGGCTGACATCCACGGAGACCGAGACGCGGGCATTGTTGGGCCCGACGCGCGCCTCCAGCAGGCGCAGAACCTTCTGCTCGAGCATGCCTTCCTGCGTTTCCGCCTGAACGCCCGGCTGCTTGGCGGTGTCATTGCCCGGCCCGGCGAGGATACCCTTCTTGGAATCGATAACCGCCACTTCGTCAGGGCTCATGCCTGAAATGGCGAGCGCAACCAGATACTGGATTGCCTGAGCCTGACCACTGGAAAGATCATACTTGGTTGCCAGCGTTACGGAGGCGGTTTCCTTCGGCTCGCTGCGCGAAAAGCCGCTTCTCAGGCTGGCTCCGATATGCACACGCGCCGACTCGATCCCGGGGATCGCAAGGATGGTGCGCGTCAGCTCGCCTTCCTTGGCACGCCAGTAGGCGGCATTGTACATCTCGGAGGTGACAGAAAAACCGTTCACACTGTCGAGCAGTTCATAGCCCTGCACCGATTGCTGCGGCAGGCCTGCTTTGGCAAGGGAAAAGCGAACGGCGTCGCGATCCTTGGCGCTCACAAAAATCGCGTCCCCGCGAATTTCATAAGGCGTCCCGCGCTTTTCGAGCTCTTCAATAATCTCGCCCGTCGGCGCCGGCTCAAGACCGGAATATAGCAGAGACATGGGCTGTTGCGTCGCGCCCCGCACGAGAAACGCCATGGCCAGTGCAACGCCAAGGACAGCCACCCCAAGCATGATTTGCCGAGACAACGGCAACCCTCTCAAGGTTGAGATAAAACTCATAACCCACCAACTCCAAACTGAACCCTGCTCCCGGTATTGGTTAATTTATTACGAGTAATTGTTAACGGTTCCTTTACCCCAACATTTGTTTAACAGGCATCAGGGATGGTAAATTAGGTGACTGCCTATGGCGGGGAAGAAGGCTTCGAAAGCCACAACGACTGATGGAGCAGAAGCCGCACCGGATGGTGCGAAGTCTGGTGGCGTGGTCGGCATTGCGCTACTCGCCGTTGGCGCGCTCGCAACCTCTTTCGCCACAGTCTATTTTCTGACGCCTTCCGCTCCCGTCGAGGCGACCCCTGCCTGCGCCCCCGGAGAATCACCTGCAGTCGCCGAATCGTCGATCAAGCCAAACCAGTCCTATGTCGAACTTCGGGATATTCTCGTCACGATCGGAAGCGAACCGGCGACGCGATACATCAAGCTGAAGATTGCGATCATTTGCGATACGGGTAACACGACCATTGTGACCGATGCGGAACCTGTGCTGATAGACGCCTTCACCAACTATCTGCGGTCTGTGGAGCTGACAGATTTCGAGAATCCCGGTTTCTATTCGCATATGCGGGACCAGCTGGGGCGGCGCTCGCAACTCGTTCTGGGCGGCGGCGTATCCGACGGCGTCCTGATTACAGAATTCCTGTTGAGGTAGCGCGATGAGTTTCGAACCCACAGACATTGCGATCATCCTGGTGTCGAGTGCGGCCTGCGTCTACTGCTTCGTGCTCAGTCGGCGCCTGAAGGCGCTGCAAAACACCAAGGACGGCCTTGGCGCCACGATCCTGGCCATGTCCAAGTCGATCTCGGCCATGTCGAGTTCCACGCAGGAAACCCGGTCGCATGTCGGCGAAATGGCCGGGCGCCTTGCCGGTCTCCTCGAAGAAGCCAATGCGACCTGCGCCCGCCTCGAGACGGTCCAGTCCTCATTGGAAACCACCCAGCAAAGCGCTGTCGACCAGGTGACCAATACCCAAACCGAACTCGGCATCATGATGCGGATCATCCTCGACCAGTCGAAGAGCCGGATCGTTGAAATGACAAATATGATGCAGGAATTCCGGGATTTGACCGAAGGCGATGCGGCGCGAAGCACCGTGCCTGCGCGCAGGCCTGCCATCCCGTATCCGGCGGACTAACGCCATGAAACCATTGAACAACCGCGGCTCGTATGTCCTCCTGACGCTCGGCATCCTCTTTGCCGTCGGAGCCGCCGTGCGTTTCCTTCCCAGCAACCTTGCGACAGCTGCTGAAGCCCTGGGTGCTGGCCCACACGCGGGCGAAGAGGCCACCCACGAAGTGGCCGAGACCGTAGCCGCGCCCGAGGCCCGCCCAATCGACGAAGTCTGCTTCACCGCAGAGACAGCGGCTGCGATTACGGCCGAGCAGGAATTGATCGCCGCGCAGGAAGACCAGCTGCAGGAAGAAACACTGGCATTGAAGGCTCGCGAACTCGACCTCGACAGCCGCACAGCCGAGTTGAACGCCCTTCAGGAAACACTGGAAGCGCGCTGGAAAGAAATGCAGACGGCCTCGGACGAGGACATCATGCATCTTGCCCGCATGTACGGCTCGATGAAGCCAGACCAGGCAGCCGCCATCTTCAATCAGATGGAGCCCGATTTTGCCGGCAACTTCCTCCGCCTTATGCGCAGCGAACAGGCCGGCCTCATCATGGCCAGCATGGAGACCCGCAAGGCTTATGCCGTGAGCCTGAAACTCGCCGAACTGAATGCCGATATTCGGGATTCCGCCGCTTCCAATTAAGTTTGTGCTGGCCTAGCGCCCCAGGCCCAGATCATCAGCGCGAATATCCGGCGTCCGGCCCGAGATCAGGTCTGCCACAACCCGCGCGGATCCGCATGACATTGTCCACCCCAGCGTACCATGGCCTGTGTTGAGATATAAATTATCAAACTGCGTCTTGCCGATCAGCGGCGTGCCATCCGGTGTCATGGGTCGGAAACCGGACCAGAAAGACCGCTCGGTAGAGTCAGACGCATGCGGAAACAGGCTGGTCAGCGAGTGTTCCAGCGTTCTCTGGCGCCGGAGATTCAGACTGCGATCGAAGCCTGCAAGCTCTGCCATGCCGCCTACACGGATGCGATCCCCAAGCCGGGTGATAGCCACTTTATAGCTTTCGTCCAGCAGCGTGGATTGCGGCGCACTTTGGTCGTCCCCCACAGGTACGGTTATGGAATAGCCCTTTACCGGATAAACCGGCAGGCGCAGCCCAAGTGGACGCGCCAAGACAGGTGACCAGCTTCCGCAAGCAAGGACAAAAGCATCCGCTTCAAGGCTTTTGCCTTCAACGCGAACCGAGACACGGTTGCCTCGGCGCTCCAGTTTTTCGATCGGCGTATTCCACAGGAAATGCACGGCGCGATCCTCGGCGACTTTGGCCAGCGCCTGCGTAAATTTGAAACAATCGCCCGTTTCGTCTCCGGGCAGGCGCAAGCCGCCCGCAATCGGCGTCTCTGCCTTACTCAGGCCCGGTTCGACCCGGCGACACCCTTCCGCATCGAGGAGTTCAAAATTCACACCTTCACTTTTGAGGATACCGATATCCATTTCAGCGGAATCAAGCTGGGCCTGCGTCCGGAAAAGCTGGAGAGTCCCAAGCGTGCGGTGGTCGTACTCGATGGCCTCAGTTTCTCTCAAGTGCTGCAGCATCTCGCGGCTATAGGTCGAGAGACGCACCATCCGCGCCTTATTGATGGCGTATCGCTGCGGCGTGCAATTGCGCAGCATACGTAGTCCCCAGCTAATCATGGCAGGGTCAAGCCGTGGCTGCACGATAAGGGGCGCGTGCTCCATGAGCAGCCACTTGAGGGCCTTCGCCGGAATGCCCGGCGCCGCCCATGGCGCCGCGTAGCCGGGCGATATCTCCCCGGCATTGGCGAAACTCGTCTCAAGGGCCGGTCCCGACTGACGGTCAATCACGGTGACATCATGTCCCGCAAGGGAGGCATAATAGGCCGTCGTCACACCGACGACACCCGCGCCCAGAATTACAACTTTCATGACATACTCCTAAGCCTGCGGGAGAGCATGGCCGGTGAAGCGCCGCTCGAAACGGTTTCCGAGACCGGTTAGAATTGCATGCGGCGCTGTTTCGAGCAGGGCGGCCAGTTCAGACACGCTCTGGTGCGGACCGATAAGTTCGACCTTGTCGCCCGGTTGAATGCATCCTGCCGGAATATCCGTCACATCCGCCACGCACGTATCCATCGAGACGCGTCCGACAAGCGGAAGACAAACATCGTTTATCCAGACAGCCCCTTTGCCACCGAGTGCACGAGGCCAGCCATCTGCATAGCCGACAGACAGGGTTGCAAGCCGGCGTGGCGATGGCGTCACATAATCATGGTCATAGCCAACACCGACTCCGGCCTGCACGGACCGGACCTGGATCACACGCGCATCAAGCGTGATGGCGGGATGAAGACCCGCCGTCGCGGGCGACAGGGGATCAATGCCATAAAGCAACAGGCCCGGCCGGACCAGACCACCCACGCAATCTGACATGCCGAGTACGGCAGCGGAGTTTGCCAGGGATTGCTCCGCCTCTGGCAGCTGAGATGCCATCTCGGCAAAGCGTCGGACTTGTTCGGCATTGGCCGGGGAATCCGGCATATCGGCACAGGCCAGGTGGCTCATCACCACCCGGACCTCGACCCAGTCAAGGAAGCCGGGTTGTCGCAAAAGTGTTTCCAGCTCATCCGCGCCGAGGCCGAGACGTGACATGCCGGTATCTACCTGCAGGACAGCCGGCAGTTTCCGACCAACCGCAGTTGCATACGCTTGCCAGTCACGCGCTTGCTCCAACGTGTTGAGAACCGGAACGATGCCGGCATCCGCACAGAGGCTTTCCATTCCGGGCGCGAGACCATTGAGCACATAGAGGCGCGCAGATTCGGGAAGGCCTGAAACCAGTTCCAGCGCCTCTGCGAGATGCGCCACAAAGAAATCGCGGCAACCTGCACCCGCAAGCACTGGCGCGATCGTCCGCGCGCCAAGCCCATAGGCATCCGCCTTGACCACCGCCCCCACGCGCGCTGAAGGCGCTTTCGCTTGGACGAGGCGATAGTTTGCAATGATGGCCGAAAGGTCTACCGACAGAACGCCCGCCTCGGCCGGAGCGGATGCCCCCGGCCGGTTGGAGATTTCATTCAGCCGCGCAGCTGACTCAGTCGGCATTTGGGAGTTTGCTCAGTACAGCGAGCTTTTCAACTGGCGGAATCGACCCCGCATCGCGTACGATTTTAAAGGCCTCATCGCTGGCCTGGAGTGTGTCGTCGATGTCTTTTTCCGTCATGGCTGCGCATATGAACATGTTGTGCCAAGGGTGGAAATAAACGCCGCGCTTCATCAGCGCGTCATTCCAGAGATAGCCCTTGCCCAGGCCGGGATCATCGTCGAACATGATAAGCGGCATGACGGCCGGACCGGTTTGCCGAAGTGCAAATCCGTGGCGTGTCGCGGCTTCGTTCAGCCCGGATCTCAGACGCTCACCCAGCACTTGGGTGTGCTCTAAGTAATCGGTCTCGCGAACCATTTTCAGCGTTGCCAGAGATGCCGCCATCGGAGCAGCGGAGAACCAGTAGGATCCGGTAGCATAGATTGTCGCGGCCGCCGCGCGGGCTTTCTCAGCACCCAGAAGCGCAGAGATCGGATGCCCATTGGCAATCGACTTGCCCCAACTGGAAAGGTCGGGCTCGATACCGACGCGCGCCCAGCTACAATCGCGCGCGAGGCGCAGGCCAGCGCGCACATCATCCACAATCAGCAGCGCGCCGGTTTCGTCGCAGAGTTCGCGTGCCCGGCGGGCATAGGCCGGATCAACATCTTCCTGGTCCACAAATGTGTCGTGCTTGATGGGTGAGGCAAAGATAGCCGCCAGATCATCGCCAGCCTCGCGGACAGCCGCCTCCAGGCTTTCGACGCTATTATAATCGTAGAAAATCTGATGCGCCCGGTCGCTCGGCACAACACCGTTGCGCAAGGGCGTGCACCAGGGCGCCGCGCCGTGATAGGCGCCCTTGGCGAGCACGATGGTCTTGCGGCGCGTATGGTTGCGGGCAATCATCATTGCCATCGTTGTCGCGTCCGTTCCGTTCTTGCAGAACATCGCCCAGTCAGCATGCGTAACGAGCGCAGTCATCTGTTCGGCGAGGTCCACCATCAGGCCGGCAGGACCCGTCATCGTGTCCCCTTGCTTCATGCGGTCGATATAGGCCGCGTCGATATCCGGCTGCCCGTAGCCAAACAGATTGGGACCGTACCCGCACATGAAATCAATATAGCGGTTGCCATCGACGTCCCACAGATAGGCGCCGGACGCCCGATCAAAGAATTGCGGGTAATCATCCGGAAGGAGGCGAACGGACTGGTGGCCGTACATGCCGCCGGGGATCACCGCCTCGGCGCGTTCGCGCAAATTCTTGTCAACAGAATTGGACCACATGACACCCTCGCTAATTTCAATAATGATAGTTTTGACTATCTTACTATTTATGTCTAGGATCGCAAGGCGAATTATGGAGGATCGTCCGTGAAACAGGAACTTATTTGCGTCGGGCTCATAACGCTGGACGTGGTCGGTCGCCCGATCACTGACATTCCAGCCAATGAGGGCGGGCGGCTGATTGAGCAGATTGCTTGTGCACCCGCCGGAACAGCTGGCGGCACCGCCTGTATCGCGGCGCGCCTTGGCGTGCAAACTGCGCTCGCTGGTGCAGTCGGCGATGATCTCACCGGGCGTCTCGTGCGCTTTGCGCTGGAAGAGGGCGGCGTCGACACACAGCTCGTTCAGACACTGGCGGGCATGCCAACCTCTACAACCATTCTGCCTATCGATGATGAGGGACGCAGGCCCACGCTTCATGCGCCGGGTGCCGGATCGGTTCCGCCCTTGTCCGACGCACTGAAAGCAGCGGTGCAAAATACGCGATGCCTGCACTATGGCGCGATCGGTGCCCCCACCTTCGACGGCGGACCGGGCGCAGAGCTCCTGAAACTGGCGCACGAGAATGGCGCAATGGTTGTGTGCGACCTGATCGCGCCAGGCCCCGGCGCACGTGACGAACTGGCGCTTATACTTCCCCATGTGGACTGGTTCCTGCCGAGTGCCGACGAAGCCCGCCGCATAACCGGCGAAGATGATCTTGCCATGGCCGCCAAGGCTTTCCTGGCCATGGGCGCGCGCAATTGCGTCATAAAGAACGGCCGCGCCGGAGCAGTGATGGCAGCAGGTGATCTGACGGGGCGACTGCCCGCGTTTTCGGTAAAGGTCGCCGACACGACAACTTGCGGCGACTCATTTTGTGCCGGCTTTATCGCCGCCCATCTGAGGGGCTGGGCTGATCTTGAAGCCCTTCGGTTCGCGGCTGCGACGGCCGCGCAGGTGGCGCAAGGACTTGCAACTTATGGCAAACTCGAAAGCTTCGCAGCAACAGAGGTGGCCATGCACACACTAACCGTACTTGAGGATGCATGATGGACAAGGCACTTGAAAACAAGCTGCGCGAGCAGATTACCGAGGTCATGCAAGCGATGGATGCCCGCGGCCTGAACCGTGGCACATCCGGTAATGTCTCGGCGCGGCTTGGAAGCTCGCTTCTGGTAACACCGACAGGCATTCCGCCGAGCGCGCTGCAACCGGAACACATCGTCCTGGTCGACGCCGAGGGTCACTTTGATCCTAACGTCATGCGGCCATCAAGCGAATGGCGCATGCACCAACAGCTTTTGGCCCTGCGGCCTGATGTCAACGCGGTCGTCCACTGCCATTCCCGTCACGCGACAATGCTGGCCTGCGCCCATCGGGAAATTCCGCCCCTCCATTATATGGTCGCCGTCAGTGGCGGCGCGAGCATTCCAGTCGCCCCCTACGCCACATTCGGATCGGCTGAGCTGGCCGAATCCGTGATCGCAACGCTCGACGGCCGCTATGCCGCCCTCATGGCCAATCATGGTCAGGTCGTCATCGCACCAAGCCTCAAGCACGCACTTTTGATTGCCGAGGAAGTGGAAGAACAGGCTGCGATCTATTGGGGCACCCTGGCCATTGGGGGCCCTGCCCTGCTTTCAGACGATGAAATGTCGCGCATCATGGATCGCTTCAAGACCTATGGACAGAAGAAGCAAGGCTGAATGCCGCAGCCGGACGCGCCGCCCTTGCACATAAGATATCTATAGCTACCATCACTGAAGCACCCAATTAGGAGCGTCGCATGCTTGCTTGTTATACCGACCGCCTCAGCGTCCGCCCGGGCGAGACTTTTGCATTGCACGCAACCGTCAAGAATGGACCATGCCGCCTGGAGATCGCCCGTGTCGGCGCAAAGCGCGAGAACGTGCTGACAATGGATGGCGTTGAAGCAGGCGACTACCCTGTCCCGCCCCACGTCGACAGGGACGGCTGCAACTGGCCCGCGGCGCTCGAAGTAACAGCCGGCGAGGACTGGAGGTCAGGGTATTACGACATCTGCCTGACGGACGCCGCCGGAGAAGAGACTCACCATTTTGTCTGCATACGTCCGGCCGCCGGGACGGCAGGCTCGAAAGCCGTCATGGTCCTGTCCACCAATACCTACCATTCCTACAACTGGTGGGGAGGTGCGAACGCCTATTCCAACGTGACAGGCCTGATGAACGGCACGGTGCCCTTTGCGCAGGCCATGGACGAGGCAATCGGTGTGCTCTCCACCCAGCGTCCCTTCGTACAGATGATCATTGCGCCACCGGAAAACCCGCCGAGGCTGGTCAACATGCGCAAGCGCGATTTCAAGGAAAAGCCCTGGGCGGCTGATCCGAAATTCATGCGCGAGCACCGGGTGTCGCCCTATGATGGCTCGGCCGGCTTCCTGCACAAGTGGGAGCATGCTTTCGTCGCCTGGGCTGAGGCGGAAGGCTATATGCTGGATTTCGTGACGGACTATGACCTCGACGTCGATCAATCAATTCTCGAAAACTATGAATCCGCCTATTTTGTCGGTCACAGCGAATACTGGTCCGGCAATGAGCGCGCGCAGGTCGAGCGCTTTGTCGATGCGGGTGGCAATGTGGCCATTCTCTCCGGCAATACCTGCTTCTGGAAAGTGCGCTGGGAAGACGATGGCCGCACCTATATCTGCCACAAGTGGAGGGGTTTCGATGCCGAAGACGTTCCGGCCGATCAGGCCACACACCTCTGGTCGCACCCCGCTTTTGGCGCACCGGAAGCAGAGCTGACCGGCCTCAGCTTCAATTTCGGCGGCTACCACCGACTCGGCATGTGCGTGTCACGCGGCCAGGGCGGGTTCACCGTCTACAATGACCGCCACTGGGCACTTGAAGGCTCCGATCTCTTCTATGGGGACGTGCTGGGCGGTGACATTCCGCTCATCGGCTATGAGAGTGACGGCTGCCTGTTCGAGTTCGGCAAGGATGGCCTGCCCCGCTCTATCCCGACGCTGGGCGTCCCGGCAAACCTCGAGATCATTGCGCTCGCGCCGGTGGCTTTTGGGGAAGACGCCGAGACTGGATATGCCGCGATGATCCCGCCGGAGAAACTCGATGTCATTGCCGAAGTGACCTATGGCGACAGCTCTCCGGAATCACAGCAGCGCGTCCTGCGTGGACACACTATGATCACAAGCTTCAAACGGGGCAAAGGCGAGGTCTTCAATTCCGGCACGACGGAATGGGCGCACGGCCTTGCTGCGAACGATCCCTTCGTGGCCGCAATCACACGCAATGTGCTGGACAAGTTTGGCGTGACACGTCGCGCGGAGGGCTGAGCCCTGCGCCCAAGACGTCTTGGGCCGATGCGTCAGGCGGGATCGATTTCCCGCCCGCCGCCCTTCACCAGGAAAAGCAGGAAAAAGCCCGCTGCGAACAGAATTGTCACCGGAACGAAGCCGGCCTGCTGGGATTTGAACACGCTGGTAAATATGCCGACGAAGAGCGGGCCAAGCCAGCTTGTGCTGTTTCCGGCCAGCGCAGCCAACCCGAAGAAGGCGCCCATCTGGGATTTCGGCGCGATGCGCGTCAGCAATGTGCGGCTCGAGGACCAGGCTGCAATCTGGAACACGAAGCCAAAGAAGCCGCAGAGGAGGAAGACCAATTCCGGCGCTGTCGTGAACATGGGTCCATTCCATATCGCTACCGGATTGGCGATATGGATAAACAGGATCTGGTCAGGCGCAGCGCCAATGATACCGAGCAGGCCCAGCACAGATCCCGCGATCTCGATCTGGAAAGCGACCTTCGGCCCAAACATTTCGTCGAGCCAGCCTGCCGCGAAGCCTCCGATAAAGCCCGCGACGCACCCGAGCAGGCCATAGACCAGCATCTCTGTTGCGCCCCAGCCCATTACGCCGGCCGCGTAGACCCCGCAGAGGACCAGGAGAACGCCACCCGCATCCTGCGCCAGGGTCCGCGCCAGCAGATATATCATCGCGTCGGAATTATCCTTTGCATTTCTCACCAGCCCGATCAGGGATTTGATCCCGCCCAGAATGGATTTCAGCGAGGCCTTCTTGGCAACGGAGGGTGCGTCACGACTGAATAGGAACATGGGGATGGCGCACAAGGCGAACGTCGCCGCCACGAGGATTGGTACGATCCGGTCCGGCTCATGGGATTCCTTTGACAGACCAAGCAGGGGTGTCTCCGGCAGCATGAAAGCGAAAAGGATGAAGAGCAGCAGCGCAATGGAGGTCACGTTCCCGAGCGACAGAGCAAGCCCTGACGCCATGGGCTGCATGCGCGGTTTGGCAGCATAGGTGAGCATCGAGGAGAAAAGAACTTCGCCGCATGACAGGAGCACGGCAATGGCGGCCAAGATGCCCGCGACGGTCCAGGGCGACAGAAGCGTTCCGCCCGGAAGCGCGAACCAGAGGCTGAGCATCAGCGGGATGACAAGCAGCGTGCAGAGCCCGAGCCATGGCTTGCGAGGCCCCAGCAAGTCGACCGTTGCCCCCAGCACAGGGCCGGCAAAGGCAACGGTCAAACCTGAAATGATGCCGACCTGGGCGATCATTGCCTGACCCTTCACGGCATCGCCGACAACTTCCGTCGCAAAGTAGGGGGCGAACAGAAAGCCGCTGATGAGGCCGATATAAGGATCCCGGCCACCCTGGTAGAGGGCCCATGACCACGCACTCCGGTCGAGTTTCCGGCCGGAGACCGGAAACGCGGGTGAGGCTTCGACCTCACCCGAGGGCCCTGCCGACATCAGCGCCATCTCAGTAGTTGTAGCGCAGGAAAATGCCGACGCTGCGCGGGCGCGAATAGGTCAGCAGATCAACGCCGAGACTGTCGATCGGGTTCGCCGAAGTAAGGTAGGCCTCATCCGTGAGGTTGCGCCCCCAGAGGCCGCCTTCGATATGGCCATTTGCCGACGTCATGGCGAGTTCGGCGCCGACGAGCCAGAGTTCCGGATCGGAAAGGCGCTCACGTTCTGTGCTGTCGAAAAACACTTTGGAACGGTAGGAGACGTCAACGCTCGGGCTTATCGTCGCGCCGCCTGGCATTTCAAATGTGTACTCGGCGCGCGAGGTCAGGCTGTATTTGGGCGCCTGCGGCATCTGATTGCCAGTATAGTCATCGCCCAGAGAATTATAGTCTCCATATTCGGCGTGCAGCCAGGCCATCCCGAGCGAAAGATCCAGGTTTCGCACCGGCATGTAGGTCACTTCGGCCTCGGCGCCGTACATCTCGGCTGAAGCCGCGTTGTCGAGCACTTGAACGGTTATGCCGTCCCGCAGCACGGTCGAGTAGGCTTGGATGTCCTGGTAATCATAGTAGAACCCGGACAGGTTCAGGCGAAGCCGCTGGCCCATCAGGTCGCTCTTCGAGCCGACTTCATAGGCGTTCACCGTCTCGTTTGCGTAGGGCTGGATCTGCGTCGGGTCATCCGCATTGCCCCCGAAGAAGCCACCGCTCTTGTAGCCTCTGCTGTAGCTTGCATAGACGTTCGACAGGTCGCTGAGATTGTATTTCAGCCCCACCTTGCCGGACCAGTCGCTGAAAGTCTTGCTGTCCTTGACCGAGAACTGGACGATGGATTCTTCAATGGTGCGGGCGTAATCCATCGTCTTGTCGTCCGAAGACCAGCGCAGACCTGTTGTCAGGATGAGGTCAGGTGTCAGTTCATAATCGGACTGGCCAAAGATGGCATACGTGTCTGTCGTCTGCTCATAGGGATAGCCGAAAATGCCGATGGAATTTTCCGGGCTTGCACCGGTCGGGTTTTCAGGCGTCACAAAGAAGGGGCGGTAAGCCCGCAGCAGATCATAGTCGCTTTTGCTGTCTGTGGTGTCGTGCATGTAATAGCCACCCACGACCCATTTCAGGGCGCCGACCTCAGACGCCAGCCGCAGTTCCTGGGAGAACTCGGTTTGCTGGTTGATATACGACGCCTCGATCATCTGGAGCGGGCTCGCATCCGTATTCTCTTGAGCGTTTCGCTTTACGTCCTGCCAGGCCGTGATCGATGTCAAAGTCACATCACCAATGCTGCGATCGACCGAGAGCATGAGCGAAGTCAGATCGACCTTGTCGAGACCCTCATTATTGGAATCCACCTTATATGGATCCGGGTTGGTGTCCGCGTAGCCGAGCAAATCGGTGCAGAGCCCACTGCGATAGAAGTTTGGCGCGCACACGCCGTCAGGTCCCGCCGCTTCTGGCGTAGCCGGGAAAAGTGCGCGCGACTTCGCCTGCACCGCGCCGCCGCGGTTCATGAAGCGGTTGACCGTGAAGAGCACATCAGTGTCACCATCGGGCGTATAGAGGAGCGAACCGCGCACGGCGTATTGTTCCGCAAAGTTAACATCATGTCCGGTTGCGGCATTGGTACTGAAACCGTCATCTTCAGCGTATTTGGCCGCGATACGGAAGGCGAGCTTATCTTCCACGATCGGCCCACCGAAGGCTGCTGTGGCGTCAACGGCATTGAAGCTGCCATATTCGAGCGCCGCATAACCCTCGGGGGAAAAGGTCGGGCGCTTGCTGATGACGTTGATAGCGCCGCCGGTCGTGTTGCGACCATAGAGCGTCCCCTGGGGGCCGCGCAGAACTTCGACGCGATCAAGATCGAAGAAGGTCGCGAACTGAGCCAGCGGCGAACCGATATAGACCCCGTCCGCATAGAGACCAACACCGCTTGAAGACGTGGGATTAAAGTCATTGAGCCCCGAGCCACGAATGAAAATCTTCGGGTTCGCAGCTGCGTCAGCCGCTGCGATACGCAGACCAGGAACCAGATTGTCGAGCGAAACAACATTGGTCACGCGCTGTTTTTCGAGGGTCGAAGAGGAGAGAGCCGTAATGGCGATCGGCACTTCCTGAACATTTTCCGACCGCTTCTGAGCGGTCACGACAATCTGCTCAAGTACGGCGACGGCGTCTTCTGCCTCCACCTGCGCCGGCGCTCCCGCATCAGCTTCCTGTGCCTGCGCATTTACAGTCGCGGCCATCAAGAGCGCAGCAGCGCTGGTACCAACAAGACGCAATTTCATCACACTATCCCTTTCACTCTGCCTCAGAGGCTTTGGAATAGGGTAGCGATCGCTATATCTTTTACAATAGCTTTTATTACCATTTGATGATGTTACAGTTTCATGTGAGATAAATGTGCAACTTCACTCGGGGAACCGCCAAAGAAATGAGCAGCATGCCAAAGGCAGCCAGCGGGAAGGCACCGAAAAAGTCATCGTCGCGAGTGGATACGACGACGAAACAATTGCCGCAGCAAGCGCGCGCACAGGACACGTTTGAGCTCATCCTGGAAACGACCGGCCATCTTCTCGATGAGGTCGGCCTTGAAAAACTGTCCACGAACCTTGTCTGCAAACGGGCCGGGCTCTCCCCGCCGGCGCTCTATCGCTATTTCCCGAACAAGTACGCCATCCTGAGGGAATTGGGCGAACGCCTGATGGATCTTCAGGACCAGGCAGTCCTGGTATGGATCGACAAGGGCGGCCTCAATACATCGACCTTCGAGGAAGCGGTCGAAAGCCACCAGCGCCTGCAGGAGGGCGTGAACGAGATCACACGCAACTTCCCAGGCAATATATTCGTCCTTCGGGCCCTGCGGGCTATCCCGCTCCTCAGAGAGGTCCGTATCGCCTCGCGCGACATGGTGGCGGAGCGCTTGTCAGATGCTATGTCAAAGCATGACCCGAGCATCTCCCGCGAACGCTATGCCGCCGCGGCTCGCCTGACGACAGAGCTTGCCTATGCCGCCATGGAAATGGTGCTCGAAGAACCCGAGCGTGACGCTGAGCACATCAGCACTGAGGTCGCGCGCATGATCGTCCGATATTTTGCCGCCCTGAAGGACGACTAAACAGGCATGAGTGGGCAGAGCCGTCGCTAAAGAGCGCGGAGGCATTGACTCTCGCAATTATGGTAGCTTTGACTACTGTTGTTGCTGGCGTCAACACCACCCCATTTGAGGAGACAGTATAATGCGCGGACTTGTTTTTCATGGCGTCGGGCAGCCTCTTCAACTTGAAACCCTCGACGACCCCACGCCGAGTGCGGGCGAAGTTGTCATCAAGGTGGGCCGCTGCGGAATTTGCGGGACTGATCTCCACCGTACCGAAGATAATATATGGACTGCGCGCCCGCCCGTGGTGCTTGGCCATGAATTCGCAGGCGAAATCGTTGCTGTCGGCAAGGACGTGACCGGCTTGCAGGCAGGTATGCGCGTGACGGCGTTGCCCTATATCGGCTGCGGCAAGTGCCGCGCCTGCCTTGCCGGATCGCCCCACCACTGCCCCTCAAACCTGAATGCCGGCACCGAAGCCCTCAATGGCGGCTTCGCGGAATACGTAAAGGTCGGCGCCGGATCATGCGTGCCGCTCCCGGCTGCGCTCTCGATCGCTGATGGCGCCCTGGTCGAGCCCCTCGCCGTGGGGTTACATGGCGTCAAGCGCGGCAAGGTCCAGCCGGGAGACCGTGTACTGGTCATTGGTGCGGGGCCGATTGGCCTCGCGGCCGCCTATTGGGCGCGGCTGGCCGGCGCCAGCCATGTGGCGGTCTCCGCCCCCTCAAACCGGCGACAGGCCATTGCCGAGGGAATGGGGGCGACATCCTTCATCGTCGCACAGGATGACGCCACACTGGCCCATGCCGCCGCTGAAGCCCTTGGGGGGGCGCCGGATGTCGTGCTCGAATGCGTCGGCCTTCCCGGCATGATCCAGCGCTCGCTTGCCTGCGTGAAAACGGGCGGCCGCGTCGTCGTTCTTGGTGTCTGCATCCATCAGGACCATTTCCATCCGCTCACCGGCCTTGCCCGCGAAGCCGACATTCATTTCTCGGTCGTCTATGATGTGGCCGAGTTCCAGACCTGTGTGGACGCGCTTGATGCAGGCCACATCTCGCCCCGCAGCATGATTACTGACTCTGTCGGCCTGTTGGAGGCCCCGGCCGCCTTTGAGGCGCTGCGTCAGCGGACGCATCAATGCAAGGTGATGATCGATCCCTGGGCCGATAATGGCCAGTCGCTTCAGGGCTGATCCGCCGGCCCTTCACCGCGTCGCTCAAACAGGATCATCGACACAGTCCCAACCCCTGTGGCAGGTCGGGCCAAGGCCACGCATGCCATCGGTTTTTGACCTAATCGATTCGGAGCAGGAAAACCGCTCCGGAGAGCGGCGCGGTGCAGAAGAGGACTCGAACCTCCACTCCCTTGCGAGAACTACGACCTGAACGTAGCGCGTCTACCAATTCCGCCATCTGGGCACGGGGTAGGAAGGCGGTCAAATACGTGCTGATGTGGCGTGCGTCAACGGGAAAACTGTAGGGCGATGCGTCAGAAACAGTGGTGGCCCCGGCGCGATTCGAACGCGCGACCTACAGATTAGGAATTTCTAACTGGGGTTGTTTCGCATTGCTGAAAAATGCGAAAAGTCAATAATAACAATATACCTTTTGCCTCGATTTGATATGCTTTGTTGTGTCAAGTTGAAAAAAGTTACCAAGGTTACCACGGAGGCCCAAAACTGGCCACGAAAACAGAGGCATTATCTGTAGGTCGATCTATCCCTGATAGTTACCCTGAAAATACTCCTTGAGCTGAATACTTTCCAGGCTGCTTTGAGTGCGCTTTTTCATAAATGCTTGCCTTCAATTTGGCGCCCACGGCAGATTTTGGGGGTACCTGACGCTCGTGGGTGAAATGCGCCATCCACCCATCGAGCTTGACGACTCACGTTTTCCCGCCTCGCTGCGGCTGCCTTCTTCGATATACAGATCCAGCGCATCAGCGATTTTGGCAGAAGGATACTCGCACCTATCAAAGGGGCACCTATTGCCAGGTACTGAATCTGCATTAGTTCGGACGACGACAAACTTATCAGTGAAACGTTTCATCTCGTTCGCTTCGCCTGCGTCCTGAAAAGCAGCAAGGGGCGCGTCCTGGCAAAGACAGATCGGGACAGACGCATCAGCGATAGACTCGCCGCTCCAGTGCCACAAGACTTGCCCGCCCTCGACCCGTACGGGTGTTGAATTTATTGCAAACAATATGCTCTCGATCACCACGACGGGCATGTCAGCGCCGGTCGCCGATCCAATTTGAATCGCCTCATCTTCGCTGAGGACTCGAATCCCAGAGCGGTCATTCAGCTCTCAACAGGTCGCATCGAGCTGAGCACCTGCCAGCTTGCTCTCTGGACCTGAGGGACTGTTCTGCAAAGTATTCCGAGAGGAGTTTTGCCCGAATGCGTCTGAACCGATTGCCGATACGTCAATCAGGAAGTCTCTGCTGAGTATTTCGTTTTCGCGCATTTCCTCCTTGGAGCGCCTCAATGAACCCACAAACGCCTCAAAGCCGAAATAAACTTCGCGCATCTTTTTGGTGAATAGATGCAAATCCAATAATCATTAAATGGATATATTCTTAATTTTGCGGCTTTTTATATGACTTATAGCTTGCATGCTTTACACGCGGGAAACCCGCTGGTATCCGATTAGCATAGAAATTTTGTGTCGCTTAGCCAGCACGCGAAGATAATTCAGGGAGAGAGATTTGGGTTACGACGTCAGCTGGGATAAGCCCCACATACCCTCAGAAGACAGACACTGGCAGGAAAGTGACTGTTACTGGTTCTACGACAGGAAAAACGGGATTGGCGGGTTTCACCGCATTGGACAGAAGCCCAATCTCCGTACCGGACAAGTCACACTTTTCGTGTTCAAGGAAGGCGGGGAAAGATACATTCTAAGTTCGGGCGAGAAGGCTGAACACGAACTTGGACCGAATGATCGCCAGGCGGCCAAGCAGGTTGTCGGCAGCCACACGGCAGAAGCGCTTGGTGACGGTCGGATGCGGTTCACCTGGGGCGAGGAAGAATGCGAGGGCGATCTCGAATTCTATGAGTCGTTTCACGAACCCCGGAACTGGTCGAAGACGGGTCATTCCGACGACTTCATGAGCAGCATCAATTCCGACGGACACCTGGAATGTTCAGGGCGTATCCGCGGAACGGTCAAGATTGGGATGAACAGCTACAATATCGACGGTCTCTGCCACCGCGACCGATCATGGGGCTTTCGGGACAATAGCCGCGCCAGCCTCCATCGCTACCGGATGTTCTCAGGGACCGTTGGGCCCGAGCTCAGCTTTGCGAGCTTCCTACTGGACCTGAAAGATGGTCCGAAAATGGTTGCCGGCTTTGTCGCCCGCCACGGAGAGGATCTCGACGTCCGCGACCTGCGGGTTATCACGCGGTTTGATTCAGATGGCCTCACGCCCTTGGGAGCAACTGGGATTCTGACGCTCGAAACCGGCGAGGAAGTCAGAATTGAAGCCTGCTCGGTTCAAGGCTTCATGACGCCCGTTCCAGAGGCCGGGGCAGCCTCGCAGGACCATATCTCGACATTCATGTACAATGGAAAGACAGGTTTCCTGGACCTTGAGCTGAGCACCAATCCAGGAAGGGGCACCTATATTCCAACCCAGGAAGACGTCACTTTTCTGGCTGTAGACCAAGGGCTGTCAGCCAGCGTCAGATATACTGACTAGTCCAACATCTTTCAACGAATAGGCCCATCCATGCGGATGGGTCTATTCGCCTACTCCATTATTCGGCAGCGAGGCACAATATGTCGACAGATGAACTCAAGGGCACGATGGCGGAGTCTGTCAGGCAGGCCAAATCGCGCTTTCTGAAAATTGATACGGCGACGATCCAGCGGTTCATTGAGAATCAGCCCGATGTATCAGGGCCCGTTTCTATTGAAAATGTCGTCTTTCCGACCGATGGCGCAGGCTCAAGCAATGGCATCGCCTTCCTCAAGGCGACCGGCGACTTCGGCGACGGCGTGCAATCGCTTGACCTGGTTCTGAGATACTCGCCGGGCGAGCAGCTCCTGAAACAGAAAAGGTATGACCACGAATTTGAAACCCTGATTGCCCTGCAGCCGTTCGGGTTGCCTGTTCCGGAAGCGCTCTGGCTCGACGCAGATGGTCGATGGCTGGGCGCCGCAGGCTACATCATGAAGAGGGTCGATGGCGACGTCCCGAGTGCGGCGATGTATTCTGCAGGCCCTCTGGCAAACGTTGCGCCCGAAGTTCGGAACGAGCTTATGCTCAAGGCGGCGGGATTTCACGGTCAGCTCAGGAAGGCCGCGATTGGTGCAGACAAGGTTCCTCATCTCGTGAACAGAGGCTATGGCACAACGCCCATCCGCCGCGAGCTGAGCTGGTGGCTCGAAGAAGTAAATCAGGTTTGTGACGCAGAGGATCCGAAGGCAAAAATGATCAAGGCCGTCCATGACTGGATGGTTCAGCATGAACCGAGAGACCTCTATCCAGCCAATCTTGTGCACGGAGACGCGCAGATCGCGAACATCATCTATGCTAATGGAGACATTGCTGCCGTCGTTGATTGGGAATTGTCGTATCTGGGTCACAATGAGTCTGATCTGGCGCTGATCTGCTTCCTCACCGAAAGCCAGAAACTGACAGACACAGCTGTCGAAGGCACACCGACGGAAAAAGAGTATCTCGAACGGTACAGCCGCGAAAGCAGCACCGAGGTCATGCACTGGCCCTACTTCAAGCTGTTCAATCTGTACAAGATTATTGCCGTTTCCCGAATGTCAGCGCACTTCATGCCCTCATTCGAACAATTGTGGGCTTTCTATTTGCAACAGCTCGACGACGTCTGGACGGCGGCGAAAGAAACTTACGAATAGCTCCCGCTTCCTCGTCTATGGCCGAGGAAGCGGGAGCTATTGTCGCAGCCGTATCAAAGTCAGAAACTCACGCCTCAATGATGCATTATCGAGAAACTGCCCCCGCATGACGCTGTTGATCATTTGGGTATTGTCGTCCTTTACGCCGCGCCAATGCATGCAGAAATGATCTGCCTCCATGACGATCGCGATCCCATCCGGTGTGATCAGCGTTTCCAGAAGAGCGGCCAGCTGGATAATCGCCTCTTCCTGGATTTGGGGGCGCGACATGATCCAGTCCGTCAGACGCGCATATTTCGACAGACCGATGAGGTTTGACCTCGCATTCGGCAGGATCCCGATCCAGACCCGGCCGATAATCGGACAAAGGTGATGGCTGCAGGCACTGCGGATGGTGATCGGGCCAACGATCATGAGCTCGTTCAGTCCTTCGGCATTTGGAAACTCGGTCGCTTCCGGCGCTGGCAGATATCGGCCGGAGAACACCTCGGACAGATACATGCGCGCGACCCGCTGAGCTGTCTCGCGTGTATTATGGTCACGCGCGGTATCGATCACGAGGCTATCAAGAACATGGTCGACTGCCGCCTCGACCTCAGCCTTTATAGCGTCCAGATCACCCGGCTCCAGAAAAGCCGAAATATTGTCATTGGCGAAGTATCTGTGGTCCGCCGCTTCCAGCCTTTCGCGCACTCTTGCCGAAGCTGTTGCAGGCGCAGGCGTCCTATTCGGCACGCGCATCTCCTTCCTGCCAGTATGAATCGCGGAGGGATCGCTTATACAGCTTGCCCGTGGCCGCGCGGGGCAGTTCATCGATGAAATCGATCTGCCTCGGGATCTTTACGCCGGAGAGCTTCTCTCGCGCAAATTGGGAGAGTTCCGAGGCCATGTCAGGACCAGCCTTGGAGCTATCCTTAAGCTGCACGACGGCGATCACCTTCTCTCCCATGTCCGGGTCAGGGCCTCCGATCACAGCGACGTCCAGCACATCTGGATGCGTTACCAAGTGGTTCTCGATCTCCTGGGGATAGATGTTCACGCCGCCGGATATGATCATGAAACTCTTTCGGTCTGTAAGGTAGAGAAATCCGTCCTCATCAAGCCGCCCCACATCGCCAAGAGTCGACCAGCCACATCTGTTTCGGCTTTCGGCAGTCTTTTCGGGGTCATTGTGGTAAGTGAACGCATTACCACCTTCGAAGAAGACTGTGCCTTCCTCGCCAACAGCAAGCTCTTTGCCTTCCTCATTGCAGATATGGATCGTCCCCAGCACCGCGCGGCCTGCCGTCCCCGGCCGTTCAAGCCACTCTCCGGCGCGCACGAATGTCATGCCATTACCTTCCGAACCGGCATAGTATTCATGAACGATCGGGCCCCACCACTCGATCATCGCGCGCTTGACCGGGACCGGGCACGGGGCCGCCGCATGGATGACCGCCTTCAGCGATGAGACGTCGTAGCCGAGCCGGGTCTCCTCCGGCAGTTTCAGCATTCGAACGAAATGGGTCGGTACGAACTGAGCGCACGTCACCCCGCGCTTGTGCACGAGCGAGAGCACGAGTTCAGGGTCAAACTGCTCCATCACGACGGCTGTTGCCCCCAGCCGCTGAATGGTCATTGTCCAGCCGAGCGGTGCGGCATGATAAAGCGGCGCCGGGCATAGATAGATACTGTCTTGGCTTGCGCCGGCAAGCTTTGAAACGAGTTTCGGGAATGCTTCATCTGCCACCGCTGGCCCATCGACCGACCGAGTCGGTGCAATCCCCTTTGGACGCCCTGTCGTCCCAGACGAGTAAAACATGACAGCGCCGCCGCTCTCGTCGCCAATCGGAGCAGCGTCCATTTCAGACAATGCCTTGTCCCAGTTCACGTAGGCTTCGTGATCCTTGCCCGTCTTGAAGAGGAGAATGTCCAGGCGTGCGTTCGCAACGCTATCAAGCTCCTTTGCGAGGTAATCGGAAGTCAGAAGCAGACGGGCGCCGCTATCCCGGAGGATATAGTCTATTTCATCAGCCGTAAGACGCGATGAAACTGGTACGTAGAAGAGCCCTGCCCGCTGCGCCGCCCAGCAGAAGTCGAAGACTTCGGGGCAGTTCTCCAGGCAGAAGGCTACCTTGTCGCCTTTGCTGATACCGAGCTGACGGAAGAGCCGGGCGCCCTTATTGGCAGCCTCTTCAAGCTCGAAATAAGTGCGCGAACGCCCGCTCGGCTCGAAGACAAGCGCCTTTTTTCCTGGATGAGACTGCGCGAATATCCGTGGATGCATGTGCTAAACTCTTGATCAAGGGATTGACGGCGGACCTTTTCAGTTCCGCCCTTAATGCTACGTGACAGGTGTGACGAGTGAAGCGAACTCAATGCTTCGCGACATAAACGGCCTGAGGCGCCATGAATTCTAGCAGTCCCTCCATACCGTTTTCGACGCCAAAACCGCTTGCCTTGTGCCCGCCGAAAGGTGTGTCCGGACGCAGGTTGAGGTTCTGATTGATCCAGACAGTACCAGTCTCCATCTTGCGTGCGATCTTCATGGCCTCGTCAGTATTCTTCGACCAAACGGCGCCTGCCAGTCCGTACTCGCTGTCATTCGCGCGGTCGATTACATCGTCGATGTCAGAAAATTTGAGCATCGGCAGAACCGGTCCGAAGGCTTCTTCCTGAACCACGCGCGATCCTTCCGGCGGGTTGTCGACAATCGTGACCGGGACGAAATACCCCTTTGTATCAGGAATATCTGCGCCTTCGATCAGGGTGAGATTATTGGCGCGCGCATCGTCCAGAAGGTTCATCACCCGGTCGAACTGACGCTTGTTCTGAATCGGGCCCAGCACAGTGCCCTGCTCCGATCCATCCCCGACCTTGGTTGCTTTTGCTATCGCAACAAGCCGGTCGCGAAGCGCATCATAGACGGACTCGTGAACATAGAGGCGCTTGGTGGCCACGCAGATCTGGGATGTGTTGGCGAACGCGCCGAAGAATATCTTCTGGGCGACTTCGTCCACATCGACATCGGGCAGGACAATTGCGGCGTCGTTCCCGCCAAGCTCAAGCGTCAGCGCCTTGAGGTCGCGCGCAGCGCTTTCCATGACCTTCTTGCCGGTTTCGGTTGACCCGGTGAACGAGATTTTCGCAAAGCCTGGATGAGACGTCATCCATGGCCCAAGCTCATCCCCGCCGGAGATCACATTAAGCACGCCGGGCGGCAGTATGTCCTGCAGGAGCTCGCCGATTTTGAGCGTACAGAGGGGCGTAAAAGGCGACGGCTTCAACACCATCGTGTTGCCCGCGAGAAGTGCGGGCGCCACTTTCCAGATGGCGAGGTTCACAGGGAAGTTCCACGGTGCAATCGCGCAGACGACGCCCAGAGGTACATAGCGGGTTTCAATGAATTGCGCGTCACTGTCTTCAGAAATATGAACGGGCGGGCGCATCTGCGATACCATTTTCAGCCACTGGCCCGACATCATGATTTCGGCCGCAGCTCCTTCAGTCGGCCGTCCCTGCTCCTTGGTGAAAAGGCGTGCCAGTTCGGCCGAATGCTGGAGGATGACGTCGCCGGCCTTTGCAAGAAGATCCGCCCGCTCCTCGATCGGACGCAACTTCCAGGCCTTGAAGGCTAGGCGGGCGGATGCCACCGCATCGTCGAGCTGTTCCCGGCTACAATCTGGAGCCTGCGCGAACACCTCTCCGGTTGCCGGATTGATGACATCAATCTGCCCCTTCGCAGAAACGCTCTTGCCATCAATGGTCATTGAATAGTTCCGGTCAAAGTCGGTCATACACCTGTTCCTGTCGTTGATTTTTTTGAATGACGATAAGCTGTCGAACGCGGCTCAAGCTCGGCTCGAATTTCATCGCTGTGTTCGCCAATCCGAGGCGGCGGGAGATGCTCTCTTCGCCCGTGGGCGCCGAAACGGACGGGTCTGTTGATGTCATACCAGGTGCCCTCGCTTGGGTGATCGCGTCGCTCGAAAAATCCGTTCTGCGAGAGCTGTGGATCCTCGAGCATGTCCGCGAGGTCGCGGACCGGCATGCAGGGGATCCGGGCCGCCCGGAAGCGCTCTATCCATTCAGCCGTCGTGGCCGTCGGCGTGATTTCAGCGAGGCGCTGATACAGCCTATGCTGCCCATAAAACTGTTCTCGCGGCGTTTCGAGGTGTTCCCGTTTCAGGAAATCGAGATCGTCAATCACGGTGAATACCATTGCCCAGCTTTCGACTGTATACGGCACGATGCTGATATAGCCGTCGCTTGTTGGAAATGGCTGGCGGTCGGGATCGAGCTGACGCGGGTAGCCGACCGCCGCATTGGGCGGATCGAATGTCAGCCCTCCCAGATGCTCAGCCAGCATGAATTGCGAAAAGGCTTCGAACATGGGTACTTCAACGAACTGGCCTTCTCCGGTTCGTAGCTTATGCACATAGGCCGCCAGCGCTGCCTGAGCCGCGTAAAGTCCCGCCACCTTGTCGGCGATCAGGGACGGAATGTACCGGGCCTTCCCACTGCCATCGACACGTCCAGACAGTGTCGCGACGCCCGACGCCGCCTGGATAACGTCGTCATAGGCTTGCAACCCATCATAAGGCCCGCCAGAGGCAAAGCCGACGCAGTGAATGTAAATAAGCTCAGGATTTAGCGGCGTCACCTGGTCTGGGCCAAACCCCAGCTTTTCGATCGCGTTGAGGCGAACATTGTGAATGAAGATATCGGCTGTCGCCAGCAGGTCTGCCATGACCTTGCTGTCTTCCGGCGACTTGAGATCCAGAACGATGGAGCGCTTATTCTTATTCAGCGCCATGAAGCCTGGCGACATGCCGCGCGTTCTGGCTGGCTTGGCCGAATGACGGAACTGATCGCCTTCAGGGGCTTCGACCTTGATGACATTCGCGCCAAGATCGGCCAGCATCTGCGTCGCGTAAGGCCCGAAGACGACGCTCGTCATGTCGACGATCGTCACACCTTCCAGTAATGATTTTCTGGTGCTGTTCTCAGGTGTACTTTTCAATCAACTTCTCCCGCACCGGCACGACCGCGCCCGTCGCTCTGCAAAAGATGTTTCCCTACCAGAACGCATTGGAGAGACCCGGTCTTGAGCATCAGAGCAGCGACATAAAGGCCCAGGAACACGGACCCGACCATCCAGAACGCGATTGAGCACAGAACTGCACGGACCCAGTGCTTTTCGCGGTAAAAGAACCAACCACAGACAAAGAGGTTGAATAGCGTGATGTCCCAAAACACAGCTTTCACCCATGGATAGGCGTCTGATGCCGCGCCGATCTGCGCGACCGACACCGAGAGGCCAGACTGAGACCATGCCCAGACGAACATGACCGCAGCGGACAGTGACGCGAGCACGCCAAAACCGATCAGGGCGGACCTGTATGCTGACGCTGAAGGATTTTGCTTAAGCATCGATATATGCCGGTGATTTTTCCGGCGAACCGTGAGACGCTATGATACCCGCAATCTCCTCCCGACTCGGTCTTTCGGCATAATTGCGCGCCAATCGAAGCGACGCGCCTGGCACGATATTCGCGCGCATGACCCGCAGCCAGTTGCTCGGCTTCTTCGCCCAGGCCGCAGGGGATGTTACTCCGTAATAGGCTTTGACCAGCTCTCGATAGAAAGTCGGATCGACGGTCGGGGCGATGTTCGATGTCCAGTGAGCAACAGCCGAAGCAGCGCGGGATCTGACTGTTTTTGGCGCAAGGCCCGCACGGGTTTCAAACCGGGCCTGATCGTCCTTGTCGACGGTGAGCATCATGGCCCATTCGGAGCGGAACCGCTCGTCGAGAGCGTTCTGATATCTGATGACCTGCTCTTCCGGTAGGCCGCCACTCGCCAGAATCTCAGCGAGTATGTCGCTGCCCAACACGCTCCAGGTGCAGCCGCGGCCGAATTTGGGGTTCGATCTGATGACCGTATCGCCGACCGGGAAATAGCCCAGGACTTGCACTTTACCTGCAGGGGCCAGTGTCCGCCAGAAAAAATCCATACTGGCCCAGCCGACGACAGGCGATGTTGGCTGGGCTCTTTCAGGTTCAATCCATCGCGCCGCTTTCGGAATACGGCGGAGGATATCTTCAAACACGCCCGGCTTTGAAAGCGCGCGGTCATAGAGAAGTGGATCGTCTTGATTGATGACGATCGACATCACGAAATTTGTGTTATCCGCAACAAAAGTCGTTGCGACCAGATCGTCGAAAAGCACGCCCGGCATGCCGACAAATTTCGGGAAGTCCTGACCGGGACGAAGTCTGTAGTGCCGGGTGAAATAGGCTGAGTTGGACTTGTAGTGAAAATCGCCGACTCGGGCGCCTCGTGCGATGATAGGATCAAGAAAACGCGTCATCCGACCCGATGCATCAATAATCACGTCGCAAGTCAGAGTATGGGTTTCGTCCCCTTCTTCATACTCTAGTCCATGGACTTTGAAGGGTGCTTTTTTGTCATCGGTCAGGAGGCGCAGCACCTTCACTGAGGACCGGATCGTAATGCCGTCCTGACCCTCGGCATATTTGCGCATGGCCTGCTCTAGAACAGCGCGCCTGGAGGCAAGCACCGTCAGTTCCTCATCGCCGGGCTTGAAGACAGAATGGCTGTTGCGGCTGCAGGGCAGGCATTGCTCTACCGGAACTTCCTTCACTCCGGACGCCACCATCTGCTCGGTCAGTCCCGGATACCACCGATTTAGCGCATTGCGCAGGCTACTAAGGAAGAAATGCGGCTGCATGGTATGCGGAACGCCACGCCGCTGGATGATCCCATTGCGCGCAATCTGATCTTCAATATCGACGAGTCCATCTCTTTCGAGGATCGTCACGGCAATGCCGCGGCGATTGAAGGCCAATGCCGATGAGAGACCTGCGATACTGGCCCCTATGACGACAACGCCGCGGTCTTGCAGATTAGTGCCCACACAATCCTCTTTGATTCACTGGTTCATGAGGCGCTCACAAAGCGCCCAGTAGAAGCCGCTCATCGCATCGTATTGGGCGACGATATCGTCGGGGAGATAGGTGCTCATTGACCCCATGCAGATCAGGATTTCGTAACACGCATGGACCTTGTAATAGTCGAGGTTTCCGAGCTGCTTTCCCCCTGCCTCTGCATACATGGCCAGCCATTGCGCCTCACTCGGCGGGCGCACCGGAAGCTGATCAGCATGTGGCCGGTGCGGGTCCATTGAAACGATCTGGATCGCGAGATCGAGCTCTGGGGCGCCTACGGAACTCAATTCCCAGTCGAGCATTGCCGCTACGCGGTTCTCATGAAGCAGGTAATTTCCAAGGTTGGGATCACCATGCATCAATACCGGGTTCTCATTAGCGGGAGCATTCGCCAGAAGCCACTCGCGCACTGGAACCAGCCGGTCATAGGCCTTGGGCCTGGCCCACTCCCACGTCTTCCACCACCAGTTTGTCAGCTTTTCCTGCGGTGTTCTGCCCACGGCTTTCTTTGTGAAATTTTCCAGTCCCAGTGGGACGTGATCAAGATTGTGGATTTTGGCGAGATTGCGCAGAATGTCCCGGTAGATCGTCTGACGTCCTGCCTCATCGGTCTCGACCAGAGGACCGCTGGTGAAGAGGGACGTTGGTATGGGCTCTCCAGGGACGCACTCCATGACAAAGCCGACGACGCCGATATCCTCGCCCGTTTCATCGAGGCCATAAACCGTCGGAACGGCTATGCTGGTGTTCCTTAAGCGCGACAGCAGGTCGAATTCGGACTTGAGATCATACTCAACGAAAAGCCGCTGATCCGATTTGGGATCATAGCGCAGGACAAGCCTCTTCACCTCATCCTCGTCGTTCTGGTGAATCCTCGCCGTGAAAATCAGAATCCCCGAAGACGAGCCTGATTTCGCAGCGCCCCCACCAATGTCCTCCAGCGCAACCTTGGCCCCGAACACCTTTTCCAGAAAGGGTGCCAACCGCTCAGGGTCGACCCTCGCATATGTTGCCTTGGCTGCGGCAACACTTCTGTCCAGCGTATTTGCAATGTCGCTCATTTGTACTCTCGCCCTGTTTGCGTGCGGCAGAATTGGGCTTCAGTGGCCAATCCGGTGCACTTGATTTCCTATTGCCGGATCCATTGCGGATCGAACTCTCTTTTGGTGAGGCCGACATCGCAATTCGCCATGAGCGTATTGGAGACGGGTTGTTCGCCCCGCAGCGGATTGTCGATCATGTTGAAATCGCAAACGCCCGAACGGCCATTCCAGCGCGGGATCGAAAGTGCTTCAATGCCGGCAGGCGATGAGCCTGGGCCACCATTGTCGAAATGCGTCGAAGTGACAACGCCGTCGACAGTGTCCACATTGATCCTGAGAATTTCACCATTCTCCAGTTTCACGACAGACCATCCTCCGATGACAGAATAGCCGTCACAGAGCGTAGAGCTGACAGTGTGCAGATCCTTGATGGTCTCACGCTTCCCGTTGAGCATGACCCAACCCATCTTGTGAAGATTACCCGGTTCGTCCATCATGCTGACAAGCGAATAGGACATGTCTGGGCCGACTGTGCCTGCATGCCAGCGCGCAGCGCGGAAGACGGCATGCGGGCGGTCTCCATAGCCATGGTCGCGATAGGCGAGACCGTTTTCAATGTCGATTATGCGGTTGCCAAAGCGCACGCGGCCTTCGAGGCGTCCCGCGCTTTCTGGATGGCCCGACGTGCCCATCGTTGCCTGCTCAGGCCCGGCAATGCTGCCGAGAAGCTTGCCATGGTAAGGCCCCCCGACGAATGACCAGTCCTGCGAAGGGAACCAGTCGTAAACCCGCAGATCGACCTCAGCGTCATCATCCCAGGCTTCAAAGCGGCAATACTTCATGTCCGGAATGGAGAACTTCGCCGTACCGGAGCTGGCAGTCGTTTCGGTACGATCGCCTTTCTCCAGTTTGCGATCAAGGAGGTGACGGCGAAAGCGTGTTCCGTCTGGAAGCGCCATACCCCAATGGGTTTGTGTCGCCCCCTGATTCACGTAGGCGCCTGTGCGGAGAAAGCCCGTTGCGCCGGTGATAGGGTCCCGAAAAACCAGCACCCATGATTCCTGCCAGTCAGGATGATCAGAAGGCTTATGTGGCAGATCCACTTCAGAATATAGAGACGTCAAATCATCCTCCTTGGGACGTAATCTTGTTTTGTTTATTCAAGGTCGACGTATGCGACCTTTCTCAAGGCTAGGCTGCAGTAAAGTTGATGGGCAATGTCTTAGGCCCACTAATGAAAGCGGATTGCGTCCATTTTGGCTGACCCGCGAGTTCCACCGTTTCAAGTCGCGGCAAGAGCTCTTCAAAGAGTATCTTCATTTCGAGCCTTGCCAGATGCTGTCCGAGGCAGACATGCGGGCCGAAACCAAACGCCAGTTGCTTGTTAGGCTTGCGATCAATCTGAAACTCAAAAGGCGCATCAAAAAGCTCTTCGTCTCGATTGGCTGACATGTACGACAGCATCAGCCAGTCCCCAGCCCGGATTTTCTTGCCGCGCAGCTCATAGTCCTGAACCGCTGTCCGCATGAAATGCTTAACCGGTGTCGTCCAGCGGATCGCCTCCTCAACGAGACCCGGGATGAGGGATGGATCCGCTTTAAGCCGGGCGAGCTGATCCGGCGCCTCAGCGAGCCCCCAGAGCGCACCAGCTGTAGAAGCCGATGTCGTGTCATGGCCTGCGGTCGCCACAAGGACATAATAGCTGTTGGCTTCCCGCTTCGCGATCGGCTTTCCGGCAATCTTGGCGTTCGCAATCACTGTCGCGACATCGTCGCGAGGATCCTTACGGCGCATCTCGGTGAGTTGGTCGAAATAGGCATAAAAGTCGCCAAGGACGGCATTGAACACATTCAGCGCGGTCGATGGGTCACTCATCGCCCCTGCATCGCGGCTCTTTTCAGGATCGCGGGCGCCGAACAATTGCTGCGTTAACGCCAGCATCATGCCCTCATCATTTTCCGGCACGCCGAGTATCTCCATAACGACGCGGAGGGGATAGTTGAGCGCAATATCTTCGACGAAATCGCACATCCCACCGCGATCCATCATGCGGTCCACATGATCCCGAGCGATCACCCGTATACGATCAGAGAGCTTCTTCAGGTTCCCGGGCATGAACCATGCCTGGGTCAACATACGATAGGCGCGATGATCGCTCCCATCCATATTGACGACCGAATGGGTCAGATGAGGAGAGTTGAACTTCGCCCCGATCGCATCCAGCATATCGCGAGCGACCAACACGGTAGAACGATCTCCATTTCGGAAGACATCTGCGTTCTTCTCGACTTCGAGAATGTCGGCGTGCTTCGTGATCAGCCAGAACGGATCGAATGACTCAGGCTCGACCCAGTGAACCGGATCCTTTGCCCGTAAATTCGTCAGCACTTTGTGGATATTTTCCGGCCGCGCAAACTCACGGGGGTCCGTGACTGCGGCGGAAGGCTCGAGTTCACTTGCGACCAGATTGCCGCCATCACCAGCGCTCATGCTAGTCATCCATTTTTGAGATTTATGTGGTGACGCCGCGAACATTTGCGCCCGCGGCGTGAGCGAACAATTGAGATGGCCGAACGCTATTCCGCAGCCATGGCGAGCGGCGTTGCCAACCTGCCATCCATTTCCGCACCCATGACACCGATGAGCTGGCCCGGCACCGCGCCCGTGCATTCTGTACCGTTCCGGAAGGTAACTTCACCGTTCACCAGGACGTACTCGATGCCTTCAGGCTTACAGATGCGGCGCCACTCGCCACCGGGCAAATCATGAGCGATGTCGTACTGGAAGCGCCGGTATCCAAGCGCCTCATAGTCGTAGATCACGATGTCAGCCGCACTATCCTTTTTCAGGGTGCCGCGATCCGTCAGATTGAAGACCTTCGCCGGAAGACCGCTCAGCTTGAAGTGCATTTCCTCAAGCGTCATCTGCCCGCTTTCACGCACCATCCACATGATCATATCGGTGGAGAAGTGTCCGCCAGACCAGAATTTGACGTGAGCGCCACCATCCGATGTGCCCGGCAAAGTCAGCGGATGCTTGAGGACCTGGGCCACTTTCGCCGTATCGGCGCTCATCGCATCAGGCAGCAGAAAGTCAGAGACGGCTTCCGTATCAACGACAATATCCATGAACAGATCGGTGATGCAATCGCGACCGAGCGCTTCGGCAATCTCCTGAACGGTCTTGCCTTCATGGTCGCACCATGGCTTTACACCATTTGCATTGCTCAGTTTGTAGGTTTCCAGAGGGCCGCCAGCCGGAGCCAGAAGGACGGGACTGTACGCTTCGCGCAGACGAGCACGGAAATCTTCGTCAGCCGCCTTCGCAACCTTCGCCGCCTGATCACCCGCAAAAGTAAATTCGCGAAACGCAGGAATGATGTTCCAGATGTCCCAGTCCATCGGCTTGAACTCATTCCAGCCACGCATAGTGAGGGTCATGGAGTACATTTCAAGGCCTTCGGCTTTGGCCTTCTCCAGCAGCTCCAACATTTCCTCGTGATATGTCGGAAGATAGTCATTCACGAGCGTCACATTGTGGATCACAGGACGTCCTGACCGGCGAGCCACTTCCAGACCGACCTCGCTGAAACGTGCTCCCGGCGTGTCAACCAGGGCCTGAATCACGCCCTCTCCTCGTTCGCGAAGAACATCAGCCATCGCGTATAGATCTTCCACATCCATTATATCGGTGGGCATCGGCTCGCCATCGCTATCGATGTGCGTGTTGTGATTGCCCTGATAGGAAAATCCAAAACCGATCGCACCCATGTCCATCGCGCGGTTAAGTTCAGCCTTCATCTCCTCACGCTCGTCCGGGGTCGCAGACCTCGTCTTTGCGGCTTCGAGCCCCATGACATAGATCATGAGCGGATTGAGCGGAACCATGCTCAGGACATTCACTCCCTTGGGAATGCCCTTCAGGTGCTCGAGCCATTCTGGGTATGTCTCCCAATCCCAGCTGAGCGCCGATTTCAGCGAGTTGTATGGAACCTGCTCGGTGGTTTCCATTTGCTGCATATAGCGGTCGCGGTGTTCCGGCCGGCAGGGCGCGAGCCCGAAGCCGCAATTGCCGACAGCGATCGTCGTTGTGCCGTGCCAGCCTGAATTCGTCGCGTATGGATCCCAGTGCAACTGCGCATCATAGTGGGTGTGAATATCGATAATACCGGCCGCAACCACCTTTCCCGTCGCGTCGATGACCTGATCTGCAGTGCCTTTCAGGTCAGGCCCGATCTCGCGTATTTTGCCGTCCAGAATGCCAATGCAACCAATGTAGCCAGGATTTCCGGCCCCATCGATAATCTTTCCGCCAGTAATCAGGGTATCAAAGTGCGCCATTGCATTCTCCCAATTTTGGCATCGTCACAACCGACAATGCTCCATATACCTGTTTGTTTGAATAATTACATATTTTTCTTCTTGAGTCAATCTTTGCGAACCTGATTGATCCTTTTTATGCGCATTTTTGATCATGTGTCATATACCCGACGCAAGACTGTGCGATAGTGCCCCCACCTCGATCGCTCATACATAGGGAGTTGCAATGTGAGCCACCCAAGCAATTCAGGCCGAACGACCAAGTCAGGACCTGCGACGATGCCACTGGCGGGCATCATGAACTTTCGGGAGATAGGCGGGCTGAAAGGACAAGGTGGCAGACGCATCAAACCGGGCCTGTTCTGGCGGTCTGCCGGGCTGGACAGGCCGCATACCGACGATATCGACCTGATCAAGGGTCTCAATCTCAAGACGATCGTGGACCTCCGCGGCGCAAAGGAGAGAGCTGCATTTCCGACTCACGCCGCTTTGGCCCAATCCTGCGAAATCCTTTGGTCCACAACGGACGCCGAAAGTACACAAACGGAAGTATTTGAATTGCTCGCCAGAAGTCACGATGAGGGCGCACTGACGGAGGCCGTCGCGTCGCTATATATTCAGATCGCCGATCAACACGCAGCGCATATACGAATGGTTTTTGATGCAATTGCGGAATACCGCCTTCCTATTCTGGTTCATTGCGCCGCCGGCAAGGATAGAACGGGTGTCGTCGTGGCCGTCGTGCTGGAAAGCCTGGGTATCGATCGCAGAGATATAATGTCGGACTATCTGGAGACGAACCTCCATCTTGATTGGGACCGACTCTCTGTCGCCGCCGCAGCCGGAACCGGTATTCGGGAAAACAGTCTGGACCGGATGACCGCTCCTGCGCTTGCGCTCATCAAACGCGCCAATTCCGCATTTCTCGAAGCAGTCCTGTCCGATATTGACTCACGCTACGGATCTGTCGACCGCTTTCTTGCGCAAAAGGTCGGCGTATCGTCCGCAACACTCGCGCGGGTTCGCGAAAACCTTTTGGAATAGTCGCGCGCGGCAAACAGCCATAAGAGATGCGCAAAGCAAAAATATGCCCGACAGGATAATCCTGTCGGGCGCAAGTGTAATGCGTTTCCTGTAGGACACGCTGGAGGAAAGCATCTATCTTGATGATCCGAGCTTCATGGACAAACGGGCCCCAAAGGTTCGAGGCGGAGAAAATTGCCCTGTTACCGATGCGGTCGTGGCTGAGGCAACGCGGCTATAGGCATACATTTCATCACCGATGTTCTCGACAAACAGCTGAAGCTCGAAACGGTCGTCATTGGGCCGCCAAATCAAGCGCGCGTTTGATATCCAGTAATCATCTTCAGCTGTGCCCGCCTGGAAAGGCGCCTTACCGTTGAACACATCATGGAAGACCTCGCTCGTATAGGAACTTTCGCCGCGAAGCAGGAATGTCCCCAAATTGCCGACTTCCGTCTCGAACTGCGCCCCGAAATTCAACTTCCATTCTGGTGCCCGAATCAACTGGTTGCCACCGATATTCAGCGTGGCGAGCCCCGTCGGGTCCTGTAGTAACTCGTCACTGTATTCGGAATGAATGTAGGATCCTGAGCCATCCAGCTGGAAACCCTCCAACACCCGAGGCCGGAATACATATTCCGCCTCAAGACCATAAAGAGTCGCAGACGCTGCATTCTTGATCGTTGAAGCATTTCCGAGATAGGTCGTGAACTGAATGTCCGAGAAATCGTAGTAGAACGCCGCCATATTCAATAGTGCCTGATTGTCGGCAAAGGTCGTCTTGAATCCGGCTTCGTATGACCAGAGGAATTCAGGATCGAAACTGCCTACGCATTCGCCTGGATTGAAACCGCCGGCTTTGTACCCTCTTGAGACCTTGCCATAGAGTAGCGTCTCGGCACCCGCATCGTAGTCGACACCCGCAGATCCCGTGACCGCCTCCCAGCTATCGTCCTCCTGTCGATCGCAGAGTCCTCCCGCGGGAACGAAATTCGAGTGCAGCTGTCGGAACACATCCTTTGTGTCTTCCGTATAGCGAAGCCCCAGGGACGCCCTGAATTTATCACTCAGGCTGTAAGTGCCGTGGCCATAAAGAGCTTTCGATTCCGACTCCTGATCCGCTCCAAAGGACAAATTGCCATCTGCAATGATCGTGGGATTATTCAGCGTTTGACCAAGGACCGGATCTGCTATCAGCTGAAGGAGATTGGGTATGAAGGGTTGGGACAGATCGAAGACTGGCGGCGGAGTCGGGCTCGTCAGGCTTCCTGCCAGCGCAACCTGGTCGCCAATCGAAGGTGTAATGAGGTCTGCCTTCAACAGTGCGTCATCATGGTAGTAGAACGCGCCGATCACATAATCGAGCTTTGAACCCATGGCCATGCCTGACAAAGTGAATTCCTGCGTGAATTGCTTCGACGATTGAAAAATTGGATCCTCGCGCAGAATGGCAGCCGACGTTCCGTCATTATCGACACGAATCGTCGCGTCAGATTCACGGTAGGCCGTGATTGACTTCAGCGTGGCGGCGCCGAGATCGAACGTAGCCGTTCCGCTGAACCCATCTACGTCAAAGACCTGCTTTGACGGAAAGTTGTTTGCGAAATCCGTTGTTTCGGTCGGATTTGGAACAGCAAAGCCGGGCTGCGTCAAACCGTAGAAGTCTGCGACGCTGCCGTTCCCCAGCAGCGCCAGGTCCGATGGTGAAAAGAGACCCGGAATGCCGGCGAGTACTGGTGCCGGTAGGGAAAATACTCCAAGCGGCGTCGCAGACGAGACGCCAGAAGCGAGCGGAATTTCCTCAACGAGTTCCACGACATTTGACGCTGACTGGCGTGTCTTGTCCGCTCGGAAAACGATCTGCACATCAGGCGTCAGGTCTATGAGCAATGAGCCCTGAGCGCTGAAGAGATCATTGTCGTCATAGTCCTTTCCATCGAAGATGTTGTGCCGATAACCGTCGCGCCTGTCGTGCTTCATCGTGAGGCGACCGGCAATCTTGTCTTCCACGATGGCCCCGGTCACGCCGCCGGCGACAGCAATCCGACCATAGTCACCGGCGGTAAGCTCCAGATTGGCGCCATAATCATAGTCGGGCAGTCGCGTGATATAATTGATCGTCCCACCCGTCGCATTGCGTCCGTATAACGTGCCCTGAGGGCCACGCAGTACTTCAATTCGTTCCAGATCGAAGCTTGGCACAGCTTGGGCAAACAGCTGACCGACATACACGCCGTCCTGAAATGTAGCCACCGTCGGTTCGCCGGCCGTTACCGTCAGGTCCGACCCGATGCCCCGCATCGATAGTTGTGTATAACCTGTGAGCTGCGCGAATACGAGCGACGGAACGCTGAACTGAAGCTGCTGCGGCCCCTCGATCTGCTTGAGCTCTAGGGCTTCAGTGTCGAATGCACTGACCGCCAACGGAGCACTTTGCAGTGCTTCTTCCTTTTTTTGTGCCGTGACGGTGATGGCTCCAAGCCGGCGCTGCCCTTCATCGGACTGGCCGGTATCGGTAATGCCGTCCTGCGCCAGGGCAAGTGGGGCATAGCCGAGCACACACGCTGTACACACACCTGCGAGTAAGCCTGATTTTATCAATCTCATGAGTTTCTCCTCCCAAAGAAATTATTTAATTTCTGATGCAGCCGGCTCGATCTCTATACGGATCGTCATGGGCCAATCACTTTTTAGTACAACTCGACGCCGAGCGCCTCTGCTCGGGCCCGGCATATCGCGGGGCCCCTGCGCATAACCGGGCCGAATGTTTCGAGAACTTCCGGCGGAAAATGATTCATGGCCAGAACGTTGATAATGCCCAGTCTGTACGCCACAAAAAGCTCAAAGTACGCGAGGTGCTGAAGCTTGTGGCCTGTCATCTGCTCATACTCTGCCTTACGCTCCTCGTAGGATAAGCAGCCCTCGGGCACGGGCACGCCGTCAAGCAGGATCTGGTCGCCAATATACATGAAGGCGACATCGCATTCGCGCGTACCCAGAAAGCTCATTTCCCAGTCAAGAACCGCGGTTACCGTCGAGCCCTTGAACAGGTAGTTTCCGTAGTTCGCATCGCCGTGGCAAAGAACGATTTCCAAATCATCCGGCTCGTTCGCGATGAGCCAATTCCGAATTGGCTCGAACATTCTGATATACTCGGCATTCTTTGACCAGACGAGCGCGTCCCAATACCAATTGGTTTCCCGCTCTATGGGCCGCGTACCCGTCGCCCGCTCCTCAAGCCAGTGTAGTCCGAGCGCTTTCCAGTCGACAGCGTGAATATCGGCAAGCGCTGACAAGTAAGCCAGGCTCATCTTGCGGCGGTCGGACGGTGATGCATCGTGAATAATGCCGGACGTCATCCAAGCCATGGGCGAACTCGTCCCCTCGACACGCTCCATTACATATCCGGGACGCTCAAGATACTTGCCTTTTTCGTCGAGCCAGACCTGAGACGCGACCGGAACCGAAGTCGATTCAAGACTACGCTGCAGGTCGAACTGCTCCTTGACGTCATAATGGTGGAACAATCCACTGGTGGGCAAAAAGCGAAGAACGAAAGCTTTTTCGACCAGCTGTCCGTCGGCTCGGTAGCTCGCGCGAAACAGCAATGTGCCATTCGATCCACCAGCCGCTTCGGCCACCGGCTTTACATCCTGTACGCGAATCGGTCCGGACACTGCTGGCTGAGCGGCAATCAGTGTTTCGAGCCTCTTCCTCCAGAGTTCCGGTGATGTTCCCGAAAACCTGGCCTGCCGCGAATGCTCGACGATACCGCTGCTGATCTGAGCCGCATCCATAGCCAACCTCCCATAACGCGCTCCTTTTGGAGCCTTATGGTTAGCATTAATACGGTATATTTGATATTTGCAAATAGTTTCTAATCAATTGTGTGGTATTTAATTCGCATCGTGTCAGTTCAGACGGGTGACGCATGGCGGCGGCGCGTCGGATTTGCCTTCGGTCTCCACTGCACGTAGGCAAACCGGCTGCCAAACCTGATTTGAAGCGGCCAGCAATGAAACAGGGAAGCAAATCGATTGAATCGAATTGTATTTTCCGGGATTACTGGGTGTGTCTCACCGCGATGGGCATGAGCAGACGGGACCTGGAAAGGGTAGAGAATGTTAGTCGACGAACTCGATATTACGATTGCTGAGCTTCTTTCCGAGAGCGCGCAGATTACAAACAAGGAAATTGCTGACAGGACCGGCAGCACCGAGGTGACGATCGCCAATCGCATCCGCGATATGGAAGAAAAAAATATACTGAGGGTGGTCATGCAGCGCGACCTGCGGGCCCTGGGCTTTGACCTGGTCGTATTGCTGGACATTTACGTCACGAGAAGACCACCTGAACTTGTCGCCGAGGAACTGGCAAAGATCGAAGAAGCTGCAAGCGTCTCTGTACTGCTCTCAGATCCGGATATCTTTGTTCAACTCAATGTGCGAGATCGGAAACATCTTCTCCAGACGATCGAAACCAAGATTGCGCCCATCAAGGGCATTTCGCACTGGACAGCAAACATCGCGCTGGAGGTCGTCAAACTCGACCTTCGCTACGGCACCCTGGGGGCAAAATGAGCAAAACAGATCATTTGGACGAGCAAATTCTGGAGATCCTCACCAAGGATGCCAGGATAAGCAATCGGGAAGTCGGGCGGTTACTCAATGTCTCCGATGTAACCATTGGCAAACGTCTGAAATCGATGCAGAGGGCAGGGTCAATCAGACTAGCTGCGCTGATTGACCCCGCTGCCCTCGGACTGAACTGCGCAGCCTTTATAAGATTGAAGGTCGTGCCCGCAATGGCGCGTGAAATCGCGGCGGCGGCAAGTGAGCTCAAGGAAGTGCCTTTCGTCGCGCTAACAGGCGGCACCCATAATGTCGTGACGCTCGCGCTTGTTGAAGACCGGCATGCCCTCGCCCAACTCGTGCACAACCACTTCCGGAAGTGGGAGGGCGTGCACGCCCTCGAAACTCATGAAATAAGCTCATCTCCGAAGCACCGTCTCGACGTGGTCAGGATTACCGAAAAAGCGCGGAACAAGGTCCGCTGACACGGGTGTGTGGCGTCGCATTCAAGTTCGACCTGACGCCAAGTTTGAGGGCGCACACCTCACTTCGCCAAGTACCTTCACATGTATATTGAGGATGATGCGTCTCTGCGCCCCGCCGGCACGTTATGCCGCCTGTCTCAAAGCCGACTGCGAGCGTGATTCGGGCCCGTCCCCCAAGGGTCAAGAAATCCAGACTAATTTATTTCGCGAACTTTTTTAAATAATTTTGATCGATAAATCTCTTTGCGAACGGAAATTTCATGTCGTATGCGTTCCCTAAAAGCGAAAGTACTAGCTGGATCGGTCTGCACCCACCGAATCCGAGCGGAGAGGAAACATCATGTCGGCAGGCGCAAAAGAACTTGGACAAAGAATCATAGAGATCAATCGGAAGGTCCGGCTGGGCTCTACGACGACTGAGCAATGGCGGGAGCGACTGGACGCACTCCTGGCGGCTCAGCCAGATTTTCAACTCACCTGCCATGCACGCGATGTACGGTTTCCCGAAGGCGGCGCCGGTAGCTCAAGCGGAACGCTATTCTTCACAATGTCGCATGATGGCGACCACTCAACGCGCGAGTGCGTTCTGCGGTTTGAGCCTGCCGAGCGGCTCTTCCACGCCTACGACCTCGATGGGCAGGTGAGAATACAAAGGGCGCTGTCATCAAGCCCTGTGCCCGTACCCGCCCAGATATGCGAAGATATCGGCGGCGAGTTTCTGAAAGTTCCAGGCTATGTGATGGAGCGCACTCCGGGTGAGGCCGCGCCTGGCGCCTGGTTTGCCGAGGGCGTGATTGCAGATTCAACGCCAGCCGATCGCCGGAAAATGATCCTGTCCTTCGTGGAGACGCTGGCGAAGATCCACCAGCTGGATTGGCGCGCACAGGGGCTGAGCTTTCTCCTGAGAAGAGCCGTTGGCCCAAATCTGATCGGACGCGAGATCAACTGGTACTGGGACGGGCTCTCATGGGCGGGCGAAATTGATGCACAGAAGCGTTTTTCAGGCGTTCGCGACTGGCTGCTTGCCAATGAGCCGGAGGTGCCAAGACCTGTCCTCTGTCACGGTGATGCCAACTTCACTAATTATCTTTTCAAAGACAATCTGGTGAGCGCCGTTCTCGACTGGGAGATGGCCTTCATCGGCGCGCCCGAAGCCGACCTTGCCTACGCCTTGATCGGTATGTCGTCCCTGTCCTCAGATTATCCCCCAGGCACACCAAGCGACGACGAAATGAAGGCCACCTATGAAGCCGCGTCTGGCGCGACTTTACAGCATTGGGAATACTACTCTGTTTTCGCGCTCTACAGGATCGTGCTGACGCACATTCTGGGGCTCAGGGCATTTCCGGAAGACTTCCAGGCTGCGTTTCAATCGCATGTCGACGGTCTGATTGCGCGTTTGAATTCTGCCTGGAGCGCTGCGAAATAGATCAAGCACGCCAACCATCTGCAAAAAGATTCATATCATGCCGACATCCCTGCAGTCATTGTTTAATCTTGAAGGACGCCAGGCGGTTGTCACCGGCGGCACAAGCGGCATTGGGATGATGATCGCTACAGGTCTGCTGTCTGCTGGCGCGTCCGTTTTGATTACCGGACGAGATGAAGCCAAAGGCAAAAAAATCGCAACCGATCTTTCCGGCTACGGCGCATGCGATTTTCTCGCAGCCGATTTGTCTGGTGACAAGGGAGTTGACACGCTGTCTGCCCGGTTGAACGATTTGGCTCCTCGGCTTTCGATTCTGGTCAACAATGCGGGCATATCTGAAACGGCGCTACCAAGCATAGACCTCATGAGCCAATGGAACCAGGTGCTGCATCTGAACCTCAAAACGCCGTTCATGTTGAGCCGGCTGCTTTCTCCTCTCCTCAAATCGAATGCATCCCCTGAAGCGCCTGCGCACATTATCAATATCGGTTCAATCGCCGCGCGGGTTGCGACCGCGATGGGCGCTCATGCTTATTGCGCGAGCAAGGCTGGAATCGATCATCTTACCCGAACACTGGCTCAAGAACTTTCGCCGGACCATGTCCTGGTCAACGCGATTGCACCGGGTACGTTTCCAAGCGCGATGAGCGCATGGATGCTCGAAGACGAAACAATATCTCGTCAGTTGCTGGCCCAGATACCTGTCAAGCGCTTTGGCAAAACCGAAGACATCGCAGCGCTTGCGGTCATGATCGCCTCAAATGCCTATCTCACTGGCACGATAATCCCCATTGACGGGGGACTGTCTCTACGCTGACTCCGCCCCACTATCGGGAGCTGACTATTTCTAGCGGTGTTTTGCGACCACCTTCAAGCCGCCCTCCGGATGAATTGACATCCGGATCATGGGCTTGGGCATCTCGCCACCGGCAGTATCGAATACGTTTTTCTTATGCGCATAGCCAGAACACGAACGTTTCGAGAATCTCCGACTTGTCGATGCCGTGGGTGAAGATGGTGCGCGTCAGAGGATCAAGCACGCCTTCGCCTACTTTCTTTTCGAGATCGAACGGCTTCCGGGAATTCGCATATTCGCCGAACCGATCGACCTCTTCAGCCACCGCGTCCACGGGACGTTCAAGGTATCGCTCTGGCATTTTCGGCGTGAACGTCTGCAGCACCATCTTGTGAGCTGCTGCCAGTAGAGATGGTCCGGCGTTACGGTGATGTAGTCCCCCAGCAAGGGGTATTAAACGCATGTGTCTGGACGTCCATTCCGCATGAGTTGATGTCCATGCGAAGCATCTGCTCGACGTCGTGCGCGTCGTGAAGAAACACGTTCTTGGTGTCGCCGAAAGAAAGCGTGCTGATTCCACAGTACGGCTCGACGTGCACTTCAAAGAATTTAAGGGTACCCGCTATGAACTTCCCCAAGACCTGAGGCGCTTCTTCAACTGGAGGACCTGGAATTACTTTGGCCAACGATCCAAGTCGCCATTGACGTCGGCATTGCACATAACATTCCCCTCTCAGCCTATTGCGATCATATTTGCATTTTTTTATTCGCAAATATAGTTTTTCATGCATATTTTTTTTATTATGCGTTGTTTTTTGGCAGTCCGCAAAGTAGTAGAATCTTGACGGCGGCTATCGATCAAGGTTCGGACCCCCGCCAGATTTGAACGACTAAGGACAATCGGGCGGTGTCGATTGAAGACGGCTACCGGCGCGACGCGCTATCGGATTTACGGAGATCGATTGGCGGTCGCGGTCAAAGTCGGCGGGCTGGATTCGGCAGATTACCTGCCGCTCCACGGTCATGTTAGGGCGCGAAGGAAGGAAATGGAAGATGAAGAATTACGTCGAGGGAAAGTCGATGATCGTAACTGGCGCTGGCGGCGGCTTTGGGCGCCTCATCAGCCAGAAGGCTGCCGCATTGGGCGCCAGGATAATCTGCGCTGATATCAATCGCGCCAACGCAGAGGAAACGGCATCGACGATTGCCAAAGAAGGTGGGTGCGCCCAGGCGGTTGAAACCGATGTGAGCGACCTGGAGCAGATGAAGCGCCTCGCCGCTACCGCTGTTGCAGAATTCGGCGCAATTGATGTCATGGTCAATAATGCCGGCATCATGCCGCTTGCACTCTATGCAGACCATGAAGCGGCAATGGACAAATGGTCGAAATGTATCGACATCAACTTCAAAGGAGTCCTGCATGGCATCGTCAGCGTATACGATCAGATGCTGTCGCAAGGTAGCGGTCATGTGGTGAATATTTCGTCCATCTACGGAAATTTTCCGGTCCTGGGGGCGGCCGTGTATGGTGCGACCAAATCGGCGGTAAATTACCTGTCAGAGTCGCTTCGCGTTGAGGCCCGCGGCAAAATCAAAGTCACCATTGTAAAACCAACCGGCGTTCCCGGTACGGGACTTGCCCGGGGCGTAGTGAACAATCAGGCGGTCGTAGGAATCGTCGGTCATAACGCGCCGGAATACATCGCTCTCATGAGGGAACTGATCGAAGGCAAAACAAAGCCCGAGAAGCTTGATCCGAACAACACCGATTATATTGTGCTGGATCCTGCATTTATCGCCGATGAAGTCATCCATGCGATCAACCAACCGTCGGGCGTCTCCATCGGAGATATTACTGTTCGGGCGGCTGGCGACCATTTCGTCCTTTGATATGGGATTTCCAACAGGTCGAGAAGCCGAGTGAGTAAGTTGTCGAAACAGTCAGTTCTTTGTCGAGGTAGCAGCCAAGTCGATAAAGCTCGATAGCGCTGCTCGGTACAACCTGATCACATTAGCCTGTTGGAAAAGTCGCGCTTCAAAAACCCAGAACTCTTGTCACCATTCTGGGGTTTTCTGTTCTAGAATGCAGTCAAATGCGATTTTCCACTGCGCAGGAAGCACACGCGAAACCCTGCTACTATTGAATATTCATTCATCAGCACGACAAAGGCCACGCAGTGTTGATAGACCTTCCAGATGATGCCTTGTCTAAGCTTGAGGTAATAACTCCTATAGTGGCGCTCCCATCACGAGAGACCGTATAGAGCGCACAAATACTATCTAAGTGGGAATATTATTCTCCTTTAAAGGTCAAGTGGCACGTCTCCTGCTTTGTCCTCTCCAACACGACGGGAGGCAACTGTGACCCAATCCATTTCGCCGCTGGACGATACGGTCATCCGTTTCGACGCCGCAGCCGCGCTTCTGGCCAACCGCGAGCCGAATGCGACACCGGATGCGATGCTGGAAATGCTGGTACGGGCAGCCTGGCAGGGCGATTTCAACGCGCCCTGTCAGTTCGAGGACAATGATTACGATCACTCGCAACGCTATGATCCGGACAACTGGCTGCGAATCCCGATAGAAGCGCCACCTGCAACGCTCACCGAAGGACAACTCAGGCTCAGGCCGCGACCCTTCGAATACTATGAAGGGAGCTGCGCGAGCCTGCTGAGCGTCATGTACTCTATGAGGCTCCTGCCAGGTGATCAGTCCGCCTGGGACGACCTGCTCAAGCATGGCGACGGCAGGATGTATCTGCACGGTAAGCAGGATGCCCTGACAGCACTGGTCGGCCTGCCCCTCAACACGTACTCAGAAGCAGGTCGCGCCTATTTCGCCGCGCTCTATATTCCGCGCCGCATGCTGCAAGCCTGGCTCGACCAGCGCTCGTCCCGATTCGTCCGTCTCTTCAACCACGATCAAGCGTCGGACCATCACCCAATCACTGAGCCTGCCAATGATCGACACAGTTACGCGCCCCAGACCAGGCGCGGCCGTCCGGCCCTCGGCGCATGGCCCGCGATCGCTGCCTGGGCATTGGAGCTCAACAAGAGCGATCCGGATATGCCACGCAAGGAACTCGCTGGCCGGCTATACGAACGCGCGCTTCAGGAATTCGCGGCGGCCGATGTCCCGAATGAAACCACGATCCTTAGGCGGCTTGCCGGCATGCTCGACAATCGCGAACCACCCATGCGCGGCGATGCATGACACTGCGCGCGTGGCGACAGGATTGCTGCCCATGTCACAGAGTGATGCGCATGCACAAATGAGGATGGAATAAGACGAAATCATTCCTCTTTTTCGCCTGCGCCCGACGTGCTGGCCTCAAACTCACTCATCAAGAGAGGCGTAGAGTCCCATGTCCAGACCCGAACAAACCCTTCCCGAAATCGAGGATATCCTTCAGGACAATCCCGGCTGGCTCGATGAAGCCATCGACACGCCGTCGGTTGCCAGATTGACAGGCGTGCCCGCCTGCACCCTTGCGACCTGGCGCTGCCGAGGCGGCGGACCGCCCTACATGAAGCTCGGTTCAGCTGTGCGCTACCGGCGCCGGACTGTTCTCAAATGGCTGGCCGAATGCGAAAAGTCCGACGCCGACACGACGCCCAAGCGCCATGTCTGAACCGACGCGGCCTCTGTCCATCCGCCTTGCCGCGTCCGACATTGATCAGTTGGCCGCGCGTGCCAAGCGCATCTCCGGCACGCCGACAGGAGTTGCGCGCGAATTGATCCGGTCCGGCCTGACCGATGGCGATCCCTTCACGCAAGCCGAACGGCTCCTCAATATCGAGCGCAGGCTCGCTGCCCTGTCCCAGGACCTGCAGGCTGTTGCCGATTCAACCACCCAGAACGGCGGATCACTCGGACGCGTGGAGTCAATGTTCGACGAATTGCTCCATGCCCTCAGCGGTCAGCCGACCCGTCAGGAAGCATAGATGCGCTCTCTAAAGAATACCCTGCTCGTCATCGGCTTGATCTCCGCATTTGCCGACGCTGCCGCCTACAAGGTCGGCTTCGATTGGATACGTCCGGGCGCAATCGCCGAAGACGGCCGGTTCGCGCGCCATGACGCGGCCTTCATGGATCGCTGCGGCAAGGCACGGATCACATCCATCATCCATGATCCCGCCGGATCATACCACTGGCCGCGCTGCCGGGCTGTCATGCAGCACTACGGCACGTACGAAGCGTTCAATCTTCGTCACAATGGCGTTGCAGGCCTCGGCGCCCTGTCAGCCCTAAGCCTGCTCGGCTTTGCGGGTCTTGCCATGGCGGAAAAGTCTGCCCCCAAAGTCGTACGCGGTCCCGTGAGCCTGACCGGGAGGAAAGCATACGGCTCGATAAGAAAGATAAGCCGAAAGGAGATCCGGCAGACCGGTGCGGGGATCGACTTTCCACCTGGCCTCCCCATGAGCCGGGACCGGGAATCGCGTCATTGCCTGATATCCGGGTCTGTGGGCTCCGGCAAAACCCAGACCATCCAGCACATGATCCTGGAAGCCATGCGCTGGGGCGACAAGATGCTCATCCTCGACACCAAGGGCGACATGACCGAACGCCTGCCGGGCGAGATCACGCTGATTGCACCGCAGGACAAGCGATCAGCGGTCTGGGATATCTCAGCCGATTGCGTCACCAAGCAGGACGCGCGGGAGCTGGCGGCCCGGTTCATCCCGAAAAGCAGCGACCCTATGTGGGCAGAGGCCGCCCGCGAGCTGCTCGTTGCCTGTATCGTCAGCCTCCAGCATGACATGCACGCCACCTGGTCGTGGGGCAATCTCCATGCCCGCGCTCTGCTGGGTGCCGACGAATTGAAAGGCATGGCACTCGCCCATCATCCGGCCGCCGCGCAGATGATCGGCGATCCGGCCAGCAAGACGGCCATGTCCATCCTGACCACGTTCAAGGCACATATTCATGTGCTGGAAGCAATGGCAGAAGCCTGGAGCGCAGAGGGTCAGGAAAAGTTCAGCGCGGCGAACTGGCTGACAGACCCGCACGCCACCAATCCTGTCATCCTGCAACGCGACGGGCGCTACCCCCAGCTGACCAATGCCTGGATCGGCGGGCTGGTCAGCCTGTTGTCATCGCATGTCTGCAGTCCGGCATTCAGCGAAAGCAGCCAGCGCCGCATCTGGCTCTTTCTTGACGAGTTTCCGCAACTTGAAGCGATGGATGACCTGGCTTCCCTACTTGACCTTGGACGATCAAAGGGCGTGTGCGTGGTGCTGGCTGCTCAGGACACATCGCAGATCCGCATCAGGTATGGCCGCGACCGGACCAATGCCTGGCTGTCGATGATCGGCACCCACATCATCGGCCGCATGAATCCCGGTGAAGGGGCCGAGGACATCAGCCGGGCCATCGGCATGCAGGAGATCGAACGGGAATCACGCAGTAAAAGCCATTCTGGCGGAAAAAGTTCGCTCAACATATCGACAGAACACTCGCTGCGTGCGGTGATGACGCCGAGCGAGCTTTCGTCTCATCTTGGCCGCAAGGGTCGCAAGGTCCGGATGCTGGTTCTGGGCTTCGGAGAAAACGTTCACGAAATCGACCTGCCGATCACGATCCTTCCGCCTCAGCGACCGGCCAACGTACCAGCTGAATGGACCCGGCCAGACCAGAAAACGGCGGCCCCCGAACCTTCGCCTGTGCCCCCTGCCTCACCGAGCCAGCGGCCGCAAAAGGCAGGCCTGCTTTCAGCCGACGACATCGCCCGCATTCGCAAGCCGAAGCCCGGAAGCATGAACTGATGGTCGCCTCCATCTCGGCCCGCAAATCGGTGGGCGCCGCTGTCAGCTATTTCAAGCACATGGCCCAGGACGAATACTATACCGGCACGGGCGAGGCCGACGCGGAAGCAGACGGCGAATGGGACGGGCGGGGCGCGGAACGCCTCGCCCTTGTTGGCCCCGTCTCGAAGGCAGACTTCGAAGCGGCCCTGAACGGCATCGACCCGAAGACCGGCGAACGTCTCACCCAGATCGGCAAGTCCCATGCCCCCGGCTGGGACATGACGTTCTCGGCTCCAAAGTCGGTCTCTGTCATGTGGGCGCTTTCGCCGCCAGCAGATCGCAAGACAATCGAAGCCGCACACCGCCTGGCCGTTCATGCCGCGACCACGCATCTCGAAGACCATCATGCGTTCACACGCCGGGGCAAGGGCGGCGCCATCCGCGAGCCGGTCGCCGGGCTGACCATCGCCCGGTTCCACCATCACACAAGCCGCGATCTCGACCCCCAGCTTCACACGCACGCGTTCATCTTCAACACTGCGCCGCGCCGCGACGGAACATGGGGCAGTCTTGTCAGCCGCGATCTCTACAAGGCCCAGAAGCAAGCCGGCGCCGTCTACCGCGAATACCTGGCCAACCAGCTCGAACGCGACGGCCATGCCGTCGAGCGCTATGGGATAGGCTTTCGTCTGAAAGCCATCCCGCGCGACATCGAGCGCGCATTCTCGAAGCGCAGGCAGGCCATCGAACAGGCTGCCGACACATATGGCTATCGAACTCCGAAGGGTATGGAACTCGCAGCGCTGCGCACACGCCAGGCCAAGCGCCCACGGGAGCGTGCGGCGCTGTTCCAGGCATGGCAGGCAGAGGCCAGAACGCTCGGCTTCGATGTCGCCAGGGCGCGTCAGCAGCAAGCGCAAGTCGGCGGTCAAACCCATCATGTGCCGATACGAGGCCCTCAGGTTCGCACAAGATCACCAGCCCGTATCCTGCCCTCAGCCCAGCAGTTGATCAGGGCCATCGCGCTCGCGTCGCGCGCCTCATCCAGCATGCCAGGCGTGCAGGTCAACCTGCGTCAGAATGCTGGCGAGCGCGACAACGACCGGGAACGCTAACGTGTACGCGTCTCTCATGCGCATTGGCCTTTAGTCATTGGCGCGCCACCCGATCTGCCAAGAAATTGTAATCGCCGAACACGGCTCGCGTATACGGTCCAGACGTGCGCAATTCCCTTTAAATGTGGGTGTTTGAGACAGGATCGCCCGCGATCTGTCAGCATCGAAGGTGCATGGGGTGTGACACCCACTCTCTAAACTTTTCTGACGTCAGTGTTTGCTTGCTGACATCCTCAAACCTTAATCCGAGCGAGAACTGTCAATCCCAAGGCAAAGCGCGATAGAATGCTGACACGCACTCATAGCAGTCTTCGAAATCCGGGAGTGCGCCAATCTCAAGTTCCATCGTGTCCCAATCCGTTTCGGAACGCTTCCTGATTTCCGGATCGTCAAGGGAGTGGGCATCTGGCTCAATCTCTCGCGTGAGGCACTTTTCCATAAATGCTTCCAATATTGCTGCGCGAACAGGCTCCGAAAATTCATTCCCCTCTATCAGTCTGTTGAGGTCGTAAACGTCCTGGCGACGGTTTCGATTTCGCACTTTCTGCTGAAGCATTTCTCTGAACTTTTCCGCCATTAGTTCAGGTAGACTATAGGCCAACAATTCTGCGCCGCCTGTCAGTTCCATGACCTGCATCTGGCTCAGCGGTTCATTGAAGGAAATATCAATATCGATCTTGGCAGGCACCTTTCCCTCTTCGAGTGTCTTTTCTTGCGCTGTGCCTCTCTTTGCAAAGGCAACCTTCATTTTAAGCGCTGGAAAGCTTGCGGTTTCGAAGATGTTTTTTGGCTGACGCGCGACGGAATGAACCTTCAGGATCAGATCGACATAACCCAGTTTTATCGCTGCGCGCGGTAAGGCGGCATTCATCAGCGCCACAATTTTTGTGTCGATATCGGGGCCAACTTCAAACGCCGTTGTCAGGTCTATGTCCCCGGTTTGCCTTGGACTGTCATATGCCAACCCCATCAGGACGCCGCCCTTCAGGAACAGCTTCTGCTTGAGGTCGGCCGTCATGGCGATCGCGTTCAGAGTCACTTCAATGGCCTGGCGCTGCGCATAAGCGACCGGGTCTGCTTTTACGCGTTCGACCCAGCCCGCGACATCAAGTTCCAGGGCAGGATCAGACATTGAGCGATATCATCCAGGTTTCGGAAAAACGCGAGGCGAACTCTTTTGAAGGATCCAGCTTTCTGGAACTGCCCCGCTGGCCGAATGCCTTCCAGCGCTCGATCCCTTCGTGTCTCAATCCCAGGCGCTCGTCCAGAATGTATCCGGCCCGGCTTTTCACGAGATTGCTCGTCGCTGTGTCCACAGCATCAATAATGTCTTCAAGGTGGATTGCCGCATGCTCTTCCCAAACGTCCAGAACGTGGGACATGCCGCCACAAAGATCCGGCTTTTGCAGCATGTCGAGAAACGTTTGTCCGATGGTCGAAATCCGAACCTCGTCGCTGCGGTTTTTCACATAAGCGCCTGCATTCGTTGACTCATACACGTGGACTTTCCGGCGCCGAACGCGAGCCGGGTGTTTGATTATCCTGAGCGGGAATGGATTGTCTTCGGTCTCGAGCAAGACCTTGTCCATATATGTCCGAAGACAGGCCTGCGCCGCCTTGCGATCCGGCCTTGTCAGTATCAGCGCATCCGGACTTCTGTCTGTAAGTCCCCATCGCTGCATTGCCGAAAGATGCGAGACGTAGCAGGTCGGATCTACCAGACAGACGATATTCTCTGCGGACATATCCGAGACTGTCAGGACTCGAATTATTCGCGCACCATAGTCTCTGTCTGCGCCGATCACGCCGGCGTGCTTCAATCCAGACCTTAGCCGCGCATAGTCTTCCTGGCTTGGCGTTTCATGCCGCAGATAAAGTTTCTCGTCTGCAGAATCCCTGTACATCCGCCAGATCAGACGAAAGAACTCAAACGGGGTCAGAACAGGTTTACCTGTCGCTTCAAGCAGGGTCGAAAGATAGGCCCCTGCCCGGGTCATCTTGTCCGGATAGGTGCCGGGAATTTGGTCGGTCATTTTTCCCTGCTATCCCCTTATAAGCGTCCTTAGGACGCTTATAAGGGGATAGCATGATAAAGTCAAGCGCCGTCTTCCGGGCTCGAGTCGGATTTGCAGTAAAAAATTTCAGTTCATCCAGTCATATAGGCGTCCTTAGGACGCCTATATGACTGGATGACGTAAGTCAATCGGGGCATCTCAGCGTCAGCGAACGTCCAGGAGAATCACACGACGAGACGTTTTCCAATCCGCAGACAGGCAAATGGGCCCCGGTCATTCGCCATTGGACGTACAGGATTGGACAATGACGCGCAGATGCCGACGATCACGCCCGGCAACCTGATTTTTGAAAAGCTTCTCCTACATTGGCTCGCAGCCAACAAAGCGCGAAAATTTCAAAATGCGTTATCCGACACCGTCTTTCGGACGGCGTGCATATCGGCATGGAATTCGCGTGACGATCCCCTGCGATTAAACAGAACGCGCAAGACGGTCCTGAAAGACGAATGGCGGTGACGGCTCCGTCCGGAGCCGTCACCTTGGCAAGTCAGTCCTTAGGGTTCCAGAGGATCACGTGCCGGCCCTTCTTGCCTTTCACCGGCGCGAGATTTGCGTAGATCTTGCGCGGACCGATCTGCGGATCTGCGAGGGTGATCGAGACATAATCGCGTCCCGATGCTTTCGCCTTGCGCATCCATCCGCCACCGATCTCGGTCGACGTTTCTCCGGCGAAGATGCGGTAGTCCGGCTGACCGTCTGCGGCTTTCTCACCGTTCTTCTCGATGCGGATGGGGCTTGTAAGGTTCATCATTGCGAGGGCGCCTTCGAAGCCGGTTTTGGTCTCAGAGACATATCCGAGTGCGTTTGCCATTGTGTAATTCCTTTCGTTTTTGCGCTTGTCTCGGGGACCCCTTGTCCCCGTCGACGCCGGACCGAAAGGACGGCGCAGGACGGGTTTGAACCGCCTCCTTTCTCTTTGGCGGGCGAAACGCAGTGGAGCACCGGCCCGGCGCTGAATTTTGAGGCGCGAGGAGCCGCAAAGCGGCGGGGAAAATTCATCTCCGTGCCGGTTTCACAGCCCGGCAGGCGTCGTCCAGGTCACACGGCAAGAGACGGGAACAAGGGGTCCGATACGGGAGGTTACGAAAACGGATGGAACAGGACTGGCAGACAGTTCCGGATGCAAGACGAGACCCAAAGACGCGCGATTTTTTTTGCGCCCTCATCCATGAAGCCCCCCCTGCCACTAGCCCCTCAGCATGGGAGAATGATACGCGAAAACCGCCCGATGCCTGGCACCGGACGGCTTCTGATCCGCCTGAAAAGGAGACTGAATCCTCAGGCGGCGTCTGGCTCTGCGAAAGTCCCTGCATCTGGCTTATGCATCGTCCCGGGCGTCCTCGACCGGGTTCGCAGTCCGGGCCCGGGCTTCAGCAAGTTCGCGCCTCGAGTTTGGAGAGAGTCGCACAAAGACGCTGCGCAGCCCGGAGACCAATCGCGATGGCGTCGTGAAGAAGCTCATCTGCAGCCTCCGTCAGATGTCCATTATCTGAACCCGGATAGTTGGCTTCTACGCTCCATAGACTGATGGCGTGTTCGTCCAGTATGATACCGTCCAGCGAGACCGAGAGGACGATGCCGCAATAGAACCAGTCGCCTGCGCCTTGGCAAAGCGCTCCCGGAAATTGTTTCCGGGACCGATGAACCCCGGCGCGTCCTTTAAAAGGGATGGCCAGAATCCGTCCTGGCGCAGGTCTGGCGCGTCCGGGCTATCGTCGCGCACAATGCGCGCGACGATCCGGAACCCGTCTTGTTCGCAAGCGATGCAATCGCCCTCGCATACGAAGTCAGAGAAACGTTCTGTGAATGCCATGGCTCAGCGGCTCCAGAACACATGGACTTCATCGAAGCCCGTCTGGAACACCATGATCTCACCATTGAGGGCCATGTCGCGGGCGAGCGCTGTCCAGTCGATGTAATAGTCGAGCGACGCCGGGATTTCAGTGCCGCTCTCCCGCATGAATTCCTCAGCGAAGTCTGCGGCGCTGCGATATTCTCCGGCATAGTCTTCGAAGGCCGCACGAGCTTGCTCAAGGTCGTCTCCGAAATGCCGGTATAGCTTCGCGGCAATCTCGCCATGCTCGCCAAGAAAGTCAGCAAGATCGCAGACGGTTTCGAACGAGGCGTATTCAGACAGGCTTGCGCCTTGAAAGCCCTCATAGTCGTGGATGGCCCATTCCTCGGCATCGGGTTCGGAGCTCGCTGCCAGCATCGCGCGGACCCCTGCCATGATCTCGTCAGGCGTGGTCGCATCAATCCATGCGCCATGCAGGCGGCCATTATTGTAGGCAGCAAGGCAGATGGGATAATCGGAC
>NZ_AWFG01000029.1 GCF_000682695.1 Hyphomonas chukchiensis | reverse complement strand
GCTTGCCCTGCTCGATGGCGTTGTGGACGCTTTCGAGACGGCCCGAGCCGAAATGCACGAGGGGACGACTGGCGCAGTCACCCGCAGCAAAGACGCGTGGGTCGGATGTGCGGGCGTCGCGATCGACGAGGATGCCATTGTTGCAGGCGATGCCGGCGTCCTTGGCGAGTTCCTCATTTGGCAAGATGCCGATGCCGACGAGGACGATATCAGCGTCGAGACGTGTGCCGTCTGCCAGTATGGCAGCCGAGACCTTGCCGCCTTCGCCATCCAGATGGTCGAGACGCGCGCCGGTAAGGATGGTGACGCCCTGGGCGCGATGTTCGGTTTCGAAGAATTCGCTCATGACCGGGCTGGTAACGCGGGCCAGCACGCGGGGCGCCATTTCCAGAACGGTGACATCGAGCCCCATCTGGCGCGCGACAGCAGCGGCTTCGAGACCGATATAACCTGCACCTATGATGACCATCTTTCGGCCGGCAATCATGTTGGGGCGTATACGCTCAACGTCGGTCAGGTCGCGCAGGTCATGGACGCCGGCCAGAGTCGCGCCTTTTGTCGGCAGGGCGCGCGGGCGGGAACCCGTCGCGATGATGAGGGCGTCATAGTCGAGGTGGCCGCCATGGGCGAGTTCGACCTTGCAATTGGCCCGGTCGATGCCTGTGGCGCGTGTGGAGAGAATGACCTCGATATTCTGGTCCTGGTACCAGGCAGCCGGCTTGAAATAGAGCCGGTCCTCGGTCATTTCGCCCTTCATGTAGGCCTTTGAGAGCGGTGGACGCTGGTAAGGCAGGGCCGGTTCGTCAGCGACAAGGGTGAGCGCGCCGGTATAGCCGCCCTGGCGCAGGGACTGCAGCGCCTGAGCGCCAGCCTGGCCGCCGCCGATGACGACGATGCTTTCAATTGGCTCCACGACCGAGCTCTCCCGTCAAGTCCTTGAAGACGCCGGAGAAGTCCATGCTCCCAAAGCCTTTCGCGTCCAGTTTCGCGTAGATCGCCTCGGCCATTTCGCCGAGGCGAATGTCGGCGCCTGACGCCTTGGCGGCTTCGGCGGCGAGGTGGAGGTCCTTCAGCATCATCGCAACAGCAAAGCCGGGCTGATAGTCGCGGTTGGCCGGAGATGTCGGGACGGGACCCGGCGCAGGGCAGTAGGAAGTCATCGACCAGCACTGGCCGGAGGCGGTGGAGGAGATGTCGAAGAAAGTCTGCGCATCGAGGCCTAGCTTTTCGGCGAGGTTGAAGGCTTCCGCCGTGCCGATCATGGAAATGCCGAGCAGCATATTGTTGGCAATCTTGGCGGCCTGCCCGTTGCCACTACCGCCGGCATGGAAGATGTTCTTGCCCATTTTTTCGAGTAGCTGCCTGGCGCGGGCGAAACCTTCGTCCGGGCCGCCGCACATGAAGGTCAGCGTGCCGGCCTCGGCGCCTGCCGTGCCGCCTGAGACCGGGGCATCGACCATGGAGAAACCCGCTGCATCGGCCTGCCGGGCGGCTTCGCGCGCGTCTTCCACGGCGATGGTGGAGCAGTCGAGAAAGAGCGTGCCTTTGGGGGCATGCGCGGCCACGCCATCGGGGCCGAAATAGACGCTGAGGACGTGCTTGCCCGCAGGGAGCATGGAGACGACGACTTCCGCATCGCTGACGGCTTCAGCGACGCTGGCGGCGCCCTTCGCGCCCGATGCTTCGGCTTTTGCGATGGCGTGCGTGTTGAGGTCGAAGGCACGGACCTGATGGCCTGCTTTTGCGAGATTGGCGCACATGCCGGCGCCCATGTTGCCGAGGCCGATGAAAGCGATGCGTATCATGAAATCAGTCCTCCCAGACCATTTGAAGTTCCTTGCCGGGCAAAGGCGAAAAAATAAGGTCGATGTCTTTGGGTTCGACAGCTTCGAGCGCTTCCGGCCGCCACTTTGGATGACCGGACTTGTCGATCAACGTCGCCCGCACACCTTCCTGAAAATCTGGGCTCATCACCACACGAGACCCGACACGGTATTCCATCCGCATGACATCGGGAAACGACTGCATGTCCCTGCCCCGACGCACTTGAGCAAGCGCGACTTTCAGGCTTGTGGGCGAACCGGCCTTGATCCGTTCGAGCTGTGTGTCGGACCAGTCATCGCCGGCGCGCTCAAGCGCCGTGCAGATTGCCTCGACGGTGCCCAGGTTGAAACAGGCGTTCAGCCTCTGCAGATAGGGTGAGAAACTGCCGTCGGCCCTGGTTTCGAGAGCCTGCAACGCAGGCAGGCCTTCTTTGCACAATGCATCCTTCAGCTTTGCGACCTGGCCGGCATCCGCGAAGTGCGTGGCAATCCCCGCTGCCAGGGCATCCCGGGATTTGAGGCGCGCTCCGGTCAGCGCTAGCCATGTCCCTAGTTCACCCTCAAGGCGCGGCAGGAACCAGGAGCCGCCGACATCCGGAAACAGACCGATTGATGCCTCAGGCATGGCGAACACAGTATTCTCGGTCGCGACCCGGTGTGAACCATGAACAGAAATCCCGACGCCGCCTCCCATCGTGACACCATCGAGTATCGAAATGAACGGCTTCTGGTAAGACTGGATGAGTGCGTTGAGGCGATACTCTGCAGCGAAGAATTCACGCGCCTGCTTACCGTCGGACTTGCCGCTCTCCGCAAGCATTCGGACATCACCGCCTGCGCAAAACCCTCGTGTATTTTCGGCATGATCGAGCAATATCATATCTACCGCTGGATCATCCGCCCACGCGATCAGTGCCTTTGTCATCAAGAGGCACATGTTAGTATTGAGGGCATGTAGTGCAGCAGGACGGTTAAGGGTCAGGCGGCCTGCTTTTCCTTCTCGCCACACGCATACTTCTGCGTCCTCGATGGCCATCACCTGGCTCCCTTCAGCAGATCGCGCGAAATAATCACCCGCATGATCTCATTGGTACCTTCGAGTATCTGGTGCACGCGGAGATCACGGACGATGCGCTCGACCTCATACTCAGCGAGGTATCCATAGCCGCCGTGAATCTGAAGGGCGTCATTGGCCACCATGAAACACGTGTCGGTCACGAACCGCTTCGCCATGGCGCAGAACTTTGTCGCGTCACCGGTTTTAGCGTCGAGCCGGCTCGCCGCTTCATGGAGCAGTGCGCGGCCTGCCTGGAGTTCGGTTTCCATGTCGGCGAGCTTGAACTGTGTCGCCTGGAAAGCCGCGATCGCCTGCCCGAACTGCTGGCGATCCTGTGCGTATCCTAGCGCCCGGTCGAGGGCATCCTGCGCGCCGCCGAGAGAACAGGCCGCAATGTTGAGCCGGCCGCCGTCCAGGCCGGCCATTGCATACTTGAAGCCCTTGCCTTCCGGGCCGATGCGGTTTGCGTCCGGGATGCGGCAATCGTCAAAATTGACCATCGCCGTTGGTTGGGCGCGCCAGCCCATCTTCTCCTCATTCTTTCCGAATGAAAGACCGGGCGTGCCATTCTCCACGAGAAACGCCGAGATGCCACGTGCGCCGTCATCGGACGTTCTCGCCATGACCAGATAGACGTCTGAAAAGCCGCCACCGGAGATGAAGACTTTTGCGCCATTGAGCACGTAGGCATCGCCGTCAAGGCGCGCGACCGTTCTCAAACTCGCGGCATCCGACCCGGCGCCCGGTTCCGTCAGGCAATAGGAAGCGATCAGGTCTGCCGATGCGAGTTTCGGCACGAACCGCGCGCGTAAGGCATCGTCCCCGAACCGGTCCACCATCCAGGTCGCCATGTTGTGGATCGAGAGGAAGGCCGCATGACTGACGCAGCCTTTCGATAACTGTTCGAATATCAGTACGGCATCGAGACGGCCAAGCCCGGATCCGCCATATTGCTCCTGCGTATAGATGCCGGCGAAGCCAAGTGCGCCGAGTTCGCCAAGAATGGCTCGGTCAAGCGTCTTGTCTCGATCCCATCGCGCTGCATTCGGACGGAGTCGATCACGCGAAAAATTCGCCGCCATTTCGGCGATCATGATCTGCTCGTCGCTTAGTGTCATGAGAGTGATGGCTCTAGGAGTAAAAGGGGGCGCTCGCCGAAAGACTTGTGTGACATAGGTGAGCGCCCCAGGTAGCCCTGTACAATTGGAGGAGAGTTACAGGGGTAATCTTGTGAGATCATGCATCGATGAACTTCGGTGCGCGTTTCTCGGTGAAGGCTTCCATGCCTTCTTTCTGGTCCTTGGTGCCGAACAGGCCCTGGAACAGGCGGCGTTCGAACCGGACACCTTCTGTCGTGGGCAGTTCGAGGGCGCGGCCAACCATCTCCTTGGCGGCCATCAGCGAGGGCAGTGAGTATGAGGCGATCTCGCTGGCGGCTTTCATGGCTTCCTCCATCAGCGTGTCATGCGGCACGACGCGGGAGACGAGGCCGATGCGATCTGCTTCAGCGGCGTCGATCATGCGGCCGGTCAGGACCATATCCATGGCCTTGGCCTTGCCGACGGCCTTGGTGAGGCGGATCGAGCCGCCCATGCCGGGTGTGACGCCGAGCTTGATCTCGGGCTGGCCGAACTTGGCCTTGTCCGAGGCGATGATGAGGTCGCACATCATGGCGAGTTCGCAGCCGCCGCCGAGGGCGAAGCCGTTGACCGCGGCGATGATCGGCTTGCGGGAGGCGGCAAAGCCGTCCCAGCCGGCGAACATGTCGGTGAGGTAGACGTCAGAGAATGTCTGTGGTCCCATTTCCTTGATATCGGCGCCAGCCGCAAAAGCCCGGCCCTCGCCCGTGAGGACGGTGACGGCGACTTCCGGATGCCGGTCGAGCTCTGCGAACAGGGCGGCGATCTCGGCCATGGTCTCGGCATTGAGTGCGTTGAGGCTCTCGGGCCGGTTCAGCGTGACAAGGGCGACGCGGTCTTTGTGCTCGAACGTGATCGTGTTGAAACTAGCCATGATGCTTAGCCCATTGTTGGAATGATGAAGGCCTGGTCGCCGATCTCGTCACCTTCGGGCCAGCGCTGGGTGACGGTCTTGATCTTGGTCCAGAAGCGGACGCCTTCAGGCCCGTGCTGGTTGGTATCGCCAAAGGCCGAGCGCTTCCAGCCGCCGAACGTATGGTAGGAGACCGGCACCGGGATCGGCACGTTCACGCCGACCATCCCCACATTGACCTGCGCGGCGAACTCGCGCGCGGCGCGGCCGTTTGACGTGAAGATGGCGCAACCATTGCCATACTGGTGGTCGGACGCGAGCCCGGCAGCCTCTTCCAGTGTCCCGGCCCGCACGACCTGGAGCACGGGACCGAAGATCTCTTCCTTGTAGGACTGCATGTGCGGTTTCACATTGTCGAACAAGCTCGGCCCGACGAAGAAGCCGTTCTCGTGGCCCTGCAGCGTGTGGCCGCGTCCGTCCATCAGCAGGTCGGCGCCTTCGTCGACGCCCATCTGGATATAGGATTCCACCTTGGCCTTGTGGGCGGCGGAGACGACCGGGCCGTAATGGGCTTCGGTATCGGTCGAGATGCCGACCTTCAGGCCGCGGGCGGCCTCCAGCATGCGTTCGACAAACTCGTCGCCTGTCTTCTTGCCGACGGTGACAGCCACCGGCAGCGCCATGCAGCGTTCGCCGGCCGAGCCATAGGCGGCGCCGACGATGTCCTTGACGGCCTGTTCCATGTTGCAGTCGGGCATGATGATGCCGTGGTTCTTGGCCCCGCCCATGGCCTGGACGCGTTTTCCATGGCTGGTGCCGAGACTATAGACGTATTGGGCGATGTCGGACGAGCCGACGAAGCTGACGGCCTTCACGTCCGGATGAGTGAGGATGGCATCGACCGAGACCTTGTCGCCATGCACGCAGTTCAGCACGCCGGCTGGCGCGCCAGCTTCCATGAACAGTTCGGCGAGGCGCAACGGCACCGACGGGTCCTTCTCGGACGGCTTCAGGATGAACGTGTTCCCGCAGGCAATCGCCACAGCCGACATCCAGCACGGGATCATGGCGGGGAAGTTGAACGGCGTGATGCCGGCGACCACGCCGAGCGGCTGGCGCATGGAATAGACGTCGATGCCGGGGCCTGCGCCCTCGGTATATTCGCCTTTCTGCAGGTGCGGGATGCCGCAGGCGAACTCGACCACATCGATACCGCGCTGAACGTCGCCCTTGGAGTCCGCAACGACCTTGCCGTGTTCGGAGGAGAGCAGCTCGGCGAGTTCATTGATGTTGGCTTCGAGCAGGCGCTTGAATTCGAACATGACACGGGCGCGACGCTGGGGATTGGTCGTGGACCAGCCGAAGAAGGCGGCCTGCGCGCTTTGCACGGCCGCGTCGAGTTCGGCCTCTGTCGCGAGCTGCACCCGCCCCTGAACCTCGCCCGTGTTCGGGTTGTAGATGTCGCCAAACCGGCCGGATGTGCCGGTAACCTGCTTGCCATTGATGAAATGATGGACTTCGCGCATGGCCATATCTCCCTGGATTATGTTTATGCGGGGAGTTTATTGTCTGCGATAGGGATGTTACAGGGACAATATCGCAGCTTATATCTGCGTTTTTGCAGGTTAATTAAATGAACTGGGACGACCTCAAACTCTTTCTCGCCGTCAGCCGGCAACCGAAGCTCGAACAAGCAGCCGCGAACCTTCACCAGGATGCCACCACGCTCAGCCGTCGTCTCAGAAGGCTGGAGACTGATCTCGGACAAACCCTGTTCGAGCGAACCCGGCGTGGTCATATTCTGACCCATGAAGGCGAAGCCCTCGCCCAGCACGCCGAGGCAATGGAGGCGCTCTCCTTCAGGATCCGAAACGCCAGTGAGATGGAACAGACGGTCTCGGGAAAAATCCGCCTTGGCGTGACCGAAGGCCTTGGCAGTGCTGTCATAGCGCCTGCTCTTGCAGACTTTGCCGAAACCTGGCCTGGGATCGAACTGGATCTGATCGCGCTTTCAGGTTTCGTCAGTGTCTCGAGGCGTGAGGCCGACATGTCCATCCTTCTCACGCGTCCCAAAGCCGGGCGGCTGAAGGTGAAGAAGCTCACCGACTATACGCTGTGCCTTTATGCGAGTGCCGGCTATCTCGAACGTCAGGGTCCGGTCAGAAAAGCCGAAGAACTCGCAAACCACCGCCTGATCGGCTATGTGGATGACCTGATCTATTCGCCGCAGCTTCGTTACTTTGACGAAGTCCTGCCCGGCCTGCACGCCTCACTTTCAAGCCCGAGCATCTTGGCGCAAACGGAAATGACGCGCGCGGGAGCCGGGCTGTGCATCCTGCCGAAGTTCATTGCAGGCAAGCATGCCGAACTCATACCCGTTCTTCCGGACGCCATCGAAGTGAAGCGCTCGTTCTGGCTGTCCATACATGAAGATGTCGCGCCCTTTGCGCGTATCAAGATACTTTCAGATTATCTGACGGAACTTGTTCGCCTGAACGCTGCTGAATTATGAAGATCACAGCTGTGGCTTATATACCCACGTAAATGGTGGACCGCCTTTGGAAGGCTACGCGCCTGCTGGCGCAACTGGCTTCGTCAAAACCGGGGAAGAATGGCGTCGCCCGTTTGCGACCTGATTGTTTCGTCGCCCTGAACACTCCAGACGCGTCGAGCTCTTTCGCCTGCATGGGCAAGGGGCAGCACCCATGTTCATGGATCGCCTTCTGCCGCAGACGCAAGTCTGACCTTTGGCATGATCCACGCGGAATCCGACTGGCTATTGCCGCTGCCCGATTGTCTATCCCACTGCATGCCTGAATTTTTTCAGGCATGGCGGAAAGATCCCGTGTTCAAGCTCTGCCCTTGAGTACAGCGGTCCGCGGCGCACATTGCGCTTACCAGGCTCACCTGAAGCTTCCCCAATTTCATGGACTCAGGCACGCCTGTTAACTGCGATCCAGGATCGTCACAAAATACCGGCTTCTAACTGTCACGCCTTACTGGATTCTGGTCCGCGCTGTGCCGCAAATTCTCCAGGAGCCAATGCGCCCACGATGTCCTGCGCGCGATAGGGCGCTTCGAGTTTCCTGATTTCGTCGACACCAAGCTTGCTGCCAATGGCTTTCAGCGGATCGTCCAAGTGCGCGAGCTTGGTCGCCCCGACAATTGGGGCGGTTACCGCCGGTTTGGAAAGGAGCCATGCAATGGCGACCTGAACGGGGCTTTCGCCGCGAGCGCTCGCCACATCCTGTAGCACATCGATAACCGCCTGATCTTCTGGCCTGTTATATCTTTCCCGTGTTTTCTGCGCCCACTTTGCGCGTGCGGTTCCCGCCTCTCGGCTGCCAGCCAGGAATCCGCCTGCAAGCGGGCTCCAGGGCATCAGGCCGACACCTTCCTCGGCACAAAGGGGATTCATCTCCCGCTCCTCCTCGCGATAGAGCAGGTTATAATGGTTCTGCATCATGGCAAAACGCGTGAGACCCAGGTGGTCAGCGCGGTGCAGGTATTTCGAGAACTGATAGGCATACATGGAACTGGCTCCGATGTAGCGCGCCTTGCCGGCCTTGACGACATCGTGGAGTGCCTCGATCGTCTCTTCGATCGGCGTCTCGTAATCGAACCGGTGGATTTGGTAGAGATCGATATAGTCGAGCCCGAGCCGGGTCAGACTGGCATCGATGGACTGCATGATATGCTTGCGCGACAAACCACTGCTATTAGGCCCCTCTCCCATCGCGCCGAACACTTTGGTGGCAATAACAGCTTCATCACGAGGCACCTTCAGTTCACTGAGCCCCCAACCGAGAAACTCTTCGCTCTCCCCGCGCGCATACATATTGGCCGTGTCAAAAAAATTGATACCGGCTTCTACAGCTTTTCGCAGAATTGCCAGACTGTCGGCCTTGTCCAATCCCCAATCTGCCGTAAACCCTGTCCGGTTACCAAAACTCATGCAACCGAGGCACAGTCTCGACACCTGCACCCCAGTCGTACCCATACGTACATATTCCAATATCGCCTCCTGAATTCATCTTCCACGGTCTCGTGCTACACTCGATGCAAGCACTCCGCGCGTCAGGCGCGGTTGATTTTATTCCAATCTCTCATCGACTGCCTGCCAGCTGGCTGATAGTGAGCCATATCCGGTAAAACGATGGTTTCAGACCCCTTGATAGCCGACATTCGTCCGGCAAGCACGTCTAATCATCTCGCTTTTGCCTGACTGCCCTCAGGACTGCTGGCAGTAGATGTCCAAGTGGGCTTGCCTATCAACAGACGTCCATAAAACCCGGGATCAGGGAGCCAGAGACGAAAGGCGTGATTGAGATACCGGCACGTAACCGAAAAAGATTTTTGCTAGTCCGGCTTGCGGCATTGGCCTTCCTCATTCCAGGGAGCCATCATGAATGACCTTGAGGAGCTTTGCCATCATGACGAGCTTTTGTCGCGAGGGTGCGCGATCAATGAACTGGTGACACCTGGCCCGTAACGGGTCCGTCTTCGTCCTTGGTCCCGCGCCATAGCTTGGGGTATTGTCAAAGAGTTCAGCGAGGGAGGCTCCCAGCACACGGGAGACCTCAACAAGGATGCCGGCACTCAGCCGGTTGCTGCCCGTCTCGTATTTCTGAAGCTGCTGATGGCTTATGCCGAGTTCCTTGCTGAGATCCACGAGCGTCATGCCGTGGGACACTCGCAAGTTCCGCACATTCTTGCCCACCTGGCGGTCAACATCGGTTACCGATCGCGCCGCATTTTCCTTTGGCCTTGGCTTTTTCAATCACTCCCCCCGATCCTTTGGACCTCATTATTGCTTTTCTGCAGGATAGATCGAACGCGGATAGAGGTCGAGAGGCTCGCGGATCCTCCAAGAGAGGGACAATCAGGGGTTCGTGCAGGAGCTGCAGCGGCCAGCAAACGCTGCCACAGCGCCTGCCGGGATCCAGAAAGCCGGCAAGGCGCAGACGGCGAAGCCGGCGCAACTCAGCCACGCTTCCCTGCGTTCAGGTGCTGGGCCTCGAAGCACTCGGCAAGGCGAAAGCCCGGCCAGGGCTTTGGCCAGACAATCGGATAATCTGCACTGAACAGGCGGTCCCCGTCCTGCAGGTCATGCGCGACACCCACCTGCCGGATCGCGCCTGGCCGGTCGAGATAGCGAATGCGGTCCCCGCAATAGCGAAATGACATCGCGCGCCGCCAGGTATCCGACCGGTTGCCCCCGGCGCCGTGGACGGTCCTGACGTCATGGATGATGACATCGCCCGGCTCCACATCGAAGGAGATAATATCATAGCGCTCCGGTGCAGATTCGATATCCGGACAGCGGATCTCCGGCGAAGACGCAAGAGGGGTTTGCGAAACAAATACGTTTGGCGCAAATGTCTGCCCCGAGAGGTGGGACCCGCGAACATACTGCATGACGCCATTATCGAGACTGGCGGGATCAAGAGGTATCCAGACGATCACGCACTGGTCGCCCTCGATCTGGAAATAGGCAAGGTCCTGATGAAAGGCCGTCTTCTGACGCGTGTGCGGCGCCTTCACGAAGGTCGTGTCCTCCCAGAAATTCAGGTAGCGCGCATTCAGCAATTCACTGGCAATCTGCGGCAGCGCCGAATCGAAGGCCACTTCCCGTACGCCCTGATCATGCTTCCAGGCCGCAACGTCATAGAAGAAGAGGCCTTCCTGGTCAGAAGTATCCTCCTCCTGAAGCGGACGGGCATCCGTGTCGGACCGGACAAGTTCTTTCATTCGCCTCATGTCGAAACGTTCGGCCGCGCCTGTATCGACCGTCATATCCCGGGCCCAGACCTGGCGCGCGAGCGATTCAAAATCATAGCCGGTCGGCGAGGTGCGCAGGCCGCTCATCTGGCGCGCGACCGCCTCGCGAAGACTGACGATCTCTGCCGGCGTGAGTACGTTTCTGAGGCAGACGACACCGTCGCGCAGGAAGGCCTCGTGCCGGGCTGCCGTCTGTGAATGGGCATCCGGACGGCTCATGCGACCTTACTCCGGGCAGAGGCCTGCTTTGATCCCATATACTGCGCGACGATTGCTTCGGCATTGCGATAGCGGTCAAGCTGGCGATCGAAGGTTGCCTCGTCCATGCGCGAGACGGCGGGTATCCAGGCCCAGTCGTCCCCTTCGCGTCGTGGCAGGCCGAGGGGTTCGGTATCCCAGACCTTCTGGACGAGGTTGAAGAATTTCTGGTGCGTGAGCCAGCTGAGGCGTGAAATCTGGTTGTCCAGGCAATAGGCGGTCAGCCCCAGGCCAAGGCGGCAACGGACACGGAAATCGTCGACCGGATCAGTCATGAGAGACCTGTCGGTCACGAACCGGGAACATTCCCAGACATCCTTTCCGACAGGATAGGGCTGCAGGTTGCAATAATCGGCAAACAGCTCGCTCAGCATGTGCGGCCGCACTGTCGGATTGAGCCGGGAGGTGCCGACAACCTCCCCGGATGCAGTCCGGGCGATAACATAGACGGTGTCCTCGGTATCAAACTGGTCCTTGTCATATCCCGCCGCGATGCCCGGAATATCCCAGCCCCATTCGCCAACCACGATGCGATAGCGCATCTGGTGCATGGCATCGAGCAGGTCCGAATTCTCGCTGCGGGTATCGGGTGTAACAATCTTGAACATACGCTCCGCTCCTCCATGGGCACAGCCAGCATGTCCGGGAAACAGCATCTGGTAATGTCCCCTTTCGGGGACTTGTCAGGGAAATATCTGGTGGCGCGCAATAGCGCTCGCGACCAGATGGGCTCGGTTCACCGCGTTCAGCTTGTCACTCGCCCGGCGTAGCGTCTTCTTGACCGTGTCCTCCTGTATCCCCAAAATTTGCGCGATTTCCCAGTTGGATTTGCCCGCCGCTGCGAACTGGACGCATTCTGCCTCCCGGGCGGTGAATTCGGCAATCTTCTGATAGGGAAAGGGGCCCAGCATGACTTCCAGGTGGTAATAGGCTGTCTGGCAGACGATCTCCAGTTCTGCTACCTGGACAGGCGACAGGTCAGGCTTGATGCCACCGCCGAGCGACACGCCACCGGACACGCTGTCGAGGGCATGCATGGGAAACATAATGCCATGGGTCAGGCCAAAATCATGCACCATGTCGACGATCCGCCGCCCGGCGCGCGTGGCATGTTCTCGCGCTTCGGCCCAGGTGAAGGGGCGTTTCGACCGTATGGCGCAGATGGCGATCGGATCGTGAAGGATGGCTGCCCGGCTGCGTCTCGCGGCTTTCAGCTCGTCCGGCCAGTTCGAGATATAGAGGATGTCCTTGAGCGGAACATTCAGCGGGTTCACGAGCTGGCCAAGGAATATCTTCTCGAACCCATACGACTCGATAAACCCGGCAAGGACCGTGATCGTCTCGGCGCTGGTCCCGGTTGCCAGGATCAGCCGGATGGCATGGAGAACCGCAGACCCGTCATAGTCACGCATGGAACCTGTCCCGCTTCAAAATACCTCATTGCCTGATCCTCGCGACCGGTATGTGAATGACGTGCTGAGACCAGTTCGATGCATCCTTATGTTGCATATAATTCCTACTTATGGTTTAACTTTCCCAAATTCAACAGCGCTCATGACTGTTTCGGCCCGCCGATTGGGCCCGTGAAGCCATGGATGGGGTCCGCAAGGCGGCTGTCTCAAAGCCCCTGCCAGTTGCGCTCAGTCAGATTCCGGGACCGGCAGCGGTCTCCATAACGCATTTACTCAGGCAAGCATTCGCACGAGGGCATTCAGTGTTTCCTGCACGCGTCCATCAGATGAGAATGAGTTCACCTGGTCCTCTCAGGCGCCGTCATCGGTGTACCGTGTCTGCCCTGATAGGCGCCAGTTGCGATGGGCGGATTGCGTCGCATGCCACGCTCAGTCGCAAGCGTATCCCGTGAGCCCCGCCCGTACCATATCCGCATCAGGCGACAGGACCGCGCCTGTAACCTGGCAAGGCTGCCTGCGGGCTGGCCGGGGATGCCTCTCGGCCGGACACGCGGACATCGCAGTGTCCCGCCTGCAGGAAGCGGATCGCCTCCGGCCAGGCCATAAGCCCATATTGCAAGCCCTCGCTGTCGCCTGGCTTCGCGCCAGCCATCCGGCCCCGGCACTTGCGTGTTTTGATCAACTCCTTTCCATCACGCCACAGGACTGGCAGGCGCAACACGGGCGGGGTCTCGCACTGCATGCGCTCCAGGACCGGACGGCAGCGCTCGCCGCCTTTCGCGCCGTCGTGTCCCGTCACCCCGATGCCTGGCGAACCTGGGGATCGATCGCCGACATTACACCGCATGAGGCCGAACGCGTCCAGGCCGTCCAGGGCGCCGCTGACTCACTCCTGCGCCTCTGCAGCACTGGCGAGGGCGAACCGCGCCGCCACGCCGACTGCGCGAACGTCCTGCTTGATGCCCATCGCGGCCGGGAGGCGATCGCCTTCATCACAAGCAGTGTCCCGCGGTTTAAGGACGCCGCGACAGCTCAGGAGAGTCTGGCGCGCGCCTATTATGAGCTGGGAGACTTCCGCGAGGCGCTACGCTACAAGCAGCGGGCGCTTTCAATGGGATGCCCTGACGTACCGGCCCCACGCCCGCAGCCCCGTTTCAGTCCCGATGCGGCGGTTGGTGCCTTGTCAGGGATCGGCAAAATCCTCAACAGCGCAGGCATTTCATACTTTCTTGCAGCCGGCACACTGCTCGGATTTCACCGCGAAGGCGCACCGCTGGCGTATGACCGGGATGTGGATATCGGAATTCTTGCCAATGGGTTTGGATCACCGGATGTCGCCCGGGTCATCCGCGATCATCCCGCCCTGATGCTCTCGCGCCGTGCCCGCCCTGGAGACCGTTATTTCGCGATTGTTTTCCAAGGGATTGCCATTGATATTTTCGTGTATGAACCTTGTGATGGCGGCCTTCACTGCGGGCTCGGCCGGCTCGCGGGAGACGTGGCATGGCGATTTACGCCCTTTGGCGTGAAGACCGCTGATTTTCAGGGTCGGAACTGGCATATACCCGACGATCCGGAACGCTACCTCACTGAGACCTATGGGCCCGGCTGGCAGACCACGGATGCGGGGTTTGCCTCGGTGCTCAGTTCCCCGGCGCTGTTCAGGGTCGATCCGTATGTGCGGGCCTATTATGCCCTGTCGCGCGCGCACAAATCCCGCGTGTCGGGCGACGAGGCAAAGGCGCGCGCCCTCCTGCGTCAATCACCTGTGCCCGTTGAACTGACTGATCCTGGCACCAGCATGGCGCTGCCGCCCTGCGCTGACCGGGATACGACTTTCTTTTCCGCAGAAAAGAACGAGGAGGGCGGATGATCTGAGTGAAGCAGGCTACCCGTGAAAGAAGGATTGTAGATCACGCCGCGCGAACTGCGACCGGCGCCCACAATGCCTTTATATCTATTTGTTTTATATATCTTTTTTAATAATATTAAAATTGACTCTACCTTAGATAGGATGCATTTTCTACGTGTCGCCAGGCCAGCGACAGACCTCAAACCAAAAGGAGTCAATGTAATGAATACGCAGACAGACGACCATCTTGACGATGATGCATTCGAGCCGATCGAATTGGGATCGGTGTCGGAAGAGACCAAGGGCCAGCCAAACGGCCTGATCGAACTGTTCGGTCAGAATTCGCGGAACTAGCCCGCATGCGTGGCTCCGGAACCGGAGCCAGTAGGCGCTGACCCTCCCCATGGACCGGAGCATCCTGAACGGCCTCCCCGCCAGGACTGCTCCGGTTTCCCTTCGGTTCGAAGCCTGTCGTGACGGCTGTTGCCGGCAGACCTTCGAAATCGCGCCCGCCCCATCACCGAGCCTTGCCATGACGAGCCCCTATTCTCTCGGCACCAACGTGTTCTATTGCGAGCTGGACGCAGCGGTCATCTTCCTCGATGTCGGCGCTGACACGTATTCCCGCCTCACGCCTGATCAGGCCGCCTGGTTTCGCGAGATCCGCAGTGCCGAAGATCCGGCACGCCTGGATCGCAATGCCCGGCGTTTTGTACGCCATCTTCTGACCAAGGGCCTGCTCATACCGGCAGTGTCGACAGGCGGTCCCCTCGAAGGAACGCAGCGGCAGCAGGCCCGGTCCAGCCTCATGGATACAATGCTCGCAGATCCTCCTTCCGCCTCGCCCGGACAATGCGTCCAGTTTGCATATGCCGTTCTGGCAGCCGGATTCCTGGAGCGCACCGGATCATTCGCACGCGTCCTCAGCCGGGCGCGTAGGTGGAAGCGCACGACCCGGAAGCAAGGGCCTGTTCCAGATGCACGCGTTCACTTGCTGACCCGGATATTTGACAACCTGTCGCCCTACATGCTGACCCGTCACGATGCTTGCAGGTTCCGCAGTCTGGCCCTGCTCCGGTTCCTGTCGCTGTCCGGCGTATCAGCTGACTGGGTCTTCGGCGTCCGCCTCTCTCCATTCGGCGCGCACTGCTGGGTCGAATATGGCGACCTGATCCTCAATGATCACGCAGACAACACGGCTGAATACAAGCCGATCATGATTGTGTAGGCGGCCTTCGATCATGCAATCCTTTTTCGCGATGATCTGGAATGTGGAGGATGCCCGGGCCACAAGGTACGCTCAGAGCCTGCATCAGCGCATCGCGCGCATGCCGGATGGTTTCGAACGCGTCGCGTGGCATCCTGGTTTTGCCTTGTATGACCTCAGTTCAGGCCGGCGCACGCATTCCGCACTCCGACTGAACCTGGATGACGGGTCCGCCGGGGGGGCAATATTTGGAACGCTGTTTCGCGCGGACGCTGTGAGCGCCCCGACTCCTGTAACAGCGTTCGCGGCCGATGAAGTAATTCGTCTCTGCCAATCGGAGGGCAAGGCGCTCGTCAAGGATTACTGGGGTCACTATGTCGCCTTCCTGGCCTGCGGCGAGACACATGCCGTGATAGTCGATCCGACCGCTTCAATACCCTGCTATTATACTATGCGCGACGGCGTGGTTCTCGTCTTCTCCCACCTGGAACGCTGCCGCTTTCTCGATATGTCAGGGTTCACCATCAATGAGGACCATATCCGAACCCTTCTGGCCTATGACAAGATCCAGAACGGCCAGACAGGCCTGCATGAAGTGTCCGAACTCATGGGTGGCCAGAGGCTGCTTGTCTCCGGTAAGGGGATGGCAGTCGACCGTATCTGGGATCCCCGGAAGGTCGCACTGGATGTCCACGAACCGCCTGCCGAGGCGGCTGCGGCGGAGTTGAAAGCGACGACCGATCGCGTTGTCCGGGCCTGGAGGCATTGTCATTCCGATATTGTGGTCAGCCTGTCCGGAGGCCTCGATTCAACCATCGTTCTGCACGCACTAGCCGCTGGCAGGGGCGAGACGCCCGTGTCAGCAGCCCATTTTCAGCTCAACTCGGGCGACGCGCCGGAATCCCGCTATGCCCGGATCGCCTGTGACAGTGCGGCGTGCGACCTTGCCCACATATATCTGGATCCCCAGGCTGGCCTTCAGACACTTGGCACTCATCCACCAAACGTGCGTCCATACCGGCAATTCCTGTCGCCTGACCTGACCACCCTCCTGCCGGGCAGGTTCCATCACCCCGGCGGCGCCCTTTTCACCGGCCAGGGCGGTGATCATCTGTTCCTTGTCTCGCGGAGCGCGCTCGGTTTTGCAGACCATGTCCGCAACCATGGGCTCAGTGCCGGCACGGCTGGCGCACTGCTCCAGAGCGCGCATCTGTCGGGTAAATCGATCTGGCGCGTGCTCGCCGAGACGCTTCCGCTTCTCATGGGGCGGCCTCATGTGAGCGCCATGGCAGACGCTGTCGACGGACGCCAGACACTTATCAATCACCACGCCCGGGCACAGCTTGACGTTGCGTCTGCCCTGCCCGACTGGGTGCGCGATCCACTTGGGCTGCCACCGGCCAAGTTCGACCAGGTCAGCATCCTGATGCATATGACCCAGATGCGCGAACCCTTCTTCACGCCAAGCCCCATCGAAACCGTGCATCCTCTCATCTCGCAGCCCCTCATCGAGCTCTGCCTGCGCCTGCCCGCCTATCTGTTGAGCGACGGGGGAACAAGCCGCGGCCTGGTAAGGCGTGCCTTCCGGGGCGCCATCCCGGAACAGATCCGCCTGCGCATGAACAAGGGTCACGCGTCGCGCTATTTTACCGATCGGGTTACGGCGCACCGCGAGCAGATTGTCGATGCACTGATGTCCGGCGAGCTCCAAAGGAGAGGCATGATCCTGCGCTCTGATGTCGAGGTCTTCATCCGGCATGACGATTATCGCATGCGGGACTCCGGCAGCCTCCTGCTGGCCTATTTTGCCATTGAATCCTGGCTTCAGACCTGGGTCGCGATGATCGGCAAGCCATCTTCGGACAGTTGAAACCGCTACTCATCCGGCGCAACGCCGTGTTCGGCAAGGAATGAGCCCATGCGTGCCCACATGTCCCTGATATTGGCTGGCGAAGACGGACCATGCCCCTCCCCCCAATACCGGACATAGCGAGCGTCCTTTCCGGCACGCTGGAGCGCACCAAACATCTCGTCGAACTGGGCCATGTCAAAACTGTCCAGGTCCGAATGCATGAGCAGGACAGGTGTGTCGATGTCCGGCGCGAGAAAGACCGGGCTGTTGCGATAATACATGTCCGGATCCTCGAACGGCGTACGGCCGATGCCGAAATCACTGCCCGCGACAGAATCGTAGCCAAGATAGGATCCGAAGTCGCCGTAGAAATAGGCATAGACGCCTGATCCCCCAAAATAGTGACTGAACAAGTCTGCCCACCCGTTCTTGGCGATCACCGCCTTGTACCGGTTCGAATGGGCGGCCACAAAGAGGGCCGAAACGGCCCCCTGGCTGAACCCGTGAAGGGCAATGCGTTCGGGATCCACCAGGCCGGTTCCGATGATGGCCTCCACGCCCGCATCGATCACCGCCGGCAGGCCCGCAATGGGCCCCTCGGGCGTGCGTATGAGTCCGGTCGGAGTCGCAACCCGCGCATAGGCATACCCCTGGCCGGCCCACAAATAGGGTGAATGCGGGTCCGGGTAGGCTATTTTCTGACCTGCGCCTGGACAGATTCCGGCGGACCCCGGGTAGACGTCGACGATCAGGGGAAGCGGCGCCGAACTGTCAGTACCCGGCGGCAGGAGGAGACAGGACTCGAGTGGCTGCGGCGGCAAAAGACCTTCAGGATCGGCGACATCATAGGCGACACGCTTCCAGGTACCGAAATCCACCCCTTCAAGATGGCTGTTCAGACGCGTAATCTCTTCTGGCGGGTCATGACTGCCTGTACGGCCCGCAAGAAGCCGGGTTACAGGCCCGTCTGCCGCCTCGAAGACAACACTGCCTGCCATGAGAGAGCCTGCGAGCGGGAGGGCATCCGCCGCCGGCGCCCTTATGGACACGCTTTTGCCCTCCTCGCCCTTGCGCAGGTCGAGCATGACGATCTGGCTCCCGCCATCCTGCCTGACCGTGAACATGGCTTCATCGGCAAATTCCGGACGGGCGACACCGCGGCGCGCGGTAAAGGTTCCAGGCGCCAGAAAACGGAACCGGCCAGATACGCCCGCGCTCAGACGCCTGCGGGCGCCGGTCTCGCCGAGCCGGTACACGCCGTCCTGCGCCCACACGGTGAGATGGCCCTCGCCGGCATGGACGGGCACCCCGGATACGTCCGCCAATCCCCGGGTGAGGTTTGCGTGACGGCCATCGGCCGACAGGCGATACCAGTCGGGTGCCGGCAGATGGTCCGGCCTTATGTCCTGATAGGTAAAGCGTGGGGCCTGATCCTCGCTCTCCGGGATCTCCCTGGCAAAGAGCGCCAGATCGTCGCCGAGGAAGACTGTCCGTTCAGGGCGCTGCAGCCAGCCGCGTTCCCGCTCGGAGACGAGGTCAAGGCCGTCATGGTCATATCGCGTCACCCGCCCCGTCGACAGGTCAACCACATGGAACCGGCCGCTGCGGGGATCACCACCCCGCTCCCATCCAAAGGCGGCCAGGCGGTGCCCGCCCGGATCCCAGGTGATCGTATAGGGCATGAACTCGAGTCCCGGGGCCAATAGTTTTGGTAATCCGCTGGTGAGGTCAAACACGGTCAATGTGTAATGGCGCCGGTCAGTCTCGACCAGCGCAGCCGGGTCTGCCGGGTCAGGCTGCGAGACGCCGAGCGCGGCAAGCATGCGGCCATCCGCCGACAGACGGAGATCTGCATAGAGCCCGTCAGCCAGGACCGTGGTCTTTCCCGACATGGCATCCGCGCGGACAAGCTGTCCCGGCGCCGGTCCGCCCGGACCATCGCGTGGAACCGTGCGTACCTCATCCGCGGTCGGGCCGGAATTTGTCCAGGCGGCTTGCCAGGCACTGCTAAGACGCTTTCCCGTCAGGGCCCGCACACTCGTTGCCAGGGGCTGCTGGCCCGCCGGAAGCGCCGCAAACACGAGCTCCGTACCGGATATCCAGACGGGACCATACTCGCCGGTACGGCTGAAGGCCGGCGCCTGTTCAAACGTTACGCTTGCTTCGCCTTGCATGTCATAAGCGGCGATGGACAAGTCCCCGAAACGGTATTGCATGACGGTCAGGAAGCGCCCCGAGGGCGAAAAGCCCCCGAGCCAGGCATGCGGCTCAGGATCGATACCGGGCAAGGGGTGCGGCTCGCCCCCTCGGGCCAGGTCATAACGCCACAATTGGTGGCCGGACTTGCCAAAGGCATAGGTGCGGAAGCTGTAATCCGGTATCTGGTCATAGGGGCGCAGGCGCTCGTAAACCAGCCAGCGCCCCGCCGGATCGATCAAGGCCGACCCGAGGCCTTCCACCTTCATCATGTCATCAACGGACACCCCCTTGTGCTCGGCCACGGCCGCGGGCCCTGATCCGAGCAGAACCAGCAAGACAACAAATATCAGGCCAAGGCGCAAAGGCTCTGTCTCCTGTCTGAAGCGATTGAACAGGTGCCGTCCCGCCGGACTCAGGGGCGCTCCCCTGCCCGGCGCGACAGCGCACGGGCTAGAAGGCCTTGCGGATCTCGACCGCAATGAACCGTCCGAGCGGTGAGGCATTGGCCGGATCAAATCCCGCGATCCGGCTCGAGCCGACAGAAGGGGTCACGGGTGGTGCTTCGTTCAGGAGGTTCGTGGCCGACAGGCTCAGGGTCGTCTGGTCGAGCCCGGGCGAGCGTTGCAACCCGAACCTGTAGGAGAGCGAGAGATCGACCGTTGTCCACGCACTGATCGGGACGGCCGTATCGGTCTCGTCTGTTTCGTAACTGTCTGTGTAATTCACGAACAGGTTGCCCGTGAATCCGCCGCGCGAGAGGCCGAGATGACCTCTCATTTGCAGGTCTACGGGGTTCAGATACGTGTTCAACGTCGCAACCTCAGGCGTTGTCGGCGAGGCCTGCTGTGTGAAATCCAGGATATAGTTCGCATTGAGGCCTGCCTGCACGTCGCCCCATGCCGTCTCGACCCCATAATCGAACTGGATGTCCAGGCCGCGTGTCCGGGTCGAGGCCAGGTTGCGGACCACATCGGCATTGTTGATGATGGCGACATTGTCGAGACTGGACACGCTGTCGAGATAGATGACCGGCTGGCTCAGCGTGGCGACCAGCGCGTTCAGGTCCTCCTGACTGGGGAAGAAGATCACCGTGCCTTCGGGAAACGCATCCGGGTCATTGAACGCGACATTGGGGGCCAGCACGGAGGGCAGGTTCTGGGGGATCGGTGTCGCACCAAGTCGTCCTTCGAACGCGATGTCATAATAGGTCGTCCTGACAGACCAGTCATGCCTGCCACGGTGAGCGACATAATCGATCCCGGCCGTGTAGGTGCGGGAGGTTTCCGGATCGAGATCGGCAACCGTCCCCGCGGTCTGCAAGTAATCCACGCCCTCCAGGGAGGGATCAGGCGGTGCGATGCCGCCCAGCAGGTCGAGAATATAGGAATAGGGAACGACGAGGGCGACCCGGTTCAGGTCGCCTGTCCGCCCGAGCGGCGGCGGCGCAAAGGATTCACTATAGGTCGCGCGGCCTGTCAGTCCTTCGACAGGCGACCACAAGGCCCCGATCTTCGGATTCACACTGGTCCCGAAATCACTATAGTCATCAAGGCGTCCCGACAGGTTGATTTCAAGGCGCTGAATGCCGGGCCTGGCATTGCGCGGCCCCACAAGTGGAACGAGCACCTCGCCATAGATCGCCGTCACATCCCGGTCGCCATCGCGTTCAGCGCCCTCACCAACCTGTTCGTTGATGAAGGTTTCACGCCGGACATGCGTCCCGACGGCGCTCTTGACGGTTCCGCCAGGCAAGTCCCAGAGATCGCCATTCAGGCGCAGGTCCGCGGACCAGAGTTTCGACCGTGTCACTTTCCGACTGGGCTCGTAGGGCACCGGCGCAAGCGTCTGGGCTGATTCCGTATTGTGAATCCGGCTATAGGTCGAATTGAACGTAACGGCGCAGCGCGGCGATAGCGTGTAGTCCGCACCCAGACTTAGCGACTGGAGCTCGGACGTCGCATCAAATCCGAGAATGGAACTCGTATTGCTCGCATAGACGGAGCGGCTCTCGGCTTCGCGCTTCGAGTAGAGGCCCGAGACCGAAATACCGAGATTCGGTCCGACCTCCTGGGTGAGCGAGACGAGACCGCTCTGTCGCGTCTGCTGCGGCAGGAGATCAAACGCTCCTGTATCGACAATCGGCGCACCATCGGTCAGGGTCGGAACCGGAATGTCCGGCCGGTCCGAAAGGGTGAGATTGCCCCGATCAAAGTATTCGTAAGTGGCAATGACGTTACCGCTCTGCCAGGCCTTGCCCAGTGTCTGGCTGAGCCGGTATTCCTCTAGGCTCCCTTCCGTCACCGCGCCATAGCGAACAGCCGTTTCTGCACCTTCGAAATCGTCGCGCAGCACGAAGTTCATGACGCCTGCGACCGCGTCGCCGCCATAGATCGAGGATGCCCCGTCGGTCAGGACATCCACCCGCTCCAGCGCGGAGAGCGGGATCATGGAGAGATCGACAAAATCGCCAATCTCCGATGTTGGCGCCAGCCGGTTGCCATTGAGCAGGGTCAGCGTGCCGCCGGATCCAAGGCCGCGCAGATTGGCGCCCGAGCCGAACACATTGTTGAACTGTGAATTACTGTCACCAGGCAGTCCGGAGGGCGCGAGCTCGGTCGACCCACCCCCGAAATTCTGCGGCAGCGTGCGGATGAATTGCTCTGTCGTTGTTACGCCTGACCCAAGGATATCCTCCCGGCTGTAGATCTGCAGCGGCGAGCTTTCCGGCGCAATGCCGCGCAGGCTTGTACCTGTCACAGTGACTGTATCGACCCGCAATGTGCCCGGCTCAGCCTCGGCGCGGCTAGTATCTGGCAGGATCTCGGCGGGCGCTTGCCCCCGCGCCAGACGCGCGGGCGCAACGGCCGCCTCAGGCACGGCAGTTCGCTTCCGGATGATAACCGCTCCGCCCTGTCCCTTGACAGCTTCGAGCCCACTGCCCTGAAGGAGCCGGTCCAGCGCGTCGGTCGGCGCGAAGGTCCCGTTCACGCGAGGTGCGGCGCGCCCGGCCACAAGCGCCTCGGAAAACAGGATGGGCGTGCCCGACTGGGCGCCGAACGCGCGCAGCGCGTCGCCGAGCATGGGTGCGTCGATACTGAACGCGACCTCACCGCTGGGTGTGGGCGTTTCGGCATGGACGCCGCCCATGCCGGCGGACAGGATGATGGTTGAAGCTGCAGCGCTGAACAGCCGCGTTTTGAATACTGCCTTGTTGAACATGGACCCCTCCGGATTGCCTGACCCGCGTCAGGGGTTCGCCCCGGACGCTCAAGGCATTCAACGAGTGGGTGAGAGAATGCGGCAGTTCTGTCTTTGTCTGCCTGGCAAATCGTTCCGGCCCGCCCTGACCATGCCGGCCTGTCCAGCGCCGACGGCAGGGGAAGCGAGGGCCAGAGGGATCGCTGCGAGACGGAATGTCTGCGCTTGTGATCCGGACACGTATTAGCGTCTTGACGCCGATCTCGCGACTCGCGCGCGTCGCGGCCCCTGAACGCTCAAATTCCACTCAAATGCTTAACATGGCGGACACCCTGACTGTCTATGCATGTCGGGGCGGAATCCAAACCATAAGCGGAACACTTTCTGAAATGCACACACGTTTTCGAGACACTTTGCGGGCAAAATCCCTGCGATTTTGGGTAACCCTGGGGATGCTATTCGCCCTCGCACCGATCGCGCT
>NZ_AWFG01000028.1 GCF_000682695.1 Hyphomonas chukchiensis | reverse complement strand
CGGGCGCCCCCGCCGTGAGGCCGTCCACGCGGGCGACGGGCCCCTCCCAGGGGCTTTCGAGGCGCAGGAGGGCGATATCATTGCCGGCTTCGGGCCTTTCGGGCGTGTAGGCGGGGTGAACCACGACGGCGCTTAGCGCGAACACGGTGCCGGCCCCCCGCCTGCGCAAATCGGCCGCGCCGATGGCAAGGCTGAGGACGCCAAACCGGACAAGGGTGCCATCGTCGGCGCGCGCATACTGATAGGCCCGCCCGCCTGTCTCGATGCGCGCGTCTTCAACGCAATGGGCGGCGGTAAGGGCCCAGTCGGGTGAAATCATCGTGGCGCCGCACTCATGGAACAGAGAATGGCCCAGCACGGTCTGCAGCGAAGCCATGCCAGGCCAGTCGTCCGCGCTGGCATCGCGGCCTGCAATGATCTGTGCAGATGCGGCCGCAGTCATGCCGATGCAGGCGCCTGCCAGCAATGCAAAGCGCCTGACTATCGCGCGATATGCCACCCTCTGCATGATGCCTTGACCTCGCTGGAGGCGACCATGTTACGCCTCCCGGCGGGGCGCAACAAGGGTGCGGGAGGCCCCGTCAGAGCGCCGCCGGGGGGGCCGAACGGGCAATTCCGGTCGTCTCGGCGATCCAGTCGGCATAGGCCGAGACGCGCATATAGACGCCCGGACTGCCCTCGCGGCCACAGCCGAGGCCCCAGCTGACGACGCCGACCTGAACCGGCCCGTTGCCGCCATTGCCGCGCTGGACGAGCGGTCCGCCACTGTCGCCCTGGCAGCTGTCGGAATAGCTCGCGCCGGCACACATCTGGGTCTCCGGCGAGACGCTGACGCCGGCATAATCGTCCTGCAGGCCGTATTGGGTGATCAGGCCTTCAAGGTCTGTCCTGCATTCCTGCGGTGTGATCTTGGGGAGGTAGGCCTCCTGCAGCACCATCATCGGCGCGCTGAGGTGGCGTCCGGTGCGGCTGACGGCTTCCTGCCCGGTGGCCTGCTCGCCGGTCTTGCCATAGCCCGCGACGGTCAGCTCCGAATAGGGCGGGTCGAAATCGCTGACACTGCCCGTAAGCCCGTCGAGCCTGGCGACGGGGCCTTGCCAGGTGCCGTCAATGCGCACGAGGGCGAGGTCATTGCCCTGCTCGGCATGGCCGCGCTTGTAGGCCGGATGCACGACGACCTCGCGGATGGGAAAAACGCTGCCCCGGGAGACCTTGCGCAGGTCCCCTGCCCCGATGGTCAGGATCATCGGGCCGAAGCGCACGAGGTCTCCCGACGCATCCGGCACATACTGGATGGCGCGGCGGCCATTCTCGATGCGGGCGGTCTCGACGCAATGGGCCGCCGTGATGGCCCAGCTGTCCGAAATCATCGTGGCGCCGCACTCGTGATAGATCTCCTTGCCGCTGACCGATTGCATCGAGGCCATGCCGGGCCAGTCAGCCGGATCGGCATCCGTTCCGGCCACGACACAGGCCGTGGCGAGCGTGAGCGCGCCGAGCGCAAGGCTCCATTTCGTGATGTTTTTCATGTCCATCCCCTTTATCTCCCGGACATGTATACCCCTCTTGCAATGGCGCGCGCCAGTGTGCTCGCGGCCAGCTCGCCGATCCGGGCGAGGGTTGCGGCGGTCGGGTCGGGCAAAGCGCGCTTGCCGGTCGCCAGAACGAACACGGCGTCGCCATCAAAGGGCGCAAAGACGGGCCGGATGGCGCGGGAGAACCCCGAGAGGGCCATCTGGGCCACGCGCTTGGCCTGATCCGGCGTCAGGATCGCATCGGTAGCGATGCAGGCAATGGTCGTGTTCTGGCCCAAGCTGGGGTTCAGCTTGGCCGCGCCCCAGTCTTCGGCATTCATTGAAAAGTCAGAGGGCGGTCGCACGCCGCCGAACTCGCCATCTATCTCGTAGGGCCAGGCCCAGAAGGCGTCGGTGCCCGGCATATAGACCGAGCCATAGCAATTGACCGCCGCAAGCGCCCCAACGGTGATCCTGTCCCGCGTCACGATGCTGGCTGAGCCCGTGCCACCCAGATGCGCGCCCGCTGCGGCGCCATAGCCCGCCCCGGCCCGTCCAAGGCGGAACGTGCCCGATGCATTGTCATAGGCCTTGCGTCCGAGCGCGGCATAGGGCGAGGCCTCGCCCCAGTCCTTGTCGCCGCCATTGGCGAGGTCATAGAGGATGGCTGCAGGCACGATGGGCGATTTGGGCACGGTCGGCAGGTCGATCAGGCCAAAGCCCCGCCCGGCCTTCTTGAGGCCCGCCGCGACGCCGTCTGCCGCGGCGAGGCCGAAGGCGCTGCCGCCCGAGAGGCAGATGGCATCCACGGCGTCGACCAGCGTGCCGCCCGCGAGCAGGTCCGTCTCGCGCGTGCCGGGGCCGCCGCCTGCCACACAGACGGCAGCGACGGCGGGTTTCTCCGCCAGAATCAGCGTCGTGCCCGTGCGCACGCGGGCATCTTCTGCCTGCCCGACGCTGATACCTGCCACATCCGTGATCAGGTTATTCTTTCCGGGCTTTGCCATGATGTCTGCCTTTGCCTTTTCATTCCTGTGACAGTCTCTTAAGGTCAGCCGAACACTGCGCCAAGCAAAGGGTTTCTCATGTATCGTCGCACGCTATCGCCCAGCCGTTTCCTCGGCTTGCCTCTCATTGCCATTGCCGGCCTTGCGCTGAGCGCCTGTACGCAGGCCAAAAGCAATGTCACTTCCTCCGCAGACGCCGCCAAGAGCGCGGCGGAAACGGCCGAATCACTGAGCCCGCCAACCGGGGATCTCAGCTGGACCAAGGGCGCCATGGTCGCTGCCGCAAACCCGCTGGCGGTGGAAGCCGGGCTGGAAGTGATGCGCAATGGCGGCAACGCGATCGACGCGGCGATTGCCGTCCATGCCGTGCTCGGCCTCGTCGAGCCGGAAAGCTCGGGCCTCGGTGGCGGTGCCTTCATGGTCTATTATGACCGCGCCAAGGACGAGATCACCGTGTTCGACGGCCGCGAAATGGCGCCGGCTGCGGCCACGGCGGACTATTTCGTCAAGGACGGCAAGGTGATGGATTTCATCGAAGCCTGGCAGTCGGGCCATTCGGTGGGCGTGCCGGGACAGGTCGCGCTCTACAAGGCCGCGCATGACGCCGCCGGCACGGGCGACTGGGCCGCTGACTTTGCGCCTGCCATCCGGCTGGCCGAGAACGGCTTCAATGTGGGCGAGAAACTTGCGGGAGCCCTCTCGTCGGAACGCCTCCGCGCGGTCATCAATCTCGACGACAACCCGGTCACGGCCGCCTATTTCTATCCGGATGGCAAGCCGCTTCCAGAGGGCTACCTGCTGAAGAACCCGGACTATGCCGCCACGCTGAAGCGGATTGCCACCGAAGGCCCGAGCGCCTTCTACACGGGCGAGATTGCTGAAGGCATCGTCGCCGCCGCTGGCGCCGAGCCTTATGGCAGCGTGATGACGATGGAAGACCTCGCCAATTACACGGTCAAGAAACGCCCGGCTGTCTGTGGTACCCTGCCGACCGGCTACAAGATCTGTTCCGCTCCGCCGCCCTCTTCCGGCGGTGTCGCCCAGAACGAGATCATGGGCCTCTATGACCTGATGAAGCCCGGCCCGAACGTGCGGGTCACGGAAGACTATTACCTGAAGATCTTCGTCGACGCCCAGCGCCTCGCCTATGCCGACCGCGACTATTATGTGGCCGATGCAGACTATGTCACCGTGCCGACGGCTGACCTGATCAATCCGGACTATCTGAAAGTCCGTGCCAAGGAAGCCTTCGCGCCGGACGCACACGCCACGCCGGGCGATCCGGGTGTTGCGCTTGGCCGCAACCCGATGATCGGCATGTGGGGCCAGGACCAGACCGAGCACAAGCCGGGCACGACGCATATCTCCATCATCGACACCGACGGCAATGCCGTCTCGATGACGGCGACTGTTGAAGCCGCCTTCGGCTCGTCGCGCATGACGCATGGCTTCCTGCTCAATAACCAGCTGACCGACTTCTCCCGCGCGCCAACAGCCGGCGGCCAGCCCGTGGCCAACGCCCCGGCGGCTGGCAAGCGTCCGCGCAGCTCGATGTCGCCAACGCTCGTGTTCGATCCGGACGGCGATCTCTTCATGGTCACCGGTTCGCCGGGCGGCAACTCGATCATCGCCTATGTCGCCAAGACGCTCGTGGGCGTGATGGAATGGGGCCTGACGGCGCAGGAAGCCGTCGACCTGCCGAACATCATCGCGCGCGGTGACACGGTCGGCGTCGAAGTCGACCGCGAAGGCGGCCCGGAAGATGCCGAAACCCTGCGCCAGATGGGCTATGACGTTGACGAGCGCGAAGGCGAGAATTCCGGCCTGCACGTCATCGTGGTGCGCGACAATGGCCTTGAAGGCGCCGCCGATCCGCGCCGTGAAGGCATTGCCAAGAAGCTGGAATAGCCCGGTACGGGTTTCCTGGGGGCTCATCCTGAGCGATGGCGCAGGACGAGCCCTCATAGACATATGTGACCATGGCCAAGCTCTATTTCTCCTATGCAGCGATGAATGCCGGCAAGTCGACCATCCTGCTTCAGGCGGCGCACAATTATCGTGAGCGGGGCATGGATGTGCTGCTGCTCACGTCCGAGCTCTATGGCGGCACCGAGGACGGGCATATCTCGTCCCGCATCGGCATCAGTTCCGAAGCGACGCTCTATTCCGACAAGGTCGATCTCTTTGCGCTGATCCAGGAGGTGATGGCCAAGGGCCGGCTGGATGCCATCTTTGTCGATGAGGCGCAGTTCCTGACGAAAGCGCAGGTCTGGCAGCTGGCACGCGTGACGGACTATTTGCATGTGCCGGTCCTGGCCTATGGCCTGCGCACCGACTTCAGGGGCGAGCTGTTCGAGGGCTCGGCGGCCCTGCTGGCGATTGCCGACAATCTGCGCGAGATCCGCACGATCTGCGAATGCGGCAGCAAGGCCACGATGGTCGTGCGCCTCGGGCCGGACGGGAAGGCCCTGACCGAAGGCGACCAGGTGTCGATCGAGAAGACGACTTATCTCTCCCTCTGCCGGCGCCATTGGGAAGAGCGCATGGGGCGCTTTCCGGCGGGCTGAGCACCGGTTGTCCGGGGGCCGCAATGTCACGTAATCGTCGCAAATATGCGGCTGGTTGAGTAGGCGCATCACCGTTATAGCCGGGCACAAACCCGACCCTGATGGAGCCTGACATGTCCCCTGCCCGCCTCGTTCTTGCCAGCGCATCGGCGCTCGCCCTTGCTGCCTGCGCCAGCGTTCCGGCCTTCCCGACCGCTTCCGTCATGCCGCTGGCCGAGACCGGCCTTGTCGGCGCGACAGGCGACAGCGCGGACGATCCGGCCATCTGGGTCAGCCGGGCCGATCCGGCCAAATCGCTGATCCTCGGCACCAACAAGCAGGAAGGCCTCGTTGTGTTCGCGCTCGACGGGTCTGAAGTCCAGCGCCTGCCGCTGGGGCCCATCAACAATGTCGACGTGCGCCAGGACATCGGCTCGCCCTTCGACATCGCGGTCGCCAGCAATGACACGCAGGGCATTTCGGTTTTCTCGATCAACCGGACGAGCGGCGAAGTCGCCCATGTCAACGATATCCAGACCGGCAAGACGGAGCCCTATGGCATCTGTCTCGGCGACGGCAGGGACGGCCCGGTTGCGGGCGTCACCTACAAGGATGGCACGGTCGAACTGTGGCAGATCGACGGCGAGGCCGATGGCGTCACCGGCAGCCTGCTGCTCAGCGTGAAACTCGCGACACAGCTGGAAGGCTGTGTCTTCGACGAGGCCAATGGCCAGCTGGTGATCGGCGAGGAAGACCATGGCATCTGGACGCTGGCCTATGAAGCGGCGGACGCCCAGCCGGTCGAACTCGACACGATTGCCGCGGGCAATGGCCTCGTCGCCGATGTCGAGGGCGTCTCGATCTGGCGCGGCAAGGATGGCAAGGGCTGGATCGTCGCCTCGGCGCAGGAAGCCAATCGCTATGTCGTTTACGAACGCCAGGCCCCGCACACGCCGATGGGCGCCTTCACGCTGGTCGAGAATACGCAAGCGGGCGTCGACGGCGTCACGCATACGGACGGGATCGACATCGTCTCGGCCGCCCTGCCCGGCTATCCGCGCGGCCTGCTGGCCGTGCAGGACGATGCCAACCCGCTGAAGGAACAGGACCAGAATTTCAAGCTGGTCAGCTGGGCCGATGTGGAAGCCGCGCTCGGCCTGCCCCTGCTCGACGCCGAGTAGGCTTCAGGCCGACAGGCGGTTCTCCTGTGGGGGCGCCTTGCCGCGGATTTCCGGCCGGCCGATCAGGTAGCCTTGGGCGAGGTCGCATCCGAGCTGCGCGATGAGATGAAGATTCTCGCGCGTCTCGATGCCCTCGGTACAGCTCTTGATGCCGAGCTCCTTGCAGAGCGCGATCGTGGCTTTCAGGATCGTGCCGCGCACGGTCTTGCCGCCTTCCTGCGCGACGAATGAGCGGTCGATCTTGATCTTGTCGATGGGCAGCTGGTCGATCAGCTTGAGCGAGGAATAGCCCGTGCCGAAATCGTCGAGGGCAACCGACACGCCCATGGCGCGCACCTTGGAGAGGATTTCGGTGCTGAGGTCGAGATTGCTGAAATAGATATGCTCGGTGACTTCCAGTTCGAGGCGCGCCGGATCGACCCTGTGGCGCGTGACCAGGCTGTCCAGCTTGTCGAGGAAATGGTCGGAGCAGAGCTGGCTGGGGGATATGTTCAGCGCGAGGAAGGTGTCGCTGTCATCCATGCTGGCGACGGCCTTGTCGGCCAGTGACCAGAACAGCGGATCGATCAGCCCGAGCCGCTCGGCCGCCTGGATGAACTGGGTCGGCATCGGATCGGTCTGGAGACCGCTTTGCGGCCAGCGCGCCAGCATTTCATGCCCGACAATGCGGCCGGTGCGAACGTCCAGGATGGGCTGGAACGCCGGTTCGAACCGCTTGTTTGCCACCGCCGAGACGAGCGCAAGATCGACCATGTCGGCCTCCTGGCTGCCGATATCAAGCGCCCTGTTGAAGCGGGCGACACCCCCGCCCTGCGCCTTGATCCGCAGCATGGACTTGTCGGCGGCGTGCAGCATGGCGGCCTGTTCGAACGTGTCCATCAGGTGGATGGCATAGCCGATGGAGGCGCCGACAAAGACCTGCCCGACAGCGGAATCGATGCCGCGGATCAGCTCGGCCTGCGTGTCCTCGAGGATCTGCTGGATCGCCGCCGAGCCGCCGGAGGCCCTGACCACGAAGGCAAACTCGTCGCCGCCCAGCCGGGCCGCATGCGCCAGCGCCGCATTGTTCGACAGGCGGTTTGAGATGGTCTTCAGCACTTCATCGCCGACCGCATGGCCATAGCGGTCATTCAGGTGCTTGAACCGGTCAAGGTCGACAAAGGCGCAGGCGAACGGAATGCCACGGGCGATATGGGCATCGACCTCGCGGACAAAGGCGCGCCGGTTGAGGATTCCCGTGAGCGGGTCTTCATCGGCCAGCGACTTGATTTTCTGCTCGGCCACTTTGCGTTCGGCAATTTCCAGCGTCAGCTTGGCCAGCATGCTTGTGTGGATCGTGTTCATGGCTTCGAACACGTGCAGGCCGCTCATGATGCCATGATAACGGCCATCCGGACCGACGAGCACGAGGCCGTCGCGGATCGTCCTGTCGTCGGAAATGTAGCGGCCGATGACATCGGCAATGCGGTCCCGGATGGAGGGAAAGTCCGCGCCGCATTTCATCAGGCTGTGGATCTTCTTCTTCTCGTGCAGCGCATGGCCAAAGGGCGAGGCGAGCATGGTCTGGAACGACATCGAGGACACATAGCCGATGGGGACCGCATGCGTGTCGACCACGGGGCAGAGCGTGGCATCCGGATATTGCCGGAAAAAGGCTGCCACATCATGGAATCCCATGTCCCGTGTCAGGGCAGGCGTTTTCTGGATGGGAGCAGACTCAAACAGCATGCGGGGTTCCTTGCTTAATGAGCCTTAGGGGGAATATGTATTCATTTCCTGAATCAAAAGCCCAAATCTGTAGTGAATTATACAGAATGGCAAAAATTCATCCTTTCGATGCCTACGTTTACTGTCTCGCGCCGAGGGTAAAACGGCCACACCGCCTGGTTGAAGCCCTGGCAGGCGATTGCGGCGGCAATGCCACGGCGTGCTCCGCATTCCTGCCGCAATTGCGAGCAAGGATTCACAGGGAATGGGATGCGAAAAGGAGATTTCCCGTGGGCGTGAAACGCAATGCCATCCTGGGAATACTGACGATTGCCGCCTTTGTCGGCTGCGGCCTGCTGGCGAATGCCGAAGCGCAGGAAACGCCAGAGCCGGCGGACGCGCTGATCGACTATGACGGCTTTGTCGGCCTTAGCGGGGAGCTCGCCGCCTATCGCCAGTCCCGCCTTGTGGACCTTGAGACCTTCAACGCGATGAAGGCGGAGCCCGGCACGATCCTGCTCGATACGCGCAGTGCCGAGGCCTTCCACATGGGGCATATCGACGGCGCGGTGAACGTCAATTTCTCCGATTTCACCGACGCGAAACTGGCCGCTGCGCTGGGCGACAAGGCCACGCGCATCCTGATCTATTGCAACAATAATTTCAGCGACAACACGGCGCCGGTGATGCTGAAACGGGTGGAGCTGGCGCTGAACGTGCCGACCTTCATCAATCTCTATGGCTATGGATACGAGAATATCTACGAGCTGAAAGGCGCCCATTCGATCCGCGATGGCGACATCCATTGGGTGTCGGACTGGCCGGAACTGGCCCCGGCCCCGACTGTTCAGCAAAACTAAACTGCCAATCTGACGCCTTGCTTTTGCAGGCCCGAGGGGTCATTTGCGGGCTGAACCTGTAATGCCGCCCCCTGCAAAGAGGCCTGCCCATGTCTGCTGATGCATCTGCCGCTGCTGCGACGCCTGCACCGAAAGTGAACCCGAACGCACCGACCGAGGAGACTGTCCTCAGTGTCGAGCATTATACCGACCGGCTGTTCCGTTTCCGTATCACGCGTCCGCGCAGCTTCCGCTTCCGCACCGGCGAGTTCGTAATGATTGGCTTGCCCAAGGAAGACGGCAAGCCGCTGCTGCGCGCCTATTCGATTGCGTCGCCTGCCTGGGACGAGGAACTGGAATTCTATTCGATCAAGGTGCCTGACGGCCCGCTGACATCGCGCCTGCAATCGATCCAGCCGGGCGACAAGGTGCTGCTGGGCAAGAAGCCGACCGGCACGCTGGTGCTGGACGCGCTGACCCCCGGCAAGCGGCTCTACATGTTTTCCACCGGTACCGGCTTCGCCCCCTTCGCAAGCCTGATCCGCGACCCGGAGACATATGAGCGCTATGACGAAGTGATCGTGACGCATACGTGCCGGGACAATGGCGAGCTGGCCTATTCGACCAATCTTGTGCGCGACATTGCCAATGATCCGCTGGTTGGCGAAATATCGAACGGCAAGCTGAAGCTCTTCACCAGCTGCACGCGCACGCCGCATCCGACCATGGGGCGGATCACGACGCTGATCGAGACCGGCAAACTGTTCGAGGCCCTCGGCGTGCCGAAGCTGGACCCGGCAACCGACCGGGCGATGATCTGCGGCTCGATGGAGATGATCCAGGACGTCAAAGCCCTGATGATCGCCAATGGCCTGACCGAAGGCTCCAATTCCGCGCCAGCCGAATTCGTGATCGAGAAGGCTTTCGCGGGCTGATCCCTGCCCTGCCGATGCGGCAAACCGCTCTGTGAAAAACTGACGCCCATGTCATCTATTGACAGGGGCGCCGATGCCCGGCTCCTATCCCCCCGAGGATCGGAGGGAGAGGGTATGCCGGTTTCGAGACGAACCATCCTGTTGGCAGCGGGGGCGGTTGCTGCAGGCAGCGCTGCGATTCCCGCCGAACAGTATATTGCGTGGAGCGGGCGTGATTTCACGCGGCCCGACTATGAGCCGGACTATCCGGAGGCGCCCGACGGCGAGGATAGCTGGATGAACTGGTCCGGCGTGCAGCGCGCGACGCCCGAGACGATCAGCCTGCCCGCCAGCGAGGATGAGCTGAGTGAACTCGTCGCCGGAACGACTTCCCGCATGCGTCCCTATGGCAGCGGCCATTCCTTTGTGGGCCTGGCACCCAGCGAAGGCGTGATGGTGGATGTGAGCCGCCTGACGGGCCTGAAATCACTGGATGAGCAGACCGGCCATGCCGTGTTCGGGGCGGGCACGCGCCTGTTCCAGATGGCAACGGAGCTCGCCGAAGTGGGCCGGGCCCTGCCAAACCTGCCCGACATTGACGTGCAGACGCTGGCGGGCAGTTTCTCCACGGCCACGCATGGCACCGGCGAGACGCTGACGGCGCTGCATGACCATATTGCCGGCTTCCGGCTGGTGACCGCCAGCGGCGACGTGATGGACGTGACGGCAGAGCGCCATCCCGACCTGTTCGCGGCGGGGCGCGTGTCGCTCGGCGCCCTTGGCGTGATCTCACAATACACGCTGAAGACGGTGCCGAGCTTCAACCTGCACCGGAAGCTCTGGGTGGAGCCGATCGACGAGCTGATCGCGCGGGCCGAGGAACTGGCCGGGACGCACCGCAATTTCGAATTCTACTATTTCCCGCACACCGGCTATGGCGCGGCGATCAGCCATGACCTGCACGAAGGGCCTGTCACCGGGCGCGGCGACGACATTGATGACGAGACGCTGGACCAGCTGAAGATGCTGCGTAACCAGTTCGGCTGGGCGCCCTGGCTGCGCCGCAAGATCGTTGGCGCGGCGCTGCCCAAGGGAACGATCGAGGATTTCAGCGACAGTTCCTACAAGCTGCTGTCAACGACGCGGCCGACCAAGTTCAACGAGATGGAATACCACCTGCCCCACGAGAACGGCATCAAGGGCCTGCGCGAAGTGATTGCCCAATTGGAGACGCACAAGGACGTTTTCTTCCCCCTGGAAGTGCGGTTCATTGCGCCCGATGAGGCCTGGCTGAGTCCGTTCAATGCCGGTCCGCGCATTTCGGTGGCGATCCACGCAGCGGTGGACGAGCGCTATGACTATTTCTTCTCGGAGATCGAGCCGATCCACCGGGCGAATGGCGGGCGGCCGCACTGGGGCAAGCACCATTCGCTGGGCAAGGCGGAGCTTTCTGGCCTCTACCCGAAATTCGACGATTTCCTGGCGCTCCGCCGCGAGCTGGACCCGGCCGGCAAGTTCCTGAACCCGTACCTTGGCTACCTGTTTGGAGAGCCTTTCAATGATTGAATTTTCGCGCCGCAATGTGATCCTGGGCGGAGCGGCCCTGGTAGGAGTAACAGCCCTGATGATGAAACCCGGTGACAAGAGCGGACCGCGCGATGCCTATTTCCTCGATGTGCAGAAGGCCCTGATTGCGACAGGCATCGCGCAGCCGACCATGGTGGTGGACAAGGCGCGCCTCAATGCAAACATCGATACGCTGAAAGGCTTCCTGCCGGCGGGCATGAACTATCGCATCGTGGCCAAATCCCTGCCCTCGCTGGGCCTGATCCAGCACATTCGCGAGCGCACGGGTACGGACCGGCTGATGACGTTCAACCTGCCCATGCTGCTGGAGCTTTCGCAGGCCATGCCGGAGGCAAACCAGCTGCTGGGCAAGCCCCTGCCCGTGGTGGCGGCGAAGCATTATTTCGAACAGCTGCCGGCGGACTATTCCGGCGCGGCGGACAATGTGCAGTGGCTGGTCGATACGCCGGAACGGCTGGCGCAATATGCAGATCTTGCGGAGCAAGTGGGCCGCGACCTGGCGATCAATATCGAACTTGATGTCGGCCTGCACCGGGGCGGCATGGTGGCGGGGGCGGACCTGAAAACCATGCTAGAGGCCATAAAGGCGAACCCGCGCCTCAGCTTTGCGGGCTTCATGGGATATGATCCGCACATTGCCTCGCTGCCGACGGCCATGGGCTGGCAGGCGCGGGCGATGAAGGGCGTACGCACGGGCTATGCCGCTGCGCTGGCGCAGGCGACCGAGGTGTTCGGCGCCGATGCCATGAAGGGCATCACGCGCAATGCGGCCGGCAGCCCGACCTACCGGACCTATCAGGACACGGAGATTGCCAGCGAAGTGTCGGCGGGCTCGTGCCTCGTCAAGCCGACGCATTTCGACACGGCGCTGCTGGAGCCGCATGTGCCGGCAAGCTTCATTGCGACGCCCGTGATCAAGTCCATGCCGGTGACGCACATGCCGGGCCTCGAATTTGCCGATGGCGCGACCAAGGCCTGGAACCCCAATGCGTCAAAGACCGTGTTCATCTATGGCGGCAACTGGCTGGCCGACCCGGTCGACCCGCCGGGCCTCGCCTACAACAAGACGTTCGGGCGCTCGTCGAACCAGGAAATGCTGAATGGCGGGCCGGAGCTGGAGATCAGCCCGGACGAATTCGTGTTCCTGCGCCCGCACCAGAGCGAGGCCGTGTTCCTGCAATTCGGGGACATTGCCGTCTATGAGGATGGGGCGATCACGGAGCGCTGGCCGGTGTTTGATTATTCGGCCTGAGGCTGCAGGCCGCAAATCAGGATATTCCAAATCCCGGGGAAATCAGGTAGATTTCACCCTGCGCCGCGACTGTGCGGCCCTAAAGGGTGGGACCCATTTCCATGATCAAATCAGGCTTGGCGAGTGCACTGGCACTCGTGGGGTTGTCGGCCTGCACGCCGACCGAATCTGCAGCACCGGCGGCGCCTGCCGCTGAAGCCACTGCGCCGGTAGAAGTGGCCGAGGTGCCGGTTGCCGAAGACCCGGTGGCGCGCGGGCAATATCTTGTCAGCATTACCGGGTGCAATGACTGCCACACGGCGATGACGCCGACCGGGCCGGACATGGCCCATGCGCTGCAGGGCGGCCCCCTGCCCTTCGCGCCACTGGCCGAGATGCCGTGGGCGCCGGTTGCCCCGTCGATTGCCGGGCTTCCCGAAGGATGGACGCAGGCCGAGTTTACCGCCTTCCTGAGCGGCGGGGCCCGGCCGAGCGGCGTGCCCGTGCTGCCGCCCATGCCACACTATGCGATGTCGGACGCTGACGCGGCGGCCGTGACGGCCTATGTCGCCTCGCTGCCGCGGGCGGAGTAGACCTTTCTCCCAGCACAGGCGGTCGACACGGGTATGACCCGGTCGGCTTGTCTGGTTGGCGGAATGGAACGCCCGTCAGGACGAGTTGAGCAGGTCCAGCTGGTAGACGGCTTCGTCGTGGAGTTGTTCGAGGGCGGCGCGTTCGTCCTTCGGGACACGGCCGGCGCGGGCGGTTGGGGGTAGCGCGGCGAGCCTATAGCGGCGCGCGCCTGGCCCTGCCCGGCTGCGGATGAGATGGCGCCCCATGCGGGCGAGATGCGTGGCCGGATCCACGAAGACCTGATTCAGCGCGACGAGGCGGCGGATGAGCGGCTGGCTCGGGACAAGGTCCTCGGCGAGGACGGGATATTCCCAGGGCTCGGGCGGCGGCAGGGGCTGGTCGAGGCGCAGGATGCGCGGGCGCGGGCCGCCTTTCAGCCTGCGGGGTGGCGGGGTGCTTGCCGCACGGCCTGTGCTTTCGGCAAGGCGGAAGGCCGGCACGATGAGGCAGCGGCGTGACTGGGGCGCAGATGTGTGCGCGCTTGCGGGCTGTTTCCCGCGAGCAGTGCCCCAAGGCCGGGCGGCGCCATAGAAAGACAGGCCCTTTTCCAGAACCATCAGCACGAGCAGGCGGCGCGTCAGGGCCTCGAAGCGGGCAAGGTCTGCCGCGAGGCGGGCGCGCACGGGGCGCGGCAGGAAGGGCTTGCACGGCAGCAGGCCAAGGCCGAGCGCGCGCACCATCTGATGCACGAGATAATCGGCCCGCCGCCAGGCGACCATGACAAGAGACTGGAAGGGATCAAGCGGCGTGAGAGACATGGGCCAAGCCTCTCACGGGTTTCAGCCCGGTCGGAAAGGCGGGAGGCTTTCCCACACTTTGTCGCCGTGCGCTGCAATGGCTGCTACGGATGCACTGAATCCTTCCCGTGGAAAGCGGCGCTTATATCCCCGATATTCAGCACACGATTGAAATATTCGGATTGAGCAAACGCCCCCGGATCACGCGGTTGCAATGAAAAAAGATACACGCAGCCCGCGTATATTTTCCGTGTAAAAACAATTGTAGGCAGAAAAGTTAATTTGTGTTAACCATCGAATACACAACAAAAAATGGAGGGAACGATGAGAACACACTGGACAAACTCACTGAAGATCGCGGGCATTGCGGTATCGGTTGTACTGGCGGGCTGCGCCACCTCGGCGACGGCGCAGGAACCGGCTGCCGCAACGGCGGCGACAAGCGCGGAGGCTGATTCCTATCCGTTCGTGAGCGGTGATTTCTGGGAAGTCACGGGGATCGACATCAAGCCGGGCGGCGGCCTCGCCTATGCCAATCACCTCGCGGGCAAATGGCGCGCCTCGCAGGAGTTTGCGAAATCAAAGGGCTGGATCAAGGACTATATGGTCCTCTCCAATTACCATAACCGCGCAGGCGAGCCGGACCTCTACCTGATTACGGTGATGGCGGACATTCCGAACGGACCGGAATCCGAAGCGCAATATGAAGCCTATAGCGCCTGGGCAGACGCATCCGATGCGCAAATGGAAGCCGAAAATGCCGACCGCGCGGAATTCCGCGAAGTGATGGGCACGAGCCTGATGCAGGAGCTGGACTTCAAGGACTAGTCTTCTGCCCTTGCCCTTTCAAAAGCCGCCGGATCATGTCCGGCGGCTTTTTTAGACGCTGCGGTGAGGCTCTGAATGGTCCCATTCGGCGAGCAGGGTGCGCAGGGCCGAGACGAAGGCGAGCGGCTGGTCGAGCATGACATGGTGGCGCGCATGCGGGATGGAGATGAACGGCACCTGGTGACCGAGCAGCTTACGCATGTAGGCGCCGACATCATCCGGCATCAGTGCGCTTTCCTCGCCGCGGATAATGGCGATTCGGCATTTGGCGGCCTTCAGCATGTCGCCGGGGGCATCATTGGGCTCGAAATGGGTCCAGATCGAGGGATCGAACTTCCAGGTCCAGCCGCCATCGGCCTTCTTGAGGCTCCAGCGGGCGATATAGTCCATGGCGTAATGGTTCTCGCAGATCTGCGGCGGCGCGAGGCGGAAGCGGCCAAGCGCGCTGGCGAGATCGTCATAGACCTTGTTGGGCCGGCCGGAGCGCGGCGGACCCTGATGGGGCCGTTCCGGGGGATTCACGGGGCTGTCGACGATGACCATGCCGGTGAAGCGGTCGCCATGTTCGGCGCCGGTGACGAGCGTGACGAAGCCGCCAAAGGAATGGGCGACGATGATGGGCTTCACGTCGGCATCGAAGAGGCCTGCATCCTCGGCGACGGCGACCTCTTCCTCGGCGAAGGTCGCCATGTCGTATTTCTCGCGCCACTCGCTGTCGCCCATGCCGGAGAAGGTGAGCGCGGCGACATTGTAGTGCTGGGCAAAGTAGGGCGCGATGAAATCCCACCAATGGGCATGGGCGCCGTTGCCGTGCACGAGGAGGAGGCCGGGCCGTCCGCGCTGGCCCCAGCGCTGGTAGCGGACCTTCGCGCCTTTGACGTCAACGAAATGGGTCTCGTAGGGCGTGGCAACGGCGTCCTGGAACCAGGCGGGCGATGGCGGCAGGTTGCCGTGATATTCGAGCAGCGGGCCGCCTTCGGAGGGCATCTCCGCCGGCTGGTCGCGGACGATACTGTCGGATCCTGAACTCATGGCCTGCCCCTCTTTTTCGACATACCTGTCATAAATGGGAGGGGGGTGAAGGCAAGCCTGACGCTGGGGATGGGGACAGGATGAGCGCTACGCAATGGAGGCCTTGAGCGGCAGCCTATTCGTACTTCACCGAGCAGCCATAGGGCTTGGACGAAGCGACGGCCACGGGTTCGCCGGCGGCGACACTGGTGAGGGCGGCGCGGACGTAATTGGTGGCACTGTCGATATCGTCGACGCGGGCGGAGGCTCTGGAATCGATGGCGCCTTCATAGGCGAGCGTGCCGTCGGGGCGGATGACGAACATGTGGGGCGTCGTCTTGGCACCATAGAGGCGGCCGATATCGCCCGACGGGTCGAGGATGACATGGGCGGGGGCGGCGTTGCGGCTGGTGGTGAGGGCATTGGCCTCATTGCCCGAGACATGGCCCTGCTTGCCGGGGCCAGAGGAAATGACCGAGAGCCAGACGACATCATTCGCGGCGGCTTCGGCTTGAAGCGTCTGCATGTTGGCGGGCGGTGTGGCGTAGTGTTTCTGGACGAAGGGGCAGCCATCATTGGTCCATTCGAGGACGACCGTCTTGCCGGCAAAATCCGCGAGGGAGACATAGTCGCCATTGGAGTCGAGGCCCGTGAAGGCGGGGGCCGGTTCGCCGGGGGTGACGAGGGGGCTGGCATGGGCGGTGGAGGCGATCAGGGCGCCGGCCGTCAGGGCGACAGCGGCGGCCATTCCGGCGGCGAGCGACAGGTTGCGGCGGCTGAACATGGGCAGTCTCCTCAGGTCAAATCTGTGCTCTCCTGCCCCCACATTCAAGTCAGGATGGGGCGAGAAGTCCAATCACAAGGTCCTTGGACAGGATTTCGGGCAGGATGTCGGGCTCTGTGGCACCGGCAGGATACCAGAGGTACATCGGGACGCCGGCGCGCTCGCGGCGTTTCAGTTCCTCGGCGATGACGGGATCCTTGCGGGTGAAGTCTGCCACGAGGAAGGCGACATTGGCGTCGGCGAAGGCTTCCTGCACGGCGGCCGATTTCAGCGTGCTGAGCTTGTTGAGCTGGCAGGTGGCGCACCATGTGGCGGTGAAGTCGACGAAGACGGGGCGGCCTTGCGCGGTGAGTTCAGAGACGCGCTCGGGGCTCCAGGCTTCGGTTTCGTATTTGGCGGCATAGGCGGTGGAGGTGCCTTCAGCGGCGGCGGGCGCACTGGCACGCAGGGCCGGGTAGGCAAAGCCGAGGACGAGCACAGCAGCCGCCACGGCACGCGCCGGAACGCCGCCCCGACGGGCGAGCCAGATGGCGAAGGTGATGGCCGTGGCCCCGGCGACGGTCCAGGCGACGGCGCTGTGTCCGGAGAGGGCGCCAAGCACCGACAGGAGCCAGGCGGCGGTGAGGAACATGGGGAAGGCGAAGAATTGCTTCAGCGTTTCCATCCACTTGCCGGGCTTGGGCAGGAGGCGCTGCAGGCCGGGCACGAAGCTGAGCAGGAGGAAAGGCAGCGCAAGGCCGAAGCCCATGGCGAGGAAAACGGCGAAAACGGCGGGTGCGGGCTGGCTGAGCACAGCGCCAAGCGCCACGCCAAGGAAGGGGCCGACGCAAGGGGCGCCGACGACGGCGGCAAGAATGCCGGTGAAGAAGGCGCCAGCAGCGCCATTGCGGCTGGCGAGACCGCTGCCGGTGTTCTGGATGGAGGTGCCGAGCTCGAAGAGGCCCATCAGCCAGAGACCGATGGCGAACATGATGAGCGCGAGAATGGCCACGGTCGGCCCGTTCTGCAGCTGGAAGCCGAGCGTGGCCGAGCCCGTGGCGGCACGCACGGCGACGATGGCACCGGCAAGGGCGGCGAAGGAGACGAGGACACCAGCCGTGTACCAGATGCCGTGGCTGCGCAGCTCGTTGGCATGGCCGCTGGCGGCAGCCGAGACCATGCCCATGGCCTTGATCGAAAGGACCGGCAGCACGCAGGGCATGAGATTGAGGATGAGGCCGCCGATCAGGGCGAAAAAGGCGAGCGTGAGGAGGCCGGTGCCGCCCCCTGCCCCGCCCTTGCCGGAGCGGATGGCGGCGAGACCGGACGTGTTCTCGAAGGCCGGGCCCTGGGCGGCCGAGATTTCATAGCCGAAGCGCGTGCCGTCTGCGTGTTCGACGACGAGGACGCCGTCGAGATTGCCCTCCAGCGGCGTGCTGCCTGCGGGCGTCAGCGAGAGCGTTGCGCCGGCAGAGCCGAAGCTGACCGGCTGGGCGGCGGGATGGCTGATCTCGTGGCCGAAGGGGAAGAAACGGATATCGGCGTCGCGCGTGAGGCCGGGCTCGCCGCGCAGGCTGAGCTTCCAGGGCGTGCCGGACGTGTCGACATGGGCTTCGCCGACGAAGGCGAGCGGTGCCTGCGCGATCCATTGCGAGATCATCTCGCCGTTTTTTGTGTCCGGGACGGGGTCGCCGACATTCAGGGTCAGCGAGACATCGGCCGTTTCGGGCACGCAGATGTCTTCACAGATGAGATAATCGGCCACGACATCGAGCTGGACAATGCCCGAGGCATCGGCCGGGATCATCAGCGGGAAGGGCAGGATGACCTCGTGGCTGTAGCCGTAATCCATGATCTCGCCCTCAACGACGGGCAGGAGATGCGGGACGGGCCAGACGAAATCGCCGATGGCGCCGCCGGGAATGTTGCTGGTTTCGCGATGGATGAGCTCCGGCGGCAGGCCGGCATCGCCCGCATTGCGCCAGTAGACGTGCCAGTCGGGATCAAGGTCCATCTTGAGGGCGGCATAGATGGTTTCGCCCGGCAGGACGCTGGAGCGCTCTGCGATGAGCTCGACGCGGGCATGGCCGCCATCGACCGGCGCGGCGCTGGCGGGAGCCAGGGCGGCAAGGAAGACAATGGCCAGAAGGCTTGTTAACAGACGGATCATGACGAGGCTTTCTTTACGCCAGCTGCCCATATGCCTGCGATTGGCCAAGGAATGAAGGCCCTCGCCTTTTCGTGAACAGGACGCGAGCGGATGTGCCGCAGATGCAAAAAGGGCGGCGCCTTGCGGCGCCGCCCCTGAATTCCGGTATCCGGATGGATCAGGCAGCCGGCTGGGCCGGAGGTGCGGTGCGGATCGCGCGCTGGATGATCTTCTGCCAGTTGAGCAGTGACACGAGGTGCGCATAGCAGGCGCCGAGGGCGCCATTGTTGCGCAGCTCGAGGTATTTGTCGTCCGGAAGGGCGCTGAGGCGCTCTTCGGAAATGGCGAAATAGTCAGCCACTTTCTGCTGCGGACCGGATTCATTGCCCTGCGCGTCGCGCGGCTGGAAGCCGATGGATTTCTCTTCCATCAGGTCGAGATCCATAATCATCTTGGTGAATTCGGCCGTTGCGCGACGCTGGCGCTCGAATTCCTTGCAGAACTCAATCGCATCATTGGTGAACTTGGTCGGCTGGCCATTCTCGAAGAAAGGCACTTCCGGCTGGTTGGACACCATGGGCGCTGCGCGGTCGACGCAGAGAATCAGGCGATCCGACTGGTCATCGGACGCGAAAACGAACGGATAGCGGCGCACGAAGGCCGGCACATAATGATCGTCCGGCACGCGGCCATTTGCGTCGACGAACAGGTTCTGGCCCTGACGCACGCCCATGACGGCGACCGGTGTCCGGTCAGCGCCGACAAAGATGATCGGATAGGAGGAAGCCGCGAGACCGAACTCGGTCACCGTGACCGGCACGGCGTGGGCCTGACGCATGAAACCGAAGGGCTCAGCGACCTGCTTGACGCCAAGGCCACCATGATCTTCCGGAGACAGCGGTTGAGGCTGCTGATAGAAGAGGACCTGGCCGGTGAGAGGTGGAGTACCGCCTGATTGCGGTGTTGCAGGGGGGTTGTTCACGTGTCTGCTCCTGATTTGATGGGGCGAGCGTTAGCGGAAATAGGGGCTGGCCACAACACCCGAACCGGCTTGAAGTACAGTCCAGACAAGGTGAAAACGACGACATGTTCATGCAGAGGCTAACCAGCTTCCAAAAGCGCGTAGCTTCAGCAGCAATCGGCCTTGCGATGGCCTTGCCGCTGGCCACGTGTTCCGCCCCCGTCGATGACGCCGGGACGCCGCGCCGGATCGCGCGGCAGGTGGACCAGCTGATGACGACGCTGGCGCAGACCGAGCTGGCGCGCGACCCGGAACTGGCGACGCGGCTGGGCCTGACCGAGAAGACGGCCGGCTATGACTTCAACCGCTATCTGACGGACCGTTCGCAGGCCGCCTATGAGCGCACGCGCGTGTCGCGGCTGGAAATGCTGCAGGCACTGGCTGACACGCCGAAACCCGCTCCCGGCAGCGCGCAGGCGCACAACCTGGAAGCGCTGATCAAGGCCTATGAGACCGCCGAGAGCCTGTTCGTGGCCGGACATGGCCAGACCGGGCTCGGCGTGGCCTATCCTTACGTCGCCGATCAGATGCGCGGCGCCTATATCGACGTGCCGGACCTGATGACGAAATCGCACCCCGTGCTGACAGCGCAGGATGCCCGCGATTACATTGCGCGCCTTGCCGCCCTGCCTGATGCGATCGATGACGAACGCCGCAGGCTTTATGCCGACGCCTCGGCTGGCGTGATCCCACCGGATTTCATCCTGCGGCGGATGGCGGTGCTGGCAACCGAGATGGGCCAGGGCCCGGCCGAGAGCCATATCCTTGTGGTGACGCTGGACAGCCTGCTCTCCGGGCCGGAAGACCTGACGTCCGAAGAACGCGACAGGCTGGCCCTGCAGGCGCGCGAACTGGTGGCGGACAAGATCCTGCCGGCCTATGAGCGCTTTGCCGACGACATGATTGCGCTGGCCACCAAGGCGCCGTCGCAGCCGGGCGTGTGGCAGCTGCCGGATGGCGACGCCTATTATGACGCCTCGCTGGCGGCCTATACCTATGATGGCGTGAGCGCCGAAGAGCTGCACGCGCTGGGCAAGCGCGAAGTGATTGCGCTGACCGACCAGATCGATGCGGCGCTGACCGAGGCGGGCTTTGTCGAAGGCACGGTGGCCGAGCGGCTGGTGGCGCTGGCGGCCCTGCCGGAGCAGGCCTATCCCGACACGGAAGAAGGCCGGATCGCGCTGCTGGAGCGGATGCGGCAGCTGGAACAGAAGGCGGAATCGGCGCTGGGCAGCGAGATTCCGAAACTGCCGAAGACGCGTGTGGCCATCCGCGCCGTGCCGGACTTCCTGCAGAACTCGTCGCCGTCGGCCTTCTATAGCGCCGCGCCGGCCAATGGGACGGCCCCGGGCGTGTTCGAAATCAACCTGAAGGACATGACCGACTGGCCGGATTTTACGCTCGCCACGCTGGTTTATCACGAGACGCTGCCGGGCCATCACCTGGAGAGCGCGGTGGCGGCCGAGCGCGCGAACCTGCCGCTGGCACGGCAGATGATCTGGAATGTCGCCTATGGCGAGGGCTGGGGCGTCTATGCCGAGACGCTGGCCGACGATATGGGGCTTTATGCGGATGATCCGCTGGGGCGGATCGGCTATCTGCAGAGCATGCTGTTCCGGGCGGCGCGGCTGGTGGCGGATACGGGTATCCACCGCATGCGCTGGACCCGTCAGCAGGCGATCGACTATCTGACCAGCGTGACCGGGCAGCCGGAAGCGGCCATGGCGGCGGAAGTGGACCGCTATACGGTATGGCCGGGCCAGGCGGCGGCCTATTGGGTGGGACGCCAGCGCATCCTCGACCTGCGCGAGCGGGCCGAACGCGTGCTGGGGCCGAAATTCGACCGCGCGGCCTTCCATGAAGTGATCCTCGCAGGCGGACCGCGCCCGCTCGACATTCTGGAGAAGGATGTGGAGCAATGGTATGGCGCGCAGGTCGACCGGGCCAACTGACGCCGCAAAAATCTCCAAACAATCCAGACTCTGCCCTATTCCCGCCATGTCGACTCAGCCACTCTGTGCCCGGACGCGAAACGGAGGGACACTGGATATGCGACTACGTGGACTGGTATTGGCGAGTGTGGCAGCAGCGGCGCTGCTGACGGGATGTGCATCGAAGACCGGCGCGCCGGCGATTGAGGAAGTCAGTGCGGAAGCGCCGCCACCGCCGCCCCCTCCCCCGCCTGCACCCCCGCCACCTGCTGCGGCAAGCGCGGGCGCTGTGATGGGCCGCTCCATGCCGGCGCCCATGCCCATTCAGGCTGCGCCGCAACCGGAATTCCGCGACCAGTATGAGGATGTCGAATCCAACCCGGTGAAGCTGACCAGCGAAGAGCCGGTCTCGACCTTCTCGATCGATGTCGACACGGCCTCCTATGCCAATGTGCGGCGCTTCCTGAAGGGCGGCACGCTGCCGCCCAAGGATGCCGTGCGCATCGAGGAGCTGATCAATTATTTCGACTATACGTATCCGCAGCCCGAGAAAGGCGCGGACCCCTTCTCGACCAGCGTGAACCTGATGCCGTCGCCCTTCAATGCCGGGCGCGAGCTGATGCAGATCGGCATCCAGGGCCGCGACATTGACCGCGATGCGCGCCCACCGATCAACCTGACACTGCTGATGGACGTGTCGGGCTCGATGTTCTCCGAGGACAAGCTGCCGCTGGCCAAGCAGGCGATCAAGCTGATGCTGGAGGAAATGGCGCCGACCGACACGATTGCGATCGTGGTCTATGCGGGCGCTGCGGGTGAAATCCTGCCGCCGACGCCTGTGAGCGACAAGCGCAAGATCGTGGCGGCGCTGGAGGACCTGCAGGCGGGTGGCTCGACGGCGGGCGGCGAAGGCCTGCGGCTTGCCTATTCCCTCGCCGAGCAGGGACTGAAGAAGGATGCGGTGAACCGCGTGATGCTGCTGACCGATGGCGACTTCAATGTCGGCATATCGGACCCCGAACAGCTGGAGGATTTTGTCTCCCGCAAACGCGAGACGGGGATTTACCTGTCGGTGATCGGCTTCGGGCGCGGCAATTACAATGACGCGATGATGCAGAAGATTGCCCAGACGGGGAACGGCATCGCGGCCTATGTCGACACGCTGTCGGAGGCGCGCAAGGTGCTGGCCGATGACATGGCGGGCAACATCTTCCCGATTGCGGACGATGTGAAGATCCAGGTGGAGTTTAACCCGGCGCGCATCGCGGAATACCGCCTGATCGGCTACGAGACGCGGATGCTGGACCGCGAGGATTTCAACAATGACAAGGTGGATGCCGGCGACATTGGCGCAGGCACAAGCGTGACGGCGATCTATGAAGTGACGCCGGCCGGCTCGGACGGCGCGGCGATTGATCCGCTACGCTATGGCGAGGCGGCCAAGGCCGGCAGCACGGATGGCGAATATGCCTTCGTGAAGCTGCGCTACAAGGCGCCGGGCGCGGCCGAGTCCACACTGATCACGCATGCCGTGACCGACAAGGACCGCTCGAAGAGCCTGGACGCGGCGCCCGAATGGGCCCGGTTTGCCACGGCTGTGGCCGGGTTTGGCGAAATGCTGAAGGGCGGGGACGCCCTTGGCACAGGGTTCGGGTGGGAGGCAATTCGAAACCTGGGGCTGGGTGCCAAGGGCGAAGATGAATTTGGCTATCGCGCCGAGTTCATTGAATTGACCCGACTGGCCGAAACCGCCGAAGCCCAGGCTGCACTGACCAGCCCGGGCAAGGGCGAATAGGGATCAGGCCGCGATTTTGCGGGAATGATCGGTAAAGCAGACGGTTGAGAAGCCTTCCTCGATGTCGTTGGCCATCAGGCTGCGCGTGGCGGCGTCGAACTCGAGGGCGAGGAAGACGGCGTTGGCGCCGTAGCGCTCGGCCTCTGCCAAGGCCCAGATGGGCTGCAGGTCATGCGGCTTGCCCGACAGTTCGACCACACGGATGAGGCGCCATCCGTAGGCGTCCGGCGCAGCGAAGATGACCACGCCCGGGCTGCGGGCCCAAGGGGCATCTGCTGCCACGCGCTGAAATTCCCAGGCCTTACCAGACCGTCCCCGAAAGCTGACTGCGATACCCATGTTCCTGCTCCGTTCTCGTGTTCCTGTTCCTAATATGTTCCAAAAGAACGCGCAAGAATTTTTTAGTTAACAGGAGGTTAACGGATTAGGTGAAATTGGTTGGGCCTGCTTATTTCACAACAGTGAAGCGGCGCGTATCAAAAACGCGCAGGACCTGTTTGAGCTCGCGGCCGCGGCGCAGGATCTGGCCGGCCGAGCCGTAGACGGCATACTGGCCCTGCCGGTTGGCGAGCGCGGGCTCCTTCTCGATGCGCCAGGTGGGGTTTTCGGCGTGCCGACGGAAGATGGCGAAGACGGCGATGTCCTTTTCCATGCCAATGGCATAGTCGCGCGCCTCTCCGGCAATGACGAGGCGGCCATAGACATCGAGGATGGGTTGCATCTCGGCTTTCTGGAAGGCGACCCGCGGTTCAGGCGCTATTTTCCGTGAGAACGTATCGCTCATCTCATCCTTTCAGGTTCGCCCGGCTGGCGAATCCGCCAAACTGCAGTCCCCTAACGGCATTGTAATCGAATTGGGGCAGAAATGCCGTTTTTTGGCCTTGCGTGGAACACCGGCGCTCGTCATCTTCTAGGTGTCGGGCGGAGGTGTATACCAAGCACCCCGGACCCATCAGCCCCCCCAGCCCCCTGGGGCGCTTGATCAACTTTCGCTCGACACCTTCCTCCTTCAAATCAGTTCTCCTGTCCGCGCCCGGATGATTTTCCGGCGCTTTTCAGTGCGTTCAGCCTGTCCAGAACGGGGCCGACGAATTTGCCTGCGCTGCGCCCGAGACCGGACGCCTGCTGCAGCCGGCGCTGCACATAGGCATCAAGTTCGGCCGGCGCGGGATTATCCAGCCAGTGCATGACGATGCCCGGAATGACGGCCGCGAGCAGGCCGCGCTTGGAATAGCGGTTATAGTCGGTGGCGGTGTCACCGGCGGCGGTCCAGACCATGTCGGCGACCGACCATGTGCGCTGGGCGGCAGCACCTGCGCCCCATGGCAGGAAGCCACGGGCAGCGGCGCGGCGGACGGCCTCGCGATTCGGTTCGAGGGCCTCCAGCCAGGCGAGCACGCCGCGCTTCACCTTGTCCGGCACGCGCAGGGCGGAGATATCCTCGGAGGCGAGCTGTGCCCGCGCATCGGCTTCGGCCATGGCGAAAAAGTGCTCAAGCAGGTCGATCACGCCATTTGGCGCCGCGAGGGCCTGTTCACCCTGGCTGAGGCCTGCCTCTTTGGCAGCAATGGCGGCGGCCGCATCGGTCCAGCCATCGAAGGCGACATGGGGGAGCAAGGCTTCGACCCAGCGGGAACGGTAGGCTTCTGACGGCGTTTGTGTCATATATTACCTTTGCATCACTTAAGGGGCTTGGCCAAATCGCTTCTTGCGTGATATAGGCGCCCCTTCATGGCCGACAAAGCCGTAAAGAATTAGTCGGGGCGACGCCCCCAACCCAATGGAGAAGACCCATCGTACAGATCGTCGTCCGCGATAACAATGTCGAGCAAGCCCTGCGCGCATTGAAGAAAAAGATGCAGCGTGAAGGCCTCTTCCGCGAAATGAAAGCCCGTCAGGCTTTCGAAAAGCCATCCGAGAAAAAAGCCCGTCAGCGCGCAGAGGCCGTTCGCCGCGCCCGCAAACTGGCTCGCAAGCGCGCCCAGCGCGAAGGTATCGTGTAG
>NZ_AWFG01000027.1 GCF_000682695.1 Hyphomonas chukchiensis | reverse complement strand
CTTGGGGCCCTCACCTCCCCCTGCCTTCGGCAGCAGGCCCGTCCTCTCCCGCAAGCGGGAGAGGGGGTAAGAGGTTCAGAGCCGTCAAACCCCTCTCCCTCTGGGAGAGGAGGGGCCCATCGCAAAGCGATGGGAGGTGAGGGCCGCCCCTGATCAGTCGTGCATTGCGTCCCAGGCCTTCACGGCCAGGGCATCGCGGGGCGTGATGTCCGGGAAAGCCGGGTCAGCGGTTGCCGGATCGAAGTATTTCCAGCTGCGACGGCATTTCACGCCGCTCGCCTTGACCGGGTGCACAACCACGCCCGGCGTATCGTCGAGCGTGAACCCGCCGCCCTCACTTGTCGATGAATGCACCAGTTCTGCGCCCGACGTGATGAACAGGTCGCCCGCATCCTCGCCCTTGAAGGCCTCGATCAGGGATTCGTCGGCAATCAGCACACGCGGTGTGGATTCCAGCGAGGCGCCGATACGCTTCTCGCGGCGTTCCACTTCCAGCGCGCCTGTCACGACGCGCCGCACCGTGAATATCTTTTCCCAGCGGGCCGCAAGGTCTGCATCGCGCCAGCCGACCGGCGTGTCCGGGAACTGCAGCAGGTGAACCGAAGCCACGCTGCCCTTCAGGTGGCTTTCGAGGAAAGCCTCTTCCATCGTGAACGGCATGACGGGGGCCAGCCATGTCAGCAGGCGTTCCAGCACGGCCGCCATGACGGTGCGGGCCGCGCGGCGGCGATTGCCGAAATTGGCCGTGTCGCCGTCCCAGACTTCCTCGGTCTCGAAACGCGGATCGCAATAGAGGCTGTCCTTGCGCACGTCGAAATAGACGGCCGAAAGGTCCACGCCGCAGAAATTGATGAGCAGGCTCATCACCTTCTTGAAGTCGTAGACATTATAGGCCGCGCGCACCTGCTCATCGAGTTCCGACAGGCGATGCAGCACCCAGCGCTCAAGGCCGGGCATCTTGCGGGCCTCGATGGCCTCTGCGTCCGTCCAGCCGTCCAGCGCGCCGAGCATGTAGCGCACCGTGTTGCGCAGCTTGCGATAGGATTCGACCGAGCCCTTGATGATCTCGTCGGAGATACGCAGGTCTTCGGTATAGTCGCCGCTGGCGGTCCAGATGCGCAGGATCTCGATGCCGTATTGCTTGGCGATCTGTTCCGGCTCGATCGTGTTGCCGATCGATTTCGACATCTTCTTGCCTTCGGAATCGACGATGAAGCCGTGCGTCAGCACCTGCTTGTAAGGCGCCATGCCGCGCGTGGCGCAGCATTCCAGAAGCGAGGACTGGAACCAGCCACGGTGCTGGTCGGAACCTTCCATGTAGAGGTCGGCCTGACCTGTTTCGGGGTCGATGATGCCGCGTTCGCGCAGGGCGAAGGCGTGCGTCGTGCCGGAGTCAAACCAGACGTCGAGAACGTCCGTGACCTTGTCCCAGTCGTCAGCGTTCAGACCGTGCGCGCCGAGGAAGTCTTCCTTAGGCGTGCTGAACCAGGCTTCGACGCCGCCGGCCGCGATGGCTGCCTTGATTGTTTCGTTGAGGGCCTGCGCCTGATCGGCAGGCAATGCTGCCGTGTGCGGCTGGCCGCTCTTGTCGACGAAGATCGTGATCGGCACGCCCCAGTTGCGCTGGCGGCTGATCAGCCAGTCAGGCCGGCCTTCGACCATCGAGCGCAGGCGGTTGCGGCCCACGGCGGGGAAGAATTCGGTCGCATCGATGGCGGCGAGGGCATTCTCGCGCAGCGACTTGCCGTTCGGGCCCGGCTTGTCCATGGAGATGAACCATTGCGGCGTGGCCCGGCGGATGACCGGCGCCTTGGAGCGCCACGAGTGGGCATCGCGGATCGTGGTGATACCGCGCGCCAGCAGGTTGCCGCTCTCGGCGAGGGCCGCGATGACTTCCTGATTGGCCTTGCCCGGCTCGCCGCGCTTCTTGCCGCTGGTGCGGATGATATCCATGCCGCCAAAGCGCGGCACGTCCGGCGTGTAGCAGCCGTCTGCGTCAACGATCTGGCGGATTTCCTGCGTCGTGCGGCCGGACTCGACCCAGACGTTGAAGTCATCCTCGCCATGCGCGGGCGCAGTGTGCACGAAGCCCGTACCGGCATCGGCGGTGACGTGGTCGCCCGCGAGCATCGGGATTGGATGCGCAAAGAACGCGTCCATTTCGGACAGGGGATGCTTCAGCGTCCAGCCAGTCGGGTCGACATCAGAAACGCGCGTGAAGGCGCTGACCTTCGCGCCATCCATGACGGCCTTGGCGAGGTCATCGGAGATGATGAGCTTCTCGCCCGCTTTCGCGTAAGGCGCAAAGCCCAGCTCTTCCTCGCTCATCACGGAATCGACCGTGTAGAGGCCGTAAGTTATGTCGGGGCTGAAGGAGACAGCCTGGTTGGCCGGGATCGTCCAAGGCGTGGTCGTCCAGATGACAACGCTTGCGTCATCGTCACGGCCCGTCACCGGAAACTTCACCCAGATCACCGGCACCTTGCGGTCGTAATATTCCACTTCGGCTTCGGCGAGGGCGGTGCGCTCGACCGGGCTCCACATGATCGGCTTGGCGCCGCGCACGAGGGCGCCCTGCATGGCCATGCGCAGGAACTCGGCAACGATGGTCGCCTCGCTCTCGAACTTCATGGTGAGGTAGGGATTGTCCCACTCGCCCTCGATCCCCAGCGCGCGGAATTCCCTGCCCTGGATCTCGACCCATTTCTCGGCATAGGCGCGGCAGGCGGCACGGAACTCGTCGCCCGGCACGTCATCCTTCCCGCGGTTCTTCGACCGGAATTCCTCTTCCACTTTCCATTCAATGGGCAGGCCGTGGCAGTCCCAGCCCGGCAGGTAGGCCGCGTCATGGCCCGTCATCTGGTGCGAACGCACGATGATATCCTTGACGATCTTGTTCATCGCCGTGCCGAGGTGGATGTGGCCGTTCGCATAGGGCGGGCCATCGTGCAGGATCCACGGCTTGGCCCCGCGCGACTTCGCATCCGCGCGCAGCCATTTGTAGAGGTTCATCTCGTCCCAGCGCTTGATCCATTCCGGTTCGCGCTGCGGCAGGCCGCCTCGCATCGGAAATTCGGTTGTCGGCAGGAACAGCGTGTCGCGATAATCGCGGTCGGTCAGGGAATCGGTCATGGGATCAATATGGCTTTTTACGGTATCGTCGGGGTTTGATACGGGTTTCCGATGGTTTTACCACGGGTTTCTGGATGGTTTCTGCAGCATGAATTCCCGGCTTCGCCCGCCCCGTCAAATCGGGTCAGTGCGCCGCCGGGCGTCTAATTCGAATGCTGTGTATCCGTGCCATGCTTTCCGCCTAGCAGGCGGTGAAAGCCATGTCACTATCGGACGCCACCATGGGCGGAATCCGCCACCTGTGCCGCGGGCGTATCCGACAGTTCTTCCGCCAGTTTTTCGCACAGGACTTCAAAGACCGCGCCATTCTCCAGAAGGTTCGCCCAGGTCACCCCATGGTCGAGGATGACATAGCGCGAGACGTTCACCGTATCAGGGGCGGACTTGTAGACAGAGACAGCCGCATAGGACTGGTCGATGGCGCTGACCTCTTCAATCGAGCGGTCCGATCTGAAAACGGCAAGGAATTCAATGCCCCGGCAATCCGTGCCGTCAGCATTGGCGCAGGCCGTATAGATGCCGAACGACATGCCGTCCTTGCTGGTGGCGAAGACATAGGGCGCCTGGCGGTCATTGACGCCTGACATGGTGAAATGGGCGCCCATATCGTCCAGCAGCAGCTGCAGGTCTCCGGTGCCGACCGAGCCGACAACCATGTCACGTGCGCGAACGCCAATTTCCGGCGCCTGCGCGGCCGCTGCCAGCGGCATCGCGGCGCAAAGACAAAGTGACAGGAGCGCTTTCTGCATATGAATCCCAACACCGGAGGGGTTTCAAGGTTCCCCGATCAGTATCAGTTATCCGGGTAAATCAGGCGCTAATTTGGCAGTGATGGCGCCGCTTTCAGGCAAACGCGCGATTCGGCGGCGTCCTTGTGCATCTGTGCGATCATGTCATCGACACTGTCGAATTTCAGCTCCGGCCGCAGGTAGGCCACCAGCTGCACCTCCAGCCACTTGCCATAGAGGTCCTGATCGAAATCGAAGATGAAGGTTTCCAGCAGCGCATCACGCAGGCCCGTCGTGGGCGTGCGGCCGAAATTGGCAACGCCGTCGCGCCACACCTCCTCGCCCTCGACACGTGCGCGGACGGCATAGACGCCGTGGCGCGGATGGATCAGGTCGTTGAGATGGATATTGGCCGTCGGGAAGCCGAATGTGCGGCCGGTCTTCTCGCCAGCCTCGACAATGCCGTCAGCAATCCACCAGTCGCCAAGGATGTCGGCTGCCACTTCGGGCTCGCCGGCCATCAGGGCCTGACGGATGGCCGTGGAGGAGGCCTTGGCACCTAGTTCAAGCACTTCCTCGACCACGGAAACACCAAAGCCTAGGGCCCGGCCAAGGCTCGACAGGCGCGCCACATTGCCCATGCGGCCGCGACCGAAACGGAAGTCGAAGCCGACCGAGACGTGCGACACGCCCAGCCCCTCGACCAGCACCTGGCGCACGAAGGCCTCGTCGGTCATGGCCGCCATCTCGCCATTGAAGGGGAGTTCGAAGACCGTATCGGCCCCCTCGGCGAGGATGAGCCTGTTACGGCGCTCGGGCCGAAGAATACGGAAAGGCGGGTCGTTCGGCCGGAAATAGGCGCGCGGCGGCGGCTCGAAGGTCGCGACCGACAGCTTGCCCTGCCCGGCCTTGCGCGCCGCTTCCATCACCGCGCGGTGCCCGGCATGCAGACCATCGAAATTGCCCAGCGCCACGGAGGCACCGCGTGCGCTGGCGGGCAATCCGCGATAATCTGCAAAAATGGCCATCAGGCCTCCCGGCGGGGTGCGACCACTTCGGCTTCGCCGGTGATGACACGCTTGTCGTCAACCGTGCATTCCACCTTCAGCGTCACCCGGTTGCCCCGGTCCTGCTTCTCGGCGACTTCGGCCCGCACGGTGACCGTATCGCCAATGTGCACGGGGCGTTTGAAGCGCATGGAGAGGCCGATGAAGATCGCCCCCGGACCCGGCAGGTTGTTGCCGAGGATGCCGGAGATGTAGCTCGCCGTCAGCGCGCCATGGGCAATGCGCCGACCGAACACGGTTTTCGAAGCGAACTCCTCGTCCATGTGCAGCGGGTTGTAATCGCCCGACACTTCCGCAAAGCGCTGGATGTCAGCTTCGGAAATCGTGTGCACGGTTTCGTGCGACATGCCGATTTCCAGGTCTTCATACTTAAAACCGGTGAATTCACTCATACGTCCGGATCTCCAATAATTGTCCGAGAAGTTCGATACACGGGGCCGATGCCCACGTCACCACCTTAGACCTGACATGGCGTAAGTGGCGTTTTCGCCATAGTCGGCGAGCAGGTCGGTGACTTCGCTCTGGAAGTCAGGTCCGTGTTCCTTGAGGCCCGTGCCGACATAGAGGCTGTCATAGCCCTGGCGTGTCGCGCCGCGAATGTCGGTGGCGGGGCTGTCGCCGATGCAGAGCACGCGCGACGGCGTGTGGCCGAGGGCGTTGAGGCGCTCCAGCGCGAGACGATAGATGCCGGCATGCGGCTTGCCGGGATAGACGACTGTGCCGCCGAGATCCTCGTAGATGTCGGCCAAAGCGCCGGCGCACCAGTAGAGCTTGCCGCCCACGCGCACCTGCTTGTCCGGATTGGCGCAGATCATGGTCAGGCCGCGATCCACGCCCTCTTTCAGCTCGTCGCGGTATTCCTCAGGCTGGTCATTGTACATGTCGCGCAGGCCGATGCAGAGCAGCAGGTCGGCATGGGCGCTGTCGTCGAATTTGAGGTCGAGGCCTTCATAGAGGAAGCGGTCATGCTCCCAGCCCTCGTCGCCGCCGAGGCGCCAGACGGACTGGCCGCTGCGCAGCTTGAGTTCGGCGCGCGTGGCATCGCCCGAAGTAACGCAGTCATCGAACGCCGCATTGGGCACGCCGAGGGGCTCGAAATAGCGGATGGCCTGCGCCTTGGGCACCGGCGCATTGGTGATGAGGCAGACATGGCCGCCCTGCGCGCGGAACTTAACGAGGGCCTCGCAGGCCTCGGCAAAGATGGCACGACCATTGTGGATCACGCCCCACACATCGCAGAGGATCGAGTCATAATCGCCCGCAATCGCGGACAGGCCTTCGGGAAAACGCAGCTGTGTCATGCGGCGCGACCTAGGCCGCGCCGCACCCCCGGTCAATCCAGCGGTGCATTATTGCGTCAGGCCGCAGGCGCTCGCTGGCAGCGGGTTGAGCACGTACATCGCCGCCGTCGGGATGGAATGATAGTTGGCAAGGTAGCAGCCGCGCACCTTCACGACCTGGCCGATATTCTCGCCCAGCTGGAGGCTCTGCATGTAATCGCAGGACACACTGTTGGCAGCGAACTGGCCGGGGTCGCCGGGGCGGACATTCAGCAGGAGATGGTTGGAACCGGTCGGCACGGACAGCATGCGCACGCCCTCCATCGGCCCGAATTCGCAATCGCCATCCAGTGTTGAGTATGTGTCGTCTGCGTTCTCGAAGGATGGATAGGCTTCGACCGACATGGTCAGGTCCAGCAGGACGACCGAGTGGTCTTCGATCAATTCCAGTGCAGATGCAGGCTCGAATTCTTCACCTGCCGGATCGGGAAGGATGGTTTCGACCTTGACCACTTCGGGCGCGGTCTGGGCCGTTGCGCTGAGCGCCGCCTCGAACATAAGGAATAGCATAGCCACAATGCGCATGGGTCACTCCCGTCTCATGTACGGGGACCATTAAGCGAAGCGATTGGGGCGAAATGATGCCGGAGGCGATCAGCCGAAATTCGACAGGCGCTGCATCAACTCGCTGGGCGGCGCGGTTTCTTCCATCAGCGACGCCTTGATCGGACGCGGCGCACCGAAGATGTGCCCTTGGCCATACGGGATATCGTATTCGAGGATTTCCACGACGCTGGCTTCGTCTTCGATCTTCTCGGCGATCATGGTGACGCCGTAGCGCGACAGGACGGCGGTGACTTCCGTGCCATCCACGCGGCGATTGATCGAGGAGACCGGGCGCGAACCGTGCGGGTCGCGCAGCTGTTCGATCAGGTTATGGCCATTCATCTTCACGAAGCGGACGCTCGACGCCTGAAGGCGCGGCAGGTCCAGCGACAGGTCGGACGCATGGTCGATCGAGAAGCGGAAGCCGAGCGCGGTCAGCTTGGCCATGTTTTCGCGCATCGTGGGCGAGCTGGTCTCGAAACGATCCGCACGGATCTCGAAGATCACGGCGCCGGAGAGGTCGCGATTCTCGGTCATGAATTGCAGGAACATCGGGAAGAAGGTGGTGTCTTCCAGCGACGAGGCGGCGATGTTGCAGAACACGCCGACGCGGCGGTCCCGCTCGGCGAGCCGGCGCACGATCTGCACGCAGCGGAACAGCGTGAAATTGTCGATGATGCCCATCAGGTTGGCGCGGCGGGCCGCATCCAGGAATTCGGCAGGCAGAATCAGCGAGCCGTCCGGACGGCGCAGGCGCGTGAAGCCTTCATAGAAGGCGACGCGACGCTGGGGCAGCGACACGATGGGCTGGAGATGGAGGTCGACCCGGCCATCTTTCAGGGCATCGCGCACGTCCCGCAGGATGGCATCATCCTGCGGCGCGACGGAGGACACGACGGACGGTTCGGCGAGCTTGGCCTCGAAGCTGCGCGAGAGGCGGTCGATCAGGCCTTCGAGCTGTTTCATCTCGGAAACGAGGGCGTCGCGGCGCTCGGTCAGTTCATGCTTGATGGTGGTCTCGACGGCTTCGGTCCGGGCGCCGATGACGTCGACCCGTTCAGCCGTGTCGCGTGTCGTGCGTTCGACACGCTCGACGCGCTCATCAATTTCGCGGTGGGAACGGCTGCTGGAGACCAGAACGTGGATCTGCGCGAGAATCACTGTGGTGATCGCCCCGCTCGTGATCGACAGGGGCAGGCCGAGTCCTGCAAAGGCATCTACACAATAGCCGACGCCGCCGCCTATCGCGATATAGAGCAGGAACAGGACAAAAGTCATTCGGTCAGCACCCAGTTCTTTCCATCAACCTTAACAAATAGGCCCCATTGGTTAACGAATTGCGTGGAAATGACGTAATTTGCCACCTTCCACAATCCCGCTCCAGTCCACCGTTGCGTCAAAGTCACAGACCTTTTGAGTCACACTCATGACACGTCTTCAGCGACTAGACAAAGGTTAACCCCACCGATACCCACAGCTATCCGAGTGCACTGGTCCGTGGCCATTTTATTGGCCGGAGCGGGGGCAATCTCGGGGGAGAGCGGGGCCTTGCAGAGATGCGGGGCCCCGTCGTCTTATGGTGATTCGCTGGCCTTATCGGGCGCGACCAAAGGCACAAAAACCGTGTCCGTAAGTGGCCAGGACAGGTCTGCCCCTTCGCACGAAAGCGTCAGCCGTGCGGGGTCCGAGAAGTGCGAGGCCTGGGTCATGCCGCACGGCTCAATCACGACACGAACGCCATTGTAATCAACCCAGTAACCGACCTGTTCCTTGTCATTCACAAGGTGTGTAACGACGAGATCGCCGGTGTTGAAGACGCGCGTCTTGGTGTCCTTCTCGCCGGGCAAAGGCTGCAGGACAGCGGCGTTGAAACCGCCTGCTGGCGACTGTTCGACGAAGGTGAAGGCGTCAGAGGTTTCGTAGGCCTTGTTGATGGCGGAGAGGACGGCGGTGGTGCCGACAGGGCCGGAGACGCGGAGCGGCGTTTCATGGCCCGCGCGCCAGCTGGCATTGCGAATATCATCAAGGCCTTCAAGGTCTTCTCCGCGCAGGGAGAAGAGCATCACGGCATCGAGATTCTGGAGGTCCGTCTCGGTCAGCCCCTGCACTACGCCGGCGGGTGTGCCAAAGAGGACACGCTTTCCGCCCGCCATGACCAGCACGCAGGCTCGCGGGACCGTTTCGGGGGCGCAGGGGAGGAGTGCAAAGTCCGCTGTGGTGACTTTCCGTGGTACTTCCGGGACCGTTCCCGGTCCCTTCTCGGCGCTGCACGCGGCAACGACCAGAAAAGCCAGCAGTATTCTTGCGCGCATGCCCCTCAGGCTCCGGTCTACCCGATCACGGTGTCGCCCGGTTCCCTTACGATTTCGTTTTCAGTGAAACCGAGGCAGTCGATTTCGACGCGCACCTTGTCGCCGGCCTTCAGCCATTTCGGCGGCTCGTGCCCTGCCCCGACGCCGGCGGGCGTGCCGGTGAAGATGACGTCGCCGGGTTCCAGCGTGAAGGCGGCGGTGAGGTGGGCGATCTGGGCGGCGATGTCGTGGATCTGATCGCGGATGTAGCCGGTCTGGCGCTGCTCGCCGTTCACGAAGGTGCGCAGCTGGAGGTTTGGCAGGTCGGTGATCTCGTCCATCGTGACGATGGCCGGGCCGAACACGGCATGGGTGTCAAAGCCCTTGCCCATGATCATGGTCTGGCTGGCGCGCTGCCAGTCGCGCACCGAATAGTCGCACCCGACGGTCAGGCCGGCGACGATCTCGAAGGCGCGCTCGCGGGGCACGTGACGACCACGCTTGCCGATGATGACGACAAGCTCGCCTTCATAGTCGAGCTGTTCGGAGACCTTCGGCAGGTGGACCTGGGCATAGGGCCCGTTCACGGCCGTGACCTGTTTGTTGAACCATTTCTGGACGTCAGGTTTCTTGGTGTCGATGAAGCTGACGCTCTCGGCGGCATGCGCCGCGTAGTTGACGCCTATGCCAAGAATCTTGCCGGGCTTTTCCACAGGGGAAAGCAGCGTGACCTCGCCAAGAGGTATGGATTCGCCGTCAGGGCTGGCTGTCAGCGCCTCGACAAATGTGCCTGCTGCAAGCGGCACTACACAGTCCGCTTCCAGGTGGCCGAAACGCACTTCCTCACCCCGTTTGAATCTCACCAGACGCATACCGTTACTCTCCCGTCACACTTTTGCCCAAAGACCTTGAGAACCGTTCATCCCGCGTTGTGATGGTGTTTGGCAAGGGCTAGGGAAGAAGCCTGTATAGGGGAATTGTAATGGACCTTGGCGTACGGGCTCAGGAGAGCTCGCTCAGCGGTATTTTTGCACAAGGAGAACGCCTGTGCATGCCGCCCTATCAACGCAGTTATTCTTGGGGAGAGCGCGAGGCGCTCGACCTGCTCGGCGACCTTGCCGAGGCGACTGACAGCGACATCCCGCACTTCATCGGCGCGGTCGTTCTCGTGAACGGCGCGGAGTCCGGAATGGTGGAGATTGTCGACGGGCAGCAGCGGCTGACCACGTTGACGATTCTTCTGGCCGTTCTGCGCGACCTTGAAGCCGACAAGGACCGGTCTGCGGCCCTGCACGCCATGATTGCCGATGAGGACCGCCCGATGCTCGGCGAAGCGGCCAGCTGGCGCCTCACGCTGAACTATATGGATGGCGCGTTTTTCCGCGACACGATCCAGCGTCCTGGCGCAACCCGCACACTCGAAAACGAGCCGGGCGAGAGCGACAGCCAGCAACGTATGGTTGGCAACGCCAAGGCCATACTGAAAGAGCTGAAACAGGTGTCGGACGAGCGGCGGCGCGCGCTGACCGACACGGTCGTCAATGGCTGCGCACTGGTGCGTGTCGTGGTGAATGACAAGGATCAAGGCTTCAAGGTGTTCCGCGTTCTCAACACCCGCGGCAAGGAACCGGACGCGCATGACATCATCAAGACCGAGCTGTTCCAGAAGGCCAAGTTCTCGGTGAAGGAAGCCAATGCCTATGCCGAGCGCTGGGCCGAACATGAGGCCGTGCTGGGCGGCGGCGCCTTCGATGACCTGCTGCGTCAGATCCGCGCCATCCATGACCGCTCGCCCAAGGGCGATCTCGTGGCCGGGTTCCAGAAAGCGGTTCTCTCGAAAATCGAACCGCGCAAGTTCCTTGATGACATTCTGCCGAGCTATGTGGCCGCCTACCGCCAGATCACGACGGCGAAAGTGGACGATGGCCCGCATGCGAAACTCGTCTCCGACAAGCTGAACCAGCTGCGTGCACTTGAGCAGCAGAGCTGGCGCGCCCCGGCGCTGAAATTCCTGGTGGAGCGCGGGCTCGACTCGCCGCTCGCGCCGGAATTCTTCACACGCCTTGAACGGCTGGGCTACATGATCCAACTGATCATCCACGACAAGGACCAGCGCAACAAGCGGTTCAACAAGGTGAGCGACGCCGTTTCCAACGAGCGGACGCTGATGGCCAAGAACGGCCCGTTCGCCATTTCCAAGGACGAGGCCCGCAAGGTGCGCGAGCGCCTGCTGGGCCGCTTCGCCACGTTTGGACAACGCCGCGCGATGGCCCTCCGCCTGAACGCCGCGCTTGATGGCGGGTTCACGATCCCGCCGGAATCCGATGCGACGGTGGAACACGTCCTGCCGCGCAGCGTGCAGGAAGACAGCCACTGGATGGTGACCTGGCCCGACCCGGCCAAGCGCCGCGAGCAGTGTGACACGCTCGGCAATTTCGTGCTGCTGACCAACAAGGTGAACCAGAAGGCCGACCGGCTGGACTATCGCGCCAAGAAGGAAGTCTACTTCAATGGCGGCGGCGGCGCGGACTTTGCGCTGACCCGCGACCTGGTGGACCAGGATGCCTGGACACCGGAAGTCGTGCGCAAGCGGACCGAGGGACTGGCCGAAATCCTGAACGTCGAATGGGATTTGCCCTGACAGGGCGCGCCTTTCCTTAGGATACCCCTAGCCCCGGGGCAGATCAGCCCTTACCGTCGCGCCAGCATAAAACATGAGGGAGCGGCGCCATGAGCCTGTTTGATCTATCCGGGAAGTCAGCCATCATCACAGGATCGTCGCGCGGCATCGGCCGGGCGATTGCCGAGGCCATGGCCGACGCAGGCGCAAAGGTGACGATCTCGTCGCGCAAGCCGGGCCCGTGCCAGGAAGTGGCCGCCAGCATCAATGAGAAGCACGGCGACGGAACAGCTATTGCCGTGCCCGCGAATATCTCGTCGAAGGATGAGCTGCAGGCCATGGTCGACGCGACCAACAAGGCGTTCGGCAAGGTCGACATTGTCGTGTGCAACGCGGCGGCCAACCCCTATTACGGGCCGATGGAAGGCATCTCGGACGACCAGTTCGAGAAGGTGCTGCAGAACAATATCATCTCGAACCACTGGCTGATCCAGATGTGCATGCCGCAGATGCGCGAGCGCAAGGACGGCGCGATCATCCTCGTCTCGTCGATTGGCGGCCTGCGCGGCTCGCCCATCATTGGCGCCTACAACATCTCCAAGGCGGCCGACTTCCAGCTCGCCCGCAACCTGGCCACCGAATACGGCAAGGACAATATCCGCGTGAACTGTATCGCGCCCGGCCTGATCCGCACCGACTTTGCCCGCGCCCTGTGGGAAGACCCGAAGAACCTGAAATCGGCCCTGTCCGGCACACCGATGGCCCGTATCGGCGAGCCGGAAGAGATTGCCGGCGCGGCGGTCTATCTCGCCTCGAAGGCCGGTGCCTACATGACGGGCCAGATGATGGTCGTCGATGGCGGCGCCACCTGCTGAGGCACACATGCACCTGACGGACGAACCTGACTCACCGCCCAGCGCGGAGACCGACTTTGCGACCTTTCGCGAGGTGGATATCCGCGTCGGGACCGTGCTGGAAGCGGCGCCCCTGGAGGGCGCCCGCAAGCCTGCCCTGCGCCTCGTGATCGATTTCGGTGCGGGCGTTGGCGTGAAGAAGAGTTCGGCGCAGGTGACGGTGCACTACGAACCCGAAAAGCTGATCGGCAAACAGGTTGCCGCTGTCGTCAATTTCCCGCCGCGCCAGATCGGCAAGTTCATGTCGGAAGTGCTGACGCTCGGGTTTCCCGATGCCGACGGCGCCATTGTCATGTTCTCGCCCGACCTGCCGGTGCCCAATGGAGCCCGCCTCGCATGAGCCGTACCGAAATGTCTGTCCAGCAGACCGAATTCTTTGGCCGCCTGAAAGCGGGCACATGGGACTTTCCCCCCGGCATCAGGAATCTGGGCATCCGCCCGGACCTGTGGCTGAAGGAAGTCTCCTATGGCCACACGCGGTATGAGTGGCCGAACACCGGCGACCGCGACATTGGCGACCAGCGCGTGTTCGGCGGCTGGGTCGCGGGCCTGTCGGACCATATCGTATCGATGACGATGGCGAGCGCGCTGGAAGACGGCGAATGGTTCACGACGATGGAGCTGCAGACGCGCATCCTGCGCCCGGTGCCGCATGGCCTGATCACGATCGAGGGGCGGCTGGTCAGCCGGGGGCGCACGACGGGTCTCGTTGAGGCCGACTGGCGTGACGAGAAGGGCCGCCATCTGGCGCGCATCACGGCGGCGAAGGCGATCCGGTCGATGGAAGAGCTGCGCCCCGGGGCCTGAGACATGAAGATCGAGATCGTGAAAGGCACCCGCGAGGACAGGCTCACGGCCACGCGCGATGATGGCAGCGTCGCGCAGTGCACGTTTCCGAAGAAGGGGCCCGTTCCGCACGACGCCGTGCATTTCTTCGTTGAGCGCACATTCGGGTTCCGCAGGGGTTTCTGGGGCATGGTCGCCGGGGGCGTCTCGCCCGACGATGTCGGCGCCATCGCCTCTGCCGCCGGACATGCCAGCGCCTCGAAAGCACATGTGCCGGGAGAGGAAATCGTCGAACTGCTGCAGGCAGAGCGGCTGGTGGAATGTTTCGAGGCCGAGATCTGGGGCGGGCCTGCCGAACTCGGGACCTTGCAGGGCGTGGCCGATGCCGGATTTGCGCAATCCTTCGGCCCGTCTGTTTCGCTCGATCAGGCAAGGGTCGACGCGGTGCGCAGCGGGCTTTCGGATTTTTCTGCAGCTTGGAAGGCCCTTGAAACCGGGCAATCCATGAGGCTCGACTGGAGAGAGGCCGAGTAGGCCCATTTCCTGAGGAACCCTCCTGCCGCCGACCCGTTCATTGGTTAAGCCACACAGGAGCTGACAATGATTAAGTCCTTGAAATACATCGCTGTAATTGGTGCGCTTGGTATCGGTTCGGCCGTTGCAACACTGCCCGCATCCGCCCAGCTGGGCCTTGGTGTCGGCGTGAATACGGATGTCAAAGTCGGCGTCCGTACAGAGGCCCCGCCGCCGGAACGTGCTCATGTACATGGCCGCTATACCTATGATGGCTATGAATCCGACCGCTGGTATACGCGTCATGAAGTGCGCCGCGCGCATCGCTATGATGCCCGCTATAATGGCTATGATTGCTATGAGAGCTTCCAGTACGGATGGGAGAATGGCGAGCGCGTCCGGTATGACACGACGTTCTGCTATGACGATCACGACCGCCGCTACGAGCCGCAGGGCGTGAGAGCCACCGTGCGCATCCACTAAAGTTCGTTACGGACTTTGAGACAAGAAATCCCTGCGCCGCGGCGTGGGGATTTTTTTGCCACAACTTACGCAAGGTCATGTCAAAATGCATGGCAGCCATTCGATTTAGTCTGAAGCAATCTTCGAACCATTTCGCGCCTCAGGCGTAATGCAATCAACACAGTGCTACACGATTCAAACTCGGTTGCGGGCTGAAAGCCCCTCTCATTCCATCGTTTGCATTTAATCTCTCCATTGGCTTCCGGCCTTCATCCATCTCCCATCTGGGTTTTGGCATGTGCGGAACTCGGCCCGGGCGAACCAAACTGGACTTCGGTATGAACTCAACTCGGACCTATTTCACCGTCATGGGGGCACTTGCCCTTCTAAGCGCAGGGGCCGTCCTGCCTGCATCGGCGCAAGCGGCGCTGCCCAACCAGTCGCAGACCTCGATCGGGGTCAGTGTGCGCGTGCTGGACAATGATCCGAACCATGTCCATCCTGAATTTACGTATCAGGGCCACGCGTCGAACCAATGGTATCCGGCCGCGCAGATAACCCGCGCGAACACGTGGGATGACAGCCGTCAGGGCTATGACTGTTACAAGGCCTTCCAATACACATGGGTGGACCATGCGAAGGCGCGTCAGGACACAACCTTCTGCTTTGACCCTGCCGACCAGCAATTCGAACCGGATAACGCGCGTGTCTCGGCAAGCCTGAAATAGCGCAAACGGACCTGCACCAAGCAATGGCCCCTGTTCGTTTCACGAGCGGGGGCACTTTTTTATCAGGGAAGCAGCAGGCAGGCGTCGCCATAGGAATAGAAGCGATAGTCTGATGCGATGGCGTGGGCATAGGCGGCCTGCATCACATCGGTTCCCATCAGCGCGCACACCAGCATGAAGAGGCTGGAACCCGGCAAGTGGAAATTGGTGACGAGCGCATCCGTTGCGCGCACGGCGTCGCCCGGTTTCAGGAAGATGTCCGTCGGGCCGGTGGCAGGGGCGAGCGTGCCGTCAGGTGTGGTGCAGCTTTCCAGCGTGCGCATGGCCGTCGTGCCGACCGGAACGCAGCGATGGCCGGCGGCGCGGGCGGCATTGAGGCGCGTGGCGGTTTCAGGCGTCAGGCGCCGCCATTCGGAATGAAGGCGGTTCGCCGCCAGCTGCGCCTCTTCGAGCGGCTTGAATGTGCCGAGGCCGACATGGAGGCGCACGGTTTCGCGGGCTAGGCCTGCCGCATCGATCTCGGCCAGAAGACGCGGCGTAAAGTGGAGGCCGGCCGTGGGCGCGGCGACGGAGGCGGCATCCTCGCCGGCAAAGCTGGTCTGGTAGGTCTCGCGGTCGCTTGCATCCGCCGGGCGGCGGCGGGCGATATAGGGCGGCAGCGGCATGGCACCGTGCGCATCAAGGGCCTGTTCAAGCGCCGGGCCGGACTGGTCGAAGGCCAGCTCGATCTCGCCGCCGTCGAGGCGTTGCGTAATCGTCGCACGGAAGCCTTCGGCGAAATGGATCGGGTCGCCGGGCTTCAGGCGTTTGCCGGGCCGGGCCAGGGCGCGCCAAGTGTGATCGTCGATGCGCTCGACGAGGTTCACGTCGCAGGCCACATCGGCGCCGATCTCGTCGCGCGCGGGCCGCACGCCCTTGAGCGCAGCCGGCAGCACGCGCGTGTCGTTGAACACAAGCACATCGCCTGCCGTCAGGTAGCGCGGCAGGTCCCGCACGCTCGCATCTTCGAGCCGTCCATCCCCATGCACGACCAGAAGCCGCGCAGAATCCTGCGGGTCAGCGGGGCGTAGCGCGATCAGGCGCTCGGGAAGATCGAAATGGAAATCGGCGAGATTCATGGGCGTCATGGATTATGGGCCCGTGAAGGCAGAAGCGCCTAGCGTTCGACGACGGCCGGGACGGATGGCAGGTCACACACGTTCATGTCTTCGTCGACATCGGCATGCGCGGCCATGAAGAGCGGACCATCGGTGCGCTCGACCCAGACGTTCGGGCGTTCGCCCTTGGGCAGGTCAGCCGCCACTTTGGCATGCATCAGGATATCCGGCAGGGCGACTTCGCCATTGAGGGATTCCTTGCCGGCCTTGATGGCAAGCACGACATCCTCGCCCTGAACGACGCGGCCCCAGGCCGTATATTCCTTGTCGAGATGCTGGGACGTGTCGCGCATCAGGAAGAATTGCGAATTGGCCGAGTCAGGATCCGATGTGCGGGCTGTCGAGACAACACCCCGGCAATGCGGGATCCAGCTTTCAACCAGTCCATCCTTCGACATTTCCGCGAAGAAGGAGGCCTGCGTCATCATCGGGAAGCCATTCACATAGCCATACTTGGCGGTGTCGGCCGGGCCGATGGCGAAGTTGAGCGGCATTTTCGCCGGATCGCGGCGGTAGGTGAACTCGCCCGGAATGTCCGGCAGGCCCGATTCGCGGCCCTTGAGAGCGAAGATATCCCCGCCCTGTGCCATGAAGCCATTGATGACGCGGTGAAAGCTGGTGCCGTCAAAGTCGCCGGAGCGGATGATGGCCGAGAATTGCGCGAAATGCTTCGGCGCAACGTCCGGGAAGGCCTCGATCAGGATGCGGCCCTTGTTCGTGTCGAAAATGAAGAGGCGTTCCGGATCAACAGCGCGCCAGTTGGCGGGATCGGCCTTGGCCTCTGCCACCGTCACAGCCGGCGCGGCTTCGGCAGGCGCAGCGGTTTCCGCCTTCCCGTCCGTTTGAGTTTGCGCAAACGCCATCAGGCCCAGCGACAGGGTCGATGCGGCCACTACCAGGGGTGCGAGCTTCATTTCTGATATTTCTCCATGAGGGCGCGTTTCACGTCAGGGCTTACAAACGGCGCTATATCACCACCGAGACTCGCAATTTCTTTAACGAGCCGCGACGCGACCGCCTGGTGCCTAACATCGGCCATCAGGAAGACTGTTTCAATGTCGGGATTCAGTTGCTCATTCATCGCCGTCATCTGGAATTCGTATTCGAAGTCCTGAACGGCCCGCAAACCGCGCAGAATCATCTGCGCGCCGCAAGCCTCGGCGAATTTCATGAGCAGGCCATGCATCGGCATGACCTTGATTTCAGCCATGCCGGGGCCGTTGAAGCGGGCGCACTCGGCTTTCACCATTTGCACCCGTTCTTCCAACGAAAACAAAGGCTTCTTGGCCTCATTGACGGCGACGCCAATGACCAGAGTGTCGACCAGCTTCATGGCGCGGCCGAAAATATCGATATGCCCGTTCGTCGGAGGATCGAATGTACCCGGGTATAGTCCGATACGATGCACTGGCGGCCCCTTCCCTGCTATTCAGGCATTTCTGGCGATCCAGCCTCCGGCGGGCCACCATTTTCCCCATCCATATCGGTTTCGGCGTCTTCCACAAGTCGTGCAACGGAAACTACGTGCTCGCCTTCGTGCGTGCGGAGCACCCAGACACCACCCGTGGAGCGGCCCGCGATGCGGATCTGGTCGACCGGGGTGCGGATCAGCTGGCCGGCGTCTGTGACCAGCATGACCTGATCGCCGTCGCCGACCGGGAAGGACTGGGCGACTTTCTTGGTCGGGCCGTTCTTCTTGTCGCGGCCCCAGATATTTTGCGCCACGAGGCCTTTGCCGCCGCGGCCGGTGACCCGGTAGTCATAAGCGGACGAGCGCTTGCCCATGCCATCGTCAGCGATGGTGAGGATGAATTCCTCGGCAGCGCCGAGTTCGACCAGACGCTCGGTGCTGAGGGCGGCTTCGTCGACGGTCTCTTCGCCTTCGTCCTCGCTGATTTCCTCTTCTTCGCCCGTGGCCGCCCGGCGCATGGCCGCAGCGTGCTTGATATAGGCGCGCGCCTCTTCGGACGTGACCGTAACGTGACGCAGGATGCCCATGGAGATGACTTCATCGCTGGCGCCAAGGCGGATGCCCCGTACGCCGGTCGAGTTGCGGCCCGCGAACACGCGCACGTCTGTGACCGGGAAGCGGATACACTGGCCCAGCGCCGTGGTGAGCAGGATATCGTCGCGCTCGGTACAGATCTTGACCGAGACGATGCCGTCGCCCTCGTCGAGCTTCATGGCGATCTTGCCGTTGCGGTTAACCCGCGTGAAGTCTGCCAGCTTGTTGCGGCGAACGGTGCCGGAGCGGGTGGCGAACATGAGGTCCATCACTTCGTGCGCGGCTTCGTCGTCCGGCAGCGGCATGACGCTCTCGATGCGCTCGTCGGCCGCCAATGGGAAGATGTTGACCAGCGCCTTGCCGCGCGAGTTCGGCCCGCCGACCGGAAGCCGCCAGACCTTTTCCTTGTAGACCATGCCGGCCGACGAGAAGAACAGGACTTCGGTGTGCGTCGTCGCCGAGAACAGCTCGACCACGAAATCCTCGTCCTTCATGGACATGCCCGAACGGCCCTTGCCGCCGCGATGTTGGGTCCGGTAGGTCGAAAGCGGCGTGCGCTTGACGTAGCCGCCATGGGTGACGGTGACGACCATGTCCTCGACCTCGATGAGGTCCTCGTCTTCCATGTCGAGGCCGCCCATCGCGAATTGCGAGCGGCGCGGCACGGCGAATTTCTCTTTCACTTCGTTCAGTTCGGCCTTGATGATCTCGCGGATGCGCGGACGCGACCGCAGGATATCGAGGAGATCGGCGATCTTTTCCGACAGGCCCTTGGCCTCGTTGCCGATCTCGTCACGGCCAAGACCGGTGAGGCGGTGGAGGCGAAGGTCGAGGATCGACCGGGCCTGCTCGTCCGACAGGTAAATCGTGTCGCCGCCGGACCAGCGCGTGCGCCGGTCTGCGATGAGTTCGAGCAGCGGGCCCATGTCCATGATCGGCCAGGCCTTGGCGAGCAATTGCTCGCGGGCGGTCGCCGGATCGGGCGCGTGGCGGATGATGCGGATGACTTCGTCAATGTTGGCAACAGCGAGCGCGAGGCCGACCAAGACGTGCGCACGGTCGCGGGCCTTGTTGAGCTCGAACTTGGTGCGGCGGACGATGACTTCCTCACGGAAGGTGATGAAGTAGTCGAGCACCTTGCGCAGGTTCATCAGTTCCGGGCGGCCGCCATTGAGGGCGAGCATGTTGACGCCGAAACTGGTCTGCAGCTGGCTGAAGCGGAAGAGCTGGTTCAGCACGACTTCGGCGCTGGCATCCTTCTTCATCTCGATGACGACACGGATGCCGTTACGGTCGGATTCGTCGCGCAGGTCGGAGATGCCTTCGACGCGCTTTTCGCGCACGAGTTCGGCGATCTTGGTGATCATCGCGGCCTTGTTCACCTGGTAGGGAATCTCGGTGACGATGATGGCCTGGCGGCCGTTCTTGGCCTCTTCGATGTCGGTCTTGGCGCGCATGATGACCGAGCCACGGCCCGTTGTGAGGCCCTTGCGGCTGCCGGCATGACCCATGATGAGGCCGCCGGTGGGAAAGTCAGGACCGGGGACGATTTCGAGCAGGGCCTCGTCGTCGATGGTCGGATCTTCGATCACGGCGAGCGTGGCATCGACAACTTCGCCGAGATTGTGCGGTGGGATATTGGTGGCCATGCCGACCGCGATGCCGCCGCCGCCATTGACGAGCAGGTTCGGGAACTGGGCCGGCAGGACCATGGGCTCCTGCTGGGAGCCGTCATACGTGTCCTGGAAGTTGACCGTGTCCTTGTCGATATCGGCGAGCAGGTAGGTCGCGGCCTTGGTCATCCGGCTTTCGGTGTAACGCATGGCGGCCGGCGGATCGTTGTCGATCGAGCCGAAATTGCCCTGCCCGTCGACCATTGGCAGGCCCATGGAGAAGGGCTGGGCCAGGCGCACGAGGGCGTCATAGATCGCGCTGTCGCCGTGCGGGTGGAAGTTACCCATGACGGCGCCGACGATGTTGGCGGATTTCTTGTAGGGCTTGTCCGGCGTATTGCCGCCGACCTGCATGCCGTAGAGGATGCGGCGGTGAACGGGTTTCAGGCCGTCGCGCACATCCGGCAGCGCCCGGCTGACGATGACGCTCATCGCATAGTCGAGATAGGAGCTTTTCAGCTCGGATTCGATGGAAATCAGCTCGATTCCGTCCGGGAGGGCGGGGTTTTCGCCCGAATTCTCAGGGGTTTCCGGCTCGTCCGGCGGGGTCGTATCGTCGCTCATGGAAGGGCTTTCTGCGTGTCCGGTCTCACAGGGCGGGGCACTGGCCCGAATCGCCCATAATCACTGAGAAAAACACTAGCAGCCGGGGGTGTGGAAAGCCACCCTTTCGGGGGTGTTTTAGCAGTTGGCGGACGACCCGCCAAAACGGCAAAAAACTGCACGAATACATGCACGTAAAAAGCACGAATCCTGCACGGAAACAGCCCGAACAGAGGCCGAAAACCCCGAACGTGCACGAAGCCTAGTTGGCAGCCGGAAGGGCGCCCAGATCGGCCAGGGCGCGCAGGACCACGGCCTTGCGCTTTGGCAGGTCAGAATCGGGGTCTGCCATGTCCATGTTGAAGGCAAAGGCATAGGTGCCGGGCGCTTCGCCGCCGGTCTGCTCCAGCCAGCCGACAAACCAGCCGAGTTCAGGCTCGCCGTCGACGCTTTTCCAGCCCGTCTTGCCATAAAGCGTCCAGCCCTCGCCGGACTCGGTCACCATGACAGGCACGGCGAGGTCATAGGTGCGCGCAGAGAGCGGCAGCGTGCGGCGGGCGAGCCGGGAGAGGAAGGCGACCTGCTCCTCAGCAGAGATCGCCAGCGGGCCTGTCAGCCAGTATTGCGTGACATTGTCAGCCGGGCCGACATCGGCATTGCCATAGTCGAACTGCTGCAGCCAGTCGTGCAGGACGGCCGGGCCGATACGCGGCGTGACGGTCTGGAATATCCAGACCGTGGAGCGTTTGAAGGCATCCGCGAAAGTCTGGTCCTCGTTCCAGCTGTCCACGAAACGCTTCTGGCCATCCCACTTGAACATCTCGTCAGGGCCGGTGACGGCGCCGGTTTCGATGGCGATCAGCGTATGGGGAATCTTGGATGTGGAGGCGGGCGTGAAGCGCGTCGCCGCGCGGTCCGGATTGCTGATCCAGGTGCACTCGTCTTCCAGCCGGTAGACGACAAGCGTGGATGTGGCCGGGTCAACGCCCTCTGCCGCAACGCTTGCCGAGAGTTCCGGTGGCGGCGCCATGGACGCGCACGCCCCCAGCACAGCCGTAACGGCGACCATCAGGAGGCCGGCGGCGATGTCCGAAGGACGAGCGATCAGGCGCTGCATGCAGTGGTTCCTAGAATGGAATCTCGTCGTCGAGGTCCTGGCTGAAGCTTTCGGCCGGACCGCTCATCTTGCGGGCGCCGCCCTGCTGGGAACCGAAATCATTGCCGCCGGAACGGGCACCGCCGCCGGCGCGGTCACCTGGGCTGTCGAGCATGGTGAGCGTACCGCCAAAGCCGCGCAGGACGACTTCGGTCGTGTACTTGTCCTGGCCGTCCTTGTCCTGCCACTTGCGGGTTTCGAGCTGGCCCTCGATGTAGAGCTTGGAGCCCTTTTTCACATAGTTCTGGACGACGCGGACGAGGCCTTCGCTGAGGATCGAGATGCGATGCCACTCGGTTTTTTCCTTGCGCTCGCCGGTCGCCTTGTCTTTCCACGTCTCGGACGTGGCCAGCGTGAAGCTCGCGACCTGGCCGCCATTCTGGAACTGGCGGATCTCCGGATCCTGCCCGACATTCCCAATAAGAATGACCTTGTTCACTGATCCTGCCATCTATCCATCTCCGCTCAGGCTTGTTTCATTATCGAATCTGTTCTCTTCTACCGCGACCGGCCTCGCCTGTCGCCTCCCCAGCCGTATTTCCACAGCCGGGGATGAAAAAAGCAGCGACTGACAAATGTTCACACTTTGTTCTTGTGGTCAAGCTGGACTCACGCCACACATAGAGCCTAGCACCATTCCCATACCTGTTTCGACACCGTAACGAGCTTTCCCCTATGGCCCGACTAGAATCGCCTTTCATCCGCGTGCGCGGAGCCAAGGAACACAACCTCAAGAATATCGACGTGGACATTCCGCGCGGTGAGCTTGTGGTGATGACCGGCCTGTCGGGCTCGGGCAAATCCTCGCTGGCCTTCGACACGATCTATGCCGAGGGACAGCGGCGCTATGTCGAAAGCCTGTCGGCCTATGCGCGCCAGTTCCTTGAGCTGATGCAGAAGCCGGACGTGGAAAGCATTGAGGGCCTGTCGCCCGCGATCTCCATCGAGCAGAAGACGACGAGCCGCAACCCGCGCTCGACCGTCGGCACGGTGACCGAGATCTACGACTATATGCGTCTCCTGTGGGCACGCGTGGGCGTTCCCTATTCGCCGGCCACCGGCCTGCCGATCGAAAGCCAGACGGTGACCCAGATGGTCGACCGCACGATGGAACTGCCCGAGGGCACGCGGCTCTACCTGCTGGCGCCGATGATCCGCGGCCGAAAGGGCGAGTACCGCAAGGAATTCGCCGAGCTGCTGAAGAATGGCTACCAGCGCGTGAAGGTGGACGGGGAATTCAACGAGCTGGAAAACCCGCCAAAGCTGGACAAGAAGTTCAAGCATGACATCGACGTGGTCGTGGATCGCGTGGTCGTGCGCGAGGGGATGCAACAGCGGCTCGCGGAGAGTTTCGAGACGGCGCTGGGTCTCGCACAGGGCATTGCGCTCGCTGAATATGCCGACCTTGAAGAAGGCGAGACCGAGCCGAAGCGCATCACCTACAGCGCCAATTTCGCCTGCCCGGTTTCCGGCTTCACGATTTCCGAGATCGAGCCGCGCCTGTTCTCGTTCAACAACCCGTTCGGCGCCTGCCCGACCTGTGACGGCCTCGGCAACCAGCTGAAAGTGGACGCGGACCTGGTCGTGCCGGACAAAGATCTCGACATGCTGAACGGGGCGATTGCGCCCTGGGCCAAGTCGACCTCGCCCTACCAGACGCAGACGCTGCAGGCCCTGTCGACGCATTACCGGTTTGACCTGAAGAAGCCGTGGAACCAGCTGCCGGAAGACATTCACCAGATCATCCTGCACGGCACAGGCGAGGAAGAGATCAAGTTCGTCTACGATGACGGCATGCGCCGGTATGAGGTGAAGAAGACGTTCGAGGGCGTGATCCCGAACCTGGAACGGCGCTATCGCGAAACGGACTCGGCCTGGGTGCGTGAGGAAGTGGCGAAGTTCCAGTCGGCAGCGCCCTGCCCCGCCTGCGGCGGCAAAAGGCTGAAGCCGCAGGCGCTGGCCGTGAAGATCGCGACGCTGGACATTTCGTCGGCGGCCGAATTCTCGATCAAGGATGCGAGCGACTGGTTTGGCAAAGTCTCGAAGACGCTGACCAAGCAGCAGAACGAGATTGCCAGCCGCATCCTGAAAGAGATCAATGACCGCCTGAACTTCCTGAATGATGTGGGGCTTGAATACCTGACGCTGAGCCGGGGCTCCGGCACGCTGTCAGGAGGCGAGAGCCAGCGGATTCGCCTCGCTTCGCAGATCGGTTCCGGCCTGACGGGCGTGCTCTATGTGCTCGACGAGCCGTCGATCGGCCTGCACCAGCGGGACAATGCGCGCCTGCTGGAGACGCTGAAGCGGCTGCGCGATCTCGGCAATTCGGTGATCGTGGTGGAGCATGACGAGGATGCCATCCTGACGGCGGACCATGTGATCGACATGGGGCCGGCGGCGGGCATCCATGGCGGCGAGATCATCGCTGAAGGGACACCTGAAGAGGTGCTCGCGAACCCGAAATCGCTGACTGCGGATTACCTGAACGGGACGAAGGAAATCCCGATCCCGAAACGTCGCCCGGTGGAGAAGACCAAGCGCAAGATCACGCTGAAGGGCGCGACGGGCAACAACCTCAAGAACGTCACCGCGACGATCCCGCTAGGCAGTTTCACCTGCATCACGGGCGTGTCGGGCGGCGGCAAGTCCACGCTGATCATCGAGACGCTGTACAAGGCGCTGGCACGCAAGCTGAACGGCGCGTCGAGCCCGCCGCAGCCCTATGACAGCCTTGAGGGCCTGCAGCATCTCGACAAGGTGATCGACATTGACCAGAGCCCGATCGGGCGCACGCCGCGCTCGAACCCGGCGACCTATACGGGCGCCTTCGGGCCGATCCGCGACTGGTATACCGGCCTGCCGGAATCCAAGGCGCGCGGCTACAAGGCCGGGCGGTTCAGCTTCAACGTGAAGGGCGGGCGCTGTGAGGCCTGCCAGGGCGACGGCGTCATCAAGATCGAGATGCACTTCCTGCCGGACGTGTATGTCACGTGTGAGACCTGCAAGGGCAAGCGCTACAATCGCGAGACGCTGGAAGTGACGTTCAAGGGCAAGTCGATTGCCGATGTGCTGGACATGACCGTTGAAGAGGCCGCGAAATTCTTCTCGGCGGTGCCCGCGATTGCGTCAAAGATGGAGACGCTTGTGCAGGTGGGGCTTGGTTATGTGCAGGTCGGCCAGCAGGCAACGACGCTGTCGGGCGGCGAGGCGCAGCGCGTGAAGCTCGCCAAGGAACTGGCCAAGCGCGCGACGGGACGTACGCTGTACATTCTGGATGAGCCGACGACGGGCCTGCACTTCGATGACGTGCGCAAGCTGCTGGAAGTGCTGCATGAGCTGGTCGATGCCGGGAATACGGTGGTCGTGATCGAGCATAACCTGGATGTGGTGAAGACGGCTGACTGGGTGCTGGACATCGGCCCGGAAGGCGGCGATGGCGGCGGACAGCTGATCGCGGCCGGCACGCCGGAAGACATCGCGGCCACGAAGGGCAGCTGGACCGGCAAGTTCCTGGCCGAGACCTTCCGCCGGCAGGACGAACGCCGCGCCCAGCGCAACAAGCGCGAGCGGGCGAAGACGCCAGCGGTGGCGGCCAAGACTGAAGCGCCGAAGAAGGCCGTGAAGGCAAAACCGGCCGCCAAGGCAAAGACTGCGGCCAAGCCCGTCAAAAAGGCAAAAAGCGCGGCCAAATAGAGCGCCCAAAGATCGCAGCCCCGCCATGGGTGGGCTGCGATCCCTCAGTGCCTAAACGAATGTGTCGTCGATTGCCTGATGGTCAGCCCATTCCGGATCGGTCCGGGCCGCCAAGGCTGCCGGGCCGGAATAGATGTGCATTCCGCATGCCTGCAGGAAGACCATGCCAACCAGGAGCAAGGCGCCGGGTATAAGCACGCCGGGCGCGAGCAGGGCCCGGAAGACGAGCGAAGGATCCTCCGACTCCATTCCGCTCATCATCGGCATCAGCGAGGCAACGATGGCGACCACGAAGATCAGGTAGAACAGGAAGAATACGACGGACATGATCAGCCCGAGGACGATCCAGCTGCCGACGATCGTCCAGGCCTTGCCCCGGGTCACACGCCAGGCGTCTCCGAACTGGATCTTGCGATCCCGCACCGTGAGCGCCGCTGCGGGCGAAAAGCGGGCACAGAGCCACAGCACAAATATCATGTAGGCGATCGCCAGAACGAAGGCGAGCACGCCGCCAATTATCGCGCCTTCGCCGGTGCCAGTCGCGGCCGCGATGCCCATAGGCACGAGAACGGCAACGATACCGCCGATATAAAGCCCGATGAACAGGCCGAACCAGATCAATCCGACGACGAGCAGGCGCCATTCATCCGCGCCGAGGCGGAGGTGGAAGCCTTCCGCCCGCATGTAGCGCCGCTGGCTTGCGCCTTCGAAGACCATCCAGAAGGCAAGGCCAAGCGGTAGCAGGACGAGGTAGCCCAGCATGACGCGGCCCATATGCCCCATCATGGCCGCTTCCATGGCGACGGGATCGTCCATCACGGCGGGATCGAACATGGCCCCATACATGGGCCATTGCAGCCAGAGGCTGACCGCCGACAGGACCAGATAGAGCAGGACATAGGTCGCGCCATACCTGAGCAGGAAGCCCTTCGGGCCACCTGTCTTGCGGAAATGCATCACGGCATTCCCGAAATCGAAACTCACCGGATTCATTGGCCTCGGGCTCCCCACCTTATTGCCTGTCAAAGCAATCTAAGCGGAGTCAGCCGGACGTTGCAATCTCTCTCAATTCCGCAGCATCGGGCACGAGGCGCGGGAGGGCGCTGACGGCGAGGCCGTGGCCGGCGAGCAGGAAGGGCGTCAGCAGGAGCACACCAAGGGCGCCGCCGATGAAGAGGCTCGCCGGGGCTGTGCCGAGCAGGGGCGCGAGCGCGGCATTTATGGCAATCGCCGCGAAGAAGGGACCGACATGGGTCGCCATGGCGGCAACGCTCAGCCGCAAGGCATGGCCCTTGGTCCACGGCCATGTGCGGAACACCATCGTTTCGCCATGGCTGACCGTGGCCGCGCCGACGAGCAGGAGGCGTATGGCGAAGAAACAGAGGGCCCAGAGACCGAGCGCGCAGGCAAGAATGAAAACGGCGCCATAGGCCGTGGGCAACATGTCCATGAAAGCGGCCTGCACGATCGCAGGATCGGTTTTCGCATCGAGATCCGTTCGGCCCGAGACTTCCAGCAGGATGCCCGGCAGAATGGCGAGGAAGAAGGCGATGAACACGCCGACAAACAGGAAGGCCATGTAGATGGAGAGATTGGCGTGGGCGAGCTTGAGAAAAGTGCCCGAGGATGCGCCGAGCATGCTGCGATAGGCCCGCAGCGAGAAGCCGACGCCAGCGGCGAAGACAACGACCAGCAGGAGCAGGTTGATAATGGCGCCGGCATGCAGATAGAGCGCGAGCCTGTAGAGGCCCGCCGCGACCATCAGGCCCGCCAGCCACGGAAGGCTCGGCAGGGCGGCGCGGAGGGCGAGGCCCCAGGCCTCGGTGACCAATCCCGCAACGGGCAGCTTCACGTCCATGGTGCGACTCCTCATCGGTTCCACACCTAAACCGTGTCCGACCCGGACACATAGGT
>NZ_AWFG01000026.1 GCF_000682695.1 Hyphomonas chukchiensis | reverse complement strand
GAGGCTGAACTCGGGCATCGGCGGCATTATACGCCGGGGTGGTTGGGGGTGGGATAAGTCTCCCCTCCGTCACAGGCTTTCAGCCTGCGCCACCTTCCCCGCTACGCAGGGGAGGATAAGGCGCTACTCGACCGGCGGGACCCAGTTGGGGCCGAGCAGCAGGGTCAGGGCGCCGGGCAACGGCACGTGGTACTGGTCCTGAATCTTGTCCATGAAGCCGAAGATCAGGATGATTCCGACGAAGGGTGGCACGAACCAGCGCATGACGAAGCGCCAGAGATTCATGACCGTGCCTTCGCCGAGTTCCGATGTCAGCATCTCGCGGCTGAGCACCCAGCCCGCGAATATGACCGTCAGCAGGCCGCCGAGCGGCAGCAGCAGGCCTTCTGTCATGAAGTCCATGAAGTCGAGATATTCGAGCGAGAAGACATAGGCCGCGCCGATCATGAACAGGGCAAAGCCCAGGCCGCAGGCCGCGCCGAGACGCGTGACGCCCTGGCGTTCCTCAAGCCATGACACGCCCACTTCCATCAGCGAGATGGACGAGGTGAAGGCCGCAAACAGCGCAAGCGCGAAGAAGACCGAGGCGAAGATCGCGCCACCCGGAATGGCGCCGAAGGCGACCGGCATCGAGATGAAGAAGAGGCTGGGGCCACCTGCCGGGTCGAGGCCAGCAGCGAAGACGATCGGGAAGATGGCAAAGCCCGCGATCAGCGCGACCAGCGTGTCGGAGCCGACGACGATGAGGGACGAACGGGTGATGTCGGTATCCTTGGAGAGATAGGCGCCATAGGTGATCATCAGGCCGACGCCGACACCGATGGAGAAGAAGGCCTGGCCGATGCCGGCGAGGAAGGTGCCGAAGCCGACATCTTCCCATTTCGGCTGGAGGATGAAGGCGGCTGCGCGGGCCGTATCCCCATTGGTGACCGAGAAGCCGACGACGACGATCAGCATGACGAAGAAGGCCGGCATCAGGATGGAGGAGGCCTTCTCGATGCCGCCCTTGATACCGCGTCCGACGACGAACGCGTTCGCGCCGATGAAGCAGGCGAGCAGAAAGAGAATGTACCATTTCGAGCGGAGGGGGTGTTCGCCCTGCCCGATCGTGTCGGCAAAGTTCTGGCCGGAGGCGGCGGCATCCATGCCGTCGAAGCCGCCGAAGGACTGGATCAGGAAGGCGATCAGCCAGGCCGAGATGACGACATAGAAGGACAGGATGAAGAAGGCCGTGAGCGTGCCGATCCAAGGCGCGATGCCCCAGTTCTGGCTGCGGCTTTCGGCGCGGGCGAGCGACTGGATGCCTTCAACGGCCGACATGCCGGATTTGCGGCCCATGGCATATTCCGCCATCAGCAGCGGCAGGCCGATCAGCAGGACGCACATGATGTAGATCAGGATGAAGGCGCCGCCGCCTTCTTCGCCCGCCGTATAGGGAAAGCGCCAGAAATTGCCGAGACCGACTGACGAGCCAACCGCCGCCATGATGAATCCGAAGCGTGAGCCCCATTTGTCTGTCTTGCGGCCAATGCCTGCCATATGCCCTCTCCCCGGGGTAATTTGTTTCACGCAACCGTAGCGGTCGCGGCATGAAAATCAATTGCAGGGTCTGTTAGCGGGTCAAATGATGCCCGTCGAGGAGAGCTTTTCGTCCCTGTGCATATGCGCCGACAGGATCAGCCCGAAACAGGCCATCGTCGTGAGCATGGCGGTGCCGCCATAGGAAATGAGCGGGAGCGGCATGCCGACCACCGGCAGGAGGCCGATCACCATCCCGACATTGAACACGATATAGAAGGCGACCGTCGCGGCCGCGCCCGCCGAGGCAAGCCGGCCAAACCAGCTCTGCGATTGCGAGGCGGAATAGAAGGCCCAGCCGAGTATCACGGCAAAGCCGAGCAGCAGGGCCGTCGTGCCGATGAAGCCGAATTCCTCGCCGATCACGGTGAGGATGAAGTCGGTATGCTGTTCGGGCACATAATCCTGCTGGGACTGGATGCCTTGCAGGAAGCCCTTGCCGTTCACGCCGCCGCCGCCAATGGCGATGAGGCCCTGCTCGATCTGGTAGCTCTCACCGAGCGCATTGGTGGCATGACCCGAGAGCTGGGCGAGGAATGTGTCGACGCGCTCGCGCTGGTAATCCGCCAGCACGAAATAGATGCCGGGAACGGAGGCGATGCCCGCGAGGATGCCGACGAGAATGACGCGCATCGACAGGCCCGCGAGGAAGATGATGACCCCGGCGGATGCTATGAGCGCGAGCGTTGTGCCAAAGTCCGGCTGCTTGAAGATGAGGGCTGCCGGGATGATCATGATGGCGAGGGCGCCGAGGTGGATCAGGACGCGGCCCGAGGTCGGCGTGATCACGCGGTCGTAATACCAGGCGAGCGCCATGGTGGTGGCGAGCTTGGCGAACTCGGACGGCTGGACAGCGACGGGCCCGACCTGCAGCCAGCGCTGGGCGCCGCCGCCCGTCACGCCCATCACGATGACGAGGACCAGCAGGAGGACGGTGAAGGCATAGGCCGGCAAAGCCAGCGTGCGCCACCAGGAGAGCGGCAGCATGGCGAGCACGAGCATCATCACGAAGGAAATGCCGAAGCGCGTGAGCTGGAGATACCAGAGATTATGCTCGTTCGGATTGGTATAGGCGGAGGAATAGAGCATCGCGACGCCGGTGAGCGCCATGGCGATAATCAGGAGGATGAACCCCCAGGGCAGTTTCACGAGCCGGCGCAGCGGGCCCATTGTCTCGAAATTGAGCGAGGTGGCCGTGCGGGTGCGCGCTTCGCCGCGGCTGAAACCGGTATAGCCGTCGCGGCTCATGTCGGCTCTCCCTGCCCTGCGGGCGTGACGGAGGCCGTCTGGCCATAGGCGGGCTTGCGGCCGCTATCATTCTCGATGGCAAAGCGCAGGATATCGCGCGCCATGGGCGCGGCGGCACCCGAGCCGCTCTCGCCATGCTCGACCACGACCGCGCAGGCATATTTCGGATTGTCCGCAGGGGCGAAGGCCACGAAGAGCGCATGGTCGCGCAGTTCGCGCTCGATATTGAGACCTTTGCGGATGCCCTTGTCGCGCTCGGCCTTCGAGATGCGGCGCACCTGCGCGGTGCCGGACTTGCCGGCCATGCGGGGGCCACCAAGGCCCAGATCGCCCGAACGATAAGCCGTGCCGCCGCCTTCCGAGGTCACGCCATACATGCCGGAGCGCATGATATCGATAATGTCCTTGTCGAGCGGCTGGTCGAGGATGCCGTCCTCTTCCGATTGCGGGCCGAGGCCGACAAGATGCGGTTTCAGACTGCGCCCTTCGGCGGCGATGCGGGCCGTCATCAGCGAAAGCTGGAGCGGCGTAACGCCGAGCTGGCCCTGGCCGATACCGAAGTTCAGCGTTTCGCCTTCATACCATGGCTCGCCCATGACCCGTTGTTTCCATTCGGGGTCCGGCACGAGGCCGCCCCGGGCGCCGGTCATGCCGAGCGTCCAGGCCTCGCCGAAGCCGAACTTGCGCGCTGCGGCGGCAATGGCCTCAACGCCCGTGCGGCGCGCAATGTCGTAGAAATAGACGTCGCACGAATGCTTGATGCCATTGTGCATGTCCATCGAGCCGTGGCCGCCCTTCTTCCAGCAGTGCCAGGTACGGTTGCCGAAATGGTAATAGCCATTGCAGTTGACGCGGTCCGTCGGCTTGACGGCGCCGGATTCCAGCGCGGCGGTGGCGACGACCATCTTGAACGTGGAGCCCGGCGGGTAAACACCGCCATGCGCACGCGGATAGAGCGGCGAGCGCGGATTGTCGCGCAGTTCGGCATAGGCGGTGCCGGAAATGCCGTTGACGAAATCATTCGGGTCGAAGGCCGGCGTCGACACCATGGCGAGGACGTCGCCGGTATCGACCTGGATCATTACGGCAGCGCCGCTCTCCTCGCCGAAGCGCTCGATCACGGCGCGCTGGAGATCGGAATCGATGGTGATGTAGAGGTCCTTGCCGGGAACGGGCGCGAAGCGGTCGTCCGGGATTTCCTCAATGACCCGGCCATGGGCATTGGTGACCAGCTTGCGGAAGCCCGGCTTGCCGCGCAGGTATTCCTCGGCGAAGCGCTCCATGCCCTGCCGGCCGGTGCGCATGTCGGGGTGGCGGAACAGCTTTTCGAGACGCTTGGCCTCGTCCGCTTCCATCCCCACGGAGAGGCGTTCCAGATCGTCCTGGCTGGCGCGGGCGACATAGCCGAGCACGTGGGCAAAGTCGCGTCCGCGCGGATAGGACCGCGTCAGCGCCATCTCGACCTGTACGCCGGGGATCTCGGCGGCATGCACGTTCATGCGCGCAAAGTCTTCATAGGTCAGCTCATTGGCGACAACGACCGGGACGAAGCCCGCGTTGCGGCGGCGGCTGGCGGTGATCTCGCCGGCCAGTCGCTCAATGCGCTCGTCCGAGAGGTCGATCAGGGCAGCGACCTGAGCAAGCGTGTGGGCCGGATCGCGCGTCTGTTCCGGCACGATGGAAACGCGCCCCGCGCGGCGATGCGAGGCGAGCGGCTTGCCGAACCGGTCAAGGATGCGGCCCCGTTGCGGCGGCGCGAGCGCCAGCTTGATATGGTTGTCCTCTGCAGCGGCCTGGTATTTCTCGCGCTCCAGCACCTGGAGCTGGAAAAGGCGCGCGACCAGACCGGCCCAGACGACACCGCCTGCGCCGGCCGCGATGATCATGCGGCGGGTGAAATCGTCCTCGATGCTGCGGTTACGGCTCATGTCGCCTGCCCCACGGATTCACCGGGCGCGCGGCCAAGGTCGAACAGGCGATGGCAGGCCGCATAGATGACGCCGGTAGTAAGGAAGGCAGCGAACAGTGGTGTGGCCCGCACGGCATGATCCTCCAGCGCGCTGGCCATCAGCCAGAGCACGAGGAAACCGGAAATGAATTGCAGGACCGGCGCGATGACGGCGACGAGCGGCTCGTTCATCACGTCGAACATGCCCGCAATCCACGCGCTGAAACCATAGACGACCAGGTTCACGATGACGAAACAGCCGAGCGGCGCGTTGAAGCTGATATCCTGGATCAGGCCGAAGGCGATGAGCAGCACCATGGGCCGCAATGACATGCCGACACGGCCCCAGCCAACAGCCCCCCAGAGGGCCGCATAGGGCCAGGCGATGGACAGGCCGAACAGTGTCTTGGGTGTGAGGCCGAGCAGGCCGATGGCGGCGATGGCAAAGGCGCCGAACAGCAGGCGCGGGGTTGGCCCGGTACTGGACCAGATGCTCTTGCGCGGCCGGCCGGATTTGCGGTTAGCCATTACTGGCGCACCCCCTGGGCAGCGCTCGCCTGTTCAGGCGCCACTTCATCAGAGGCCGGGATTTCCTCGATCGCAATGGGCGTCTCGATCAGCGGTGGCGGGATCATCTGGACATAGCCGCCTGCACGGCGTGCCATGCCATATTTCACGCGCCAGTCGCCGCCCTGCATGCGGGCCTCGCCGACGATCAGGCCGCGCGGAAACGCGCCGCCTTCGGCCGAGGTGAGAATGCGTTCGCCTTCAATGAAGCCGCTGCGTTCGGGCATGTCCGTCAGGCTGCCGAGGCCATCGCGGCCACCGAACAGGATGGCGCGTACGCCGCTGACTTCGCCCATGACCGGCACGCGGCTGTTGAAATCCGTAATCAGGAGGATACGCGAGGAATGCTCGCCGAGCTGGATGACACGGCCGACAAGGCCACCCTCATTGAGGGCGATGGCACCGGGATCAACGCCCTGTGCGCGGCCCGCATTGGCGAGCAGCGTCTGGGCGAACGGACCGTCGCTTTCAGCCGTGACGCGCGCGGTGACGCCGCGCACAGGTGGTTCTCCCATCAGGTTCAGGATCTGCTCATAGGCTTCGAGGCGCTCGGCCATGGAAATCGCGGCGGCCTTGTAGCGCGAGAGTTCACGCACTTCGGCTTCGAGATCCTTGATACGGCGCTCGCGCGCGACCTGACCGGTCATGCGGGCCCAGAGGCTGATACTGTCGCCGCCGCCAAGCTGGTCGCCAGCCATGGTGCGGACGGGATCGAATATGTGACGGATCTGCGGGGCGGACTGGGCCACGACGAGCGCGCCGGCACCGAAAATCAAGACAAAGAGAATCAGTCGCTTGGCTGAGCGCTGTTTCGGTTTTTGTCCTGATCGGCTTAGGCGTGCCATTCGCCCTGTTTCCTTGCCGTTTTTTCTGCCCGTTTCCCTAGACTTCCGGAGACAGGACCGTTTTCATTTTCGAGTAGTTTTCTAGCACATAACCGCAGCCGTTCACGACGCATTTCAGCGGATCATCTGCAATCATCACAGGCAATTGCGCCTGTTCACGGATGACCGTGTCGAGGTTGCGGAGGAGGGCGCCGCCGCCCGTCAGCACGATGCCACGGTCCACAATGTCAGCAGCCAGTTCCGGTGGCATGGCCTCGAGCGCGATCTTCACGGCGTCGATAATGTCATTCACCGGCTCGCTGAGCGCTTCGGCGATCATGGCTTCGGTGATCTCGGTTTCCTTCGGCACGCCGTCCAGCGTACCGCGACCGCGCACCGTGAGGGCCATGCCGGTGCCGTTTTCGGGCGCCATGGCAGTGCCGATTTCCTTCTTGATCCGTTCGGCGGACATTTCGCCGATCAGGATCTTCTGCTCGCGGCGCAGGTAGTTGACGATGGCCTGATCCATCTTGTCACCGCCAACGCGCACCGAGCGCGAATAGACGATGCCGCCAAGGGAGAGGACGGCCACTTCCGACGTGCCGCCGCCGATATCAACGACCATCGAGCCCGCAGGCTCATCGATCGGCAGGCCGGCGCCGATAGCGGCTGCCATGGGCTCTTCGATCAGCTGGACTTCACGGGCACCTGCGGCAAGGGCCGACTGGTGGATGGCGCGGCGCTCGACGCTGGTCGCGGAGCTGGGCACGCAGATGATGATGAGGGGAGACACGAACGCCCGGCGGTTGTGAACCTTCCGGATGAAGTGCTTGATCATTTCCTCGGCGACTTCGAAATCGGCGATCACGCCATCGCGCATCGGGCGGATGGCTTCCATGTTCACCGGCGTCTTGCCGAGCATGTTCTTGGCTTGCTCGCCGACCGCATAGACGATCTTTCGGCCGCCTTGCGTCATGTAGGCAACGACCGAAGGCTCATCGAGTTTGACGCCCTGGCCTTTCACATAGACCAGCGTATTCGCTGTGCCGAGGTCAATGGCCATGTCCGTGGACAACATGCCGAGTAGGCTACCAATCATGACGTCTACGAGCTCTTTCTGATGTGCAATGGACCCTCCGCCCATTACAATTGTGCAATTCTATACACAGCCCCATAACCCATGTGCCGTTAACGCCCATTTAATGCAAGGGACAGACGGCAGATAAACGGAACGGAACGTACATCGCCTGTGAATCAATGGTATTCATTGGTATTTACCGTCGAATCACCTGTGATGACTAGGGCTGAACGGAACGGATCGTTCCGAAATGGTAAACGCCAAAAGGGTGTTTGTTAACGAATGGGCGGTTTTCACGCGGGCCTTGAGTTCGGTCCGATGTGTACACGCATGATGTTTTGAGTCGGCTCAGGCATGATTGGGATGCCGATGAGCGGAATATGAACGCCCCGTTCGGAAACCATTGGGACGGCGTATCCTAAACCAGACCTGCAGCACCGGTCTGGCCCATACACGCGCTCCCAAACCCATCAGCGCTCATGGCTTGAACACACCCCTGGCAAGCCCCGGCTGGTGCTGCAATTTTCCTCAGGCAGCATGTCCCGATATCTCGTCCAGCTCCCGCACGATGCGGTCGGCTGGTTCCTGCTCGCTGTCATGGCGGGCATGTTCAGCCTCGGCGCGGAACTTGGACGGGCGGGCCATGGACGGGAAATGAATATGCGTGTCGCCCCTGCCGCGTATGGTCAGGCGACCATAATGGAAAAGCCGACCGAGCGGGCCCTGGTGAATGGCGCTGCCTTCGATGGCGTCGAGCGTGATTTCCTGCACATCGGCGCGAAAGAAGCCTGATTTCAGGATTACGCGCCGGTCCGTGACGGCAAATTCCGTCGTGCGCAGGCGAATCTGCTCGGAGATGAACATGACAATGCCGATGACGAGGACGCCGAGAAAGATCAGAGCCAGCCAGCCGGGCACCCAGCTGAGCCCGTGAAAGCGGCCGCGATAGACCACCTGCTCGCCGTCATACAGCCTTTTGTCGATATAGCTTGCCATGGGAATTAACCTTGTCGCCTGCTGACCAATGGGCGGCCATGGGCAAGGTTCCCGTCGGCAAGCGCTCAGGCAGCGGTGACGAAGGTGGCGATGACTTTCTTGCGGCCGGTCTTGTCGAAATCGACGGTGAGCTTGTTGCCTTCGGAGAAGGCGACCTTGCCGTAGCCGAACTTGTCGTGGAAGACGCGTGAGCCCGTCTTGAACGCGCTGGTTCCGCCTGATGTGGCCGCCAGCGGACCCGCCTCGCCGGGCGCGCGGGACGGCGTGCGCGAGGCATTCTCCTGCAGCCGTTTCCAGCCGGGACTGGAATAGGACGAGCGTGCGCCAAGATCTTCCATCGTGCCGGTGAAGGCCTCTTCGCCGCCGGGAAGGCCGGAAAAACCAGTCTCGCTCATGGCATCGACATGTTCGTGGGGCAATTCATCCACGAACCGGCTGGGCATTACGCTTTGCCAGCGGCCATAGATCTGGCGGTTGGCGACAAAGGAGATATAGGCGCGGGCCCGGGCGCGGGTGATGCCGACATAGGCGAGGCGGCGCTCTTCCTCGAGGCCTTTCAGCCCGCTCTCATCGAGGCTGCGGCGGGACGGGAAGACTTCCTCCTCCCAGCCGGGCAGGAAGACCATGGGCCATTCGAGGCCCTTGGCGCCGTGCAGTGTCAGGATCTGGACCTGGTCCTCCCCTGCCCCGCCGCTGGAAGCATCCATGACCAGTTCGACGTGCTCAAGGAAGCCGGCGAGCGTATCGAACTCGCCCATGGAACGGACGAGTTCCTTCAGGTTGTCGAGCCGCGTCTGGGCCTGCGGGCTGCGGTCTTTCTGCAGCATGTCGGTGTAGCCGGACTCCTCAAGGATGACCTCGGCGAGTTCGGTGTGCGGCAGGCCATTGGCATGCTGGTCGCGCCACATGTTGAGCTGGTCGATGAACTGGGTCAGGCCACGCTTGGCGCCGCCTTTGATCTCGTCGGTCTGCAGCACCATGGGCGTCAGCGTATAGAGGCTGCGGCCATCGGCGCGGGCATAGGCCTGCAGCTTGGCGAGCGTCGTGTTGCCGACGCCGCGTTTGGGCTCATTGACCACGCGCTCGAAGGCGAGATCGTCGTCGGGAGAGCGAATGAGCCGCAGATAGGCCATGGCATCGCGGATCTCGGCGCGCTCGAAGAAGCGCGGGCCGCCGATCACGCGGTAGGGTATGCCGAGAATGATGAAGCGTTCCTCGAAGGCCCGCATCTGCCAGGAGGCGCGCACCAGCACGGCGCAATCATCATGCTTGCCGCCTGCGCGGACCCAGCTTTCGATATCATCGGCGATGAGGCGGCTTTCGGCCTCGCCGTCCCACAGGCCTCGCACTTTGACCTTCTCGGCGTCCATGCTGTCGGCATCGCTGTCGTCACCGACGAAGAGCGTCTTGCCGAGGCGGCTGCGATTGTGGCTGATCACGCTGGAGGCGGCGGCGAGGATGTGGCGTGTGGAGCGATAGTTGCGCTCAAGCCGGATGACCTTGGCGCCGGCAAAATCCTTCTCGAAGCGCAGGATATTGTCCACTTCGGCGCCGCGCCAGCCATAGATCGACTGGTCGTCGTCGCCGACGCAGCAGATATTGTGGTTGCCCTGCGCCAGCATGCGCAGCCAGAGATATTGGGCGACGTTCGTGTCCTGATACTCGTCGACGAGGATGTATTTGAAGCGGGCGTGATAGTCCTTCAGCACGTCCGGGTTCTCGCGGAACAGCGTGATATTGTGGACGAGCAGATCCCCGAAATCGCAGGCGTTCAGGACCTTCAGCCGGTTCTGGTAAATCTCGTAGCACTTGATGCCTTTGCCATCGGCGAACATGTGCGCGTCTTCGGACGGCACACGGTCCGGCGTGAGGGCCCGGTTCTTCCAGCCGTCGATCAGGCTTGCAAGGAAGCGCGGCGTCCAGCGCTTGGGATCGATATTCTCGGCCTGGATGATCTGCTTGCAGAGGCGGACCTGGTCATCGGTATCGAGGATGGTGAAACTGGATTTCAGGCCGACAAGCTCTGCATGCTGGCGCAGTATCTGCGCGCTGATCGAGTGGAACGTGCCGAGCCAGCGCAGGCCCTCCCCGTCCGGGCCGATCAGTTTCAGCGCCCGCTCGCGCATTTCGCGGGCGGCCTTGTTAGTGAAGGTCACCGTCAGCGTCTGGCTCGGCCAGGCCTTCTTCGTGGCGATGATATGGGCAAGCCGCGTGGTCAGCACACGCGTCTTGCCGGTGCCGGCGCCTGCCAGCACGAGAAGTGGCCCGTCGGTGTGCAGCACGGCTTCGCGCTGCTCCGGGTTCAGGCCAGACAGATACGCAGCCTCGCCTGCTGCAGCGGGTAAGCGCGCAGCAGCCATCTGGCTGATCGAGAGACGATTCGGATTGGAACTCATAGAGAACATATAGCAGGGATTGGCCAATGTGTTAGGCTAAAGCCGCACCAAGCAGGGAGGCGCCCATGAACAATGAGGCTACCGAGAAATACCTGGAGACAGCGAAAAAGAACGTGCTCGCAAAGACCGGCAAGACGGTGGAGCATTGGGCGGAGGTCGTGAAAGCCAGCGGCATTGAAAAGGTTGGCCAGCAGGTGGCGATGCTGAAGGAAAAACATGGCATCACCCATGGCTATGCCCAGATGATCTGCCAGATCGCCAGCGGGCGCCTTGATGCCTCACCCGATGAGCTTCTGGAGATGCAGTTCAAGGGCAAGGAAAGCCTGAGGCCGCTCCACGACACGATTACTACCTATGCCGGAAAACTGGGCAAGGATGTCGGCATCGACCCCGGCAAGACGGCGACGAGCCTGCGCCGCAGCAAGAAATTCGCCACCATCGTTCCAGCGTCCAAAACGCGGATCGATCTCGGGATCAACCTGAAAGGCACACCCGGCACTGACCGGCTGGCAGAGGAAAAGCCGGGCGCCATGTGCACACATAAAGTCCGGCTCGAATCGGCCGTAGATTTCGATGCCGAGGTGAAAGCCTGGCTTAAAGAGGCATACGAGAAAGCATGACGAACAAACTTTTCCCTATCGCACGCCTCCCTGATCTCGCCCTTGAGCCGTTTGAGATGGGAGAGGCCTATATATGCCGCGACGCAGGCTTCAGTGACAGCATTGGCCTGACGCAACTGGGAGCGTCCTACACAGAGGTGCCTCCGGGCAAATCAGGGTGCCCCTTCCATGTCCATCATGTCGAAGAGGAGATGTTCGTCATTTTGGAGGGAGAAGGCACTTACCGATTCGGTCCTGACAGCTATCAGGTCAAAGCTGGCGATGTTCTGGCCGCGCCCCGAGGCGGGCCTGAATACGCCCACAAGCTGACCAATACGGGCAAAGTGCCGTTGAAATACCTCAGTATCTCAACACGCGCTGATACCGAAATTTGCGAATATCCAGATAGCGGGAAGTTCCTCGCCAATACGAAAGAACCGGGTTCGCGCACCAATCGCTTTCGCTACCTTGGCCGGATGGAGAGCGAGGTGGATTACTGGGATGGGGAAGACTCGGCGGGCTAATCAGGGTTTCCGGAACGCGATCGTTACCTGCCCGATCTCGATGCCGTAGCGGGTGACATAGGCCCGGTTGAGCAGGACATCGTCTTCCATCAGGTACATCCAGTCGTCGAAACCGACATTCCATGTCGAGTCGCCGACTTTCAGGTCGACCTTGTATTTCCAGTTGAAGGCATTGCCGGAGACGCGCCCTTCAGCTGGCACCGGCACATCGCCCGCCGTGCCGCGATAGGCGCCGTTGCCGAGCACGTCGATTTCCCAGACGCGGGTGTCGCGCTCGCCATCATCATATTTGAAATTCTCGGTCAGGGTCAGCCGGTCACCGTCGAGCGTGCCGGTGATGTCGACCTTGAACTGGCGGCGGACCTTGCCGAAACGGTCCTCAAACACGCCGTAGGCCTGTGTCTGGCCGAGGAAGTAATCCTCCAGCACCAGCTGTCGCGGACTGTCGGCGAATTGTGCCACGTTCTGGCTGATACAGGCCGTGCTCAGCGTGGTGGCCGCGATCAGGGCGGGCGTGAGGGCTTTGCTCAGGCGCATATCGTACATCTCCTCCGGCAGCATTGAATGTGCTGACCCTGTGTACGCAGGCTGATGCCAACCGGATGAAAAGAACCCCGCCTGCCCGCCCGGAATCACTCGGGGAAGACAGGCGGGGCAATCAGCAGGCCCTTGCGCTTTCCAGCAGCCGCGCATGTCCGGGAGGCAAACCGGGATGGCGGTGGGAGCGCTCGGGTCGTGTAATCTACGGAAAGATCGTGCGCCGTGATGACATCGCCATTCTGGCGTACCAGACACACACTTTCATGACACGGACAGTCTCACATTTTCCGTCTGCGCTCAATAATTTTCGCGCCTCAGTAGAGCGTGGCGAGCGACTTCGCATCATAGTTCGACAGCTCGTCAAGACGGCCCTCACGGACCTTCTTCGCCCATTCCGGGTCCTGCAGCAGGGCCCGGCCGACAGCGACCATGTCGAACTCGCCGCGCTCAAGGCGCTCTTCAAGATCGTCGAGCTTGCGAATGGTGGCGCCCTCGCCGCGGAAGGCTTTTTCAAAGTCGCCGGTCAGCCCGACAGAGCCGACCGTGATGACCGGCAGGCCGGTCAGTTTCTTGGCCCAGCCGGCCGCGTTGAGCCCGTTCTCGCCGTCGACTTCCGGGAATTCGGGTTCCCAGTAGCGGCGCTGCGAGGCGTGGAGCACGTCGACCCCCGCATCGACGAACACCTTCAGGAAGGCTTCGTATTCGGCCGGTGTATGGGCCAGTCTCACTGAATAGTCCTGTTGTTTCCATTGCGAGAAACGCAGGATGATGGCCATGTCCGGCCCCACCTGCTTGCGGGTTTCCTTGATGATGTCGGCGGCGAAGGTGGCCCGCTCCGGCAGCGATCCACCGAAACGGTCGTCGCGCTTGTTCATCACGTCCCAGAAGAATTCGTCGATCAGGTAGCCATGGGCGCCGTGGATCTCGATGGCGTCAAAGCCGATACGCGCTGCTTCGCCCGCGGCATTGGCGAATGCCATCACCATGTCGTCGACTTCGGCGCTGGTCGGCGGGGCGAACACTTCCTTGCCGGAATGCGTGACGCCGGATGGGCTGTCGGTCGGCGCTTCAGGCTCAGGGCCGGTGCCGGGCTTGCGCATCATGCCCTGGTGCCAGAGCTGCGGGGCGATCAGGCCCTTATTGGCGTGGACCTTCTCGACGACACGTTTCCAGCCGGCAAGCGAATCAGCGCGGTGGAAGTTCGGTACGTTCGGGTCGTTGGACGCCCCGCCCCGTTTGACCGTGGTGCCCTCGGTTACGATCAGGCCGACATCGGCCGCCGCGCGGCGCGCATAATAGTCCGCCACATCCTCGCCCGGTACGCCGCCCGGCGACTTGCTGCGCGTCATGGGGGCCATCACGATGCGATTCGGCAGATTGAGCGATTTGATCTTGAGCGGCTTGAAAAGCGGGCTGGTCATGTGGGGCAGGCTCCATTGAATTCTGAAGATGACAAGTGGCGTCGCCCCAGACCAACGTCAACCATTGACCTAAGGGCGGCCTCAGGGCACCGGTTCATGGCGGGTTCACGCCGGGTTTATCAGTCTGAAGACCTGATGTGATAAAAAAGGGGGGAATGTTTCCATGCGGTATAGCCTATTGGCCTTGGCAGCGGCCTTGCTGGCGGCCTGCCAGACGCCCGGATACGACTACGAAGCCCGAATCGCGCCGAATTATCCTCAGGCAGCTGAATTCCGGGATCCGGACGTCGGGCGCTTTCGCGGCCCGGCAGGCGATGTCGCCGAGGCAGAATTTTCCGCGATGATCTCGCAGATCACCCTTGATGGCATGCCCTGGTTCACACAGTCCGGTCCACAGCCCGACAGTCTTTATGAAGGCGGTGTGGCAATCGACGGCTGGGAGAGTGAAGTGCGCTATGAACGCGACCGTCGCTGCGTGGAGCATGAGGGCCTGTTCAACTGCAAGCGCCAGGGCATCGTGGAAACGGAATGCACCAATGAGACGGTTACAGTCTCCGTCACGGCAACCCTTGTGGACCTTGGCGCCAACCGCCCGGTCTTCACCTCCGTGCAGCCCGGCTCAGCGGCGCGCGATACCTGCATCGATATCGCCGAGTATCGCGACGGGACGGTTGAAACCGGCACCTATCGCGATCCCTATCGCAGCAGCTACAATCCGTACGATGCCCCCATCGGTCTGGTACGGGACGCGGTTGTCGATGCCGTCGGGCGTTTTCGCTATGACATCGCGCCGTATAACAAGACGCTGCGCGCCGAGATCATGCAGAAGGGCCTGATCCCGGAAGAGCAGAATGACACACGCTTCACGCTGGCCGTTGATGCCACGAAGAATGGCAATTTCCTCGGCGCCTGTGCGCAGTGGGATGAACTTGCCCGCGAATATCCGCGCGCGCCCGCTGTGCTGCACAATCAGGGCGCCTGCGCAGAGGCGCGGGGCGACATGGAAACGGCGCAGTTGCGCTATGCCCGCGCCGCCGAACTGGCGAGCCAGATTCCGCTGATGGACGACAAGTCCGCCAGGCCCATCTTCGATGCGCTGGAGCGTGTTTCGGGGCGTCGCTATGATGAAGAGCTGCTGGACAGCAGCCGCCCCAAAAGCGGCAGCTAGGACCTAGTGGCCAAACATCGTGGCCAGTGTGACGCCGGTCTCGGCTGCTTCGGCAGCGATGCCCCAGGCAATGCCGCCTGAAAAGGCTGCGGCGCAGAACACGAACTTGATCATGATGTTTTTCATCTGACGGTCACTCCCGGTTTGGAACATTCCGGGAGTCGGGAGTGCAAGGCCGGGGCCGTTGGGAAAGGCCTCGTTAACCCTGTTTGTCGGGATTGCCGTCCAGGCGGTGCCCGTCTGTCAGCCGGGCAAGTTTCTCTGCGCGGGCCTGTTCCAATGACTTCTCGACCTTGGTGCGGCCGAACTTGGCTCGGTTTTCGGCCGCCGCCTGTTCCTTGGCAGACCGGGCTTTCGCCTTGCGGGCCTTGTTGAGGTTGATCGGGGTCGTCATGGCGCCAGACTACTTAGCCAAAGGCCGCCAGTCGAGCGTCGAGACGCGCCTTCACGTCGGGCCATTCCGAGTCGATGATCGAGAAAAAGGCTGTGTCGCGGACGAAGCCGTCCGGCAAGGTGCGGTGATTGCGCAGGATGCCTTCACGTTTTGCGCCAAGCTTCAGGACAGCAGCTTGCGAGCGCTTGTTACGGTCATCGACCTGAAACTGCACACGTACAGCCCCTTCCCCGAACGCATGGGCCAGAAGCAGACGCTTGGCCGCCGGGTTGATAGCCGTACCCACCGCCTGAGGCGCGTAAACCGTCATCCCGATCTCCACGCTGCGATTCACCGCATTGGGGTCGAGATAGCTGGTGATGCCAAGGAAATCCGTGCCATCCGCAGACAAAACGCTGAATGGGATCATTGTGCCTGCTGCGGTACGCGCCGCGATCGTTTCCAGCCAAAGACCAATCCAGTCGCCAGGGCCGCGATGGGACCAGAGCACGAACTGCTCGGGCGCGCCCTCGGCCATGGTCCGCAAGGCCGCGCCATATTGCGCCGGATCAAAAGGCTCGAGACGGACATGCCCGTCCGCCAGCGTCACCGGCGTCAGTTGCATGGCCTAGTCCTTGTGGGTCTCGCGCCACTGTTCCATGGCGAGGGAGATGGCAAAGGTCTCGCGATATTTCGGGCTGGAGGCCGGGCGCGGCGCGCGGGCCGATGTCATGGCCATGATCTCGGCGAGCTTGTTGTGCGCCGCGCCGGACTGGCCGGCTCCGATATAGGCGTGCAGTTCGACCAGCGCCGAGGAGAGCGGGTCATGCGCGCGGATCACGAAATAGGGTTCGTCGTCGGCAAGCTTGCCGATCACGTCAAACTGGGAGGGGTTATCCTTGGAGCCGACGGGAGGTTTGGACATGGATATCTGCCTTTCTGGGCGGAAGTGATTCTTCTCGCGCCAATCTAAACCCGCACAGGAATCGCGCCACCCCCCGCCAGCAAGCCTCCACACATTCCTGCAGAAGGCTTGCCCGGAGCGAGTATCAGCTCGACGAGACGATACCGCCGTCGCACGGGATGGTGTGGCCGGTGATATAGGCCGAGGCCTTGGACGACAGGAAGATCGAGAGGCCGGCAACATCGCTCGGCGCGCCAACGCGGCCCGACGGGTTGCGGTCACCGATGGACTGCCAGTCGACGCCATCCGTCTCGCCTTTGAAACCGACGCCGGTCGACAGCATGTAGGTCGGGAACGGGCCCGGCGCGATGCCGTTGACGAGGATATGCTCACCCGCGAGATGCGCGCCCATGAAGCGCGTCAGGTGGATCACGGCCGCCTTCGACGTGCCATAGGCAAAACCGCTCATCGGGCTTGTGTGCATGCCGTCGATCGAGGCGATATTGATGACGCGCGCAGGCTCTTCCGCGCTGGCAGATTTGCGCAGCAGTGGCATCAGTTTCTGCGTAAGGAAGAAGACGCCCTTGACGTTGACGTCCATCACCTTGTCCCAACCGGATTCCGGAAAGTCTTCGAGCGTGGCGCCCCATGCCACACCGGCATTGTTGATCAGCACGTCGATCTTGTCTTCGCGCTTGGCGATCTCGTCAGCGAGGTGGTTGATGCCAAGCAGCGTGCCCACGTCAGACGGGATGGCATAGATCTCACCGCCATACTGGCCTTTCAGACGCTCGACCGTCTCTTCACAGGCCTTGGCCTTGCGCGACGAGATGATGACCTTGGCGCCCTGGCTGAGGAAGCCGGCCGCGATCATCTCGCCAATACCGCGCGAGCCGCCCGTGACGACGACCGTCTTGCCGGCCACCGAAAACAAATTGCTGAAATCCATGTTCATCCTGATGTTCCTCCTGTTTGCCCGACGTTCTGGAGGAGCGGCGGGAGCAGCGCAAGCGTACCTACAATCAGCCCGGTGAGATCATCTTGCTCGGGTCGACGATATTGTCGAAATCCTCACCCGGGATGCCGTCCTTGATGGCCTCTTCGCGCAGGGTCGTGCCGTTCTTGTGGGCGGTCTTGGCGATCTTGGCAGCGCGGTCGTAGCCGTATTTTTCCTTCAGCGGCGTCACCAGCATCAGCGAGTTCTTGAGGCCCTTCTCGATATTGTCGAGGCGCGGCTCGATGCCGACAACGCAATTGTCGGTGAAGCTGATCGCGGCATCGGCGAGCAGGCGCGTCGACTGGAGGAAATTGTAGGCCATCATCGGGTTGAACACGTTCAGTTCAAAATGACCCTGGCTGCCGGCAAAGCCGATGGCGGCATTGTTGCCGTGGATGTGCGCGCAGACCTGCGTCAGGGCCTCGCACTGGGTCGGGTTCACCTTGCCCGGCATGATGGACGAACCCGGCTCATTCTCCGGCAGCGCCAGCTCGCCAAGGCCGGAGCGCGGGCCCGAGCCGAGGAAGCGGATATCATTGGCGATCTTGAAGCAGCTCATCGCCACCGTGCTGATGGCGCCATGCGTGAACACCATCGCGTCATGCGCGGCGAGCGCCTCGAACTTGTTCGGGGCAGACGTGAATTTGAGGCCTGTAATCGCGGCGATCTTCTCGGCCACTTTCTCGGCAAAACCGACCGGCGAGGCGAGCCCCGTGCCAACGGCCGTGCCGCCCTGCGCCAGCTGCATCAGCATCGGCAGCGTCGATTCAATGCGCGCGATGCCATTCTCGACCTGCTGGGCATAGCCGGAGAATTCCTGGCCAAGCGTCACCGGCGTTGCGTCCTGCGTATGCGTGCGGCCGATCTTGATGATATCGGCCCAGGCCTTGGCCTTCGCGTCGAGCGCGGCGTGAAGGTGTTTCAGCGCTGGCACGAGGCGGTGCGTCACTTCCTCGGCGCAGGCAATGTGCATGGCGGTCGGGAATGTGTCGTTCGACGACTGGCTCATGTTCACATGATCGTTCGGGTGGACCGGCTTTTTCGAGCCCATCACGCCGCCGAGAATTTCGATGGCGCGATTCGAGATCACCTCGTTTGCGTTCATGTTCGACTGCGTGCCCGAGCCTGTCTGCCATACGACCAGCGGGAAATGGTCGTTCAGCTTGCCGTCAATCACTTCATCGGCAACCTGCACGATCACCTTGCCGAGCTCCGGATCCATCTTGCCGAGATCCATGTTGGCCTGCGCGGCGGCCTTCTTCACGATTCCGAGTGCGCGAATGATGGGCTCTGGCTGCTTTTCCCAACCGATCTTGAAGTTTGCGAGGCTGCGCTCGGCCTGCGCGCCCCAATAACGGTCGGAAACGACCTCAACAGGGCCCATTGTGTCGGTTTCGGTGCGGGTTGGGGTATTGGCCATGAAGAAGGGCTCCGTTGGAATGCGCTGGATATGTCTGGCGCGGGGTTTAGCATGCAGGCGGCATTGGGCAAGGTGGCCAAAAGGCATAGGCACGCCTGAAATGACTGGCAAAGTCGGCCGGTCTGCCTAACAATATGGCCATGATCGACAAGCTGTCAGACCCAGTTATCCTGTTCGCGCTCGTGCTGGCGTTTGTTCTCGGCTTCATGATGCGCGGCAGCGGCCGCGGTTCGCTCTCGCCTGCGCCCATGAACCGTGATGAGATCGACGCCGCCTTGAAGCGCGTGACGATTTCCCGCTGGATGGACATTGATGCCGAGATCGCCGCCGGCCGGAAACTTGCCGCGATCAAGCTGCTCCGCGAAGCCACCGGGCTAGGCCTCAAGGATTCCAAGGAAGCCGTCGAGGCCCGCATGGCCGAACGCCGGATGACACGGCATTGAACACCGCTCAACGATTTGAAGCTCGACGCAACCAGGCATTGGCGTGGTTTTTACTCGTCCTTCATTTTATTGGAATGTGTGGATTGCTCCTGCTTTTGGTTAGCTACGCTGGTATTACCCTTCCGTATGGACTCAGACCCGCCGTGTCCGATGATAAGCGGATCTGGATTCTCCTTGCAGTACTTGTCTTTGTTTGGATTAGGTCGATTCCGTCCGTTGTTGCAGGCGTTACAACTCGAGGGCCGGTTCTCGTGATAACCGACTCTGGCGTAGAGCGACCGGGCTACTGGATGCTTGAGTGGTCCGACATAAAACAGATCCGCTTTTCGCCTGGCTCCCTGAAAATAATTCCGGCGCATAAGTCTCAAGAGCGCGTTGATCTTTTTTATACGCAATTCGGCTTTTCGGAGATTGCGAATGCTGCGCAATTCCTGAAGTCTGTGGCACCATCTCGCCTCTCGGAAATGATATGAAAAACGACTGGGTGCAATCAGGAAAAGTCCGTGCACGCATCACGGATAAGGGCGCGCTGGAAGTGCGCTGCCATGGCCTGACAACGCAGGCAAAATATTACAAGACCCTACTGAAGGAATTCTTCCGCAAGGACTTCCCGCCCCTTCGCCCCGGCTTTGGCGACTATAGCGTCCACATCGTGATGGAATATACCGGCGAGCCTCCGTGGATGGACCTGGACAATCTTGCCAAGGCCCTGCTCGACAGCCTGACCGGCAATGTGTTTGACGACGACCATCAGGTCGCCCGCCTTCTCGTCGAACGGCGCGTGGGCGAGCGCGAAGGCATCTGGCTGAGCGCCGAAGCGATGGATTAGCGCCTAGATTTCGACGTCGAGCCTCTCCAGCCCTCTGAAGAATGGCAGTGCCCGCCAGACCAAGTCCTGCTCGGGCAAGCGCATATCCGGATAGCGCTCGAACAATTTCTGGTAAACGCGCCGCGCCTCCATGCGCGCAAGCGGGGCACCGATACAGATGTGCGGGCCGCCGCCGAACGCCACGTGGCTCGGCCGCTTGACCGTTATGTCGAAAGCATCGGGCGCATCGAATGTCTCCGCGTCGCGGTTGGCCGAGGCAAGCGAGCAAAACACGACCTGACGGTGCTTCATGGGGCATCCGGCAACTGCCTTGTCCGTCTCCAAGATGCGCGACGTGGCCGAAACCGGCGCCTCGAAGCGCAGCACTTCCTCGACGGCCTGCGCACCCAGCCCCGGATCGGCTTTGAGCGCCGCCATCTGGTCTGGATGTGTCAGGAACAGCCAGACGCCATTACCGATCAGGTCGGTGGTCGTAAGGTTGCCGCCCACGAGCAGCGCGCCGAGATTGATGACCAGTTCGTCGTCGCTGAGCGGCGCGTCGCCGCTCGCCTGCAACTGCACCATGTCGGAGATGAGGTCGTCGCCCGGTGCAGCACGGCGGGCTTCCATCAGTTCCCGGAAATACGTGTCGAGCGCGATGCTGCCCGTTTCCATGCGGGCCGTCTCTTCCGGCGTACGCACGGGATTGAGACCAAGGATCACATCTTCCGACCATTGCCGGAATTCCGGCAGGCGGTCTTCGTCGACACCCAGGATGCGCGCGATGACCAGAACGGGGATCGGCACCGCGATCTCCGCCATCAGGTCAAACCGGCCACTGGCAGGTGCCGCCTCGATTGTCTCGTCCACGATCGCCTCGATCTGCGACTTCATCTTGTTGATGCGCGTATAGAAGGCCTTGGCCAGCGGCGGACGAACACGCGAATGATCGGGCTCGTCGAGGAAGAGGATGCTTGTCCGGCTCGGCGCCTCGTCGTCCTCGATCAGCTGGCGCGAGATCGATCCCTCTTCCGATTGGAGCGGATGACGTACAAAGGAGCGATCATTCACCGTCGCGCGCACATCACCATAACGGGTCAGGAACCAGGTCTTGGCCATCTCGTCGCGCATGACGGGGCAATTCTCACGCAAGGCCTTCAGCTTCGGATGCGGATCGTTGCGGGCATCCGGCATGAACGCCGTCACTTCGATTACGGATTGCGGCACGGCAATCGTGCCCTCGTCATCGGCCATGGTTTCCTCCCGATAGTCTTCTTTGTGGGGAGGATAGCACAAAGCACGCTGTGTTGCGCGCTTATCCCAGCGTCAGGCTAGGACCAGTCCATCGCGCGAGGAATGCAGCTGGCAGTCGCCTGCGCCAGAAGGTCCCCGGTTTCATTGTGCAGCCAGCCCTCGGTGAAGATGGTTGCGCGGCCCCGCCGCACAACCTGACCACGGCCGATAAGACGCACGCCGACCGGAACAGGCCGGATGAAGCTGGTCGTCATCTGCAGCGTCGGCGACATGGCGGGCCCGCCCTGCACGATAGATCCCGCCACCGACATGACCTCATCCAGCATGGCCGTCACGAATCCGCCCTGCACATTCCCGCCCGGATTGGCGGCTTGCGACGGCGCGAGGAAAGCTGCTTCGCACCAGCCGGCTGCAGGATCGAAACCGATCAGTTCAAAATTGACGAAGGCGGTTGCGGGTGGCCGCTTGTCAGGATTCCCGAGGATATCCTGCCAATAGGTCCGGGCATCGAACGTCATCAGCCGAGGCGCTTGAACAGCATCGGTATCGCCGTCGCAGTCGCCTTGGCGACCAGCTCGCCGTCAGGCCCGAAACATTCGGCCTCCATGAAGGCGGCAGACTTGCCGAGCTTCAGGATGCGCGCCTCGACGCTGGCGGCGCCGGGCATCAGGCGGCGCAGGAAACTTGTTTTCATTTCAAGGGTTGGCGCGGTCATCGTAACGTTGGACGCGATGATGACGCATGTGCTCATCGCTTCGTCCAGCATGGCCGAGATGAAGCCGCCCTGCACCGCGCCGGTCGGGTTGGCGAACATTTGCGGCACGTCAAAATCCATGCGGATGCGCATCTTGTCCTGCTCGACCTCAACCAGAGTCATGCCGAGCGTGTCGGAACAGGGCGGCCGCTTCTTGGAGCCCTGAAAGCGGGCAAGCATGTCAGCGTCGCTGATGCGGGGCTTTTCTGTCTCTGCCAATGCGCCGGCGGCCTATTTGCGCCGGAAGGCGTCGAGATTGACGACCGTGCCGGCTGCCGGGGCTGGCTCGGGCGCAGCGGGCTGGAAGGCCGCAGCGGGCGCGATGACCGCATCGTCCTTGGCGGCTGTCTCGAACGTCAGGCCGAAATTGACCGACGGATCGACGAAGCGTGTGATCGCGGCATAGGGCACGAACAGATGCTGCGGCACACCCGAGAATTTCAGGATGATCTCGAAATGGCCTTCGTTGACCTCAAGGTCCCAGAACTGGTGCTGGACCACAATTGTCATGTCTTCCGGAAAACGTTCCATCAGATAGTCAGCGACTTTGACGCCAGGCGCCTTGGTGCGGAACGTGATGTAGAAATGATGTTCTCCCGGCAGGCCTCCATTGGCGAGCGCCCGCTTCAGCGCCTCGCGTACGACACCGCGCATGGCAGCCTGGGTGAGCGCATCATATCCGATATAGTCCGTCATGTTCGCTAATCGACCCTCGATTCTGGTGTTGGTTATTTTCCTGTACACTATGCCCGGCACCTTCACCCGGCAACGGGCTTCGCACGGCAGGCGAGGATTATTTTTCACTTCGCCTCGTCGCCTCATGGGGGATGTGGATATCGTCAAACCTGTAGCAGCAAAAGCAAGTCTGGCGACACTCCACGTTTGCTGGCCATGTGGAAGAGGTGCGTATAGGCTGACTGCAAAAATAACAGCTAAATGCGGAAGGAAGCCCACGCCATGAAGATGCCACAGCACGGACGCGACTGGAGCGAGGTGAAAGCCGACATGGTGGCGCGGGGCGGCGGCGACGCAGCCTGGCGCGACGGGCGCACCGCCGTCTATGTCTTCAATGCCGGCGAGGACGTGTCCAGCGTGCAGCATGAAGCCTACGGGATGTATATGGCCGAGAATGGCCTCGGCCCCCTCGCCTTCCCCAGCCTGGCTCAGATGGAGAAAGAGGTCATCGCCATGGGCCTCGAACTGCTGCATGGCCCGGAAGGTGCCACTGGCGCAATGACATCCGGCGGCACCGACTCGATCACGATGGCGATCAAGACCGCACGCGACTATGCCCGCGCCAATGGCCGCCCCCGCGAAGGCGCGAATATCGTCCTCGCCCAGTCTGCCCACCTCGCCTTCGACAAGGCGGCTCACCTGATGGATATCGAGATCCGCCGCGTGCCCCTCAAGACAGACGGCTCCTATGAGGCAGATCCGGCCGCCATGGGCGAAGCGGTCAATGACGCGACCATAATGATGGTCGGCTCCGCGCCCAGCTTCCCGCATGGCATCATCGACCCGATTGCCGCGCTCGGCGCCGTCGCCGCGAAGAAGAATGTCTGGCTGCACGTTGATGCCTGCGTCGGCGGCTATTTCGCACCGTTTGCGCGGATGAATGGCGTCCCGGTGCCGCCCTTCGATTTCGAAGTGCCGCAAGTTCACTCGATGAGCGCCGACCTGCACAAATATGGCTATTGCGCCAAGGGCGCCTCGACCGTCCTCTTCCGCTCAGAAGCCCTCTATGAATACATGCCATTCGACATGGCGAGCTGGTCCGGCGCGCCGATGAAGACACCGACTCTGGCAGGCACGCGTCCCGGCGGTGCCATATCGGCGGCATGGGCCGTGATGAACACGCTCGGCATCGACGGCTATCGCGAGAAGCAGGGCCTCGTCTGCAAGACACGCGAGCGCATTGAAGAAGGCGTCAAACAGCTCGGCTTCGAGATCCTCGGCAATCCGATGCTCGGCCTCGTCGCATTCCGGCACCCCGAGCATCACGCCTTCGCCATCTATGGCGAAATCTACCGGCGCGGCTGGTTCACCTCCGTTACCAAGGAGCCGCCGAGCCTGCACCTGATGCTGTCACCCAAGCATGCCGACGTTGTCGACGCCTATCTGGCGGACCTGAAAGCCAGCGTCGACGCCGTCGCCGCAGGCAAGGCCGGACCGAAGGTCGAGGCGCGCTACAGCTGATCTAGATAAGGTGCGGCAGAGAGGCGAACAGGCCGAGCGCCAGGCATCCAGACGCGATGCCGATGGCGGCAAGGCGTGGCCCATGCAGCTGGCTCCACAGCAAGGCGCCTGTCAGGCTCATCGTGATCAGTGCGCCGGCGGTCAGGTCGATGAACAGGACCCATAGAATGCCGAGACCGCTGCCCTTGTGCAGGTTCTTGATGAGCCCGAAAACATTCTCCGCCGTTCGCGTTGCGGTCACCGTGGTCGCCCCCTTGGCATATTCCACAATGAGTGAGCCGTTCGGCCCTTTGAACGATTGCCTCCAGACCTCAACGGGCGTGACTTCCGTGTCCATGAAGACAGCGCGCTCCCCCTGGCCCTGCCGGGCAGGTTCAGCCTTCGATGCACGCGGTGTGATGCTGGTGCCGAATGTTTCCTGGGCCCACAAGCCGAGGTCTTTCTGCGATCCAATTGCGGCAGGGTCGACTTCCAGCACCACCGAGGAGACCTCCTTCGGTGCGCCCGTGTCGATCTTCGCGGTGGACCTGTGGTTCAGCAGGAAGCCGCTCATCCCCATCATCAGGAAGATTAGCGCGCCCCAGAGGCCGGTCCACGCATGGACACGCTTCAGCCATCGCAGGGTTTTCGTGCCGCTCATGAATTTCGGCAGGAAAGGCAGAAAAGCCTCGCGTTTCTTCGCAAGCCTGGTTGGCGCAGTCGGCGTATTGGTCACTGGGGCATGCCTTATCTGTGGGTCGATTGGCTCAGGGAGTTTGAGTGGCCGATGGCCATGCGGGCTGCACTGCATGAGAACCAGGGCGGGGCCAATAGGTCATGTCCCGTATTAACAGTGACGAAGCGCACAAAGCCCGCTGAGCCGTCGCAAATGCAATGAATTCGCGCACGGATTCGGGCAGATGCGATGAAACATTGCAGTCCGAACGCCGCCCCGCCAGACCCGCCGAAATCCACCTTGCGCGGGGGAAATTTGCCTCTATCCTTGCGCGATAGGCATCTCGCCTGAAAGATTTTTCCTCATGATTTTCGACCGGATCAAATCGCTGGATGCCATTTTGGCAACGGCCGAAAGCAAGTCCCTTCACCGCTCCCTAGGCGCCTTCCAGCTGACCATGCTGGGCATCGGCGCGATTATCGGCACCGGTATCTTCGTGCTCACCGCCGCCGCCGCGCAAAAGGCCGGCCCGGGCATGATGTTCTCCTTCGTAATCGCCGGGTTCGTGTGTGCCGTGGCTGCGCTCTGCTATTCGGAACTGGCTTCGATGGTGCCGGTTTCAGGCTCCGCCTACACCTATACCTACGCCGTCATGGGCGAACTGCTGGCCTGGATGGTCGGCTGGGCGCTGATCCTCGAATACGCCGTGGCCGCCTCGGCCGTGTGCGTCGGCTGGTCCGGCTATGTGATGGGCCTCATCCAGCATACGACGGGGCTAGGGTTACCCGAGTTTTTAAGTAGCGGGCCGGCATGGGGCTTCAGCGGTTTCATTCCGACCGTCGATTTCAGCCATGGCGTCGTCAACCTGCCAGCCATTCTGGTCGCCGGCGCGGTCACGTGGCTCCTCGTGCTTGGCACCAGCGAAAGCGCCTCGGTCAACGCCGTCCTCGTGGGCATCAAGATCGTGGCACTGACGGCATTCATTGTTCTCAGCATGCCGCTGCTCAAGGGCGAAAATTTCTCGCCGCTCCTGCCGACTGGCATATTGGGTCATGACGGATTGGGGGTGATCGGCGCAGCCGCGTCCATCTTCTTCGCCTATGTCGGCTTTGACGCCGTCTCCACGGCGGCAGAAGAGACCAAAAACCCGCAACGCAACGTGCCCATCGGCCTCATCGGCTCCCTCGGCATCTGTACGATCTTCTATCTTCTTGTGGCCGCCGGTGTGGTCGGCACAGTCGGCGCCCAGCCGGTTCGCGATGCGGCCGGTATGGTACTTGGTCCCGACGGGATCGGCTTCGCCAATCGCTGCGCAGAACTCGCCCGTGAAGGCACAGCCCCAATCGTATGCTCCAAGGAAGCGCTCGCTGAAACGCTCCGCCGGATCAACTTCCCGCTGATCGGCAACCTGGTGGGCCTCGCCGCCTCGATTGCCCTGCCCTCGGTCATCCTGATGATGATCTACGGCCAGACACGCATCTTCTTCGTCATGGCCCGCGACGGCCTGCTCCCGGAAAGCCTGTCCGATGTGCACCCGAAATACCGCACGCCCTGGAAGATGACCATTTTCACCGGCATCGTCGTTGCGATCGCAGCCGCCTTCTTCCCGGTCGGCCAGCTCGCCGACATCTCCAACTCCGGCACGCTGTTCGCCTTCTTCATGGTGGCGCTTGCCGTGATGATCCTGCGTCGCACGGACCCCAAGCGGCACCGGCCTTTCCGCACGCCGCTGGTCTGGATCATCGCGCCGATTGCGGCCCTTGGCTGCCTCGGCCTCTACCTGAACCTGCCCTTCGTTGCGCAAATGGTTCTGCCCGTCTGGGGCGCCATCGGCCTGCTCATCTACTTCTTCTATAGTCGCAGCCACAGCCATCTCGGACGCGGCATTCTGGAAGTCCCGGAGCTGGGCAAGGACGTGCCGCAACAACCGGTACCGCCGATCGATTAGACAGAAGGCCACATAGCGCCCGAGAACCCCGATTACGTCTTGTTTCCATCGGCCCCATGCGACAGTCTGGGGCCGACAGAAACCTGAACCTGCCGGAGTTCCCGCATGCGCCTTCTCGCCCCCAGTCTCGCCGCTCTCGCCCTGACCGCCTGTGCCCACGCCCAGAGCAAAAGCGATCAGGCCGTGATCGACAGTGTCGATGCGCGCTATGACCAGACGGCCGCCATCGCGAAGCAGATCTGGGACTGGGCAGAGGTCGGCTATCAGGAAGAGAAATCCTCCGGCCTGCTGCAGTCGACACTGAAGGACGCAGGCTTCACCATTGAGGCGGGTGTTGCAGGCATCCCGACCGCCTTCATCGCCAGCTACGGCTCTGGCGAACCGGTGATTGCCGTGCTGGCCGAATTCGACGCCCTGCCCGGCATCAATCAGGATGCGAGCCCTGATCGCTCGCCCATCGAAGGCAAGACGGCTGGCCACGCCTGCGGCCACAACCTGTTCGGCGCGGGCTCGGTCGGCGCGGCGCTGGCCATCCGCGACTGGCTTGAAAAGACCGGCACGCCCGGCACGATCCGCCTTTATGGCACGCCCGCCGAAGAGGGCGGCAGCGGCAAGGTCTATATGGTTCGCGAAGGCCTGTTTGATGATGTCGACATCGCCCTGCACTGGCATGCCGACGACGAGAACTCGGCCGCCGCCAGCACATCGCTCGCCAACCGCTCGGCCAAGTTCCGCTTCCATGGTGTTTCCGCCCACGCCGCAGGTGCGCCGGAACGCGGCCGCTCGGCCCTCGATGGCGTCGAATCCTTCGACTATATGGTCAACATGATGCGCGAGCATGTGCCTCAGGACGCGCGCATCCACTATGTCATCACGTCCGGCGGGATTGCCCCGAATGTGGTGCCGGACTTCGCCGAGGTCTTTTACTATGTCCGCCATCCTGATCCGGAAGGCGTGAAGGAAATCTGGGCGCGGCTGGAAGACGCCGCGCGCGGCGCCGCACTCGGAACCGGAACGACCGTCGATTGGGAAATCATCCACGGCAACAATCCCCTCCTAGTCAACGAGACGCTGGCGAAGATGATGGATTCCAAGCTGCGCGAGGTCGGCGGCATCACCTACACGCCGGAAGAAGAAGCCTTCGCCGAGGAGATCTACAAGAGCTTCAGCAAGCCGGATCTCCCGCTCGGCAGCGAGAGCGAGGTCCAGCCCTTCGAGGTCTCGCTTGGCTATGGGTCGACTGATGTCGGCGATGTCTCTTACGCTGTGCCGACAGTTGGCCTGCGCACGGCGACCTGGGTGCCAGGCACATCCGCCCACAGCTGGCAGGCGACCGCCGCCAGCGGCATGTCGATTGGTTACAAGGGCGCACAGGTCGCGGCCAAGACGCTGACGCTCGCCGCAATCGAGCTCTACAAGGACCCGAAACTGCGCAAGGCTGCGCGTGAAGAGTTCGAGGCCGCCCGCGGAAAGGACTATGAGTACACGTCGCTGCTGGGCGACCGTGAACCGCCACTCGACTACCGGGAATAGGGGGAGAAAAGTGGAGGCTTCTGTTGCCAGGCGCCTCCGGGCCCCGCCTAAGGAGCTGAATCCTTAGGAGTTAAATCGGTTAACTACGTACAGCTACGCTGCGAGCAGTTGACCTTCAGCATGGTTGTCATTTGCAACTATGTTGATGTGAGCTTCTGAGGGGGCTCAATCCGGCGAAGGCCTCGTCTTTACACGTCCGTCGATCCTATTTCGACCCCGTCAGAAACAGGCGAAGTATGCCTGAGCCTGCTTGTGGTGGAGTCGCCGGGTACCGCCCCCGGGTCCGAACCGCTTATTACACGCGCGTTTATCGCCATAGTCCGAAGACAATATTTATATAGGTCACCTGTCGCCCGGATGAAAGGCCTTTGCGCCAAACGTCTGAATTTGCTCTCAGGCATATTGACAGGCCGCCAC
>NZ_AWFG01000025.1 GCF_000682695.1 Hyphomonas chukchiensis | reverse complement strand
TGCCAGGATAACAGTTGCTACGCCTTGCTGTTATTTCTGCCTCTCAAGAACAACTTTCCAAGCCCCCACGCGCCACACCCGACGAGGCCGCCCACCAAAGCAACTAGCACCATTCCAATGATCGAAATATCGACACCAACGGTATACGTGTGCGTATAAAAAATGGTCGCCACAAGAACGCCGAGGACAGCTAGCACCATGCCCCCGACGATCCAGTAGACGACCATTGATTATGCCCTTCTGCGAAGCCCTAAAGCGGAATATTGTCGTGCTTCTTCCACGGGTTCTCCAGCTGCTTTGTGCGCAGGGTACGGAGGGATTTGGCGATGCGTTTGCGGGTGGAGTGCGGCATGATGATGTCGTCGATATAGCCCTTGCGGGCGGCGACATAAGGATTGGCGAAGTTGTCTTCGTATTCCTTGGTGCGCGCGGCGATCTTTTCCGGGTCGCCCAGTTCCTTGCGGTAGATGATCTCGACCGCGCCCTTGGCGCCCATCACGGCGATCTCGGCCGTTGGCCAGGCATAGTTCACGTCGCCGCGCAGGTGCTTGGAGCTCATCACGTCATAGGCGCCGCCATAGGCCTTCCGTGTAATGACGGTGACTTTCGGCACGGTGGCTTCGGCATAGGCGAAGAGCAGTTTCGCGCCATGCTTGATGAGGCCGCCATATTCCTGCTTGGTGCCCGGCATGAAGCCCGGCACGTCAACGAAGGTGACCACGGGAATGTTGAAACAGTCGCAGAAGCGCACGAAGCGGGCCGCCTTGCGGGAGGCGTCGATGTCGAGCACGCCCGCGAGCGTCATCGGCTGGTTGGCGACGAAGCCGACCGTGGAGCCCTCGATACGGCCGAAGCCGCAGATGATGTTGGCGCCGAAATTCGGGCTGATCTCGAAGAAGTCGCCTTCGTCGGCCACCTTGGTGATCAGTTCCTTCATGTCATAGGGCGTGTTCGGGTTTGGCGGGATCAGCGTGTCGAGGCTGCTCTCCACGCGGTCCACCGTGTCGTGCACGGGGCGCACGGGCGCCTCTTCGCGGTTTGACAGGGGCAGGAAGTCGATCAGGCGGCGCATCTGCGTCAGCGCCTCAATGTCGTTCTCGAAGGCGCCGTCGACAACGCCGGACTTGTTGGCATGAACGGACGCGCCGCCGAGGGTCTCGTGGGTGACTTCCTCGTTCGTCACGGTTTTCACAACGTCAGGGCCGGTGACGTACATGTAGGACGTGTCCTTCACCATGAAGATGAAGTCTGTCAGCGCGGGCGAATAGACGTCGCCGCCGGCACAAGGGCCCATGATGACGGAGATTTGCGGGATGACGCCCGAGGAGAGGACGTTTTCCATGAAGATGTCGGCATAACCGGCGAGCGAATCAACGCCCTCCTGGATGCGCGCGCCACCAGCGTCGAAGATGCCGACAACCGGCGCGCCATTGCGGGCCGCAGCCTGCTGGACCTTCACGATCTTGGCCGCATGGGCCTTGGAAAGCGAGCCGCCGAAGACGGTAAAGTCCTTCGAGAAGACATAGACGAGGCGGCCATTGATGGTGCCCTGGCCCGTGATGACGCCGTCGCCGGGAATTTTCTGCTCTTCCATGCCGAAATCGGCGCACTGGTGTTCCACGAACATGTCGAATTCTTCGAAACTGTTCTCATCGAGCAGGACAGCGACGCGTTCACGGGCGGAAAGCTTGCCCTTTTCGTGCTGTTTCTCGATCCGCGCGGCACCGCCACCTTGGCGTGCGACTTCGCGGCGTGCTTCCAGAGCGTCGATTACATCCTGCATGAGGGGGCCTCTCCCTGCCATAAAACTGAAGCAGTGACTGATAAACGCCGCAGCCGGGATGGCAAGTGGGCCGCGCAATTACGCCGGGTCAGCCTCAGGACTGCACGATGACTGCCGAAAGGGGCGCCTCGAGCGTCCAGACGAGGCCCTGAGGGCCGAAGGTGCGCTCTGCATGGCCGCGCACAGACAGGGGCGTCATGGTTTCCAGCACTTTCGTGCCAAAGCCCGATTGACCAGGTGCCCCGCAGGGCGCCGAGGAAATCTCGCGCCACTCAAAGCGGAACTGCGCGTCATCGCCAGCACCGGAGAGCATCCACCGGGCCTCAATCCGCCCGTCCGGCTCGTGCAGGGCGCCATACTTCAGCGCATTGGACATCAGCTCATAGAGGGCCAGGCTGAACGCCTGTGCACATGCGGAATTGATGTTGAGGTCTGCGCCCGAAACGCTGATGCGCGTTATATCACGGCCGAGAAAAGCCCGGGCCTGTGAAAGAACCAGCCGCTCCAGCGACGCGGCATCGCCGGCCCCCGCCCCCGAAAGCAATTCATCGTTCGACAGGGAAATTGCGCTCAGGCGGTTAAGCAGACGCTGCTCAAGCTCGGCAGCGGAGCCACAAACAGGCGCCAACAGGCTGACCAGCGCACTTATCACACTCAGCATGTTGCGTGACCGGTGCGCCTGCTCCTCGATGATAAAGGCTCTTTCTGCCTCGGCCTTCTTGCGGTCGGATATATCCTCAATCACCGCAACGAACAATTCGGGACGGCCTTCCGCGTCGCGCTTCAGCCCGGCCGTCAGACTTGCCCATATGTAAGTACCATCGGCGCGGCGATAGCGTTTCTCGCGGGCATATTGCTCAATTTCGCCCCGCAGAAGCTGCTTCGCGAATTCCAGTTCCGTTTCCAGATCGTCTGGGTGCGTCACCGACAGGAATGACCAGTCCGCCAGTGCGTCGGCCGGATACTGCATCATCCTGGCCAGCGCCGGATTGACCTTCAGCCAGCGCCCATTCAGGGCAATATACGCGATACCGACAGCCGCGTTTTCAAACGTCGTATCGCTCTCGAAGTCCGAGACCCGCAGCCCGCTGTCAAGCTCGCGAAAGAGAGTCATCATACGGCCATATCCCAAAGTCTCATGTTCACATCTCACTCGGAGAGACAGGCCCCGGCAGGCGGTGGAAACGCCGCCTTTTGCACTGATTACAAACGCTTGTTACACAGGATTTTCAGGCACGCACAATTCAAAACGGACGAAGATCGTGAAATCCCATCCCGGGTTGCTCACATTTCAGAACGGTGCACCATACGCTAGAATGCGGGATGTATTTTTTAGAGGCCTAACCGATTCCAGATGCGAATCAGATGGGGACCGGCGTCGTCCCGCCATGCGGACCCGACGCACAAATCATCGGTCATCGAATCGCGGATCGCGTCGGAATGTTCAGGCAGGAACCTGAATGCTTGCGAGCGGTGCTTCAAGCGTCCAGACGAAGCCATCCTCATTGAAGAGACGTGTGGCTCGGCCCCCAACGCCCATGGGCGCCACCGATTCAAGTACTGAGGCGCCGAAACCGATACGGCTCGGTGGCGTGATCGCCTTTGCGGGAAACTCCCGCCAGACAAAGCGGAATGCGGCGTCGGAGCCGGAGCCCTCTTTCGCCCATTTGATTTCGATCCGCCCACCGGGATGACTGAAGGCACCATATTTCAGCGCATTGGATGCCAATTCATAAAGCGCCATGCCGAGCGAGTGGGCGGCCCTGGCGTTCACCGTCAGCGCAGGCCCGTCATAAACCACGAGACTGCGATCGCCTCCCAGGAAGGCCTCGAGCTGCCCATGCACCAGTGCCGAAAGCGGCGCGCCCTCGCGCCCGCCGGTGAGCAGAAGGTTATTGGAGCCCGAAATGGCGTGCAGACGATCAAGAAGCCTTTCCTGGAATTCCTCCACAGACTGGCAGGTCGGCGCAAGCAGGCTGGTCAGGGAACTGATGACGGACAGAAGGTTGCGCGAGCGATGTGCAAGTTCCTGGATGAGGAAAGCGTTCTCGGCCTCGCTCTGCTTGCGCTGATCGATGTCCTCGATCACAGCGATCAGATATTCCGGATAGCCGTTTTCCTTGTGCTTTACGACGAGTGTCTTACGCGTCCAGACATAGCTGCCGTCTGACCGGCGCAAACGCTTGTCGATGGCATAATGTTTCAGGTCCCCCGCCAACAGTTTCAGGACGCGATCTGCATCTTCCGGCAATTCATCCGGGTGCGTCATTTCCTGGCAGGTCAGTTCAGCAAGCTCTGCCACTGAATAGCCAAGTATGCGTGCCAGCGCGCCATTGGCATACTGCCAGTGGCCTGTCATTGAGATATGGCCGATGCCAACGGTGGCGTTCTCGAAGGCGAGGCCGTGAGCGGCGACCGAACGCCCAAGCCTGCTCGATTTCTCGTTTATGGAAGCTTCCCCAGCCTCAGCGATATCTGCTTTTATCCCCATCGCGTGCGTTCCCGTGCTCAAGATCTTTCCGTCGGGCTGCGTGACTCGCCGCGCGAATAAGCTATAGATTTAATTCTTATATTACCCGGAAAGGGAAACCGGTGCCAATTCAAAAGGCAGCCATTTGGCTCAATCTATTATGTAATAGCGTGACTGAAGGCTGTCAGTGACCGGAATTTGCCCTCTTCCTGCTACGCGTAGGCGTAGGGACCACCCGCCTCTAACGCACGTTGATAAGCGGGCCGTGCGTGCACGCGGCTGAGGAAATCCATTACGGCGGCGCTCTTGCCCGCGCCCCCGCGATTCGCCGCCGCTTCGAGCGGGAAGCTCATCATGATGTCTGCCGCTGTCAGTGCGTCGCCGACGAACCAGCCTGTCGGCGCCAGCTCGCTTTCCCAATAGGCAAGATGGGAGGCAAGCTGCGGATTGATCAGCTGCTGCTGCACTTTTTCGGCGACCTGGCGGATCAGCGGCCTGAGCAGGCCCGGCGCGCCTTCGGGCACACGCATGAACACGAGCTTGAGCAGCAGCGGCGGCATGGCCGAGCCCTCGGCATAGTGCAGCCAGTAGGTTAGTTTGCGGGCCTCAGATGTACCGGCGGGCGCGCATAGGCGTCCTTCTGCATACGTTTCCAGTATGTATTCGAAAATAGCGCCTGTTTCAGCGACGATGGCGCCATTATCCTCAATCACAGGTGATTTGCCGAGCGGGTGGATGGCCTTGAGTTCAGGCGGTGCCAGCATCGTCTTCGCGTCGCGCTCATAGCGCCTGACCTCGTAGGGCAGACCCAGCTCTTCCAGCAGCCAGAGGACACGTTGCGAGCGGGAATTTTCCAGGTGATGGACGATGATCAAGGCTGTCTCCCAGCAGGCAATCACGCGGCGTGCACGCTTCCTTTTCTTTCATACGCAGTCAAGCAACGATCAGACCAGTGCGCGAAACCAGACGCCGAGTGCCTTGGCCTCGAGGCGTCGGGCTTCCGTGGCTGCCTTGGCCTCGTCATCCTCGCCCCAATGGTCAGCCTGCCAGGCTTCATCAATGCGGGAAATCTCGTAGGCATCCTCGGCGCTGAGCGCTTCCTGTTCGACAGCGAGGGCCAAAAGGGCCGAACCAAAGAGGCCTGCGCCGAAGAGAAGGCCCGTGAGGCGGAAGGCATCGAGCGAAAGCGCATGATCGCGCGCGGCCTCGAGCGAGGAATCGGGCTGCGGCGAAGCAACAATCCCGATGACGGGCACGAGATTGACACCGAGCGTATCGCCCGCCCAGTCGCGGACAGGTGCCCAGTGCTTTTCCTCGGCCTCGGCCAGTTCGTCAGGCGTGTCGGCGATGTGACAGATGAGGTCCGTCTCGCAATAGCGCGCCAGTTCGTCGGCCATCTCCTCGCGGGTTTCCTCTGCCCGGTCGATCGCCACATTGGCGAGACGCGTGAGGTGCATGGCGAGGAGATCGATATGCGCGTCCTGTGCCTGCCATTCTGCTGCGATGGCGCGGGCAAGGCGCTCGGTCGGCAGGATAAGGCCTGCGCGGGCAGGCGTCTTGATCGTGCGACCGTCCAGGGCAACAGTCCAGCCGTCATCCATCGGCTCAACGGCAGCCTTCTTGTAGAAGCGTTTTGGTTTGTCGGTAGGTTCGGAACTTGTCATGCCGCAGCCTTTAGGCCCGCTGGCGCTTTGTTCCAAGAGGGATTTCAGACCTTGGGCTGAGCGGCGTCACCCTGTGCCGCCAAAAAATCGGGCGCATTGAGGCGAAGGATGTCCTTCACTTCACGCGTATTGGCATCAATCAGCACCAACGTCTGGCCATAGCGGACCGTTCTGAGATTTTCAGACTTCAGCGCAGTTTCCACAATGATGCGGAATTCAGCACCAAGCGCCGGTATATAAGCGGGCAAGATCTGGCCGACCTGAAGTTCTTTCTCCAGGGGCGATTTGTGCATGCATATTTTCTGGGAGGCCAGGCCAATGGCGCATTCCGTGCTGCCGAGTTTGAAGTCACGGTCAAACACATCATAGTCTGACTGGATGAAATGGTCGACGGGGTCGGGGCGCGACGTATCTTGCTGGTTGGCCATGACAGCGAGGAATCCACCGAGAACGAGTGCGGCTCCGCCCACGATTCCAGCTTCAATCTTCCATGTCATGTTCGCCACCCTTAGATTGTGTCAGCACCTATGACACAGCTACGTGGGCGGGAGCTTTTAGTTCCCTGTGGCCTGCGCGAAACGAAGCAGGCTTTCTTGCAACGTCTTGTAGGAATGGTGAATTTCATGGGCTCCGACCGCTTCCAGCTCGTGCGCTGCGCCGAAGCCCCATGTCACGCCTAGCGTCCGGACACCTGCCGCATTACCCATGTTGATGTCGTGGATGGCGTCGCCGATCATCAGGCTCTGGTGAGCCTCAGCGCCGAGGGCATTCATGGACTGCTCCACCATGAAAGGATGCGGCTTGCCGGGGCCATCATCGGCGCACCAGATTGTATCAAAATAGGACTCTAGCGGGTGCATGTCGAAGATGGCGCGGATACCGCGATGTGACTTGCCCGTCGCCATGGCGATCAGCCAGTTTTCGTCCCGCAGCATCTGGAGCGTTTCGAGAGCGCCCTCGTAAAGCGGTTCCTTGAAGTCCGGATCCGTGCGGCGGGACATGAAGGCGTTGCGGTAGGACTCGACGAGCGCATCGACGCGTTCCGGGGAGAGATCGTCCGGCGCCAGTATCTGGCAGGATTCCCTGAGGCCGAGGCCGACAATCTGGCGTGTCGCATCATAGGGCGGCGGCGTGAGGCCTTGCGTTTCGAAGGCGCGCGTCATCGCCGTCTGGATAACGTCCCGGCTGTCGACGATGGTGCCGTCCATATCCCAAATGGCCAGTTTCAGCATCAGACGAAAGGCGCCAACGGGTTCTTGCCTGCTTCCTGTTCGAGGAAACCGAGCGTTTCGAATGTCTCCTTCATGTGCGGCGAGAGCGGCGCGATGATGGAGATGGGCTTGCCGATGGGGCGCGGGATGATCAACGCGCGGGCGTGCAGGTGCAAGCCGGGCGCGAGGCCGTTGGGCACTTCGCGGCGACTCTGGTATTTGAAGTCGCCGAGGATGGACGTGTCCATCTCGAGCATGTGGAAGCGCAGCTGGTGCATGCGGCCCGTCAGCGGCTTCAGCGCGACCCAGGCCGCTTTCTGGCCAGCCGTCGAGATGACGGCGTAATCGGTGATGGAGTGCTTGGCGCCTTCGACGCCCTGCGCGGTGCGGATCATGCGTTCACGGTCGGCGTCGCGGCGTTTGACGTTCGGGCTGACGGGACGCCAGCCGCTCTCTTCGCGATCGTCGGGCACGCCTTTGACCATCCAGCAGCGGATCTGGCCGAAGGGCGGGTTGGGTACACCGACGGTGACGGCCCAGTAGACCTTGTCCATCTCGCGGCCCCGGAAGAGTTCGCCGAGACGGGCGGCAGCGGCGGGGTATTTGGCGACGAGGAGTACGCCGGATGTGTCCTTGTCGAGCCGGTGGACCAGGACCGGGCGGTGCTCGCCTTCCGACAGGGCGGGAAGCATGCCGTCAATATGGCGTCCCTGCCCCGATCCGCCCTGCACGGCGAGGCCTGCGGGCTTGTTGAAAGCGATCATCTCGTCGTCTTCATAGATGATCAGCTCCTTGAGGAATTCGCGATCCTTCTGTGAGGCATTGGCAGCGGGGTCGCGCTGGCGCGGGGCTTCGCCGTCAAGGATGGGCAGGCGCACGGCCATGCCGGCCTCAAGGCGCATATTGGCCTTGGCGCGGCCGCCATCGACGCGGACCTGCCCGGTGCGCAGCCATTTCTCGACCTGGCCCTGCGTGACCGGCACGCGGCGCTTGATCCATCGGTCGAGGCGGGTGCCTTCTTCCTTGTCGGTGACGGTTTCGGTGATGATCTGGCCGCTCATGCGTAGAACCTCCGTGCGAGCCAGAGGCCCAGTAGCAGCGCCGAAACGCCAAGGACCAGCGAGAGACCGGCATAGGCGATGGCCTTGCCCGTATCGCCGGTACGGAGGAACTCAGCCACTTCCAGCGAAAAGGCCGAGAATGTGGTGAAGCCACCGAGAACACCGGTGGCGAGAAACAGACGCGTCGTCTGGCTGACACCTTCGGCCTTCAGGGCCAGCCATCCGATCAGCAAGCCCATGGCCAGGCTGCCCAGAATGTTGACCGTGAATGTGCCATAGGGCCAGCCCTGCGGCAGGTGCCGCACTGACAGCTGGCTGATGCCATAACGCATGGATGCGCCGAGGGCGCCGCCTGCTGCAACTGCGAGAAATCCGTTCATGCGGGCCTTCTACCTGCAACCTGCGCGCTTAGCCAGTGGGTGATGCGGCACACGGAATTCCTGACGCAGCTTGACCTCAGGGGGGCTCCCGCAGCAATGTTAGCGCTAAAATAATAAGGGAGAGAGAAATGAGACTTCAACTGGCCGCCAGCCTGGCGTGCGCCCTGATGTGGACCCTGCCTGCCCCGGCCCAGACAAGGATCGACGTGGACCTCGCCGCCGAGACGCATACGATCGCCCCCGAAATCTACGGCCAGTTTCTTGAGCACGTCGGCACCCAACCCTATGGCGGCATCTGGGTGGGCCCCGACAGCGACATCCCCAATACGGACGGCATCCGCGATGACGTGTTCGATGCACTCAAGGCGCTGGAGATTCCGGTCATCCGCTGGCCCGGTGGCTGCTATGCCGACCTCTACCACTGGCGCGACGGCGTGGGGCCCCGCGACACGCGTCCGGTGCGGGTGAACATGGTGTGGGGCGGCACGGAAGAGACGAATGCCTTCGGCAGCCATGAATTCTTCAATCTCGCCGAACGGCTCGGCGCGAAGACCTATCTCAACCTGAACCTTGGAACCGGCACCGCAGCCGAAGCCGCCGACTGGCTCGAATACCTGACCGCCGAGGCAGGTGACAGGGCCGCGGAACGGTCCGCGAATGGACGCGAAACACCCTACAAGGTGGACTTCCTGTCGATCGGGAACGAGACTTGGGGCTGCGGCGGGGCCCTGACAGCCGGTGCCTATGCCGACCTTTATGCGCAATATGCCAGTTTCGCGAAGACCGCCGGCGACCAGCCCGTGCGCATCCTGTCGGGCGCCCATGATGGCAATCCGGAATACACTGACACGCTGCTTGGCCATCCCTATATCGCGGACCTGATCGAGGGCGTGTCACTGCACGTCTACATGCTGCCGACCGGGGAATGGAGCAAGAAGGGCGCCGCGACCGGCTTTCCCGAAGCCGAGTGGGCCTCGACCATCAAACGCACCCTGCGCATGGAAGACGTGATTGCCGACCAGCGCGCGATCATCTCCAAGCACGAGGATCTCGTTGACGGCTTCGGTCTCTATGTCGACGAGTGGGGCATGTGGGTGGACCAAGACGAGGCCAAGGCGCCGCCGGCGCTCTACCAGGAGGGCACGATCCGCGATGCGGTTGTCGCCGGACTGAACCTCAATATCTTCCACCACAATGCCGACCTCGTGAAGATGACGAACATCGCGCAGATGGTGAACGTGCTTCAGGCGATGATCCTGACCGATGGTCCGGACATGGTGCTGACGCCGACCTATCATGTGTTCGAGATGTACAAGCCCTTCATGGGCGCCGAGGCGCTGCCCGTCTCCTATACATCGCCGGACTATACGCTTGGCGACGTCACCCTGCCCGCGATCAGCCTCAGCGCCGCGCGGACGGCGGAAGGCGAGCTGATCTTGGCGCTTGTGAATGCCGACGCGAAAGCCAGCCATGACGTGGACCTGACTTCGTTCGGCGCGAAAAAGGCCGAGGGCCGGTTGCTCACGGCGAAAACCATGGATGCGGGAAATACGTTTGCCGATCCGGACGCCGTGCACCCGGTGCCGCTGACAGCCAAAGCAAAGGACAAAAAGCTGGTGCTGGACCTGCCGCCGCGCTCTGTTGCGGTGGTGGTACTCAAGTGACGGCAGGCGGCTATTGCGCACCGGACCATTCCGGCTCAAATAGGCGCCGCACGCGGGTGTAGCTCAATGGTAGAGCAGCAGCTTCCCAAGCTGAATACGAGGGTTCGATTCCCTTCACCCGCTCCATGCTGCCAGTCTTTCCGTCATATCTTTCTTGACCAAGGCACCGACAATTTCGGTGTTTGGCCTTCCGGTACGGGCTTAGCTTTGCTTACTAGGCATAGCTGAAACGCAATGCCGAGGCCCGCCCATGTCATCTTCCCCTACGCTTGTGCCCCTGCCGTCCCAGCCTGAGGGTGTTGCGTGGCCGACCGAGCGCTGGCCGGAGGGGCCGCTGGGCGCTGGCGTGGACTCGGGGGAACTTGGGCGGCTTCTGGATCTCGCTTTCAGTGAGGATGCGCTGGCCAGCATGGGCGAGACGCATGCCTTTCTGGCGGTTCAGAGAGGCCGCATCGTCGCCGAGCGATATGGGCAGGACAATCTGGCGACGGACACTTATCCGTCCTGGTCGGAGGCCAAGAGCATGACTCATGCACTGGTCGGCATACTCGTGCGCGAAGGCAAGATTGACGTGCAGGCCCCCGCTGACGTGCCCGAGTGGCAAGGGGCAGACGACCCGCGCCGCCGCATCACGCTGGATCAGTTGCTGCGCATGTCGAGCGGGCTGAAATTTGCGGAAGACTATGTCGATGCGGGCGTGTCGGATGTCATCGAGATGCTTTTCGGCTCAGGCAAGGACGACGTGGGAGGCTTCGCAGCCGGCTTTCCGTTGGTGCACGAGCCGGGATCAGCCTGGAGCTATGCCAGCGGCACGACCAATATTGTCGCCCGCTGTGCCGCCCGCGCACTGGGGGAGTCGGGCGAGGCGTTCCGCGCCTTCATGTTCCGGGAATTGTTCGACCCTATCGGCATGATATCCCCGCTGCCCAAGTTCGATGCGCAAGGTACGTTCATCGGCTCGTCATTCTGCTATTGCACGGCGCGCGACTTTGCGCGCTTTGGCCTGCTATACATTCGTGATGGCGTGTGGGACGGGCAGCGTATCCTGCCCGAAGGCTGGGTCGATTATGCGCGCACGCTGACACCGACGCCGCCGACAGAGACGCTGGGATATGGTGCGCACTGGTGGCTTGGCCTCTGTGGGCCGGGCAGCTTCTCGGCGAATGGCTATCAGGGCCAGTATACTGTGCTCGTCCCCTCGCTCGACCTGATCCTTGTGCGGCACGGCAATTCGCTGGACGAAAAGGGTGACGAGGTGCGGCGCTGGCTCGCCCGCGTGGCAGACTGCTTTCGGGCCTAATAATGCGGCAGGCGTGAGATTAACAGGGCCACAGTCGCGCCGTAGAGCACCATGATTGAAACGGTCTTGGCGGCGGCGCTGAAGATGTATGGTCGGAGGTCATGCCAGGACGACTGACGCGCAATATCCGCTACGGCGGCGGCAATTTCCGTGTGCATCGTGTCCTGGTCGTGGCCGGCGAGCTTGATGAGGAGCATGTGTGAACGCGGCTGGGGCAGCGCTTCTGCCTCCAGCAGCACTTCTTCAAAGACGAGCGCCGCGATCGTCTCCCCGAGCGCACGGATGGGGTGCCAGCCGTTGCGCACGAGCGTGCTGAGCACGAAGCGCGCGGTTGGATAGATGACCCACGCATCCCGGATGACGAACCCTACCAGGCACACGATGACCGCCACCGAAATGGCGTCATGACCAAGCAATTGCGTGCGCCAGAAGAGCCATAGCGTGATGAGGATGAGGAGTTTGACGCCGGTCGCCGCAGCGAAATGGACAAAACTGTCCTTCAGGACGATATTGGCCTGCTCACGGATGCGCTGGCGCGCCTCTATGGCGGCTGCCTCGATCACCTTGTTCTTGCGACTGGCCACTTCACCGGCCAGGAACTTTCGTCCAAGCGCGAGGCCAGCCGTAAGAGCTGAGAAAATCAGGATTGCAGAACGCATTAATCTCCGGTCCGGCTGCTCACGATAATCTGCGGGCCTGATGGTCCGCTTAGAGCAACCCTACCATGAATCGCTGAGCGTGGCGCGCAACAGCTGCAGGGTCCCTCACAACGGAATATCCTGCCAGTAGAGCAAGTGCGGCGACAGTCAGGGGCCGCTTTTCGATCACCGACTTCAGGGCATCAAAAGGCAGGTCTGCCAGAGCATCGGCCGTGGCATCCTCGATATCGTCCAACTCGTCGGCAGAGGACTTTGTTGGCTGAAGAAAGAGGAAGAGGCAAATACACGCCGCTGACAGGAAGAGCGCCGCCACGGTGAACGTGGCCCCGACTGTGCCAAGATAGATGGCCAGTGCGAGGGTCAACGCCACTGCAAGCGCAAACACGCCGCCAAGACCGAAGACGATCCCGGCGACGGCCGCGAAGAGGCGAAGCTTCGTTGTGTCCATGAGTGCCTAGTTCCGGCGCATCATTGCAAGGATAACCCCTGCTCCGAACGCGATGCCGATGGCGCCGAGTGGATTTTCGCGGATGCGTGTTTCCATTGCACTCTTGGCTTCACCGATCTGTTCGCCAGCTTCCTTGGCGAGTTCAGTGCCCTTGTCGACGCCGGCCTGTGCCTTTACGCTGGCGAGGCCACGCATGTCGTTGACGACCTGACGAAGGTCGTCACGAAGCGCGGCGATATCGCTTTTCAGCGCATCAACGTCGGAATCGATTTCGGATTTGATTTTGGTGCCGGTTGCGGTCTTGGTATCCATTTCATGCTCCTTGGAGAAATTCAGTAGGGTGAACTTTCAATAAACGGTCACACTGTCGCTTTGTTCCATAATCACAGTAACGATTACATTTTCTATACGCGGAACCCCGTATTCCGTAAGGCGTATTAACCCAATGCAAGCTTTCAAGAACCGCCTGTCCCAGTATGCCGTCATCAATGATGATAACTGGGAGCTAATTGATAATATTTCCACCAAGACGGTAACGTATCGCGCCGGCGAGGACATTGTCCGCGTGGGCGAGATCGCCGAGACGCTCTTCATCGTCAACAAGGGGTGGGCGGTCAGGCACCGCACCCTGGAGGATGGCCGCCGGCAGATCGTCAACTTCATGCTGCCGGGAGACATTTTTGACCTGCAGGCCCTCGCATGTCTCGAAGCCGATCATACAGTTACGAGCGTCACAGACGTCTCGATCCTTGTGATTGATACGCGTGAGTTTGTTCAGCTGCTTCGTACGTCGGGCGATATATCCTCGTCATTCTGGTGGGCCGCAGTTCAGGAGGAATCGATCCTCCGTGAGCAAATTGTTCGCCTGGGAAGGCGCTCAGCCAAGGAGCGGATTGGCCACCTGCTTCTCGAGCTTCAAAGGCGCATGAACGGCGCCATGGGCACCAATCACAAGCAATTACCGCTTCCGTTGACGCGCGTGGACCTGGCCGATGCGCTCGGCCTGACACCCGTTCACGTCTCCCGCACAATGTCGGCGATGCGTCATTCAGGACTGATCGAGGAGTCGCGAGGCGTTATTCTCATAGATGACCGGGAGCGTCTGGCCCGCATATGCCATTTCAACACGGATTATCTTCACCTGCGCCGGCTCGATTTTTCGAAGTTCTCGATGCCAAATGGATCGTCCCACATCACTCCCCACACCAATGGTAAAGCAAATGGGAGCTCCCGACCCACCCGCGCCTGAGACTGGATGGAACCTGACGCGCCAAGGCGCGTCAGTAGGGAAAGGAGATTTACATGCCCGAAGACGAAACCACGATTAAAAAAGAAGAGGCCCGCCAAGGCCAGCGCATAATGGGAATGCCGACCACACTCGCGATCGGCGTCGTTCTTGCGCTCGTTGGTATGCTGGTTCTGCTCGCGGTGTTTCGCTAATCAGTTCAAGCCGTAACGTTTGGCGATTTGGCCGGGTTGAAGAACAGCGCCTGGCCAATTGCCGCTTTCACGGTGTTTTCCTGGAACGGTTTAGGAATCAGGAAGGTTGGCTCCGGCCGCTCGCCGGTCAGCAGACGCTCGGGGAAGGCCGTGATGAAAATGATCGGCACGTCCATAATCTCAAGAATATCGTGTGCTGCATCAATGCCTGACGAGCCATCGGCAAGCTGGATATCGCACAAGATGAGCCCCGGCTTGGTGGACTTGGCCAATTCGACCGCCTCAGTGCGCGTTGTCGCATTGCCAGTCACCTCGTGACCTAGGTCCTCAACAAGATTTTCCAGATCGGCCGCGATAATTGGCTCATCCTCGATGATGAGGACTTTCGTCTTGAGTTCCTGCTCGATATCACGGTGTGCTGCCGTCACAAGTTCTGTATGCTCATCTTCGGAGACACCCAAAATGAAGGCCGCTTCCTTGGCCGTGAAGCCCTCGAGCGCGGTCAAGAGAAAGGCCTGGCGCTGAATTGGCGCAAGGGCCTGCAAGCGGCGGTCAGCAGGATTTACGTCCTCATGCGACTGCGCCTCCAGCTGAGCGCCCGTTCCGCCCCAGATGACATGGAAAAAGCGGTATAGAGCCGTCCGCGCATCAATTTCGCGGTCAATCTGGTCTGGATCTTCAACAAGCGCTGCGAGAGAAGCGCGGATATATGCATCCCCGCTATCCTGGCTACCCGTGAGCGCACGCGCGTAGCGGCGCAGAAAAGGCAGGTGCGGAGCGAAATTTTGTACCAAATCCATGGGAACCCTCTTGCGATATTTCTCGTTCTTAACCCACTGGAGCCAAAATGGTTGCAGGTATCTGCAAAAAAACATTTTGCGGTGGAACAAAAGCCATTGCCCGCAGTTCAAGTATGTGAGTTGAACAGCAGGTACAATCCCTTGATCGAATCCAGAGTCCAGCCAATGAACAAAAAGAAGCAGACAGGTCAGCAGAAATCCGATGCTGATCTGAAGCGTCGCGGTGCAAAAATTGGCGATCAACTTCGACGCATCTACGAGGATGTCGCGCAGGAAGAAGTACCAGATGAATTCTTGAAATTGCTGGAGCAGGCAGACAAGAAGCGCTCATCTGGCCCTGCGGATTCCGAGTGAGCGCTGCGCCATGAAGCAAGAGCCCCAAAAACTTGACGATAAGGCGTTTAAGCAAGAGCTTACGGCGCTTATCCCGCACCTTCGTGCGTTTGCCCGCAGCCTGTGCCGCGATGCAACGCTCGCGGATGACCTGGCGCAGGACGCAATGCTTAAAGCGTGGAACGCACGCGAGTCGTTTCACGCCGGCACAAACATGAAAGCCTGGGCCTTCACCATCCTGCGTAATGCTTTCTATTCCGAAAAACGCCGCAGCTGGCGTCGCCAGCCGCTGGATCCGGAAGTCGCTGAAGCTACGCTCTTGTCCAGCAGCAATCCAACTGATGGCCTTGAGCTGCTGGCGCTACGCAATGCGTTGGCCAAGCTGCCTGTCGACCAAAAGGAAGCGCTAATACTGGTCGGCGCCGGTGGCATGGCTTATGAAGAGGCGGCAGAAATCTGCGGATGCGCGGTGGGTACAATAAAAAGCCGCGTGTCCCGTGCACGCAAGGCTGTGATAGAGATCCTGGAATCCAATGACACAGGCTATAATAGCGACGCAGGTATGTCCGCCAGCAAGGCTTTTGACGACATCATGGATCAGGCGGACGAGATAGCTGGTGCTCCGACAATCTGAGCTGAAAGACAAAGAATCCAATAGGAAATCAGGATCGTTGCGCAAGCGTCTCGTCATGACGCTCGTTGCGGCCCTGATGCCTATTCTGGTCCTGTCTGTTTTTTCAGCCTATCTCGACGCCGCAAAGGGCCTCGACGAACGCCGGGTTGACTTGCTGCTCCTGTCTGACGACGCGCTTGACAGTGTCGAGAAATCGATCGACCAAGCCGCACTCCTGCTCACACTTAATCGCGATGATCTGGCGCGCGGCCGTTGCGCGAAGGTTTATAACAACCTCTCGGAAGTCATTGTACCACTGGCAAATGTCGCCCGCTTCGACACGGACGGCCTTGCGACCTGCTCGTCACCGTCTGCTGCAGGCTGGACTCTACCTAATCCTGAAAACAATGAACGGCTGAAGCGCGGCGAAAAACTCGTGCGCAGCGACACATACTATAGCAGCCGGGATGATGACTGGCTGTTCTCTATCCTCCTTCGCCTCGATGATGATGAAGGCGCCTTTGTCGGCTCTGTGGGGTTTGAACTCCACACTGCGCAGCTCGCGGCCCTCGCTCATGAGGCCGCCCCACCCAGCGGAATCGAGGTCTCCGTCCTGGATGATCGCGGCGAGGCCTTTGGAAGTAGCCGTTTTACCAAGCTTGACCCTGAATGGGTCGCCGCTGTCGCCAAGGAACAGACCCCTTCTCTATTCGTCCTGAAGGACAAGGCGGGCCATTCTCTGGATGTCGTCATCAAGCCCTTGGGGCCGGGGAATGTATTTGCGGCGATCTCACGCGAGTCCCCGGGTTTCTGGAGCGACTTCACGCTCCGCCCCCTCACCTCCATAGGCCTGCCGCTGATCGCATTCAGCGTGGCCCTGCTCGCCGTGTGGCTTGCGATCGACTCGCTCGTGCTGCGCTGGTTGTCGCGGCTGACCCGGACGGTGCGCGTTTACGGGGCCGGTCGCTACCAGTTCAAGGCTGGCCAGACCTTCGACAAGGCACCTGATGAAATTTCGCGGCTTGCACGCGCCATGGATGTCATGGCCAAGGATATCGGCGAACGCGATCAGGATCTGAAGCAAGCCATTGCCAGCCGGGATGCCGCCGTGCGCGAAATCCATCACCGGGTCAAAAACAATCTTCAGATCGTTACCAGCTTCCTCAACCTTCAGGGGCGGCAGCTGCGCGACCCCGAAGCCAAGGCGGCGATTTCGGCTGCACGCCACCGCATTGATGCACTCGCGATTGTGCACCAGACGCTCTACCAGAATGAACGCCTTGAGCAGGTCCAGCTAAAGCCCTTCCTGACCGGACTTGTGTCCCACTTGTCGGAAGCGCTCGGCATGGAAGAATCCCGCGTCGAGATTGTCCAGGACTATGATGACGTCATGCGCCCCGCCGATGACGCGATCCCTATGGCCCTCTTCATTGTGGAAGCCATTACCAATGCCATGAAATATGCCTTCGGGCCGGAAGGCGGCGTGATCACTGTATCGCTCGCTGTCGATGACGGCGGTACGACCCTCAGGATTTCCGACAATGGCCGGGGATATGATCCATCCGCACCATCCGACCAGGAAAGCGGTCGTGGCCTGGGATCAAAGCTGATGAACGCATTCTCCCGCCAACTCGCCGCATCGCTTAATGTTGACGCACATCCGGATGGCGGATGCCACCTCACACTTCACATGCCAAATAAGGACTGAGATGGCCGCTGGTTATTTCGGTTTGAGATGAGCCACTTTCCAGCTGCCCAGTGACCGCGCCTCGAAGGCTGAGCCTTTAAAGTCGTGGGTCGTCACGGACACGCTGGTCGGCGTGATGTCGAGACTGTTGAAGGCGGGAGGCGCGCTGCGCAGGCGTGTCGACAATGTCCCCGCAGAGATGGCGAGGTAACGGCCATTAGGCTCCTCGATCAGCTCAACATGCGGCGTGTGGACATGTCCCGTCAGCAGAATGGCCACATCACTTTCAGCCAGCATCTCGCTTGCGGCACCGCCGCGGCGTGTGCGGGTTCGCAAGGGCGCGTCCTTGGGCGACCGGAAGGGATGGTGGCAGGCGAGGACGCGTATTGTATCCGGCCTCACATCACGATTCAGGATAGTGGCCAGATGCCTCAGCCGTACCGAGCCTTCAGCCCAGTTTGAACGGGCCTGCCAGCCACGCGCCGTGTTCAGGCCGTCGATCCGGACATCATCCACGCGCAGCATGCTGGCATAGGAATCAAAATAGTGATCGTGGCGCTGGAAGGGACTGCTGGCCCGAGACACCAGATTGAACAAGGGCGTGTCGTGATTGCCCGGTACGATCAGGCAGGGCCGGTTCAGGCTGTCGATCCACGCGCGCGCCATCTCGAACTCACGGTGCTTTCCGCGCTGGGTCATGTCGCCGCTGACAACGACCACATCCGGCGCCAGCTGTGTGACAGACTCGGTCGCAGCCTCGATGGCGCGGGCGTCTTCCGCGCCGAAATGCAGGTCTGCGAGCTGAACAATCCGCATCAGCCAGGCCTGGCGCGCAAAACATTGGCGGCATGACGTTTAAGCCTGATGGTCGTGCCACTCGGCATTGTGACGGTCTCACCATCAATGGTGGCCGGAAACTCGAGCCCTTCAATGTCTGTGATGGTGACGGTACGGGTTTCGTCCATGTCGATTGACTCTGCTTCACGCCATCCGTGCATCAGGGCATCGACAGCAATAGTCACCCAATCGAATGTAGATCGGGGATCAATTGCGGCAACTTCCAGCTTTGGCACGACGCCATCGCCTATCACGACAGCTGCTGCCACCGCATCGAGCTTCTGGTTGCCATCTGCATGGACCGCTTCAAGGCGTAACCTGCGCTCGATATTCATCGCGCCCGACTGAACAGCCAGTTCCGCCGCCTTGATGATCTGGCCATGCCGGGCGGCCTCTCGCGATTCCGCCAGCGTGGTGACCTGGCCCATCATTGCAGCGACAAAGAACAGGTGCTCGTTGACGCAGCCCGCAGCGAAGGGCTCGGCAGGCGATTCCAGCGCAAGGCGCAGAATTTCCTTCCAGTCGGTGATCTCCCCATGCAGGCGCTTGTGAACCAGGTTCATGGTCCCGCCGGGCAAGGCCAGGACGGGAGGACCGGATGCGCCGCTAGCTGAAAGTGCGCACGCAACAGACCCGTCACCGCCCCAGACAATCAAGACATCAGGCTTCATGGCGAGGGCTTCAGCGACGGCTGATACGATCTCGCCACCAACGGCAGGAATCACCGTTGCGGTGAGACCCATGGGTGCAAGTTCTGCCTGAAGCGCATCTTCAGAGTTTTTGGGTGTGGATCCAGAATCTGGATTAATCAATGCACACAGCTTCAAGCAAGGGCCCCCGGATGACCGTGAATCTAAGAAAATCCTGATGCCACGCGTTGGTCGATTGGGAGAATAGGAAGCCAATCGTGACGCGCATCAGGTGCTGCTACAAAAACGCACGCACCGCCAAAAGGGTTCCAAAGTTAATTTCCGGAACCCGAGTAGCCCGATCCGAGTTGGTAATTTAACGGCACATGAAGCCGGCTAACATTGACAAGGAGACATATCATGCTCGGTTGGGCACTCGCATTTTTCATATTCGCCATTATCGCTGCAGCTCTTGGCTTTGGCGGTCTCGCAGGCGCTTCGGCGGGTATCGCACAGATCCTGTTCTTCGTATTCCTCGCCCTGCTCGTTCTGACATTCGTTGTCAGGGCCGTACAAGGCAAGAATGTCGTCTAGACAGAATACGGACGACGCAATTCATAAAGACAAAGGGCGCTGATCACTCGGCGCCCTTTTCTCTGCGTGCCATCAATGGGCCGCGACAGGCCCTGCCGCAGGATTGGGCTTTCTCAAAATGAAGACAACAAGAAACGCGAGAGCTGAAGCCATGGCCATCGCCGTGAAGAGATTGTTGTACGTCATGACCAGCGCTTCAAGCTGAACCCGCTGGCCGAGTTGCATCATGGCGGACGCATCCGGGTCAGGAACGCCAGCGGCCTGAAGCCGGCTTGAAGCCTGCGACAGCCAGGTCTGAACTTCGGGGCGCGCGATGCTCATGCCCGCAGACAATTCCTGCTTATGAAGCGAATTATAATGCAACATCAGCGTATTGAGGAATGCGATCCCCACAGCGCCGCCAAGGTTGCGGCAAACCGTGAAGAGACCGGAGGCATTGGCCACGCGCGCCGGCGGCAACGTGCCCAGAGCCAGGTTCGTCGTCGGCACCATGGTGAGGATCAGGCCAATACCGCGTAAGGCCTGAGGCCAGAACAGTTCATTGAAACTCGATTCATGCGTCATGTGGGCGTTGCCCATTACACCGATCGTTATAAGTATGAGCCCGCTGCCAAGCACGAGACGGGGATCGAAACGCCGTGTCAGGGCGCCGCCAATCGGCCCGCCGATGAACATGGCCACGCCTGACACACTCATGATCTGACCGATCTGCAGGGCCGAATAGCCCTGGACCTGACCGAGAAAGAGCGGCAGCGCATAAACAGACCCGTAGAGAACAAAGCCGACCACAGCCCCGACAATGGCGCCGGACGCAAAATTGCGATCCTTGAACACGCTGAGGTCAACAATCGGATGCTCGGCGCGGACTGCACGGTAGAAGAAAATCGCGGCTGCGACCGTGCAATAAAAAATCCAGCGAATGATCATGGAACTCTGGGTCCAGCCTTCCGCCGGGCCTTCTTCCACAACCCATTCAAACGCGCCAAGCATCATCGCCATTGCCGCGAGCCCGACAATATCGACGCGGCGCAGAAGGTGCGTTTCGCCCTTCTGGCGTGGCACGTACATCCAGACAAGAATGACCGCTGCAATGCCCGGGATCACATTGAGCAGGAAGAGCCAGTGCCAGCTCATATGTTCGGTAATCCAACCGCCCAGCGTTGGACCGATCGACGGGGCGAGCGTCGCCACCATGCCGATCATCACCTGCTGCGTCATCGACCTGCCACCCGGGAACAGGGTAAAGGCGGCGGCCATTGTGGAGGGCACCATGGCCGCACCGACAAAACCCTGGATGCAGCGAAAGAAGATGAGGGAATCCAGGTCCCAGGACATGGCGCAGAGGACACTGGAGACCGTAAAGGCCGCCGCGGACATCATGAACAGGCGCCGCAGGCCAAACACACGGTTCAGAAACCCGGATAGCGGGATGCCGACAACTTCGGCAATCAGATAACCGGTCTGTACCCAGGCAATCTCATCCCCACTGGCCGAAACGCCAGCCTGGATCTGGCGGATCGAACTGGCAACGATCTGCACGTCCAGAATCGACATGAACATGCCGATGATCATCGCGAAGAAGCCGATATGGAGCGTGATAGGGATTTTGTCGCCCTCAGCCAAGGCTGCGGCGTTTCCAGGATGCGTCGGTGCCGACGTGCTCATCTCACGACTGTGTCGGTTTGACGTTGACCACAGCCTCGACCGAGAGGCCTGGACGCATCAGACCCGTATCGAGCGCTTCTTTCGAAATCGCGAGGCGTACGGGAACGCGCTGGACGATCTTGGTAAAGTTGCCAGTGGCGGTATCCTGAGGGATCAGGCTGAACTGGGCGCCGGACGCGGGCGCAAGCGACTGCACAGTGCCCTCCACCTTGAGATCAGGATAGGCATCGACATGAAGCTCAACCTTCTGGCCGGGCCGCATGTTTTCCACCTGGGTCTCCTTGAAATTGGCAATCACATAGGCCTGGTCGACGGGCACGATGGAAAGCGCCTGTTGGCCCGGGCTGAGCAATTGTCCTTCAGAAACAACACGGTTGGCCACGACGCCCGAAATAGGCGCGCGGATTTCAGCGCGGCCGGCATCAAGCTGCGCCGCCTGTACGCGCGCGCGGGCAGCTTCGACCTGTGCGTCAGCGCCGGCGACAGCCGCCTCGGCCGCAGCTATGTCCTGCTTGGCCCGCGCAAGCCCTGCCTGGGCGACACTGAGCTGGCTTGTCTGTGTGGTAATGGCCGCGGCCGCCTGGTCGGCATTGGCCTTGGCCGCGTCGGCTTTTGCATGTGCCGTATCGAGCTGGGCGGCCGGGTAGTGTCCCTTGTCCGTAAGCTCTGCGTATCTGGCGAAGTCTTCGCTGGCGATCTTGGCGTTGGCCTTGGCCGACTGCTCGGCCGCACGTGCCTCTGTCACACGGTCTTTCTGTGCGGCGATATCTGCCAGGGCGGAAGCTTCAAGCGACTGCTTGGAGGCGACTTGTGCGCGCGCTTGAGCAGCAGCGGCTTCAGCTTGTGACAGGGCGGCCTGGGCTTCAGAGAGCCGGGCGTCATAGTCGCCCCCCTCAAGCACGACCAGGAGATCGCCTGCCTTGACGGCCTGATTGTCGGTGACGACGACCTTGGAGACATAGCCCTGGATCTTGGAGGCCACGGTCGTGATGTCGGCGCGGATATAGGCATTGTCGGTGCGGACTTCGAACCGGCCCGTGTTCCACCACTCAACGCCCTTCCACAGCCCGAACAGGACGGCCAGTCCGGCAACGGCGAACATCGCATAGCGGCGCACATTGAGGGGCGCGGGCGACTCGGGCGTTTCAGCCGTATCGTTCACCGCAGTCCCCATGTCTTCCGTTTCCTTTGTGGGCTCAACCACTTTCGGAACGGACGGGAAAGCCTTCAGGGCCATGTGCACACCTCTCGAGATTGCTGCACACAACCGCGCCAGCAAGTGTAATGTTGATTACACCCGAGAAATGTGTAATGTCAATTACGGTTTCAAGAAGTGTTCTGAAAAAAGAGCATATAAGGGAGGAGCCTGTCGGGATGACCGCAGCTCAGAAGAAAGCCAGCCAAGTTACCGAGCCACTGAGCCGGGGTGACAAGCGACGCGCCGCCTTCATTGCGGCCGCGCGCCAGGTTTTCCTGGAACAGGGTTATGAGGCGGCCAGCATGTCGGAAATCGTACTGCGCGCGGGCGGATCTCTTTCGACGCTCTATTCGCAATTTGGCGACAAGCAGGGTCTCTTCATCGCGATGCTGGACGCGCGTGTACGCCAGATAACGGAAACGATGGGAGTTGAACTCTCCGCACACACGCCTGTCGAAGAAGGGCTGCGTCGTATCGGGATGCAATTTACAAGCAAACTGCTCGAGCCCGAAGCACTTGAGATGTACCGGTTGATCGTCGGCCTCGCCAGAAAATTCCCTGAAATTCCAAGGGAGTTCCAGCGCCGCGGCCCGGACAAGATCCGTCAGGCGCTTGCCGACTATCTTATCGACCGTAAGGAAGCTGGCGAGATACGCCTTGAGGACCCCTACCGTGCGGCGACGCTTTTCCTTGAAATGACACGGTCCGGCCTCGTCTCACGCGCGCTTCTGGATGAAGAAGTGCGTCCGGATGCGGAAGAGATCAGGGCATCCGTGAACATTGTCGTGGATATGTTCCTGCATGGTATTATCCGTTACCAGCCGGATCCCGGCAGTGAAAAAACAGCGAAGTCATAAGCGCCAAGAATTGCCATTTATTTTGGGAACAGGTGATCCGCACACGCGTTGAATTTGCGGGTTAAATGCAAGGAGACCTGAACATGAAAACCGCAATGAAAGCCGTGGGCGCCGCTGCGCTCGTTCTCTTCCTCACCGCCTGCAATACGGTTGAAGGCGCTGGCCAGGATATCGAAGCCGCTGGCGACAAGATTGAAGAAACCGCTGACGCCAACAAGCCTGAATAATCAGGACGGCTTATTTGAGCCGGAACGAGCGCGCTGACTCAAGGTCAGCGCGCTTTTTCATGCCCATTATGTCTGAAATCAACAGTGCCGGCGCATTCTGCGCCGGCACTGAAGAAAAAGTAGGAAGCGGAGGAAACTTCCACCAGACCTATGCCCGGAGCTTCTTGATCGTTCCAATGGCTTGGTTAATGCAGACAGGTGGACCGATTAATCTCGGCCCCGAATGCGGTACGCCAAACGTAATCCCAAACGCAAAAAAGCCCCCGACTTCCGTTAGGAAATCAGGGGCTAATTTGGGTGCGGGAACAGGATTTGAACCTGTGACCTTCAGGTTATGAGCCTGACGAGCTACCGGACTGCTCCATCCCGCGTCAACTTAGGTACACTTAGGAGACCAGCCCCTGAAATGCAAATCCGGCCCGCCGTTTCTGGCTGAGCCGGACAAGATGCCCGTGTAGGACACGGACGTCCGTCACGGCAGGCCGTCATAAGACGACCATTCGAGGTAAAGGAAAGATATGTGTCTGCAAGAGGCATTATACTTACTGAGTTCTGCGGACCCGGCAGCGACTTACTCTCCCACGCCTTAAGACGTAGTACCATCAGCGCAAGGGGGCTTAACGACCGAGTTCGAGATGGGATCGGGTGGGGACCCCCTGCCATAACCACCGGGTCGGCGGAAATCAGCAAGGTATAATGCAATATGAAACCAAAATGTCTTTTCGAGGTCCAAGTATGAGAAAAAGCAATGCGCTTTCAACTACACACGAGTTTCACGATCAAGCCTATCGAGCAATTAGTACTGGTTAGCTCCATGCATTGCTGCACTTCCACACCCAGCCTATCGACGTGCTGGTCTTGCACGGCTCTCAGGGAGACCTAGTTTTGAGGTTAGTTTCCCGCTTAGATGCTTTCAGCGGTTATCTAGTCCACACATAGCTACCCTGCAATGCGGCTGGCGCCACAACAGGTCCACCAGAGGTGTGTTCATCCCGGTCCTCTCGTACTAGGGACAAATCCTCTCAAGTCTCCAACACCCACGGCAGATAGGGACCAAACTGTCTCGCGACGTTCTGAACCCAGCTCACGTACCACTTTAATCGGCGAACAGCCGAACCCTTGGGACCTGCTCCAGCCCCAGGATGTGATGAGCCGACATCGAGGTGCCAAACGATGCCGTCGATATGGACTCTTGGGCATCATCAGCCTGTTATCCCCGGAGTACCTTTTATCCGTTGAGCGATGGCCCTTCCACTCGGGACCACCGGATCACTATGACCGTCTTTCGACTCTGCTCGATCCGTCGATCTCACAGTCAGGCAGGCTTATGCCATTGCACTCAACGAGCGATGTCCGACCGCTCTGAGCCTACCATTGCGCGCCTCCGTTACACTTTGGGAGGCGACCGCCCCAGTCAAACTACCCGCCACACAGGGTCCCGGCCCCATCCAGGGGCGCGGTTAGACATCAAAGAAGACAAGGGTGGTATTTCAAGGTTGGCTCCACACGATCTAGCGACCATGCTTCAAAGCCTCCCACCTATCCTACACATATATTCTTTAATGCCACTGTGAAGCTGTAGTAAAGGTTCACGGGGTCTTTCCGTCTGACCGCGGGTACCCCGCATCTTCACGGGGAATTCAATTTCGCTGAGTCTATGTTGGAGACAGTGGGGAAGTCGTTACGCCATTCGTGCAGGTCGGAACTTACCCGACAAGGAATTTCGCTACCTTAGGACCGTTATAGTTACGGCCGCCGTTCACCGGGGCTTCAATTCAAAGCTTGCACTTCTCCTTTTAACCTTCCGGCACCGGGCAGGCGTCAGACCCTATACGTCGCCTTACGGCTTCGCAGAGCCCTGTGTTTTTGATAAACAGTCGCAACCCCCAGTTTTGTGCCCCTCAGCACTGGTTGCCCAATGTGAGGCCTCCTTCTCCCGAAGTTACGGAGGTAATTTGCCGAGTTCCTTCAACATAGTTCTCTCAAGCGCCTTGGTATGCTCTACCTGACCACCTGTGTCGGTTTCGGGTACGGTCTAATAGGGAGGCTATTTCCAGGGACTTCCAGGCCGCATCCTCAATCCAATAAGAGGATACAACTTTCGAAATCCGTCACTCATCCCTTGGCCCACGAATATTAACGTGGTTCCCATCGACTACGCCTTTCGGCCTTGCCTTAGGGGCCGGCTAACCCTGCGCAGATTAACTTTACGCAGGAACCCTTGGTCTTTCGGCGAGAGGGTCTCTCACCCTCTTTGTCGCTACTCATGTCAGCATTCTCACTTCCGATACCTCCAGCAAACCTCACGGTTCACCTTCACAGGCTTACGGAACGCTCCGCTACCGCTCATTACTGAGCCCGCGATTTCGGCGTATAACTTTAGTCCCGATACATTTTCCGCGCAGAGGCGCTTGATCAGTGAGCTGTTACGCTTTCTTTAAAGGATGGCTGCTTCTAAGCCAACCTCCTGATTGTCTCAGCACCTCCACATCGTTTCGCACTTAGCTATAACTTGGGGGCCTTAATCGGCGGTCTGGGTTGTTTCCCTCTTCACGACGGACGTTAGCACCCGCCGTGTGTCTGCCACGCATAACTTCTGGGTATTCGGAGTTTGAGAAGGTTTGGTAATCCGGTGAGGACCCCTAGCCCATTCAGTGCTCTACCCCCCAGAGTCTCATCGTGACGCACTACCTAAATAGTTTTCGCGGAGAACCAGCTATCAGCAAGTTTGATTGGCCTTTCACCCCTAGGCACAGGTCATCCGAGAGCTTTTCAACGCTCAACGGTTCGGCCCTCCAGTGCATGTTACTGCACCTTCAGCCTGCCCATACCTAGATCACTTGCCTTCGGGTCTAATGCTACGTACTCAGTCGCCCTATTAAGACTCGCTTTCGCTGTGCCTACACCTAACGGCTTAAGCTTGCACGCAACACTAAGTCGCTGACCCATTATACAAAAGGTACGATGTCACCTTGCGGCTCCATCAGCTTGTAGGCATCCGGTTTCAGGATCTGTTTCACTCCCCTCATCGGGGTGCTTTTCATCATTCCCTCACGGTACTTGTTCACTATCGGTCGGTAAGGAGTACTTAGGCTTGGAGGGTGGTCCCCCCATGTTCAGACAGGATTTCACGTGTCCCGCCCTACTCTAAAAGGTCTTCATTTTACGGCTACGGGGCTATCACCCACTATGGCGCACCTTCCCAGATGCTTTGCCTTGTTTCAGACCAGGCCTGGTCCGCGTTCGCTCGCCACTACTAACGGAGTCTCAATTGATGTCCTTTCCTCCAGGTACTTAGATGTTTCAATTCCCTGGGTTTGCTTTTTAACCCTATGTATTCAGGTTAAAATATCTCACTAGTGAAATGTTAGACAGGTCGAGCGCCGAAGCGCTCGAATTATCCAACATCTCGGAGATGGGTTTCCCCATTCAGAAATCACCGGATCAAAGGGTGCTCTCGCCTCCCCGGTGCTTATCGCAGAGTGCCACGTCTTTCATCGCCTCTTACCGCCAAGACATCCCCCGGATGCCCTTTTGACGCTTGATCGTTTTTGAAACCCATGTGCAGTAGAAAACGCATAGCGTTTGCCACAAACATGGATCTCGATCAGACATGTTGGTTTCTTGCAGACTGACCCTTTGACCTGGATCCCGCATTGCTGCGAGGCAGGTTATTCGGCTGATGCTGGTGACGTTCATGCACGAGGCATGGCGGCCAGCCGGATCAATCTTTCCCTTACAATGACAAATATCCCAAGCCCAATGGGCCCGGAAACGGTAAACTTCTTTCGTTCGTACAAACACGCGAATGGTGGAGCCTAGCGGGATCGAACCGCTGACCTCCTGAATGCAAATCAGGCGCTCTCCCAGCTGAGCTAAGGCCCCAAACCGGGCACTCGCAGCGCGCTCCCTACCCTGCCGGAACAGGTTTCGATGGTGGGCCGAGGAAGAGTTGAACTTCCGACCTCACGCTTATCAGGCGTGCGCTCTAACCACCTGAGCTACCGGCCCGTGACCAGCAACTCATCAGAGCCACACAGTCAAAGTCGAAGACAGGCGATAACAAGCGCCCGCGGGGCTCGCTTAATGTTCGAGCCGGCACAAGGCTGACCCGAATTACGAACGAAGGAAGAGAAACGAAGACGGCGTGAAGACCGCTATAGTTTTGCCTCTCAAGGAGGCGATATGTTCTTTAGAGCTTCAGAGCCTGGCGAACCAGACAATCCAAAGCATCCTTAGAAAGGAGGTGATCCAGCCGCAGGTTCCCCTACGGCTACCTTGTTACGACTTCATCCCAGTCACTGATCCTACCGTGGCTCGCTGCCTCCGAAGTTAGCACACGATCTTCGGGTAGAACCAATTCCCATGATGTGACGGGCGGTGTGTACAAGGCCCGGGAACGTATTCACCGTGGCATGCTGATCCACGATTACTAGCGATTCCACCTTCATGCCGTCGAGTTGCAGACGACAATCCGAACTGAGACAGTTTTTGGGGATTATCCCATTGTCACTGCCATTGTAGCACGTGTGTAGCCCTACCCGTAAGGGCCATGAGGACTTGACGTCATCCCCACCTTCCTCCGGCTTGCCACCGGCAGTTTCCTTAGAGTGCCCACCCAAACGTGATGGCAACTAAGGATGAGGGTTGCGCTCGTTGCGGGACTTAACCCAACATCTCACGACACGAGCTGACGACAGCCATGCAGCACCTGTGTTCCAGCCAGCCTAACTGAAGGGATCCATCTCTGGAAACCATACTGGACATGTCAAGGGTAGGTAAGGTTCTGCGCGTTGCTTCGAATTAAACCACATGCTCCACCGCTTGTGCGGGCCCCCGTCAATTTCTTTGAGTTTTAACCTTGCGGCCGTACTCCCCAGGCGGAGAGCTTAATGCGTTAGCTGCGTCACTGACAGGCATGCCTGCCAACAACTAGCTCTCATCGTTTACGGTGTGGACTACCAGGGTATCTAATCCTGTTTGCTCCCCACACTTTCGCACCTCAGCGTCAGTACCAGTCCAGTTAGCCGCCTTCGCCACTGGTGTTCCACCGAATATCTACGAATTTCACCTCTACACTCGGTATTCCGCTAACCTCTCCTGGTCTCTAGACTTCCAGTTTCAAATGCAGTTCCAGGGTTGAGCCCTGGGATTTCACACCTGACTTAAAAGTCCGCCTACGTGCGCTTTACGCCCAGTAATTCCGAACAACGCTAGCCCCCTTCGTATTACCGCGGCTGCTGGCACGAAGTTAGCCGGGGCTTCTTTACTAGGTACTGTCATTATCATCCCTAGCGAAAGAATTTTACAACCCTAAGGCCTTCATCATTCACGCGGCATGGCTGCATCAGGCTTTCGCCCATTGTGCAAGATTCCCCACTGCTGCCTCCCGTAGGAGTCTGGGCCGTGTCTCAGTCCCAGTGTGGCTGATCATCCTCTCAGACCAGCTATAGATCGTCGCCTTGGTAGGCCATTACCCTACCAACTAGCTAATCTAACGCGGGCCGATCTTTCACCGATAAATCTTTCCCCCGGAGGGCGTATACGGTATTACCACTCGTTTCCAAGAGCTATTCCGTAGTGAAAGGTACGTTCCCACGCGTTACTCACCCGTCTGCCACTATATCGTTCGACTTGCATGTGTTAAGCCTGCCGCCAGCGTTCGTTCTGAGCCAGAATCAAACTCTCAAGTTGAGTGTTGATCTGACGATCCGTCCTTTGGAATAAGGACGGCAACTGTTGCTATATAAGCATCAAGTAATTGCGTTCTTTGACGAGAAACCCTTAGTCACAAAGATCAGGCGAACCTGATCGATGGAAAAAGAATTTTCTCAAGAAACGCATCCGTCGTGATCGTCTGGACAAGGACCGAAATCCTCGTCCGCAAGCCGTCACGCCGCCTGCGTTTCTCTTCCTAATCTCTTACAATGTCAAACAGCTGGAACCGAAGTTCCGGTAGGCCATCCAGGGCGCCGCCCCTTCCGGAAGTCGCGGCTTATATGGGCCGCATTATTGCCCGTCAACACCCTTTTTTGCGCCTTCTGCAGTTTGGTGTTTGACCACCGTTTCTGCTGTAATTTCGGCACAAA
>NZ_AWFG01000024.1 GCF_000682695.1 Hyphomonas chukchiensis | reverse complement strand
TCTCCGTAGGCGAATCACAGGAGCGCACGGATATCCGGGCCTTCTGGACAGCTGAAAGCGGCCGTTACCAGGTTGGCGCGTTCGTGAAGAACGTGTTCGACAATCGCTACGTGTCCGGCATCAACAATATCACTGTCGGAACACAGGGCACGGCATTTGTCGGCCTGACCGATCCGCAAATGTGGGGCGTCGACTTCAAGTACGTCTACTAGGACGCAGCACACATCGACTGAAATGGCAGGCGGCGCTGATATCAGCGCCGCCCGCCTTCATATTGGCGCCTGTACTGTTGTCCGCCCAGCCGTCCGGCCAGATGCGCATCGGCCCGCATGCGGTTCAGCACCACGCCGATCACGCGTCCGCCCTGATCTTCAATTCCGGCCTGCAGCCGCGCCACCTCTTCCGCGTCGGTCCTCTCGGCCTCCACGACCAGAACCACACCGTCGGCCTCTGCCGCGACATCCAGCGCAACATCGGAGCGGTCCAGCGCCGGCGCGTCCATGATGATCCAGTCCGTTGACCGTCGCAGCGCCTGCCACCAGTCGGGCTGGGCGCGCAGACACACACTCTGCCCCGCCGCCAGTCGCTCGGTCCGGAACCGCGTCACCAGAAGTCGCGTCCCCTCCACGGGATGCACCGTCAGCATCTTGCCGCCGCCGCCCATTGGTGTCGGTACCAGCTGATAGATCGGCTCACATCCCAATGACGCATCATAGGCACGCCCGGGTCGCGCCACGCCGCCCGCAAAGCCTGTATCAAACCCGCCAAAGGCTGCATTCACGCCCAGATCCAGGTCCACCAGCCACGCCGTTCGCGCCGAATGCTCGGCGGCCATCAGCGCAAACGACGCCGCCATGCTGCTCGTCCCCTCGCCGCTGCGCGCCGCAACGAACATCACGCTCCGCGCCCCACGCGCAGACCGCAGGCGCGAGGCAGACTGCCAGAGCGTCGCAAGATCCGGTCTCAGGTCACGCATTCGCGGTCACACCTCCCGCACGGTCGCAAGCACCGGCAGGTCCAGCGTCCGCTCCACCGAGCGCCGCGTCGCAAAGCCCGTCCGTGTCAGCGCTTTCAGGATACCGGCACACAGAGCCGCACCAAGGGCGGCCGCAAAGGCCAGTGCGGCAAGCAGGGCCCGCGTCGGCTCCGGCTCGGTCGGCACGGTCGCCGGTTCCAGCACACGCACGTCTTCGCCTTGCCAACGGCCAGCGCCGGCATTGCCACCGGATGATGTCATCATCTCCTGCTCCAGCACGTCGCGCTTGCGCTTCAGCTCATTATAGCGCGGCGCCAGCGTGGCCAGCTTTGCCTGGCGCTCCTTGAACGCCGCAATCTGCCGGGCGAGGGCTGCCTGCCGGTCGGTCAGCGCCGCCGCTTCGGCTTTCAGGTCGTCTATCGTTGTCAGCATCTGTTCATAACGCGGGTTTGGTCCCGTCCGAACCGTGCCGGTCGGCTGGTCCAGCGTCGCGATAAAGGCCTCGGCCCGCGCAATCCGCCGGTCCATCTCGATCACCTCCGCCGATCCGGGCAGGCTGGTCACCAGCAGCGCCTCGCGCGCCAGCTTCATGTCCAGCAGCGTTTGGCCCGTCGTGTCGTCAATGAAGAGTTCCTGTTTAGGGGCAATCGCGCGTATCTGGCGGCGATAGGCCGTCAGCTGGCTCTCCACCTGCCGCAACCGGGAATCCGTCGCCAGCAGGTCTTCACTCGCCGCCTTGTACAGCGCCCCCACCGTATCGCGCTCCGCCTCGAAACTGCTGAGGCCTTCGGTCTCCAGGAAGGCACCGATATCGGTCTCGGATTCCAGCAGACTGCGCTCCAGCACGGTCCGGTCAATCATTGGGGCCGCGTCGGCTTCCGGCCGCGCCAACACGTCGGACCGATATTTCAGGTAGACGCCGATCATGGCGTTCAGCACTTCGGCTGCCGCTTCGGGGTCGGAATTGCGATAACTCACGCTCATCACGGGCGCACTGGACACGGAACGGACTCGGAAGTCCCGCTGAAGGGCCGCAACGCACATCTGCCGGCACTCTGAAGCGAGCCTTGAAAGGGCCTCGGCGTCCCCGCGAAGGGAGCGGCTGCGCGCCTCGCAGGCTGCATTGATTTCGGGATAGAGGCGCGACATCGGAAACAGGTTCAGCGCCCGCGTCGCAACGACAGGGCTGCGCAGTAACTCCAGTTCCGGCGCCACCAAGGCTTTTGGCCCCGACACGCTGGCGCCCGTCACGATCAGTCTTGTGCGTGCTTCGTACAGGTCAGGCCGCGACAGGGCTGCCGCCAAACCAAGGGCGAATACCGGCATAAAAACCAGTAACATCAACCACTTGGCCCGCCAGAACTGGACCAGGACGTCACCCATGCCGAGGCGCAGGCGCGGCGCGGATGTCCGCACCAGCCCATCACCCTCCGGATCTCGGCTGGGGGCCTCGGTCACAGGCATCTCGTTTGCGGCTCCTCATGGCCCATAAGCCATAAGGTTCGCACGCGGGCGTTTGATATTTCCTTAACCTTAACAGCGGCGTGCAGGCAGGTCGTTCCCCGCCTGCTGGCCGGGCAAGCCTAGTTCATCAGTTTCAGCCACTCGCGGGCTGCCTGAAGGGCCTGCTTCAGCTCGTCGGAGCTCATCATTTCGGCCATTTCAGCGCGCTGTGCCTTGGCCTCTTCCGAACCGCGCAGGGCAGCCAGGTTGAACCATTTGTGCGCGGCGATCAGGTCGATCTCCACATTGAGACCTGTCGCATAGACGAGGCCCGCTTGGTAAAGCTCTTCCGGAGCGGACTCCGAATGGAGCATCGTTGCAAGGTCGACTGAATAATCTGCAAAAGGCATTGTCTTGTTCCTGTTTTCACCTTGCCGTCGCATCGCCGGGATCATTCCCGTGTCCTGCTCTGGCAACCACCACCCGCCATGTCCGGCGATGGGTACAGATTGGCCTCAGAGATTTGCGTTATGGTTAACAGCGCAGGCCCCAAAGGGGCAGAGCGTTAAGCGCCGCGCGCCTCGCGTTAACCCTACCTCTGGTTTCAGCCGAAACCGGCCCGAATTCATGAATCAGCGCCTGAAAACAGCTCACCCAGTGCCGTGAAATCCTTGCGCCTCCCGCAATTCGGCCCAAGGTGACATCTTGGCCGCATTCCCACACTGGCAGCTTCACGATAGATTTAAGACATGACCGAGTATTTCAAACCGATCCCCTATGCGCTGTGGCGCGAAGACAAGGCCGCCTTCGCCGAGGCGCTGGGCAAGTCCTTCCGCGAGACCGGCTTTGCCGTCATCGCCGGTCATCCCGTCGACCAGCGCACGATCGACGACAATCTGCGCGCCACGAAGGCCTTCTTCGCCCTGCCCGACATTGCCAAGCTTGCCTATGACGGCAAGTCCGGCGGCGGCCAGCGCGGCTACACCGCCTTTGCCACTGAGAATGCCAAGGGCGCTGCCAAGGCAGACCTCAAGGAGTTCTGGCACACGGGGCGCCTCCTGCCGCCCAAGTCGCCCTATCGCGAGACCATGGCCGACACGCCCAGCGTTGGCGAGATCCCCGATTTCGACCGCGCCACCCGCGCCCTGTTTGATGCACTGGACGAGATGGGGCGCGACCTGCTGCGCGCGATCGCCCTCCATCTGGACCTCGACGAGATGTGGTTCGAGGACCGCGTCGAGATGGGCAATTCCATCCTTCGCCTGCTCCATTATCCGCCACAGGAAAACCCGCCGCCCGAAGGCACCGTCCGCGCCGGCGCGCATGAAGACATCAATGTCATCACGCTCCTCCTCGGCGCTGAAGAAGCCGGCCTCGAAGTGAAGCACCGCTCCGGCGAATGGCTCGCGGTCAACCCGCCGCCCGGCGCCCTCGTCATCAATTGCGGCGACATGCTCCAGCGTCTGACGGCGGGCGTCTTGCCCTCCACCACGCACCGCGTCGTCAACCCGGCGCCCGAACGGGCCCGTTTCCCGCGCTACTCGACACCTTTCTTCCTGCACTTCAACCAGGATGTCGTGATCGAGGCCCTGCCCCAATGTGTCGCCGAAGGGGGCACGCCCCAGCCCCCCATCACTGCGCAGGACTACCTGATGGAACGCCTCCGCGAGATCGGCCTCGTTAAGGCCTGACGCCGCGCCACCCCTTGCCTCGCCGCCGCATTGCGCCCTGAATGGGCGCACAGCTCACCAGAGGCTGACGGCAAGGCAGGAGGAAACGCATGTTCAACAATACGGAATGGCTCGCACAGGTCCGCGAAGACGTGATCGACCCGGATCGCGAGATCGTTGACCCGCACCACCACCTCTGGCCCAAGCCCTTCCTCAGCTATGACCTCGAAGAACTCTGGTCCGACACAGAAGACGGTCACAACGTGGTCCAGACCGTCTTCATGGAATGCGGCTCCTCGTATCGCAAGGACGGACCGGAACGCTTCAAGCCCATCGGCGAAACCGAGTTCATCGCGGCCGCCGCTGCCCGCTCCGCCGCCGATCCTGACACGGCCACAATCGCCGGCTTTGTGGGTCATGCAGACCTTCGCCTCGACAATCTGGACGAAATCCTCGACGCCCATATCGCCGCTGCCAACGGCCTTTTCCGGGGCATTCGCCACGCTGGCGCCTTTGACAAGGACAGCGCCGGATTCGCCATTCCCGGAAGGGCGCCCGAAGGGCTCTATCGCGACTATGATTTCCGGCGCGGCGTCGCGCGCCTTGGGGAGCGCGGCTTCACCTATGATACCTGGAACTACCATCACCAGATACTCGACTTCGCCGACCTCGCGGCCGCCGTTCCGGGCACGACGATGATCCTCGACCATTTCGGCACGCCGCTCGGCGTCGGCCCCTACGAAGGCAAGCGCGAAGCGAATTTCGCCAAATGGAAAGACGACATCGCCGCCGTCGCCGAAAACAGGAATGTCTTCGCCAAGATCGGCGGCCTCGCCATGCCCGACAATGGCTTCGGCTGGAATACGCGCGCCACGCCGCCGACGTCCGACGAATTCGTCGAGGCACAGGCGCCATACTACCATCATGCCATCAAGTGTTTCGGGCCTGAGCGCTGCATGTTCGAAAGCAATTTCCCGGTCGACCGCCTGTCGATCAGTTATCGCACGCTGTGGAACGGCCTGAAGAAGATCGCCGCCGATTATGCCGAAGCGGAACAGGTCGCCATGTTCAGCGGCACCGCGCGCAAGGTCTACAAGCTCGACGCCGTCTGAAGCCAGTCGGCTGCGCCATTGCCCGCCGCCTGGCCGGTCGCCATGCAGGCCGTGATCAGGTAGCCGCCTGTCGGCGCGTCCCAGTCAATCATTTCGCCTGCGCAGAACACGCCGGGCAGTTGGCGCAGCATCAGCGCCTCATCCAGCGCGTCCCATGCGACACCACCGGTTGTCGAAATCGCCTCGTCCAGTGGCGCCGTGACGGTGACTTTGATCGGCACAGCCTTGATGAGCCGGGCGAGCGTCACTGCATGATCAGGCAGCACACCGCGCGCCGCCTCGTGCAGCAAGGCGAGCTTTACGCCGGAAATGCCGAGGCTCTTGCGCAAATGGTTGGCCATGGATTGCTTGCCGCGTGGCCGCTCAAGTTTCGCAACGATTGCCGGCACATCCATATCCGGCAACAGGTCCACCAACAGCGTCGCCGCCCCGTGCCGGCGCAAGCCATCAACCAGCGCTGCCGACAGCGTATAGATGCCCCCACTCTCGACCCCGCGCTGCGTGATAACGAATTCGGACCGCGTCTCCTGTCCGTCCACTGACATACATATAGACTTGACCGGCGCGCCCGCAAACTTCTCGCGCATGTGGGCCGACCAGTCGACAAGAAAGCCGCAATTCGACGGTCCGAACGGAACAGTCTCCGCGCCTTTTGCTTCCAGCAATGGCGCCCACGCTCCATCCGATCCCAGACGTTTCCAGCTCGCGCCGCCCAGCGCGAGAACCGTCGCATCGGGCGCAGCTGTCACCGAGCCTTCCGGCGCATCAAACACCAGCGCCCCATCCGCATTCCATCCCTGCCAGCGATGCTTCGGATGCAACACAGCGCCGGCGTCCTGCAACCGCACCAGCCAGCCCCGCAGCAGCGGCGACGCTTTCATCATTTCCGGAAACACGCGCCCCGTCGGCCCGGTATGCGCGGCAATGCCAAGCGCCTCCATCCACGATACGATCTCGGCGGCCCCGAATGCCCGCACCATCTCCTGCAATCGCGTATCACCGCGATAGCGCGAGAGGAACACGTCGGGATCCTCGGCATGGCTGATATTCAGCCCGCTCTTGCCCGCCATCAGGAACTTGCGCCCAAAGCTCGGCATCGCGTCATAGATGTCGACGCCCATGCCGCGCGCCAGCAGCGTTTCGGCCGCCATAAGGCCGGCCGGTCCAGAGCCAATGACGGCCGCGCGCTGTGCGTTCATTCGGCAGATGCTTCCATAGCGAGTGGCCGCGCCAGCTCCAGCAGTGCCACGAGCACACGCCCCGGCTCCTCGACCATCGGCAGGTGCGCCGAATGCTCGAAATAGACGAGCTGCTTCTGGGGCGCTTCCAGCTTGCCAATCCAGTCCGCCGCGATCTCCGGCGGGGTCGTGTAGTCATGCCGCCCCATGAACAGGAAAACGGGGACATTCACCTTGTGCAGATCATTGAAATTGAACGGCGCCAGCTGCGGCCACATGTGCGCCATGGTGAAAGCACTGCCAGCATCCATGTCCTTGCGATCCTGCATATCGAAACCGGGCGCCAGCCGCCCCGCGTGGAAATAGTATTCGGCATCGGAGCGTCCCGCCGCCAGCGCACCATAATGTATTGACCATTTGCGTTCGATGGCCGTTTTCTCCAGGGCGATCCCTTCAGGCCCAGGGTATGGCGCAATGCCTTCCAGGTCGGCAATCGCCTCCGCATTGCCATCGGCCCTGGCCCGCGCCAGCGTCCAGGCATAGCCGACCTTCTCATTCTCCAAGAAGTCCACCACCTGCCCGATGCCGACATAGGCATAGAGCAGGTCCGGGCGCTTTGCGGCGACACTCAAGCTCACAACTGATCCCCAGCTATGCCCGACAAGGATCACCTTCTCCTTGCCGTACCTCGTTTTCAGAAATTCGATCAGCTCAATGGCATCGTCACGATAGCGGTCAGGCGCGAGCGTCGGCCCGAGGGCCTCAAGATCGTTCAACGGATAGGATTTGCCGGCGCCCCGCTGGTCCCATTGCACAACCGTGAAATAATCCTCCCAGTGACGCTGGAACATCCAGGCGACCGGCATCTCGGTCGAGCCCGGGCCGCCATGCACGAACAGGATCATCGGATTGTCCCGGTCCGCACCGCGCACATTGATCACCTGCTGCGTGCCGCCAAGCGTCACTTCATAGGTTTCGTCCACGCCATTCGGTGTCACGATCCGGCTCATGTCCGTGACGATCTCGCGTCCGGCGACATAGGGGTCGGTCTCCGCCGCCGGTTCCGCGGTATCCACCATCGCAACCGCTTCTTCCTCCGCGGGCATCTCGGGCACATGCGCGCAAGCTGCGGTAATCAGCGCGAAGCATAAGCCTGTAATCCCCAACAATTTCATCTGTCAGCCCTTTTTGGCCAGGCTTAGATCAGCCCCGCCAGGGGGCTGCTTGGATCGGCATACATCTTCTTCGGCATGCGGCCCGCGAGATAGCCTTCGCGGCCGGCAATCACGGCGTGCTTCATCGCGCTGGCCATCAGGATCGGATCCTTGGCCGCCGCAATCGCCGTGTTCATCAAGACGCCATCACAGCCGAGTTCCATCGCCATGGCCGCATCGGAAGGTGTGCCGACGCCTGCATCGACAATCACCGGCACGCGGGTCTGCTCCACGATCAGGCGAATGTTCACCGGGTTCATGATGCCAAGGCCCGAACCGATCAGGCTGCCCAGCGGCATGATTGCGCAGCAGCCTGCCTCTTCCAGCATCTTCGCATAAACCGGATCATCCGAGCAGTAGACCATGACCTCGAACCCGTCGGCAATCAGCGCCTTCGCGGCGGTCAGCGTCTCCGGCATGTTCGGGTAGAGCGTCTTCTGGTCGGCCAGAACTTCCAGCTTCACGAGGTTCCAGCCGCCCGCCTCGCGCGCCAGGCGCAGCGTGCGCACGGCCTCGTCAGCGGTGTAGCAGCCCGCCGTATTGGGCAGGTAGGTAAACTCGTCCGGCTTCACGAAATCGGTGAGAATCTCCTTGCCGGGGTCCGACAGGTTCACCCGGCGCAGGGCCACAGTGACGATCTCGGCGCCCGCCGCGCGGGCCGCATCAGCGTTCTGTTGGTAGCTCGCATACTTGCCCGTGCCCACGATGAGGCGCGAATTGTAGGTTTTGCCGGCGATGATCAACGGGTCTGACATGGGCTTCCAACGGTTCCTGAACGGCTTCTCTGACGGGTTTTAGCGGCCTTTCGGCTTATCCCCCACCCACAAACTGTACAAGTTCCAGCCGGTCGCCCTCTTCCAGCACGGTAAAGGCATGTTCGGACTTCGGCACGATCTCCAGGTTGCGCTCCACAGCCACGCCGCGCGGGTCGCGACCGGTCGCCTCGGACAGCTCTTCCAGCAGCATGGCCACGGTCATCCCCGGGTTCACCTGCCGTGGCTCGCCATTCAGGGTGATCTGCATGTCTACTCGCCTCCCGTTTGTGCCCCCTTGCCTTGCCGGGCGTTCCAGAGCAAGACGGGGTCCATGTCAAAACCGATATATGTTCTCGGTGGGCCAAACCTCAACCTGCTCGGTACGCGCGAGCCGGAGATCTATGGCCACGAAACCCTCGAGGGTATCCATACCCGCCTGCGCAGCCTCTCCGGCGACGTGCCCCTTGAGGCGCGCCAGACCAATCATGAGGGCGAACTGGTGGACTGGATACAGGAAGCCTCCCGCGAAGGCTCCGCCGTCATTCTCAATGCCGGCGCCTATACGCACACATCTGTGGCCTTGCATGATGCCCTCAGGGCCTGCAAAGTACCGGTCATCGAAGTGCACCTGTCCAATCCGGCGGCGCGCGAAGCCTTCCGCCAAGTGAATTATGTTGCGCCTGTTGCAAAAGCTACAATTGCCGGCCTCGGGGCCTATGGTTATGAGCTGGCGCTTCTGGCAGCCAAGTCCCTGACGGGCCAAGGAGAGAATTAGCACCCCATGAGCACTGCAAAGACGAAACTCGACACCGGCCTCGTCCGGGAGCTGGCCGCGATCCTCCGGGAAGCTGACCTTGGCGAAGTGGAAATCGAGCACGAAGGCCTGCGCATCCGCGTCAGCAAGCCCGCCGCGCCCGTGATGCAGACGGCCCAGTATGCCGCCGCACCGGCCCCTGCCGCCGCTGCCCCTGCGGCCGCCGCACCCGCTGCTGCTGCTGCCCCCGCAGCCCCGGCCGTTTCCGACAATGCCATCAAGTCGCCCATGGTCGGCACCGTCTATCTCGCCCCGGAACCCGGCGCGAAACAGTTCTTCAATATCGGCGACAAGGTCAAAAAGGGCGACACGCTCATGCTGGTCGAAGCCATGAAGACCTTCAATCCCGTCGAGGCCGATCGGGCCGGAACACTTACGGCCCTCTATGTGACGGACTCCCAGCCGGTCGAATTCGGCGAACCACTAGCCCTGATCGAATAGCATGACTGAGCCCCGCACGATCAAAAAGGTTCTCATCGCCAATCGCGGTGAGATTGCCCTGCGAATCCACCGCGCCTGCAAGGAAATGGGCCTGTCCACGGTCGTCGTGCACTCCACGGCTGACCGCGACGCCATGGCCGTGCGCCTGGCCGATGAAAGCGTCTGCATCGGCCCGCCGCCTTCCTCGGAGAGCTATCTCAAGAAATCCCAGATCCTCGCGGCTGCCGAAATCACCGGCGCTGACGCGATCCACCCCGGCTATGGCTTCCTCTCCGAGAACGCCCAGTTTGCGGAAATGGTCGAGGCCCACGGCCTTGCCTTCATCGGCCCGACGGCCGAGCATATCCGCATCATGGGCGACAAGATCGCCGCAAAGGTCGCGATGATCGAAGCCGGCGTGCCCTGCGTGCCCGGCTCCGAAGGCGCCCTGACCTCCATTGCCGAGGCCAAGAAGGCCGCCAAGAAGATCGGCTTCCCGGTCCTCGTAAAAGCCTCTGCAGGCGGCGGTGGCCGCGGCATGAAGCTCGCCCGCACCGAGGCCGACCTCGAAAACGCGGTCAAAACCGCCAAGACCGAGGCCAAGGCCGCCTTTGGCGACGACGCCGTCTATCTCGAGAAATACCTCGAAGGCCCGCGCCATATCGAAGTCCAGATCATCGCCGACACACATGGCAACGTGGCCCACCTCTGGGAGCGCGACTGCTCCCTGCAGCGCCGCAACCAGAAAGTCCTCGAGGAAGCCCCTTCGCCGGCCCTCAACCAGGCCCAGCGCGAAGAAATCGGCACCATCTGCGCCAAGGCCATGAAAAAGCTCGGCTATCGCGGCGCCGGCACGATCGAATTCCTCTACGAAGACGGCAAGTTCTACTTCATCGAAATGAACACCCGTCTCCAGGTCGAACACCCGGTCACTGAAATGATCACCGGCATCGACCTTGTGCGCGAGCAGATCCGCATCGCCGAAGGCAAGAAACTGTCCTTCAGCCAGCAGGATGTCATGCTGGTCGGCCACGCCATCGAGTGCCGCATCAATGCCGAGCACCCGGAAACCTTCGTCCCTTCGCCGGGCCTGATCACGGATTTCCATGCGCCCGGCGGCCCCGACGTGCGCCTCGATAGCGCGGCCTATGCGGGTTACCGCATCCCGCCCTATTACGACTCGCTGATCGGCAAGCTCATCGTGCATGGCCGGACACGCCGCGAGTGCATCATGCGCCTGCGCCGCGCCTTGTCGGAAATGGTTGTCGGCGGGGTTTTCACCACGCTCGACCTGCACCGCCGTCTCGTCGAGAATGATGATGTGCTCGCTGGCGAGTACAACATCCACTGGCTGGAAAAATTCCTCGCCGAGAACAAGATCACCGCTGAATAGGTCGCACGGCTTGTCCACAATTGGCGCCGCCTGCCCCATGGACAGGCGGGCCAGAGGGACTCATATTCCGGCCATGTCGTCGCGCTTTGGAACACAGGACCTGCTCGCCTGCTATCGCCGGGGTGTCTTCCCAATGGCGGACTCGCGCGACGATCCGAACTTGTTCCTGGTCGATCCAGACATGCGCGGCATCCTGCCTCTGGATGCCTTCCATATCCCCCGGCGCCTGAAGCGGACCGTCATCAAGGATCCGTTCCGCGTCACCGCAGACACCGCCTTCACGCGCGTGATGGAATTCTGCGGGGAGGAGACCGACGGGCGCGAAAGCACCTGGATCAACTCCGCAATCCTCAATCTTTACAGCGCCCTGCACCGTGAGGGCCACGCCCATTCCATCGAATGCTGGGACGGCGACAAGCTCGTCGGTGGCCTCTATGGCGTGTCGGTGGGCGGGGCTTTCTTCGGCGAGAGCATGTTTTCGCGCGCGACCGATGCGTCAAAGATCGCACTGGTCCATCTGGCGGCGCGTCTGATCGCTGGCGGCTATACGCTGCTGGATGCACAATTCCACAATCCGCATCTGGAACAGTTCGGCCTGATCGAAATCCCCCGGGCCGAGTTCAAGGCCCGCCTGCGCGCCGCCCTGCTCGTTGAGGCGAACTTCTATTCCGGCGTCGGCTCTGTATCGAGCGATGGCGGTTCGTCGTCGATCATCGGCTCGTCAGATGACGCCGTGTTGCGCTCTGGCAGCTTCACCGGGTCCGTCGCCGTGCAGCGGATCACCCAGACGTCATAGACCGGGTGCTCCAGCGCGCTGAGGCCCGGCGATGACGCATACATCCAGCCCGAAAACAGTTCCGGATTGTCATCGCTGGTCGTCGCAACTTCGCTCGCGTCGACCGCTGCTTCCATGGTTTCCACAGCCACAGGTTGGGTCGAGTGGATCTGCAGGAAGGCAGCGCTTTCCGGCGCTTCTTCAGGCGGTGTCTGATAGCAGGCTTTCAGCTCGACCTTCAGCGAACCGAACACGACCGGCTCGCCCACCTTCACTTCGATATCCGTTGACCGGCCGGTAATCTTGTCCAGCGCCCGCAAGGTCGCCCTGTCCTTCTGCACATAGGTTGCAGCATGGGCTGCCCCGATGAGGCCAAGGCCAAGAGCCGTTGCGGCAAGGAATCGGATCATTGGCCGTCATCTCCAGAAGGCGCAGGATAGGGATCATCCGCCGGAGCGGGGTAAGGGTCCGCCGCAGCCGGCTCGCTGTCGGCGGCGGGTGTCTTGGCAGGCTCAGGCTTTTTCTCGGCTGCAGGCTGCTTCTTCGGCGCCGCCTTTGGCTCTGGTGCGGGCTCAGGGGCCGCTTCTGCAGGCTCGGCAGGCGCTTCAGCTGCATCGGCCGTGTCGCCGCCACCACCACCGCCCGCAAACGAAGCGAACAGGGTCAGCAGGTCAACGCTGCCGCGCGTATACTGGATTTCACCGGTGCCGTCCTGCGGGATGACATCAAAGCCGCCACCGGGCTCAAGGCCGATATAGCTGCCGCCAAGGAGGCCATCGGTCGAGATGCGCGCGTCCGTATCGTCCGGCAGCTCCCATTTCTTGTCGAGCGCCAGGGTCAGCACGGCTTCAAAACGCTCAGGGTCTCCCTCGATGGATTTCACAACGCCGGCCTTCACGCCCGCGATGCGCACATCGGAGCCACGCGAAATGCCGGACACATTGTTGAAGCGCGCGATCACCGTGTATTGGTCACCGCTGGCTTCGGCATCGCCGCCGACGGCCAGCGCGAACCAGAGGAAGACGGCCGCAACCGCGACAACGACTGCGCCGACGAGTGTTTCAAAGATCGATTCACGCATCTGGGGTCCAGGCCTCATAGTCGCCGTCAGATTTCTGCCGCACGCCGCTGGCGCCTACGCTGCCTTTCGGCTTCACGGCATAGGGTGTGCCGGTCATGTTCGGTGTGTGATCGGTTTCCCAGTCGCGCCGCTCAAGCGGCATATGGGTTGGCGGCTGGTCCACGGTGTGGTGCAGCCAGCCATGCCAGTCGGCCGGTACTTTGGACGGCTCGGCGAGGCCCTCATACATCACGTAACGGCGATGGCGGCCTTCGAGCGACGTCTTGCGCTCCTCGAAATACTTGTTGCCATACTCATCGGTGCCGACATAGCCGCTGCGCCGCTTGATGTCGAAATTGGCGCCGACGGTATTCCCGTTCCACCAGGTGAAAATGTGCTTCAGCATCGTAGGCCTGTCCTGACGTGACTTGATGGCGGCAATATGGCGCCAGTCGGCCTGTTAATCCAGACCGCCGCGGCAGGCAATGCGCCGCATGGCCGGATTGCATCGCATTGAGGCGTGCTGTGGGTGACGACGGGGCCGATGTCGGATAGCGTCCGGATACTGCCAAGACTTTGAAAGGGCCACCAATGTACGGATCATTCAAGGCCGCTGGACTGTTCGCAGTGCTCCTGTCAGTCGGGTGTACGACCGCACCTGCATCCGCAGATCCGACTGCAGATGCCCCGGAACTTGCCTATCGCAATTCGCCATTTTTCATGTTCGATAGTCCGGACGGTTTCAGCGCGAATATCGCACTGGCTGACGTGGACAATGATGGCGATCTCGATGTGCTGCTGGCCAATGGACGCCACTGGGCACAGCAGGATTATGTCTACCTGAACGCCGGCAATGGACGGCTGCTCGAAGCCCGGCCAATAGGCGACACGATGGGGCCCTCGTACATCGTCTTGGCGGGCGACATCGATGGCGACGGGGACGTGGATGCCGTGATGATTCGCGATGTCCTACCAGCGCAAGCTTTCCTGAATGACGGCACCGGAAGGTTTTCGTTCGCGGGGCTCATTCAGGGCACGGGCGGAGCGGCGCGCAATGCCATCCTGACGGATCTGAACGAGGATCAGGCGCTCGATATTGCAATCGCACGTCGCGGCGGGACAAACCTGTTGGTGATGGGCCGGGGCGACGGCACATTCGAGGCCGCCACGCCGCTCGCAGGCCCTGAGGACGGCGCGACCGGTCTTGCGGCGGCCGATATTGACGGAGACGGCGACGTGGACCTCGCCTTTGCCCGTCGTGACGACAATGAAAGCCTGATCCTGCTAAACAACGGCGCGGCTGAATTTACGGCCCGCGCTTTGCCGAACAGCCGCGGCGACCATCGCCAGGCCATTCTCGCTGACCTGACAGGCGATGGCCGCGTGGACCTGCTGCTCTCAGCCATAGACGCGGAAAGCCCCCTCTTCATCGGCGACGGCAAAGGCAATTTCACCCTTGGCGGACGCCTTGGCTCTGCCAGCGAGGCGACACAGGCGCTCGCGGCAGCAGACCTCGATGGCGACGGCGATATCGATATCGTCGTGGGCGCTGGCGAAACTTCGAATGGCGTCTATTTCAACGACGGAAAGGGCACGTTCACCGCGCTCACGCTCGATGACGAAGCTGAGGACACATATGGGGTCGCAATAGGCGACATGGACGGGGACGGCCTGCCCGACCTTGTTTTCGCCAATTCCCAAGCGCCCAACGTCGTTATGACGGCACGGCGGCTGAAATAATCGCCCAAATTTCGCACCGATCTCTGTATTTGCCGAGTTTGACGTTGAAGCCTGACCGCCCAGGGGTCACGCTGGCAAGAAGTGATTCGCGAAGGAGCCGCTTATGCCTGACCAGAGCCTCGACGAAATCCTCTCAGCGGCCGAATCAGACGGCCTGATCTCCGCCGAAATGCCTTTCGGTCGCGTCTGCCGCGCTGCCGGACTCGCGCCCAAGGACATGACGCCCCACGCGCTCGATCATCTGGCCTCCGCCGCCTCCGTCGCGAGCCTCCAGAGCGTGTCACAACTCGCCCTCGCCGAAATTCTCGAACGCCTCGGCCCCGCCCCGCGCAATGCCGAACTCGCCGAAGCGCTCGCCTCCGGCCTGCCTCAGGACCTGCTGGAAGAGGCCCTTCGCCTGCCCGGCGGCATCCTGCGCACGGCAGACGCCCTGCGCGCCGCCGCCGTCGATACGCCTGCCCCGCCACCCGCTGTCTTCACCGCCAAACCGGTCGATATTGCGCTGGAACCTTCGCTCCTCGCCGCCCTGCGCGAAGGGGGCGAAGTCTTCTTCCTGCAATCCGCCCTGCCCGCCGCCGCCACGCCTGCCCGCGTCGTCGACGTGGCCCAGGCCGTCAGCCCGGACGGTTTCGAGGACGGCTTCCTCGTCTCTGCCATCGAGGCCGCCGCCGCGCAGATGAAGGAGGGCGTGATCCTCCTCACAGGCCTGGGCGCCGCCGTCATGGCCCTTGGCCTCGACTATGGCTCTGATGACGGCATTGCCGCTGGCGCTGCGCTCACGGCCCTTGTCCGCGCCGCTGCGACGGGCGCAGCCTTCAGTGCCGCGCACGCCAAACCGCTCGGCCTGCAGGCCCGCAAGGCGTCCACCAGGCGCCCCTGCCAGGTCCTGATCCTGCCCATTGTCGACCCAATGGTCGCCCTGCCGGAATGCGAGAGCGATGCGGCCGCGCCCGTCCGCGCCGTCCTCACCTATGGCGACGACGCCCCGAGCCTCACTCGCGCGGCCCGCCTTGGCCTCGCTGCCCGCGCGCCTGAAGCCCTGCCCGGCGTGCTCGAACAGATCAGCCATGCCGGCGCGCAGGATCTTGAAACCTCCCTCGGCACAGCCCGCCTGCGCGACCGTGGCTTCACCGAAGCCGCGCTGGACCGCGTCAGCCGCGCCCTCGGCGAAGGCCTGCCGCTCAACGCGGCCTTCTCCCGCTGGGTGCTCGGCGACGAGATCATCTCCCACGACCTGAAGCTCACGCCTGAGAATTTCGACGCGGACGGACGCGGCGTCCTCTCGGCCATGGGCTTCTCCCGCGCTGACATCGCCAGGGCCGAAGCCGCCATTGATGGCGCTGGTGAAGCCCTTGCTTCGCGCGCCCTGCAGGAATGCGGCTTCGTGCTGGATGTCTCCGCCGAGGACGAGATCCGCTTTGCCGCGGCCTGCAACAAGGTGCTCGGCGGCGGTGTCACCGTCCCGGTCAGCGCCCGCGCCGGGCTCGACATGGCCGAAGCCATCACCGCGGACGGCCTCTCGGCCCATCTCATGGGCCACCGCTCGCCGCCCGGCGACGATGTCCGCGACCGGATGGAACATATCCTCTCCCTCGCCGAGGAACTGGCCGAGGAGGCCGACACGCCACAAGCCGCCCCAGAGTTCACAGAGGCCCGCAGCGCCGCCCGCACGCGTCTGCCGGACCGCCGCAAGGGCTATATCCAGAAAGCCACTGTCGGCGGCCATAAGGTCTACCTGCACACAGGCGAATTCGATGACGGCCAGCTCGGCGAGATCTTCCTCGACATGCACAAGGAAGGCGCCGCCTTTCGCAGCCTGATGAACAATTTCGCCATCGCCACCTCGATCGGCCTGCAATACGGCGTACCTCTGGAAGAATTCGTCGACGCCTTCGTGTTCACGCGCTTCGAGCCGGCCGGCCAGGTCACCGGCAATGACCGCATCACCCGCGCTACCTCCATCCTCGATTATATCTTCCGCGAACTCGCCGTCTCCTATCTCGGCCGCGACGACCTCGCCGAAGCCGATGTCACGCATGACGGCCTCGGGCGCGGCGCCGGCGATGCCACGCGCGAGCCGGCCCCCTTCACCGAAGAGGCCGCCCAGATCATCTCGCGCGGCTTCTCACGCGGCCAGCTGCCGGACAATATCGTCATCCTCGACAAACGCCGGGCCGAGAAACAGGCCGAATCGGACCTCGACGATGAAGCCGAGGAACTCGCCCCCCCGCCCTACCTCGAACAGGGCTGCGAAGCATGCGGCAGCTTCACCCTCTTCGCCGTCGGGGAAGATGGCGACACAGCCTGTGACACGTGTGGTGAAGAAGGCCGCCTCTCCCGGTAATATCGCTTGTATTTCCGGTAATATTCAGGGGTTTACGCAGCGGAAACACTTACGCGACAATCCGGCAACACTTGTGACACATCTGCAGTTGTTACAGTTTGTTCAGTATGGACCGCTACCACAAAGCGATATTCCGGATACATGACTGGTATGCCTTTTCGCCTGATTTTGCCTGCCGTGATCGCCCTCCTGGGCGCAGCCTTCCCGGCTGTCGCGCAGGGTAAACCCGTCGCGTGGCAGCCCGGCTATGTCGGCTCGTGCGGGGGATGCAACCTCGCTGGCCGCAACATGTCCGGCTGGACGCTCAGCGGCGCCAATTACCGGGAAGCCAATCTCGAATTCGCCTTCATGCGCGGCATCCAGGCCACCAGCACCAATTTCGAAGGCGCCAATGCCTCCGGCGTTGACCTGCGCACAGCCTTGCTGACAGCCGCCCGTTTCTCCGATGCCATCCTCACCAATGCCCGCCTGATGGGCGTACAGGCGTCGGGCGCCGAGTTCCGCAAGTCCATCCTGCGCGGCGCCAACATGCAGGGCGCGCTGATGGTCGGCGCCAATTTCTCCGATGCCGACCTTGGCGAAACCCAGCTGGATGAAGCCGACCTTTCCGGCGCCAATCTCAGCGGCGTGAAGTTCGACAAGGCCGTGATGAAAGCCACCATCCTCAATGGCGCCAACATGACCGGCGTTGTCATGACCGGCGCAGACGTGGCCGGCGCCTCGTTCCGCGACGTGCGCTTCATCGGGGCCGACCTTTCGGGCATGAGCCATCACGATCTGGCGAATTTCGACGGCGCCTGCAGCTCGATCGACACGCTGATGCCGCCGGGCCTGCTCCTGCCCCTCTGCGGCGACGTCATCATGGCGAGCGCCACGGCTCAATAAGCACGCATCCAAACGCTCCGCAGTCCCGGCCTTCGCCGGGACCTCAGGCAATTGAAGAATTCAGGCCGCTATCGCTTCAGGACTTAACCTGAGGCGCCATGCGGATATTCAGCTCTTTCAGCTGCTTGTCGTCGACAGGGCTCGGGGCCCCCATCAGCAGGTCGCGCGCCTGGCCGTTCATCGGGAACAGCGTGACATCGCGGATATTCTCGGCATCCGCCAGCAGCATCACGATCCGGTCGACGCCCGGTGCGATGCCGCCATGCGGTGGCGCGCCATAGCGGAACGCGTTCAGCATGCCGCCAAATTCAGCTTCGACGACTTCCGGACCATAGCCGGCCATCTCGAAAGCCTTCAGCATCACGTCAGGACGGTGGTTCCGGATGGCCCCCGATGACAGTTCGATCCCGTTGCAGACGATGTCATACTGGAAGGCCTTGATGTCGAGGATTTCTTCCTCGGTCTTGGCGGCGTTCAGGGCCTCCATACCGCCTTGGGGCATTGAGAAGGGGTTGTGGCTGAAATCGATCTTCTTGTTGTCTTCGTCATATTCGAACATCGGGAAGTCGACGATCCAGCAGAAGCGGAACACGCCCTCTTCGATCAGCTCAAGCGACTTGCCAAGCTCGTTGCGGGCAGCGCCCGCCAGCTTGTAGGCCGCGCCCTTTGCACCGGCGGAGAAGAACACGCCGTCTCCGGCGCCAAGCCCCATATGCTCCAGCAGGGCCGCCAGATGGCCCGCCTCAAAGCCCTTGAGTACCGGGTCCTGGCTGTCCACACCGCCGCCGTCGGCCTCTTTGAGGCGTGCATAGCCAAGGCCGGGCGCCTGCATCTCTTTCTTGGCCCACTTGTCCATGTCATCGAAGAACTTGCGGGACTTTTCAGCCGCAGCCTTCGGCGCCGGGATCGCGATAACCTTGCCGCCGCCCTTGATGATCTTCGCGAAGATGCTGAAACCGGTCTTGCTCTCATCCGCAAAGAATTCGGTCACATCGGACAGCTCCAGCGGGTTGCGCAGGTCCGGCTTGTCAGAGCCGTATTTCGTCATGGCTTCGGCGTAGGGAATGTGCACGAACGGTTCAGGCGGGACCGAGCGGCCTTTGCCTTCCCAGTCGGCGAATTCCTCGAACACGCCCCGCATGACCGGCTCAATCGCGCCAAACACGTCATCCTGCGTGACAAAGCTCATTTCGATATCGAGCTGGTAGAATTCGCCCGGGCTGCGGTCAGCGCGCGCATCCTCATCGCGGAAGCAAGGCGCAATCTGGAAGTAGCGGTCAAAGCCGGACACCATCAGCAATTGTTTGAACTGCTGCGGCGCCTGCGGCAGCGCGTAGAACTCGCCCGGATGCAGTCGCGACGGCACGAGGAAGTCGCGCGCGCCTTCCGGGCTGGACGCCGTCAGGATGGGCGTCTGGTATTCGGTGAAGCCCTGCGCAATCATGCGCTGGCGCAGGCTTGCGATGACCTGGCTGCGCAGGATCATGTTCTTGTGCAGCGTCTCGCGGCGCAGGTCGAGATAGCGGTGCTTCAGGCGGATATCTTCCGGATAGTCCGGCTCCGCAAAGACAGGAAGCGGCAGTTTTTCAGCGGCGCTCTCGATAATCAGCGTATCGGCCGGCAGTTCCACTTCGCCGGTGGGCAGTTCGGGATTAACCGCCTCTGCCTCACGCGCAATCACCTTGCCGGTCACCGTCAGCACGCTTTCGGCCGAGGCCCGCTTGGCGTCTTCATAGAAAGGCGCCCCCGGGTGCACCACCACCTGCGTCAGGCCATAATGGTCGCGCAGATCGATGAACAGGGCGCCGGCATGCTCGCGGCGGCGGTGCAGCCAGCCGGACAATTTGACGGTTTCGCCCACGTGGGACTTGCGAAGTTCACCGCATGTATGGGTGCGATAGGCGTGCATCGGATCGTTTCTCCGGTAAGGCAGTCATTAGAAATCAGGGGCGCAAGGGCATTTAAGCCCTTTCACTTGTCAAGGGCCTGCGATACGCAAGCCCGCGATGACTGACAACACCTTGACTCCCATTACTGAGCAGTCGGCGCTCGAAGACCTGTGCGGCAAACTGGCCGAATCGGACTTCATCTGCGTCGATACCGAATTCCATCGGGAAACGACCTACTGGCCGGAACTCTGCCTCGTGCAGGCCTCCGCACCGGGAGTCGAGGGCCTGATTGACCCTCTGGCCGAGGATCTGGACATCGGTCCCTTCCTTGACCTGATCGCCATGGATAACCGGGTAAAGGTGTTCCACGCCGCCCGGCAGGACATCGAAATCTTCAATCGCCTCATCGGCCACCCGCCCGGCCCGATCTTCGACACTCAGGTCGCCGCCATGGCCCTCGGCTATGGCGACTCGATCTCCTATGACAATCTGGTCCAGCGCGTCGTGCGCCGCCAGATCGACAAATCCAGCCAGTTCACTGACTGGATGCGCCGCCCGCTCAGCCAGAAACAGCTGATCTACGCGCTGGGAGACGTCACTCACCTGCGCGACATCTACCTGATCATGCGCGAAGAGCTGGAAAAGTCCGGCCGCATGAACTGGGTCCGTGAGGAAATGGCCGATCTGGAAGATCCCGCCAAATACGACACCGACCCGATGAATGCCTGGCAGCGGCTCAAACTGCGCAAGCCCAAGAAGGACTATGCCGCCATCGTCGTGGCCGTGGCCGCCTGGCGCGAACGCCTCGCGCAGGAACTCGACAAGCCCCGCCGCCGCATCCTCAAGGATGACGCGATCCAGGAAATCGCCGCCCAGAAGCCGCGCAACGAGAACGACTACAACCAGCTGCGCGCTGTGCCGTCGGGCTTCATCCGCTCCAAGCATGGCCAGGGTCTGATGGAAGCCGTGATCGAGGCCATCGACAATCCGGACAAGTTCGCCCCCGAGCTGGAGCCGCGCGTGCAGAATGCGCAGATCCCCGCCGGCGCGCCGGAATTGCTGAAAGTCCTGCTCAAGCATGTCAGCGACGAGCACAATGTCGTGCCCCGCCTCATCGCCAACGCGGCCGACATCGACCGTATCGCCCGGGGCGAGACGTCGGAAGACATCGCGGCCATGACCGGCTGGCGCTTCGACATGTTCGGGAAAAAGGCCCAGGCCCTGCTCAACGGCCAGCTCGCCGTCTCCTTCCAGGGTGGCCAGGTCCGCCTCTTCGACGTCTAGGCCAGCTTTCGCAGGCCTAGACCTCGACGACCTTCGGCTTCAGCCGCAGCTGGTTAGCCGTCTGCGACAGCCGCCGCAGCACCGTGTCCGACACCATCGGCGCGTCCACTTTCAGCACATGCAGCTCCAGGTCGCCGCCTTTCCGCGCGAGGCTGGCCCGCTGCAGGATCGGCCCGGACCGTCCCGAGAACACCGCGCCGAGCCGCATCGCGCTGCCCAGCTGCTTGGCCCGGTCGGCCTGCTCGTCCGTGGTCAGCCCGAGATATTCACTCGGCCGCTTGAAATCCTTCTCGTACCGGCAGCCGATCGCGTAGGCGATCATCGCCCGCTCGGCATGGCTCACGCCCGCATAAGGCGCCCTGAGCGCCTGTTCATAGGCCAGCAGCGACCGGTGGTCCGGATGGAAGCGCCCGGCGCTGTCGGCCATCATGCAGGCCGCCTTCTCGATCCGCGCATCGGCGGCCGGTGAGCCGAACAAGTCCGCCTCCGGTCCGAAGGCCGGGCTGACAAATTCGTGCAGGGCCTGCCCGAACGCAATCTGGTTATGGTCAAGCCGCCCGAAAGCGATCACACCGTCCAGCAGCGGATCGGTCACCGCCGCCCCCGTCAGGTCGCGCAGCACGCCTTCGCGCAGGCCGCCGGACGATATCGTCACGCCCTCCAGCTGACTGCTCGCCAGCACCTCTTCCAGGATCATCGCGGCGATCGGCAGGTGTTTCGCCCGGCGCCGGTCCACCTTCTCGATCACGCTGCGGGCTGCCGGGTTGGTCACGCTGTCGAAGCAGAGCTTCGCCGCCCGCGCCACCTGCCCCTCGTTCATCTGGTAGCCCTGCAGCACGTGCAGGGAATAATCCTCGATATCCATGTTGAGCCGGGCGAACGAGCGCCAGGCGCCGCCCACTGCATAGAAACGCCCCTGCGCCCCCGGCAGCGCCTTGGACTTCTTCAGCTCTGTCTTCACCTTCTTGCGCAGCTCGCGCAGGTCCATCACGTCCTCGGCCAGCGATAGCGGCCCAAGCAGCAGGCTTTCCCCCATCGCCTTGCCATAGCCGATGCGCTGGAACTCGAGGCTCGATCCGCCAAGGTCGCCCATCACGCCCTTGGGCTGGTGGAAACTCGCCTCCACGCCCAAGGCAGACAGCCGCGCCTCGTCCGCGCCCGACAACACTCTAACCGGACGCCCCAGCACGCGCCCGGCTTTCTTCACGAAGTCCGGCCCGTCGCTGGCCTCGCGCACGGCCGCCGTCGCCACGGCCGTATAATTACGCAGGTTCAGCGCTTTCAGGATCGCTCGGTACCGGCTCAGCGCGCCCAGCGCCGCCTCGCGGCCCGTCGGCGACAAGGTCCCGCGCTTGATCAGCCCTTCGCCGAGGCCCGCCATGACCTTCTCGTTGAAGGTCTGCAGGATCGACGATCCGAGCACGTCATAGATCACGAGACGAACGGAGTTCGACCCGATATCGATAATGCCGGCGCGTTCTGATTTCGGGAACATCATGCCGACTTGCCGCCCTTGTGCGACAGGCGCGGCGGCAGGCTGACTTCCAGCGCGCTGCCACGACCTGACAGGCTGGGATTGTCCATGAAATACTGGTGCGCCGCGAAGGCTGTTTCGCGGTTTTCCGGCTTCACACGGCGATAGTCGCCATCCGGCTGCATGATCCAGCTCTGCGTCTCATCATTCAGGTTTGCCACCATGATCTGGTTCAGCACCTGGCGATGCACGGTCGGGTTCTCGATCGGCACCAGCGCCTCGACGCGCCGCGTCAGGTTGCGCGGCATCCAGTCCGCCGACGAGATAAACACTTTGGCATTCGGTGACGGCAGCGTCTCGCCATTGGCAAAGCAGACAATCCGAGAATGCTCCAGGAAGCGCCCGACAATGCTCTTCACGGCAATCGTCTCGGAAAGCCCCGGCACGCCCGGACGCAGGCAGCAGATGCCGCGCACGACCAGCGTGATTGGTACGCCCGCCTGGCTCGCCTCATACAGCTTGTCGATCACCTCCCCGTCCACCAGCGAATTCATCTTGGCCCAGATACCGCACGGCTGGCCCTTCTTCGAGGCTGCCGCCTCCGCCTCGATCATCCTGATCAGGTTCGCCCTCAGGTTCAGCGGCGACATGGAAATCTTCTCCAGCGCCGGGCCCACATCAGGCGGCTCGCGATAGGCCGTCACGAAGTTGAACAACCGGTTGGCATCCCTCCCCAGCGCCGCATCCGCCGTGAACAGCGAAAGGTCCGTATAGATACGGGCATTGATCGGGTGATAGTTCCCCGTTCCGAAATGCGTATACGAACGAAGCTCCGTCCCCTCGCGCCGCACGACCAGCGACACCTTGGCGTGCGTCTTGTACTCGATGAAGCCATAGACCACCTGCACGCCGGCCCGCTCCAGGTCGCGCGCAAGGCGCAGGTTCGCCTCCTCGTCAAAGCGCGCCTTGATCTCGACCAGCGCCGTCACGTTCTTGCCGGACTCGGCCGCCTCGATCAGCGCCGCCACAACCGGCGAGTTCGATGTCGTGCGATACAGCGTCTGCTTGATCGCCACGACGTGCGGGTCCGCTGCGGCCTGCCGGATGAACTGGACGACCACATCAAAGCTCTCGAACGGGTGGTGGACCAGAATGTCCTTCGCCCGGATCGCGGCAAAGCAATCGCCGCCCATCTCGCGGATGCGTTCGGGATAGCGCGGCTCATAGGGCGGGAATTGCAGGTCCAGCCGGTCGTCGACAATCAGTTCCGACAGCTGCGCCATGCCCAGGATACCGTCATACAGAACCGTGTCGGCCTGTTCGGCGCCAATCTCGTGGGTAATGAATTCACGCAGCTTGTCCGGGGCGCTCGACTGCATCCTGAGGCGCACGATCCGGCCCCGGCGGCGCTGCTTCAGCATCACCTCGAATTCGCGGATCAGGTCTTCGGCTTCTTCCTCGATCTCGATATCGCTGTCGCGCACGACGCGGAACAGGCACCGGTCCTTCTCCACGAAACCCGGGAACAATTCCTCCAGGAACAGCCCGATCACGTCTTCCAGCGCGATGAACCGCATATTGCCCTTGGTCGTCTTCGGCAGCCGGATGAAGCGGCGCACAAAGGCCGGCAGCGGCACGATGCCGACATGCCCTTCGCCCCCGGAACGGGAGGCAAGGTCAACGGCAATCGAAAAGCCAAGGTTCGGAATGAACGGGAACGGGTGCGCCGGGTCCACCGCCAGCGGTGTCAGCACCGGAAAGATATTGTTGCGGAAATAGGTCTCGAGGTCCGCGCGTTCCTTCTTGGTCAGCGCCGAGGCCGAAAGGACATGGATATTTTCCGCCGCCATTTCCTCTTTCAGGATGCGCCACTGTTCCTGCTGGTCCGCGATCAGGCGGAGGGAGGCCTTCTCGATCTGCTCGACCTGCTCGGAGGGCTTCAGCCCGTCCTGGCTCGGCTTGACGATGCCAGCCCGCACCTGCTCGCGCAGGCCCGCATAGCGCACCATCTCGAACTCATCGAGGTTGCTGGCCGAGATCGACAGGAAGCGCAGCCGCTCCAGCAGGGGGTGCGCCTTGTTGGCCGTCTCTTCCAGCACACGCCGGTTGAATTCCAGCCAGGACAGTTCCCGGTTGAGGAACCTCTCAGGCGACGCCTTCATCGCCTTGTTGGTCCGCGTCGTTCCGTCTGCCATGTTTGCCCCGTCAGCTTTCAGTTCAGTATCACGACTTAGCCGTCCGGCGCCCGATCCTGCATTGCATCGAGCACCTCCTTCACCAGCGGAACGCTGGGCGCCCGGCCCAGATCCGTCACGCCATCGCTCAGCCGCTCGGCAAAGGTCTCAATGGCCTCATAGGAGAGATCAAGCCGCGGAACCAGATATTTGAGGACATCCGGCTCCAGTTTGAGGAAATGTCGCACGGCGGCGGCCTTGAGACGGCCCATCATCATCGCCTCGTCCGGCGGGTCGATTTCCGTCACCGGCATGGAATTCAGGCGCGATTTCAGGTCCGCCGACGGCGCCTGCCATTGCGGCGGCGGCACATTGGCCGTCAGCAGCATACGCCCGGCGCCGCCCGAGATGAGGTTGATCAGCGACAACACCTTGTCGCCCGCCGGCACGCGGTCTGCGCCGTCGATCGCCGTAAAAGCCGCCGCCCGCGCGTCCACGTCCCGCGCCTTCAGGCTGGCAAAAGCCTTCGCCTCGAACACGTCCCCGCCAAACCGCTGAGCCCAGGCCTGCGCAATCGTGGTCAGTCCCGACTTGGGCGCGCCCACAAGGCAGAGGACAGGCGTCGGCCAGTTCTCCGGCCGCTGCACGATGCGCAGGGCGCTCTCGTTAACAGGCGTCACCACCAGATCGGCAAAACCGAGGCCCGTGGCGGGAAATCCAAAGCTTAACTGATCGGGCATGCCGGGACTGTCAGAACGCTCTGGCTCACGGCCTCGCCGTGGCAGACACGGCGGAACGCAGCACGAGGCCGTCTTCGCCATCGGGCGCAGTTGCCAGCGACACGCCGCGCTGCAGCAGGTCATTCTGCAGCCGTGGCTCGTCGCCCGCATAGGCAAAGGTCACCAGCGCGCCATCGCGGGCAATCGCGGTGATCTTGAAATCCGAGACGAGCGGCGAACGCGCCAGCGCGCCGCGCAGCGTGTTCCACTCGGCGAGCGACGTATAGCGTACGCTCGCATTGGTCGTCGTGCGCGTGCCACCCCGGATGATCGACAGCTGCTTCCAGTTCTCGTCCATCAGGGCAGAGGCTGCGGCGGCGGCATCCGCCAGCGTCGGCACTGAATTCGTCGTGCCGACCAGTTCGGTCCCGGCGGCCGTCACGGTCGACAGGGTCACGCGATAGGCGCCTTCGCTGCCGGCCAGTTCAGCCAGCACGCCGCGCCGCGCATTCACGGTCGCCGCTTCGGTCGAAACCTGCGACCAGTCGGAATAGTTGGAATAGCCGGGGTCCGTTGCCGTCACATAGGGTGTCAGCGCAGTGGAATTACGTGGGCCCAGCGCTGCCCGCCAGGCTTCCTGCGCCTGGTAGTTTGCGGCCAGCGGCACCATCAGGCTCAGCGGCCCCTGCGTGTCGACATAAGGCACGCCTTTTTGCTCGAGATGCGCGCGTACCATCAGCGGGTTCAGCACGACCGAAAGCACGCCGCGATAGCGCCCGGCGCCCGCCGTCTCTTCCTGCACGTCCACAGCCGCCGCGAGGCGCTCGGCCAGCGCGTAATCGACTGGCAGGCCGCCGACAGCGGCCCGGTCAGACGCCAGGGTGATCTTGTCGAGCAGGCGCCGCGCCGCTTTCTGGCGCGCCACCGACATGGCCGTATTGCGCGCTTCGATCACGCTCGCAGCCTGTTCATCGACTTCGATATTGCGGACAGTGTACACATCACGGGTATCTGCCATGGCTGGCAGGGATGCCATACAGGCGAGGAATACCGAGGCGAGAAGCAAACGAATCATGGTCAACGACCTCCCTGTCAGCCTTCCTTGTAGCAAGCTGATGCGGCGGCTGGAACCGCAAGCAGCACTGGATAAGGCGATTTCCCCATGCTAACGCGCGAGACATCATGACCGAAACGCCCAAAACTCCCCTTTCTTACCGTGACGCTGGTGTCGATATTGAGGCAGGCGAACGCCTTGTCGGCGCCATCGGCCCCATGGCCAAGGCCACAGCCCGCGCGGGCGTCATGGGCGGCCTCGGCGGCTTCGGCGCCTTGTTTGATTTGAAGAAAGCCGGATATGACGACCCCATCCTCGTCTCCGGAACGGACGGTGTCGGCACCAAGCTGATGCTCGCTTTCGACGTCGGCCAGCACAATACGGTCGGCATCGACCTCGTCGCCATGTGCGCCAATGACGTGCTTGCCCAGGGCGCAGAGCCGCTGTTCTTTCTCGACTATTTTGCCACCGGAAAGCTCGAAGGCGGTATCGCCGAAGCCGTCATTTCCGGCATCGCCGAAGGCTGCCGCCAGTCCGGCTGCGCCCTCGTCGGCGGCGAAACGGCCGAAATGCCCGGCATGTACCCCCCCGGCCATTACGATCTCGCCGGGTTCGTTGTCGGCGCCGTTGACCGCGACAAGGTTCTCCCCCGCATGGATGACATGGTCGAAGGCGACGTGCTGATCGGCATTGCCTCCTCCGGCCCCCATTCCAATGGCTATTCCCTCATCCGCCGCATCGTCGAGCGCGAAGGCCTGAACTATGCGTCGCCCTCGCCCTTCAGCAACGAGACCCTTGGCGAGGCCCTGCTGACCCCGACGCGTCTCTATTCGCACCTCGCCCTGCCGCTGATCCGCTCCGGCCTCATCAAAGGCCTCGCCCACATCACGGGCGGCGGCATCACCGAGAATACCCCACGAATGGTCCCGGAACACCTCAAGCCGGTCATAGACCGGTCCGCATGGACCCCGCTGCCGGTCTTCCAGTGGCTGCAGAAAGCCGGCAACGTGACCGAAGACGAGATGCACCGCACCTTCAACATGGGCATCGGCCTCATCTTCGCCGTCGCCGCCAAAGACACGGACGCCGTCACGACCCAGCTCGCGAAAGCAGGCGAAACCCCCTTCGTCCTAGGGCACCTCGCCGCGAAATGACCCGCCTCAACCTCGCGATCCTGATCTCCGGCCGCGGCTCGAACATGGAGGCGCTGCTGAAGGCCGCCGCCGCGGCGGACTATCCGGCAAAGCCCGTCCTCGTCCTCGCCAACCGCCCGGACGCAAAGGGCCTCGAAACTGCAATGGGTGCGGGCATCCCAGCCCTTGCCATCGACCACAAGCCCTTCGGCAAGGACCGCGAAGCCTTCGAACGCGCCATGGATGAAGCGCTCACGGAGGCTGGCACCGAAATCATCGCCCTTGCCGGTTTCATGCGCGTGCTGACGCCCTGGTTCGTGGAAAAATGGCAGGGCCGGATGATCAACATCCACCCTTCGCTCCTGCCCAAGTACAAGGGCCTCGACACCCACCAGCGCGCCCTCGACGCGGGCGACGTTGAGGCAGGCGCCACTGTCCACTGGGTCAGCCCCGGCGTCGATGACGGCGAAATCATCCAGCAGGCCAGCCTCCCCATCCTCCCCGGCGACACAGCCGACAGCCTCGCCGCCCGCCTGTTGCCGGTGGAGCATCAGCTCTATCCTGAAGCGCTGGCCAAGGCCTGTGCGCTGGTGTCCGCGCGCACCTAGCCCCTTCGCCCACACGTGCGAACTTTCATCCTCCCCTGCGCAGCCGGCGAGGCGTCACAGGCTGACAGCATGTGACGGAGGGGGAAAGGCCACGTCTCCCCCGCCCAAACTCAGCCCCCACTACAGATCCCCCACTCGCAATCCAACCCCACTCGCCTCCATGCCATACTTCCCCTGCTGCCCGGCCCCATCGGGCGGCAGCAAGCGGGGGAGGCCGGGTCGCAACCAGTCTACCCAAAACACCATCCATGCCAGCGGCCTCGTTTCCCCCGCTCGCTTTAAATGCAAAAAAACCGGAGGGCTTTCGCCCGTCCGGTTTCTGGCGCTGGATAGTGGGGAAGCCTAGTCTCGCGCGTCCGCACTCGCTTCGCGCAATCCCTTGAATTCCGAGGTAGTCTTCAGTTCCGGCCATTCTGTCGAATTGGCAAGTTCGCGGGTCATGTCGAGGAACAGTTCCACGTCCTGCGCGGCGCCCCGCAGGTCCCAATCGGCATCCCAGGCATCGTTCTGATTGTGATAGCGGTTGTCCGTATAGCCTTTGACCCAGGCATCCCCGGCTTCTCGGCCACCATCCACGAGGTCAGAGCCGCCAGCAATCCCCATGATCAGCAGCACGGGCACGCCGCGACGCGCCAACGAGAAGTGATCGGCGCGATAGAATAGACCGTTTTCCGGCAGGCCTTCGGGCGAGACGGTCCGGCCCTGTGTCGCGGCTGTCGCCGCCATCATCTCCTCCAGGTCGCTCTGGCCCTCGCCCACCTGGATCACATCATGCGCCGGCCCCGCCGTCTGCAGGATGTCGAGCGTGAAATTGGCAACCGTTGTCTCCAGCGGATAGACCGGATCCTGCGCGTAGGCTTCAGAACCAAGCAAGCCGCTTTCCTCGCCCGTCCATGCCGCAAACACGACTGTCCGCTCCGGCGCCGGTTCGGCTTTCAGGTTGCGTGCGATTTCCATGATTCCCGCAAGCCCGAGCGCGTCGTCATTGGCGCCCGGCATGACGACCCGTCCCTGCGCATCCGGCGCGCCAATGCCATAGGCATCCCAGTGTCCCGACAGCATGATCGTCTCATCCGGACGCGTCGTACCGGTTATCTTGCCTAGCACGTTCTGGCTCTCGACCGTTTCAACGTTCAGTTCCAGATCGGCATTGAAGCGGAGGTCGCCCAGCGGGAATGCCTTGAAATCGCGTTGCCGCGCCGCAATTCGCAGCGCGTCGAGATCGTAGCCTGCCTTGGCGACCCATTGTTTCGCCATGTCCTCATGCAACCAGCCCTGCAAGTCCACAGATGCCTTCGCACCCTTGCCGGCGACGGCATAATTCTCGCCAGGCGATGACGACGCCACGTTCCAGCCATACCCGGCCGCCTTGGTTTCATGCACAACCAGCGCTGCCACTGCGCCGCGCCGCGCCGCTTCCGCGAATTTGTAGGTCCAGCGGCCGTAATAGGTCATCCGCCGTCCGCCGAACACGCCCGCAACCGGGTTATCGTCTTCCACGCCGAAATCAGGATCATTGACCAGGAACAGCGCCACCTTCCCGGTCAGGTCCACGTCGCCAAAATCATCCCATTCGCGTTCCGGCGCCGTGACGCCGAAACCGACGAATACGACCGGCGCATCTGTCACGGTAATGGCATCGCGCGCATTTGCGGAGCTGATTTCAATGTCGAGACCCTGTTCTATATTGATCGTCTCCCCACCCGCCGTTACGTTCAGTGAACGTACATCCGTGATCATGGAGTGCTTGAGTGTGACTGGGACAGTCCACGCGCCATCGCGCCCGCCCGGCTCAAGGCCAAGTTCGGTGAACCGCTTGATCAGGTAAGCAACGGTCTTTGTTTCGCCTTCGGTCCCGGGACCACGGCCCATGAATTCATCCGAGGCCATGACCTTCACCGTTTCGGACATGTTCGCCGTATTGATGGGAGACGCATCGCCGCTATCGCCCGGGGCGCTCTGGCAGGCCACCAGGGCCATGCCGGCGCTCGCCAATATTGCTAGTGTCTTGATCATTCTTGTATTCCTTGTTCTGCTTGCGGCAGTGAAACCGAGGCCCCTTGTAACGGCATTTCCGCGCTCACCAATGTTTGATTCAGTGCGCGCCGGTCCGAGGACGCCAAGCCTGTTGCGCACTTGTCGCTGGCAAATTACGCATTTCTGCAAGGCAAGTGTCCGGAGTGAGTAGCATGATAACTGTTTACGGCGAAGGCCGCGGCTTCCGGGTCGTCTGGCTGCTGGAGGAAATGGGGCTGCCCTACCGGCTTCGCCCCGTCGACATGCTGGCGGGCGTCGAGAACGATCCCGTATTCCTCGCCATCAACCCGGCGGGCTTCATCCCCGCGCTTCAGGACGGTGACGCGATAATGGTCGAGTCCATCGCCATCATGGAATACCTGCTCGCGCGTTACGGGCCGACGCCGCTCGCCCCTGATCCGCACGATCCCGCCTTCCCCGCCTACCAGCAGTTCCTGCATCTCGGCGAAGCCGGCCTTGCCGCCTCCATGTTCTTCGTCGTGGTCGCCAAGATGCTCGCGCCCGAGGACGAGAAGGACAACTGGGGCGCCCGCAAGGCCATGCAGACCTTCGAGAGCCGCCGCACCATCGTCGCGCGCCGTCTCGCCCATGCGCCCTATATGGCAGGCGATACCTTCACCGCCGCCGACATCTCGATCACCTATGCCCTTCAGTTCGCCCGCCGCGCTGGCGGTGTGCCGCTCACGGAGGCCGAGCAGGCCTATGTCGCCCGCACCACCAACCGTGACGGCTATCGCCGGGCGATGGACACATGCGCGGCCACAAAGGAATGGGCCGAGGCGCTCGGAGAGTGATGCGCCCAAAGGACAGCATCATTGACGGCAACCTTATCGCGCCCCAACAGTTGTCCCCATAATGAACGAGCCAACCGCCCCGCCGGAAGACGGCACTGACGACCACATCTCCGCCGAGGAGCAGGTCGAAGCCAAGAAACTCACACGCCTGAAATCCCGTGTCGTCTACGAGACCATCCGGCAGGAGGGCGAGTCCGAACTCAACCGTCCGCAATCGGCCATCTGGTGGTCCGGCATTGCCGCCGGCGCGGGCATTTCCCTGTCCCTCATGGTCGAGGCCATGTTCCGCTCGCACCTGCCCAATGCCCCCTGGCGGCCGATCGTCGAGAATCTCGGCTACACGTCTGGCTTCCTGCTCGTGATGCTGTCGCGCATGCAGCTCTTCACCGAAAACACGATCACGACCGTCCTCCCCTCACTGGCCCAGCCCTGCCGGCGCACGCTCCTCGGCACGGCACGGCTCTGGATCACCGTCTTTGCGGCAAACATGATCGGCACATTCCTCGCCGCCCTCCTCATCGCCTATGGCGGCATACTCTCGCCCGAGGTCACCGCCACCACCGTCGAACTCAGCCACCATGTGGCCGCGTGGAGCGCCTCTGACACGTTCATGAAGGCCATTCCGGCCGGTTTCCTGATCGCCGCCATCGTCTGGATGCTGCCCAGTGCCGAGGGCAGCGAGTTCTGGGTGATCGTCTTCTTCACCTACATCATCGCGCTCGGCGACATGGCCCACGTTGTTGTCGGCTCGGCCGAGCTTTTCCTGCTCGCGGTGATCGGCGAGGAGAACATCTTGAAGCTCGTCACCATCAACCTCGTGCCCGCCCTCCTCGGCAACATCCTCGGCGGCACCGGCCTCTTCGCCATGCTCGCCTGGGGCCAGGTCAGCCAGGAAATGAGCGAAGAGAAGGAATAGGGCCGGTACCGGGACGCACACCCGGATCAGCCCCTTGCAGATCCGCACCTCCCGCGTTCTACTCAGTGGCCCGATCCGGCACGTGCCGAAGCCATGATCGCGCATGAGGGGAGGCCCGGCCCATGACAGTCTTGCGCATCTTCCTCATCGCCGCCGTACTCCTGCTGCTGGCCACGCTTGCGGTCGTCCTGCTGGCGCTGGCCGAGACACGGCAGAGGATCGCCGCGCTGGAGGCAGAGCGGTCCACGGCCGAAACCCGGCACGGCCAGATCGAATATGCCAGCTGGGGCAAAGGGCCGCCCGTGCTCGTCGTCCATGGCGCGGGCGGCGGGGTCGATCAGGGCCGCATCCTGGCGCAGGCGATTGGCGGCGACGGGTACAGATGGATTTCCGTTTCCCGCTTCGGCTATCTCGGCAGCGCCCTGCCCGAGACGCCTTCGACAGCGGCGCAGGCAGAGGCCTTCGCCGATCTCCTCGATACGCTGGGTGTCGGCCGCGTCAGCATCCTCGCCATGTCGGGCGGCGTGCCCCCGTCCCTCCAGTTTGCCGCCATGTATCCCGAACGGACCGACCGCATGATGTTGCTGTCGCCGGCCCCGTTCACGCCCTTTTCGCCCGAAGTGGAGGATCGCCCGATCGCGACCTGGGCCTATTCCGCGCTGCTCGGCAATGACGTGATCTACTGGACGCTCACAAAGGTCGCACGCCACCAGCTGGAGGCCGCCTTCGATGCCCGTGCCGACCTGCGCGAGGGACTGTCAGACGAAGAGGCACTGTTCGTTCGCGACCTGATCGATACCTTCCTTCCCGCCTCGCGCCGCCTCGCCGGGGTCAATAATGAAGGCGCCGCCGTCGATCCGTCAGCCACCTACAATCTGGAAGCCATCCGCGCCCAAGTCCTGATCGTGCATGCGCGCGACGACCGGCTGAACCCGTTCGCCGTCGGATCAAGCCTCGCCGCCCGCATCCCCCAAAGCCGCTTCCTGCCCCTGGACCACGGCGGCCACCTCCTCCTCGGCCACCACGCCGACCTCAGCCGGGAGTTCGACAGCCTGCTGGCTGAATGATGCGGGATTGGTAGTGCGGCGCGCCGGTCAGGTTGCGGTTGGTCGCGTCAGGCTTGATGATGGAAAATGTACGCTGGACAGCCATGGGGAAGTTCCTGTTGTGATGGAAAGGGGAGTGTTGGCGCGGCCTATTTGCCATGCTCGTCTGGGGCCAGGTCACCCGGAAAATGAGCGAAGAGAAGGAATAG
>NZ_AWFG01000023.1 GCF_000682695.1 Hyphomonas chukchiensis | reverse complement strand
GGGACCATTTGGGGCTCAGGTCACCATGATGACGTGCTCGGGGGATCTAATATCTGCCGCGTGTGGGGGCGGTCCTTCGCTGCCCATCATGACCGCCATGCCATAGAGCATTCCGGCCTCTGGATGTTGGTCGAGAATCTCAACAGCACGCGCCAGCGCGCCTGGAGTCAGGGCGTCGTCTGCAGAAATAAGGAGGGTGTAGCGAGACTCCGCCCAATCCAGGATACCGCGATTGGCTGTTGCAATCAGGCGCAGGTTCTGGGGATTTTTGGAATAGTGAACGCGGTGGTCTTCTGCCGCAAGACGCCGCCCCACTTCTTCTGTGTTGTCAGGCGAGCAATCGTCGATGATCAGAATTCTGACATCAACATCGCGTTGGCTGAGAATGGATGCCACGCAGCCCTCAAGGTAATGGGCGTAATTGTAGCATGGGATGACGACATCAACATCAGCCATGATCTCAGCTTCTCTTGTTGGCAGTCGCTGCAGATAATCCGCTCTTCATTCCATCTAGGCGCCACTCACCGCTTTGATGAAAAACGCCATATGCGTTGGATTGAAATAGAGGGTGGCGTATGTGGAAAGTTGCGCCCAGCTGAGAGCAAATCTGCTGGTCATTCTCGCGCACCGCGATTGTTGTGGTGTACTGATCTGATACCAATTCAAGTGCCGGTGTCACGAGTTCTATTTCGCCTTCACCATCGATCTCAGACAGATTAATCTGATCGGCCAATGTGCTGAAAGTGCAGCAGTGGATTTCGTCAGCGCGGTTTATGCCGATCCGGATGTCCGCCTTCTTGATTGGGCGGGATGTCTGGTAGCGGATCCGGACGGTCATCTTTTCTCCGAAGTCGAAGACTGTTTTCTCGGTGCCGCTCTTGTCCAGCAGCTGTATATCGGTGAATGTAATGGCGGGTGCCTGCCCGCGCTCTGGCTGAAACCATGGGCTTTGCGCCAGGCGACTGTCGGCCTCGTACATTCGCAAGCCTTCATCCGTTGGCCCGTCGAATACGACTTCGCCTTTCTTCAGATAAATCACGCGCGGGCACATGGTCTTGATGGAGAACATGTTGTGCGAGACGAAAAGTATGGTGGAGCCTTGCTTCTCGAGAGACTTTGCGAAGTCCATGCACTTCTTCTGGAAACTGAAGTCGCCTACTGCGAGCACTTCATCCAGAAGCAAAATGTCGGGGTCGAGGTGTGCGGCAACAGCAAATGCCAGCCGTACATACATACCCGAAGAATAACGCTTCACGGGCGTATCGATAAAGTCTGCGATTTCCGAGAAATCGATAATCCGGTCAAACTTCTTTTCGACTTCTTCGCGGCTCATGCCGAGAATGGATCCATAAAGAAAGACGTTCTCGCGGCCGGTTAGCTCCTGATGGAATCCCGTCCCGACTTCAAGGAGTGCACCCAGGCGTCCCTGGATCGTTGCATGACCTTCTGTCGGCGTGACGATTTGGGAGAGAATTTTCAAAAGCGTAGATTTACCAGCGCCATTAAGACCGATGATACCAACATTTTCGCCACGATTGATTTCGAAAGATGCATTCCGCAGGGCCCAGAATTCACCGGATTCCTTAGGATCATTCGGTTTGAGGAGCTTTTTGGTCATCGATTGAAGCATGTCCCGCAGGGAGTCATGCTGAGCAACGGATGCGCCAATCTTGTACTTCTTGCCGAGACCGTCGGCTTTGATCGCGAGTTCAGTCATCAAATCAGATCCGCAAAGTTTCGTTCAAGGCGCTTGAAGAAGAGCAGCCCGCCGAACAGCAAAAGAATGATGAGGGAAACACCGATACCGAGTGCCATCATGTCCGGCTCACCTTGGCCCGTCACAGCCCAGCGGAAGCCCTCAATGACGCCCACCATTGGATTGAGCGCGTAAACCCATTTCCATTTTTCTGGCACCATTGTGCTCGAATAGACAACGGGCGATGCATACATCCAGATCTGAAGCATGAAGGTCATTGTGTATTTGACATCGCGATAGCGAACATTGATCGGGGCCAGCCAGAGGCTTACCGCGAGCGCCATCGATCCGGCTACGAGAACGAGCGGAAATGCGGCGGCGAGCCGCCAGGTTGGCGTAACGCCCATCAACAGCATCATTGCGATAAGGACGAAGAAGGCGATCGTGAAATCCAGCAACGGAGCCAGCACGCCCGACAGCGGTATAATCATCCTCGGAAAATAGACTTTCCGAACGAGATTGGACTCATTGACCAATCCCGTCGAACCGCGCCTTACAGCCTCGGCAAAATATGTCCAGGGCAGTACCGCCGCGAAGGCGAATATGGGGTAGGGCGTATCGCCCGGCACTGGCAGTTTCGCGATACGACTAAAAACGATCGTGAATATCGCGACTGCAAATATCGGCTGAATAATGGCCCACGTCGCACCCAGAGCCGCTTGCCGATACATCACCATCACGTCCCGATGCACAAGCGTCGTCAGTAGACCGCGGAAGCGCCAGATCTGGTCGAGCTCCAGATCAAAGAGGCCGCGCTCCGGCCGGAGCGTCGTAATGCGGTCGCTCGTGCGGGACGGTAGCTCTGTATTGGTGCCAGCGATCTCTTGTGAGGTCATGACGTGGCCTTTTTCAATTCGTCGACCACAGTTCCGATTTCATCGTCTGTCATCTGAGGATAAAGAGGCAATATAATGCGATTGTCCTGGGCGAATTCCGACTGGGTTAGTGGCGCATTAAGAGGGACATCGCTGTAAACCTCTTCCCTATGGGCGCACATGATGCCCCGCCTTGATGACACGCCGGCATCAAGCAGCTTCTGCATTACTTCGCGCTGATCACAGGTGGCCGGTATCTCGATCGAGAAGCTCTGCCAATTGGATCGCGCCCATTCCGGCTCTTCAGGCAGGCCGATCCATTGGGCGGAGGCGAGCTGCGCTTTGTACTGCTGGGCAATCTCGCGGCGGCGCGCGGTAATCCCGGGCAGCCGTTTCAGTTGTTCGCGCCCGACGGCCGCCTGTATGTCAGTCATACGGTAATTGTAGCCCATGACTGGATGCGTTTCGAAGATGACCGTATTGGCTTTGTGCCGAACAGTATCTGGAACACTCATGCCATGCTGGCGGAGCAGCCGAAATTTGGCGGCCCAGTCATCGTGTGGGGTTGTGATCATGCCACCATCGCCAGTCGACATGATTTTGCGCGGATGGAATGAGAATACGGCTGCGTCGCCGCGAACACGGCCTACCTTTTCCCATTCACCTTGCCATTTTATCTCCGATCCAGCTGCGCAGGCCGCGTCCTCAATGACCTTCAGGCCGTGTTTGCGCGCAATAGAAACGATTGCGGCCAGATCAGCTGGCATGCCCATTTGATGCACCAGCAGGATTGCGCGGGTCTTGCCAGTGATGGCCGCCTCAATCAGCGTCGGGTCCATGTTGAAGGTTGAAGGATCAACATCAACGAAGACCGGTTCGGCGCCGCAATAGCGCACCACATTTGCCGTGGCGATATAGGAGTGGCTGACCGTAATGACTTCATCACCCGCTACGACACCCGCAGCGAGGAGTGCGAGGTGAAGACCGGTTGTGCAGTTCGACACGGCGACGGCGTGCTCGGCGCCCATATAGGCGGCGAACTCTTTTTCGAAGGCTGCGACTTCAGGGCCTTGCGTAATCCAGCCTGAGAGAATGACCCGCGCAGCGGCGTCGGCCTCGGCCTGGTCCATAACGGGTCTGATAATCGGTATCATTCGAACATGTCCTTGTTGGCGCGCCACCAGGCAACCAGACGCTCAAGGCCTTCCTCAAGATCGATCTCAGCCTTGAAGCCGAGGAGCTTCTCAGCTTTGGCCGTGTCGGCAAGTCGCCGAGCCACAGGGTTGACGGAGCGCTCAGGGCCATATTCGGGCACCATTGCCGGATCGGCTCCCATCACTTTCATCAACGCTGCAGCGAGTTCGTTCAGATTTGTCTCAACGCCGGAAGCGATGTTGAAGACTTCATCCGACACGTCTGATTTCAGTGCCAGCACATTGGCGCGGGCGAGATCTTCGATGTTGATGAAGTCCATGGACGTCTTTCCGTCACCGAGAATAAGAGGCGGAGTGCCTTCCTCAATGCGCTGCATCCACCGAACAAGCACTTCGGTATACTTTCCATGAATGTCCATACGCGGACCATACACATTGAAGTAGCGCGTCGAGACATAGTTCAGACCGTACATGTCATTGAAGGAGCGCAGCAGGCCCTCAAGCATGATCTTTGACGCGCCATACCATGTGCGATTGTTGTAGGGGTGATGGTCCTCGGTTGTCGGGAATGTATCCGCCATGCCGTAGATGGAGGCTGACGAAGCCGCGAGAACTTTCTGGACACCACATTTTTGCGCCGCCTCGATCACATTGTATGTGCCGTCACACATGACTTCCATTGCTTCACGCGGCTCGGCTGCACAAGCGGTGATGCGGATAGCGGCCATGTGTATGACCGCGTCCATGCCAGCTGTTACATCCATGACCGCTTTCACGTCGCGGATATCGCCTTTGACAAGTTCGACACGCGGATCCTTCATGATCTCATTCACGTTGCGCATGGAGCCGCGGACAAGATTGTCAAAAATGACAATCTTCTTCGGGCTACTCGTCGCCAGGATCTGGTCGATGGTTGTGGAGCCAATGAGGCCGCACCCGCCTGTAACCAGTATATTCGCGCCGTCGAGATTCATTTTAGTCGCCTTTGTCTTAGTCTACGCTTTTGGGTCGTGGTGAGACGACGCTGATTTTGTGATTCAGGATTAGGCGTCTCTACAGTGCCTTCACGGCTTCAACGACTTCGGCCTGCATGTCTCCTGTCAGCTCCGGATACATCGGAAGGGACAGCACTTCGTTGGCGGCCTTCTCTGAATGGGGGAACTGGCCCTGTTTGTAGCCGAGGTCAGCGTAGGCGGGGAGCAAATGGACAGGGTAGGGGTAATGGATGCCCGTTTGGATTCCCTTGCCGCCCAGCTCTTCAATCCAACGCGTGCGTTCGGCCGTACGGATGACGTACAGATGATACACGTGCCGACGGTTATCCATCTGGACAGGTGTTTCGATACCGCTGCCAGCGAACATTTCGTCATACCGGCCTGCCGCATCCCGGCGCATCTCGGTCCACTTTTCGATATACTTCATCTTGACCCGGAGGACGGCGCCCTGAATGCCTTCCAGGCGCATGTTAAAGCCCTTCAGTTCATGGTGATATTTTTTCTCTGCGCCCCAGTCACGCAGCATACGGACCTTGCGGTTGAACTCGGCATTGCCGGTGACGACCATGCCGCCTTCACCCGCTGCGCCGAGGTTTTTGCCAGGGTAAAATGAAAAGCCGGCGAGGTCACCCACAGAGCCGGCGCGCTTGCCTTTGTATTCTGCGCCATGTGCCTGCGCTGCATCTTCAAGGACAATGAGGCCATGCTTTTTCGCTAGGGCCATGATCGGGTCCATGTCGGCCATTTGACCGTAAAGGTGGACGGGTATGATTGCCTTGGTGCGTGGTGTGATAGCGGCTTCAAGAGCGGCAGGGTCCATTGTATAAGTAACAGGATCGATGTCGCAGAGCTTGATGGTAGCGCCCGTGTAATAGATGGCTGCGGCCGATGCCACGAATGTGTGCGGAACGGTGATAACCTCATCGCCGGGGCCAACACCGGCGGCTAGGAGGGCGAGGTGGAGAGCACTCGTTCCATTGTTCACACCCGCGGCGAATGCGTTATTGCAATAGGCCGCGTATTCTTTTTCCAGCTCAACCACGTCCGGTCCAAGTGTGAAGGCACAGCTTTCGAGGACGCCCTGAATAGCCGCATCGATTTCAGGCTTGATCGAGTGATACTGGGCCTTCAGGTCAACAAACGGGATCATACAGACTTTCCTTGGCGTGGGAGATGGACGGTTTCGCCGCGGCCCCGCATGGAGCTGGTTGCGGCTTCGATGACTTCGACAACACGGAGACCCAGATGGCCATCGGTGATCGGTTTGGTGCCGTTGACGATACAATCAACGAAATGTTCGCCTTCAACGCGGAGCGCTTCAGAGCCGTCGACTTTCGGGGCCCACATGTCGCCCGTTCGATAGCCGACACGCATTTCGTGGATCTGCTTTGGATCATCAGTAAAGCTGACGCCCTTGTCGTAGATTTTCAGTTTTTCGGACGGCTCGAGATCATCATATGTGATCATCTTGTTCGCGCCGCCGATTAGGATCTGACGGACCTTTACGGGGGCGAGCCAGGAAACGTTTGCGTGAGCGATCAGCCCGCTTTCGTAGAACAATGTGATGTAGGCCAGGTTTTCCGGAGTGCCTGGGAAGTGGTTGATGCCAGCTGCTGAGACGGCCACTGGGTGCTCTTCGAAGAGGTAATCGAGGATCGAGAAATCGTGGACACCAAGGTCGGAAATCACGTTCACGTCGCGCTGGAACAAGCCGAGATTCACGCGAATGGAGTCGTAGTAGAGGATTTTCCCAAGGTCGCCGGCGTCAATTAGCTCTTTCATCTTTCGGACCGTGCCCGTGTAGATGAATGTGTGGTCGACGTGGAGGATCAGGCCGCGCTTTTCGGCCTCTTCGACCAGCGCGCGGGCCTGGAGGGATGTTTCCGCCATCGGCTTCTCAAGCCAGACATGCTTGCCGGCCTTGAGCGCGGCCATTGCGAGGGAGAAGTGGGTGTTCACGGGCGTTGCAATGGCAACGGCATCAATCTCCGGGTCGCGGATCATTTCCTGGAAATCGGTCGTCGTTTTGGTCGCCGGAAAGCGCCGCGCGACGATCTCGAGAACTTTCGGGTTCAGGTCTGCGACCGTGTGAACCCGCGCCTGATGTAGTTCCGAAAAGTTACGGACCAGGTTCGGTCCCCAGTAGCCGTAACCGACGACGCCTATGTTGACTGTTTTCTTTTCTTCATTTCCGGCGCTCATTCTGGGCCCTTTACGTGTTTTGGCGGCAGGGCCGCGGACGGTTTTGCCGGTAGCGTTCTTAAGTGTTGCGGACATCACCCACTACCTTTGCTGGCACTCCAGCTACAATAGCGTGGTCCGGGACGTTTTTGGTCACGACCGCGCCTGCGGCAATGAGCGCCCCTTCGCCGATCGTAATGCCACACATGATCGTTGCGTTGGAGCCTATAGACGCCCGGCGTTTAACTTGTGTGAATTCAAGCGTCCAATCTTCATCAGACTGGGCTGAACCATCAGGGTTTGTTGCACGTGGGAAGCGGTCATTGGTAAACATGACGCCGTGTCCCACAAACACTTCATCCTCGATTGTCACGCCTTCACAGATGAATGTGTGCGATGAAATCTTGCACTTTTCACCCACTGTCGCGCCCTTCTGGATCTCGACAAAGGCGCCGATGCGGCTGCCATCGCCGACCTGACACCCGTACAGGTTGACGAGCGCCGGATGATGTATGGTTACATCACCGATTAATTTGACTGTATCCGAAATTGGCATTTGCGATCCCCGAAAGCTTGATGGCCCAGCGGTATGCAAGTGTCAAACCAACTTCCATGTGGTGTTTTGACCGGAGCGAAAAACCTTGTGCATACAGGCAGAGCTTGAAAACCCGGCCTGTAACCACTGCGTCACAAGCCGGTTTTCGAAGGGCATCAGCTTCAGTGGGGTGTTTGCACTTTCCGGCTGTTCCAGTTCGCGGTTTGTGAAGCCTGCCTGTTCCCAAGGTGCGTTCCAAGCGCGCTGATCATGGGGAGCATGACTTTAGAGGCAATCGCCTGAACCTTATAGCTGTGGCCGATCATCGGAAGTTTGCGGATTATTGGGCGGACGACGCCATCATGGTACCGCCATTTCGTCAGTTTTTGATACTTTTCGAAATAAGGATCAGCTTCAAGGCCCCACTTCTTACGGAAGTGATTGAGGCTCTTGCGCTGCCAATTGGGCGACCAACGTAAGATGAAAATCGGCCGGTCCATCGGTTCGACCGGATGGTGACGGTCTGGATGGCAAAACGTGACGACCGAGGATGGTTCCAGCATGATCCTGCCGCCATTGGCCCAGATCGTGATGCTGAAATCGATATGGTCCTTGGAGCAGGGCATGTTTTCGTCGAAGTCACCAAACCGGTTGAATGTATCGCGCCTGACCAGAATGCAGTGGACTTCGCAGACCTGGGTTTCCGTACGTTCCAGCTGAACCTCATCCACACGCTTGCCTTGGTGATTAAGGTGCTTGTCCGCCAGGCGACGTGATAGGACGGGGCCTTTGAAGAAGGCGTCCATGTCTTCGGTGAAATTACCGCCGGCCTGATGAATTTCGGTATGAAGCGGCATGCCCTGGCATATTAACGGCTGGACGACTTCGGCGCCGGTTTCCTCGCCGCACTTGATAAGGGCAGCCAGCCAACCCTCTGAGGCCATGACGTCGTTCTCGATATAGGCCACATATTTAGTGTCCGACATGTGATGGCCACGATTGCGCGACTGGCAGGGGCTGAGGAAATGGTCAAATCGCACGTATTGAAAGCCATTGTTCTCGCAAATCTGTTTTAGGTCTTTGGCAACAGAGTTTGGGCTGCCCGCGTCAATATAGATGAGCTTGTAAGGGTGTCGCGTTACGGCCACGAGGTTTTCGAGCGAGCGTACAGCGAGGCTGAATCGATCGCGTGCCGTTACAATCAGTGTCACGTCGGCCTGTTTGTTCTCTGGATTTGTCATGGATTTAAACTTTCACACGGTCTCAATTTGCGGGATGGGGTGGGAGGCGGCCCAGGTAAGGCTGTCCTCATAGTGGCGGATCAGTTGATTGGTGCAGCTGCCGAGTGCGTACATCGCCTCGACTTTCATGCGCGCACGATGCGTAAGCGCGGGCCAATTTGAGCGGTTTGCTGTGAGACGTTTGATGGCATCGCAGAGGCTGTCCACATTGCCCTCTGCGGCCAAGGCACCTGTTTCACCTTCGATGACCAGTTCGGGGATGCCGCCGTGGTGTGTCCCTATTACGGGGCGGCCCATGGCCATGGCCTCTTTCAGGGTATTGACTGGTGCGTCCTGGCCGCCGATTGCGCTGGTCATCGAGGGGGCAAGGAAGATGTCGGTTTGGCGTATCAGGTCTGCAATTGCGGCATGATCGCGTGCGCCGTGGAAATTGACCGCGCCAGCTAAACCCATATCGTCAGCGAGACTTTCCAGCTCTTGCCGCATCGGGCCATCGCCAACGATGTCAACTTTGATCGGCTTCGAAGAGTCCCTGGCGAACTGGGCAATCGCGCGGATGGCAATGTGAAACCCTTTGCGCTCTATCAGGCGCCCCACCATCAGGAATTTGAGAGGTCCGCTTTCAATCGTGTTGGCAGGCGAAAAGGGGAAGTTTTCCAGCCGTATACCTGATCCTATTACGCCAATACGATCTTCCGGGCAGCCGAGCGCAATAGCCCGTCGCCGGAAATAGTCACAATTGGCAATATAGCTCGTCGCTTCAGGCCAGATATGATCATAGACATGTGCGCCGACCTGTTTAACGGTCTCGGTGATGTCATATCCCCTGAAATTGACGACGATATTGCCCTTCAGGAAGCCGGCCTTGCGGTGTTTGATGACACTCTCGGCAAGCGTGGCGAACTGGCAGTGCAGAATGTCATATTCCCCGCCAGCCTCGAAGCCGCTGGCCTGGTAAAACGCCGAAAGGTCGCCGATTGACCGACGATAAATATCCGGGCGAAGCCGAGCCAGTGAAACAATTCCGTTCTTGCGTGCGATACTGCCGAGAGCAACCGGCAGGCCGGTAAATCGCGCAATGCAGGCTTTTGGCCACCGCAAATTCACCGTGCGCTTGTCCAGCGCGTGACCTTCTAGCGCTTTCACTGAGAGGCCCGTGGGATCTACATTTCCAATCCCATAAATGTCGACGCTATGTCCCCTATCCATCAGGGCTGCGGCGCTGTTGGCAATGAAAGCCTCCGACATCATGGGGAAGGCATTGACAAAAAAAGCGATTTTCACTCGCGGGCCTCCATTTTCGCCGGAACCAGAACCCGTCCAAGGCAGTTTGAATCACGGTTTGGCGCACAACTTGCTACAGCCTGTCAGAGCAAGTTCGGTGCCATGACTAGGCGTGCCAATTTGAGGTCTGAAGTGGACGTCTGTAGTGAATGTCGGAATAAAGTATGACGAGTAACAAGGTTACAGTCCTGATGCCGACTTTCAACAGGTCGGCCTTCCTGGTGGAGAGCATTGAATCACTTCTGGCTCAGACGCACCCAATCCATAAAATCATCATCATTAATGACGGCTCCACAGACGACACTCTTGAGGTTCTGAAGGCTTATGAGGGGCGGGTAGACATCATCTCAAAGCCAAACGGGGGCAAGGCCGCCGCGTTGAACATGGCGCTTCAACTGGTCCCTGAAGGCCTGGTATGGATTTTCGACGATGACGATCTGGCGCGTCCTGACGGACTTGAGACGTTGATGGCGCTGCTGTCGGGCAATCCCGAGGCCAATATGGCTTATGGGCGACATGAGCGGTTCAAAGTCGATCCAGACGGTAGTGTCCGCATTCTCGGCGATGGCTACTGGCGCGACTGTGAATCGGACGAGTTTCTAGCCGCGACGTTGGAAGATATGTTCGCCCATCAGCCCGGCATGATTGTTCGCAAGGAACTGTACGACCTTGTCGGCCCTTTCGATGAAACCCTCGTTCGTTCGCAGGATTATGACATGCTGATCCGTCTCGCGCGGGTCGCAACGCCTGTATCCACGGAGGCGTATATTTTCCGACAGCGTATTCATGATGGTGTCAGGGGAACGCAGGGCAAGCCGGTAAGCGCCGAGGCGATGTCATCGTCCTGGGCGGTGTTTGACAAGATCATCTTTCGTAACATTCATCCCGAGCTGAAGCTCAGTGAATATCTGGGCAAAGGGAAGAAAATCCATAATCTGGCTTCCAAACGCCACGCGCTGATCAGGCGGAGTGCGGTGATGGCGCGCAAGAAACTATGGTTTCACGCCATGGATGATTTGAGAAACGCCGCCGCCACGAGCGACGAGCCTCTTACGCAGTCAGAAATAACGGCATTGAGACGGGCTCTCGCCTCAAAATATGGCTGTGAGGAAGTCTTGCAGGACCCCAAACTGGTGGATGAACTCTGCCAGTTGGCGATGTCCTCAGCAACAGGATCGCAAATCGTCGCATCGCTTGCGCGGGGGCTGAGATGGCGGGTTCGCTCAGCACTTTTTAGTGAAAACCGTTGGAATTCTGTTAGATATTTCCTGCTAATGAGTAAGCTTGCCAAAGCATCGTCGATGTTTGCAAAGCGCTACCAACCCGAAATGGCTGCTTCGATGAAGCCGTTTCAGAAAGTCGATCGCTTCAAATGACCCAGAGTCTGCTTCGACGCGCCGGCAAAGCGGTTGCCCTGAATGCGCTTGGCAACTGGTTTGGCATGGCAGGCAGCATGCTGTCGCTGGTTTTCATTGCGCGTTTGTTGTCACCGATGGATTTCGGCGTTTTTGGCATGACGTTGGTTATTTTCTCCATTCCGGAGATATTCGCCTCAGGCAGCCTGAATGACGCATTGATCCAACGTCGCGATCTTCAGGCAGGCCATATCAGTTCCGTTTTCATGCAGTCGCTCGTGCTGGCCGCAGTCTTCTCGATTGGGATCAATATTGCGGCTCCATTGATCGCACATGCATTCGATCATGCCGAACTCGTCCCGATGATCCGGTTTTTCTCGATCTCCCTGTTCATTGGCGCACTAACGTCAGTTCCCGCAGCGCTCCTTCAGAGGGATCTGCGATACAGCGAGATCACGCTCGTCGACGTCATTGGTACGGTTGTTGCGGCTGGCGTCGGCATTGTGCTTGCCTTCACACTTCAAAGCGCATGGGCACTCATTTTCATGGAGTTGGCTCGCCGCGTCGTCCGCCTGATCGCATTTTCCGCAATGGCAAAATGGAGGCCTTCGTTCAAGTCCAGTTGGGCTGAAACCCGGGAACTCTCGCGTTTCAACTCGCTGAACATGGCAACGAAAGTGGTCGTCGCGGCAGACGGGACGGTTTCGCGGGGCCTGGTCGGCGCTATTCTCGGACCGGCAGCTCTAGGCATGTTCAATATGGCTGTCCGATTACTCGATCAGGCGAAGGCGGCATTCGTGACGCCTTTTGCTGCTGTGTCCCTGCCGGTCGCTGCGCAAACGCAGCACGACCTGCCAACGCTCTATCGAGCCATCGAAGGCGCAATGAAACTCGCGGCCTTGATTGCTTATCCGACCTTTATCGGGGCCTGCGTTGTGGCACCTGTCGCGATCCCGGTTGTGTTCGGTGACCAATGGGTGCCTGCGGTTCCAACGATTCAGGTTTTTCTGCTTATGGGACTTCGCACGCCCACAACCGCTTTCAATTCGGGTGTCCTGAACGGCGTTGGACGTGTCGACTGGACCTTCAAGATCTCCCTCGTGGGGCTGATCCTGACAGTTCTGGCTGTCGGGGCAACAATACACATCAGTCTTGAAGCGGTGGCGCTGGCAATGTTCGGCCAGACCCTCGTGACTTGGGCGCTTGGGGCCTATGCCGTCAAATCCTCAATCGGCTTTCCCATGAAGCGCCAGGTTATCGCCGGGTCATCTGCCTTTTTCGCTTCACTGATCATGGGCCTCATCGTTTGGATCTGTATGCAACTGATCGATGATACCATCCATGCCCTGTTGGAAATGATCATACTGGTAGGCGTTGGTGTGGTGTCCTATGTCGGTGCTCTGTCGCTAATTTCGCCGACACTGGCGAAGCGTATTGTTCAGGCTTTGATCATGGTCGCCCAGGGACGCCGCGAAGAGGCGATCATAATCGCCAAGGGCGCCGTCTAGTTATTTTGGGCAATCCTAAGAGGCGGCCATTATCTGTTCGATAGACTGGACTTGTGCCGCGCGGCCGCCTGACTGCGGCACAGGCTCTTTGCCCAATGCGTGGCGAATAACACGCGCAAGCAAGGTCGCCACGATCACGGGGGGAGCGACGAATGTCGCCAGAGCGCCAGCCAGATCGCGATCCCTGACCCGTTCGATCAGGTGCATCCATGCCCAGTGCTTGTAGGCCTGGATCTTGTGCTGCGAGATTGATCGTCTGGCCTCATCCGCAAGGCCGGGATGCGTCAGGTATTCACGATCTCGATCAAGGACGCGCCGCAGGTCAGCTGAGGCAAATTCCTTCGACAAGGAGTATGGATAGTCGACCGAGAAATACCCGCATGGGTCGATGACACCGAAACGGGCACCCGCCAGCAGGCAGCGCATATAGATGTCATAGTCTTCGGAGAGCCGCATATCCTCATTATACGCGATCGCGTGCGCGGTCAGGAATTCGGACCGGATAATCGGTTTAAGATAGCCCAGCTCGCGGCGATTGCCTGTGCGTGCATTGAGATTCTCGAGCGCAAATCTGCCCGCGTCCATGCGGACAAGACCGATCGCTTGATCTGCCCAGAGGCGCGTGCCGCTTGCGGGTTGGGAAGTGTCAGGTACACGAATTAGGTCGTCCGCGACAAGATCGAGCTGTTCCTTGACGCCGACATCCAGCATTTTCCGTAACCGGTCTGGATGCATGTAATCGTCGGCATCGAGGATGGCGATCCAGGAGGTTTTCACCTCGGATATTGCGCGATTACGCGCAGCGGATGGTCCCCTGTTCTGCGGCTGCACGATCAGCTTGAGATTTGTATTCTGCTCTGCGAGGTGCTGAACCTTTCTGACTGTTTCATCTTTCGAACAGTCGTCAACGACGATAACGTTAACCGGAATGGTCTGGGCGAGCGCACTCCCGATGGCAGCCTCGATTGTGTCGATGCTATTATAGCTCGGGATAACAACCGTGATATCAGCCATGAGGGCGCTCCTGCATCTGGCGCGAATACGCATTTAGAGCGGTATAAATGCAATATTCGCGCCGGAGTCGCTTTGGCAATGGTATCTTCACTTCGCCGTCATGCCGCCATCCACGACGTGTTCCTGCCCGGTGATATAACTTGATGCGTCACTCGCTAGGAATAGAACCAAAGCGGCGACTTCATCCGGTCGGCCGGCGCGGCCCATGGGGGCTGACTGCGCACCAATCGCGTCCACATCAAAGGCATTTGCACCAGCTTGAGCCGACATCGCGGCGCGCTGTTCATCGCTCATGGTCTCTGCCATGCGTGTGATGCTTTTTTGCCAGATCGGCGTGTCGATGATGCCGGGATGCACGGAGTTGACCCGGATGGGAAAGCCGAGCTGACCGCATTCAACCGCGGCTGCCTTGGTAAACAGCCGAACGCCGCCCTTGCTTGCACAATAGGCGCTGACGCCGGATGCGCCCCGCAGGCCCGCCACGGACGAAATGTTTATGATGGAGCCGCCGCTCTCTTTCATGGCGTGCATGGCGGCGCGGGTGCCAAGAAACACGCTGTCCATGTTGATCGCCATCTGTTTCTGCCAGTCGGCGAGGCTGTACTCGAGAATGGCACCGCCGATCGCCACGCCCGCATTATTGACCATGACTGAGGGCTTACCCAGTTCTTCCTCACATAGAGCAATGATCTCGGACCAGCGGGCCTCGTCAACCACATCATGCTTTGCGGCCAGGGCTTTTCCCCCATCTTGCGTGATCAGGGAGGCGGTTTCCTGGGCGCCCGCCTCGTCAATATCGGTGACCAGAACCGCTGCGCCCTCCTCAGCAAGGGCTTGGCAGCAAGCCCTCCCGATGCCGCTGCCTCCGCCCGTCACGATTGCCACTCGTCCATCCATGCGCTTCATCTTCTTCCTCCCATATGATTGTTCTGTTTTTTGTGCTGTTTCAGTAGCAGGCCCGCGGCTTGACGCGCCAGCGATTTTGGTGTTCTAGCCGTTCCTTATCTACGGGCTGGTGCGGAGCCGCCGTTGAAATCGTGGGTGCGAATGAGCGCTGCCCACCGGCCCGCGTCGAAATGAGGTACTACCATGTCACGTCGCCACAGCGCGAAGTACAAGATCGACCGTCGGGTCGGCGAAAATATCTGGGGCCGCGCAAAGTCGCCCGTAAACAAGCGTAACTACAAGCCAGGACAGCACGGCCAGAACCGCCGCGGCAAGGTCTCTGACTTCGGTATGCAGCTTATGGCCAAGCAAAAGCTCAAAGGCTACTACGGCGACATCACCGAGAAACAGTTCGCTCGCGTCTATGAAGAAGCAAGCCGCATGAAGGGCAACGCCGCAGAAAACCTGATCGGCCTGCTGGAATCGCGCCTCGAAGCCTTCGTTTACCGCGCCAAGTTCGTCCCTACGATCTTTGCGGCCCGCCAGTTCGTCAACCATGGTCATGTCATGATCAATGGTCGCCGGTGCAACATTGGTTCGGCTCGCCTGAAGCCCGGTGATGTGGTGCAGATCCGTGAGAAATCACGCAATATTGCACTCGTCCTGGAAGCTCTGGGCAGCCCGGAGCGCGACATCCCGGAATACGTTGATGTCGACCCCAAAGCCATGTCGGCAACCTATGTCCGCGTGCCGGGCCTGGCTGACGTGCCTTATCCGGTGCAGATGGAACCTGCTCAGGTCGTCGAATTCTACTCCTCGTAAGAGGATTGAATTCCTTGAAGTTTTGCAGAGGCCGCGCCAGACTGGTGCGGCCTTTGTCGTTTTGGAGCTCTATCAATGTCCACCCCCAGTATCGTCGCTACCCGTCGGGCGCTCATCGCGACGCCTGGCAAGGCATTCGACCTGTCCGCGCGCGATACAGGCGACAAGTCGCTCTTCGAGGATAAGGAAAATGCCGAAACCAGCCTGAAGAAGGATGCAGCCGTCATCAACGAGCTGAAAGACATGATGTACGCTGAAGGCAAACGATCTTTGCTCGTCGTGCTTCAGGGGATGGATACATCGGGCAAGTCAGGCACGATCAAGGGCGTCTTTTCGGATACAACGCCTCTCGGCATGGAGGTGAAGGCCTTTAAGGCACCCAGCTCCAACGAACTGGCACGGGACTATCTCTGGCGGGTCCACAACGCTGTTCCCAAAAAGGGCCATATCGGTATTTTCGATCGCTCGCATTATGAAGACGTGCTCGTCGTAAAGGTTCGCGGTTTTGCGCCGGCCGAAGAGATCGAGCAGCGGTACGCCCAGATAAATGCCTTCGAAAAGCATCTCACCGAAAATGGGGTGACCATCGTGAAATGCATGCTGAATGTTGGCTATGAAGAGCAGGGTGTTCGCCTTGCCGAAAGGCTTGAGGAACCGCACAAGCTCTGGAAGTTCAATCCCGGGGACTTGGAAGATCGCAAGCTCTGGGCGCAGTATATGGACGCTTATCAAACCGCCATTACGCGCTGCTCAACGCGTCAAGCGCCGTGGTACGTCATACCGTCGGACAGCCGGACCCGTCGTAACGCCATGATAGCGCGGCTTGTGCGTGGGGCGCTTGAGGGCATGAAGCTCGAATGGCCCGCCTCTGAATACAAGCCGGGCGACTTCGATATCGGCTAGTGGAAGCTGGTCGTACCGCCAGACATGGATTTGTTCTGTTCGCGCTCCTGCGGATCGCCGTAAATATCCACGCTGCCCCCGCTTGAGGTGTGGCTGTGGGCCTCGAGAGAGGCTGAGGCAGAGACCGAACCGCCACTGGACGCATTCGCGGCAACCTTTTCACAAATCACTTGCTTTCCGTTTGCACTGCCACCCGAATTGGCAACAATCTTTAGCGAACCACATTTACCGTCCGCCTTGATGGAGGCGCCGCTGGAAGCGTCCAGTACGAGTATGTCCGAGTCCAGACCAGTGGCGCGGATGCTGGAACCTGAGCTCGCCTCGATTTCCTTCAAGGTGGGACCAGTGACACGTACTTTTGCGCGCACTTTGTCGTCGCTCCACCCCGATGTCATCTTGCGTGCTATGTAGAGGCGGGATCCGTCTTGACGTAGTTTCATATTTTCAGGCCCACCTTTCTCGAAGTCGATTATGACTGAGTATTCCGGGGCGGTTTCAAAGGAGACGTCCACACCTGCGGAGATGTCGAGTTCGTCGAATCCGGTGAAGTCGTAGGATTCCGATGTATCGGCATGGGCTGCTGAATAGGTGGATAGGGTGAGGCAAATCGTTGCCAGTATCATTTTGCGCATGTATCGTGCTCCTCTGATCTTAGCCTTTAATCTCAATATCACCGCCGCTGGATTCGCGCACGTCGCGGGACTCAGGATTGCCCCGCACGGTGATATCGCTGCCGCTTGATGCCCGCGCATCGAGGTTTCCGCTGATATACGCATCAACATCGGCGCCACTGCTTGCCTGGATATCGCCATTTACGCACTTCAGATCGCCGGCAGATACGTCTGCGCTGGAAGAGGCGGAGACATCCAGCATCTGGCAGGTGCCGGAGATTTCCACATCGGCGCTGGAAGAGGATTCAATTTCAATAAGTTCAGAACCGGTTGCGTCAACAGTGGCGTCAGCACTGGAGGATGCTTCCAGGGTCAGCTTGCCGCCGAGCACTTTTGCCGTGGCATCTGCACTGGATGAAACATCCAGATCGAGGTTTGTGGCCGCCAGTTGCTTTGCGTCGAGATCGGCGCTTGAAGAAGCGCGGAGTTTGGCCTGCTCAACTTTACCGGCAAGCGTCAGGTCGGAACTTGACGACACGGATCCGGAGAACGTGGGCACATTGAGGCCTGATGCCGAGAGGCTCGACGAGTTGGCAACGGAGACCTCTTCAAGGGCCGGGGCGGTGACGCGTATGGTGTAGGAAGGTACGCGTTTGCCGTTCACCTTGACCACTTTGAGTCCGTTCTTGGTGGACAGGGAGACATTGCGCGCCCAGCCGGCCTTGTTGCGGAGGCTATTGCGACTAACCAGCAATGTCTGGTCTGTCTGTTCGATGAATATGTCGCTGAAGTCGCCTTCATCCTGCTCGACCTTGATTGAGGCATCGGGGCCTGTTTCGAAAATGACGTCCACGGCGCCGCGCGTATCAATCGCGGTGAAATCACCGGCCGGGAAGGATTTCGATTCTGCGCTGGCAATCGGCGCAAATGCGGCAGCCAAGGCGATAAGGGGCAGGGCGATGCGTATCATGAGGCGTCTCCATGTTGGTTTCTAGAGACTATTGTATATCGAAATACGATAAGTCAATCGTTGTTTTTCGATAATATCTATTGATATTAGTTTTTTGGTCTTATCCCCTGCGCTGACGGCGCAGAACCATTGGGGGCTGTCCGTAAGCCCGCATAAAGGATACCCGCATACGTTCAGCGTCGCCGAAGCCGGTCTGCTGAGCGATTTCCTGGAGCGAGATGCCTGTCATCTCGACGCGTTCCCGTGCCGCTTCGAGTCTCAGCTTTTCAACAAGTCGGGCGGGTGTCGTACCCGTTTCTGCCCGAAAGACACGCGCAAAGTTCCGAGGACTCATTTTGGCTTGCTCAGCCATCTGTTCGACCTTCAATTCGCATCCCAAGTTCGCCTGGATCCAGGCAATCAGCGTGTCGAAACGTCCGGACGCAAGCTTCACGTCCTGCATCACTGAAAACTGCGATTGGCCACCCTGACGACGTTGATGGACGACCATCTCCCGTGCGGAGTGTCTTGCGACATCCTCTCCAAGATCTTCCTCGACAAGCGCCAGCGCAAGATCGATCCCGGCCGAAATGCCGGCGGAGGTCCAGAACTTTCCATCACGCACAAAGATGCGGTCCGCGTCGAGCTGGACGGCAGGAAAGTGACGGGTCATGTCCGGGCAGCGGCGCCAGTGCGTCGTGGCTTTACGTCCGTCAAGAAGGCCAGCAGCTGCGAGGAGAAACGCGCCGGAACACACGGATGTGGTCCGCCTTGTCCGCACCGACAGATCCCGTATCGCACTCATCATGGCGCCGTCGCGCATAGCGGTGCGCGTGCCTTCACCGCCGGATACGATCAGCGTACCGAGCGTCAAACCGGCCGGCAGGGATTCGGAATGCATCGAGATGCCGCTGGACGACTTCACGGGACCACCCGGCAGCGAGTAGACGGTTAGTCGATAGGGCGGCGGATTGAGCCCACGAACCGGCATTTCGAACACTGTAATCGGGCCAGCTGCATCAAGCAGCTGAAAGCCCTCAAAGATAAGGATGCCTATGTCTCGCGTAGCAGTATTGGCGGAATTCATGGGAACAATGTCCTTTCTGCCAAACGGGATCTAGGACAAATTCGCAATGCCAGCAAGGAGACCCGCATGAGCCAGCCCTTCACCACTGTCTTTGCCATCTACCATAACATGACCCATCTCGACTTTACGGGGCCTCACCAGGTGCTCTGCCGCTTGCCAGCCGCTTCTACCCTGATCGCCAGCCGAGACGGGGGCGAAGTCACAGCTGAGGGCAATCTCGTGATCGGTCGAACGACGAAACTGTCGGAGATCGAACATTGCGACCTGCTCTGTGTTCCGGGCGGCATGACTGCGACGAAGGTCGCGCTGGATGAGGCCTTTACAGCCGAAATCCGCCGTCTGGGCCTCGGCGCAAAATACGTCACCTCCGTCTGCACGGGATCACTGATCCTTGGGGCCGCCGGCTTGTTGCAGGGAAAGCGCGCGGCCTGTCATTGGGCCTGGCGGCATTTGCTGCCCGAGTTCGGCGCGATCGTTGATGAATCCCGGGTGGTTCGTGACGGGAACACGATAACGGGCGGCGGCGTCACGGCGGGGATCGACTTTGCGCTGACCATGGTGGCGGAGATCGCGGGGGAGGCCTACGCCAAAGCGCTGACATTGGGCTACGAATACGCGCCCTCGCCGCCATTCCCGGGTGGCCGGCCGGAGCTTGCCGAGGCTGAAACGCTCTCGGCCTATTCAGCGCACATGGACAAGTTGATTGATCAGCGACGTATCGAGGCCCATGAGGCTGGCCAGCGAATGCTGGCTCAGGCCGGGCGGCCGTAGAGGTCGTAATCGTCGGCGCCGTCAATCTCCACCGGCACAATGTCTCCCGGCTTCAGGTGCATTGCGTCTTCGAGATACACAACGGCGTCGACTTCCGGCGCGTCCGCTTTCGTGCGACCGATCATGATGCCTGCCTCATCGCCGGCGCCGTCGATGATGACATCCTGCACTGAACCAATCTGGGCTTCGGCGCGCGCGGCAGAGACTTCGGCCTGAACCTGCATGAAGCGGTGCCAGCGCTCTTCCTTGACTGCTTCATCGACATGGCCGGGCAACGAACGACTGTCGGCATGGGCGACGTTTTCGTATTTGAAGCAGCCAGCGCGATCGATCTTCGCTTCGCGGACAAAATCCAGAAGGATTTCGAAGTCTTCTTCCGTCTCGCCCGGAAAGCCGACAATGAAGGTCGAGCGGATGGCCAGCTCGGGCACATCGCGCCGCCATTGCTGGATGCGTTCAAGGACGCGGTCCTGCTTGGCGGGACGTTTCATGGCTTTCAGGACATTCGCAGACGCGTGCTGGAAAGGGATGTCGAGATAGGGCGTGATGAGCCCTTCGGCCATCAACGGAATGACCTGATCAACATGGGGGTAGGGATAGACATAGTGCATCCGGGCCCAGACGCCGAGGCTGCCAAGCCCCTTGGCGAGATCCAGGAAGCGGGTATGATACTCAGTGCCACGCCACGTTTCCGGCTTGTAGCGCACGTCGAGCCCGTAGGCTGATGTGTCCTGGCTGATCACAAGAAGTTCCTTCACGCCGGCCCGCACCAGCTGTTCCGCTTCTGTCAGCACATGGTGGATCGGCCGGGACGCAAGGTCGCCGCGAAGTTTCGGGATGATGCAAAAGCTGCAGCGATTGTTGCAGCCCTCGGAGATCTTCAGGTAGGCATAGTGGCGGGGCGTGAGGCGCAGGCCTGCCTCGGGTACGAGATCCAGATGGGGGTTGTGAGGGGGCGTCAGGTGGGTGTGCACCGCCGCCATAACGTCTTCATACTGGTGCGGGCCGGTGATCGCGAGCACCTTGGGATGGGCTCTTTCGATCACATCGGGCTCGGCGCCCAGACAACCGGTGACAATAACTTTCCCGTTGGCCTCAATAGCTTCGCCGATGGCTTCGAGGCTTTCATCACGCGCGCTGTCGAGGAAGCCGCACGTGTTGACCAGCACGAGGTCTGCTCCGGCATAATCCGGCGCGATCTGATATCCCTCGGCCCGGAGGCGGGTGATGATGCGTTCTGAATCCACCAGCGCCTTTGGGCAGCCGAGGGAAACGATACCCACTTTAGGGGCGCTTGGGATGAAGGTCGTTGCTGTCATGGCGCGCGCTTTAGCACATCGCCGGGCGTTTGCGAGCCGAATGTCTCAGCGCGGAAACAGCGTGAATCGCGCGTTAAGGACGTTTCGCGAATTTGGATGCTACATTTTCGTGGATAAAAACATGTTCAGGTTAGTTTTGTCTCCGTCGTGAAACGGAGATTTTAATGTCAGCGTTCGCTGTAAGTGCCCTTTACTGGCTGGCGTCAGGTCTCGGCCTGATGCTCATAGGGTACGTTTTGCTGCGATGGCGCAAATCAGCGCGTGCTTGCTATCCAATGCCGTTCCGTCGCCGCAAGGGATACCTCGCCGGATTGCTCTTTGCCTTAACCGCGACCTTGCTGCCGCTTAGCCTGCGGCCGGATAACTGCGCGGGCTGTGTGCTGATGGCTGCACCCGGAATGGTCGCTGACTTCGTCAGCAATTAGCCCTCTATTCGCGATTGAGACGGTTTATCAGCCTTTGCTGAACGCGATCCTGCAGCATCTGGGCGACATCGCGCTGAGGGAGCGGCGATGCTGACGCAGGAGTGGCCTGCATGGAATGTGGATTGGCGGCGTTATAGGTCATCGCCATCGGCGGCTTTCCCGTCGCGTCCAGTACCGGCATGGTGACCTCCCCTTGCGCTGTGAGTGACGCCGATATCCGCTGCGACTCCGCATCCATTCCCGACACGGGACGCTGGGCAAGGATTTCGAATTTCGCCATCATGACTCCGATTGTGAGCAGTCTGGCATTGCGAATGGCGACGGCAACAAGGGCTGCCCCTGGGGCCGGATGACAAAACTGCACTGCAACACTATTCCGTTGCCGCGGATAGTAACGATAGATCCCGCCAGACGGCCCGGAGAACTCGACCGTGAATGAATGCGCGTCGGCGACATTTCTCAGTTCGATCGACCACGGCTCTCCCGCGACGCAAATCCTGTCCATAAAGAAATCAAAACCGTCCCCAGCCATCGCAAAATCTCCCAATGTGTTACATTGAGAGATGCGTAGTTTGACGGTAAATCAGGTCAGCATAGAGAACGCGTTCTCGTTCGCCCACCAATGTCTGTCGGCTGGATATCAGGCGGCGGCGTCGACTTCCACGCCCTTGTCCTGAAAGAAGTCGCGCAGCTCGCCGCTCTCGAACATTTCTTTCACGATATCGCAGCCACCAACGAATTCGCCCTTCACGTAGAGCTGAGGAATCGTAGGCCATTGCGAATAGGCCTTGATACCTTCGCGCACAGCGGCGTCTTCGAGCACGTTGGTCGAAACATATTCAACGCCAAGATAGTCCAGTACCTGAACCACGACAGATGAAAACCCGCATTGCGGGAAGGTTGGCGTGCCCTTCATGAAAAGGACAACGTCATTGGCTTTTACAGCCTTTTCGATGGCGTCGAGCGTAGTCTGGTCGGTCATGGCGTGTTCCTGCAGTACGTGTTCAGCCCTGATGTGTGGTGCGCGGCGGCTTACGTCAAGCGGGCCGCCGCGCACAAGTGGTTTGCCTATTCGGCTGCTGGCTCGTCCCAGCCGCAGGATTGGCCTTCATTCTGTTCTTTCAGATAGACCATGAGCGGATCGAAATACTCGACAATGGCGCTGCCATCGATCTCGCGGGTGCCCGTGAAGGCTTCAAGCGCGTCCGGCCAAGGCTTGGAGGCGCCCATTTCGAGCATCGCGTTGAAACGCTCGCCGACTTCCTTGTTGTCATAGATCGAGCAGCGGTGAAGCGGACCTTCCCAGCCAGCCTGTTCACAGGCCGCTTTGTGGAACTGGAACTGCAGGATGTAAGACAGGAAATAACGCAGGTAGGGAGTGTTGCCCGGGATATGGTATTTCGCGCCGGGGTCGAAGGCGTCAGCCGGACGTGGACCGGGCGGAACAATACCCTGCATCTCGAGGCGCTTGGCCCACCATGCATCATTATAGTCTGCTGGTGCGGTCTTGCCGGAGAGGACGTCCCAACGCCAGCCATCCACGGTGAGCGCGAATGGCAGGAAGGCGATCTTCTTGAGGGCGATATTCAGCAGCAGGGCCGTGTCGGCATCTGCCGGCGGCATCTCGCTCTCATTAATCAGGCCGATCTGTTTCAGGTATTCGGGCGTGATGGAGAGGCCGATGAAGTCACCAATGGCTTCATGAAAGCCGTCATTGGCGCCATCCTTGTAGAGGAAATCCTGATCCTTGTAGGCGCGCTGGTAGAAATTGTGGCCTAGCTCGTGGTGGACCGTGTCGAAGTCTTCTTCGTTGACCTCGGTACACATCTTGATGCGCACGTCGTCCTTGTTGTCGAGGTCCCACGCCGAAGCATGGCAGATGACTTCCTTGCCTTCGGGGCGCGTGATCATCGAGCGTTCCCAGAAAGTCTCGGGCAGGGGCGCGAAACCGAGCGAGGTGAAGAAGGCTTCACCCGTCTTCACCATCTTGATCGGATCATAACCCTTTTCAACGAGGCGCTGGGTGACGTTGTAGCTGGGTCCGGGCGTGTCGGTCTTGACCACGTCATAGATGCCCGACCAGTCCTGTGCCCACATGTTGCCAAGCAGGTCTGCGCGGATCGGGCCGGTCTTTGGCTGAACGTCATCACCATATTGGGCGTTCAGGCGCGTACGGGCGTAGCAGTGCAACTCCTTGTAGAGCGGTTCGACCTGGCTCCAGAGTCGGTCGACTTCGGCTTCCATCTCTTCGGGTGCCATGTCGTAGTTCGACAGCCACATCTGGTCGAGGCTCGGGTAGCCAAGCGCCACGGCGCCTTCATTGGCAATTTCGACCATACGCGCATACTCGTCCTTCATGGCGGGCGAGACTGTGCGCCAGCCTTCCCAGACGGCTTTCAGCTCTTCCGGGTCGCGCGAGGTTTCGATGATCGTCGACAGTTCGTCGAGCGTCATGTCCTTGCCTTTGTAATTGAACGTGCCGGTGCCGTACTTGGCGTCGAGATCGGTTGTGATCGTTGAGAGTTCTTCAGCAGCCCCTTCAGTCGACGGGGCAGGGATCGTGATGCCTGCGCGCAGCTTGGTCATCTTGCGGGCAAGATCCTGAGGCAGGTCGTCGATATTGAATTTCTTGGACTCATTGGCCAGCGACACGGACAGCTTGGTCGCGCGGGCGCCGATTTCGGCCGCGGCGGCATTGGTCTCGTCAGTAATGTTCGTCGCCTGGGCCCAGAAAACGAGGCTGGCTTCATCCGACATGTCCGACAGTTCGGATTCCGCGCGAGCCATAAAGGCGCGGGCTTCGGTTACGGTCGGTGACTCTGTTGTGGCTTCAGCCGCAACAGGGGTCGTTTCCTGAAGGGTTTCTTTTGGCGCCGCACAGCTGGCGAGGGCAATAGTCAGCGCTATAGCGCTGGTAGCGAGTGATAAACGCATGGTGAAAAGCGACTCCCTTGGTGAAATTTGCCCCGAAGTGACAGGATTGAGGCGCCGCGGTCAATCTCAGCGCGGACAAAATATTGATTGTTACTTTCAGGGCTCACCTTATCTAGCAGGAGCACAAATGGAGCGCTCCCTCATGTCCGACACAATGTCCTACGTTCTGAAAACATCCGTTAATCAAATGCTGGCGTCGATGCGCGCGAGCCTGAGGAAGGGCGAGGCGCAGGCGCGTGCCACAGACGTTGAAGATTCCGTGTTTCTGTCGGCGCGGCTCTATCCCGACATGCTGCCGCTCAGCCGTCAGGTGCAGATCGCTTGTGACAATGCCGCTCGCGGCGCGGCGCGGCTGTCGGGCAGCGAAATCCCGAGCTTTCCGGACACTGAAACGACATTCGCCGAATTGATGGCGCGATGCGATAAGGCGCTGGCTTTTGTCAATTCTGTCGACGACGCGAAGGTGGATGCGAGGGAGCATGAGACGCTTCAAATACCGGTGGGACCGCAAACCATGCCCATGCAGGGGCGCCAGTACCTGACCACGTTCGTCCTGACGAACATGATCTTCCACGTGACGATGACCTATGCCCTCTTGCGTCATCAGGGCGTGGCGCTTGGCAAGCGCGACTTCCTGACCGGCCAATAGCTCAGGGCGCTTTGGTCTTGAGGGCGAGGGCGTGCAGTTCGCCGCCCATCGTTCCCTTGAGGGCAGAATAGACCAGCTGGTGCTGTTTCACGCGGGGTAGCCCGGCGAATTGCGCGCTGATGATCTCGGCCTGCCAGTGATTGTCGTCGCCGGCGAGGTCAGTGAGCGTGATCTCGGCATCCGGGAAGGCGTCGGTCAGGTAGCCGAGCAGTGTGTCGCGGTTCATGGCCATGGCAGCGTGTCCTCAATTGCGATAGGCACATGGACGTGGGCCCGCCACGGGTCAAGGTCAGGCACGGAGACAGTGCAGCCATGGGCAACCGGAAAACATGGATTATTGCAGGTATAACGGGCGTGATCGCTCTCGTGATTGGTGGCGGTTTGCTGTCGCTCAATCAGACGGAAGAAGTGCCGAGCCTCGTCCAGTACCAGCCGAAATACATCGATGCTGGCGCCATGCTGAGATTTACGGAAACGCTGTCGAGCGACGCGCTTGAGGGCCGGGCCACGGGCACGCGTGGCAATGAAGCGGCGCGGGATTTCATCCAGAAACGTTTCGAAACGCTGGGCCTGCAAATGCTGGGCGATGCTTTCGCTCATCCGTTTACGGCAAGGCCTGACAAAGATGGGGCCGCGCCGGTCAACGGCGCCAATGTGGTGGGCATGATCAAGGGCACGACCGACGGGCCCGTCCTTCTGATAACGGCGCATTATGATCATCTCGGTGTCATTGATGGCGAGATATACAACGGCGCGGACGACAATGCGTCAGGCACCGCTGCACTGATTGACGTCGCGCAGTATTTCACACGGCACAAGCCGGTCCACGACATTGTTTTCGCAGCGCTTGATGGCGAGGAAATCGGGCTTCTCGGGGCGCACGCGCTGTTGGACGACCCGTCCGTGCCGATGCAGCGTGTCGTGCTGAATATGAACTATGACATGGTGAGCCGCTCCGAGGCCGGAGAACTTTATGTCGCTGGCACGTTCCACAATCCGGACCTGCTGCCGCTTGTGGAGCGCGTCGCGGCCGAGGCACCCGTGAAACTTATTGCGGGCCACGATGACCCGGCTCTGGGAGAGCCTGCCGACTGGACGAGCCAGTCAGATCATTCGGTATTCCACGACGCGGGAATTCCGTTCCTCTATTTCGGGGTCGAAGACCATCCCGGCTATCACACGCCGTCAGATGACTATGCCAACATCACGCCAGACTTCTTCGCGCGCGCCGGCGACACGTTGGTCATGGCGGCGATGGCGGCTGACGAAGAACTGGACATGATCGGCGGCGAGAAGGCGGCCGATTAATCGACCGTGTTCATGTAGCCGGGCAGCCAGTCTTCATTCGCGCTGCGAAGGGCATCAAGGCCAACCGAGAATGTCTGATCCTTGCGGACATCCACCGCAAAGGTGAGGCCTTCGGATGCATCCGTAATTGATCCCAGCATTAACATCGGCACATCCGGGCGCGCTTCAGCAAACTGAGCCAGCGCGTTCTCCGCGTCGCCAGCGACGGTGAAGATGTAACGCGCCTGGTCTTCACCGAAGAGGGCGGCGTGAAGGTGCGAGGCGGGGAAGCCCTGCAGCTCTGGGCTAATATTGACCACAGCGCCGCAATTGGATGCGAGCGCCACTTCCGCCACGCTGCAGGCAAGACCGCCATCGCTGATATCATGCACGGCAGTTGCCAGCCCAGCGCCGATGATGTCCCGGATAAAGCTAGCATTGCGCTTCTCGACCGCAAGATCGACCGGCGGCGGTGTTCCGAGGGCTTCGCCTTTCAGGCCGAGCACGCTGCGTGCATATTGGGTCGCGCCGAGATGGGTGCCGATGCCGCCAACCATGACCAGAAGATCGCCGGGTTTGGCGCCCTTGAGTGTGGCAGACTTGGAAATATCCTCAAGCAGGCCAACACCACCAACCACTGGGGTCGGTGGAATCGCGGTGCCGTCGGTCTCGTTATAGAGGGACACGTTGCCTGACACGACGGGGAAGTCGAGTTCGCGGCAGGCCTCAGCCATGCCTTCGATCGCCTTGACGATATAGCCCATCGTATTCGGCTTTTCAGGGTTGCCGAAATTCAGGTTGTCGGTGATTGCAATCGGCGTCGCGCCGACGGCGGACAGGTTGCGATAGGCCTCAGCGACGGCCTGCTTGCCGCCCTCATAGGGGTCAGCGGAGACATAGTGCGGGTTGCAGTCCGAGCAGATCGCCAGGGCCTTGTTGGTCTTGTGAATGCGCACGATGGCCGCGTCACCGCCTGACTGGGAGGAGTCGATCGTATCGCCCATGACGTGGCGGTCATACTGTTCCCAGACCCAGCGCTTGGACGCCATGTCAGGCGTGCCCATGAGTTTGAGGAGCGTGCCGGCAAGGTCAGTGGGTACATCGAAAGCGGCCGGATCAAGTGCCACGCGCTTCGGTGGCTCGTTCCACGGTCGGTCATAGTTCGGGGCATCCTCGGCGAGTGGAGCAACCGGGATATCGCACACGACTTCGCCGAATTGGGTCAGCACGAGGTGCCCGGTATCCGTTGTTTCGCCAATGACTTCTGCCGACAGGTCGTATTTGTCGAAGATGGCCTTCGCCATGTCGATCTTGTCCGGATAGAGCACGATGAGCATACGCTCCTGACTTTCCGACAACATGATCTCGTAGGCCGTCATGCCCTCTTCGCGCTGGGGCACCTTGTCGAGATCCATGATGACCCCAATGCCTTCGCCATTGGCGCCGCCGCTGGCCGCCATCTCGACCGACGAAGACGTCAGGCCTGCCGCGCCCATGTCCTGGATCGCCTGGATGGCGTCCGTGGCCATCAGCTCAAGGCAGGCCTCGATGAGCAGCTTTTCGGTAAACGGGTCGCCAACCTGAACGGTTGGGCGCTTCTCTTCGTCGCCCTCGGAGAATTCAGCAGACGCCATGGTTGCGCCATGGATACCGTCGCGGCCGGTCTTGGAACCAACATAGAAAATCGGGTTGCCCGGCGTCGCGCCGCGGGCATAGAAAATCTTGTCCTGGTCCGCGAGGCCTACGGCCATCGCGTTGACGAGGATATTGCCATTGTAGCCTGCGTCGAACTGGGTTTCGCCTGCCACGGTCGGCACGCCAACGCAGTTGCCATAGCCGCCGATACCGGCAACGACGCCCGCCACAAGGCTACGCGTCTTGGGGTGGCTCGGGTCGCCGAAGCGGAGCGCGTTTACCAGCGCAATAGGACGCGCGCCCATCGTAAACACGTCGCGGAGGATACCACCGACGCCCGTCGCTGCCCCTTGGTACGGCTCGATATAGGACGGGTGGTTGTGGCTCTCCATCTTGAAGATGGCGGCCTGTCCGTCGCCGATATCAATCACGCCGGCATTTTCGCCCGGGCCCTGGATGACGCGGGCATTCTTGGTCGGGAATTTCGACAGGTGGCGACGCGAGGATTTGTAGGAGCAGTGCTCTGACCACATCACCGAATAGATGCCGAGTTCGACAAGATTTGGCTTGCGCCCAAGACGGGTGACAAGCCGTTCCCATTCATCGGCTTTAATGCCGTGTTCAAGGCCCTGGGCCTCTTCCTGGGTGGCGGTGAGATGGGCGAGGATCGCGGATGTATCAGGCATTTGGGCGCTTTAACCGCAAAGTGCGCGAGTCGCCAGAGCGTTTGTGCCTATGCGGCCAGTACGCGCTCGATTTCGGAGAGATGACGGGCCTTGTCCGCCTCACTCATGAAGGCTGCCGTAAAGCTGTTTCGGGCCAGCTGGATGAGTTGCTCATTGCTCAGGTCGAGCGCATCAGCGATGGCCTGATAGTTCTGGTTCACATAGCCGCCGAAATAGGCGGGGTCGTCGGAGTTCACCGTTACAAGGAGGCCTGCTTCAAGCTGCGCTTTCAGCGGGCTCTGCTTCAGATCGTCGATCACACAGAGTGACAGGTTTGAAAGCGGGCAATTCGTCAGCGGGGTCTGCGTGTCCCGCAGAACCTGCAGCAGGCCTTCGTCTTCCATGGACCGATTCCCATGGTCGATCCGGTCAGCGCCGATGTCGATGAGGGCTTCCTGCACATATTGCGGCGGTCCTTCCTCGCCAGCATGCAGGCACAGCTTGAAGCCCAGATCGCGGCATTTGGCAAAGAGCCGCGCGAACTTGGAAGGGGGGTGGCCGATCTCGGAACTGTCGAGACCAACGCCGATAAAGCGGGCGTGATAAGGCTTGGACTCTTCCAGCAAGGCGAACCCGTCGTCTTCGCTGAGGTGACGCAGGAAGCTCATGATGACATGAGACGTGATGCCCAGCTTTGTCTCGCCGTCTTCCAGCGCTTCAAGAATGCCGTCGGCGACCGTTGCGAACGCGACGCCGCGCTCGGTATGGGCCTGGGGATCGAAGAAGATTTCCACGTGGCGGACATTGTCAGCGGCGGCGCGCTCCAGGTAGGCCCATGTCAGGTCGTAGAAGTCCTGCTTGTGCAGTAGCACCGCCATGCCCTGATAGTAGATGTCGAGGAATTCCTGGAGGTTCGAGAAGGCGTATGCGGCCTTGGCCTCTTCGAGCGTTTTGAAGGCGGTCTGTATCCCGTTGCGCTCGGCGATCTGCATCATCAGCTCAGGCTCGAAGCTGCCCTCAATGTGCAGATGCAGTTCGGCTTTTGGCAATTTGGCGATGAGCGTGGCGCGGTCAGTCATTCAGGGCCTCCAGCAGACACGGGCATGAACCACGCTTTAAACACGAACCGGTGTGCGCTCCAAGGTCGGGGCAGTCTAGGCTGCGTTCAGGAGGCTTTGGAAAACACCAAGGCCGTCTGCGCCGCCTTCATTGCCGCCCATGGCCCGTTCAGGGTGGGGCATCATGCCCATGATCCGGCCGTTCTCGCTCAGGATGCCGGCAATGTCGCGCGACGCGCCGTTGGGGTTTTCGCCCGCAGCATAGCGGAAGACGACACGCCCTTCGCCTTCGAGTCGGTCAAGGGTGGCCTCGTCGGCGAAATAGTTGCCGTCATGATGCGCGATCGGGATCGTAACGGTCGAACTGCTGCAATAGGCGCTTGTGAAAGCGGTATTGGCGCTTTCCACGGACAGGCGCTGAGGCCGGCAGACGAAGTGCAGGGATGCGTTGCGCATGAGAACGCCCGGCAGAAGCCGTGTCTCACAAAGTATCTGGAAGCCATTGCAGATGCCGAGGACATATCCGCCGCGTTCAGCATGCGCCTTGAGTTGTTCCACGACTGGCGAGTTCGCCGCCATGGCGCCGCAGCGGAGATAGTCGCCATAAGAGAAGCCGCCAGGTATCACCACGAGATCCGTATCCTCGGGGATTATGCCGTCCTTGTGCCAGACCATGACCGGAGCCTTGCCGGTAACCTGGGCAAGCGCGTCTTGCGCGTCACGGTCGCAGTTGGAGGCAGGAAATACGATAACGGCGGTTTTCATGCGGCTCCTTTAGCAGGGAGTCGCAGGAAAAGGGAATAGAATTTCAGCCGTTTATGCCCTCACACAGGACTCTTTCTCACGCGCAAAATGACGGCTTGCCGGTTCCAAATTACAAGCACATCATGGCTCGCTCAGTCGAGAAGGAGAGCATATAATGAAAAAGTTCCTCATTGCCCTTATGGCGGTTTCATATGTCCCGTTCGTAACGGCCTGCAATACGGTTGAAGGCGTCGGCAAGGATGTCGAAGCGGGCGGTGAAGTCGTCCAGGACGCTGCCAAGGAAGTGAAAAAAGAGATTACACAATAGTCTCCCCCGCTACCTGGCCGGAGTAACGGCCGAAAGCACTCTTCAGGGACTGGCCCAGCTAATTCTTCATGAATTTCAAGTCGATATGACGCTTGAGAGACCAGAGACCGGGCAGATTGAAAGCCAGTCCCCACTTTTCAGCCACCGCACGGCGTCTCCCCAGGCTGATCAGTTTGAGATAATCTGATTGCGGTCGATAGATTGTGAGCGCCTCGCCCTTGGCAAGTCGTGTGATCTGCTCAGCCAGCACCGGGCCCTGCCTGACAGCATAGACACCAGCCTTCGGTCTCGGATCGAAACCGAGGTGGGCGGTGTCTCCGCACGCAAATATTTCCGGATGACTGACAGACCGCAGTGTCGGATCGACGACGACAAATCCCTCATGTGTGGCCATCCCAGCTTGAGCCAGCCAAGCGTGAGGCCGCGCCCCGGTGGCGAGCGCGGTAAAGCACGATGGCACCCGATTGCGTGAATCCAGGGTCAGCGTTTCGTTCGACGCATGGGTCACCGATGCCCCTGTATTGACAGCGACTCCAGCGTGACCCAGGGCCTTCGTAAGCAGCTTTCGCAAGCGGGCTGTGCCATCCAGCAAGACGGCATCCGCGCGCTCAATCAGCGAAACGCGAACCGGGTTATCCATTTTCAAGCTATCGAGATGGTACTTCATGGACAGCGCCAGCTCGATGCCGGCGGTGCCTGCGCCGATGACGGCGGCATGCGGCGGCAATGATTGCGATTGGACATCGGCCAGGAATTGACTCCAGCGGTCCGCAAAAATGCCAAGCGGCTTTACCGGAACGCCAAGGGTCCTGAGGCTTTCTGGTCCGTCGATTGCAGCCACGGCGCCGATATCGAGGGATGCATGATCAAATTCAAAGAAGCTCTTGTTCGCGAACGTTGCGGTTCGCTTCATAGGGTCAAAATGGGTAACTTCTGTGGTGTGGAAGGTGACATTTGCGGCGTTGCAGAGGGTTTCCAGGGGTATTTCGAGGGTATTCCGTGGCCAATGCCCGGCAATATGCCCCGGCAACAGGCCGCTATAGGATGTCGTGGGGTCCGGACTGACGAGATGGAGTTCGAGCCCGGCGACTGGATTGCGAGCAAGATGCCTCAGTGCGACGACGTGCGTATGTCCTCCACCGATGAGGAGGACGCGCACTAGGATCGCGCCGCTTCTGCCGACCACCAGGATTGGAGGGATGAGGCTATGGCATGGCTGGGGGCGCTGGCCGAAGAGGGCGCGCGGAAGGCGACAATTGCAGAGCCCTCAAGTGCGCTTTCATCGTCCACATCCACAGGCCAGCGTGCGCCTGCAATGATGCAGTCATCGAGGCTGGCGAGGTATTCACCGAACTCTGTCTCGCGTCCGTCGCGGAAGAGGGGCAGCCAAAGGATGAGGATGCCGTTTGGCCAGCGCTTGAGGGCACGCGGTGTCCAGAGGGCGAGCGCATCAATGTCCCGGCTCGTCTCATAGCTCGGATCCACGAAGCAGACCATTTGCTCGGCGCCGCGTGGCGCGAGCTTGAGCGCGCCGGAATAGCCGTCGGAATGCTTCACCTGCACGCGCGGATCGTTGCCCACCGCCTTGGCGAGCGCGGCGTGCTCGGCCGGATGTTTCTCGAAGAAGATCATGCGGGCAGACGGCGGCAGCAAGGATTGCGCAAGGGCTGGAGAGCCTGGATAGTCCTTCATCCCACGTGCCTCGACATCGGACACCCAGGGCTTCAGGGGGCGGGGAGGCTTGCCCTGATGGAGCGCGATGATGCCGGTATCGCATTCGCCGCCCTTGCGCGCCTGTTCGCCCGTTAGGTCATAGCGGCCACGTCCGGAATGCGTTTCAACATACAGGACGGGTTTCCCCGCGGCCGCGATCTCTTTCAAAAGGGCATGCAGCACCGCGTGCTTGAGCACGTCGGCCCGGTTTCCTGCGTGATAGCCGTGTTGGTAGGAGAGCATTGGGTGGTCTTTCGAGGCTTCAAAATGAAATAGTCCCGAACGGCCTTCGGGGCCATCCGGGACTATGACGTTTAGCTACAGGCGTCTATTGGGCGCCGAGCGATTCCTTGCGGGCTGCTTCGAACTCGTTCGCCGGATACCATGTCGGCCAGTCGGCGGAATCGGCAATGCCTTCACCCACGGCATAGAGTGCCTGAATGTCCTCTGCGAAACCCGAGAGGTCCCAATCGTCCGAATATTCATCCATCGGTTTGTGGTAGCGTTCGGCTGTATAGGCTGCCGCAGCTGCCTTGCCGGCCGCGATGCCGCCCTCAAGCTTGTCTTCACCACCGTCAGCATAGAGCATCGGCACGCCGCGCTTGGCGAGCGAGATATGATCGGAGCGGTAGAAGTAGCCGGCTTCCGGCTTGCCGTCCGGTTTGATGACGCGATTATCGGCCTTCAGGATATCCGTAAGACGGTCTTCAAGCTCCGATGCGCCATAGCCGATGACGACCATGTCATGCGTGCGGCCCACGGGTAGGGCGCCATCCATGTTGATGCCAGCAACGATCTTGTTGAGGGGCACGGTCGGGTGTTCGGCGAAGTATTCGGACCCAAGCAATCCGGATTCTTCGAGCGTGACCGATACGAACAGCAATGAGCGCTCGTGGGGCTCAGCCGCGAAGGCTTCAGCCAGTTCAAGGAGGGCCGATACGCCGGTCGCGTTGTCAACAGCGCCATTATATATCTGATCTTCGTAGAAGTCCTCTCCGGGGGCGCCGGTTTTCTTGCCTGTTTTCTTCCCAAGGTGATCCCAGTGGGCGGTGTAGAGCATGTACTCATCAGGCGCCGTGGTGCCGGGTAGGACGCCGATCACATTGCGGCTGTCCAGTTTCTCGATGGTCTGGACGATTTCGCCCGTAGCCTTGAGGCCGCTCAGTGGCACGGGCTTGAAGCCTCGTGTCTTCGCGGCTGTTTTCATGGCTTCAAAGTCCAGGCCGGCAGACGCAAAAAGCTTCTCGGCCATTGCGCGGGTGACCCAGCCTTCCAAGTCTGCACGGTCAGCGCCGCCATCTTCGCGAACCAGATCCGACTGGGCGCCGGACCATGAGTTCTTCACGACATCCCAGCCATAGGAGGCTGGCTCAGTTTCGTGAACAATGATCGCCGCGGTCGCGCCTTTACGGGCGGCTTCTTCAT
>NZ_AWFG01000022.1 GCF_000682695.1 Hyphomonas chukchiensis | reverse complement strand
GTGCCAGGATAACAGTTGCTACGGGGTGGCGCTTGAGATGCGCGCCTCCCTCTCCCTTGGGAGAGGGATTGAGGGTGAGGGGTCATGGCGTTGCAGCGGGAACGAGGATGCGGTGACGTGTGAAGGGCCGCGTCGCTGAAACAGCATTTTGCGGTTGAGGGCTGGGTTGCCCCTCACCCCCGCCCCTCTCCGGGGGTGTCCTTCTCTAACCGACCTTTCATCCAAGGCCCTGGGCTTTTGCGCTATACTGCCTCCAAGCGCGGCGGATGACTGCGCGGGATGAAAAACCCAGGAGGAAGACGATATGGACCTCAGGACACTTGAATTGAGAACATCCGAGGCGATCCGGAAGGATGGCGCGGAGGAGATGGGCCGGCGGGCGGCGAAGCTGTCGCGGCTGGAGGCGGACACGACGCCGGCGACCGGCGCGGAGACGGAGCTGGCGCATGCGCTGCGCACGCGGCGGCGGCTGAAACGGCCCCTGTCGAGCGCGGTGTGACACGGCTTATGCTGAACGGGATCGATGAAATTTAAACACCCATGTGCGCCGCGTATTAAACCTCACTTGCGATAATCTATGCAGATGAGGAGTCGGCTCATGAGATTGTCGGAACACGAATGGAAAGCTGCGCGGACCATCGTGGCGGTGACTCTCGTGGCGACGACGATCTCCTTCGTGTCGATCTGGATCTGGGCGCAAATCGATCCGGTGCTGACACTGCGGCGCTGCTATGAGGCGTCCATCGTCATGCCGTTGCTGATTGCGCCGCTTATCAGTTTCGGGGTCCAGCGGGCGCACCTGAAGGTGCGCGTCCTGTCTGACGAGAACCAGTATCTGGCGCATCACGACGAGCTGACGGGCCTGAGCAATCGCCGGGCCTTCTTTGCACGCGCTGAAGCGATGCAGGCCGGCATGAGCGCGAGCGGCGAAGTGTTTGCCTGCGCGATTGCGGATATCGACAATTTCAAGCGGATCAATGATTCCCTCGGCCATCATGTGGGCGACGACGTTCTGAAAGCCCTGTCTGGCGTTCTGGCGGCGCTGGCGCCCAAGGATGCGGTGGTGGCGCGCCTCGGCGGGGAAGAGTTTGCGGTGGCGGGCTATTTCGCCAATGAAAGCGTAGCGCGCTTCTGGTTTGAAGCGCTTGTGCGGGAAGTGGCGTTCCAGCGCCCCGGCGGCCATGACGTGACGGTCAGCCTCGGCTGGTGCATTGCGCAGCCGGACGAGACGGTGTCGGCCCTGCTGAACCGTGCCGACCGGGCGCTCTATGCGTCCAAGGCGGCGGGCAAGAACCGCGCCGAAAAGGCCGAGCGCGACATGTTCCGGGTGGTTGCCTAGGGCTGGCGCGCGGGCCGCAAGGGCGGCTGCGGACTTGTCCGTCAATCAGGACGGATTGGCGGCGAGCGTGGTCAGCGTCTGCTTGAGTTGGACGAGGGTTTCCAGCGGCAGGCCCATTTCGCAGGCGATGCTTTCGGGGATGTTGACGGCTTTCGCGCGCAGGGCACGGCCCTGTTTCGTGAGCGTGATGCGGACGCGGCGTTCGTCGGCGGCGTCACGTGTGCGGACGATATGGCCTGCGGTTTCGAGGCGTTTGAGGAGCGGGGTGAGCGTGCCGGAATCGAGGCTCAGGGCCTCGCCGATCTCGCCCACGAGCAGGTCGTCGCGTTCCCAGAGGACGAGCAGGGTCAGGTATTGCGGATAGGTGAGGCCGAGCGGCTCCAGCTGGTCGCGATAGAGCCGGATGACCCGGTTGGCCGCCGCATAGAGCGCAAAGCATAGCTGGTGATCGAGCGCGAGCGGATCGAACGGCTTGGGCCTTTTGGCGGTGTCTGGGGCATCCGGCTCTGGGGTCATTTCACTTTCACGACGGGTTTGATGTAGATATTGCCTTTGACGGCGTTCGAATATGGGCACACGGCATGGGCCTGTGCAACCAGGTCATTGGCGGCGGCCTGGTCTAGGCCCGTGATCTCGACTTCGATGGCAACGCCGAGGGCAAAGCCGGTCTCATTCGGGTTGAGCGAGACGGAGACGTTCACCGCGCTGCTCTCGAGGGCGATCTTCTGCTGGCGGGCGACGTGGTTGATCGCGCTGTCGAAACAGGCGGCATAGCCGGCGGCGAAGAGTTGTTCGGGATTGTTGCCCTTGCCGTTGCCGCCGAGCTCTTTCGGGAGCGCGAGGTCGACCTTGAAGGCGCCGTCTGTGGTTTCGCTGTGACCGTTGCGGCCGCCTTCGGCGCGGGCAGATGTTGAATAAAGGGCCATGATGTATCTCCTGTGTTGGCAAGAGGTATATAGAGAGCGATTAAATTGTGCACAATATAAAAGGCGTGAAAGCGCGTCACGCTTTTGTGAGGCGCTGAGTTTGCGGGCTACCCGGCGGCTTTGAGGGCTTCTGACGGGATGATGTCGCCGTCATAGAGGGCGCGGCCGAGGATCGTGCCGGAGACGGGTGTGCCCGGCGCGGCGCGCAGGGCCGTGATGTCGGCCACGCTGGCAACGCCGCCCGAGGCGATGATCGGGATGGTGACGGCATTGGCGAGGGCAGAGGTGAAGTCCACGTTCACGCCGGTCTTCAGACCGTCGCGGCCAATGTCTGTCGCGATGATGGCGGTGACGCCGCAGCCTTCGAAGGCCTTGGCGAGTTCAATGGCGGACATGTCGCTGGTCTCGGCCCAGCCCTCGACGGCGACCATGCCGTTCTTGGCGTCGATGCCGACAATGATGCGGCCGGGCAGGTCATGGGCGGCGGCCTTGACGAGTTCGGGGTCGCGCAGCGCCGCAGTGCCGAGGATGACGCGGGAGACGCCGGCCTCGATCCAGGCATCGATCTGGGCGCGGGTGCGGATGCCGCCGCCGAGCTGGACGGGCGCATTGGTGGCCTTGAGGATGGCTTTCACGGCGTCGCCATTGGCCGATGTGCCGGCAAAGGCGCCATTGAGGTCAACCACGTGGAGATGGGTGAAGCCGGCGGAATCAAAGGCGGCGGCCTGGTCGGCAGGGCTGTCATTGAAGACGGTGGCGGCATCCATCTCGCCGCGCAGGAGGCGCACGCACTGGCCGTCCTTGAGGTCGATGGCGGGGTAGAGGGTGAAGGTCATTCAGGGTTTCCAGGTGAGGAAGTTGGCCAGCAGCTGGAGGCCGACGCGCTGGCTCATTTCGGGGTGGAACTGGGTGCCGAAGATGTTGCCCGAGGCGACGGCGCTGGTGAAGGGCACGCCATAGTCGGTCGTGGCCGCGACATGGGCGGGGTCTTCGGGGCTGATCTTGTAGGAATGGGTGAAATAGGCGTGCGGCTGGGGGCCGAGGCCTTCGAGCAGGGGATGGCTGTTGGGCATGTGGAGCTCGTTCCAGCCGACATGCGGGATCGCATGGCCGGGGCCGGGCTCTATGCGGTCGACCACGCCATGGATCCAGCCGAGGCCGCGCGTTTCGCCGTCTTCGAGGCCGAAATCAGCCAGCAACTGCATGCCGACACAGATGCCGAGGAAGGGCTTCTTGTGCTTGAGGACAGCGGATTCCAGGGCCTCGACAAGACCGGGGCGCGCGTGGAGATTCGCTGCGCAATCGGCGTAATGACCGACGCCGGGCAGGATCACGCGGGCAGCTTTGGCAATGATTTCAGGGTCGGCGGTTGTCGTGACCTCGATGGCGAGGTCGGCGCGGCGGGCGGCTTCCTTCAGCGCGCCGGCGGCTGAATGGACGTTGCCGGAGCCGTAATCGATGAGGGCGACGAGGTTCATGTGGCCGCTCTTACCGCCACGACACGTAATGCGGAAGAGAAGATTCACTTGAATTTCCTTGCGAGCGGATGGTAACTCTATTCCAATAGAGTTACCGGAGGAGACCCAAATGACCGACGCCCACAGGAAACTGTTCGCGCGCGAACTGAACACGCTGCCAGAGGCAAGCGAAGTCAGGGCTCTTGCGGCCGAGGCCAAGGCGGCAAATGGCGAGGCAAGCGAAGCGCTTCGGATGACGCTGGCCGCGCGCCTTGCGCATGTTGCCTTCCTCGCGCCTGACCGCGTTGGCGAGATCTATGATGCGCTGGCAGAAGGCTGGATCGGTGAACCTGTCGGGGCTGCGCCTATCCCGACACTGGACGAGCCGCCGCTGAGCGCGCCGGCCGGCCTGTGGGATACGTATTGGGGCATCGTGGAAGACGGTGTGGCGGGCAAGCTGGACGCCCTGTCTGTGACGCAGCGCACGGCGGACCTCGGCGGCGAGCATACGCCCGAATTCGTGGACCGCGTTGTGCGGATGTCGTTCACTTATGAAGGCGTCGAAGAGGTGTCCAAATGGCCGCTGCCACGGCGCCTCGATCTTGAAGAACTCGGCGCCTGCCCGGAGAATTCGGTGGGACGGCTGTTCTATCACGTGATCGTGGACAATTCCTTCGACCTGGAAGTGCTGGACCGGGATGCGATTGGCCTCTCAAAATTGCCGTCGCCACTGGATTACCTGAATACGCGCATGCTGCAGGCGCATGACCTCTGGCATCTGGTCGGCGGCTACGAGACGACCTCGCTGCATGAAGTGGCGATCTCGGCGTTCCAGATGTCGCAGTTCGGGCACAATTATTCGGCGCAGTTCCTGGCCGTGACGGCGACGATTGCCGCGCAGGGGCCGGGTTTTGGCTATCCGATCCTGATGGACACGATCACCAGCGCCTGGGTGCACGGGCGCCATACGCCGCCGATGATCACGATCGACTGGGAATCGGTGTGGACGGGCACGCTGGAAGAGGTGCGGGCGCAGTTCGGCATCACCGCCTATGAGCGGCCTTACCCGGCGAACCTTGTCGAAATGGCGCAGGCAGCCGCCTAGAGGCTGCCCTTTGTCGAGGCCGGCTTGCCTTCAAGCTTGGCATCCACTGCAATGGCCGTCCGCAATGCGCGGGCGGTCGCCTTGTAACAGCTCTCGATAATGTGGTGGCTGTTCTCGCCGTAGAGATTCTCGACATGGAGGCACATGCCGCCATTGCCCGAGAGCGCGTGGAAGAATTCCTTGAACAGTTCGGTATCCATGTCGCCCACCTTGTCGCGGGCGAAATTGACCTTCCAGATCAAATAGGGGCGATTGCAGAGATCGAGACTGGCACGGCTCAGCGTCTCGTCCATCGGGATATAGGCGTGGCCAAAGCGCGTGATGCCGGCAAAGTCGCCGAGCGCCTTCAGGATGGCCTGGCCGATGACGATGCCCGTATCCTCGACGGAATGGTGCATGTCGATGTGCAGGTCGCCCTTGCAGCGGACCGTCAGGTCGATGGCCGAATGCTTGGAAAAGCTTTCCAGCATGTGATCGAAGAAGCCGATACCGGTGTGGATATCGGATTGGCCGGTGCCATCAAGGTCGAGGGTGACCGAAATATCGGTTTCCTTGGTCTTGCGGTCGACGGTGGCGGTGCGGTGCTTAATCATGAGGAACCATATAGTGCGCTGTAAACACGACAGCTAGCGCACTTTGTTCACTGATTTCTAAACATATTCACAGAATGTCCGATTTGTACCGGTTCCACCTGGACGCAAGAAGGCGATTCGGCGCTTGAAGAAGAAGAGATTCCTCAGCCGGCTGTTCGGCACGATGACCATTCCCGCCTTTGCGAGTCTGGCCGCCGTGGGCATGGCTCTGGCGATCTTTTTCGTGCTTCTGGTGATCGAGCTGACCTATCGCGCGATCTTTCTCGACGTCCACATTTCGGACCTGCCGAACCCGCCTGTCGTCCTGGTCGTGGAAATCATCGTGGCGCTCGGCGGTGCGGCGGGATCGGCCTATCTGGCGGCCTCCAAGTTTCGCAACTCGCTTGAGCGGTTCAATGACTTTCTCATGGACGCGCGCGCCGACGGGGCGACAGACCTGGAGAGCATGCAGTTTGCCGAGCTGCGCCGGTTGCGCGCCGGTGTGACGCGGACGGTGAGCAAGCTGCGCCGCGAGAATGCGCTCCTGCGCGAGACAGCCTTCATCGATCCGCGCACGGGCCTCGCCAACATGATCGCGGTCGACAAGGCGATCACGGAGACATTGCCGCTGGCCAGTTTCGAGGCCCCGGCGGCGCTGATCGTACTCGACCTCGACCGGTTCAGCCGGGCGTCGGAACAATTGGGCTCCTATGCGAGTGAAGCGCTGCTGGCGCAGGCCGGCCAGCGCCTGAAGGATGAGCTGGCCGGGATTGCCGGGCCTGCGGGCGTTGCCCTGCGCGATTCGACACTGGCGGCGCTGCAGGCGGATGAGTTTGCGCTCTACATGCCTGCGGCCGGCAGCCGGGAACATGTGGCGACGATTGCGCGCGCGATACGCCAGGCCTTTGCCGCGCCGTTCGAGCTGAATGGCCAGACGGTGAGCCTTGGCATTTCCGGCGGGATCGTGATGGCGCCCGAGGATGCCGACAGTGCGCAGAAACTGTTCCGGCATGCTGAACTCGCGCTGCGCCTAGTGCGCGAAGAGGCGACGTCCGGCTTCCGTTTCTTCACGCCGCGCCTGACGCGGGTGGCGCGCGGCAAGTACAAGCTGGAAGACGAGCTGCGCGAAGCAGTCGCCAATCGCGAGTTCAAGGCGGTGTTCCAGCCGAAGGTCGACTTCAAGACCGGCAAGGTTGTCGGCGCCGAGGCGCTGGCGCGCTGGCGCCGCCATAATGGCAAGATCATTTCCCCGGCGGCCTTCATTCCGCTGGCGGAGGAAACCGGGCTGATCAACCAGATCGGCGAACAGATCCTCGAAGCCGCCTGCCAGTCCGCCCGCGTGTGGATGAAGGAAGGGCTGGATGTCTCGGTTGCCGTCAACGTGTCGCCGCGCCAGTTCGAGCGCGGTAATTTGACGGATACGGTGATGGATGTGCTGAAGCGCACCGGCCTCCACCCGAACCGGCTGGAGCTGGAGATTACCGAAAGCATGGCCGTGGAAAGCCCCGCCAAGGTGGCCGAGGTGATGGGGCCACTGCGCATGATGGGCATGAAGCTGGCCATCGACGATTTCGGCACGGGCCACTCGAACCTCTCGATGCTGACGCAATTGCCCTTCGACGTGTTCAAGATCGACCGCCAGTTCGTGTCGGCGCTGGAAGGTGACAAGCAGGCGCCGGCAATTGTCGAGATGATCCTCGCCATGGCCGAGACGCTTGGCCTTCAGACGGTGGCCGAGGGCGTCGAGACCGAGCGGCAGGCGGACTTCCTGCGCCGTCGCGGCTGCACGATGGGGCAGGGCTTCCTGTACAGCCCGGGCCTGCCGCACCAGGCGTTCTTGGATTTCCTGAGGGCCTTCCGGGCCAATCCGCAGCCGCTGGATTCGCGCAAGGCGGGCTAGGCAGCCGGGCCTTCGCGGCGGAAGACATTGATCGGATGGTCGCGATAGAGCGCTTCGCACCAGAACGTGTAGCCGCATTTTTCGGCCACGCGGCGCGAAGCGAGATTGCCACCATCGATGATGCAGCAGGACGGACCCGGCCGGAATTCATCCAGCCAGTCATGGATGGCGCCGACCGCCTCGCTGCCATAGCCCATGCCCCATGACGCGCGATTGAAGGCCCAGCCGGCTTCCGGCGTGGCGGACATGTCGGGCGTCATGCCGCGCTTGAAGTCAGCGAAGCCGGCCTCGCCGAGAAACGTGCCGGTTGCCCTTTCCTCGACAATCCAGAAGCCGTAGCCGAGCAGGGGCCACATGCCGCGCGCGCGGGCGAGGGTGAACCAGACGTCCTGCGCCGGGCGGGTGACGCCGCCAATGTGGCGCACGACTTCGGCATCGTTCCACATGGCGACGCATTCGTCGAAATCGCTGGCCTGCTGGGCCCGAAGGACAAGGCGCTCGGTGATGAGCGTCGGCGGCTCAGTGATCATGCACCGGCTTTCATCTTGGCGAGCATGGCCCCCATGGCCGCATGGACGGTCTGGATGGCCTTCAGGGGGCGGACCATGACCTTGAAGTCGGTGATCTTGCCCTGGTCATCCCATTCGATCATGTCGACGCCGTTGACGTTGATGCCGTCCATGACGCATTCGAATTCGAGCACGGCCTTGTCGCGGCAATCGAAGACGCGCGTATAGCGGAACGTGTCGCCCCCCAGCGTTTCGCCTGCCGCGAGCAGGTAGGACATGGTGATGGCCTTGCCTTCCTGCGGTGTGTGCACGACGGGGCTGCGGAAGACGACATGTTCGGCAAGCTGGCCGGAGAGGCCGGCGGATGAATGGTCGCCATCCATCCAGTCAAACCAGCGCTGGAGATTGGGCGTGTAGCCTTTGGTGGGGACGAGATGCTCTGCCATGTGTTTCCTCCTGATGGGGCCCTTGTGTCTTATTCGGCGGTGACGGGTTTGCCGACCAGGAACTGGTCAGGCGTGTCGAAACAGCTGCCGCGCATGGCGACCCAGCCGCCGGGAAAATCAGGCTCTGTGAAAACGATCTGGATGCGGCCCCAATTATGGCGGGGTTCACCGGTCTTCGGATCGGCAATGGCCACCGAGCAGGCATCGCCGACTTCCGGCTCGGTCCAGACGCCCTCGAAATAGGTGCGGCCGGTGAACACACCCGCCATGCCGGTGAAATAGGCCATGCTGCGGATTTCGGGGTCGCCGGTGGGGAAGGAGAGCACCGCTTCGCCGGTCGGCAGGTCCTCTTCATAGATCACGTTGCCCACGGGCGTGGACCACACTTCGTCAGCGAGGGCAGGCAGGGCAAGGGCGGCGAATGCGAGCGATGCGGCGAGGATGGATTTCATGGGCGTGTCCCTCCCGAGGACTTACGGGAGAATCCCGCTGCGCCAGCCTAGCACGGCTGGCGCAACGCAAAAGCGGTGAAATCAATTGTTGTAGGCGGCGGCCAGATCGGGATCCTTGGCGGCAACGAGGTCTGCGAGGTCGGCGATGACCTTGGCCTGTTTCCAGGTGGCATCGTCCTGCATCTTGCCGTCAAGCATGGCGACGCCCGTGCCGTCGGGCATGGCTTCGAGGATGCGGCGGGCGAATTTCACTTCGTCCGGATCGGGGCTGAAGACGCGCTTGGCAATGTCGATCTGGTTCGGGTGGAGGCTCCACGCGCCGGCGCAGCCGAGGAGGAAGGCGTTGCGGAACTGCTGTTCGCAGGCATCGAGATCGGAAATGTCGCCGAACGGGCCGTAGAAGGCATTGATGCCGGCCATGCGGCAGGCGTCGACCATGCGGGCGATTGTGTAGTGCCAGAGGTCCTGCTGGACGCTGGCGCGCTCACTGCCATCGGCGTGCGGGTCTTCGAGCACGCGGTAGAAGGGGTGACCACCGCCGACGCGGGTGGTTTTCATCTTGCGGTCGGCGGCGAGGTCTGCCGGGCCGAGGCTGATGCCCTGCATGCGGGGGCTGGCGAGGGCGATTTCCTCGACAAGGGACATGCCCTGCGCGGTTTCGAGGATGGCGTGGAAGAGAATGGGGCGCGTGAGACCGGCCTTGGCTTCGAGCTGGGCGACATATTGGTCAGCGAAATGGATGTCCCAGGGGCCTTCGACCTTGGGCAGCATGATCACGTCAAGCTGGTGACCGGCCTTGAGGACGAGTTCGGAAACATCATCCTGGAACCAGGGGGAGTTCAGGGGGTTCACGCGGCTCCAGAAGCCTGTGCCCTTGCCTTGCCAGTCATACATGTTGGCCATCTCGATGGCGCCAGCGCGGGCCGCATCCTTGGCATCAGCGGGGATGGCGTCTTCGAGGTTTGCGAGGATGACGTCGACCTTGGGGGCCATGTCCGGCACCTTGGCGCGCACCTTGTCGAGGTGGGGCGGGACGAAATGGATCATCCGCTCGATCTTTACGGGCAGGTCCCGCATCGGCTCGGGGGCGCCAATGGCGAGTGGCTTGAAAAAGTTGCGCGGTGTTTTCTGGCTCATGATCGTCTCCTCAGGCGACCGATGCCTAAGGCCGATGCTGCGGCGCGTCAAACCGGAACAAAGCCGCACCTTGGCCATTGATTGCGTGAACACAAGCCAAAGGAAATACCAATGTCCCTCGTGATGATTCTTTTAACCATCTTCCTGCCGCCCGTCGCAGTGGCGGTGAAACAGGGTATCGGCGTGCAGTTCCTGATCAATATCGTGCTGACGCTAATCGGCTGGTTGCCCGGCGTGATCCACGCTTTCTGGGTCAACTCGCGCGAAGGTTCGGCTGTCGCCTGATCTGATGGATTCCCATGAAAAAGCCCGCTTGCAGCGATGCAGGCGGGCTTTTTCATGTGCGAGAGGGCTGACGCCTACTCGTTTGTGACCGGCACTTCGGCGTTCATGCGGCCTTCGGCGCGCCATGCGAGGCGGAAGATGACGGCGGTCAGGAAGGCGGCGCCGACCATGTCGACCGCTTCAGCGCCCATGATCATGTATTTGCCAGCATGCAATTCCGACATCAGCGCCCAGACAGCCGTGGCGGACGTAATTACGGCCAGTTCTGCGAGCAGAATGGTGGGGACAAGGGCTTTGAGGACGCGGTTCATGATCGGACTCCCGTTATTTCAGTCGATATTGGCGCGCGGCGCAGGAATCGCAACGAAGATTCTTCATGTCAGCGTGTGAACGTGTAGGCGTTGCGCTGGAATGTATCGCTGCTGCCGTCGAATTTCACGGTTTTGCGCAGGCCGAACCTGGCTTTGGAGAATGTATAGATGTGCTCGCAGATGGCCGGTTTGTCGTCATCTTCGCAGGGGGCGCGTGTTGTGATCCGGACTTCGCCCTGGTCTTCCTTGCGAGCCACGACGGGGTCACCGCCAAGGCGGCTGCCATCTGTGGCCACCGAGAGCATGTCGGTGGAATTGGCGCTTGGCTCTCCCGGATAGCGCATGTCCAGAAGCAGTCCGTCTGACGTGACGGAGACATCGACTTCCGCCTGCAGGGTCACGTCACCGTAAGGTGGGCTGTAGTCGCGATAGACAAGTGTGCCTGTCCAGCCAGCGCCATCGACCAGGGCAAGGTCGTCAGATGTAACCCTGGGTGCGACGTCCGTGCTGGTCGTTGCACAGGCCGTGACGGCGATCAGTGCCAGACTCGTAACGCATGCTTTCATGGCGCACCTCCTATCCTGAGAATTGTCTACGCGAGGGGCTGGCCAGTGGATGACTGGTTTCGAGCAATTCGGCGAGTTCGTCGGTGAGCACGTGGGTGTAGATCTGAGTTGTCGCGATATCGGCGTGGCCGAGCAGGGTTTGCACGCTGCGAAGATCTGCGCCGCCCTGCAGGAGGTGTGTCGCGTAGGCGTGGCGCAGGGCGTGGGGGTGGACTTTGGCTGCGTTGATGCCTGCCGCGAGGGCGAGATCGTCGAGCAACTGGCCGAGGCGGCGGCGGGTGAGGTGGCCCTCCTTGCCGCGCGACGGGAAGAGGAAGGGTTCGGCGCGGCCGCGCGCGAGGCTGCCTTCGGGGAGGCTGTCTTCCCGCACGGCGAGCCATTCCGAGAGCGCCAGCAGGGCAGGGCGGCCGAGGGGGCATAGCCGTTCCTTGCCGCCTTTGCCGCGAATGATGATGTCCTGCGTCACCCAGCGCGCGCCCTTGCGGCGGGGCAGGCTGCCGAGAGTCAACGAGACGAGCTCGGAGGCGCGAAGGCCCGCGCCATAGAGCAGCTCGACGAGGCATTTGAGGCGGAGGTCTTCGCCGCAGGCGTCTATCAGGCGCTTCAGCTCCTCGCGGGAGAGGACATCCGGCACGTCGCGGCTGGTTTTCGGGCCGTCGATCTTCGCCGTGGGGTCGTCCTTGCGGTCGCCCTCCTCGAAGAGGAAGCGGAAGAAGCGCCGGGCGGCGGAGAGTTTGCGGGCGGAAGTGGAGGCGGCCATGCCGCGCGCCGAGAGATCGGCCTGCCAGGCGGCGAGGTCCCGGCCCGAAGCGGTGGTGAGATGGCCGCCACAGAATTCCGATGCATCCGTAAGGTCGCGGGCATAGGCGTCCAGCGTATTGGCCGCGGCGCCGCGTTCGGCGCTCATCATTTCGAGGAAGGCTTCGATACGGTCGCGGTCTGACATGGGACAAGAATAGGGCGCCTGTGTTAATGACGCCTCTATGCTGCCTGACGGTCCGTCGGGCAGGCGCGAACAATGACAGGAGATAATGATGGGTGGGACGATCGATTATAATGGACTGACACTGGACGCGCCGGGCCGCGGCCGCATCTATGGCTCGATCCTGGAAACGGTGGGCAATACGCCGATCGTGCGGGTTCCGCGCCTGTCCGAGGAGGAGGGACTGAAAAGCACCCTGCTGCTGAAGCTCGAATTCTTCAATCCGCTGGCGAGCGTGAAAGACCGGATCGCCGTGGGTATGATCACGCAGATGGAGAAGGACGGGAAAATCGGTCCGGGCACTGTGCTGATCGAGCCGACCTCGGGCAATACGGGCATCGGCCTGGCCATGGTGGCGGCCGCGCGTGGCTATCGCCTGATCCTGACCATGCCGGAATCCATGTCGATCGAGCGCCGCAAGATGCTGGCCATCCTTGGCGCGGAACTCTATCTCACGCCCAAGGAGAAGGGCATCAAGGGCACGTTCGAGAAGGCCAATGAATTGCTGGCGGAAATACCGGGATCGGTCATGCCGAGCCAGTTCGACAATCCGGCCAATCCGGCGATCCACGAGGCAACCACGGCTGAAGAGATCTGGCGTGATACGGGCGGCGCGGTGGATGCCGTGATTGCCGGGGTCGGCACCGGCGGCACGTTCACGGGTAATGCGCGGGTGCTGAAGGCGAAAAAGCCGAGCGTGAAAATGTTTGCGGTCGAGCCGGAAGCGAGCCCCGTCCTGTCGGGCGGTGAACCGGGTCCGCACGTGATTCAAGGCATCGGCGCCGGATTCATTCCCGGCAATATGGATACGAGCCTGCTCGACGGGATCGTGAAAGTCTCCAATGATGATGCGATCGCGACGGCGCGGCGCGTGGCGCGAACAGAGGGCATTCCGGTCGGCATTTCATCCGGCGCGGCGCTGACGGCAGGGCTGGAGGTGGCCAAGCGGGAGGATATGGCAGGCAAGACGATCGTGGTGATCATCCCGTCCTTTGCCGAACGCTATGTCTCGACGCTGCTGTTTGAAGGCCTTGGCGGATAAGGACCTATTTCCCGGATTTCCAATAGCCGGTTGCCTCGAGCGCGAGTTCGGCGGCAGCGTCCTGCGCCCCAATCGCGACGAGGGCGCGGCCCATCAGGGTGAGGTCGGCAACGTCCAGTTCCGACGGGTCACCGCCTGTGAGGGCGACAGTGCCGAGGATGGCTTCGCCTGCGGCGCCGGCTTTTGCGGCCGCGAGAATGGCAACGACGGCGCCGGGCCTGTCGGTCTTGCCGGGGGCTTCGCTGTCGGAGGCCATCAGGGCGCGGGCGGAGGGCGGCGGCGTAATGTCGGCCATTGTCCAGAGGGCGAAGAGGCGCGCGGCGGCCTTGCGGTCGGCTTTCGAGGTGGATTCCCTGACGAGCCGCGTACCGATCTCCTGCGCGTCGCCATTGCCCGCCAGAACGCCAAGCGCGTCGATCATGGCAAAGTCGACGGCGCGGGTTTCCGGGGCGCCGTCAATATCGGGCACGAGGGTCCAGAGAGTTGCACCTTCGAAATCGCGAGCGGCAATGCTGGCATGGGCGAAGAGCTGCGCGTGCTTGGCGGTCTCTTTCGTGAGGCTGAGGGCCTGAATCTCGGGCAGGAGGACTTTCGACACAGCGGCGAAACGCGCCGGATTGGCAGTGGCTTGCGCGAGGGCTGCGGCGACGGCATCGGCGCGGCCATCTTCGGGCATACCCACGTTACGCACGGTGGCGATGGCCATTTCGAGTTTTGATTTCGGTTCGAAATCCGGCTCGGCGAAGAGTGTATCGAGCACTTTGCGCCAGTCGGATGTGTCGATGAGCCCGGCTTCGGCGGCGATTGCAGCGGCTTCGGCGCGGACGGGGGCCGGAAGCCCGGGGCGGGCGACCATGGCGGCGGCAAGGTCCGGCCGCGTGGTCGAGAGGGGTTTGTCAGGGGGTGTGAGGCCGGCCTTGGAGGAGATGGCGAGCGCAATGCCGCTATCGTAGCGGGCTTCAGGCGGGTTCGGCAGGTCGCCCGAGGCGGCAAAGACGGCGGATGTGAGCCATTTGTCGTCGACGCCCTGGCTGGTGGCCATCTCGATGGCGAGTTCAGCGCCCGCCGTGTTGTCGCGCAGGGCGGCGCAGACGGCGCGCAGCATGGCCCAATAGGCGCCATCGCGGGGCTTGCCATTGTCGTTGCTGCAGGCCTGGGCTTCGTTGCCGAGGGCGAGGTTCAGGTCGGTGGCGATCTCGTCGCTGTCCATTCCGGGCGGGGGCGTGTCGAGGCGCGCCATGAGGGCCGCGGCGGCGCGGGCTTCGCCGAGCTCGAACATGATGCGGGCGCGTTCGGCGAGAAGGGCGGGTGATTCGCTGCCTTGCGGAGCATTGGCGGGGGAAAGGGCCATACGGCGCATGAGGGTGCGCTCGCCGGGGGTGAGGCCCTGCGTGCGCACATCCTGCATCATGGGGAGCAGGGTGGAGGTGTCCGAGGCTTTCCAGAGCGAAGCGGGCAGGGCCGGTTCGCCCGCTTCAAGGAAACCCATGCCCCATGGATCGACCATGGCGAGGCCGGATTCCTCGAACTGCGCGCTTGCAGACAGGCAAAAGACTGCGGCGCCAGCGAAAAGCGCCGGCCAGGCCTTAGAGGACACCCTCTACCTCCATGCGCACTTCGCCATCGGTCGGCTTGTTCTTTTCGGCCTGCGTGCCGAGCCACCAGAGGCCGACAAGGCCCAGAACGACCAGAATGCCGAGAATGATAAGATATTTGCGCATAAGTTTTACACCCCAGGGCCTGATTCACTTTGGCATCGGCCGTTGACCGATTGCTCACACTGTCTCGTCTCTATAGGAATTGTCCTGAATAGTGAATGAAAGCCTGCAATGCCCGCTGATAGCGACAGTCCTGCACATTTATCCGATCCGGTGCCTGCCTATGAGTCCCGGACGATTGCGCTTGTGGGGCTGATGGGGGCGGGCAAATCGACCGTCGGGCGGCGGCTGGCCGAGAAGCTGGGACGCCAGTTCTTTGACAGCGACCATGAAATCGAAAAGGCGGCCGGCCTGTCGGTGGCGGATATTTTCACGCTGCATGGCGAGGCAGATTTTCGCCGGGGCGAGCAGAAAGTGCTGGAACGCCTGCTCGGCGAGGCGCCGCATGTGCTGGCGACCGGCGGCGGCGCCTACATGAATGAAGAGACGCGGGCCCTGCTGCGGGAGAAAGCCGTGACGATCTGGCTGAATGCTGACCTCGAAACGCTGTGGCGACGGGTGCAGAAGAAGAATACGCGGCCCCTGTTGAAGCGCCCGGATGCCAAGTCCGTGCTGCAGAACCTGTTCATCGAACGCGAGCCGATCTATGCGCAGGCCGACCTTGTAGTGCACAGCAAGGAGGGGCCGCACGGCTCAACGGTGAATGCGATCCTGAAGGCCCTGAAAACATGGAAACCGGCATGAGCGAGACACTTCGCGCTGCGGAAATCGTGCGCGTCAGCCTTGGCGCGCGCAGCTATGACATTGTGGTTGGCCATGGCGCTCTGTCCATGCTGGGCGCACGGCTGGCGCCGATGTTGAAACAACCGCGCGTGTTCGTGCTGACGGATGAGACCGTGTCGAACCTGCATATGGGCGCGCTGGAAGCGGTGCTGAAGCCGGTTGGCATCCGCACGCATGTGCTGTCGCTGGTGCCGGGCGAGCGATCAAAATCCTTCTCGAACCTGGAGCATATCCTCGACTGGCTGCTGAGCACGGGCGCGGATCGGAGCGATGTTCTGGTGGCGTTCGGCGGCGGGGTGATCGGCGATATTGCCGGGCTTGCGGCCAGCCTGATGAAGCGGGGCATGGGCTTTGTGCAGGTGCCGACGACCCTGCTGTCGCAAGTGGACAGCTCGGTGGGCGGCAAGACGGCCGTGAATACGCCGCGCGGCAAGAACATGATTGGCGTCTTCTACCAGCCCCGTCTGGTGATCGCTGATACGGCGCTGCTGGCGAGCCTGCCGGCGCGGGAATTGCGCGCAGGCTATGCCGAAGTGCTGAAATACGGGTTGATCAATGATCCGGCCTTCTTTGACTGGCTGGAAGGCAATGGCGCGGACGTGCTGGCGCTGAAGCCGGACGCCATCCAGCATGCGGTCGCGACCTCGTGCCGGGCCAAGGCCGCGATTGTGGCCGAGGACGAGACCGAGGGCGGCGTGCGGGCACTGCTGAATCTGGGGCATACGTTTGGCCATGCGGTTGAGGCAGCGAATGAGTATCGCCCGGACGTGCTGCATGGCGAGGCGGTGGCGCTGGGGATGGTTCTGGCGTTCCGTTATGGCGCGGCCGAGGGCATTACGGCGCCGGATGTTGCGGCGAAAGTGGCCCGCGTGATTGGCGCATCCGGCCTGCCTGTCGAATTGGCGCATATGCCCGGCGGACCCTATGAGGCCAGCCAGCTTGCCGATCTGATGCAGCAGGACAAAAAGGCCCGGGGCGGGCGCGTTCCACTAATTCTGGCGCGCGGCATCGGGCAGTCCTATATTCACCCCGACGCGGATCTCGCGTCTGTTGCCGCCTTCCTGGCGGGGGAACTGGAAAAGGCGTGAGGAATAGCTTCCTGCTCGTGACACTATGATTATCGGATACAGTCTTGCCATCCTGGTTCTGCTGGGCATGTCGGCCTTCTTTTCGGGTTCGGAAACGGCGCTGACAGCGGCGTCGCGTGCGCGCATGCACCAGCTTGAGAAAGAGGGCGACAAGCGTGCGGCAGCGGTGAACCGGCTGATCGCCGACAGGGAGCGGCTGATCGGGTCGATCCTGCTGGGCAACAATCTCGTCAATATTCTCGCCTCTGTACTGGCGACATCGCTGTTTACGCTGCTGTTCGGGCAGGGAGGACTGGCCCTTGTCGCTGCGACCGGCGTGATGACCGTGCTGGTGCTTGTCTTCTCCGAAGTGCTGCCGAAGACCTATGCGATCACACGGACTGATTCCATGGCGATGGCCGTGGCGCGGCCGATCGGCGTCCTTGTGCTGGCGGCCTCGTGGATTGTGCAACTGATCCAGGTGATCGTGATGACGACGCTGAAGATCCTCGGCCTCGCAACGCCGGCCGATGCGCTGTCAGCCGAGGAAGAAATCCGGGGCGCTATCGATCTGCACGCCTCTGAAGGTGCCGTGAATGCGGCGGACCGGCTGCGTCTTGTGGGCGCGCTGGACCTGAAGGATCTGACGGTCGAGGATGTCATGATCCACCGGCGCAACATCAAGATGCTGAACGCCGACATGGAGCCGCGCCAGATTGTCATGAAGGCGCTGGCGAGCCCCCATACGCGGTTGCCGCTTTATCGCGGTGAAAAGGAAGAGATTGTCGGCATCCTGCACGCGAAAGACCTGTTGCGCGCTGCCCTGCCGCTGGGCGGGGATCTTTCGTCACTCGATCTCGAAGGAATCCTGCGTAAACCCTGGTTCGTGCCGGAAACGACGCCGGTTCAGGACCAGCTGGACCTGTTCCTGTCAAAACGCAGCCATTTTGCGCTCGTGGTAGATGAATATGGCGAATTACAGGGCCTGATCACGCTTGAGGATATTCTCGAGGAAATCGTCGGCTCGATTCATGACGAGCATGATGTGGCCGTCCAGGGCGTGCGCCCGCAGCCGGACGGAACGGTGAATGTCGATGGATGGGTGCCGATCCGCGACCTCAACCGGGCGACGGGATGGGACTTGCCGGATGAAGAGGCCGTCACTGTGGCTGGCCTGGTCATTCACGAGGCGCAAACAATCCCGGAGCCGGGACAGAGCTTCGTCTTCCACGGCTACAAGTTCAATATATTGAGACGCCAGCGCAATCAGGTGACGGGCCTCAATATATCAGAAATTGAAACCGGCTGAGTCGGCGGAATCATCCGACGCATAGATCGGATCATTGTTGAGTTCGTTGCAGCCATTGACGTTCAGCCACATTTTTTCGCGTTCCGACACGATATTGGCGGAGTCTGGATCGGGGTCATTCATCGAGATGACCGCATAATTGGTGCGATAGGACTCATAATCATTGGAGACCGGGACAAACACGATCTCGCTGCTGCCCGCGCAGACAGTTGCCTGAATCTGGTGCAGGAGCGGCATGTCGAGTTCACCGCGTGGTGTCTCTGCCGATGCCATCCCGGCCGCTGCGAGGCAGGCCGTTCCAAGAATAAAGCGTTTCAATACCATCACCCGTTCTCCTCGACGGTTCGAGAAGAATACGATTGATTCAAAATGCGGTTCCCTGAAGTGTTAAAAAAGATGAATTATGGCATTTTCGCCTGTAAGGAGAGGGCATGCAGCCCCGAATCGAACTCGGTCTGGAGCACCATCATGACGGCGCGCTGGATCTGGACGCGGGACAGGCCTTCAAAGGCGGCAGAGGTGATTTCGACGTTATAATGCGTCTCTCCACCGGGTGCAGCGCCCGCATGACCGGCATGTCTGGCGCTGTCATCAGTGATTTTCAGGTGCAAAGGCTCAAAAGCCTCTGTCAAAAGGTCACGAATCCGCGATGTTCTGTCACTTGGTTGTGGCATATTTACCTTCGACTCCATATTATGGCCCGCTATGTCAGATTCAGACCCATTCAGCTACCGCGTAAAGTTCACCGATATACGGGTGAAGCCTCCGGCCGAGGAGACGTCAAAGGCCCGTGCCCGCAAGACCCGCGTGTGCGAACATCCCGAATGCGAACTCGAGGGCGCCTTCCCGGCGCCCAAGCGGGGTGGCAAGGGCAAGGTATACTTCTGCCAGCAGCACATCACCGAATATAACCGCGCCTTCAATTTCTTCGAGGGCATGTCGGAAGCCGAAGCGGCCTCGTTCGCGCGGTCTGAACGGTTTGGCCACAAGCGGACCTGGAAATTCGGCACTGGCCCGATGGCCGGGAAGAAAGCCAAGACCAGCCATGATCCGCGCACGTGGGCGGGCCGCGGCTTCTTCAATGTGGATGATACGGCGAATGCCGAAGGTGGCGGCAGTGGTTCCGGGCGTCGTTCGGCCCTGCAAATTCGCGCGCTGAACGAGCTGGACCTTGAGGCCAATGCCGAGCCAGCGGAAATCCGCGCGCGCTACGCCGAATACATCCGACGTTTCCACCCGGATTCGAACAAGGGCGACCGGTCGTCTGAGCACAAGCTGCAACGGGTGATCCGGGCCGGCAAACTGCTCAAGGCGGGCGGATTGATGAAGGGCTAGGCCGGGGCGGTGCACGATCTCCTGGTCATTGGCGGCGGCATCAACGGTGTGGGCATTGCGCGCGACGCGGCCGGGCGCGGCCTGAGCGTTGTCCTGTGCGAGAAAGACGACCTTGCAGCGCATACCAGTTCGGCAAGCACGAAGCTGATTCATGGCGGGCTGCGTTATCTTGAACAGTATGATTTCGCGCTGGTGCGCAAGGCGCTGATCGAGCGGGAAATCCTGCTGCGGGCCGCGCCGCACATCATCTGGCCGATGCGATTCGTGCTGCCCTATGACAAGGATTTGCGGCCCGCCTGGCTGATCCGGCTGGGCCTTTTCATCTATGACCATCTTGGTGGGCGGAAAATGCTGCCGCCGACAAAGACCTTGCGGCGCAGGAAGACGCACCGGCTGGACCCGCTAAAGGATGAATTCCGGCTGGCGTTCGAATATTCCGATTGCTGGGTGGAGGATTCGCGTCTCGTGGTTCTGAACGCCGTCGATGCGGTGGAGCGCGGCGCTGACGTGCTGACGCGCACGGCTTGTGTGGCCCTCGTGCGCCATGCCGACCATTGGGAGGCGACACTTAAAGGTCCGGATGGCGTTAAGACGGTCATGGCGCGCGCTGTGGTCAATGCGGCGGGCGGCTGGGTGGACGACGTACTGGGGCTCGCCGAGCCGGGTGCCAACCAGACGCACCTTCGACTGGTAAAGGGCAGCCACATCATCGTGCGGCGCTGGCATGAGGGCGAACATGCTTATTTCTTCCAGAACGGCGATGGCCGGATCATGTTTGCGATTCCCTATGAGCGGGGCGAGTTCACGCTGATCGGGACGACCGATGTTCCCTACGAGGCCAACAAGGACAAGGTCGAGATCAGCCAGGACGAGATCGACTATCTCTGCGCCGGGGCGAGCGAATATTACAAGCGGGAGATCAAGCCTAGCGATGTCGTCGCAACATATTCGGGTGTGCGGCCGCTTTATGATGACCATGCGGCAAACGCGTCCAAGGTGACCCGGGACTATGTGCTGAACTGCGACCGGGCGGGTGGCGCGCCAATCCTCTCCGTGTTTGGCGGCAAGATCACGACGTTCCGGGAACTCGCCGAGCATGCACTGAAAGAGCTTGGTCCTGATTTTCCGGGCATGGGCAAGGTTTGGACCAAAACGGCGAGCCTGCCGGGCGGCGATATTCCGCAGGCTGGTTTCGAGGATTTCCTGCGCGGCGCTTCCTTGCGGCATGCCTGGATGGAGCAGCGTTTGCTGCGGCGTCTGGCGCGGGCCTATGGCACGCGGATGGACCGTGTCATCGGCGACGCCAAGACCATGGCGAGCCTTGGCCGGCATTTCGGCGGCGGCCTCTATGAGGCAGAAGTGCGCTATCTGATCGACGCCGAGTTTGCCATGAGTGCAGAGGATATCCTCTGGCGACGCAGTAAGCTGCGCCTGCACCTGACCGAGGCAGAACAGGCAGGCCTTGCAAACTGGTTCGCCGAAGAAGCTGTCGCCTAGACGCGCGGCTTGCCGAGCTGGCGGGCACCGAAGACGAGAAGCGCAACAAGCACCAATTCGATCACGACCGGCTGGGCGATGCCGGCAGGTGGGCCATCGACAATAATGCCGATGAATCGACCGAACACGGCGAGGCCGAAGACAAGCGCCGAGCCATAGAGCCAGTGTGCCTTGCCGCGGAAGAGCGCGAGCGCACAGGCGATGAAGTTCACAAGGAAGAAGGCGGCGAGATCTGCGCGCAGCGAGTTCGTTCCAAGCGGATCAAGGCTTGTGAGCCCCAGAACAGCGCCCGCCTTCATCGGGTCCGCCCAGAAGAGCAGGCCCATGGCGAGTGAAAATAATCCGGCGAGCGTGACGCCCACCCGTGCCAACCAAATCATGTTTGCCTCCCAGCGCGGGCCCTTCTGAATGGCCCGTTTGACGAACTAGAACACGCCTCACCGCAAATTGTACAGACCCCATCAGGCGTCACTCCGCGGCAAGACAATCTATTGACAGTAATCATGCCAATAGAATACGTCTAGCAAAAAGGGAGGATAGGCGGTGGACGTTTTGAGGACACCCGAGGCGCGCTTTGACGGGCTGAAGGAGTATGCTTTCGCGGCGCACTATCATGTCGTGACGGCCGAGGATGGCACTGAACTGCGCGTGCATTACCTGGATGAGGGGCCGCGCGACGCGCCGACATTGCTGTGCATGCATGGCGAGCCGTCGTGGTCCTATCTCTATCGCAAGATGATCCCGCTCCTGACGGCGGCCGGGTATCGCGTGATCGCGCCGGACCTTGTCGGCTTTGGCAAGTCGGACAAGCCAGCGGCGATGGACGACTATACTTATGCGTCTCATGTCGGCTGGATGAACCAGTGGCTGAGAGGCCTGGACCTGACCGGGCTCACGCTTGTCTGCCAGGACTGGGGCGGGCTGATTGGCCTGCGCGTGTTCGGCGATAATGTGGACCGGTTCGACCGGTTGGTGATTGCCAATACGGGCCTGCCGGGAACGAGCATGCTGACCGATGACGTGTCGGCCATAATGGCGCAGATGTTCGCCATGGTGCCGGTGCCGGATGCGGCGATGGTGGGCGAACAGTTCCGTAATGGCGGGCCGGGCGCGTTTCTTTACTGGGTGAAGTACGCGAGTGAGTCGCCGAGCTTTTCGGTGCGCGATGTTTTCGGGCTGCTGTCGGATATCTCGGATGAGGATGTGCTGGATGGCTATTGTGCGCCTTTCCCGGATGACAGTTTCATCGCGGGGGCGCGGAAGTTTCCGGCGCTCGTTCCCTTGCTGCCGCAGCACAAGGACGAACGCCTGAAGAATGATGCGGTCTGGAAAGTGCTGGAGACCTGCGGCAAGCCGGTGTTGACCGCGTTCAGCGATGGTGACCCTGTAACCAAGGGCGGCGAGGCACCCTTCATAGCGCGGATACCGGGCGTCAAGAATGTGACGGTTGAGGGCGGCGGGCATTTCCTGCAGGAAGACGCACCGGACGCGTTCGCGCGCGAGATTATCGCATTCATGAACGTGTCCTAAGAGGCTGATCATATGTGGAAGAAACTGGTTCTCGGCGCACTGGCAATTGTTGTGGTTGCGGGTGGCGCCGCCTTCCTGAACAAGAAGGCGATCATCCTCTATGTGGCGACACATACGGGGCGGACGGATGTGGCGCCGAACCGGGCGATTGACTGGGACCAGGGACCGACCGTGGCAAGCGAGACGCCTGCAGAGCGCCCACCGAACATCATCTTCATCCTGGTGGATGATCTCGGCATCAATGATCTCAGTACGTTCGGTGGCGGGGTCGCGGGTGGGCGTGTGCCGACACCGAACATCGACAAGCTGGCAGCTGATGGCGCGCTGTTCACGCAAGCCTATGCGGGTAATGGCACCTGCGCGCCGTCTCGCGCGATGCTGATGACGGGTCGCTATCCGACGCGGACAGGATTCGAGTTCACGCCGACGCCGCCGGGCATGGGCAAGATTGTTTCCATGTTTGCAAATGACATGGATCGCGGCGCGCTGCCGCCGGTCGACTATAATCGCGATGGCGCGGATGACGCTGTGCCCTTTGCGGAAATGGGGCTGCCGGGCAAGGAAGTGACGATTGCCGAAGTGCTGAAGGACAAGGGCTATCACACCGTCCATATCGGCAAGTGGCACCTTGGCCGGAGCGCGGAGTCCAATCCGAATGCGCAGGGCTTTGACGAAAGCCTCCTGATGGCGAGCGGCCTGTTTCTGCCGGAAGACGACCCCGATGTGGTGAACGCGAAACTGGACTTTGACCCGATCGACAAATTCCTCTGGGCGCGGATGCAGTTTGCGGCCTCGTTCAACATGGGCGAGTGGTTTGAGCCGGGTGGCTACCTGACGGATTACTGGACAGACGAAAGCCTCAAAGTGATCGAGGCCAACAAGAACCGGCCTTTCTTCCTCTATCTCGCGCATTGGGGCGTCCACACGCCGCTGCAGGCGACGAAGGCAGACTATGAGGCCGTCGGCGATATCGAGCCCGAGCGGCTGCGCGTCTATGCGGCCATGTTGCACGCGCTCGACCGTAGCGTTGGCGAGATAACGGCGAAGCTGGAAGAAGAGGGTCTCGCGGACAATACGATCATCGTGTTTTCAAGCGATAATGGCGGGGCTGGCTATATCGGCCTTCCTGAAATCAACCAGCCCTATCGCGGCTGGAAGATCACGCTGTTTGAAGGCGGCATCCGTGTGCCGATGTTCCTGAAGTGGCCTGCGAGGATTGCGGCGGGTACGCAGGTCGATACGCCTGTGGCGCATATTGATGTCATGCCGACACTGGCGGCAGCAGCGGGCGCAGCCCTTCCCGAGGGTGTGGAGATTGACGGGCGCGACATGCTGCCAGTCGCCACCGGGACCGGTACGATCTCGCATCCGGATGATGCGCTCTTCTGGCAGAGTGGCTATTATCATGTGGTTCGGGCAGGTGACTGGAAGCTGCAGGTCGACGGGCGGCAGGAGAAGAACTGGCTGTTCGATCTGGCCACGGACCCGACCGAGCAGGACAATCTGGCAGACAGTCGCCCCGACAAGCTGGCAGAACTCCAGGGCTTGCTCGACAAGCACCTCGCCGGGGCGGTGCAGCCGCTTTATCCGTATACGATTGAGACGCCGATCGCTATCGACAAGACCGAGGCGGACAGGGTTGAGCCCGGCGACGAATATGTCTGGTGGCCGAACTGATCGATCATTCAGTTGTGGGCGGAATGTCTTTCGCGATGCGGAAGCCGATATGGATGGATGAGAAATCAGTATCCTGTGGCTGCCGCGCGGCCGGCCGGTAGCGGCGGCAGAAATTCTCGGCGCAGAGATAGGAGCCGCCCTTGAGCGTATGGGATCCGGCGGCATAGAGCGTGTCGGTCCACTCCCAGACATTACCGATCATGTCATAGAGTCCGGTCTTGTCCGGCGGGAAACAACCGACAGGCGCAGCGCCGGCAAAGCCGTCGGCCTGCGTATTCGCGACGGGGAATATTCCCTGCCAGGTATTGGCGACCGGATGACCATTGTCGTCATAGGCGCCTGATGTTGACGTGTCCGGATCTGGCAGGCCGCGTGTCGCCGCATATTCCCATTCGACTTCCGTTGGCAGACGGCCGCCGGCCCAGCTGGCATAGGCGGCGGCATCGCGTTCGGAGACATGGACAACGGGCCATGCGTCCTTGCCATCAATTGTGGAGCTGGGACCTGTCGGCGTTTTCCATGTGGCGCCAGGCACCAGGCGCCATGGATCGATTCGCGCTGCTGAGCCTTCGGGCAGATCGAAGACGGCGGACCCTGCCTCCGGGCCACCTGTGGCCGCGCTTTTTTCGGCGTCTGTAACGTAGCCTGTAGCGCTTACGAAGGCGGCAAACTGGTCATTGGTGACTTCGTGGGCCTGAAGGGCAAAAGGGGCGACATGAAGGGCAAGGGTCGGCGCTTCTTCACTGTAGACGGGGCTGTCCCCCTTTGTGAAGCTGCCGCCTGGAATGGCCACAAATTGGCCGATGGATGGTGCCGGGAGCCCGCAAGTCACTTCGGACGTCGTGGCGGGTTTATCCCCGCCGCAGGCTGCAGTGAGGAAGATCACGAGCAGCGAGCCCCACCGGATCATTCCTTGATCAGGCGCTCGACCATGAGCATCATCACGCGGGTCGCCTCTTGCTGCGAGAGATTCTGGTCCTGTCGCATGCGGCGCCAGGAATGGAAGCCCGTGGCGACATCGAGGGCATCCAGCAGGACCGCGTCGCCAAGAATTTCGGGCGGAAGGATGGCCTTCAGGGTCTGGCGCTCGAACATGAGGCCGCGCCGGTATTCATCCATCAGGAAGCGGGACTGGAAGCGACGAAGGTTGGCCGACACCCGGACGGGAAATATCCGCTCGAAGACATCCGACCGCCGCTTGACGAGTTCGCTCAGCCGTTCCCGCCAGTCGCTCGCGGCATAGGGCGCGAGGACGATCGGCATGACTTCCGACTGTATCTGCTCGGCCATTTCGCCGAACAGGCTGTCCATGTCCTCAAAGTGCCGGAACACGGTGCGCTGGCCAACGGCCGCCCGCTCGGCGACCCGCGCCGCGCTCGGGTTCATGTCGCCTTCGCGGATGAGGCCGAACAGGGCGTCAATGATCTGGCTACGGCTGCGCTCGCTGCGGAGCCGGCGACCGTCAGAGGAATCCTCGGCGGATGGCGGCGCCGGGAAGGGGGTGACTTTGGATGTGCTCATTTGAAGCCGTCGTGTTGCGTGATCGTGTCGCTGTCAACTGGCAGACTGAACACCATGCCGTCCTCGGAGACGGTTATCTTCCCCTTGAAGAGCTTTTTGGCGTCCCTCACGAAGAGCGCGTTGAGCAGGTGCGAGGGAAGCGGCGGGATCGTGTGGTAGAAGACCAGCTCGCGGGCGCCGACTTCGCTGGCGGCACGCGCCGCGTCAGACGGTGTGGCGTGATAGGTCAGGATGTCGTCGAGGATCTGAGGGATGCCCTGCACATTGTGGGCGACAGCGGCCTCATGCATCACCCCCACCATTTCAGGGTCGAGCGCCTCATGGAAAAGCACCTCGACGCCTTTGGATGCGCCAACCAGATTCGGGCTGTAGATCGTATCGCCGCTAAAGGCCACGGAGCGGCCCTTATAGTCGATACGGTAACCGAAGGCGGGTTCGACAGGCGCGTGACTGACGGTGAAGGCCGTGATCTTGACGCCATCCTCGTCGAACACGACCGCCTTGGAGCCGGGACCTGCTGGCAGGGTAATGGTTTCGCCTATGCCGCCTCGCCCGGCGGGGTTTGCGATGTCCAGGCCATGGTGCGCCGTGCGGAATGTGCCGTCGATACGGTAGGCTGCATTGAAGCCATCAACCACTTCATCGACGCCGCGTGGGCCCGACACAGGCATCGGCTCGTCGCGTCCGCCATTCACCCAGGCCTGCATGAGCAATTCGCCGAGGCCGTCCATATGGTCGGAGTGAAGGTGGGTCAGGTAAATCCGCTCAACCTTTCCGAGCGGGAAGCCCATCCGGTTGAGGTTACGCGATCCGCCTGACCCGGCATCGAAGACGAAGGCATGATTGCCGGCGAGAACGGCAAGGCACGGTCCGGCTCGCTTGGGATCCGGCAGGGGTGTTCCCGCGCCGCAGACGAAGACGTGCAAGCCGTCAGGCAGGGTCTCGCTGGCATCGCGTCCGACATTCGCGGCGACGGCTCGCTTGAAGCCGGCCATGGCGATCTGCGTTTTGAAGACCTGAAATCCGATAATTGCAATGAGGAGCAGTCCGACGAGGCCGGCGCCAATGCGTATGAGCCATTTCATGACGCGCCGCCTTTGCTGGCTGCGATCATGGCGAGGAAAGGAGAGTCCGTGCCGTTCTGCGGGGCGACGGTCTCGATATTGAGCTGGCCCTTCAGGCCTGCCGCGCGATGAACGGATATCTCCCGCCATTCATCAGACATGGACATGCGGACCATGCTGGCGCGGTCAGGATACATGGCGATGGCAATCTCGTCCCAGAGCTCCTCGACCTGACCAAGAGCCAGGAAAGTCACGTCGCCGGCAAACAGGCCCCGTCCGCCAAACTTGGGCAGCAGGTCCGTCACGGCTCGGCCATAGATCATGTAGGCATCGCGACCGGACAGGTCGGTGGCGCGACCATCCTCATAGTCTGCCTTGTCCTTGAACTTGAGCAGGTTGACCATGAAGATCGGACCATCTGGCCCTTTCTCCATCATGGCCATGATCCGCGCCGGATCCGTTGGCAGCACTTCATTGGTAACCTGCATCGCGTAGTCCTCCCTGATGGGTCAGCTCTCCGGCTGCCTCAATTCTTCTTCGATCACCCAGAGCCGGTCCTGGCCCCACGTAATAATATTGCCTGCACGGAAGCTCGGGACGCCCCAGATGCCGAGATCCATCATCTCCGCGCGGTTGGCTTCCGCCTCCGCGCGCCAGTCATCATTGTCGATCACCTGCTGCGCCGCCGCCCAGTCGAGCCCGGCGGTTTCGACGATCTGCTGCATGCCCTTGTCGGAGCCCGCATCGATGCCGCGTGACCAGACGCCTTCGAGAAAGGCGTGGCAGAACTCAAAACCCAGTCCTTGCTCCCGGGCCCATGGGATAAGGGAATAGCCGCGCTCCACAGGCCGACCCACAGGGTCTGCGATGCGGCCAAACGGAATGCCGAGCCGGTGCGCTTCGCGGGCCGTGTCCTGCGTGATGTAGCGGCTCTTCATCTTGGGAACCGGCAGGCCGCGCATGACCATGGGCAGGACAAAGCGCAGTTTCAGCTTTGTGCCATAGGCATCAGCGAGGGCCTTGGCCCGCATCGCGGAGATGTAGGTGTAGGGACTGCGGAACGAGAGATAGAAGTCGAAATGTGTGTACGTCGTCGCGACGTTTCCGGTGGGATGGGCAGGGACGACGGGCGGGGCGTAGATCGGTCCTGTTCCGTTGCCGGGCCTGCGGGCGCCGAGTTCGGTCAGGCGCGCTTCCAGATAGTGAAGCCGGTCGATGCCCCAATACCATTCGCCGCCATAGTAGAACATGGCGCCGAGATAGTGGCCAAGCGCTTCGCGCCTTGCATCGCCAATCCCGGTGCGCACATCGGTCGGCGTTGTTGGCAGGCCGTGCTCGCCGGTTTCGAGCCCGGCCTTGCGGGCCAGCCGCTCAGCATCGATGATTGCGTAGGCTTCGAGGCGCTCGCGCTCCGGTGCGGCCCAGTCTGGCGGCGACCCGACGCGGTTGAGGCGCAGCTCGATGTCATATCGCTCCACAAGCTGTCCGAGAACCTGGGCAGCGAGGTGTGAATAGGGATCATCGGCCTGATGGAAGTATTCGACGATGTGCGGCAGCTTGCGGGCGCGTCGGTCGCGTTCGACCTCGGCGCGCTTCTTCTGCAGCCGCTCCTCGCCCGTAAGCCGTTCCGCGACGCGTGAAACAAAGGCTGTTTTCAATGACATGGGCTCTGCTCGCAATGTGCGGGAATTACGGACGATATCGACATGTTTGCTCCTTGCGCCCGGCACTTGCAAATCTTATGGCACTCTATCTGCCATAATGTGCCGGAACCTGCAACGGTCGGCCTAAAACTTCTGGACATCAAGCGATAATAAGCCCCGTGACCCGTCGGTCGAAGATGCTCCCTTCGTCGATTGTTAAAGGTGTATTGCCCAGTGTGTGCGCAAGCATGGCGAAGGCGCCGGATTGAGTTCTTGCCGCATGGACATGACCGGGCGGCTATGGTCAAAGGCGACAACGGCAATTCCGGCTCGGCCGGCAGATGAGAAGCGTGACATGACCAAGGGTTTGGTGACGGTATTCGGTGGCTCGGGCTTTATCGGGCGTTATGCGGCGCGGACGCTAGTCGAAAAGGGCTATCGGGTCCGGGTGGCCTGCCGCCACATGAACACGGCGCAGGATGTGCGCCTTGCCGGCGCGCCTGGCTGGATCGACCTTTGCCAGGCCAATATCCGCAACAGGGCCTCAATCGAGCGCGCGCTGGACGGCGCCGTCGCTGTGGTGAACCTGGTCGGCATCCTGTTTGAAGGCGGGCCGCAGAGCTTTGAATCCGCCCAGCGCGATGGCGCTGCGCTGCTCGCTGAAGTGGCCGCGGAAAAAGGCATCAGGACTTTTGTGCAAGTGTCCGCGATCGGTGCGGACGCGGACTCGAAGTCAGACTATGCGCGCACCAAGGCCGAGGCCGAAGACGCGGTTCGCGAGGCCCTGCCATCAGCAACGATCCTTCGTCCATCCGTCGTGTTCGGGCCTGAAGACGGCTTCCTGAACAAGTTCGCCCAGATGACCCGTTTTTCGCCCTTCCTGCCTGCCATCGGTGGCGGCAAGACGCGCGTTCAGCCCATCTACGCGGGCGATGTGGCCGAAGCGATCGCGCTGGCGGTCGATTCTGACGGCACGGCCGGTAATACGTATGAACTAGGCGGACCGCGCGCCTACACGTTCAACGAGATTTACGACATTATCCTGAAACTCGTGGATCGTCGGCGTTTCAAGATTTCGCTGCCTTTCTTCCTGGCGCGGCCCCTCGGCTATATTGCCGGGGCTGTCTGGCGCTACATCCCGCCTTTCTCGTGGGGCATGCTTGGTGAGCCTCTGATTACAGGCGATCAGGTCGAACTGCTGAAGAGCGATAATGTTGTGGCGGATGGGGCGCTGACAGCGGCGGACCTTGGTCTCACGCACCTTGAATCGGTTGAATCGATTGCGCCGACCTATCTCTGGCGTTTCCGGCCATATGGCGAGTTCAGCAAGCCGGCGGACGCCTGAGCGGGCGGCGCGATAGCGCCTCTAACCTGAATATAATCCGAACAAAAATGCCCGCAAAATGCCCGATAGACGCCGTCATGCGTGCCGTATTGCTGCGCGACATGAGGGTCTCCGCACGCGTCTGGGGACGCACGATGCAGGAGGGATGGCACGCGGCAGGGGGATCCACCACTGGGCTGCGTGTTGTCTTGCGCGGAATACAAAAAGGCCGCCCCGGCGCACGTGACGCAAGGGCGGCCCTTTTCAGGCATTAAAGACGTATAGAGCCTAGATGGCCTTGTCTTTTGCTTCGAGTTTCTTGATCTCGGCATTGACCGAAACCTGAAGCTTCTTGATCAGGGCAGCCGATTCAGGCGTCAGATCCGTCTTGGCGGTTTTGGCGAGTTCGTCGCGGATGTATTCTTCGCCGCGCAGCACTTCTTCAATCGCAACTTCGGAGTCGTTGTCGACCGCAGTGCGAAGGGCCGTGAACGTGCGGTGGCCGGTGCCGAGCGCTTCGCCCATCGTTGCCGGGTCGCCACCGAGCGCGATAACGCGGTCCTGGATCACTTCGCGTTCGCCATTGCGATAGTCGTGAAGCTCAAGCAGCATTTCTTTAATGCCATTGTTCTTGTCTGGAATATCCGCAGCCTGCTTATAGAGCGCGGCCGCATCGATATAGATGGATGTGAGCTTGTTAAGCTCGTTGACTTCGGTCTTCAGGTACGGCGCTTCAGCTGTGCTTTCAGAGGCCATGGCTTTTTCTGAATTGGTGAGGCCGGCATTGGCGCACGCGCCGAGGGCCAGCGGAGCAGCAATGGCTGTAAGGGCATAAATATGGAGTCTCATAGGGTTTCCTTTCCGGAAGTGTCTGGTGGGTGACTAATCCGCGCCAGATGGAAAGGTTGCGGCGACAACTGTGTCGCGACGCATGTGAACGCCGTGCTTTCTAGAACAGACCGATGGTTGGAGACATGAGGATGAGCGCAATGCCGAGTGCGAAGCGGTAAAGCACGAAGGGCAGGAAGCTCATGCGCTGGAGAATGGCCATCAGTGCGGCAATCGAGGCAAGCCCGGTAATAAAGGCCACGCCCGCAACGATCATGCCATCCTGCAGCGTGACAACACCGCCAGCAGGCTCCCCCATCAGGCCGAGCGCCCCATACAGCCCTGCAGCCGCGAGAATGGGCGCACCGATAAGCATGGCAAAGCGCGCCGCCTCTGAGCGCTCATAGCCGAGCGCGCGGGCGGCTGTCATGGTGATACCGGAGCGACTGGTGCCGGGGATGATGGCGGCGATGGCCTGCGTTGCGCCGATAAGGAAGGCGTGAAGGAGGGTCATGTCCTCTTCCTTGCGCTCACGTCCGCCTTTCGCATCGGCCCACCAGAGCAGGGCACCGAAGACAATGGTGGCACCGGCGACAGTCGCCGGGCCGCGCAGGGTTGCCTGCAGGTCTTCAGGAAGCAGCTTTTCGTATCCGGCGGCGACGGCCAGCGCGACGGGAGTGGCCACGATGATACAGAGGGCAAGATGGGCACCTTTTGAAAGGGGCTGGCGCGTGACGGGCGCTGCGACCAGTTCGAAGCCGCCCACGATGGCGCTGGCGACATCCTTGCGGAAATAGAGAAGCATGGCGGCGAGCGTGCCGAGATTGGAGACGGCATTGATCAACAGCTCGTCATGGCCTTCGAGGCCGAAATAGCCTGACGCCAACAGAACATGCGCTGAAGAGGAGATCGGCAGCCATTCCGTGAAGCCTTGGAGCGTCGCGATAATGATGAGCTGGAGCAGGGACATGGCGGCCTCTTCACATGGTGCGGCCCCGACCGGCCAGCATGGCGTTCCTCATCTAGCGCAGTTTTTCAAGATCGGCACCCTTTTGATAGACATATCATATCGACATATAATGATGGGGATAGGCTGAGAAAACCATCAGCATTGAATTGCAAATCGTCCATAAAGTATCATAATGATATTCAATAATGGAATTCCTGCTTGTCGTGTACCTCCTCGTCATTGTAGATGGCCAAATGGATTAGTGGGAGGTCTGCATGGCCGAGAAGATGCTGCAGTTTACAAAAGTCGAGCGGTCCATGCCGGCCAAGCGCGCCGCTGATGCGCGCGCGACGGACTTCGACGAGATCTATGCGGAGTTCAGCCTCAAGGCAGCTGGCGCGCAGGCGGCGCGGTGTTCGCAATGCGGTGTGCCTTTCTGCCAGCAGGGTTGCCCGCTCTCCAATAATATTCCCGACTGGCTCAAATTGTCAGCCGAAGGGCGCCTCGAAGAAGCCTGGGAAGTGTCTTCGGCGACCAATAACATGCCGGAAATATGCGGCCGCATCTGTCCGCAGGATCGTCTTTGCGAAGGCATCTGCACGATTGAGCAATCAGGCCATGGCACCGTGACGATCGGGTCAGTGGAAAAATTCATCACCGACACGGCCTGGGAAAAAGGCTGGGTGAAGCCCATTGTGCCGCCGCGTGAGCGGGCGCAATCGGCCGGTATCATCGGCGCAGGACCGGGCGGCCTCGCGGCGGCGGAACAGCTGCGCCGCAAGGGCTACCAGGTCACTGTATATGATGCCTATGATCGTGGGGGCGGCCTGCTGGTTTACGGTATTCCGGGCTTCAAGCTCGAGAAGCCCGTCGTTGCGCGCCGGATCAAGCATCTGGAAGACAGCGGCATTGCGTTCAAGTTCAACACGCGCGTCGGCCAGGACGTGACGCTTCAGGAATTGCGCAAGACCCATGACACGCTTCTGATTGCGACGGGCGTCTACCAGGCCAAGGATCTGAAATGCCCGGGCGTTGGCGCCAGCGGCGTCTATGCGGCGCTGGACTATCTGACGGCTTCCAACCGCAAGAGCTTCGGCGACGCGGTCGAAGAATTTGATGACGGCACGTTGAACGCTGATGGCAAGCGCGTTGTCGTGATCGGCGGCGGCGACACGGCGATGGACTGTGTGCGTACGGCGATCCGGCAGGGCGCCAAGTCGGTGACGTGCCTCTATCGTCGCGACCGGGCCAACATGCCGGGCAGCCAGCGTGAAGTGGCCAATGCCGAAGAAGAGGGCGTTGTATTCGAGTGGCTGGCGTCGCCCGAAGCCATTCTCGACACCAAGGCCGGCAAGGTGAAAGCCGTGCGCGCCGCAAAGATGAAGCTTGGCGAGGCGGATGCGTCCGGCCGTCAGAGCCCGGTCAAGACCGGTGAGACGATGGACGTGAAAGCCGACATGGTGATCAAGGCGCTGGGCTTTGACCCCGAAGACCTGCCCGTTCTTTTCGGCGAGCCTGCGCTCACTGTGAATCGCTGGGGCGCTGTTCGCGTCGATTATGCGACCATGGAGACGAGCCTCTCGGGCGTCTATGCGGCGGGCGATATCGTTCGCGGTGCGTCGCTCGTCGTCTGGGCCATCAAGGATGGACGCGATGCAGCCGAGGCAATGCACAAGGCAATGAAGGCGGCCGATAAGGCCGCAAAAGTGGCGGCGGAGTAAGACGACATGTCAGATTATGTGAAACAGTACGAAGCGAACCGCCAGAAACTGATCGACGGACACGCCTATGATCCGGCGGATGAGCATGATGCCTGCGGCGTCGGCCTTGTGGCCGCGCTGGACGGCAAGCCGCGCCGCGAGATCGTCGAAATGGGCATCATGGCGCTCAAGAACGTCTGGCACCGGGGCGCTGTGGACGCTGACGGCAAGACGGGCGATGGGGCAGGCATCCGCGTGGCCGTGCCGCAGGACTTTTTCCGCGAGCATGTGACCCGCACCGGCCACACGCCGACGGATGACCCGATATGCGTCGGCCAGATTTTCCTGCCGCGCACGGACTTTGCGGCGCAGGAGGCCGCGCGCACAATCGTCGAAACCGAAGTGCTCCATTTCGGTTTCTATATCTATGGCTGGCGACAGCCTCCGGTCGATGTGTCCGTTATCGGCCAGAAGGCCAAGGACACGCGCCCCGCCATCGAACAGATCATGTTCCGCGATGCGCAGGGCCGCACGCCGGAAGATCTTGAGCGTGCGCTCTATATCTGCCGCCGTCGCATCGAGCGCCGCGCGCGCGAAATGGCCATTCCCGGCTTCTATGTCTGCTCGCTCAGCCATGCCTCGCTGATCTACAAGGGCATGTTCCTGGCGCAGGACATCGACAATTTCTATCTTGACCTGCGCGACCCGCGCTTCGTTTCGAACTTCGCGATCTATCACCAGCGCTATTCGACCAATACATTCCCGCAATGGGCGCTCGCCCAGCCGTTCCGCATGATCGCGCACAATGGCGAGATCAATACGCTGCGCGGCAACAAGAACTGGATGAAGAGCCACGAGATCCGCATGGTCTCGGAAGATTTCGGCGACTATGTCGACGACGTGAAGCCTGTGATCCCGGATGGCTCGTCTGATTCCGGCGCGCTGGATTCCGTGTTCGAACTGCTCTGCAAGTCCGGCCGCGCTGCGCCGATGGCCAAGGCCATGCTGATTCCGGAAGCCTGGTCGAAGCGGGACTCGGTGATGCCGACGGCGCACCGCGCCCTTTATGACTATTGCAATTCGGTGATGGAGCCGTGGGATGGTCCGGCCGGTATTGCGGCCTACGATGGCCGCTGGGCGATTGCGGGCCTTGATCGCAACGGCCTTCGTCCGCTCCGCTATGCGCTGACCACTGACGGGATTCTCGCTGTGGGTTCGGAAGCGGGCATGTGTCCGCTCGGTGACCATGAAGTGGCGCGTCGCGGGTCTATACCGGCCGGCGGCATGATCGCGGCCGACCTCAAGACGGGCAAGTTCTACGAGCACCGTGAGCTGATCGACTTCCTCGCGGCACAAAACCCGTATGAAGAATGGCTTTCCAGCGTGACGGAGCTTGAGCCCGAAATCGGGCCGGGCCCGGAGCCGAAACTGTACAACAAGGAAGAGCTTCTGCGCCGCCAGACGGCGGCCGGCTATTCGCTGGAGACGCTTGAGCTGATCCTCTCCCCTATGGCCGAGTCCGCCAAGGAGGCGCTCGGGTCGATGGGCGACGATACGGCGCCTGCCGTTCTCTCCTTCTCCTACCGGCCGATGAGCCATTTCTTCCGGCAGAATTTCAGCCAGGTGACCAACCCGCCGGTTGACCCGCTGCGTGAAGCGCGGGTGATGAGCCTCAAGACCCGTTTCAAGAACCTCGGCAACGTGCTGGACACGGACAAGTCGCAGCAGGAAGTTTTCGTGCTTGAGAGTCCGGTTCTGACCACGGGCATGTATGAACGCCTGATCGACCGGCTCGGCGTTGGCATGGCCGAGATCGACTGTACGTTTGACGAAGCAGATGCTTCTTCCGATGGGGCGGCGCTCAAGGACGCGCTTAGCCGCATCCGCCGCGAGGCTGAAGAAGCCGTTCGCGAAGGCCGCGAGCATATCGTCCTGACGGACCAGTATCAGTCAGCCAGCAAGATCGCGATCCCGATGATCCTTGCGACAGGCGCAGTGCACTCGCACCTTGTCGCGCAAGGTCTGCGTACGTTCTGTTCGATCACTGTGCGATCCGCTGAATGTCTCGACACGCACTATTTCGCTGTGCTCGTCGGCGTCGGCGCTACATGCGTAAATGCCTATCTCGCGCAGGACGCCATTGCAGATCGTCATGCGCGCGGCCTGTTTGACGACATGTCGCTCAACGAATGCGTCAAGAACTATAAGGAAGCCATCGAGGCGGGTCTTCTGAAGATCATCTCCAAGATGGGCATCTCGGTGATTTCATCCTATCGCGGCGGCTATAATTTCGAGGCGCTCGGCCTGTCGCGCGCGCTTGTCGCGGATTATTTCCCCGGCATGAACAGCCGCATTTCAGGGCTTGGCCTTGCCGGCCTCGAAGAGAATGCGCTGGCACGCCATGAAGCCGCGTTCGATGAAGATGTCATCTCGCTGCCCGTTGGCGGCTTCTATCGCCTGCGCGCGAAGGAAGAGCCACATGCGCTGGACGGCAACCTGATCCACACGCTTCAGGCCGCCTGTAATCGCGGGGACTATTCGATCTATCGCAAATATGTCGAAGCGGTTCATGCACGCGACCCGATCCAGTTGCGTGACTTGCTGGACTTCAAGGCGGCGGGCGAAGCCGTGCCGCTGTCGCAGGTCCAGTCGATCAACGAGATCCGCAAGCGTTTCGTCACGCCCGGCATGTCGCTGGGCGCACTCAGCCCCGAAGCGCACGGCACACTGAACATTGCCATGAACCGGATTGGCGCGAAATCGGTCTCCGGTGAAGGCGGCGAAGACCGCGCGCGCTATCGGCCTCTGCCGAATGGCGACAACATGAACTCGGCCGTGAAACAGATTGCTTCCGGGCGCTTCGGCGTGACGGCGGAATATCTGAACCAGTGCCGCGAGATCGAGATCAAGATTGCGCAGGGCGCCAAGCCCGGTGAGGGCGGACAGCTGCCGGGCTTCAAGGTGACGGAATTTATCGCCAAGCTGCGCCATGCGACGCCGGGCGTGATGCTGATCTCGCCGCCGCCGCACCACGACATCTATTCGATCGAGGATCTGGCTCAGCTGATCTACGACCTGAAACAGATCAACCCGGACTGCCGGGTTGCCGTAAAGCTTGTGGCCCAGTCTGGCGTTGGCACGGTGGCCGCTGGTGTGGCCAAGGCGAAGGCTGACATCATCCTGATTGCGGGCGGTGTCGGCGGCACGGGCGCAAGCCCGCAGACCTCGATCAAATATGCCGGCCTGCCTTGGGAACTTGGGCTTGCTGAAGCGCACCAGATCCTGTCGCTGAACAATCTGCGCGACAAGGTCACCTTGCGGACCGATGGCGGTCTGCGCACCGGGCGCGACATTGTCATCGCGGCGATGCTTGGGGCTGAGGAATACGGCATCGGCACGGCCAGCCTCGTGGCGATGGGTTGTATCATGGTGCGTCAGTGCCATTCGAACACATGCCCGGTCGGCGTCTGTGTCCAGGATGAGGCCCTTCGCGCGCACTTTACCGGCTCGCCGGAAAAGGTCGTCAACCTGATGAGCTTCATTGCTGAAGATGTACGTGAAGTGCTCGCATCGCTGGGCCTCAAATCGCTCGATGAGGCGATTGGCCGGACGGACCTGCTCGTGCAGGTCAGCCGCGGCGCATCGCATCTTGATGACCTCGATCTCAACCCGCTGCTCGTCCAGGTCGATACCGATCATCCGGTTGTCTACCAGCCGACACGGCGCGAGGAAGTGCCGGATTCGCTCGACGTACAGATCCTGCGTGATGCCGAGCCGTTCTTTGAGCGCGGCGAGAAGATGCAGCTGGAATACAATGTCCAGAACACGATGCGGGCCATCGGCGCGCGGTCGAGTTCCGCGATCACCCGCAAGTTCGGTATGAGCGCGCTGCCGGAAGGCCGCCTGCATATCCGGCTTGAGGGATCGGCCGGTCAGTCGCTCGGTGCATTCGCCGTGCAGGGCCTGCTGCTGGAAGTCATCGGCGATTCCAACGACTATGTCGGCAAGGGTCTTTCGGGGGCGACGATTGTTGTCGCGCCGAAACCGCGCGAGCGGCGCTCGGCTTCGGGTGATGCGATTGTCGGCAATACCTGCCTCTACGGCGCGACGGCGGGCAAGCTGTTCGCGGCGGGCACGGCGGGTGTACGATTTGCCGTGCGAAACTCGGGCGCCAAAACGGTTGTCGAGGGCTGCGGGGCGAATGGCTGTGAATACATGACCGGTGGTCGCGCGGCGATCCTCGGGCCTGTGGGCGACAATTTCGGCGCGGGCATGACCGGCGGTGCGGCCTTTATCTGGGATCCGGAAAACCGGTTCGAGCGCGTGGCCAACCCGGACTCCATCGACTGGTATCCGCTGGCCGACATGCCGACCGAGCATATCGAGCAATGCCATGCCCTGATCCAGGAACATGCTGACCGAACGGGCTCTGTGCGGGCCGTGGAGCTTCTGTCGGAATGGGAAGCTTCGCTGGCGCAGATCCTGATGGTCGTGCCGAAGGAGATTGCGCATCTCCTGCTGCCAAAGGACAAGCCCAAGGCGAAGAAGAAAGTGGCCGAAAAGGCCTGATGCAAAATCGACCGGGCCTCATCCTTTGCTCTTGCGCAGGGTGAGGCCCGATCCGTTGCTCAGGACTTCTTGCGGCGGATGCGCGGCCAGATCAGTTTCAGCCACAGCCACAGGAACACGCCGATCAGGATCAGCCATGGCAGGCCGACCGCGAACGCCGTGATCACGGCGGCCAACGCGCTGGACAGATTGTAGAAGAAGCCGCCGAAGGCATCCCCAAGCGGGCTGAGGGCGCTGCTGGAAACCGGGTTGCGCTTGGTCTCGTAGCTGACCGAGAGCTGGCTCATGTTCACGCGCTGCATCAGCGCTTTCATCGATGATTTCAGGGAGTCGATCTCGCCATTCACGCGAGCGAGTTCGCGTTCGGTGTCGAGCAGTTCGCCGAGGTCACCGGGGCGGTTCTCCAGCAGGTCTTCGATCCGCTTCTGCAGGGCTTCCTGGGCATGCAGGCGGGCATTTGTATCGATGATGGTGACGGTCAGGTCTTCCGCCGTGGTTTGGCGGGTGGTGACTTCGCCCTTGGCCGCATCGGCTTCGGCCTCGACGCCGTTGAGGAAAGTCTCGATCCAGTCCGGTGTGGCGCGCAGGTTCAGCGAGCCGGAGGATTCGTCTTCCGACCAGGCGTTCAGGTAGGAATTGGTCACGATGCATTTGTCAGGCCCGGCCTTGTTGCAGGCCGCTATATGGCCCTGCATGACGGGCTCAATGGCATTGACCGGCAGGCGCAGGCCGAGCGAGTGGGAATAGGCGATATATTGCTGCACGGCGGCATCGACCGGGGTGCCGCCGCCTGCGGCCTCTTCCATCGGGGCGGCTTCATAGTTTTGCTGGCTCATCATGGCTGTTGGAGCGGGTGGTGGCGGCGCCATGGCGCTTCGGTCGGCGCTGCCCTGGCCACCGCAGGCGGCGAGCGCGATGGCTGCGACAGCTAGCAAACTTGTATGTGTTTTCATTGTCTTTGTCCCTCCACAGATCGGTCACAGGCATCATGAAACCCGAATAAAGGCAATATGAGGCTGGAATTGTGCACGGTTTCAGGCGGGTGAGATATCAGTGCGTGATACGGATGCGCGTAGCCATGATAACCCGTGCATGAACCTGATATCCTGCTGCCCATGAAACCGAAAATCCTTACGACTCTGCAGACCTATTCATGGCCGCTCTTCTGGGCGGACCTGATGGCGGGCTTTACCGTGGCCATGGTTGCCCTGCCGCTCAGCCTCGCGATTGCCATCGCCTCGGGCGCTGATCCGGCCAAGGGTATTGTCACGGCGATTGTCGGCGGATTCCTGATCTCGCTGCTGGGCGGAAGCCGGGTCCAGATTGGTGGGCCGACGGGGGCGTTTATTGTCGTCGTGTTCGGCGTGATCGCCCAGCATGGCTATGACGGACTGGTGATTGCGACCTTCATGGCAGGCCTCATTCTTGTGGCTGCCGGGCTGCTGAAAGTGGGTAACCTGATCAGCTATGTGCCCGAAGCCGTGGTGAACGGTTTCACGATTGGCATTGCGATCATCATTGCGACAAGCCAGGTGAAAGACCTGCTGGGACTGTCGATGGAAGCGTTGCCGGCAGACTTCCTGGAGAAGGTGCCTGCCTTGTGGGAGGCACGGGGAACGCTGGGGCTTGCGGCGCTCGGTATCGGCCTCGCAACAATGGTTATGATCGTCGCATTCCGGCGGCTCGCTCCGAAGGCGCCTGGCCTGATCGTCGCCGTGGCGATCACGTCAGCCGCGGCGGCGCTGATGCTGTTGCCGGTGGATACGATCCAGTCGCGCTTTGGCGACTTGCCGCGTTTCCTGCCGATGCCTCGCGTGCCGGACTTTTCGCTCGCACGCATGGGCGAATTGTTGCCGTCGGCCTTTGTGATCGCCTTCCTTGCAGGTGTTGAATCGCTGCTCTCGGCCATGGTGGCGGACCGGATGAGCGGCGGGCATCACCGGCCGAATGCAGAAGTTCTGGCACAGGGGTTTGCGAATATGGGCTCGTCCCTGTTTGGCGGACTTCCCGCGACAGGCGCGATTGCCCGGACGGCGACAAATGTGCGCGCCGGGGGCAAGACTCCGGTCGCGGGGATCGTGCATGCGGGGACGATCCTGATCGCCATGATGGTGGCGGCGCCGCTGGCCGGTTATCTGGCCATGCCGGCCCTGGCGGGGCTGTTGATCCTGACGGCCTGGAACATGAGCGAGCCGCACAAGTGGAAGTCTTATCTCAGCGCGCCGACGGCGGACCGGTTGCTATTGTTGCTGACGCTGGTGCTGACCGTGGTGACGGACCTGACGATTGCGATTGGTGTTGGCGTTTCGGTGGGACTGGCACTGCGGCTCAGGCGCCGGAATGTGCCGCCTGCGGACTGGGAGACGCCGGAGCGTTAGGGCGGATACACG
>NZ_AWFG01000021.1 GCF_000682695.1 Hyphomonas chukchiensis | reverse complement strand
AGGACCTTCATGCGGTGCTCCCTGTTTTGAATTCTAGTTCGACCCGCATCGGTGGCGAGTTCAATTGGACGTTCAAGCGATTAAAAGATCAGACCTGCCGCGTCAAGAAAACAAAACAAATGTACTATATTGCCATTTGTCGGTGTTTAGGAAGGCACCTGAAGGTCGGCGAGATTCTTGCGGATCTGTGCCATCTTGGCCAATGTCTCGGCGGCTTGTTCGAGCATCCAATTTCTGAAATGGGCAATTTCTGAAGGCGTGTCCCGTCCTGTACGATAAACAAACCTGTGGGGCAGGTCGATCTCAACGCATACTGAAGCGGCAGGTGAGAGCCGGCCCGAAATCAAATCGTCAGCGACAAGGAAGAGTTGTCCGAGCGCGACGCCGGCACCGCTTCTTGCTGCCTGGTAGGTGAGGCTCAAATTGTCAAATTCAAGCCCGCTGGCAAATGGTGGAGGCGGCAAATTCATTTGCTCGAAATACTGCTCCCAAAACGGTATTTCACGCCGTGCAAAGAGAATAGGAGGTGCGCCTGGCGAGAAAAAATCGCCTTGCATTGCTTTGAACCTGGCCGCCCCATCGGCACAGACAAGTACAAATACGGTATTGAACAGGTCGACACTTGCAACGTCTCGCTGCATGACAGGAAGCGCACTGATTGCTGCATCAAGTGGTTCACTAGCGAAATTTGTTTCGTTGAGCGACTGCTTCAGCTGGACAACGATATCCGGATGCCTGCGCCTGAAATCGGGAAGCCGAGGTGTAAGCCACTCGGTCGCGAAACTAGTATAGGCGCGAAACCTGATTGTATGTCGCGAGCCGAGTTGGAGGCCACGTCCAGCTCCGTCAATAAGCTCAAAAGCCGATGCGATCTGTTCATGGTAAGCCTCGCCCCATTGCGTAAGGACCATGCCATTGTGTTGCCGGACAAACAGCCTGTAACCGAGGAATTCTTCCAACAGGTTTACATGGCGACTGACAGCGCCAACTGAAACGCCAAGTTCTCTGGACGCGCCACTTAAGCTTCCGGTCCTACCGGTCACTTCGAACGCACGTAATGCATTCAAGGGTGGCAATTTGTATCGCATGGCCAGCTTTCCAATTTTCTGAAAGCCACATTGCATCGAATGTCACTGGTCTGACAAGACTTGTGCGGGCAACCTGTATTGAACAACGCGTCCTCGACAGACAGGATTGCGAACAAGGGAGAGCCAACGTGACCAGAAGTGAGCATCACCAGGATCCATCTTTGAATTCGCCAGCGGCCGCGCAGGCCTGAATATGAAACAGTTGGCCGGAAAAGTCGCAATCGTTACCGGTGGTGGTGGCGGCATGGGCAGAGCGCACGCGCAGCGATTGGCTGCGCTCGGTGCCGACGTCGCGATCATTGATATCGATCTCTCAATCTCGGCCAAATACGGCGAGAAGCTGACGGCTGAAACGGTTCCGGACGAGCTCAGGGCGATAGGCGTACGCGCATTGGGGATTGAAGCGGATCTTTCAGTTGCAGACGAAGTGCGCGATGCGGTTGACGAAGTTGTGCGCGAATTCGGACGCATCGACATACTCATCAACAATGCCGGCGGCGCAATCACGCCTATTTCGGAAAGTTCAGCGCTCAGGTCTTCCGGGGAGGATCGGGCCGTGCTCTTTGCAGCCAATTTCGAAACAACCGTAAATATGTGCCAGGCTTGTGCGCCCTACCTGATGCGGCAAGGCGGCGTGGTAGTGAATATCTCTACAATCGGTGCATTTATGGATGACCTGAACGCGCGTTTCGCAATGTACGGCGCGGCCAAGGCCGCAGTTGAAAAATATTCGCGGTCGTTGGCTGTCGAACTCGGGCCTCACAAGGTGCGGGTAAACTGTATTGCGCCGGGCCTGATCGAAACACCACGTGTCAAAGCGCTGGCAGCAAACCGCAACCTTGCGACAGAAGACCAGGCTAGTGCGATACCCTTGCGCCGCCTCGGCCAAATCGAAGACGTGGTCGGCGTAATGGAATTTCTTGTGAGCGATCTCTCAGCCTATGTCACGGGCGAGAGTATAAAAGTCGCTGGCGGGCACACACTCGTCACCAATTAGCCGTTCCCGGTATAATCTTGAGTGGAGGAAATCGATGTCAAATTCGAAAGCAGAAGATGTCAACGCGCGTGAAGTGGCCGAACGTTGGATAATGGGGGACGTCAACAAGGACAAGGCATCCAAACTAGCGGTGATCTCAGACGATATGGTGCTCGAAATACCTTTCAATGAGTCTGGCAAGACCGAGGAAGGGAGTTTTCGCCGATACACTGGAAAATCGGAAATCGTGAGCTTCATTGATACCGCATTCGCTGCGGAAAAATCTGTGCGACTTGTGAGTGCCGAATACATCGTGTCGGCCGACGGGCAGACCGTCTTCGTCGAGGCACGAGGGGAGGTGGAGATGACGTCGGGCAAGTTGTATAAAAACCGGTATGTTCTTCGGTTCGATATCGATAACGGCAAGATCAAATGCTTGCGTGAATTTTATAACCCGATCACCTCTGCAGTCGCCTTCGGCAGACCGATAGCGGGTCAAGTGACGCTCGATACACTGTAATCCAAATCCATTCGAGCAGGTGAACCCATGGCAGATTTGTCGTTTGAAGGAAGAGTCGCTGTTGTGACCGGCGCCGCAAGTGGCCTCGGATTGAGCCACGCGCGCGCTTTGGCGGCACGGGGTGCACGCGTGCTGCTTAACGATATTGCACTTCGCGATGAGAACGCAAGTGCGGCGGAAGAGGAAGCCGAGCGCCTGCGAGGTGACGGGTACGAGGTGTTTGCGAGCCAAGGTAGTGTCGGCGTGGAAGCGCAGGCTGAGGCAACGATAAAAGCAGCTGTGGACAGGTGGGGCCGGATCGATATCCTCGTGAATAATGCCGGAAACTCTATCGCAGGCAAGATTCAGGACGTCGCCACAGACGATTTGCGAGCAGTGCTCGAAGTTCATCTCATGGGCATGTTCTGGACCATGCGAGCTGCGTTACAATATATGCGCGCGCAGGACTATGGTCGCATCGTCAACACAGCATCCGCACTGGGTGCCTTTGGCGCGCCTGATGCCTTGCCCTATGTCACCGCAAAGGCGGGCATCATCGGCCTCAGTCGGGGGGCGTCTCTCGACAATCGAGACCGGAATATCCGCATAAATACCATCTGCCCAGTCGCCTATACACCCATGGCCAAACCATATTTTGATGCGCATCCCGAACTTGACACGGGACGACTGGATCCGGCGGCGGTCTCTCCGGTTGTTGTCTATCTCGCGCATGATTCCTGCGCGCTCAACGGTGATGTACTGAGCGTGGCCGGTGGCCGGGTCGCCCGAATTTTTACGGCAACCGTTCCGGGTTTCATTGCATCACCGCTGACCGCCGAAGGCGTTGCGGCCAATCTCGGCACAGTATTGGACGACACTAACTTCACCATTCCGGGCAGTTCGATTGAACAATACGCGTTGCAGCCGGACTAAAGGGCAGGCAAATCCGAGAATTGCCAATCAAGCTACCAATTATTGGCATGTTCCAAAGGGGGCGCGTAAATTCTCTTGATGAGTTCTTGATCGACCCGCAAGCTGTGAACAACGGCACATTCATCAGACGGTCTGATCCGATCGGTGATTTTTGCCAACTCAAGTTTCCTGCAGAGTTCTCAGCCAGTATGATTACGGATGGGGGGCGAGCGCCGTTGCTGGGCGAGCATACCGCCGATGTGCTCTCTGCTCTTGGCTATAGCCGGGCAGAGATCGACAAGTTAAGGGCACGGAATGTGATAGCCGGGAGAGATCCAGCTTAGACAAAACCCGACTCAGAATCCTGTCACCATCTTTGCGAGCTTGTTGGAGTCTTGCGGGAGGCAATTGCCCGTCCAGGCAATATGCAGGTCCGGTCTAACCAGAAGAAATCTACATCCATACACGGATCTTACGTGTCTTTCATCCCGACGAAAGACCTTTAGGGGAACATCCATTTGTTTGAAGGCGTCTTCGATGTCCGAGGGGGCAGCTGACCCGGTCAAATCGATGAAGGTGAAATCCGGTCCCATTGCATCCAGAATCGAAGCCTTGTCGCTCAACCAGATGTGCGGGATACGTACTCCAGGATTCGTACTGGGTAGGAATCGGACCGTGTCCCATTCCGCTTGCGTGTCTCCCGGCGTGTCAATAAGCGGAGAGTCGGCATATGAATATCCATATTCGGCGCCAACCATCTCGTGCACACGTCTGTGATTAACGTTCGCAGATCGTGCAGTGCGCAACCGCTCGAATGCTCCTTCAGGTGTATCGTCCATCAGGGCATTTGTGTGGAGCTCGCGCCAAAGTCCGAGGCCCTGTGCGGCCCATCCGGATGCTTCAACGTTCTTCTTGCCTACTGGTCGGCGCTCACGTTCATAAGAAGGCAGCAATCCGGGCCCGCCCCAGCCGTGTAGTGTCGCTGCGAGCTTCCACGAAAGGTCTAATGCGTCACCAACGCCGGAATTCATGCCCAGACCACCGGTAGGGATCACAAGGTGCACCGCGTCGCCGGCTAGAAATACTCGCCCGTCACTGTAGCTTTCGGCCAGAAGCAGATTGAGGTTCCACGGGCTCACATTCAAGATTCTGAAGTCGAAATCAATCCCGGGACCCACTTTTTCCCGAACCCAGGCTTCATAGTCGATACCCTCAGGCACGTCCGAGTTGAGCGTGAACTCCTTACGGTCGCCCTGAACAATGAGTGCAGATCCTTCTGCGTCGGCGAAATAGTAATGGCGCCCCTTTCCCATAGGAATTTTATCATAGAGCTGTTCGGAGTAGAAGCAGATCTGCCGCATTTGGCGCAAACCGCCCTGGCCTTCCAGTTTGATCCCAAGCTGTTTGCGGATCGTGCTGGCACCGCCGTCGCAGCCGGCAAGGTAACGAGCCTGCACTTTTGTGGAACCAAGTTCGAATTGAGCATACTCAACCGTCACACCATCCGGTGCCTGATCAAAGTGCGTTACCTCGCAACCGTATCTTACGGTAACGTGCGGCGTCCGCTCGGCGACGGACTTCAAGAGCGGCTCCAGCTTGTTCTGAGAAACCAGTTGATATGGTTCAAGTGGTTGGGAATGATCTGTAGTCTCCGCAATCGTGCCGCGAAACTCTGCTACCGTCGGATAATGGAGCTTGAGGATGGGTTCATCGCAAAGGCGTGTGACGATAAACACGTCCATCGATGCCTCGGCCGGATAGCCCAGCGCCCGTACGTCCTCTGCAATTCCGAGGCGGCGATAGAATTCCATCGTTCGCGCGTTCGATCGGTCCATCTTGGGCCACGGTCCGGTCGTCGGGTTCCGCTCCAAAATCAAGGTTCGAATTCCGCGTTGGCCCAAGTCGATCGCAAGGGTCAAACCAACGGGGCCCGCTCCCACGACAACAACGTCGAATTGTTCCACGAAATTTCTCCCAGCCGCTGAATTCCAATAATGGTTCCAGACCAGTCTATGTCAGCAGAAGGACATGATGAATGACAGAAACAGCAAGCCGGTTTTCAGGTTTTTAGAAACTAGTAATCAGCATCAAGCCGAGACTATAAAACAAACGTATCATATCTCAGGTGGCGACCATCGATCCTGCTCTCGGATAAGTCAGGGTTGGTCAGGATTTCGAAACGGAGGCTATCATGCCCAAGCAGACTGAATGCAATTTCCAACCGACCAGACATGCCAGGACATCCCGTCAGGCGCTTCGCCATGACCCATGCGAGGGCACATTCGACCGGAGGCATCGTGGACGGCCCAGAGGCGAACATGTGGGTAACTGCAACAACCAGCAAGACATCTATCGGGCGCAGCCATATGCGGCGCCAAACGGTTTGAAGGATCCAGTTACATGTTGAGGGAAACGAACGCCATACCGGAGGAGACAGATGTCCTCGTGTTGGGAGCGGGGATGGCTGGACATTGCGCTGCCCTGGCTGCGGCTGAAGCCGGGTCTGATGTGCTCCTGCTGGAGAAATCGGCACAGCCGGGTGGCAGCTCGGCGATTGCCGGGGGAGCTTTTGTCTTTTGCGGAACCGAAGAACAGTTGGCGGCAGGGCAGGAAGACAGCCTGGAAGCACTGCGTCAGGATCTCCTGGCGAGCGGCAAGAACAAGAACAACCCGGAACTCATTGACCGGTTTCTGATGTCGCAGCTCGATACCTACCATTTCCTGAGAAATCACGGAGTCAAATTTCAGCTTCACCGTGTGCCCGCACCTGCGGTCTCCAGAGCCCATGTTACGGGGACGGGCAGGGCGATAACCATGCTTCATATGGCTGCCCAGGCTGAGCCAAGGATTCACTATTATTCCAAATCTGCAGGCATCAGGCTTCGGCGGTCGTCTGACACGGGAAGGGTGGAGGGTGCACTGGTCATGTTTGGAGACCGGGAAGTATTCGTTCGTGCGAGAGGCGGCGTCGTGCTCGCCACCGGAGGTTTTTCAAGAAGCCGCGAGCTTCTTCAGACGTATGCACCAGAATTGGCAGGTGCAGTGAAGCATGGCGGGATCGCAAACACCGGCGATGGCCTGATGATGGCGTCGGACCTTGGTGCAGGACACGCCGATCTGGGGTATGTGTCCGGTTCGTTCGGGGGCGGCATCCGAAATTATCCAGATATCCAGAACAAGGCCGACGAAATTCCACCGCTTCTCTTTTCCTTTCTTGAAGGTGGGATCATGGTGAACAAGAGCGGTGCTCGCTTCGCGAATGAAGGCCAAAGTTATAAAGCATTGAGCAATATCGGAATGGCGCAGCCTGAAGGGATTGGATTTCAGGTTTTTGATAACCGGTTGATGCAGCGTTCTCATGAGGACACATCCGTCAACAACTATAAGGAAGCGCTTCTGGCCGGCTATATTCAGTCCGCAGAAACGATCAGCACACTCGCGACGATCATGGGAATCGATGCCCCTATGCTGGAAAAAACCATCGCGACATACAACCGGAATGTGGCGAAAGGCGTGGATCCCGAATTTGGTCGTCAGACAAATCTTTTGCCAATCGACCAGCCCCCATTCTATATAGCTGCCACAGGCAATGCGATCACGTCGACATATGGGGGGATAACAACGGACGGCACCATGGCCGTTGTCGATTGGTTCGGCATACCGATCGATGGGTTGTTTGCGGCAGGAGAAGTCGTTGGGGGCTTTCATGGCGGGGGATATTACAGCGCGTCCTCGTTGAGCAGCTCTGCGACGTTCGGGCGGGAAGCCGGCCTGCGAGCCGCCCGGGTTTCGGCTTGAATTCGATACGAGGATCCTGACATGACCGCATCTCAAGACCCTGCACCCGGTGCCGCACAAGCGCATTTACGCGGGCACCAGGTGACATGACCAAGTTCCGCGTTTCGGTCCATGAACTCGGCAGGCATATTAATCGACAGATCGGTCCCTCGGACTGGGTCACGGTCTGGCAGGAGAAGATTGATCTTTACGCGCAAGCGGCAAATGACTTCAATTGGATCCATGTCGACGTCAGGCGCGCTTCAGCGGTATTTGGCGGAACAATCGCACACGGATTGCTGACATTGTCACTGGCGCCGCCACTTGCTCAGGAGCTGATCGAAATCGATGGGATTGAGACAGACCTGAACTATGGGTTCGACCGTGTCCGATTCCCCGCAGTAGTACACGGAGGTGATCGTGTGTGCCTCAGTCTGAAAATATTAGGGGTTGAGCCCAGAGGTCCGGGAGTGTTGCTTCGCATGGAATACAGGATGGACATTGAAGGGCGGGACAAGCCTGCAGTCGTGGCCGATTGGACGTTCATGCTGTTCCCGAGTCCCGAGGCACTTTCGCGCCAGGCAGACAACAGCGGAAATTCATCCGTAGACTAAATGATAAGAACATCCATTTTGAACGATCCGACATGGCATTTTGCAAACGTGCAGGCCATCAAACTCAGACTTGCCTGGCCGTGTCATATGCATGGGCGATGTTGTTAAAGATCGTACCCGCATTTTCCGAAGTGACATCATGGGCGTCTCCGACAACGTATGTTTTGGCGCCCAAGGATTCAGCGACTTCAATCAGGCCGCGTTCGGAGCGGCGGTCGCTGGCGAAGACAATTGTGTTAATTCCGGGCAGTGATTCCGGTGCGTCATCACCGATAAGGATCACCTCGTTCGTTCCCGGATCGAGTTGCACATTATGAACATTCTTGATCCGCCTCACGTGTTTGGCATTCTGCCGATTCAGCAGATACCAGCGGTCATGGGCAGCCAGCTTCCCGCCAAAGTGATTGAGTGATTCTGCAACAGTCACCTTCCGGCCAGATTGCGCAAGATAATCTGCCACAACCATGCCGTTTTGATCGCCGCCAACCACAAGGACATTTCCGCCCGCCTCGAGGTCATGTTCGACCAGGTCGTCCAGCATGATGATTTCAATGTCCTCGGCATTCATGACGACGTCCATCATGTCTTGCGGGACGGTGGGAGCGCTTCCAGTCGCGATGAACACGATGTCTGGCGCAAGTTGCTTCATCAAGTTCAGATCGACTTCGGTCTCGAGGCGCACATCAACACCAAGCTTGACCAGCTGGCGCTCGTACCACGGCACGATATCGCCTATCTCCTTGCGTCCTGGCATTTTTCGGGCGAGCAGAATTTGCCCGCCCAAATTCGACCGCCGTTCACACAGGGTTACGCGATGCCCGGAAAAAGCGGTTCTGCGCGCAGCCTCCATCCCCGCCAGACCGCCGCCCACGACAAGGACATTCTTCGGATTTGCAGAGGCTGAACCGGGGATATCCACACAGGTGAGTTCGCGGGACATCCGTGGGTTGACGACACAGCTTGCGTCGCCACCGCCATTGCGAAGCAAGTGCTCATCAATGCAGCCTCGGCAATCGGCAAGACACGGCCTGATGTCGTCGAGTCGACCCTCCCGGGTCTTCAGGAATATTTCCGGGTCGGCAATCGTGCCCCGCCCAAAACAGACAAAATCCGCCTTGCCGGCCGCTACGAGATCGCGGGCCATCTCGGGGTTCTTGATCCGACCGATCGTTCCGACTGGAATTTTGATGTGTGGTTTCACAGCGGCGGCTAGGTCGGTGTAGCATCCCTGCGGCTCGTACATTGGCGGGATTGTAAGTTTCGGAGAACCGACGAGACCGGCGGTGACGGTGATATAATCGGCACCTGCTTTCTCGGCAATCGGAGCGAGGCGGCAAGATTCTTCGAGGGTCCAGCCGTCTTCGCCCAGAAAGTCGTCGCCATTGTACTTCAGACCAACTGCAATACGATCGCCGACAGCGTTTTTCACGGCGGTCACGACCTCAAGCAGGAAGCGTGTGCGGTTCTCAAAAGAACCGCCATATTCGTCCGTGCGTCGATTGAAGAGCGGTGTCAGAAAGTTGCTGATCAGATAGCCATGGCCCGCATGGATTTCGACGAAGTCAAATCCTGCATCAGCGCACCGTCTGGCGGCCGAGGCAAAGTGATCGACGATTTCGGAAATTTCTTCTTTCTCAAGCGCGCGGTTTGGCTGGCCTCGGTAGCGTGCCGTATCATCGCCCCGGGCCGTTCGGACATTGGAGGAAAGACCCGATGGAGAAAACAACTCCTCGTGGCTTGTGCCTTCGGTCCCGCCGCCATTCCATAGCTGGATACCAAACTTCACGTCATACTGGTGAACCGCATCAACCAGTTTTGCGAGTGATGGGACAATGTCATCATTGTAAAGCGCGATCCCGGCATGCGGCCCGAATAGCCGTTTTTTGGGCGGTATCACCTGGGATGCACCGATTGCAATCATGCCTGGCTCGCCGCGTGCCCGTTCGAGATAGTATGCGATCATCTCAGGCGTAACGTCGCCTTTTTCGTCCGTTTTTGTTCCCGCGGACATGCCTGCCATCATCAACCGGTTTGGTATCTGGAAGCGCCCTAATTTCATGGGCTGATAGAGTTCCGGTAGCGTTGGCATGGCCATTTCCCTGGTAAGATACGAACTATTCGAAATTATCGTTGCGTTTTAATCTTAGCGGGCGTGCGCACGCTGCGTCAATCAGACAATTTGAGGTTCAACGCTTGCCGGGGCGTCGTTCGCCGCCCTCAAGAGACCGTCGCGCGCCATACTATCATGGGTCAAATTCTGAAATTGCATTTGGGTGGCCTGGGTATTGGATATCGGTGACAGGGCGGCGTTCACTCAATAGATTGGAGTTGAATTGCCATTCCGAAGTCTCGATCCTGCCTGGTGTTCTGGGCAAGCGCTCACCTGACAATATGGAGGGAAAGGTGTGCTGTTTTAGGCGCGTATCGAAAATGGCCTGTGCGCGGGGTATTCTGACATGTCTCGCGGAAATGGAGACGAGAATAGAAATAGAAGCGCATGCATTGTCGCGAGACGCATAGAACAAATGTTTCGTTGTTCTTCGGGCGTCGTGGTCGCAGTCTCGAGTTTTTTGCTGCGATCACTCGAGGTGACGCAGGTTGTCATCCGTTGCTGCCTACCCAGGCGCATGACTCGATCGAACCGATGCTTGGAAAGATCCGTGCGAAAGGGACTATTGCCGCTTGCGCAATACGTTCGTCGACAAGGTTACATTTTGAAGTCCGCGCATTGGCGACATGTCACTTCCTAAAACGTCTGCGTCCGGTTGAGACTCTGCGCGCGCTTCATGCCATTTGCGATATCTTCCGCATCGAGCCGGGATGCGTGGGACGCACATCGCAATTTCTCAAGCTCAACCGCTTCTGCAAAAGTGCAAGCCAAACCATCATCAATAAGTTTGCTATAGGCCCCCACAGTGTCTTGGTCCGCATCTGCGATGCTCTTTGCAAACTCAAGGCAATGGCTCATGAGTTCGGTCGGGTCGACGACATCGTTTACCAGTCCAAGTGCGAAGGCGCGATCCGCATTGACAAAGTTTCCAGAGAGCGAGATTTCCTTTGCCCTCTGTCGGCCGATCTGCCGAGACAGCCTTTGAGACAGGCCCCAACCTGGTAGCAGGCCGACACGAACATGGGTATCTGCAAACCGCGCCGTACGAGCAGCAAAAACGATATCGCACGCAAGAGCAATTTCCATTCCGCCGGTAATGCACAAGCCATTGACCGCAGCGATTACAGGCTTCGAACATGCTTCGATCGCCGCGACGGGGTTGGCGCCATCGACTCGTTCGATTGTACCAGGAAGCTCATCCGCTGTTTCAGTGAGATCCAGTCCGGCTGTGAAGGCCCGCTCACCTGCTCCTGTCAATATGATGGCGCGAACAGACGGGTCGTCATCCAGATGCTGCAAGGCGGTGCAAAACTCTCGCCTGAGTTCACGGGAGAGGGCGTTGAGAACCGAAGGACGATTCAATGTGACGACCACAATTGCGCCGCTGCGTGTCGTGATCAGGCAAGACGTCATGTACTCATCCTCAGGTGAGCATAGCATTTGGGGGGCATGCTTGCGACCATGCGCGTCGTCCTTATGGGGTTGATGTTATCGACGTCTGCTCAGGTATATTTTGCAGCATTCGGAAGACGGAATCAAATTGTGTCACAGTCGGCAATGGGACGCCGGTCGATCGGCCCATATCCAGCGCGATCGAAAGGTCTTTCATCAGTATGCCAAGTTGTCCTCGATAGTCGGTGTCGATCTGCGCCGAATAAAATTTCCTGAGCCCTTCGACGAGATATCGAACCGGGCTGAAGTCGTCTGCATCGAATGACCGCTTGTACTCGCGTGCAATGTTTGAATCGGCAAACCCGCCAGCAATGGCTTCGGGAATACGCTCCTTGGCAATGTCAAACCTTTGGGCAAGAGCCATTGCTTCGGCCAGGGCCGCCATGTTTCCAAAATTGATGATCTGGTTGCACGCCTTAGCGGCCTGGCCTGCGCCGATCGGACCCATGTGTGTGATCTGGTTCGCAAAGGAAGCAATAATCGGCCGCGCTCGATCCAGAAGCTTCGCATCGCCGCCTGCCATGGCTGCCAATGTGCCGGCTCGGGCGCCGACGGCCCCGCCCGAAACCGGTACGTCGAGAAATCCGATATTATGCTCGACGAGCTGGCTCGCGAGCTTTTTGGCATCACCTGGAGCCAAAGTAGAATGATCGATAACCAATTCAACCTTGCTGCGGGTTGCCCTGGTTATCCCAGAATTTCCAAACAGGACGTCATCCATGGCCGCTGCGCTGTCCACGCAGATGCAGATAATTTCACAGCTCTCCGCGAGTTCAGCCGGCGATCCTGCTGTTGCCGCGCCGGCAGACTTGAGAGGAGCCATCTTGGATTCCGTCCGGTTCCAGACAACAAGCGCCAGACCCGATTCAAGAATTCTATGGGCCATGGGCGCACCGATATCGCCCAGCCCGATGAATCCCACGGTGTCTTTGCCGGTCATATCATACCTCCATCAATCGCGACGACAGTGCCGGTGGTGTAACTTGAGCGTGGGGAAGCGAGGAACACGACCGTGTCCGCGATTTCCTCAACCCGCGCCGCCCGGCCGAACGGCATTGTCGTTAGCAGGGCCTCCCATCTGGATTCATCTCCAAACTGACGCAGTGCTTCGGCTCTCAGCAGCATTTCGAACCGCTCCGTTGCCACCGGCCCGGGGTTGACGCCGACAACCCGGACGCCATCCTTTCTTGCTTCCTTCGCAAAAGCCTGCGTGAAGGACATGAGGGCGGCGTTTCCCGTGCTGCCTGCGAGGTAAGCGGGATTCGGATAAGACCCGGCTGCGCCAATAATATTCACGATAGCGCCTTTGCGGGCCGCGATCTGCTCGTAGCAGGCATGTGTCAGCGCCATGTAGCCAAAGACTTTCAAGTCCCATGCTCGCCTCCAGACACTCATGGCAAGCGACGAGAGGGCACCGGGTGGAATTGCTCCAGCATTGTTGATGAGAATATCGCAGGCGCCCGCCTCGCGCGCCACACGACTAACCTCGGCTTCACTGGAGAGATCAGCTGCGATCGACGTAACATTTGTACCGAACGCGCTCTCGATGGAAGCCGCGCTGGATTCCAACTCTGTTGCTGTTCTGGAGACAATTACAAGGTCACATCCTTCGCGCGCAAAGGCATGCGCAATCGCCAGACCGATACCTTTGGAGGCGCCGGTCACAAGTACCCTTTTTCCCGTCAAATCAAGATCCATGAGACACAGATTCCGGCCGAAATTGGTTGTCGATATACCCGAGACCTTCAATTTCGCATTTGACGCGGTCACCTGGTTTAAGGAATGAGGGTGGCGTCATTGCGACACCCACACCGCCGGGCGTCCCTGTGAAAATCAGGTCCCCCGGCTCAAGCGTGACCGCTTGAGAAAGGTGGGCAATCTGATCCCAGAGAGAGAAAACGAGATGCCTTGTATTGGAAGCCTGACGCAGGTCACCATTCACACACGCGCGAATATCGAGCCGGTGTGGATCCTGGATTGCGCTGTCGAGTGTGATGTAGGGGCCGAACGGTGCATGGCCGTCGAACGATTTTCCAAGAATCCATTGCGGGGAGGCCAGCTGCCAGTCGCGAACCGACACGTCATTCCCGACGCAATACCCAAACACGTATTGTCTGGCATTTTCTGCTGAAATATGGCGGCACGTTTTGCCTATAACGGCGACGAGTTCTGCTTCATAGTCGACCTGATCGCTGACGACAGGAAGCGGAATGTCGGCAAAAGGATCATTTGCTGATGTGCCAAGTTTGCAGAACCAAAGTTGGCGTTCGGGTGTTTGCATTCCTGATTCTGCAATATGATCGGCGTAATTCAAACCAATCGCCATCATCTTACCCGGCCTGGATATTGGTCTTTTCCAAGTCGGCGAGCGGATCATCGATTCCGCCGGAGGGGCCGCTAGCAGCTGTCCAATTTCAACTCTGTGTTTGTCCCAATTCTGGATGAGTGAAATCATATCTGAGCCGAGATCCGGCAAGATAGAAGACAGTGGTATGGCATCGCCCTGCCATTCAATGGCAATTTGCATTTCGCCTTCGATCAGAACACGTCCGATTTTCATCGCACTTCCCCTTGTCAGTTTAAGCCTAACGCCCTGTCCATGCAGGGAGGCGTTTTTCTGAGAATGCGGAAAGTCCTTCTGCCGTATCCTCAGAACCAGCTAAAACGTCGGCTAGTTGTTGCTCAAGCGATTGAATTGAATCGCGCGATATTTCAGACTCCATCGACAAGCGGGCGATCTGTTTGGTCGCGCGCACGGCCAAGGGTGCGCAATCCAGTACGCGACTGGCCCATTCAAGCGCGGTGTCCATGACGCCACCTTCGGCCGAAACCGCGTTGACAAGTCCCCATTTCATCCCGTCAGAGGCAGATATCGTATCGCCCGTCATCATGAGCCCCATTGCAAGATGGTAGGGCATTCGTTTTGGCAGCATGCGGGCGCCGCCACCGAGAGCTGCAAATCCAACTCTTGGCTCCGGCAACCCGAACTTTGCTCGCGGATCAGAAATAACAATATCTGCATTTAGCGCGATTTCCCATCCTCCGCCCAGCGCCAGACCATTGACTGCGGCGATGAGTGGTTTCGTGAAATCGGACCTATGCGACAGGCCAGCCCAACCCGACGCCGGCATTGGATCAAAGAAGTCGTCAACAAGATCGTGTCCTGCGCAGAACGCCTTTTCACCTGAGCCGGTAACAATCGCCAACCAAAGCCCATCATCTGCCAAAAACGCGTCCCACACCGCCGCAAGTTCATGACATGCCGGCGCATGGAGGCTATTGTGCACCGCGGGTCGATCAAGCGTAACCAGAAGAATACGATCCCTGGTTTCGGTCTTGATAAAATGTCCCACAGCCCGTCACTCCCTTTCGCAAATACATTCAACGAGGCGCAAATGGCACACTCGCTTCATCTAAAACAATTGTCTATAATTTTGTTTAGTGCAACTATTTCGCACGCCTCAATTGGAGCGATGAGCGGGTGGGTAATCAGAGTGACGGGTTGTCAAGCGACCTGCGAGCCAGAGGCGGGCACATGAGTCAGGACGCCGGGCTCGGCGCCCATTTCACATTAGGGCCAGCCCCGGATGTGAGCTGAAACTTTACGTGAGGACGAAATGATAAAATTGTATCATGCACCTCGTGCTCGATCACTCCGCGTCTTATGGACATTGGAAGAACTGCATCTTGGGTACGATCTTGTTCTCCTGAGTTACCCGCCTCGCATGGAGCCTGATTTCATCCAGGAAAATCCGCATGGGACCGTCCCCTATCTGGTTGATGGAGCTCTGAGAATGAATGAGTCTGTTGCCATTTGCCAATACCTCGCATCCAGGGCGGCCTCTCCGCTCGCGTGCCGTCCGGACGACAACGATTACGGGCAATGGCTCAATTGGAATGTGTTCGGCGAAGCTTCGATGACCTATCCGCTGAGTGTCGCGTTTCATTATGGTGATTGGTATGAGCGGCATGTCCCGGGCTGCTCCAAGTATCCCGAGATCGTTCGTTACTATCTGGACGCATTCCAGGATGCCGTGGCGGTAATCGAAGCGCGTCTGGAGGGGCGAACATATTTGGCGTGTGACCGTTTCACGACGGCCGATATCTCCGTTTGCTACAGCCTCTTCCTGTTCGAGATGATGGGATTTGGTGACCAAATTCCGGACGTCGTCTCGGATTACTGGCGCAGTTGCTCGGCGCGTGAATCCTACCGGTCCCTCGCGATTATAGAAGCGGGACCGATGCGACAATCTCGAAAATAGTCGCGCAGCGATGGCAGGAATTGGATCTGCGACATTGCATTTCGATTTTGATAATGTAAAACAATTGTATAAATGGGGGGCGGGTGATCATGAGGCGTGGCCGAGCATGGACGGCGCAGACATTCGGTGAGCCCGCTGACGTTCTGGAAATTGATGAAGCATCCTGGGGCGATCCTGCGCCAGGAACGATTTTGGTCGAAGTCGAGGCGTGTGGTGTCGGATTGCCGGACCTCTTTATGACTCGAGGCGTCTATCCGATCGTAACAGCTCCGCCGGTGAATCCAGGGCAGGAAGTGTCCGGCCGAGTCATCTCTGTGCCAGAGGGTTCAGGGTTTGCCGTCGGCGACAGGGTCATGGGTCTTACAATCTATGGGGATGGTTGGTGGCGCGGGGGACTGGCAGACTACGCATTTGTCCAGGAGAAAAAGTGCTTGCATGTCCCGGACAATATGTCTGCTGAGGCTGCGGCGGGATTTACGATTTGCTTTCGTACTGCCCATGCGGCCCTCGTTGAGCGAGTGCCGGTCATTTCGGGAAGTACAGTTCTTGTGCTTGGAGGCGCGGGAAGCTCTGGAGCTGCCGCCATTCAACTCGCAAAGGCCCGCGGCGCCACTGTCATCGCCATTGCCGGATCAGATGAGAAACTCTCATTTTGTCGGGAACAAGGCGCGGACTTCGCGCTCAGTTACCGGACACCCGCCTGGCAGGACAAAGTCATCGAGATCACCAAAGGTGCAGGCGTTGATGTGATCTTTGACCCTGTTGGCGGGGAAGCTGCTGCGAATGCTGTGAAGGCCATTGGGCGGAACGGTCGCATTGCGCTGATTGGATTCGCGAGCGGGAGCTGGCTCGATCTCAACACCCAGGACATGGTCTTGCGCAATTATTCCGCTATTGGCGTGTTTTCGGGCGGCTTCTCATCTGATGAAGAAGCAGTGGCTTATACCGAACTGGCGAAGTTGGGTGCTTCAGGTGCGGTCCGGACACCATTAGGCAAGGTCTTTGAATTTGAAGATGCGATGAGCGCGATTGAAAGTCTGAATGCGCCTTCCGCTGGCAAAACCGTAGTGAGGGTGAAGTCGTGATTTCCGCAATCGCGACCCAGCATTCGGCGATATGCAGAAAAGAGTGCAAGTATGAGTAATTGGACTACTGATCATGTCGCAAATATCGCGGTCATCACCTTCGACAGGCCTCCACGAAATTTCATGAGTTTCGCGGCGTTGGGAGAACTTTCCAGCATCCTGGAGAGCCTGCGTAATCGCGACGACGTCTCTGTTATTCTTCTGACGAGTAGTGTGCCTGGATATTTTGTGGCTCATGCCGACTTGGACGACTTGTCGCGGGTTGCCCGGGGCGAGCCGGTTGAAGGTGAACGCACGGCGTGGCGCACAACACCCAGTCTCATAGAAGCTATGCCGCAGCCCGTCATTGCCGCGATCAACGGTCAAGCATGGGGCGGTGGAACTGAACTCGCGCTAGCCTGCACACTGCGTGTGGCAACACCCGATGCCAGCTTTGGACTTCCCGAAATTGCTGTTGGAATGGTGCCGGGAGCAGGGGGGACGCAACGCCTGCCGCGCTTGATCGGACAAGGGCGCGCGCTTGAGCTCATCCTGAGCGGCCGAAAGGTTGGCGCTGAGGAAGCCGTAGAGATTGGCCTTATCAACGCAATCTTGCCCGAGGACGGATTTCTGGATCACGCGCTTGATTGGGCCCGGCGAATATCGGTTCACTACGGTCCGGCATTGGCGGCAAACAAGCGGGCGGTCGTGGATGGTCAGCGGTTGGCGTTTGAGCGCGGGCTCGATCTAGAACGCGAATTGGTAATTCCCCGTACGGCTGATCCGGCATCGTTGGCGTTGCGCGACAAACTATCCCGTCGGTATGCGGAGGCGCGCGACACCGATGTCATTGAGTTTTGAATCATTTAGGGGCGGTTCGGCATGAACGGATCCGTGAGACAACTGAATAGGCGTGGAGAATATCTATGAGCGGAAGACTGGAAGGAAAAGTCGCGGTAATTACTGGCGGCGCGAGCGGAATGGGGCAAGCCTCTGCTCTGATGTACCTGCGCGAAGGCGCATCTGTGATCATCGCAGATTTGAACGCGGCATCGGGGCAAGCGACACTCGACATGGCTAAGCAGGCAGGCTTTGAAAAGCGTGCGCGTTTCATCAGAACAGACGTTTGCGACGAAGCGCAGATCGAGGCGATGATCGCCCTTGCACTCGATGATTTTGGGCGGCTTGATATCGTATTCAACAATGCCGGGGTCGGCGGTGCGATGAGTCCAATAGTGGAGACTCGTTCGGAAGACTGGGACAAAACTTTCGACATAATGATGCGCGCGGTTTTCTACGGGATCAAGCATGGTGCCCGAGCGATGAAGAACACGGGTGGCGGCGCGATCATCAATACGTCTTCGACAGCTGGACTTGGCGGAGGGAGCGGGCCGGCTGCTTATTCTGCAGCAAAAGCCGGTGTCATTAACTTGACGAAAAACGCGGCTGTTCAGCTCGCTGACGACCGCATCCGCGTCAATGCCATAGCCCCAGGGGGAATTCACACGCCACTGGTTCCGGCGAAGACTGAAGATGAGATGAAAGTCTTTATGAAGGGGAAGCAGCCCTGGCCGGATACAGGAAAGTCGGACGATATCGCCTATGCGGCCGTTTATCTTGGAAGCGATGAAGCCCGCTTTGTGACCGGCACGACGTTACTTGTGGATGGAGGATTGCTTGCGTGGGGCCCGGGCCTGTTTCCACATTCAGGTGCCTCAATCACGGCGGGAATGCGAATGAGCAGCACTGGAGAGGCTGACAAGGTTTAGGCGGGAATCAGGCCTCGCATCGTAGCCGTTCTGGCTTTTCATCCACTTTCTATCGCGCCACGCGATACTGGATCTGTCATGACCACATCAAGTACCGGTTCCGATCTTCCCTTGTATCTTGAAGACGTAGACGCCCGTTGGCTGACCCACGTCCTTCAAAACAGATTCCCCGGCGTTAAAGTCGAGGCATGCCGCCGTACCGGCGGCCATAGAGGCACTTCAATGTCAGCGTGTTTCGTGCTGACCTATTCGGACCGTGCCGGGCATGATCTGCCTGAATCAGTTTATGTAAAAGGCGGGTTTGACGACAAGTGGCGCAAACGAGTCTATCAAGCGCTGCAACAGGAAGCGTTGTTCTACAACGAGGTTGCCCCGGACATCGATTTGAACATTCCGGGTGCGTATTATGCGGCCATCAATGACGCGCCCCAAGGCATAGTTGTACTGGAAGATTTGCGGCTCAGACCGGGAGATGTGCGTTTTGCTTCGAGTCTCGCGCATGTTTCAGAAGATGATGTTGCTGCGGTGCTTGAGAACATCGCGAAATTGCATGCGCAATGGTGGGGCGATCCGCGGCTGAACCAGTATGAGAGCTGGCGTGAACCCCAACGAATATTTTTGAAATATCTTTACCGTCCGTCTCACTGGGATGAACTTGTGGCCTGCAAACATGGCGAATTGCTGGAGCGCGCCCTGGTGGATTCTGCAACCGCGAAGCGATCCCTGGAAACTCTGTGGGACATGATGGACAGTCGTCCCCGCACATTTCTTCATGGCGACCTGCATGGCGGCAACATCTTCTACGAAGCGGATGGCAGACCTGGTTTTCTTGACTGGCAGTTATGTTTTGCGGGAAACTATGCGCATGACATGTCCTGGATAATTGTCACGGCGCTGAATGTCGAACAACGCCGCAAGCACGAACGAGATCTTATCAAGCACTATCTTGGTGCCTTGGGGGCCCATCGTGGCGACGCTCCGAAATTTGACGATGCCTGGTTGTCGTATCGCCAGAACATGGCGCATGCGCTGGCTTCATATGGCGCAGTGCCTCGCGACATGGGGGCGCCTGATATCGTTGAACGCTCCGCCGAGCGTGTTTTTCACGCAGCGCTTGACCACGATGTGCTCGATGCGCTCGGAATGAAGAACTGATCCGCCACGTGCTGACCGCCAAGGCTATATATTTGCCATCGCCAGAGTTTGAAGCATAGCTCCAGCTGCTCTGTGTGCAAGAATCGCGACGACGAGTGAAAAACCAATCGGGATAACGATATCAGGAGAGAATGAGTGTATCCGTGACGAAGACATATTCAACGATTTTGTTCTCCCAGACAGAAGGACTGGCCCAGATCACGTTCAATCGACCTGAGCGTCTGAATGCGATCAGTGTCGACGTGCTGATGGAGTCTTCCGACGCGATCGATACGGCATTGGCGAACGGTGCGCGCGCCTTACTATTGACGGGCGCTGGCCGGGCCTTCAGCGCCGGTCTTGATCTGGTGGACGCTGGCGAACGTCACGCGCGAGGCGACAACGACAATATTCTGGACGAATACTTTGCTCCATTTGCGAGGAAACTTGCCGAGCTTCCCATTCCAATCGTGTCGGCCATCAATGGCGCGGCAATAGGGGGAGGGTGCGCCATTGCCTTGTCCGCCGATGTAATCATCGCTCGGCGGTCATCCTACTTGCAGTGCCCCTTTGTCAGACTTGGCCTTGTGCCCGACACGGGAACGACGTGGCTGATTGCCAGAAGTGTCGGCCGAACCAGGGCATTGGACTTGTTATTACTGGGCGAAAGAATGTCGGCGGAAGACGCTTGCTTGGCCGGGTTGATCACGCGAGTAGTCGACGATGAGCGTTTTGCTTCGACAGCGCAGGATTTAGTAAACCGTTTGGCGAGCGGGCCGACGGTCGCGCTCAGCCTTATTCGGAGTCAGGTGGCTAGCGCGCTCACACTTGGATTTGACGACATGCTCAAGGTGGAAAGTCAGAATCAACTGATCGCAGGTGCAACATTGGACGTCAAAGACAGTCTCATGGCTTTTGCCGAAGGGCGGCCACCGAATTTCGTCGGAAAATAGAGATGCCGAAGCTTTCTGGGTTCGGCGCCTGGAGCGATCGGCTCTTTCCTTGAATGGTGCGTGTCACAGGTAGGGCCCCGTGGGTTTGACGTTGCTGCATCCTGGTCACCGGATACCAAGTCTCATGTGGTCGGCATATTCGAGATACCAGTTCAATGTGCCTGGATCCCGCATCAGATCGGGATTTGCCACTTGGTCGACCGGCGTGCCTTCAAGAATTCGTCTGACAGGCACTTCAAGGCGCTTTCCGGTGATTGTGTACGGTATTGAAGGTACCTTGATAATGCGGTCAGGAACATGCCGAGGACTATTGTCCTCCCTTAGCCGCCGACAAATCATCTCGTCCATCGCCGAAGTCAGCGCGGCATTGGCTCGAAGGGTCACGAAGAGGAGCATCTGAGGGCCATCTTGAAGTGTGGGCGCGACCACCATTGCATCGTCGATTTCGGGCATCTGTTCCAGTGTGCGGTAGATTTCCGAAGTGCCGATACGAATGCCGTGACGGTTGAGCGTCGCATCTGAGCGCCCGAAAATGTAACAGCCTCCTCGATCATTGATCATGAAGAGATCTCCCTGGCGCCACGCGTTGGGGAAATCTTCAAAATAGCTTTCAAAGTATCGCTGGTCTCCCGGATCGTTCCAGAATCCGAGTGGCATGGACGGAAACGGCGCGCAGATCACAAGTTCCGCAACTTCATTTCGCACACTCTCGCCGCGTTCGTTCCATGCTTCCACGTGAATACCGAGCACACGTCCCTGCATTTCTCCCGCATGTACTGGTAACAATGATACGGCACCGGTAATGGCGCTACATATCTCGGTCCCACCCGATTGAGAAGTCACCCAGAGATCCGGCTTCACGTGATTGTAGAACCAGGCAAATGTTTGCGGTGTGGAGGGTGCCCCTCCCAATATCACCATTTCCAGTGCAGATACGTCAAAGTCGCGGCCAGGCTGGACGCCGTCCTGGTCCATCTTGACGACAAGGCTCGGGCTGAGGCCGAGAACAGTTGCGCGAGAGGCTTCAGTAATGCGCCACAATTTCGAGCTATCAGGATAAAGCGGATTGCCATCATAGATGACGACCGATGCGCCGGTAACCAGCGCAGAATAAAGTGAATTCCAGACCATCCAGCTTGTCGTCGTATAGAAGAATATGGTCGAATCAGGGGTCAATTCCGCGCAAAAATGCTGGGCGCGTAATTGCTCAAGCAACATGCCGGCATGGCTATGAATTATGGCCTTCGGCAACCCGGTTGTTCCAGACGAAAAAAGCACCCACAGCGGATGGTCGTGCGCGACTTGCTCGAATTCGAAACGCTCTCTCGTCGGTGCATTCGTGTCTATCAGGTCTCGCCAAGTGTGTGCGCTTACGCCTGAAAAGGTCAGACGGACTTCCTGATTGTAGGGGACGTGAACAACATGATCCAGGCTCGGCAGCCCTTCGACGATTTGTGCAACTTGATCCGATCGGTCCTTGTCGGCGCCGGCAAATGTGTAGCCGTCTGTCACGAAAATAAGTTTCGGATCCAACTGGGCGAACCGGTCGATGACCGTTTTTGAGCCGAACTCAGGTGCCGCCGATGCCCAGACCGCCCCGATTGCAGTTGCCGCCATCATAGCGATGGCTGTTTCAGGAATGTTGGGGAGATAGGAGACGATCCGGTCTCCTGGCACGATGCCCAGGTTTCGAAGAGCCGTTGCCATACGTCTCACAGACTCGCCGAGCTGAGTCCACGTCACCTCCCGGTGAACGCCTGATTCGGAAAAGGCATGGATGACCACTCGATCAGGATTGACGGATTCATGCCGAAGCAAATGCTGGCAGAAATTAAGTCGCGCACCTTCGAACCAGATGGCGCCAGGCATTTCGGGACCGGACAAGATGGTATTATATTTTTGCACCGCGTCGACCGCAAAATAATCCCAAATACTCGCCCAGAAGGCATCAACGTCTGTGACGGACCAGTCCCACAAAGCTTCATAGCTTTCAAAACAAAGCCCCCTTCGGCTTTCCAGCCATGCCTTATATCGGAACAGATTGGACCGTTCCACACGTGCCGATGATGGCGACCAGAGAAGGTCTCCTTGCTGCGGAGCGATCGGAAGGCTTCCGGAGCGGAGGTCTGCTTGAGATTCAGGGTCTTGTCCGGGCATTGTGCTTCTCCCTCGTAGCGATCTTGTGTGCCGCAACATTGAAATTAGGTCGTTAGTATTATCCGGGCGGCAGGAAAACAAGCGAACTCCCAAATACCAGACTTTTGCTCCCATCCTGATCGGGTGCCTCCTGCAACCTTCCGACCTTTCGTGACGCTTGCGTCCGCGGGATTCCTTTTATACTAAAACGGATGTATCAATTGTTTGGCCCTTCAGGACCAGCCAGTGGCGGGCCGAGAAGGCAGGGAGAAGACATGGAACTACACGTGCACAATCATGCGAGACGCAGGCCCGAACACATTGCCTATAAAATGGTGCCAAACGGCGAAGCAATTACCTACCAGCAACTTGAAGACCGGTCCAATCAGTGCGCCCATCTCCTGCGTGCCGAAGGCCTCGCGCGCGCCAGTGTCATTGCTGTCTTGATGGAGAACCATGCGCGATATCTTGAAATCACAATTGCTGCGGAGCGCTCGGGGCTCTATTTCACCTCTATTTCCACCCAACTGACCGCTCCGGAAGCCGCTTACATTGTCAAGGACGCAGGTGCGACAGTGCTCTTTGTCTCAAAGGCGAAGCTCGCACTCGGTAAAGACATTGCCCAACAGGTTCCGGGCCTCAAAGTCTTTCTGGTTGATGGTCAGGCCGATGATGTGCGCGACTATGTAACCGAACGTGACGCCATGCCGGTATCGCGCATAGGCGACGAGAGTCAGGGCGCGCCGATGTTGTATTCTTCCGGGACCACCGGTCGTCCCAAAGGGGTCAAGTTCCCCCTTCCTGACGCGCGAATTGACGAGATGGACGGTTTGACGAACCTGGCAGTGGAATGGTTCAACTACAATCCCGATATGATCTACCTGTCGCCAGCACCGATGTATCATACGGCGCCTCTGCGCTGGTCCATGTCGGTCCTGAAAGTCGGAGGCACGGTCATCGTGATGGAGAAGTTCGACGCTGCGGAATCGCTTCGATACATTCAGGACGAGCATATAACGCACTCCCAATGGGTTCCGACCCATTTTGTGCGTATGCTCAAGCTTCCGCGGAACGTGCGGGAGCAGTATGACCTGTCCAGTCTTCAGCTTGCCTTCCACGCCGCCGCGCCTTGCCCCGTGCCGATAAAGGAAGAGATGATCGCCTGGTGGGGACCGATCATTCATGAATTTTATGCCGGCACAGAGTTCAACGGTCTGACGGCTATCGGGCCGATGGAGTGGATGACGCACAAAGGCTCGGTCGGTCCTGCAGTGTTCGGCAAGATACATATCTTGTCTGATGAAGGGGAAGAGTTGCCGGTCCGAAAGGAAGGATTGATCTATTTCGAGGGCGGTAATGCGTTCAGCTACCACAATGATGAGGAAAAGACCCGAGGGGCCTACAACGACAAGGGATGGAGCACATTAGGGGATATTGGATGGCTCGATGAAGATGGATTTCTTTATCTTACTGACCGGAAGAGTTTCATGATCATTTCCGGCGGCGTGAACATCTACCCCCAGGAAATTGAAGATGCGATCATCACGCATGAGCAGGTGGCCGATGTTGCCGTTATCGGAGCCCCGGACGAAGACCTTGGCGAGCGCCTCGTGGCGATCGTTCAGCCGCTTGATTGGTCCGACTCAGGGGACGCGCTGGCGACGTCCATCCGGGATCATCTCAAAGGGAAACTTGCGAAGATGAAGATTCCGAAACAGATCGATTTCATGGAACAGCTACCGCGGCATGCGACCGGGAAATTGTACAAGCGCCTGTTGAGAGACACGTATTGGGATAAAGCGGAGTCCTGAAATCTGAGACCCTTCCCAATGTGCATTTCCATTCTCTTTGCATGGCAGGTTGCGAATTAAAAATAGAACGTTTGTTCTTGTTTTTCCTTGCTCTGTCGTTCCGAAACTGAAACAGTTTGAGCCTTACCAAATAGATGCGGAGGAGAACGCGAAATGATCGATCCGAAGGATGCGCCGTGCAAGGGACTACGCGTGATCGAATTCGCCACGATGGTTTCCGGACCATTTGCAGGACAGATGCTTTGCGACCTCGGCGCCGAGGTGATAAAGATCGAACCCGCTACCGGAGACCCGATGCGGGCGATGCATCCCAAGCAAGACGATCTGCCTGCGTTCTTCCAGCAAGTGAACCGTAACAAGAAAAGCATCGCACTGGATCTGAAAGCCGAAGCGGATAAGGCCACTGCGGTCAAGCTCTGTCTGGGAGCCGACGTCATTATTGAAAATTTTCGTCCTGGCGTAATGGACCGGCTCGGATTGGGGTACGATGTCCTGAGTGCCCAAAATCCCGGATTGATATTTGCGTCAATTACCGGGTTCGGTTCGGATGGCCCCTACGTTGATCGACCCGCATACGATCACGTCATTCAAGGAATGTGCGGCGTAATGGACGATTTCGGCCAGTATTCCGAAAACAAGGAGCCGGTGCCGGTCCGAAACTTTCTGGTCGACAAGATCGCCTCAACGACGCTTACGCAAGGTGTGCTGGCGGCGCTCCTCGCGCGTGAGCGAAATGGGGGAAGAGGGCAGACCGTTTCGGTCTCGTTGCTGGAGGCGTATGCCGCACTTATGCTTCCGGCAATCATGATCAATCATACCTTCCAGAGCGAAGGGGCCGAACGAATTCGCAAGATCAACATGTATCATCCCATCAAGACGACAGACGGATTTGTGATTGGCCACATACAAACAGATTCCCAGTTCGAGGGAATGTGCAAAACAGCGGGCAGGGAAGAATTGGTGGGTGACGTGCGCTTCAAGGACGCTTGGTCTCGCATGTCTAATTATGAGGCGCTGTGGGCGGAGATGGAGGTCGGCACCTCTCAACAGAGCACCAAAAGCGTCGTCGACAAGGCTGCCAGGTTCGGCGTGCCACTCGCTCCTGTCAATTCGATTGCAGAGTTTTTCGACGACCCTCAGGTTAAGTTCAAACAAACCTGGTTCGATATCGAGGATCCGGAGTACGGCACGATCCGCAACCTTTGCTACCCTGTCCGGTTCGGCACCTCGGAGATAAAAATCGAAAAACGCGCGCCCAAGTTCGGTGAGCACCAGGCCGACATCCTCAAGCAAGCCGACTGAACCTATGGCAAGGGTCTTAGTCCAGCCGAGTTGCGGGCCGGCGTCGCCATCGCTGCGGGCCCCCGATACTCGGACCATCGGTCCCGACATAGGACATATGGGGGGGAATCTCCTCGACGGCATAAGACTGCCAAGGCCTGAGGAGCGTTCAAGTGAGCCGGCCCTGCATCGATCACCTCAAGTCCCTGCTGGCAATATTTTCTCTCAGGGCGTTTCCTGTGTGAATAAGCAAACCGCAAAATCGCGGCCGGGGCCTGGCGACCGAAATGAACCGGTTAGCCTGAAGCGTCCCGATTTCTAGAATTTGAGTATTACGTCAATCAAGCCTGATGGCAGGCAGAGCAAACGCTATGGAGAGTTAGATGACCATTTGGAACGATTTTCTGGGATGCGAAGTCAGGTACATATATACGCCAACGTATGGGCGGGTACGTATCGTGGAGGCGGGTAAAGGCGAAGGCAAGCCGCCACTGTTTTTCCTGCACGGGATTGGTGGCCATTTAGAAGCTTACGCCAAGAATGTTAAACCGCTGTCCGATGATTTCCACGTGATTGCGTATGACTTTCTGAACTGTGGATTTTCTGAAAAGATGGATACGGTTTTCAACCCCGTGACATTATCAAAGCAGCTGGCAGAAATCATGGATGCGCTTGGTTACAAGAAAGCCAATATTTCCGGGGAGTCCCTGGGCGGCTGGGTCGCCGGAACATTTGCTGGAATGTATCCCGATCGGGTCATCAAGATTCAATTGAACACGACCGGCGGCATTCAGATTACGTCGGAACAAGGCAAGAAGGATCTCGTTGAGCTCGTGGAGTTGATGAAGAAAAGTGCCGGCACGCCAACCTATGAAAGCACTTTGCTACGCATGCAGTGGCTTATGCATGAAAGCAATCACCATCTACTGGATGAGGAACTGGTGGGCACACGGCTTAGTATTTACACGCATCCCGATATGTCCGTGGCCAACAAGAGTATTGGGGAATTTGCGGCGTCCGACCATCACGCATTCGACATTCCATTGGACAAAATTAAATGTCCAACTATGTTTCTTTGGACGCGCGACAACCCCATTCATACACTTGATGCTGCAGAACTGGCCTGTTCGAAAGTCGGCGGCGCCCGGCTGTATGTGATGGAAGCCGACAGCAAGCATTGGCCTCAATATGAAGCACCAGAAGAATTCAATCGTGTAACGCGCTCGTTCTTCAAAGCGTAAACGCAAGAGCTGCTCGCGTCAGTGTGGCGTTTCCAGAGACCTCTCAGATGCGGTCGGTGATTTCAGGCGGTCGCCTCTGTCGTTGCCTTGGTCTTGATGGTCCGGCTTCACTAGGCGTGACCGAATAGATCTGAGCAGCAGCAGGAATACTCGCGCAGGGAGGCGGCGCAGCCTGTGTGAATTGAATGTGGGTGATCTGACTGTCCCGGTGAGGCCGGGGCAAGCGGCGTATCGTCGGCTATTCTGCTCAACGAAATTGTGCGGCGTGCAACGAAAATTGAGCGTGAAAGCGAGCCCCTTCATCCATTTGATTGGTCCTTATGCGACCATCCAGCCATTTGGGCTGGACTTCGGGACCGGAGGCTGATTGGGCGATTTATACTAAATCGATCGTTCAATAATAGTCATAAAAGCTGCATGCCGTACTAGATCCATTGGTGTCACTCTCATTGTTTTTCCGGGCCGGTCTGGCGCCGAATGGAAAAGAACCAGAATGTGTCGCAGAGGTCACAGAAAGATAGAATGGATTAAATAATGATAAAAAACAGTGCATTCGTCGGGATATTTTGTGCGGGAATTTTCCGGGAAGCGAGATCACTAGGCCCTTGCCACTAAGGCAGGGGCTTGCGTTGGGTCAGGAATGCTTGACATAATTATACAAGCGTTTCAGCGTGAAAATGCATAGAACGCACGCGCACGGAACGCGGGCATGTGCGGAGGGACGAATTGGCTGTCATCCGGGAGGGTTAGGGACGCGCATATCTTCAGGTTCGTGATCGGCGCCGTTGTGGCCGGCCCGTCATTCGTTCCTGCAAGCGCAGATCGGTCGGATACGCAGCCAGAGCATTTAACGATCAAGAACGCAAAAATGCGTTCAATTGGGAGAAAGCACCAAATGAAGAAAACTCAAAAATTCAGTTTCCTTGGCACGGCGGCCATGGCGACGATCATGACTTCCGCGTTTCATGCGCCAATGGCCATGGCGCAAGAGCAAGAGTCTGAAGCAACCCGTAAACTGGATACGGTCACGGTAACCGCCCAGCGGCGAGAAGAGTCGTTGCAGAATGTGCCTATTCAGGTCTCTGTTGCTACGGCCGAAATTCTGTCTGACAAGAATATCGACAACGGTACACGTTTCAATGTGATTTCGCCGAGCATCCAATTGAGGACAGCGGACGAGCCAGCTGCAGGCGTGCGCTTGCTTATTCGCGGTCTCGGCACAACCGGTCCGAGTGTCTCGCTTGAAGGAGGTGTGGGTGTTTTCGTTGACGGTGTATACCGCAGCCGGAATGGCGCGGCCCTTTCGAATTTCCTCGACTATCAGAGTGTTCAGGTCCTCAAAGGGCCTCAGAGCACGCTGTTTGGCAAGAACACGTCAGCGGGCGCTGTCCTGCTGACCAGCACCGCTCCGGATCTTTCCGAGACGGCCGGCAGCTATGAGATGCGCCTGTCGAATTTTGATAGTCGCATGTTCAAGGGTGCGGTGAATCTTCCATTGGTCGATGACAAGCTGGCGGTGCGTGCTTCATTGATGGGCTTCAACAATGGCGGCTACGTGGAGAATGTACTGACAGGGCGGACCGAGGATCAGACTGAAGGATGGGCAGCAAAGGTCTCGATGCTGTTTGAGCCATCAGAAACCATGAACTTCAATCTCATCGCCGATTGGTCAGACACAACCGGTGAGTGTTGCGTCCGCGCTGTTTACACGAACCAGGATAGTCCGGTAACAAATCTTCTCGACGCGCTCGCTGCCGCACGGGGGCTTCCGGACACGACTCTCGACTATGTCAACGGCGGGGATTTCCGCACGGCCGTGCGGAATAATGGCGATCTGGCTATGCGTGACAAGGGCCTGACTCTCCGCTCGGAGTTCGATCTGGGGCTCGGGACGCTGACATCGATTACAGCCTACCGTGAATGGTTCTCGCGCAACCGCCACGAGCAGGCATTGTTCAGCACGGTAGATGTGCTTGCATTCTCGCCACAGTTCGAGTCGCAACAGTTCAGCCAGGAACTCCTGTTCGACACCAAGATCTCTGACTCGATTGATGCACTCTTTGGCGTTTTCTATTCTGACGAAGACCTGCTTCGCCAGCGTACATTGATCAATGGTGCCGACGCTCAGGCGTTTATCACGGGTCTTACAGGAATTCCGTCGGGCGCAACACCCGGGACGGTCATACAGAAAGAGTACATTCCTGGTACCGCAAAGAGCATGTCCGTGTTCACGAACTGGACTTTCGCACTCTCCGACAAGTGGACGCTTGCCGCAGGCGGACGCCTCTCGAAGGAAGAAAAAACGGGATCCTATGACAATATCATTGATCCACCGGCGGGTTCGGCATGGACGCTGATCAATGTGTTCCCGGCACCAGCCTTCTCGGATTCCTACGACGAAGACGCATTCTCGGGTGCGATCAGCCTTAGCTACAATCTGAGCTCGAACGCGACGATCTTTGGCAAGTTCAGCCGTGGGTTCAAGGCTGGCGGGGTTATTCTTGACAGTACCGCAGCGGGCGCGCCCTCAAACAATCCTGAACTTGGTGCGGGCCGTGTGCCGAAGGACCCGACTTACAAATCGGAGTTTGTCAACGCCTACGAATTGGGCGGAAAGTTCGTCTATTGGGATGGCCGGGCTTCGACCAATGTGTCCCTATTTTACAATGATATTGAAGACCTCCAGGTCCCGCAATTCCTCGGTGCAGCTTTTTCAATTGTGAACTCGCCGTCCGCGGAAGACTACGGCGTCGAAATTGAGAACAGCTTCGTTCTCAGCGACTATCTCACGCTCAATCTTGCGGCGACATACATTCCGCATGCAGAGTACGGATTCGACGCGGACCTGGAAAACGCAACTTCGGGCGGCGCTGCAGTGAGCGGCGAGCGCTTCCTCCTGACCCCGGAATGGGCGTCGAATGCGACGCTTGATTTTGAGAAACCACTGAGCGATCGCCTGGCACTGATTGCGTCGGCTGGTTATCAGTACACTTCCGAGCAGCGGACTAATTCCGGGGCGCTGCCGATTCAGGGGTCGACCGGCTACATTGCCAATCAGCAACCAGATACATGGTTGGTCGATCTCAGCGTTGGGCTCAAGCAGCTCGAGCAGGGATGGTCGCTCAGTGCGTACTGCAACAATTGTTCGGATGAACGATATGTAGGGGCTGAGTTTGGTGCAACATTCCAAACGGGCTCATACATGGGCTTCCCCGCTGCCCCGCGGACCTGGGGGGTGGCGCTACGAGGCAAGTTCTAGACTTTCCGCGTTCGACTTAAGCGCTTTCGACCCGTTCCTGGAGACAGGAGCGGGTCGATACGCATAAGATTACCTTTCCTGAGATAGAAAACACGGTCGAAGCGATCACCGAATGGAGAATAAGAATTGTCAAATCTGATCGATGTCCACGCTCATGTCACGCCGAGCAGCTTCCCGGCCTGTCCAGCGGACACCCTGGCTCCGAACTGGCCCTGCATGAGGTGTGCGTCGAGCGTGGATGCGACGCTTTTGATAGGCGACAAGCCGTTCAGACAACTCGACAACAGATCCTGGGACGTGTCGAGACGGTTGGAAGATATGGACCGGGACGGTGTCGCCGTTCAGGTATTGTCACCCATGCCAGAGCTGTTGTCTTACTGGATTGATGTGCAGGGTGCAGAAGCGCTATGTGACTACGTGAATGGGCAAATTGGCGATATGAATGCTGCGGCCCCCAAGCGCTTTAGGGGCCTTGGGGCCTTGCCTCTTCAAAACCCCACAGAGTCCATGAGGTATCTCCAGAGAATTCGCGATAATTTCGGACTTTTAGGCGTGGAGATCGGAAGCAACATCAACGGTCGGTTGCTGGGAGACAGGTTGTTCGACCCATTCTGGGAGGCTGCAGAAGCGCTGGACATGGCGGTGTTTGTGCACGCACTCCATCCTGTCGCAGTGAAATCACTCGATGTCACGCCAGTCTTTACCGCCTTTGCCGGATTCCCGATTGACGTCGCCATGAGTGCGGCCTCCATGATGATGGAGGGTACCCTGCTTCGGTTTCCAAAACTGAGAGTCGGGTTCAGCCATGGTGGGGGGGCGTTGAGTTCCATTCTTGGGCGTCTCGACAAGGGATGGGCTGCGACGGCTGGCTTCGGGATTGACGGTCTAGAGGCACCGAGTGTGCAAGCCGCAAAGCTCTTTTACGATAGTAATGTCTACGATCCGGCTACCTTGGCGCATGCGGCGACTGTCATGGCGCCTGGGCACGTATTTGCAGGAACGGACTATCCCTACCTGATCCAGCAAGAGAACCTGGCAGCTTTTTTGGCGTCAACCGGTCTTGGTGCGACAGATATAGACAGCCTTCGAGAGGGCGCGGCCCGAAAGTTTCTTAAATCGGATTTTGACGCTTTCATCCCAACGCAAACTCACAGCCATGGCTAGTGCTGACCACAAAATCCGAGTTGGAGCCTCTGAGCCCGTCCGATTCTGACTAAGTTGCACCGATGCCCCAACGTGCATGGCGCGGCAACGATAGTATTGCGGGTGCCGCCGTCTTCCGGATCGGATTGTCGTCCCTAGAAATTATGCCTGGGCGGCCGCGGGAAACCTAAGTCTCCGCAGCGTCCTGGTAAGCAATGGTTTCGGGAATCTTCGGGCGGGCTAGCGGCGTCAAAGAATAGCGAGGTGCGGGCGCGGGTTGTACAATACCGCTAACGTCCACGAACGAACCGCGGGCTTTCGCGTGATGGTGCAGGGGCGCTTCACTCATGCTCAAGACGGGTGCAAAGCAAATGTCGGTGCCCTCCATCAGGGTGCACCATTCGGCTTGGGATTTTTCCTTGAAGGCAGATGCAACGACTGCCTTGAGTTGAGGCCAGAGGGCGACGTTCATTTGGTCTGAAAGCCTCGCGTCGTGCTCCAGTCCCAAGGATTGCAGGAACAGCGCGTAAAACTGGGGTTCGATCGCCCCCACTGAGACGAATTTCTCGTCCTTCGTCTGATAAACACCGTAAAAATGCGCTCCCCCATCGACCACATTCGATTCGCGTTCATCCCGCCATTGGCCTGTCGCCACATAGGAGTAAAAAGCTGACATCAAAAGTCCTGCGCCTTCCGCCATGGCGCAGTCGATGATCTGTCCTTGACCGGTGCTGCGCGCGTGGAGCATCGCGGCCGTGAGCGAGAAGGCGAGCAGCATTCCGCCGCCGCCGAAGTCGCCGACCAGCGCGAGTGGCGGGACTGGGTGAGCAGCAGGGCCGATCGCATGTAGCGCGCCGCTTAAGGCAACGTAGTTGAGATCATGGCCAGCCGCCTTCGCGTAAGGGCCCGTTTGCCCCCATCCCGTCATTCGGCCGACAACAAGCCTGGCATTGTCTTGAAGCAGCTTTTCAGGAGCGAGCCCAAGCCGCTCCAGTGTGCCAGGGCGCATGCCTTCGAAAAGCGCGTCAGCGTCCTTGATTAGCTCAAGCAAGTGCTCCCGATCACCCGGAGCCTTGAGGTCGAGGTGAACAATCTTGCGGGACCGAAGCATTGCGTCGCGCGTATCGACGTGAGCTCCCGGACGTTCGATACGGATCACCGTTGCACCAGCATCTGCAAGCATCATTCCGCAGAAGGGTCCCGGACCGATACTGCCCAATTCTATGATCTTTAGTCCTTGAAGCGGTCCCGGCATAAAGGCTCCTTCCTTTTTCCACGGGGTGTGGTCTTGTTAATCCATATAGAACATACGAACTAAATGGAAGCTCGCTGAAATCCATGGCTGGTGAACGCTGGAACAGTGTTGCATCTTGATTGTTTCACGAGCGACAGTCTGCGAAGACAAATGAGAGCTACTCGTACTCGATCGCCATCGTCCGCTATTGTGATCGCAGGGGCATATGCTAGGTTTCCAGAATGAAACAAACGTTCCAGATCAATGGAGCATCAGTGCGGTTGCCTTTGCCAAGGAGGGCAGGAAAAACGATGGCCCGAATTTCTGGGAATATTTGTCAAGTCGGCAAAGACGAAGAATTGGAACCCGAACTGTCGATTGCTCTGGTTTTCTCCGCCAGCCCCCGGATGGAGTTGAATCAGCATCACAGTCAGGCGCTCTCGACTTATCTGGAGTTTCGGCAACGCTTTTGCCAAGGTCTGCATCATCTGTGTGGGCGTAGAGTAGATGGATTTGATGACGCCATATCCTTGTCCAAGGCAGCAGGGATTTCAGTAAACTCCGAAGGAAAGATGGCGCGTCGGAGCCGCTTGGCATATCTCGCGACAGACTTGCACCCAGGCGAAATCATCGAGATCGGAGAGGCGTCGGCCAAGACGGAGGCTTTGTTCAGGGAGGCTCATGCAGCCGCTAGCTGGTATGGGGTGACGCAGCGCATTCCTGTCTTGTACCCGCACCGCAGGCACTAGAAACGCCGACTTATAATTTGAGGGCTGAAGATGAATAGCATGACGTCGGGAGGATCGCTGGCCGCGATCGTGGTTGATTCCGTAAGGCGGTTCGGCGACCGGCCAATGATCTCTGATGATCACGCGTCGCTTACCTATTCCGAGCTCGGCGATATGGTTGGACGGTTCGGTGCGCTCTACCGTTCGATAGGTTTATCCAAAGGAGACGGCATAGGCCTTTTGACGGGAAACAGAGTGGAGACGTGGGCTGCGATCTGTGCTGCAGCTGTGTTCGGATTGAGGTTTACGCCTCTTCATCCGCTGGCAGGTGAGGACGATCATGTTCACATCATCGGAGATGCTGAACTGCGTGTGCTCTTCTTTGACCCCGACAAGTTCGGCGCGCGGGCAGTCGCCATCCGGTCCAGAGTGGAAGATTTAAAAATATTTGGCTTTGGTCCGGCGAACGATGTCGAAGATGCGCTTGCGGCCTTGACGACAGTCTCCCCTCTGGAACTCGAGGATCGCGCAGAGCCTGAAGACCTCGTCATGTTGGCTTATACTGGAGGGACGACGGGAAGATCAAAAGGTGTGATGCTACCTCACCGTGCTCTATCTGTGATGGCGACCATCATCGCCGCTGAGTGGGAGTGGCCGCTTGATATTCACTACGCGTTGATGACACCCATAAGTCACGCGGCAGGCGTCAACATCTATCCTGTGATGTTGATGGGCGGTCGGGTCCGACTCCTTCCTGGTTTTGATGTTACGAGGTTTTGCGAAGTCGTTGAGCGAGAAAATATCAGCGCCACCTTCCTGGTGCCTACGCTGATCAATACCCTCATTGAATCAGGTGATGTGATTGAGCGATACGATCTGTCCAGCTTGAAGCTCGTGATCTATGGGGCGGCACCGATGTCACTGGATCGATTGGCGATGGCAATCGCGATGTTTGGACCGGTATTCCTGCAACTCTACGGCCAGACAGAGGCGCCGCAAGTTCTCACCACGTTGCGTATCGTCGATCACGATTTGGCACGGCCGGACTTGCTGGGCTCGTGCGGACGGGCGACAACGCTGACACAAATTCGTCTGTTCGATGTCGATATGAACGAAGTTGGTGTCGGTGAGCCCGGAGAGTTATGCGTGAGGGGGCCTTTAGTCTGCAATGGCTATTGGAAACAGCCAACCCAGACCGACGCGCTTTTCAAAGGTGGCTGGCTGCATACCGGCGACGTTGCCGTGCAAGACGCGCAAGGCTATTTCACGATCGTTGATCGTATCAAGGACCTGATCATCAGCGGGGGATTCAACATTTACCCGCGCGAAGTCGAAGACGCACTGATGGCGCATCCCGGCGTGGCCTCGGCAGGTGTCGTAGGGATTCCGGATCTGAAGTGGGGTGAAGCCGTTAAGGCGTTCGTGGTTAGACGCGCTGGAGCGATCGTCGAGGAGCGTGAGCTCCAGGAGCATGTCAAAGCAATCCGCGGCGCTCCCTGGTCTCCCAAGTCAATTGAATTTCGATCCAAACTGCCACTAACAGGTATCGGTAAACTTGACCGGAAAGCGCTGCGTGAGCCCTATTGGCAGGCCGCGAACAGGTCTGTGTCTTGACGATGAGCGACGGCAAAAAAAATCTCAGCACCAACATTTCGAAGAGGACACCAAATGAAGGCGTTATGTTACAATGGGCCCTACGATGTACGGTATGAGAGTGTCGACGACGCAACCCTTCGTGACAAGCAAGACGTCCTCGTAAAGGTTACCGCTTGCAGTATTTGCGGAAGTGACTTGCACATCTACCATGGCGCGGGCGCGGGGTTTACTGAAGGAGTTGGTTTCTGCATCGGTCACGAAGCCGTGGGGGAGGTCGTCGAGACGGGCTCTGGTGTAAACCGGTTCAAATCCGGAGACCGTGTGATGATCCCGGGAGCAGTCGGGTGTGGGTCTTGCCGCAATTGCTTGCGGGGCAACGTGCGTAACTGTCTCAATGGGAAACAGCAGGTGTTCGGCCTTGGGCACGCCTTGCAAGGATCTCAGGCTGAAGCTGTACGGGTACCATTCGGTGACTTTAATCTGGGTGCCATTCCTGAGGGCGTGTCCATGGACCAGGCGTTGATGCTTACGGATGCTCAGGCGACTGCATGGTTCGGATGCAGGAACGCTGATATCGAAGCGGGTGATGATTTTGTTGTCATCGGCCTCGGTCCAATCGGATTGATGGCAATCGACAGTGCGATTGTCATGGGCGCCGGCCGGGTATTCGCTGTGGATCCAATCAAGGAGCGTCGCGATATCGCGAGCCGGCTGGGTGCGATTGCTCTCAGCCCCGACGAAGCGATAGACCGCGTACGTGATGAAACGAAGGGATTGATGGCCGACAAGGTACTGGAAGCTGTCGGCGCTGACGCAACGATTGCGATGGCCCTTCAAATGGCACGCCGTGAGGGCGTCGTATCCGTTATCGGCGTGAACAAGAATATGGCATTTCCTTTTCCGATGGGAGCATCGCTCAGCAAGGGGGTGACATTCAGAATCGGCACGACCTCTCCGCCACAGACGTGGCAGGAGCTCGTACCTTTGGTGCAGCAGGGCCGATTGAAACCAGAACAGTTCATTACGACACGTCTGGCGCTCAAGGATGGTGCTGAAGCTTACCGGCAACTGGATGCGCGCGTCCCAAATGTCTTGAAAACTGTGATCACTCCCTGACGGTTAGCGATCATTTGGAAGAATAGTTTTTGATTGAGGATTCAATGCGCTGGGAATCGAGCACCACCGTCGAATCATGCCGCAATTCTGGCGATTAAACAATCCATCGGAGTGCTTCCTGCCTTTCGAAGGCCAGATTAGGAACCGTGCTGCGGATCAAACGAATTAGCGGGGAGGGCAGGTGTAGCCAGCAGCTATTGCTCGGCTTTCTGCCCGACAATTTCAATCCAGTCCAAGCGCATCGAGAGTCTCGAGATCTGCAGCCGCATCGAGTGCGCGCAGGGCCGAGATAGTTGTTACTTCCTCTGTTTGCATATCAAAAGGATTTAACACTGATCCGACCAGATTGTGCATATTGTTTTGCCGATACGACAAGAACAACTCATCGAAACTCGGAAGGTCAGGGACACGGTGAGCCTTGAGGACGTCTCTATAAAGCGCAATCAGATCGCGCTCGGCGCTTCGTCTTCGTTCGGCCGTAAGAGACGTCACAATCAGCTCTGCATGATCATGACCAGGCGCGCCCGGGAATACGCATTGCCAGTCAAGGAAACCTGGTGCTCCGTCCGACTCGTAAAACAGATTTCCGCAGTGGCAATCTCCGTGGACGAGCGTTCGCGCAATCGAGTCATCTATTGACCACATACGCTCCAAGCCAGCGAGCGCAGATTCACGGGTTGGAAATGCTGCTTGAAGAGCAGATCCATAGGTTCTTTCGAGAACGGCAGACCAATGAGATGGTCTGCAAAGATAGCGAAAAAAGGTGCGCTGTGGATCTTTCCAGTGCGAAAATGCGGGCAGGCGCGGATCGTTCCAGAAACGCGCGTGCAATTTGCCCAAGCCTTCAATGACGGCCGCAATCGTGTCCACTGTTGTATCGTCGGTTGCATGCCCAAAGCGTACGCCTCGCGCCGAGAGATCTTCCAGGACAAGCACGCCTTGCTTGGCGGCTTCATCGAAGCCTGCATAATAAGCGTGTGGAATATTGATCGGTGCATCGCTCGCGAACTCATTAAAAAACTGGGCTTCCTGAACTAACGCCGCCCAGACCCGTTTTCGCATGACGTCATCAAACCCGCCTTTGACGTAGACCGTGTCGGGAAGGTCAGAATGGCCGGCGCGATTGTCGTAATCCAATTCGAAGCGTGCCGAGCTTGCAGTACCTGATCTGGCATCACTTCGGGCCGCGCGCTTGATCCGGACTCCTGGAAAAGCATCGCCAAGTGCGTCAGAGAGCCAGTCGGACGTAACCTCATCAAGCGACATGGGTAGCGGCTGAAACGATGTCACCATGATGAAAGCGGCCTGATAATTAAAATGATTGTATTACTAGACCGCAAGCAAGTCCCGCCGTCAACGACGTCGAGAGCCGGCTTTGCGAAAATATTTAATCGTGACGACGTTCTTCCGAAACAATGTGCTGATGAAGAAACTCGAGATAATCCCGCATTATCTTGCGCGCGCCTTCAACATCGCCGGTTTTCATATGATCGAGAAATCGCGTTCGGACGCCGACGAGATCGAAATTCAAGGGTCTGTGAAGTGGATGGATTGCCTGATACACGATTTGTGAAAGTGCTTTCACGATAACGACCAGAACCCTGTTGCCTGTGGTTTCGGCGAGAAGTGAGTAGAACAGCTGGGTGGCGGACGGATCGGTTCCCGCAGTGCCGTTCTCCAGATGGTGTCGTGTCCGCTCAATATCGGCTGAAAGTGCATCGAAGTCCGCAATGCTGGCATTGGCGCAGGCTAGCCGGACGACGATGTCCTGTATTTCAATTCTGGCATCGGTCAGTTCACGAAGTGAGAGGTGACCGACGTCGAGAATACTCTGAAACGGCAGCACGAGCCCCATGTCAGTTCCCAACACAAATGCCCCACCTTGCGCGCCCTTTTTGAGTTCAATGAGGCCAGCGAATTCCAGGCTTCGCAACGCCTCGCGAACCGCAGTTCTGCTGATTCCAAACTGTACTGCCAAGTCGCGCTCGGCCGGAAGCTTATCTCCTGATTTCAAAGATCCGTCGGCGATCTGTGCGCGAATCTGATCGCAAACGTCTTCGAATAGCCGCCGGGACTGGACGGGAAGAAAAGTATTGGATGACATAAGTTAAGCCTATATCTGACGTCAGGCCATGCTACGCGTCTTGCATCGGACTAACCAAGAGGTGTCGACGGGAAATGCGATATGCTGCCCGAAAACCCTCACTTGGACCATCATGAACTTGACTAGCGGTCGCGACCAGCGGTTTCGATTTCTCCGACTTTCGCAAAATCCGGTTCTGGAAGACCGCCCCAATGATCGACCGATTCAACCGTCATGGGGAAGAGTCTTGGTGCACGGGGGGCGTGCTCGGGAAATTCTTCCATCCCGTAGCTGTATTCGAGCGTAAGTCCATCCGGATCAAGGAAGTAGAAAAACACGGATTCGGACTGGGGGTGCTTCCCTGGGCCATACACGATAGGAATCGTTTTTGACTTCATCCGTGTATTTGCGCGTCCGATATCGTCCATGTCGGTTACCATGAAATTCACATGGTGAAGTTGCGCCGCCTTGCCGGCGCCGACTCCAAAGGAGTGATGAAGCGGGTTCGGGAAGCAACGCATGTGAACGACGCCGTTTTCGATCCGATCAGACACTTTGAAATTCATGTTTTCAGAAAAGAAGCGCTCAGTTGCGGCCATGTCAGCGCTCGCCAGAACAACGTGACCGAGCCGGGCGATCTTGGTATGTGTTGGCTCAAATGCGCTGTCTGCGTGGTCCATATGGGAATAGAATTCCATTGTCGCGCCTGTCGTTGGCTCGGTCATTCGAAATCCGCCATCGATCGCCATCTCCACGGCGTCCGCATTCGATACCGGCCTTGTGACTATTCCAATGCTCCGAAAATGCCGGTCGAGTGCTTCCAACTGCTCGGGAGACTCCATTTGCCATCCAATTCTTTTGAGTCCGGGCGCGTCGGATTGAAATAACACAATGTCGTGGTGGCGATCACTGCAGCGCAAGAATACCGCATCAACATTTGTCTCCACGCGCCTCAAGCCGACCATTGTTTCATAGAACTCGGCCGACTTTTCGAGGTCGGTTACGTTCAGCGCCAGATAACCGAGGCGTTCAAAGCGTGCGTTGGATTGGGCCATGGGTCGTCCTCCCGAAGGGCTCGTTTCTAGGTACAATGGTCCAACCAATACAGAAGCATCGCTGTCTTAGTCAAGGCGAGCAGATGGGAAGCCATTGGATTCAAGGTGTCTCGAAATGTCGCAGCGTTAAGAATTGACAGAAATCATGCCAAGATTAATGGTCCAACCAATGGCCCAACGTGCAAGGCAAGCCGATTTCGATTGGGTCATTGTGGTCGCCTGGCCCGACAATGTTGGGCCGAGCCAGGCGACAGAAGTGTGGGGCTGCGCCGAGCGCGGTTCGAAAACAGAAAGCGGAGGACACTATGAGTGTTGCAGAGAAGGCTCGTCAAAAATCACGCGCGAGTCCCTACATCGTCGATGATCGCGAGCGCGGGCTCTTTCGGGTTGCAAGAACGACGTTCATCGATGAGGAAATCCTCGCCCAAGAGCGCGACAAGATTTTTAATCGGTGCTGGCTTTATCTTGGTCACAAATCTGAGCTGCCAAATCCGAACGACTTCTTGACGCGCAATGTTGGCGGCAAGGAGGTTATTTTCAATCGCGACAGAAAGGGTGTTTTCCGCGCATTCATGAATACCTGCCCGCATCGCGGCGCGATGGTCGAACGCCAGGCGAGAGGAAATGCGCTGGCTTTCAGGTGTTTCTACCATGGCTGGGCCTTCAACAATAACGGCAATTTTGCTACGCGCATGCAAGCTGGCACCTATCCGGAGGATTTCAATTCCGACGGTTGCGCCAATCTACGGAGCGTCCCCAAACTGGCTGAATATGCCGGCTTCTATTTCCTGAATTACGATGCTGGTGCGGTATCGCTGGATTCATACCTGGCCGACGCGCGCAGCATTCTGGATCTCCTCAGCCAACACGGCCCAGAGGGCGTGGAGGTGATCGGCGGAGAGCAGAAGTACAGTATTCGTGCCAACTGGAAACTGCTGATGGAGAACAGCTATGATGGCTATCACGCTGTCGATACGCACGGGACATATTTCGAATATCTTGCAGATGCGATTGGCGGACCAGCTGAAATGCCAACCGAGACGTTTGTCTGGGATCTTAAGAATGGGCATGCTGCGATCGAAGGTAACGCGCCATGGGGAAGGCCGGTCGCCAAGTGGATTCCAGCGTGGGGTGAACAAGCGAAGACCGAGGTAGAGGACATCAAGCGCGAACTGGTTGCGCGTGTGGGCGAGGAGCAAGCTAACAGAATAGCCGTTCTCGGACGCAATACGGGAATCTTTCCAAACCTCGTCCTCAACGATATTATGGCCGTGACCGTCCGTACTTTTTATCCCTTGTCTCCAGGCAATATGAACATCAGTGCCTGGGCGCTGGGCGTGACAGGTGAGTCTGAGGCATTCAGGAAGCGCCGCCTAGACAACTTCCTGGAATTCCTCGGCCCGGGCGGCTTCGCTACACCCGACGATGTTGAGGCGCTTGAATCAGCACAAAGAGGGTATGCGGCTGTCGATGAAGTCGCATGGAATGACATTTCCCGGGGTATGTTGAAGTCGAAATTCGATGCGACCGACGAGGAGCAAATGCGATGTTTCTGGCGGGAATGGGCAGATCGAATGGAGGATCAGAAATGAGTTCGGTAACGCAGGATATTATTTCGTCTCAGGTGCAATCCCTGAGTCAGGCTGAGATCGAAGCATTTCTATTCGAAGAAGCGGCGATGCTGGATGAATGGCGCCTGGATGACTGGTTTGCACTTTTCCTGGAGGGGGCGATCTACGAAGTGCCTCAAGCTGGAGCGTCAGATGAGGCGAGTTCGTCGAGAAATCTCTTCTATATTTCTGACAACTATTTCAGATTAAGGCATCGTGTCGAGCGGTTGAAAAAGCCGGGGAACCACTCTGAATGGCCACGGTCAGTCTGTTCGCGATTGATCGGAAATGTCAGGGTTTTAGGGGCAGAGGGCGGCAATTACATTGCGAAGAGCAAGTTCATTACCCATCGATCCAAAAACGACATTACGGACATGTTTTGCGGGCATCACATGTACAAACTGAAACTGATCGACGGGCACATCCGGATTGCTGAGAAGCGCACGCAGATTGATATGAATACACTGCGTCCACAAGGCCGTATCAGTATCGTGGTTTGACGCAAAAGTTACTCTTGTGCCGCCGGCTCACACGCCGGCGGCACGATTGCCAATGGTCCGGCCGATAGTCCAGGCAACTAAGTCCGGCACTAGATCAACAGCTTGGTCATTCCATTTCGGATTGCAGTCACGTTCCGGGCTTCGACGTGTGCCTCGAAGGAGACGACACTGTCGTCTTTCCACAGATAGACGGTCAATTCCTCGCCCGGATAGACAGGAGCTGAAAAGCGGACTTCATGATGCGCAATCATCAGGGGATCAAAATCGCAGAATTCAGAAAGTACGGCGCGGCAACAGATGGCAAAAGTGCATAGACCGTGCAAGATCGGCTGGTGGAATCCGGCAGCGAGCGCGGCATCGGGATCGGCATGGAGGGGATTGAGATCTCCAGATTGGCGATAGAGCAAAGCTTGACCGGGTGTGGTCGAAATCCTGACCGTGCGGTCCGGAGAACGCGCCGGAATGGAGTGTGGTGCAGGCTGACCGTCCCGAGGGCCACCAAAGCCACCTTCCGCTCGCGCGAAGCTCGTCGTCCTGATGGTCGCGAGGGGCAGTGTATCTCCGTCGAGCGTCATCGTCTTTTCTTGAGAAAAAACGGCCCCTTTTCCGTGGCCCTTGTCCCAGGCACCCAGGATGCGGCCATGCGCCGTGGCGCATCCTTCCGGTGGAAAAGGTCGATGGAGTGTTACTGCATGTTCGCCGTGAAGGACGTATCGGTAGTCAATTCCGATGTCTTCAAGCGGCCCGCCATGAAAACCCACAACGACGGGGAATGTAGGGAATACTTTCACGTTTGCTTCGTACACAAAGTCGAGTTCTGCCCGGTCCAACGGGTCGGTTCCGAGGCCAATCCCAAGAGCATATAGAATAGCGTCCTTGGTGGTCCACTTGTGGTTCGTTTCTTTCGTCAGGGACATGATACGATCATGATCGATGACGGGTAATGAGGGGTCTCGACGGATTTCCATTGTCGTGGGCTCCAATTTGTTGGCGCTTGTCTGCGGCCGCATGCAGATTTCATGATGCCGGATGTTTGGCCAGGCCACCTGACTGAGTGATCCTGGAGTCGATTCAAGTATGTCTTACCAAGAAATTCAAAACAAGCGCTTTAACTTTTTCTGCGTATATGGCAAACAGGATTGACAAGATAAAGCTGGTTGGGGCGACGAGACCAAAGTGATGACAAAAGTGATCAGTCAGTGCTTTCGCGGTCGATCAGAACCGGTCAATTCCCGGGTGGAACCGAAGCTGCGGCCGAGGGCCCGGATGTCAGTCGTGAAAATCAAACAAAAGCCCACAAGGAGCGAAACCCATGGCAAAACCTACAATGCCCGAGAGCCACTATGCGGACCTTCCCGCCGGACGCATTCGTTATCATGAGGTCGGTTCAGGGCCAGCCGTGATATTCATTCATGGTGGAGGACCAGGAGCTTATGGCTACAGTAATTTTAGCCGCAACATGCAAGCAATGGCTGACAAGGGATTCCGTTCGATTGTCTATGATCATCCAGGTTTTGGAGAATCGACGAACCGGAAAATAAAGGGCGGTATGTTTGACGCAATGGCCGCAGCATTGCTGGAGCTTATGGATTTTCTCGGTTTGGATAAAGCCAGCCTGGTCGGCAACTCACTGGGTGGCGGCACTGCGCTAGTGATGGCGCTCGATCACCCCGAGCGGGTCGACAAGCTCATCCTCATGGGACCAGGCGGCGGAATGCCGGTGACGTCCACCTTTCCAACGGAGGGGATCATGCGTATGGCGACCTTCTATGATGGAGATGGTCCTTCTTTGGAGAAAGTGGACCGCGTTATCGATTTGCTCGTCTATGATCGATCGGACATCACACCAGAACTTGTCAAACAGCGACTTGAAACTGCGACGAGACCGGAAGTTCTTGCGTCTCCTCCGTTGGCTGGACAGGTGCATAATAAAGCCAACGATATGTGGCGACGTGACCTGGAGAGCATCGCGCACGAAACACTGATCATCTGGGGCATGGAAGATCGTGTTCTCCCTGTTGATATGGCCTTCCAGTTCCTGCGGCGCATCCCAAATGCCGATCTGCATATCTATTCGAAATGTGGGCACTGGGCGCAGTGGGAAAAAGCTGATGAATTCAATTCTCTGATCGCCGACTTCATCACGAACGGATAAAAGCATCCCCGGATCGCATGATTGATTGCTGCTCGTAAGAGTGGGTTCGCGATCCGGGGACCCGTTCCGACCATACAATAGCGTGTAGGCGTTAAACGCTGCGTTGGCGCAGGGATGGGTTAGCAATTCGCTGCATGGGTATTTGCAATGCAGACGATTGGTACCTGTTGTCGTTTTGGGGCGTTCTAGAAGCCGCGCAAGTCTGCAGTTTCGTCCAGGCAAGCGCGTTCGGCGCGGAGCGTGTTCACCGGATGGGACGTGTCAGGCTTGCCGACCGCCATGCCGCACCAGATCATTTCGCTAGCCCCAAGTTTGAAATATTCCTTCAGGGCAGGGCGCAACATCCCCCAGCATTCCTGAAAACAGCTTCCCCAGCCCCGTTCTTCGGCCAGCAGGGCGAGCGTCTGAAGATACATGCCCGTATGGCCCCACTGACCATGACCCATGCGCTCGTCAATCACCACGAAAACGGCAACTGGCGCACCGAAAAACCGGAAATTGTTAGAGAACCATGCTGCACGGCCCTCGCGGTTTTCTCGAGGAATGTCGAGCACTTCATACATCATTTCGCCAACACGGCGTCGTCGCGATTCATAAGGTTCCCAGAGGTCCTTGGGATAGATCGGCCGATCCGTTTCCTGACCGCGGGGATTGGCAGCAATAACGGGAGCGGCCATTTTGACCAGATCATCTTTGGCCTGCCCGGCTAGGACGATGGTGCGCCATGGCTGCGTATTTCCACCTGATGGAGCGCGTTGGGCCTGAGATAGCCAGTCGCGGATTTCAGATTCAGATAGCGGATCCGGCAGAAAGGCCCGCGTGGAAATACGTTGCGTTACAGCTCTGCAAACATCCATTCATTTGCTCCTATTGTCCTTTGATGAACATCAGTCAGTCTTGTGCAACGATATAAATAATATCGATACGGACGAACTAGCGGTATTATTTCACAATCGCGTGTGGGAGCTGATTATTCATCATCCGCTCTAGTCTTCTTCTTGAGCGACTGGAGAATGCGTCCCGGTTGGTCTTCGAGAGCAGTTCCACAACAGTTGAGTGGATCAATAATCCGTCCGCATCTGCCATTGGCCGAAACACCGAAAGTCGTATTGTGTCCCGGTCTCACTGGTAGTCAGCCAAACACGCTCAGCTTGGCGGCTCACGCTGCTTCGTGCGACTCGATCCAGTGAACAATTTCTTCTCTCTGTTGCCTTGGAGCGCCCAAGAGTTCGGAATTGGCCCTGGCCCGCTTGTAATAGAGATGGTTCTTCATTTCCCAGGTAAATCCGATCGCGCCAAAAATCTGGATGTTCCGGTGCGTCGCGGCTTTGTAGGATTCGCTGGTATACGCCTGTGCCATGGCCGCGGCCAGAGAGGCTCGCTCGTCATCGACGCTGAGCGTCCAGGCGGCATATTGCACGCCGGCTGTGGCGCATTCGCTCTGCGCGGCGATCTCGGCAAGTTGGTGCTTGATCGCCTGGAACGCGCCGATGGGTCTGCCAAATGCGACACGCTCGCTTGCATAGCCTACCGAGTCGGCGAGAGAGGCGGCTATGCCTGCGGCGCTCTCGGCCGCAAGGATCAGATAGAGACGGTCTTTAACCCAGGGCCAGACGCCGCCTGAATGCTCCAGGCGCTCCGCCTGCACGTCCTTGAAACTGACTTTGCAGACCTGGCGTGTGATGTCCCTCCATGGCAACACGGAAACACTGACGCCCTCTGCATTCCGGTCTACGACGAAGAACGTGTCATCCTGAGTCATGACGATAATCTTGTCAGCAGAATCGGCGTCGACGACATATGTCTTCTCGCCGTTCAGAAGGCTTGCGCCTTTAGCTGCACTTACAGTGACCCCGTCGCCGACCTTTCCGTCTGCGTCGGTCAAAGCGAGACAAAGCTTCATCTCGCCACCAGCGACGCGCTGCAGAATGTCTGCTTTTTGGGTTTCCGACCCGGCCTTCTCAACCGCCCAGGCACCTGCCAGCGTGCCAAACATGGGAACCGGCGCGAGTGTACGTCCGATTTCTCCAATGATCATGATGAGATCAATATAGTCCATTCCCAGACCGCCATACTGTTCTGGAATGACAATTCCAGGCCAACCAAGCTCGACGATCTTTCGCCAGAGTCCGTCATAGTCGGCGTCCATCACCGTGCGGCCATGAGTAAGCAGGACTGAAAGATCGACCTCCTTGTCCAGAAAGTTTGCCGCGGAGTCGCGCAAGGCGACATGGTCTTCGCTGAGTGAAAAGTTCATTAGAGGCTCCTATCAGCTCGCCGCTTTGAGTTTGGTCTTGTTGATTTCTTCGAACGGCATTTTAGCAGTCGGATCACTGTCTCTCGGTAACCGGAGCAGATGTTCGGCTACGGTATTTTTCAAAATTTCCTGAGTGCCGACGCCAAGGGTGGAAGCCGGCCCGAACCAGAACGCGTAGTCCCAGTTGTTGAAAAGGCCGTAATGCTTTTCCGGCAAGGGCAGGACGTCCGGGTTGACGAGCATGCCAGCCGCTCCCTGGCTGCGTTTTGCGAGGTCACTCAGCTTCTGGCCGTGAGGCGATGCGATCATCTTGCCCAGATTGCCCTCGAGGCCGGCAGGTTTGCCGTTTAATCGATTGCTCATATTGCGATACACGAGGAGGCGCAGCATTTCGCCTTCAATGTAGAGCTGAGCCGCTTCGTCGCGGACGAGAGGATCCTTGATTTTTCCGGTTGCAATCAGTCCTGAGACAAGTTCACGTGCAGTGGGTCCAAATCCCCAGACGGCACCGGGCTTTGTCATTGCCGAACGCTCAGTCTGCAATTGTTCCATGACAAGGCGCCAGCCATCGCCTTCCTTGCCCAGAAGCCGATCAGCCGGAATGCGCACGTCATCGAAAAAAACTTCGTTATATTCGTTCTCTTCCCCGGACATGTCGTAAATGGGCCTGACGGTCACGCCGGGCGTATTCATGTCCAGAATAAACTGACTCAATCCCTTATGCTTGGGTTGCGACGGATCCGTTCGCGCGACCAGAACCCCGATGGTTGCCTTGTCGGCTGCCGA
>NZ_AWFG01000020.1 GCF_000682695.1 Hyphomonas chukchiensis | reverse complement strand
TCGCCTCGAAAAAGCTGATCATGGCGGGCGCAAAACTTGCACCCGCCACGCTTGGCGATACATCAATACCGATGAAAGACATTGCGCGCTGCGGTCTGGACACATCGTAGTATGATTGCGCGCCGACATGAAAAAGTCAGTAGAAAGACAAATTCGGTCTGCAAATCAGCATTCAAACAGCGGGTGCGAACTCGCAAAATATCAGTTCAGCCGGGACGCATACAGTCGTGACGCCCGTAATAATTCAAACAACCATTTTTTGAAGGAGTAAGAGAGATGCCGGACGCCTATATAATTGAATCAGCAAGGACCGCAGGAGGTCGCCGCAATGGAGCGCTTTCGGGCTGGCATCCGGCGGACATGGCGAGCGAGGTCCTGAACGCGCTGATTGATCGTTCAGGTGTCGATCCCGCAGCAATCGAAGATGTCATCATGGGGTGCGTCAGCCAGGCGGGAGAGCAGTCGTCTGCGCTTGGCCGTAATGCGGTGCTTGCGTCAAGACTTCCCCAAAGTGTGCCGGCAGTCACGATAGATCGCCAGTGCGGATCGTCTCAGCAGGCGTTACAGTTTGCGGCGCAGGCTGTGATGTCCGGTACGCAGGACATGGTGATTGCCGCTGGCGTGGAAAGCATGTCGCGGGTGCCGATGAATTCGGCGATCGATTTGTTCGCGAAAGCGGGTATCGGAGATGGGCCCTGGAGCGAACGAATCCAGCGCAAATATGGCATCAAGGAATTCAGCCAGTTTCAGGGTGCGCAGATGATTGCAGAAAAATACGGGTTCACCAGAGACGACATGGACCGGTTTGCGCTGGAAAGCCATCGACGCGCAGCACGAGCAACGGAATCCGGCGCGTTCAACTCTGAAATTGTACCCTTGCAGGTAACGGGCAGCGATGGTCCGGTCCAGCATAATCGGGACGAGGGTATCCGCTACGACGCAGATCTCGAGCGTATGGGATCCGTCAGGACACTCATGGAAGGGGGAACCATCACTGCCGCGAATGCAAGTCAGATTTGCGATGGCGCCTCCGGCCTGCTGATTGCGAATGAAGCGGCCATCAAGATGCACGGATTAAAACCGAAGGCGCGCATCGTAAGCATGCTCGTTACGGCTGGCGATCCTGTCATTATGCTTGAAGAGCCCATCTTTGCAACGCAGAAGGCGCTGGCGCGCCGGAATCTATCCATGGCGGAGATCGACCTCTACGAGGTGAATGAAGCATTTGCCTCTGTGCCTATGGCATGGCTTGAAACGCTGGGCGCAGATCCTGAAAAATTGAATGTGAATGGTGGGGCGATCGCGCTGGGTCACCCGCTCGGCGCATCGGGGACCAAGCTCATGACCACGCTCGTTCACGCCCTTCATGCACGCGGTTTGCGTTATGGTCTGCAAACCATGTGTGAGGGTGGCGGTATGGCGAACGTGACGATCGTTGAGGCGATTTGAAGAATGCACGAAGCAGCGTCCGGGCTCGTCGAGCCTGAAAGTCGGGAGCGCGGGGAATCTTGACGCAACGTGTTCAAGAGTCCCGACTCTCGCGTTCGCCAGCCAGGAATGACAATGCGATGGCAGCTTCAGTACCCGACGCATCAGCTGAAGTCCGAACTCCGGACCACGCTTCGAGGACAGAGTGAGGCAAGACGGAATGAATATGGCAGGTGCGCGTTCTCTTGTGTGTCCGGCGTTCAATACTTCCGCCAGTCGATCTCCAGGCGAGCCCAGTCGCTGAAGGTCACACTTAGTATCCGAGCGGTTGGGGCCTGCCGACGTTCTGCCAGCAACGGTATCTGGAGACCATCAACCGCCGGATTTGTGGTACTTTCAGTTGTCTTGCCTGGTACAAAACTGAAATTGCCAATCGGCGTCGATCCTTCTGGTCGAACCAGAAGTTTCCATATCAGTGATAAAGATATCTCCTGAGCATAGCTATCCGTTAGCCGGCATCTCGCAACGCATGTCGAAATTTTGCATCGCGCAAAATTCAGATCGCGGGAAACGAATCGAGCGGGCACTTTAGTTCGGGACTGATTGACTCAGAGGCGACCAGCTGAGGGCGGTCCTGTTCGCCTTCCCGATCAGGAGACAACGGTGCCTAACGGACCGAGCAGTTCGGCAATTCTGCGGGCACCATCGGTAAGAATGCGCACGGCCTCTTTGGGGTCTGAGGTGTTCAGGAACTCGTCAGTTGATGCCATACCCAAGGCCGAGTGTGGATAGCCTTGCTCGTTAGGGCCCTGCAATTGCGGTATCACCACCGCGACCGAATTGAATCCCCTCGTCCAGCCTCCTCGGGAAATGGCGTAGCCCAAAGACCTGATTTCCTCAAATTCCTTGACGAGCGCCTTGCGATCCAGGGCTGAAGCATTGGGAACAGTCTTGAGGATATGATCTAGCAGCGCGATTGGATCACGCTGGTGTGCAAGCAGCACCTTGCCCGCCGCCGTAAAGGCTGCGGGCACTCTGAGGCCCGCCCTTGTGGAAGAGCGGGGACCCTGAACTGACTCTGCCTTCTCAATATAAAGTATATCTGTTCCCGAGAGCGTTGTGACGAAGACGCTGTTGCCTGTCTCTGAGTTGATGTCTCTTATCGTCGGTCTGGCTGCGCGCCGGAGCATGTGCCGGTCGATGACGACGGACCCGAGCTCCCAGAGCTTCAAGGTTGCCTTATATCGCCGCGTGTCATCTTCCTGTGCCACAAATCCCATCTCAAGGAGGGTATTCAGGAGGCGATGAATATTGCTTTTTCCGTAGCCCAGCTCTGAACTCAAAGCCGATACGCCCAATGGCGAATTTGATTCAGCGAGCGCAATCAAGACAGACAAGCCCTTAACCAGGGTTGTATCCATTCGCGTTGAAGCCGAAGACTCTTCATCTTCGGGTAGTGCTATATCCAAAGTCGCCGACAGCTTCGTTTTCACCATGTATTCAGAAATCCTTCGTCCTTTTATACGTAAACCCCGTCGATGAGTCCCTGCATTCTCAATTAGAACTGAGGCCGCTTTCAAACACGCACGTGATCTTCGGCGTATGAAGGGTTAAATCTTGCCCAAGGGTCGAGAGTAGCTCACATAGTCGAACACTATTCCATGATAGCGAACATCATGGGGCAATTCAACACAACGCTCAAGAAATCGCTTTTGTGTGGAAGACTTGGGTCGGATGCAAGTTAATTGCCCGGCAGTCCGGACGTCGTGGCTGCAATCATTCATGCCTGTTTGCGTTCCTGGCAGCAGGATTTCAATACATTGCAGGGTATTCATCTGGTTTCTTCATCATCGCTGGAGCTATGGAGGAGACATGCCCTCCAGGCCCCGGGGCGAACTGGGCGAGGGTGCGGCGGTGAGCCTTAGGTTTCCGGACGGGGGCGATCAAACCTGTGATTGGAACGGACCCAAGTTCCAAACTTGACCTGCGGAATGCCAATGGCCTCAAAGGAAATATTCGGAACTGTTTTCTAAATTGCAGAACACCTATTTGTGAGCTAACGTCATGAGCAGCACAGTTTTCAGGAAAGCGGCGAAATGGCCACAGACAAGCAAAATGCAAAAAATCTACCCCTGGCGGGTCTGAGAGTTATTGACCTCGGTCAAGTCTATCAGGGTCCGTACGCAACGTTTCTAATGGCAAAGGCTGGGGCAGAGGTCATAAAAGTCGAGTCGCCGGAAGGCGAATCCGCACGGTCGCGAGCGGAAATCAATGAAGGTGCGATGCTGCCTTTCGAGATGCTCAACGCAAACAAGAAGGGGATTACGCTCAATCTGAAGACGAGCCGCGGGCGTGAGCTCTTCATGCAACTCGTATCGGATGCGGATGTTGTTCTGGAAAATTTCGCCCCGGGTGTGATGGACAGGCTTGGAATCGGGTGGGAGGTTCTCCGGCAGGTCAATCCACGCCTCATCTACGCGACTGCGACTGGCTATGGAATCTCGGGTCGAGACAGAGATGGCCTGGCAATGGATCTGACGATACAAGCGGTTTCGGGAATTATGAGTGTTACAGGCATGCCTGACGGTCCTCCGATGAAAGCGGGGCCGGCCATTGCCGATTTTCTCGGGGGCACACATCTTTACGCTGGCGTCATGACGGCTCTTGTAGAGCGCGCGCGGACCGGTCACGGACGGCTTGTCGAGGTTGCTATGCAAGAGACGGTGTTTCCGACGCTCGCCTCGATACTCGGTATGTTTCATGGCAAGGACCCGTCCATGTCTCTAAGAACCGGAAACCGACATAGCGGTCTTGCAATTGCTCCGTATAATGTCTATCGTTCTTTGGACGGTTATGTCGCGATCATCTGCGTCAAGGAAAATCACTGGCGCGCATTGGCAAACCTGATGGAGCGGCCAGATCTGATAGACGATCCAAAATTTGCGACAAACGCAAGCCGTGTTTGCAACATGGACGAGACGGACGCGCTCATTGAAGCTTGGACTTCCCAGCAATCCATGGCTGACCTGTTTGAGAAGACGAAAAGCCACAAGGTCCCGAGCGCGCCGGTGCGGACGATAAGCGAGGTCCTAAATGATCCGCATATGCACGAGCGGGGGATGCTTGAATGGGTGGATCATCCGCGCCTTGGACGCGTGGTTCTGCCCAACAGTCCACTAAGATTCGATGAGACGGACAAGCTTGAAACCCGTTTTGCGCCAACACTAAGTGAGCACACGGAAGAAATACTGAATAGGCTATGTGGGGTATCGAACGCCGAGCTAATGGAACTCAAGGAGCGCGGCGTGGTCTAAGGAAGTTGTCCGCCTGAAGTCTTTGCGGAGGAGCTCCTTCCCGAGGGGGGGGGGCTTTGCGTTCGCACGAGCGCTGAGCTCTTCTCGCAGGGCGGCGGCGTGCTCGGTGACCTCGCCAAGCCCCCTTGTTCCTTGGTCAAGGACGCAGGACTTGCAACAATTGAACGGTCGTTATTGTCACCACGGATCGCGAACTGCCTGGCGTGCACTGTCATAGTTTCCAGGAGAGCCGTCGCACGACCTGAATGTGCTGTGGGGAGTGTTTGGCGGAGTTGTCATCGCGCAATCTCTTGCCTCAGAAACGTGCTGCACGCGTAATCAGGCGCTGCGGAATGATGCGAGGCGCATCCTGAGCGCTCAATGGCGGCAAAATGCCGGGCCGACAGTCCGACGCATAGGCAGCCTGAGCGGAGCGATTGCATGCGTCGATCGGTTGGTAATGGCACACTTGTTTGATCGGCCCTTTCAATTCTTGGGGTGAGTGATCGACGGCCCTGAGGCCAGAACCCCATTCACATCGGGTTACCGAGTTCCAGGCCAGATACTGTGCCCGGTAATCGGCGACAGACGATTCGGGGACATGCCGCTACCCGGGGTGAAGGCGTATGCAGCCTCCGGCAGGCATTGGATGCGGGAGGCCGCATCTTCCGGCGGTTGCGGGCCGTGCCAAAAAGGGACAGGGAATCATTCTTGCAATGTAGGACAGTTTCGTACAACATAATGGTACTATTCATATTTAATGGGAAACTTGGCGACAGCGCCTGCCCCGGAGTGAAAAGACATCTGCGGCCTGAATCAGAATAGCTTGATCGCTATTCGGGAGCGTTAGGTGTCGCGGATGAACTCGGGTCGGGGCGCAAGATCAGATAGGAAGATTCATGATAAATGCAGGCGCCCCCGGGCATGTGTCACTCGATGATAAATACAAGTCATCTGAAGGGCGGATCTATTTGACGGGTATTCAGGCTCTGGTGCGTTTGCCGTTGATCCAGCGTAGCCGGGACAAGGCCAACGGGTTGAATACGGGGGGATTCATATCGGGATATCGGGGCTCCCCCCTTGGTGGCTACGATCAGGCATTATGGGCTGCCAAGAAACTGTTGGAAGCCGAGAACATTCATTTTGAACCGGGCGTAAATGAAGAACTTGCGGCTACTGCGGTATGGGGCAGTCAGCAGGTAAACCTCTTTCCGGGGGCCAAAGTGGATGGTGTATTCGGAATCTGGTATGGCAAGGCGCCGGGTGTCGATCGATCACTTGATGCGTTAAAGCATGCGAATTCCGCCGGAACCAGTTCGTATGGTGGTGTTCTAGCAATTCTGGGGGACGATCACGGGGGCGTTTCGTCAACGCTCGTGAACCAGAGCGAACAAGTGATGATCGCGGCAATGATCCCGGTCATCAATCCTTCGAGTGTCCAGGAGTATGTGGATTTTGGTCTGATGGGCTTCGCCCTGTCCCGATATTCCGGCTGCTGGGTAGGTTTCAAGGCTGTGGCAGAAACTGTCGAGAGCAGCGCTTCGATTTCCGTCGACCCGGAAAGGGTGACAATTGTCCTGCCCACTGACTTCGTGCCTCCGGAGGGCGGCCTTGGTATTCGTTCACCCGATCCGACAGTCGAACAGGAGCGGCGGTTGGTGGGGGCTAAGTTGAAAGCTGTCGCTGCATTCGCGCGAGCAAACCCGTTTGACCGATCGGTCTGGAACTCGCCGGGGGCTCGATTGGGCGTCGTGACAACCGGCAAGGCGTATCTTGATGTTCGTCAGGCGATGTCTGATCTGGGTATTGATGAGGCCCGTGCGCGCGAACTCGGGATTTCGATTTACAAGGTCGGGATGACCTGGCCCTTGGAAACGGAGGGGATAAAGCGCTTTGTCGATGGTCTCGAGGAAGTGGTCGTGGTCGAGGAGAAGCGCTCCCTAATCGAAGACCAGCTGATGAAGGCGCTATGCAATCTCCCGCGCCGCCCGATCGTCGTTGGAAAGCTGGACGAACTGGGGCGCGAATTACTGCCCGAGACAGGCGAGCTTGATCCGCTGGCAATTGGACTGGTTCTGGCGGACCGAATTCTTCGGATTTCCGACGATGCGGCAGTACGAGCCGCCGCTGGTGTGCTGGCTGACTTGGCTCAGCCGACAAGCGGCCAGGTGGTCAGTCTGACACGCACGCCATTTTTCTGTTCAGGTTGTCCGCACAATACTTCCACAAATCTTCCGGAAGGCAGTCGTGCGGGAGCCGGAATCGGTTGCCATGGTATGGCAATGTTTGTCCCCGAGAAGCGGACATCGACAATAACCCAAATGGGGGGGGAGGGAGCGAACTGGATCGGCCAGGCGCCGTTCAGCGGTGATGAGCATATTTTCCAGAATCTGGGCGACGGAACCTACAACCATTCCGGTCTCCTGGCGGTTCGCGCTGCGGCTGCATCCAATGTAAACATCACCTACAAGATCTTATATAACGATGCCGTCGCAATGACGGGCGGGCAGCCTCACGATGCGCCCCTGACAGTTCCGCAGATTACGAGACAAGTATCCGCGGAGGGCGCAAAAAAAATATATATTGTAACAGATGAACCAGACAAATATGGTGCTGGCGCTGAATTTGCGCCCGGGACGGTTGTTCGGCATCGCGATGATCTTGATACGGTGCAAAAGGATCTGCGCGAAGTGCGGGGCTTGACCGTATTGATATACGATCAGACCTGCGCCGCTGAAAAGCGGCGCCGTCGGAAGCGCGGGCTATATCCCGACCCTCCCAAACGAATCTTTATCAACGACCGGGTCTGTGAAGGATGTGGAGACTGCTCAGTGAAGTCCAATTGTGTCGCAGTAAAGCCCTTGGAGACGGAGTATGGTCGAAAACGGCAAATCGACCAGTCGGACTGCAACAAGGACTATTCCTGTGCAAATGGATTCTGTCCCAGTTTTGTAACTGTGTTTGGCGGTGACCTTAGAAAGGCGCCTAAAGCGCAGGTCGGGCAGGGGGATGAACTCTTTGCCGAAATACCCTTCCCATCGATTCCAGTGCTGGATCAGAGCTACGACATCTTGATTACCGGTATTGGGGGCACTGGGGTCATTACGGTCGGCGCGTTGCTCGGAATGGCCGCTCACATGGACGGACTGGGCTGCTCTGTGCTCGACAATACCGGATTCGCCCAAAAAAATGGCGCTGTGATGAGTCATGTACGGCTTGGACCTGACCCGGAGGAGCTTCACTCCGTACGCATTGGCAGAGGTCGGGCCGATCTGCTGATTGGGTGTGACATTGTGGTGGCGGGAAGCCAGGCTGCGCTATCCTGCTACAATCCAGAGACGACGAGGGCGGTGGTAAACGAGCATCTCCAGCCCACGTCAGACTTTGTTCGAGACAATGACATGGATTTTCAAACGTCTCGCATGCGCCAGTCCCTTGCCCAGGCGATTGGAGGAAACGTCGATTTCGTGAATGCGACGGCCATTGCATCGGCGCTTATGGGGGACGCAATCGCAACCAATGTCTTCATGCTGGGGTACGCGTGGCAGAAAGGACTTGTGCCCCTCAGGCTTTCAGCGATCGAGCAGGCTATCGAGCTGAATGGAGTCGCAATCCAGGCCAACAAGGAGACTTTCGCATGGGGAAGGCTGGCTGCGCATGATCCTGAGAAAATATCGGCCCTGCTGAAGCCTTCGCTGGCACCTGAGCAAGACCTGAATTTGTCGACACAGGCCATGGTCGATCGACGGGCGCTTGAGCTTGAGGTCTACCAGGACAGAGCGTATGCGGATCGTTACAGGGCCTTGGCTGACGCGGCATGCGCCGCAGATCCCGAGGGGGCTTTCCAAGGGCAATTCTCAAGGTCAGTTGCCACGAACTTTTACAAGTTGATGGCTTACAAGGATGAGTACGAAGTGGCGCGTCTCTACAGTGCGCCGGAGTTCCGAGAAAAGTTGCGACAGCAATTTCAAGGCGATTTCAAGCTGAAGGTCCACCTGGCGCCACCCTTGTTCTCAAGGCGGGACAAGGCGACCGGTCAACTCAAGAAGAGAATGTTCGGGCCATGGATGTTCCGGGTATTTCCCCTGCTCGCGAAGCTCAAGATACTTCGTGGCACCTGGGCTGATCCATTCGGCCACACGGATGAGCGTCGGACTGAGCGCGCACTGGTCGATGAGTACGAGGCGCTCATCAAGAAGCTGCTTGCGAACCTGACGGATAACTATTCGGTATCATGCAAGCTTGCGGATGTACCATCACGGATACGGGGATATGGGCACGTCAAGGACGAGAGTATCCGCTTGGCACGCGAGCGCCAAAGAGAGTTGATTGTCGCGCTTGATAAGAAAGTCTCGTCAATCCACGCGGTTGCGTAATTGGCAAGTTCGGCTTGCATGTTTCGAGAATGGTCATTATTGTCAGACAAAATCGTCTAGATATATAGATGGATAATGACCGCCTGTCCGCGCGGAAAAAAATTCGGAGTGATAAGATGAGTTCCAATACCTATCCATTGTCAGGCATCGTTGTGATCGAGATTGGCGGAAGTCTGGCGGCCCCTTTCGCGGGCCAGATTCTGGGGGATCTTGGCGCCGAAGTTATCAAGGTTGAGCGTGCTCAGGGCGATGATGCGCGAAAATGGGGGCCACCATACACCGCCTTTCCATCGGCAAATCGGAACAAGAAGTCAGTCGTTCTGGACTTGAGGAAGAACTCCGATCGAGAAAGCCTGAGGCGGCTCGTGAGTGAAAGGGCAGATGTTGTTCTGCAAAATCTTCGACCCGGCCACTTGGACGAAATAGGGATGGGTGCGGAATACTTCAGGGATCTGAAGCCGGGCTTGGTCTTTTGCAATCTCGGCGCTTTCGGGAAGGACGGTCCCTTTGCGCGGCGGCCAGGATATGATCCGCTGATGCAGGCATTTGCCGGCATAATGAGTGTCGTCGGAGAAGAGGGGAGGCCACCCGTCCGCGTCGGACCGTCGATTGTGGATCTGGGTACCGGCATGTGGGCGGTTATCGGTATCTTGTGCGCCCTCATGCGAAAACGGGAGACAGGTGTCGGCGCGACCGTCGATGTTTCGTTGCTCGAGACGGCGATAACCTGGATGATGGGCTATGTGTCGCGCTATTCTGCAACAGGCGAGGTTGCCAAGCCTATGGGCACCGGGCAGGCGGGAATAGCTCCCTATCAGGCCTACGCAGCTTCTGATGGGAGGTATCTGATCGTCGCGGCCGGAAACGACTCATTGTTTCAAAAGCTTTGCGGAGTACTTGGGCAGTCCCAATGGGCGACAGATGCGCGATTTGTTTCCAATGGAGATAGATTTGCAAACCGACAAGAGCTGAATGATCTGATTGCAACCGAGATAAAAAAGGAAACCATGGAGCATTGGCTCACGGCGATTGATGCAGTGGGCGTGCCTTGTGCTCCCGTCAATAATGTCAAGGAAATGCTGGAAAGCGAACAAACGAAAGCGCTCGATATCATAAGGACAATACCCGGTGGGGGAGAGATAGAACACGTCATGCTGCCGCTAAGCTTTGATGGAACCAGGCCGGGCGGGCGTACTGGCCCCCCCACCCTTGGTCAGCATACGAGTGAGGTCCTTGCAGAGCCGACCAAGGTCGGTTGAGGGAGGGGGCATGGATATTCCCGACTATGAGACACTGCGGGTGGAGCGAATCGGTTCCCACGTAATGCTGGTCACCATGAATCGGCCTGACAGGCTAAATGCCATTGATATGACTATGACGCGTGAGCAGAATGACCTTCTGACTCGTCTGCAATTCGATCCCGACTGGGTCCGATGCGTTGTTTTGACTGGCGCCGGCCGCGCATTTTCAGCGGGTGGAGATCTCAAGGACAGAAATACCCAGAGTATCGAGGACTGGACGCTCCAGCACGAGATTGGGGAGCGAATGTTGATGATGCGTATAGAGAGCAAAATACCCTGGATAGCAGCGGTAAACGGGATATGCTATGCGGGAGGTCTTGAGACCGCCCTGAGTTGTGACTTTATTTATGCTTCGGAAGATGCGCGGTTTGCCCTGACAGAATGCAAGATCGGAATTATGCCGGGAGGTATGGGCACGCAGAACCTGCCCAGAGCTGTTGGTGAGCGCAGGGCAAAAGAACTGATTTTGGCTGCCGTTCCGTTCAGCGCAGAAGAGGCGTGCCGTTGGGGAATGATAAACCGGTTATGCCCTCAGACTGAGTTGATCAGTGAGGCGCTTGCGACGGCAAAGAAAATTGCAGAATGCGCTCCGCTCTCAGTGAGACAGGCGCGTAAATCAATCCATTTTGGCCTGCAGACTGATCTGGCGACCGGCTATCGATATGAGTTGGAAGCATATTACAGGCTGCTGGATACACAGGACCGACGTGAAGGGATAGCTGCTTTTAACGAAAAGCGGGTTCCCGAATTCAAAGGCCGTTGAAAATATATATATAGGGAGATGATCAATTGTTGGGGCATCGAGAACCAATAGAACTTACAATTACTTCCGGTGAGGATTATCGGGAGATCCGCGAAGCAATTCGTTCGTTGTGCACAAAGTTTCCTCTGGATTACTGGCTCAAGGTGGAGAAGGCGGAAGCCTACCCTCAAGCCTTCGTGGATGCGCTGACCGAGGCCGGGTGGCTGTCTGCCCTGATCCCCGAAGAATATGGAGGGGCAGGGCTTCCATTTCGTGCTGCGGGCGTTGTCCTCGAGGAGATCATGGCCTGCGGAGGCAACGCAGGAATGATCTTTGCCCAGATGTATACTATGGGTACTGTTCTGCGTCACGGGAGTGCTGAGCAAAAGCAGAAATACCTGCCCGAGATCGCCAAGGGGAATATACGTCTCCAAGCATTCGGAGTGACGGAGCCGACGAGCGGGAGCGATACCACCAGTCTGCGAACCAGCGCTGTTAGGGACGGCGACAGCTACGTCATAAATGGGCAAAAGATATGGACGTCGAGAGCGCGCCAATCTGACCTGATGCTTTTGCTTGCCAGGACCACGCCCAGGAGTGAAGTCGCAAAAAAAACCGATGGGCTTTCGGTCTTCCTTGTCGATATGCGAGCAGCTGTTGGAAACGGAATGACAATTCAGCCCCTCGATGCCTTCATCAATCACCAAACAAACGAAGTCTTTTTCGATAATCTGCGAATACCAGCTGACAGCCTCATCGGGGAAGAAGGAAAAGGTTTCAAGTATATACTGAGCGGCATGAACTCTGAGCGAATCCTGGCCTCTCATGTGCACATCGGATCCGGCCGCTGGTTTATCGAGACTGCTGTCAAATATGCCAAGGAACGTATCGTGTTTGACCGGCCAATCGGCCAAAATCAGGGGATTCAATTTCCCATCGCCGAAGCCTACGCAAATGTCGTGGCAGCGGACATGCTGACCCGCAAGGCAGTTGCTCTGTATGATGTGGGCAAGGAAACCGGCGAAGATGCGAATCTGGCCAGGTTGTTTTCAGCCGAGGCGAACTGGCAGGCTGCCGAGGCATGTTTCCAGACCCATGGCGGCTTTGCGGCGGCCAAAGAATTCCACGTCGAGCGTCGCTGGCGCGAAGCGCGATTGGGACGTATCGCACCCGTTTCTCATAATCTGGTATTGGCATACATTGCCGAGCACGTCTTGAAATTGCCGAGGTCGTATTGATGTCCGGGCTAACTCAGGATTTGGCTGAGCTGGTCGCGGAAAGTCGAAAATTTGTTCTTCCTTTGGATGCAATCGCGATCGCGAAGCGGGGATTTATCGACGCGATTGCTACGATGCTTTCTGGACGGAACGAAAAAGTCGTTCTCACACTCTGTGAGCTTCATGGACGACTGGAGAGGGGTGGTTCTTCGGTCCTCATGGGTCTGGCCAGCGCAGATGTGCAAAGTGCCGTCATGATCAATTCAGCTTCAGCTCACGCCCTGGATTTTGATGATGTTGCGCTACTGGGGCATCCAAGTGCGGTCCTGGTGCCTGCAGTTCTTGCCGAAGCCGACAGGCTTGGGCGATCCGGGGCCGAGGCGGTTGCAGCTTATGTTTCAGGATATCAGGTTTGGGCTGAGCTTTGTTGGAGAGAATCCGACCCCCTGCATGCGAAAGGTTGGCATCCTACGTCGATATTTGGAACAATCGGGGCGGCAGCGGCGGTGGCAAGCTTGCATGGATTCGATGCCGTGACGGCACGTAATGCCCTTGCAATTGCTGCAAGCTTTTCCAGCGGCCTTGCGGCAAATTTTGGCTCCATGGCCAAGCCCCTTCAGGTCGGGATGGCCGCATCTCGCGGTGTGTATGCAGCAAGGCTCGCCGGTGCCGGCATGACGGGATCGGAAGATGCTCTCGAACATTACGCAGGCTTGCTGGCGGCGATCTCGCCCCGTGGAAACACGGATCGAAATTCCCGCATTCGACCGCAGGAGCGGCTTTGGATCTCGGAACTCGGGCTTTCGATCAAGAAATATCCTATCTGCTATGCAACCCACAGGGCCATTGACGGATTGATCGAACTCACCCGAGCCAATGCGATTGCCAGCGATGACATCGGCCAAGTTCGCGTAATCTTCAGCCCTACACAGGCGGCGTTGCTACGCAATCATCGTCCAAAAACGGCGCTCGAAGCCGCGTTCAGTATTGAGTTTGCCGCAGCTGCCGCAATCACAGCCGGACACATCGGTTTTGAACAGATGACCGACTCATATGTCGGCCGGGCAGATGTCCAGGGATTGATTGAGAAAGTCGAAATTGAGACAATCGACACCCATTCCCCGAACGAATTGGGACTGGCCCTTACAGAAAGGGTAATAGTCGTGATGCATGACGGACGGGAATTCGATAGCGGGGAGATCCGTTTTGCCCGGGGAAATGCGCAACTTCCATTGTCGGATGAAGAACTCAGTCAAAAATTCCACATGTGTGCACAGGGTGTCGATTGGATCGATCCGGATGCGTTGCTGGGCAAGCTACAGAATCTCGAGAATTTGAGAGCGACGACAGATCTAACAAACTAGAAAAAATGAGATTCAGATAATGTCAGACCGTCCCCAAAAGGTATTTATCGTGGAGGAAGGCCCCCGTGAAGGATTTCAGTTTGAGAGGGGACCTATACTCACAGAAGACAAAATTCGCCTGATTGATGCGCTTTCGACCACCGGATTGCGTCAAATTCAAACGGTTTCCTTCGTGCCGGCGAAGAACGTTCCGGGCATGGCGGACGCGGAACAGGTTGTGGCGGGTTTCGAACGTGTACCGGGCGTAGAATACACTGCGCTGTGGCTGAATGAAACCGGCTTGCGACGCGCTGTTTCAACGGGAAAACTGGACATCCATGGACATATATCGCTGTGTCTTTCTGGCGAATTTTTACGGCGTAACCAAAACCGGACCATTACTGAAAACTATGAAAAGCAACGGGAGATCCTTCGCACCTATCGTGACATGGGAATTCGTGTACGGATGGGTGCGCTCATGGCCGCGTTTGGGTGCAACTTTGCGGGGGATATTGATCCCAAGAACGTGGTCGAGATGATCGGAGACCTTCTGAGGTTGAGCCAGGAGGCTAACGTTACATTGGACTATATCACATTGGCGGACACGATGGCGTGGGCCACGCCGTCATCGATCCGCAGGGTCGTGGGTGCAGTACGAAGCCGGTATCCGGACTTGCAACTATGCCTTCATCTCCACGATACGCGTGGTATGGCCCTGGCGAATGCCTGGGCCGGACTGGAATTGGGCATCGACAGATTTGACGCCGCCGTTGCCGGACTGGGTGGATGCCCCTTCGCCGAGCATAAGGGAGCGGCCGGGAATATCTGCACGGAGGATCTTGTATTCCTGTGTGAAGAAGCCGGCATCGAAACGGGTGTGGATCTGGAGAAGCTGGTAGAGGCAGCCTTGCTAGCAGAAGAAATTGTCGGGCATCCGCTCCCTGGTTCGATAAAAACGGGAGGATCACTAAATCCATATAGGGCGCGCTCGGGCATGAATTCTTGAGCTACAATCCGTGGATCGGCTGAAGGGCGATACTAATCATCATGGGCTCGCGAGAGAGCCATCAAGACGCTGGTTACAAGTCATCCTTTCCGACGATGGCAGGGCTATTCATTGGGACTGCATCATTCCTCCGGAGCATGGCGACGAACAAATCGGTCACGGCCGCCTCGAATGGCACAATTCAACTCAAAACTGCAGTCCAGGCATGCAAACAGCCAGAGTGTGTTTGAACCCAGTGATGCAGCCGAACGGTCTGGCCATAGGCAGTGTCCAGAATATCTTCAACCGTATCATGACGGAATGGTCCATACGGCCGCTTTCAAACCTCAGACTGGCAATGACGCGATCTCGAGATCAGCCGATAGGCTCGGTCAAGAATCCGAATTCGCCAAGTGAGTTTCAGGAAGCAATCCCGAAAGACATGGAATGATTGTCTGAAATACGAAAATCCCACTCATATCCAATCGTTGGAGCAGGGAAATGTCCGGCTATCCGATATCGCTGGTTTCGCTGCTGCGCAAGCAATTCTCTCGCAAGTCTCGTGTCAGAATAAATAGTCTGAGCCGACAAATGTCCTCACCTGCATTTGGAGATAAAAAATGTCCTACAAAAAGGTTGATAAAATTGCTCGACGCTATTAGCCTCCAGTATGGCCGATATGCTATGAATAGAAACACATTCCAATTGCCAGAAAAGTATTTCTAATATAGTAAAAGTAGTTTCAGGAGGTGTGTGCCTGAAAAAAAACGAAGAGTGGAATAGTCCACCATCGTGCCAAGGGAGGTCGAAAAGACATGAGGCGAGGAATTTCGTATAAGTTTTGGCTTGGCTGCGGAGCCGCTGTATTGACCATGGTCGGTGCGGCGAGCGCGCAAGAGACTGATATCGCGGGGGAAGTGACGGCAGAGCAGATCGGAACCAGTACCGATGATGGTGAAAATGCCAGTCGGGAACTGGACAAGGTCATCGTAACCGGTAGCCGCCTGCGTTCGGGCCTGGAGACGCCCGTTCCGGTGACGATGCGCAGTGCAGAGCAATTGCAGGCAGCGTCTCCCGGCCTTCTCAGTGAGGCTCTTCTCCAGCTCCCGGTGTTCAAGGGATCCTCTCGCGCATCCAACGGAACGCAGTCGTCGGCCCGGGACAATGGGGCCACTTTCCTTAACCTGAGAGGAATCGGAAAGGAGCGTACACTGGTCTTGCTTGATGGGCGACGCTTTGTCTCATCTAGTGAAGGCGGTGTTCCGGACGTCAATCTGTTTCCTGAGGGGCTTGTAAAGCGGGTCGAAATTGTCACCGGCGGGGCATCCGCAGCCTACGGATCCGACGCAGTATCTGGTGTTGTGAATTACATTCTGGACACGGACTATACTGGCTTGAAGTTCGAAGGGGAAGGGGGTATTTCCGGAGAAGATGATTCGGGTCTCTACAAGGCTACGTTGACCGGAGGGCAGGAGTTTGCCAACGGGAGTGGGCATATTCTCTTCAGTCTTGAGGCCTTCAATCAGGATGGCACAAACTGGGATGCGCGCGACTGGAATGCTGGGTGGGCGCTTGCGGCCAATGATTCTCCGCCGCCTTCGAGAGTCATCGCGGCACCGTATAATCTTCAGATGTCCAATGGGGGCGCCATTCTGTCCGGTCCCCTCGCTGGAACAATGTTCCTGCCCGGTGGAGCGACTGCGCCGTACGACCCCGGGACCAACCGCAGCTCAATCTATCAGGTCGGAGGGGACGGCAACAGGCTTCCCTACGATATTTCAGCTGGAGTTGAGCGAAAAGTCGCGTTTGCGCGAGGTGAGTACAATACGGGAGGCGTGACCCTTTATGCCGAAGGCACTGTAGCGGAAGTCGTAACCGGATATGATCTTCAGTACCCAAACTATTTTGGTGGTACGTCGTATACGATCTTTAATGACAACGCGTTTCTCTCAGATGCGGTCAAGGCGGATATGGCTACGGCCGGTATTGAATCGTTCCGCCTATCACGCGCGAATCAGGACTGGGGCTTCATGATTTCGGAGAACACCAGCCAGACTTGGCGCGTTATGGGCGGGTTCGATTGGGACCTGGGTGGGGATTGGGAGTTGGGCGGCTATGCAATGGGCGCCGAAAACAATCTGGTCGCGCGAACTAATGGCAATGCCATTACGCGCAATGCCATTGCTGCCGCAGATGCAGTCCTGGATCCGGTAACGGGTGAAATAGTCTGCCGTTCAACACTGGCCGGCTTTGATCCCGGCTGCGTGCCGATGAACCTGTTTGGCGAGGGATCTCCATCCCAAGCGTCGATTGATTACACAACAGGTGCTGCGGTCAAAGATCTCACCCTTGAGCAACAGATCGTTTCGCTGACGCTCCGAGGTTCTCCTTTCACACTTCCGGCCGGCGACGTGAATATCGCCACGGGGATCGAATATCGGAAAGAAACGGCGACTCAGACGGGAGACCCGATCTCGGCACGAATAGACACTGATGACGGCCTTCGGGGGGGCAATCAACCGATTGACGAGCGGCGTGCCTGGCGGCTTCCAGCTGTCGAATCCTCAGCCACTGCGGGGGACTTATGATGTCAAGGAATTCTTCGTCGAGGCCGATGCGCCTCTGGTGATCGACAAGACCTTGATGAAATCCCTGTCGCTCAATGGCGCAGTGCGTATTATTGAATATAGCACGGTCGGGGATGTCACGACGTGGAAGGCGGGAATTAGTTATGAGCCGTTCGACGACTTGCGGCTCCGCGCCACACGGTCCCGGGACATCAGGGCTGCCAATATTCAGGAACTGTTCACGGGGGTGCAGAATGCTCTGGCGGTCGTTCGTATCAATGGAGGTACGTCGAGTGCATTGGGGCAGCGGAGGGGCAATCCTGACCTAAATCCCGAAATTGCGGACACCGTCACCTATGGGTTGGCCTATCAACCTGCCTGGTTGCAGGGTTTTGGTGCGACGGTAGACTACTACAGCATTGATATTGAGGGTGCCATCCAGCAACTTTCGAATCAGCAGACGGTTGACCAGTGCGACAATGGTTCGCAGCTCGCATGTGCTCAGATCACCACCAATTCGTCAGGCTTGATTATTATCGATACCCCCTATCTCAATTTGGCGGGTCTCAAGGCAAGTGGTGTAGACTTGGAGCTGAATTATGCTGGTGATCTTGGATCAGGCAAGTTTGGCGCTACCGGCTTGGTAAGTTATCTGGATACGCTTGAGACGACAGTGCCAGGTGCGCCATCCGTGGACCGGGCGGGAGATATCGGAGCCAGTGGGACGCCTCATTGGTCCGGAAGCCTTCTTCTCAACTACAGCCAGGGGGCTTGGGATTTTTACCTCCAGGAGCGCTTCATCGGTTCGGGAAGTTATGACAATACTCTTCCGCCCAATTCGTTGGCTGACGATAAAGTCGATCCAGTCTTCTATACTGACATAACAGCGAAGTACGCCTTCGATGCAGGAATCGGAAAAGCGGAATTGTTCGGGACCGTCAATAATCTCTTCGATAAAGACCCTCCCATTGTGCCGTTCTCTCCTTACGGTGTGTACCGTTCCACAAATCCCGGCCTCTATGATGTTGTTGGCAGGTATTTCACGGTTGGCTTGAAACTGAGGTTTTAAGCAAGCGATGCAAAGCCAGTATGACAAACCCGTCCCACATATAGACGAAGAGAGCCGCCCATACTGGGCGGCTCTCAAGAGGGAAAAGCTAATATTGAAGCGATGTCTGGCGTGCTCCCGGCATCACTTCTATCCCAGGATACTCTGCCCACACTGCCACTCCTGCGAACTGAAATGGTCCGAAGCGTCCGGACTTGGGACAATCTATTCGTTCACGATAGCGCGCCGCGGAGCCGGCCCTGCCTTTTCTGCTGATGCCCCATATGCCGTTGCGATCGTGGAGCTCGATGAAGGGGTTCGGATGATGACAAATATCGTCATTGAAAATGTGGACATTCTGGCGATCGGGCAGCGTGTAGGGGTCATCTTTGAGCACGTTACAGAAGATGTGACTCTGCCAAAATTCAAATTGATTGGGAGTTGATGTGAAAATAGATCCAGATCACGTCGCGATTGCGGATTCCATCATTCGCTTTATCGACCGGGACGTCGTTTCGCTTGAGGAGAAGCATCACGCGCTACTGCGGGATGATCGTTCAATGTTCGATTCGGACGGACGTTATGTTCCCGAAATATTGTCCCTCAGGCGACAAGTCAGAATGCGCTCTGCCGAGCTTGGATTCTATACACTCTTTGGTTCTGAAAAACTGGGCGGCTCCGAGATGGGAGCGTGCGCCTATGCGCATATACAAGAAGTATTATATCGCAAGTATGGACCAAACAGGACTTTGATCCAGCATGTGGTCATACCGTCTCCCTTTACCAATGGGCTTTCCCCCGTTCTTTGCCAGCTGGCACCCGAAGTGTTCGAGCAGTATCGCGAGGGCGTGTCGAGTGGGGACAAAACCCTTTGCTTTGCTTTGAGCGAACCGGATGCGGGCTCGGATGTGATGGCAATGAAGACACGCGCTGTGAGAGATGGAGATGGCTGGATTATAAATGGCACCAAGCAGTGGATAACAAATTCGCCGTATGCGGATTACGCGATGGTGTTCGCGGTGACCGATCCTGAAAAAGTGGCGCAGCGCAGAGGCGGTATTACGGGATTTTTCGTAGACACACGGGCGGACGGCTTTTCGGTTCCGGGTATCACCAGAGTAATGGGACATCTCGGGGGCGAAACCGGCATCGTCGTCCTCGACAATGTTCGGGTCCGTGATGATCATCGGCTGGGCCCAGTCGACCGTGGCCTGGCAGTCGCCATTAGTGGCGTGAGCGCAGGACGTCTCGGATTGTCAGCATTATGTTTAGGCCTGGCGCGCTGGGCTCTGGACATGGCCACGGAGTATTCCAGGATCCGGAAGACATTCGGTGTCCCTATCTCGGAACATCAGGCGATTCAATTCATGCTTGCAGACAGTCTCATGGATATCTATGCGGCGAAATCAATGCTTCACGACTGCGCAGCCAGCATAGACGCGGGCGACAACGCAGTAGCCAAAACAAGTATGGTCAAAGCCTTTTGCACCGAGATGGTCGGACGAGTCATCGACAAGAGCATTCAGATACATGGCGGGATGGGCCTGACAAACGAGCTCCGTCTTGAGGAAGGCTACCGGCTCGCGCGGCAGGTTCGAATTCCCGATGGGACAGGCGAAATTCAGCGCCGCACAATTGCGCGCCAGTTATTGTCCGACCAAGTAATTCTCTAGCCGAATAAGCCTGCTGGCTGTCTCATGCCAGAATTATAAAAACTACGTATACGGAATCCATAAAGCCAAGGAAATTGTTGTGACAAAAAGAGAAGCTGTGATCATCGGAGTAGGCGATGTCCCATTGAAGGAGGGGAAGGTGCTGGAGCCGATGACGCCTCTTCAGGTGCAGGCGCTTGCAGCCCATAGCGCTTTGCACGACGCTGGGATCGAAATGCAAGATGTGGATGGGCTTTTGGTTGCGAACACCTGGGGTATACCTGGTGCTGGCCAGGTACCCACTATCACCATGGCCGAATATTTCGGTATCACACCGCGGTTCGTGGATGGAACAAGTATCGGAGGTGCGGCATTTGAAGCCCATGTCGGTCATGCCGCGCTTGCCCTGGAAGCGGGCCGATGCGAGGTGGCGCTGATTACATATGGGAGCACCCAAAAAAGCGAGCGCAGCCGGTCTCTGGCTGGCCGGCCAGCGTCGCTTACGATGCAGTATGAGACACCTTGGGGGATGCCGACGCCGATAGGCGGATATGCATTGTCTGCCATGCGTCACATGCATGAATTTGGAACGACATCGGAGCAACTAGCAGAAGTCGCCGTCAGTGCTCGAAAGTGGGCTTCGCTGAATCCCGACGCCATGATGCGGGGGCCGTTGTCAGTAGAGGATGTATTGAGTAGCAGGATGATTTCCGATCCGCTCCATCAACTAGATGCTTGTCTTGTGACCGATGGCGGCGGCGCCATTGTGATGACGACAGCTGATCATGCACGGGCGCTCGGAAAGACTCCTGTTTTTGTCCGGGGGTGTGGAGAGGCCAACACGCATCTTACCGTTTCGTCGATGCCGGATATGGCCCGGCTCACATCCGCACAGATTGCCGGGCAGCAAGCTTTCGAACGTGCTGGTGTTACGCATTCAGCGATCGACGTTGTCGAGGTGTACGACTCTTTTACAATCACTGTCCTGATGACTTTGGAGGCATTGGGATTTTGCCAAGCAGGTGAGGGGGGAGCATTCGTATCCAGCAGCAGGACCGCGCCCGGTGGCGCGTTTCCCATGAATACGAATGGGGGCGGACTGTCGTACGCCCATCCAGGCATGTACGGCATTTTTCTCCTGGTGGAGGCGGTCCGGCAACTGCGGGGAGAATGTGGTCCGAGGCAGGTCAAGGATGCAGTGAATGCGCTCGTTCACGGCACGGGCGGTACGCTATCGAGCGGCGCAACCTGTATCCTTTCCTTGAAATGATTCAGGGCAAGCCAATCAACATCAACACGAAAGAGGAGCCAATTGGTGGCTAAATCCAGAAGCGTAGAAGGCAAAGTGGCCGTTGTAACCGGCGCGGGACGGGGTATCGGCAGGGGCATCGCTCTCGAACTTGCGGCCGAGGGGGCGATGGTCGTGGTCAATGATCTCGGTGGATCGGTTGGAGGGCAGGGGGCGGACGAAACTTTGGCTCAACAAGTCGTTGATGAGATCAAGGACGCTGGCGGTGTCGCCGTTGCCAATACAGACTCTGTCTCCAATCCCGATAGTGCGCATCAGATTGTGACCTGCGCGATGGACACGTTCGGAAGTATCGACATTGTGGTCAATAACGCGGGCATCCTGCGGGATCGTTTTTTCTTCAATATGTCGATTGAGGAATGGACAGCCGTAATTGATGTGCATCTGAACGGAACATTTTATGTCTCGCGTGCCGCTGCCGGACATTTCAAAAATCAGGGTTCAGGATCGTATGTGCATATGACATCGACCTCGGGCTTGCTGGGGAATTTTGGTCAGGCCAATTACGGTGCGGCCAAACTGGGCATTGTGGCACTTTCTCGAGCAATAGCATTTGACATGCGGCGAAACAACGTTCGCTCGAACTGCATCGCACCGTTCGCGTGGAGTCGCATGGGAGCCACAATAAAGGCGGAAACGCCCGAGAAGCAGGCTTGGCTTGACAAGGCAAAGGCGGCTTTGGATGCGACGAAAATTGCTCCTATTGCTGTGGCGCTAGCGAGTGAGGCGGCTGGAGAGGTCACGGGCCAGGTGTTCGCGGTGCGCGGCAATGAAGTATTCCTGATGAGCCAGCCTCGCCCCGTTCGCGGCATGCACAGGGAGGAACGATGGACATCGGATGACGTATCCAACCGGGTGTTCCCTGCAATGAAAAGTGCGTTCACCCCACTGGAGAATTCGGCGGAAGTGTTCTGTTGGGATCCAATTTAGAGGAGTCAGAAATGCCGATTGACTATGACAGGTTGATGGCTTGGAAGCCTGACGATGTGGTCCAGAGTTACTCGTCGCGTGATACAATGCTGTATGCACTGGGGCTTGGGCTGGGTAGCGATCCGACCGACCGCAACGAGTTGAGGTTTACATATGAGGAGGGCCTTCAGGTCCTTCCAACCTTCCCAGTAGTTTTGGGTACTCCAAGCACCTGGTGGCGGGAGACCGGGATGGTCGACTGGCAACATGTTGTTCATGGCGAGCAGCATTTGAAATTGCACGCTCGCTTTAAGCCGGAAGGTGAGGTGATCGGGAGTACCCGTGTCGTTGACATTATCGACAAGGGGCCGGGGCGAGGTGCTCTCTTGTATACGGAGCGAAGTGTCAGAGATGCGCAAACCGGCGAGCTTCTGGCAACGGCTACATCAACGTCATTTGCGAGAAAGGACGGTGGGTTTGGTGGTGCGTCTGGTCCAACGAAAGAGGTGCATTTGCTTCCGGATCGCGCGGCGGATTTTGTTTTTGAGCACCGAACATCTCCTCGTGCAGCGCTGATCTATCGATTGTCTGGTGACTATAATCCCCTTCATGCCGATCCTGATGTGGCGGAGACCGCAGGATTTCGCCAGCCGATACTGCATGGGTTGTGTACGTATGGAGTGGCAGCCTGGGCGATTGTTTCTGAGATTTGCGAGGGGATCCCGGGCAGACTTAAGTCCATTGGGGTGAGGTTTTCGTCTCCGGTTTATCCTGGGGAAACGCTTCAAACGCAGATGTGGGTCGACAAGTCAGTCGTCTCGTTCCGGACAAGGGTTATCGAGCGAGACGTCGTTGTCCTCAACAATGGTCATGCGGAGATTATCTGAATGAGTTCGAGTGAAATGCGAGGCGCTGCCTCATCATTAACGCCCCTGTTTGAGCCAGAAAGTGTCGCAATCATTGGAGCATCAAATGATCCGAACAGAATCGGTGGCAGACCGCTACACTACCTTTTGAGGTCCGGATATGTGGGGAAAATTTATCCCATAAATCCCAATAGAAAGGTGGTCCAGGAGATCCCGGCCTATCCATGTATATCGGGGGTGCCGGGATCGGTTGACCTGGTGATGATTGTTTTGCCCGCCAGTGAAGTGATTGATGAATTGGAGAAATGCGCAAAGCTGGGCGTGAAAGTGGCGGTAATATTATCATCTGGATTTGCAGAGCTCGGTGAAGAAGGCGCCGTCCAGCAGTCCCGTTTGTCAGAGATCGGAAGAGCATACGGAATACGTATCCTGGGGCCGAATTGCTTGGGGGTCTTTAATTCGTCGATAGGTTTCTTTGCGACATTCACAGCTGCCTTCCATCACCAGTCCGCAGTTCCTGGGCCGCTCGCCATCGTCAGCCAAAGTGGCGCTTGCGGGGGACATCTTGCTTATCTCTGTGGGCAACGCGGAATTGGAATACACTATTGGGTAACGACGGGAAATGAAGCTGACATTGATGTATCGGAATCCCTCTTGTGGCTCGCTCAATCCCCGAAGGTGAAGGTTATCCTAGTATATGCCGAAGCAATACGTAACGGTGACCTTTTTGTCGAAGCGCTTGAGACGGCTCGTCGAAATGGCAAGTCAGTCATCATGCTTAAAGTTGGTCGCTCGGTCGCCGGCGCGCGGGCTGCAGCTTCGCACACGGGCGCTCTTGCAGGAGAAGACGCTGTATATGATGCAGTATTGAGGCAGTTTGGCGTATGGCGTGCCGAAAGCGTGGAGGAGATGCTGGATGTAGCCTATGCGTGCCTCGGGAACAGATTTCCCGCGTCGCGTCGAATTGGCCTTGTGAGTGCGTCAGGTGGAATCGGCGTTCAAATGGCAGATAAGGCTGAAAGACTGGGAATGGATGTGGCTGTGATGCCTGAAGCTGTCCAGAAGAAGATGAAGGCTCTCATACCATTCATCGCGCCGGCCAATCCCGTGGACGTGACGGCCCAGGTCATCAATGATATGTCGCTGTTTCAGCAGTGCCTCGATCTCACTCTGGATCGGGGAAACTATGATTCGGTCATCGTGTTCTTGTCGAGCGGACCGGCATCGGCCGCAATGCGCGATCAACTGTTGTCCATTTTTAAACCCCTTCGCATCCGGTACCCAGAACAAGTAATCGTCCTCTCAATGGCCGCTCCCAGAGACACTGTAGAGGCATTTGAGAAATTGGGTTTGATCGTATTTGAAGACACGGACCGGGCACTAAATGCCATGGCGGCATTGGCATATTTTGCCGAGAGTTTTGGCGACACAGTCAGCAAGGAGATCGATAATGCGTCGCTCCCGGAAAAGTGCGAATTTCCCAGCGTGCTGAACGAGCATGTGGCCAAATCCATTCTTGCGAACGCAGGTATTCATCCTTGGCCAGAAGTATTGGCGCTGGATTCTGATGAGGTCGGCAGGGCTGCTGAACACTTCGCGCGACCAGTCGCTCTGAAGATAGTTTCACCAGACATTCAGCATAAGACAGAAGTACAGGGCGTGGCGCTGGGTTTAACCAGTCCGGCCGACGCGGCGGCCCGGGCTTCTGAGATGCTGAATCATGTTCGCAAAGTGCGCCCGGACGCGAAGATAGAGGGGTTTCTGGTTTCACCTATGCGAGGTGACGCCTTGGAGATTAGCTGTGGTTCGTTTCGAGACCCGGTGTTCGGCCCTGTTGTGATGTTCGGGTTGGGAGGCATCTTCGTTGAAGTCTTGAAAGACGTCGCATTCCGGCGAGCGCCATTTGATGAGGCAGAGGCGCACCGGCTCATCGATAGCATTCGGGGTCGATCAATGCTTGACGGAGTGAGGGGTGGGGCAGCTGTCAATCTGCAATCAGTCGCACGCACTCTCGCTGCACTTTCCAAATTTGCATATGTGAACCGGGAACAGGTTAGCGAGATTGATATCAATCCGCTTTCCGCCGCGAGCGATGGAGCATACGCGTTGGATGCTCTGATCGTCCGGGGGTAGTTGGAAACTGGTATGGAGAGAGAAGATGGTTGTTTTTGGAACGGAAGAGAACTTCAAGACGAACCGTCGTCCGATTAGTGTCGGCGATGATACCTACTACAAGTCTGAATGGATGGAAGCCGGAGACGATCCGATCTTGTCGCCGACGATCTTCATGATCGAGCAGCCGGCAAATACGACGCTCGTGGCGCACTTTCACAGGCAGAACCAGTTCCAACTCTTCGTGGATGGATCCGGAAGCATTGGTCGCTATGGCATTGAGGCTGTTACTGTGCACTACGCGGGGGCCTATACGCCCTATGGCCCTCTTTTGTCGGGACCTGACGGGCTGAAATACCTTACCATACGGCCTGTTCGTGAAAGCGGCGGCTTTGCTGTGCCTGATGAGGTCGCAAGCATGAGGCGAGGGCCGAAGGCGCATGCGCAAGCAGGTCCTATTACCGTGATGTCGTCAGAAGAGCTCCTGACCCTGACAGCGGCACGCGAGGATACCCTGATTCCAACATCCAGTGACGGAATGGGTATAGCGGTTCACACCCTGCCGGCCCATGCTCCGTTTGCAGCTCCCGACATGGACAATTCTCAAGGCGTGTTTGTCGTGGTCCTGGCCGGTTCCATCGTAGCCGATGATAAAAATCTGCAGAAATGGGAGAGCCTGTTCATCACGCCGGGCGAACCTGTTCTGTGGGCAGTGGCGGGAAATACTGGGGCGCAGGTCGCCCTACTTCTGTGCCCGGAACTGCATGAGGCTTACCGCTAGTTTTGGCCAATGCGCGGGAAAGTCGGTCCGCTTGATTCAGACCATGGTGAAAAATCGTTCCTAAGACACCTCAGACGTCATGTGATGGAAGGCCAGAACTGGTAGGGCGACGGAGCGGAAATGTCCTGACCTATATATCTGCGATGCCCAGAAGGGCATTCGCCAAATTCCAGAGCCAGCCTTTGGCTGGTGACAACAGAGAAAGATATCAGAGATGACGCGTACAATAGGCATGGCGGCACCGAAGGACAAACTCTATGATCCGCATCGGGATGCTCTGTATCGAAAAGTGGCGTTTCGACTGATGCCGCTACTGATCATATGCTACATGGCCAACGTCATTGATCGAACAAATGTTGGTATCGCCCAGGTCCACATGAGTACCGATTTGAACTTCTCCAACACTGTCTACGGGTTCGCGGTGGGGATATTCTATCTCGGGTACATATTGTTCGAGATTCCCAGCAATTTGTTGCTGGACAAGATGGGGGTACGCAAAACATTGCTTCGCATCATGGTTCTCTGGGGTGCGATGTCTGCCTGCACAATGTTGGTCCGAACCCCCTTGGAATTTTATATCGTGCGTTTTCTTCTCGGATTGGCTGAGGCGGGATTTTGGCCCGGCATGCTCCTTTACCTTACATATTGGTTTCCGTCAGGCCGGCGGACACAGATGATCTCGATATTCATGATGGCTATACCGATTTCGGCGACCGTTGGCCCGACGCTTTCAGGCTGGATTATCCATGAGATGGAGGGGGTAGTAAATATGCATGGATGGCAATGGATGTTCGTGCTGGAGGGTATACCCGCCGTCATATTGGGCGTAGTCGCATTCCTGTATCTCGATGACCGGCCAAGTGACGCCAACTGGCTTTCCAGTGAAGAAAAATCTTTGATTGAAGAAGATCTTCAGGCGGAACAGTCAACCAAAGTTCATGGCGAGACCTATGGCTTGGTTCAAATGCTGCTCGATTATCGGGTCTGGGTTCTGGGTGCAATTACATTAGGCACCTATGCCTTATCGAACGCCATTACATTCTGGAGCCCGATCATAATTCAGGAGTCGGGCGTAGAATCGATCGTGAGCATCGGGCTGCTTACATCAGTTGCTCCATTTGTCGGAGCGTTTGTTATGCTGGCTGTGGCGCGCAGTTCGGATCGCTTGCGGGAGAGACGTTGGCATTTCTCCATTGCCATGTTTTGCGCCTCCGCTGCTCTCATTTCATTGTCGATATTTTATAGCAGTCCACTGATCGTTATTGCGGCCATCACCGTGGCGACCGCGGGATTTTACGCTGGAGCAAGCGTCTTTAGCGGAATACCTGCCATCTACCTGTCGAATCGTACACGAGCGGGTGGGATAGCGATGGTGACCACAATTGGTGCGATGGCGGCCATGCTGTCTCCAATCATGATGGGATGGATAAGAACGTCCACAGGAAGCTTTAGCCTGGGGCTTCAAATCAGTGCGGGGGTGGTATTCACTGCGGGTGTAGTCTTGTTGCTGGCCGTTCCCGCACGCTCATTGAGAGAAAGTTGAGGACGGATTATCGGGACGTTCAGGATCACGAGCATTTCAGGTATTGCTGTCAGGCTTGAGCGCATGCCCAACAATAAGAAGTGAAAGGACACTGTGGCGATGAGCGCAGACCCGCTAATTTCCTCTGCATTTGGCTTTTCTAGCACTGCTAGGGAAGTCGTTGCAGGACGTCAGCTTGACGGACTGACGGCGATCATAACAGGTGGTGCGTCAGGAATTGGTCTAGAAACGGCAAGGACGTTGGCCGAGGTCGGTGTAAAGGTTGTTATTGCTGCACGGAATCGCCGCCTCGCGGAGCGGGCTGTGAGTGACTTGCAGAATACGGCCCAAATTGAACCCTGTTGGGAAATGCTTGATCTCTCCAGCTTGAGTTCGGTGAGAGCTTTCGTCGACCGTTGGGATCGGAAGCCCCTGCATATCCTGATCAACAATGCGGGAGTTATGGCTTGTCCGTTATCCTACACGCAAGACGGGTTTGAAATGCAGATCGGGACTAATCATTTCGGCCATTACTTGCTCTCGATTCTCCTCCGCCCCGCTTTGGAAAGGGGGGCGGAGCAATACGGCAAGCCGTCCCGGCTTGTATCAGTATCGTCAGGCGGGCACAGACGATCGCCTGTAGATTTTGGCGATCCGAACTTTTTGCGGCGAGCGTACGATCCCTGGATCGCCTATGGTCAATCCAAGACAGCGAATGCCCTGTTTGCATTGGGATTTGATCACAGGTTTCGCAGTGCGGGTATAAGGGCCTTTTCTGTATCTCCAGGCTCCATTCTGACCCCGCTGCAAAGGCATATGACGAAGGAAGAGCTGATCGCCAGGGGGGCAATCGACGAAACGGGACGTCCCAGAGCTGGGTTGAAGTCGCCACAGCAGGGCGCAGCCACTTCAGTGTGGGCTGCTGTCGGAGACGAGTTAGAAGGCGTCGGAGGGGAATATCTCGAGGACTGCGCGCAAGCTCCGCCATTCTCGGATGCGTTTCCACGAGGGGTCCGGGATTATGCAAGTGATCCTGAAATTGCAGACAGGCTATGGGATCTTTCCGCATTATCGGTTTTTTGATTGAGCCCTCCTGGCGGCGAAAAGCCTGCCGCCATCACCCAATTTTGCCGGTTTGAGGCGAGGCGGGGTGACAGGCGTGTCTCCCGGAATAATTAAGAGAGAGTGTGGGACATAGATTTCTGTGGGACATAGATTTCCATGCTCAAATCACACCTCGCTACAGCGACGTGGTGCCTTACTTCAGATTCCAAGAACCTCGTGACAGCACAGGGCGCTGCCAACAATATTGTCTATCATTTTAAGCATAATTGAATGTATATGCTGCACAAGCTGATTGTTTATTGCTGACCTTGGCAAGGTCGGAACAAAGGACTTGCGATGAATTTGCGGCAGCAGAGACGCATGACGAGTAGAAATTATGAATGAAACCAATTCACGAAAAAAGGTGCCCATTAGCCCACAGCTGAGTTCAGCTGATCAGGTGGCAGAAGAAGTCGTTCGGCGTTTGTACTCAGGCCGATATGTTGCGGGACAGAAGTTAATTGAAGCAGATTTGGTTGAGGAGCTTCATGTCAGCCGGGGCACAATCAGGGAAGCGTTACGGCGCCTGAGCGCTGAAGGTGTGGTATCCCTGACGCTACACAGGGGCGCTTATATCAGGGCTTTTTCCAAGAATGACGTTCAGAATATTCTGAACGTCATTGAAGTTCTTTTAGGGCTGGCAGCAAGAACAGCTGCCAAGAAAACGCATTCCGCGCGTGACAAGAAACAATTGGAGGCATACCTCCTGGCCATATTAGAGCCCCAGAAAAATTACTATGATGTGGTCAGGGTGCAAAACGCGTTCTACCGGTTCCTGATTTCCAGCAGCGAGAATGAGGAATTGGAACGCGTGCTCCCAAGCTTGAATTTCCATTTCCTGAGGCCAGCCTACCTGGTTCACTCTCCGCGCGTATATCCCGAGCGATTGAAAGAATTTGAACTGATCGCGACCGCCGTGCTTTCCGGCGATGCCAAGCGGGCGGAACAGACGGCACGAAATCATGTAATCGCCATCGCGAGATCGTTGAGAGAGCTCCCGGATGAAGCCTTCTCAGGCTCCACAGGAATAACCAAAACATGATTCGTTTCGGCCTTTCCAAGCGACTTGGGTTTGGGCGCTTCCAAAATAGTCCCTGTCCTTCTCGCCAGACGAGAATCTACCTGCAGCGGACGGCACAGTTTTCCGGAAGACGGTCCGTAACCGGCGTTCTGCTTCAGGAGCGTCCGGCGAAACGAGAAGCGGTGAGAATAAAAAAGGTCGCGCCAAAAGCAGCGCGACCTGTAAGGGAGGAAAAGGTCGATGTCTGAGACTGGAGCGACCGCTTTAAAGTTTCGGTTGACGTGAAAAAACAGGAATTCTGAGATTTCCCATGTCTTGAAACCGTACAAACAGGGGCAGATTGATTGTCAGTGCAGTGTCTGGATCAGGTTCTACGATGTTCGAGATCATCCGTGGTCCTTCTTCCAGCTGGACGAGGGCCACAGTGTAAGGAAGGCGATCTGCAAACGCGGGGTGAAATGCCCGGTGGTATATGACCCAGCTAATCAGCTGAGCCTTGCCGCTTGCCATTCTCCATTCGAGATCAGCCGCCAGGCAATTGGGGCATTCCGTGCGAGCTGGGAGAAACGAGTGCGCGCAGCTGTTGCAGGCCATGTATCTAAGCTGACTCTTTTCGGCGGCTTCCCAGAAGGGTAGCGCATGTTCCGGAATGGCTGGTATCGGAAAATCGGTCATGCTGTTTATCCTCCGATTATGAGAGTGCCATGCGTTTGCATGATACCCCCTTGGCTGCTGACAATGCAGGTGTTCGCCTTCCTGGCTTGAAGATTGGCATTTCCGCGAACCTGCCGCACACCTTCCAATACCAATTGCATTCCAGGCATGCCGGTTTCAGACAGCAATCCTCCCGCAGTATTCATGGGGAGATCCCCATCGATCTCGATGCGCCCCTCTTCGACGAAGGCCCCTCCCTGTCCTTTCTTGCAAAACCCGTAGTCTTCCAGGGTCATTATCGGAACGATCGAAAAACAATCATAGAGCTGCGCGACGTCTATGTCTTCAGGAGCAAGTCCTGCCGCCGAGAAGGCCGTGGTCGCCGATACGGTGGCACAGGTAGTTGTCAGATCCTGGCGAAGGCGCACGTCCCACGAGGATTGTCCAAGCCCAAATCCCAGGATCGGTACAGGCGCCCTTACCGCAAGCTGCATTGCACGTTCAGCGCTCATCAAAACAATTGCAGCGCCGCCATCGCTGACAAGTGCGCAATCGCTGCGCCGGAACGGATCTACAATATAGGGCTCATTAAGATAATCAGCCATGGATAGTGGTTTGCGCAATTGGGCAGAAGGATTTGCGGCGCCATGACGACGCGCAGCAATGGGAACGGCGCCTAATTGCCGAGGCGTGGTGCCATATTGCTCCATATGCCGTCGCGCGATCATGGCATAGGCTGCGGGCACGCCGACATATCCGAACAGTCCATCCGTGCCCGTAGAGCTTCTGTAGACTTCCGAACTGCCCGTTCTGGGATTGTCGGCAAAACAGATAACGACGATATCACAAAGTCGCGCTTCAATAGCCAGGGAGGCATAGGAAATCATTCCAATCACTGCCGCACCGCCCTGATCCCAAGACATGCCGAGTTTGGGCTGCAGGCCCAAGGCCTCTGCTACGATTTGGCCCGTCATGAGTTGCGGGGCGGACGTAGAGGGCTTCACCAACAATGCGTCCACCATGGTCTTGTCGACATTCGCGTCGGCGAGCGCATTTCGCGTGGCTTCGACAATCAGAGATGTTGCCGACCGTCCTGACAGCGCGCCGAATGCTGTATGTCCTATGCCTGCAATGACGGTTCTGCCCCTCATGACGAATATCCTATCGCGATTTGAAATGTGGAGGACGTTTCTCCGAAAAGGCTGCCGCTCCTTCCCGGGAGTCATCCGTCTGCGAGAGCAACTTTCCGATCAATTGTTCAAATCGTAAGCCGACTGCCAGCGGAACGTCGCGCGAGCGCAGCGCTAGTTCCTTCGAGGCCTGCACAGCGAGCGGCGCGTTCACCGCAATACGCCGCGCGTACTCCCTAGCCGCCGGCAAGACGTCAGCAGATGTCGGAACGACCTTGTTGATCAAGCCCCAGCGTTCAGCTGTCTGGGCCGAAATTCCGTCGCCGGTCAGCAGCATTTCCATCGCAATGGGGTAGGGAAGCTGACTGATAATCCGCTGTGTGCCCCCGTTCGCTGCGATGACCCCGCGCTTGACTTCGGAAACACTGAATGTCGCGCTTTCGCACGCAACCCGGATGTCCGTTGCAAGCATCAAGGTCACGCCTCCGCCGAGACAATAGCCGTTAATTGCGGAAATGACGGGTTTCCACACTTCCAGTCCGCGATTCAGCAACTGGTCGACCTGGGTTCGCCACACGTCACTCCACGGACGTGCCTTGGTCAAGTACGTCTTAATATCGGCGCCGGAGGTAAACGATTTGTCGCCTGCTCCGGTAATGATTGCCACCCGGATATCGTCGTCATCACGCACGCGGGTCCATGCATTTGACAGGCCCTGATAGTGTTCTTCATCCATGGCGTTCATGCGCTCTGGACGATTGATGGTAATGACGGCGATACCCTCATCATTGAGTTCGAAGTCGATGGCCATGGTCTATGCCTTTGTTCCAAGCAGGTGACGCGCTACGACCATTCGATGAACTTCGGAAGGTCCTTCGCCAATTCTTTTTATCCGAAGTTCACGATGCCAACGCTCAAGAGGCAATTCGTGCGTAACGCCCATGCCGCCAAAGATCTGTATACAGCGATCCACAACCCGTCCGGCGGTTTCCGTTCCCGTCACTTTGGCAATGGAGCTTTCGACCTGAAAGGGTTTTCCCATATCGAGTGCCCAGGCGGCCTGATAAACAAGCATTCTGGCAGCCTGAAGTTCCATTTCACTGTCCGCAATCATCCATTGGATGGCTTGTTTTTCTGCCAGTGTGGAGCCGAATACGGTTCGCGATTTTGCCCAGTCGATTGCAAGTTCCAGAGCATACTGTGCGGTCCCGATACAATTGGCCGTATAGGGAATTCGATTTATACCAAGAAAGCGCGATAGTATCTTGAAACCCTCGCCTTCTTCGCCAATGCGCTTGGAACTTGGAATTCTGCAGTCCGTGAAGAAAACTTCCCATGGGGAATACGACCGTATCACGTCGATTTCCCGGAAGCTGACGCCCGGATTGTCGCTGTCGACAATAAAGGCTGAAATGCCGCCCCGATCTCCCGGCTTACCGGTCCTGGCGAACACGATGCCCCAATCGCTTATTCCTGCCGCAGTTATCCAGGTTTTGGTGCCATTCAGAATATAGTCGTCACCATCACGGATGGCTCGCGCTTGAATCGCGCGCGCTGGATCCGATCCTCCCGAAGGCTCGCTGATTGCAAAATACCCTTTCCTGTCACCTTTGACGCTTGGAATTCCATATTCATTTATCTGTTCGGCCGTACCGGCCCAGATAATCTCAGGGGGATCCATTCCGAACGCACCCGCTGCCCAGACATATGAACCCATTCTGCACCGGGCGGCCTCTTCTGCAACGACGGCGTAGCCGAGCGCATTCAATCCGGCTCCTCCATATTGTTCAGGCGTGCCAAGTGCCCACAATCCCATCGCCCTGGCCTTGTCCTGGAGAGGGTTCAAAAGGTGAGGGGGGAGCTTGTATGCATCGTGCTCGACCTGGTCTTCAGCCGTTCGGACATCTTCCGCCATGAATCGCCGAACATTGTCCCGAAGCAACCGGTATTCCTCTGGCATTTCCCAGGCGCCGAACGCATTCATACTGGCTTCCTCTAAGTTTTTTGGTTAGGTATTCCCAAATGTGGAATAGCGTTCTAAACGCTAGCGTTTTAGCCGTCGATGTGTCAAGATGCAGACAGGGGAATTGTAACTTCGATAGGGGATCACTGCGGAATCCGTTGGCCAAGTACTTCTGGAGCCGATGATCTGAATGTAGCTGAGGAGATCGACAGGCCGAACGTCATGAATGAACAAATCAGGCAGAGAGTTCCAGTTTTGTCGGGGCACAAAAGTAATAACTATTAGCAGGATATTCAGATGACTGACCGTGTAGGCAATGGGAATGTAACGTCAGGTGTGAGGGAGGGAGACCGGCTCTGGTCCCCCTCGGCTGAAAGAGTTGAAGCAGCCGAGCTGACAAGGTTCATGCGGTGGCTCGCACTGGAACGCGGCTATTCCTTCCCCGACTACAACGCACTTTGGACTTGGTCGGTTGACGACCTTGAAGGATTCTGGAGCGCAATTTGGGAATATTTTGACATAATCTCTGACGAACGTCCCGAGAGTGTCGTGATCGGTGAAGGCATATTCGATGCAAAGTGGTTCGTCGGGACACACACTAACTATGCCGAGCATGTCTTGAGGCACGAAGCAAAGGCTGAACCCGGCGAAACGGCTCTTTGCCACTCAAGTGAAATCAGACCGATCGCGCAAATGAGCTGGCAGGATCTCGGTGGACGGGTCCGGAAACTCGCGACAAAAATGCGCGCAATGGGCATCATCCCGGGTGATCGGATCGTGTCATATATGCCCAATACGCCCGAAGCGGTCATCGCAATGCTCGCCACAGTTGCAATTGGCGCGGTATGGTCATCGGCCGCTCCGGAATTCGGCCACAAGACGGTTGTGGACCGGTTCAGTCAAATTGAACCAAAGCTCGCGTTCGTGTCCGATGGATATAGCTTCAACGGGAAGGTGTTTGATCGCCGAGACGACGTCTCGGCGATCGTGAATGCCCTTGATCACCTCAAACATGTTGTGTGGTTCGACTATATGGGTTTCGGATGCGCTCTGTCGACCGATGCCGAAATCATTTCCTTCGATGCGATGATTGAGGGCCCCCCGGTCATGCGGGAGACTTTCCAATATGAACGTGTTCCAGCAGATCATCCGCTTTGGGTATTGTATTCTTCAGGGACGACAGGATTGCCAAAAGCGATTGTCCACGGCCACGCAGGCATGATTGCCGAGCACCTTAAGGTCATGGCGCTTCATTGCAATCTTGGTCCCTCAAAGCGCATGTTCTTCTACACTACGACAGGCTGGATGATGTGGAACTCGGTGATCTCTGCACTGATCACAGGTGCCTCGGCAGTCCTTTATGATGGTAGTCCGGTTCACGGTGGAGTTGACATGCTGTGGCGGCTGGCCTCCGATACTAGGACGACCTGCTTTGGCGCAAGTCCGACACTTGTCGACAATATGAAAAAGGCAGGTGTCAGGCCGGGTAAATCTTTTGATCTGTCGGCAATGGACATGGTGCTTCTTGGCGGTGCGCCTGCCACTCCGGAAACCTTTCAGTGGTTCTACGAAAATGTAGCCGAAGATTTCTGGGTGAATTCACAATCGGGGGGCACTGACCTGTGCAGCGGATTGGCTGTCGGTCTCCCCATACAACCAGTTTACGCCGGCGAAATCCAGTGTCGTGGTCTAGGGATCGCGATGGAGGTCTGGAACGAAGGTGGTCGTTCAATTCTGGACGAAGTAGGTGAGTTGGTCGTCACGCGGCCATTTCCTACAGCGCCACTCGGCTTCTGGGGGGACGATAGTCGCTCTCGATATTATGAAAGTTACTTCGGTACGTTTCCAGGCATTTGGCGACATGGCGACCTTGCCAAAATAAATTGCCGGGGAGGTGTCTATGTATATGGACGGTCGGATTCCACGCTCAATCGGTTTGGCGTGCGCATAGGCACTGCTGAGATCTACCGGGTGCTGGAGCGGGTTTCGGGCGTGAAAGATAGTCTCATCATTTGTGTGGAGACTGATGGTGGAGGCTTTTATATGCCTCTCTTCGTCTCATTGGATGCCAATACGACTTTGACCGACGCGTTGAGGAAAGAAATCGTCTCACGGTTACGAGTCGATGCCAGTCCCCGGCACGTGCCAGATGAAATTCATGCTGTCCCCGAAATTCCCTACACGCTGACTGGAAAGAAAATGGAAATTCCGATCCGCAAGTTGGTCATGGGAATGGATGTCGACAAAGCCGCAAGTCGTGATGCAATGGCCAAGCCTGCCGCACTGGACTGGTTTATTGAATTCGTGAGACAGCGTGCAGGCCGATGACCAGTTGCAGACAGATCACGCGGTGCGCTTGCAGCGAGCGATCGCCATCATCTGTGTCGGTGAGAGCCCTTTGCGAATCCGTTCGGAAGTAATGTCACTTGCGGACGTCTGCGTAGCTACTGGCAAACCTTCGATACGACCTGGTCCGCACAAGACGCCCAACCGTTCCGACGATTGCGTTACGACCGTTAACAGTGCTAATAAAAGACAACAAAAATGTAGGACAATAAAGGTCCTTGGTGACCGCAGACTATAGGCGAGACTGCCTTGAGGGAGAACAGCTTTGAAAGCTTTGGTTTATCGTGGTGCATATACGATAGAATTGGAAGACGTGTCGGATCCGAGCTTGATTGACGATCAGGACGTCATTGTAAAAGTCGAACTTTGCGCGATCTGCGGCAGTGATCTTCATATTTTTCACGGAGAAGGATTTGTTCCGGGCACAGGGTATTGCGTCGGTCACGAAGCAGTCGGAGAAATTGTTGAAATTGGCCGCGGCGTATTCAATCGCAAGGTCGGTGATCGCGTCATGATCTCTGCGGCTCCGGGGTGTGGGGCATGTTTGCGCTGTGTGAGGGGAGACACCAGAAACTGTCTTGATGGCAAGCAGAACGTTTTTGGTGTCGGGACGGGACTGGGGGGATGCCAAGCTCAGGGTGTGCGTGTGCCCGCAGGCGATTTCAATACGGCACTGATTCCGGAGGGTGTGAGTTTGGTTCAGGCGCTCATGTTGACGGATGCCCTGCCAACCGCCTGGTTCGGCTGCAAAAGCGCTGACGTAAGTCCTGGCGGTACGGTCGCAATCATTGGGGCGGGACCCATCGGGCAACTCGCAGTGCTTTGCAGTTTTGTGCTCGGAGCGAGTCGCGTCTTCGTGGTAGAACCAAATCCGGATCGGCGACTCTTTGCCGAGCAGATCGGAGCACAGGCGTTTGCGCCCGACGACGCCGTGGCGCTTATCGAAGAGGCGACGAAAGGGCTAATGGTAGATTCTGTAATCGAGATCGTTGGAACAGAACAAACGATCAAGCTCGCCATCAGGCTCGCACGCAGAATGGGGTCTGTTGCGGCCATTGGGGGAAGCCGGCTTAAGCATGTGGCCTTCCCGAATCGATATGCCTTTAGCAAGGGTTTGACATTTAGAGTGGGTACGACGTCAGTGCCGCTTTACTGGCCCGAGCTGATACCCTTGGTACAAGCAAAGCGCTTGACGCCGGAAAGCGTTGTTACACATCGGATGTCGCTTGATCAGGGGGCGGTCGCTTATCGTCAGCTTGATGGGAAACTTGATCGGATACTGAAGTCGGTTCTGTCATTAAGCTGAATATCTGAGCGCTTGGATGTGGGTGTATTACCTCCCACGATCTGCCTCCGAAAATGACGTCCGAGGCCGGAGTCACACGGCCTGAAGAGCCGACCGAATGCGCATTCAATGCCGCTATCACTGAACAGTTCAGGCTGCAATGAAGGAGCCAGCACTGGTTCTTGCGCCTCGCTGATACGAGGGGAATCTGGAAGTTTTGGCATGGAGACTGTTGCACGGTAAATCATGCAAGGCGAGATCGGGAGAAAAAGTGGGTTGTCACCGGCTCAGGGACACAATGAACATCTCCGGCCACACAATTTTTGGACTGCCTTTACCCAGGCGTGTCAGGTGATTCTGCTTTATGGCGCTGGCGACATGATAACCGGCGCGGCTAGAGCACGCTCTGGTACGCACGTTCCGAAACTGCCGCTGGCGGGCATGGAGAGAATGCGTGTTTCGCTCGAAGGGATGTGGATCCAGTCGACCTGGCTCAAATGCAAATCCGTCAGCGCGTTTGCGACGAGATAGGTGTTTCCAATTATGTCGGACCTGGCCCGCGGATCCGAGAGTCCCGTCGGCATGGACTCGGATGTGGCGCCATCGACTCCTTGACGTACGACAAGATCGTCGTACAAAAAAGGGTGGGGGTAGGCGTCACTTTGCTGCTGCCTTCCACACATAATTAATTGGCTAGGCTGGCCTTGAGACCGGCTCGCAGAAGGAGGAAGACAATGAAGGTTTCAGCCTGCGCCGCCCTGGCACTCATCTCGATTTTAGCTCCCTTTGAGGGCGCCCGCGCGCAGGCTCCTTCCGACTGTCCATATTATGTCTGCGCCGGCGAAGCCGATGCTTATGCTGGCAGCATCGCACGCCAGCGGGAGCGCCTGCTGTCGCAACTGACGCCGGTCACGGACGCTATGCTGGAGGAGCCGTCTCCGGGCGATTGGCTTAACTGGCGGAGGACGCAGAATGGCTGGGGGTTCAGTCCGCTTGAACAAGTTAATCGAGACACTGCGTCTGAGTTACAACTGGCGTGGTCGTGGTCCATGGAAGCTGGACCCAATGTCTCGACACCCATCATCCACGACGGCGTGCTGTTCGTTCAGAATTTTGGCGATCGGGTGCAAGCCCTCGATGCGGCTACGGGCGACCTGCTGTGGGACAATAACCGCGCGACTCGCAAGGATAGCGGTCGATTTCGCGGCAAGAAATCCATGGCGATTTACGAGGACAAGCTCATCATCGCCACGGAAGATGAACATCTGGTGGCTTTGAATGTGCGCACTGGCAAGGTTGTATGGGACCAGCCTGTAGCATCGGCAGAACAGAACTACCATTTCTCCGGAGGCCCGATCGTGGCGAACGGTAAAATCGTCGCGGGCTTGAGCGGCTGCGTTCGCAACCAGCCAGGCGGATGTTATATCGCCGGCTATGAAGCAGAAACCGGACATGAGCTATGGCGCTTCTATACAGTTGCAAAGCCGGGAGAGCCCGGAGGCGAGAGCTGGGCGGGACTGCCACTGGAGGAGCGTCGCGGCGGGTCAGTCTGGATGCCGGGCACTTACGATCCCGAGCTGAATCTCGTCTTCTACGGGACTGGGCAGGCAACACCCTATAACGCAGTTCAAAGGGGAACGGAAACTGGCGGTTCTCAGACAGGTTTGCTATTTACGAACTCCACCCTGGCGCTCAATCCAGACACGGGAAAGCTTGCCTGGTTTTATCAGCATCTTCCCAACGACACCTGGGATCTCGACTACGCGTTTGAGCGCCTTGTCATTCCACTGACCGTCGACGGAGAAAAACGAAAGGCTGTGGCTACGATCGGCAAACTGGGAATCGTCGAACTTCTTGATGCCGCGACGGGAGAGTTTCTTGCGGCGAATGATCTAGGCATCCAGAATATCATCAAATCGATCGACCCGGGAACGGGGGAGAAATTCATCGACGAAAGCAGATGGCCTCAGTCGCTGGACTCCAAACTGTCTTATTGTCCGGGACCTGGTGGAGCGCGCAATTGGCCGGCAACATCCTACGATCCCCGCACCGAGATGCTGTACGTGCCAATGAATGAGCATTGCGCGGTCGCGGTCGCGGCGCCATTGGAGCCGGGGGAAAAGTATAACGGTGGAGCGGGAAGCACCTACATCTTCTCGCCGACGCCGAATAGCGATGGAAGGATTGGCAGGTTCGAAGCCTACAGTTTTTCCGCGATGAAGAGCCAGTGGCGCTATAGGGAGCGAGCGCCACAGGGGGCAGGGGCACTCGCAACAGCTGGCGGCATTGTCTTCGGCGGATCCCTGGATCGGCGGTTTCGCGCTATGCAGAGCGAGACCGGTGACGTGCTCTGGGAGACGAGGCTTTCGGCGGCAGTCAACTCGCTGCCCGTAACATACGAGGCGAATGGCAAGCAGTTTGTCGCCGTGATGACTGGGTCGGGAACCACGTTTGAAGGGGCATTCGCTGGAATGCTGCCGGAAGTTCGCAATCCTCCCACAGCAAGCGCCACACTGTGGGTCTTTTCAGTTGGGGAAAATCAATAGTGTGCAGCACAGGAATCGTTCTGAACCGACATGAGAATGAATTGATGGGAAATATTTTTCGGGGATTCGACAGCTTCACGCGCACTTATCGACAGCGATCCGCGATGGCATTGGGCATGATCTGTGGTATCGTCCTGTCGGTTGCTGCCCACGCTGATCCCTTGCCGACGGAAAGTCCTGATACAGTTGTCTCGTACACCGTGGAGCAAGCAGGCCGTGGACGTAACATATTTCGAGAATCATGTTCCCAATGTCATGGTGATAGCCTCAACAATGGCGAATTCGGCCCGCCGCTTACGGGAGGGAATTTTCGGCAGCACTGGCGCGGAAAGCCTATTCTCGATCTCTACGAGAGAGTACTACACACCATGCCCCCAGCAGCCCCGAACTCGTTGGGCGAAGATGCTTACCGGGATGTCATCGCGTATATTCTACAGGCCAACAGGGTTCGGTCTGATGGCTCCGAAATGCCGGATTCCAGGGAGGGTATGCATGCGCAAATCATTCCTCAATAGTGCGGACGAACACAAAGACCGAATGTGCTCACCTTCTACAGGAACGAAGCAGGCCTGATGGCCTGCAAAGGGGGCGAACGGGTTCTGCCGTGGCTTCGGCATATGGTGTGGTGAACTCGCCTTAACATGTCAGGACATGACTGCCGGGGTCGCTCGAATCGTGTCTGTTCAAGGTTCAACATTGATTCCTGAAAGCATCAGGCACAGGAGACGCGATCTGAAACATAAGCTCGGAGTTTCGATCGTGTGAATGTCTTCAATTCAGATGGCAACCAGGTCACCCGTGCGTTCTGTCATCGCTCCGAGATCAAGCCGATCCCGCACTTTAGAGCGATGGCCAAAGTCCTATTAAGATCCCTGCAAACGTCGCGCTAACGCATGGATTACGGACAGTGGAGCCGAGATTCTCGACCGGATCACGCATGCGGAATTCTCCAGGTCGTTTCTGCTTCGGGGCTCGATAACGTCAGAGCCGGTGAATGTCGTACGCGTCGTTGAGCCTGTGAAAGAGATCAGGGCTACTGTAAAATCCGCTCGTCAATTCGGTCGCGGAATTCAACTGACGAGGTGAAAATGGGCAGATGCCAAGGGACTCAATCGAGCAGGTCCGGCTGTTCGCCAGCAAGTTTCTCGAAGAGCATCTCGAAGACAACCCGCCCTGCATAGGGAGATCCATTAACTTCGGCGGTGCGGCGCGCAGTTGCGGGATCGATTGGCTGTGGTTTTCCGGCGGCTTCGGCCAATAGTTGCACGCGACAGACATCATCCATGGAGATGAACCACCAGGCTGCTTCTTCGACGCTCTGTCCCACAGTCAGAAGGCCATGGCTCTTGAGGATCGCTGCCTTGGCGCCCCCGAGGGTTCTGGCAATCCGCTCGCTCTCATCGATTTCAAACACCGGTCCGGCGTAGGAGTCGAAAAGGACATGATCCTCATAGAACGCGCAAGCATCCTGAGTCAGTGGATCGATCAGCTTGCCGAGGGTCGAGAAAGCGCGGCCATAGACTGAATGCATGTGCACCGCGGCCACCACGTCCGGCCGCATTCTGTGGATGACAGAGTGTATGGCAAAGGCCGCCGGAGCGAGCGGACGTTCCCCTTCGAGGACCTCACCATTCTCGTGGACGAGCAGGAGCCAGGAGGCCCGCATATGACTTAAAGGAACTCCTATCGGATTGACCCAGAAGCAGTCAGGGCGCCCCGGATCCCGGGCGGTGACATGACCGGCCAGACCACGGTCAAAACCGTTATGCGCGAAGGCTCGGCACGCGCCGGCAAGGCGTTGTTTGCGGTGCGCGCGTTCGTCGGCAATCGAACGGACCGGTGGGGTTGGGGTCAGCGACAGGTTGAACTCCGGTGGACTCATTGCGCGCGCTCCTGGCATATGCGGACCAGTAAGTCGGGATCCAGTCCGGTCGCTTTTTGACAGCCCAGCATGGCAAGGTCGCGGTGTAGCTCGTCTTTCAGGAGCCGGGCTGCATGCCGCACGCCGTTCGTTCGCGCCAGTGCCATGGCGTAGTAGAAAGGCCGGCCGACAAAAATCAGCCGTGCACCTAGCGCCATTGCCTTGAGAATATCTGAGCCACGCCGGATTCCACCGTCCATCATCATCGGAATGTCTGGCGCAGCCGCCACCATTCCAGGCAATGCTTCCAGCGCGGTCGCGGCGCTGTCGAGCTGCCGGCCTCCATGATTGGACGCAATGATTCCGTCGATACCTTCCTGTCGTGCGCGCTCGGCATCTGCGGGGTGCAAGAGACCCTTGAGGACGAGATGGCCCGGCCATAGGGCTCTGACGGCAGCGACATCATCCCAGCCTAGTTGCGCGCGTTGGCGGGAGACGGGTGAGCCACCCATGAGCGGGCCTCCACGCTTGGGTCCTAAGTTCTCGTAGTGGGGCACCCCATCGCTCAGCAGTGTTCGCATGAGCACGTCGAGAAGCCATCTGGGATGACGAATGCCGTCAAGGGCGAGGCGAATGGACGGACGCAAGGGCAATGAAAAGCCGAGGCGTTCATAGTGACTGCGGTTGCTCATCACCGGTACGTCCACGGTCACGACCAGGACTTTGAAACCGGCCGCCCAGACACGGCGAACAAGCGCTGCGGCTCTTGTCCTGTCGGCCGGCATATATGCCTGAAACCAAGGCGCTCCGCCCAGAGGCGGAATAGCCTCCATAGGTGTTGACGAGGCGCCGCTAAGCAGCATGGGCAGACCTTCCGCCGCAGCTCCAGCCGCCAAAACCTGGTCTCCGCGAAAACAGCCTAGCGCTGCGCCGCCCATAGGGGCGATGCCGAAGGGGGCAGCATAGGTGTGCCCGAATATGGTGGTGGTCAGGTCAGGGACCAGAGCGCCGGCGAGCACCCGCGGACGAAAGGCCCAGCAATCAAAGGACTCGAGATTGCGTCTGGAAGCCCTGTCGTCCTCGATCCCTGTGCCGACATATCCGAACACTGAGCGCGGAAGACGATTGCGTGCCCGGTGCTCGAAATCACCTAACGACCTAATGGCTGACATCGAAACCCTAACATTTTGTGAGTCGCTGCAGTGTGGCTGGCGGTTTCATGAGACCTTTAGTGAGGCAGCTCAGCGACCATAGGCAATTCTTGAATCCGGTGTGATACACCTCAATATTCCTTGCGATATGATGCGGAGACTCCCTGGTCGACAATTGGCCAATAATTCCATTATTTAGAAAAGAATTCCATTATCAATAAGCTTTTGTAAATGGAAACACGGCTAGACGTCAAGTGTCTGCATTGAAAATTCTTAAATGCACTCTGCTGTCATTCCGCTTGCGGGATGTGCCGAGGGGGTGAGCACACGTCCTGTTCGGATCCACATAAAATCTGCGTATTACGTTCAGTCCGCTGAGGAGACTGGCGACAAGCCGTGATTCACAGCCAGACGCGGCGTTGCGACCAGACAAGTCCGCGCTGCATCAGTGCGACTGCGGCAGCGTGAAGTTGATCACCCGTTTCGCGTGGGGCCTTCCCGGTACATGCGCGAGCGTGGGTTCCTTCAAGGATGATTCCGAGTTTGAAACACGCCAGAACGACATACCAATTGAAACCCGAGAGGTCCCGGTCCGACTGGTCTGCATAGTGCGCGATCAGTTCATCAACTTGCGGAAATCCGTCCCAGGGTTCAACTTGCAAGACTGGAAGTTCGGGAGCGTAGCCGCGCCATGTGGCGACAATCCAGGCAAGATCCAGCAACGGATCACCTATCGTCGACAATTCCCAGTCCACGATCGCTGCGAGTTTCGGGCTGTCATACCGGTACATGACATTCGCCAACTGGTAGTCGCCATGCAGTATGCCGGGCTGATAGCCTGAAGGGATATGGGTTGACAGGTATTCGGACAATGGCTCGACACCTTCCAGGCTCTCAGGGCCTGGCCACCCCGCTTGGCGTGCGTATGACGAAAGTTGCTCCTGCCATCGAGAGACTTGCCGTTCGAGAAAGTTCTCAGGCCTCCCAAATCCCTCTAGCCCCACGGCGAGATAGTCTAGGCGAGCCAGCGCAGCGGCGCCGTCCACCAGCGAAAAGCCCATGCGTCGCCGCATGGCCGGATCGGACCGGTGCGGTTCCGGCATGCCGTTCACGGCATTGAAGCCCGAGATGGGTTCCATGAGGTAGAAGCAGGCACCGAGTACGCTTTCGTCGCTGCAAGTCGCCATGAGCGCAGGGTGGGGAACGTCACTGCCCGCGAGCGCGGCAAGAACCTGCGCCTCCCGCATCATTGTCTTGTTGGCTTCGGGCCTTGGGTTCAGAGAGGGGCGCCGCAAAACATACTGCCTGTCCAGACGCTGAAATCGGGTGATCAGGTTTTGAGTGCCGCCTGCAAGAAGAGTTACGTCTTCGATCGGTCCGCTGCCGAGGCCGCGTGAATCCATCCATTCGGCAAGCCGATCAATCTGGATGCCCGTCTTGTCTGTTTGTGTGTCCATTCTGTCAGCACTCAGAGCAACATGCCGCCGTCGGCCAATAGCGTCTGGCCAACAATGTAGCCACCCATCGGCGAGGCAAGAAAGAGGGCGATGGCCGCCATTTCCTCGGGCGTACCAAACCGCCCCAGGGGAATGTTGGATTTCGCTGCTTCGGCTCGCGATTCGTTTTCAGTCGTTACACGCGTCATGCGCGTTGGCACAAACCCGGGCGCGATGCCGTTCACGCGAATCCCGTCAGCGGCCCAGGCCTGGCCAAGAGTGCGGGTAAGCCCCAGCGCGCCGGCTTTGGAAGCATTATAGGCAGGGTTGCCGCGCGTGGCGTGGAAGGCGGCCGATGAGCTTACAATGATAAGTGAACCGCCGTTCTGGGCAAGCTGTTCGCGGAACTTCATCGCGCAGCTCATCAAGCTGGTCAGGTTGACGTCAAGTACGCGCCTGAAACCATCGATCTCGAATTCCTTGCGTCCGTAGAGGACGAGGCCCTGGCAAAGGACAAGAATGTCCAGTTTTGAGAAAGGGGGTGCATAGGCCTCGACCTTGTCGGACTGGCTGACGTCCATGCACGCATAGTGGAGGCCCTTGAGATCGGATGTCGCTTCGTCATCATAGTCTGTCGCGGACGGCCGCGTGCCCCAGACAAAGACGTCTGCGCCTTTCGAACGGAACGCCTGGGCAGTTGCATTCCCAATGCCGCTCGTGCCGCCGACAACCAGGGCCGTCTTGCCTTCAAAATCTATCGTATAATCCATGCTGGATCACTCCTTTCGTCTGCACCGCTCCGGAGGCGGAAGCGGATGCCTATACCGGCACGACACCGGCGCGTGTTGCATCAATCGTTTCAGTCAGCAGGATATTTGAGGTCTGCCTGCGCTTTGGCCCTGTGGTGGATATATTCAGGGAACTGATCCTGCGATGGCTCGACATCGCGCAGCATTTCCTTGGCCACGGTGAGTTTGTGGACTTCGGTCGGGCCATCCGCAAGACCGATCATGTAGCTATTCATGAGATGGTATGAAAACGGCATTTCGGTCGACAGGCCCAGGGATCCGTGCAGGTGGAGGGCAGTCGACGAAACATCATGCAGGACTTTGGGCATCATGACTTTTACAGCAGCAATATTCTGTTTGATCGCTTTCCAGTCTTTCGATTCGTCCGCCAGCCAGGCTGCCTCGAGTGTCAGAAGCCTGAACTGGCGAAGTTGTATCCAGCAATCTGCCAGCCTTTCCTGAACCATCTGCTTTTCCGACAGGCGTTCGCCTTTGGTAAAGCGTGACGCCACGCGCTGGCATGTCAGATCGAGGCATTTTGTTGCCTCGGCAAGGGCCCGCATCGCATGGTGCAAGCGGCCGCCGCCCAGCCGAACCTGGGCCACGGCAAAGGCATCACCGTTCTCTCCGAGCATATGGTCTTTGGGGACGCGCACATCATTGAATCTCAGGTGCGCATGTTCGGGTTCGGCTTGGCCGAAATAGGTGTAATCGCGCACAAACTCAATGCCCGGTGTATCAGCGGGAACGATGAACATGGACATGCTTCGATAGGGATTTTTCGCGTCGGGGTCTGTCACCGCCATGACAATGAAAAAGGCTGCAAAGCGCGCATTGGATGCAAACCACTTTTCCCCGCTGATGACCCATTCGTCACCCTCGGCAACCGCCCGTGTCTTCAGCAGGAGAGGATCTGAACCGCCGTGAGGCTCGGTCATTGCGAAGCAGGACACGATATCATTGTTCAGGAGAGGGCTTAAGAAGCGTTCCTTCTGCTCCGGCGTGCCGTAATGTGCCAGAATTTCGGAATTTCCGGTATCCGGCGCCTGGGCGCCGAATACGATCGGGCCGAACCGGGAACGTCCGAATTGTTCGTTCATAAGTGCCAGCTTGAGCTGACCATAGCCCTTTCCGCCGAGTTCTGACCCCAGATGACACGCCCAAAGCCCGCGCTCTTTGACCTGCTCCTGCAGGGGCCGAACAAATCGTTTGAAACGCGCGTCGTGGATATTCCATTGGCTGCCAAGGATTGAATCCAATGGTTCGACTTCGGAATCGACAAATTTTCTGATCCAATCCAGTTCTGATTGGAAATCCGGGTCAGTTTGAAACGACCACATGGCTTCTCTCCTATTTCGGCGCAACATCGGGCAGGGTGCCATTATGGTGATGGCCGAGTCGAATCGGAAATCGCTTCACAATCAATCCAGAATGCTTATAGATGTGCCCAATTGAACCTGACGTATGGGCGTGCAAGTGGACCTTAAGGCATCCCCATTTCGGGCATTCCTGAAAATTGCCGAGGTAGGGTCTTTCACCAAGGCGGCGAATGCGCTGAACGTCTCGCAGCCAGCCTTGTCGGCCAGTATCCGGGAAATGGAGCGCCAGCTCGGGTTTGATCTCTTTGATCGTACAAGCCGCCGGGTTGATCTTACCAAGGAGGGGCGCGCATTTATTGCCAACGCCCGGAGAATCGTACTCGAAACCGAGTGGCTGCATCAGAAGGCTGAGGAGATCCGGACCAACGCGTTGAGACTGGCGGTCCAGCCTCACTCCGTATTCTTTCCTGTGCGCACGCGGCTGACGGACACGTTTCTGCAAGCGCATGCGCAAGCGAACGTAGAGATTCTCGCCCTCGGCCATGTGCGGATATTCGATGCGTTGCGCGAGGATGACATTGACCTGGCAGTCGTTATCGAACCGCAATCAAGTGAGATGGACGGACCGGGACGGGACGAGGACCTCGAGCGATTGGTCATTCGCAGCCGACCGGTGAAGCTCCTGGTACCGGAAGAGCAATCGCTGAGCTCCGCGAAGGCGCTCCATGGCGCCGATCTGATGGGGGTTCCCGTCGCAACCATCAACAGGCTTCACGGGGTCGCCCTCGCTGAAACAGTAGCGCGAGCGCTGGTGGGTGCCGGGGCTGAGCTGGTGCGGCCGCCCGAAGCGGACGTGTTTTCGCTCGTGAGGCACGCATGGCTTACGCGCACTATTTGTGTTGACCTCGGCTGGTTCGACATCGAGCCCTGGTGCGGATACCTGGCCGGAAAAGGCCGCCTGGCGTCGAAGCCGATCCCCGGGCTCGGCCTCGCGACGCAGCTGACCGTGCTGAGGCGCCGGCGCGAGCAACGTCCAGCGGCATTGCTGTTCTGGGAGCATGCGCGGCAATATCAAATTGACCGCGGTTGAGAGGCGATACCTGCTCCAAGGCCGTCAATCTGAAAACAATTTGCATAAAGCGCATGTTTTAGTTAGCCTGTTCTCAACGATTTGGCGGTGCCGCGCACAGCGTGGTGCGCGGAGAGAGGTACGGTACCTGCGAGTGCCCGGCCTGAAGCGATTAGGGAGAAGAAGTATGGTGACGTTGCTGAAGGCAGTTCCTGAAAAGACCGGTACGTGGGTTGTTGAGGATCGGAACAAGGGCGTTTTCAAAGTCGCTCGCGAAGCCTTTGTAAGTGAGGAGGTTCTTGAAAAGGAGCGCGAGCGCATTTTCGAAAATTGCTGGCTCTATCTGGGCCACGCGTCCGAACTAAAACAAGCCAACGATTATCTGACCAGGAATGTTGCCGGGCGCGAACTCATCTTCAATCGCGACCGGAAGGGCACTTACAACGCGTTCTTTAATGTATGCCCTCACAGGGGTGCCATGGTGGCCCGGGAAAAGTGCGGCAGCGCACTCGGCTTCAAGTGTTTCTATCATGGTTGGGCATTCAACAATAATGGCAAGTTTGCCACGCGAATGGGGGAGGGGTTCTACCCGGAAGACTTTGGCAAGGACGGGTCGGTCGATCTCGTTCGGGTGCCGAGGCTCGAAGAGTATCGCGGTTTCTATTTTGTGAATTTCGATGAGCGGGCTGTCAGCGTGGAAGAGTACCTGGCTGATTCGAAGGAGATCATTGATCTCGTGGCCGATCAGTCGCCAAATGGCATGGAAGTCGTCGGGGGCGGGCAGGAATACAGTATCAATGCCAACTGGAAGCTCCTGATGGAAAACAGCTATGATGGCTATCATGCTGAAGACACGCACGCGACCTATTTTGACTACCTGTCTGACTATATTGGCGGCGCCGCCAATGACGATCTGTCAGCGGCCAAAGTGGAGTCGCGCGCTATTGACCTGAAGAACGGTCACGCGGTGATTGAAGGCAAGGCTCCTTGGGGGCGTCCTATTGCAAGAACCATCCCGGCCTGGGGAGAAGAAGGCGCAGCGGACATTCGCGTGATGCGGGAAGAGCTTGAGCAGCGCCTTGGGGCCGAGAAAGCGCACAGGATCGCCGACGCCGACCGTAACATGGGCATTTTCCCCAATCTCGTGATCAATGATATCATGGCCATCACGATCAGAACTTTCTATCCGGTTTCATCCGGTCTCATTCACGTCAACGCATGGGCGCTGGCGCCGATCGGTGAGCCGAGAACTCATAGAAAACGCCGGCTCGACAATTTCCTCGAATTCCTGGGACCAGGCGGGTTCGCGACGCCGGATGATGTGGAAGCGCTGGAGAGTGCGCATCGCGGGTACGGGAATGCGAAGTACGCGCCCTGGAACGATATCTCCAGAGGGCTCCTCAAAGACAAGCCGACGAATTTCGATGAGGAACAGATGCGCTGTTTCTGGCGGGAATGGGCACGCCGGATGGAGGATCAATAATGAGCAAAGTGATGACAAAGGAAGGCTCAATTTCAGTAGAGCCTGTACTGAGCCGCAGCGAATACGAGGATTTTCTCTATCACGAGGCTGCGCTGCTGGATGGCTGGCAGCTTGACGAATGGTTTGCTCTTTTCATCGAGGGGGCAAGCTATGAAGTTCCCACTGCGGGCGCTCCGGATGACGCAGATTCGGCCGAAGCGCTTTTCTACATTGCGGATGACTATTTCCGTCTGGGTCACCGCGTAAAGCGTTTGAACAGCAAGCAGGCGCACTCCGAATGGCCGCGTTCCAAGACGCTGCATACCGTCACCAATGTCCGCATCCTCGGTGCAGACGCTGACGGCGTGAAGGTCACGTCGTATTTCGTGACTTATCGTACCAAAAACAATGTGACCCATACTTTTGTCGGCCGTCATTATTACGTGCTTCGTAAAATTGAGGGTCAAGTTCGCATCGTTTCGAAACGCAGCATGCTCGACATAGACAATCTGCGACCTCAGGGGCGCGTGAGTATCATAGTCTAATACAGGTGCGCTCGCTACGTCATGGGCATACGCCTGTTGTTCAGTCGGGGATCGCGAGTGTGTTGCCGCAGTCCAGCAGACTTCTTTTTCGCGATCCGGGGTCGGTATTGTCGGCAGGAGGCTGAGCGATCAGCGCCCTTTGTTGTTGACCGCTGTGCGTCCTCCGCGACCAGGGAAGTGCGCAGAAGGGGAGTGTAATATGCTTGGAACATCGGAGCCAAATTCGGTCCGTATCCCGAATGACAAGGTCTCAACTCTGGTCGACCCGCAAGCATATGCGGATGGCAAGATTTTGGACACCTACAAGTGGCTTCGGAAACACAATCCGCTCGGCCTTGCGGTTGCTGAGGGTTTCGATCATTTCTGGGTCGTCACGCGGGCGGTAGACATTCGCTATATCAGTCTGAAGAACGACCTTTTCCATTCAGGGGACACTCAATTCTCTTTCATGGACAAGGGGAGCGACGAACGTATTCGCGAAATCACCGGTGGTAGTCCCCACCTCGTCCATTCTCTCGTGTCGATGGACCCGCCGGACCACGTGAAGTATCGCTTTATTGCGCAAAGCTATTTCATGCCGCAATCCGTACGGAAACTGGAAGATCGGGTAAGGGAGATCGCACGCGAATTCGCCGACAAGATGCTTTCGACCGGAGGAGAATGTGACTTTCTGACGGAAGTCGCATTGAATTACCCGCTTCGGGTCATAATGAGCATTTTCGGCGTACCCGTGGAGGATGAGCCGATAATGCTGAAATTGACGCAGGAGCTGTTCGGCGCTCAAGATCCAGAAGTCTCCGGCGCAGGCAAGGTGCTCAGCGCAGAAGAACAGGCTGAATACCTTAGCAAGACCGTCGAAGGGTTTCACGCGTACTTTCGAAATCTCAGCAAGGACCGGCGCGCCAATCCACGTGATGACCTAAGTAGCGTGATTGCCAACGCAAAGGTCGACGGAAAGCCGATCCCGGAACACGCCGAGATGGGCTACTATATTACCGTGGCAACCGCAGGACACGATACGACGTCCACATCGACAGCAATTGCCATGTCGCAATTGGCGGGAAATCCTGATCAGTTTCAAAAGGTAAAGGCTGATCCGTCTTTGATTCCGCAGCTCGTTGATGAAGCCATTCGCTGGGCAACGCCAATCAAGAGCTTTATGAGATCCGCAGTTGAAGATGTAGAGGTTGCCGGGAGGCATCTGTCCAAAGGCGACTGGATTATGCTTTGTTACGGTTCCGGCAACAGGGATGAGGCAGTGTATGACGATCCGGACGCCTTCCGCGTTGACCGGACGCCCAATCCTCATGTGTCATTCGGTTCCGGTCCGCATATCTGTCTCGGCATGCATCTCGCGAAACTCGAAATGCGCGTTCTTTTTGAAGAACTTCTTCCGAGACTGAAATCAGTGGAACTAAACGGGACGCCCAGGATGATACCCTCTCTTTTCATCACCGGACCGAAAGCAATCCCGATAAAGTTCGTTGCCGAGTCCGGCGTTTAGCAGAGACCAGGTGCTGGACGTCCCCCGGTTTCGTGAACACCGCAAAAGCGGATTCTGTCAGGACTTGGTGAAGGCAATGACAGACGCCAAGGACGGCTGACAACCTGTCATTCAACGAGGTGCTCAATTTGACATTTCTGCTGGTACACGGTGCATGGCATGGGGCCTGGTGCTGGGATCCATTGGTCGAGGCCCTCGACAGGCGCGGATCGGCGGCCGTTTCTATCACGTTACCCGGCCATGGTCCGGAGGATCGCCCGGGCTGGGATATATCGCTTGGACGCTACGCTGCGGCCGTGAACGAAGCGGCAGCAAAGCTCGACGGCGAGGTTCATGTCGTGGGGCATTCAATGGGAGGAGCGATTATCTCTGCTGCTGCGGAGGCAGAACCAAATCATTATTCCTCATTGATTTATGTCGCGGCATTTTTGCTCCGCTCTGGTGAACGTATCATCGGGGAGGCGCGAAAGCACGGCAACAATGATATGAGTGAGGCCGCCACAATAGATTTGTTACGAGGGCGATCATCTTTGAAATACGAGCACATAGAAAAGTATTTATACAATACCTGCTCATCAGATGACATTAAGATTGCCGCCACGCATTTAGTTGCCCAATCATTGCGACCGCTCCTGGGAAAGGTCAGACATAGCCCGGATCGGTGGGGGCGGTTACCGCGTCACTATATTCACTGTACGCAAGACAATGCGATCCCTCTCAGTCATCAAGAACTGATGGTTGACAGGTTGCCATGCACTAGCGTTGCCTATCTGGATTGTGATCACTCGCCGTTTCTTTCGCAGCCCGATATTTTGGCAGATTCACTAATCAGTACAAAATCCGTAGCACGTGGTTCGCGCTGATCTTCTTCATTGAAAACACCTTTCCGCTCTCACTCGGGGATCGAAGAAGACGTCTCTCTCAATTGGCCAGGAACACGAATCCGGCAGGTGCTCGCAGACTTTTTGTCCGTTTTCCGGACGAAGCGGTCCGACTGATCGGTCTTGATGTCACATTCAAAGGCGCACGTTGAGCTTGCCGTACCGATTACCTCTCAGGGTTCCATTGATGAGCGTATCCGGAAGTTTTTCGAATCCCTCCACAATTGTTGTTGGAGCCTTGATCTTTCCCGCTTTCAATAGCGCCGCCAATTCTCCCTCCGCGCGCAATCGCTGGCAATAGTAGTCAAATACGAGAAGAAACCTTGGATGCAAGTTGCGATCGTCGCAAATCTTGCGAAGGGTCGGCGTCATTGCCTTGCCAAGATCTACAGGCGCATCGAGGGTCGCGCTGTCATATGTCGAGACGTTGCCGTAATGATACCATCTGGCTCCGGGTTTCATCAACGGTATCGTTGACTGCGTCACGATGCCCCCAACCGCGTCGGAGAAGAAATCGACGCCATCCGGGCAATTGAGTGCCAAATCTGTCGCCGGATCGTTGCCTTTATAGTCCACAGCAGCGTCAAATCCGAGTTCCTCAACGAGCCACCGACACTTTTCGGAACCTCCACCAAAACCAATGACGCGACAACCTGCGAGCTTTGCGAGTTGACCGATAATAGCACCGCATGCGCCTGTTGCGCCGCCCACAACCACAGTTTCTCCTGCGTTCAAGCGACCAACCTCCTGGAGGCCAAAATATGCCGTCAGGCCGGTCACGCCGAGGATTCCGATCAACTCTTCATCGCTATAGCCAAGCGAACATTTATAGACATACTCAGAGCGCTCATAACTATTGACGATCGCATAATCCTGCCAGCCCAGGTCGCCGTGAATCACATCTCCAATGCGAAAGCGCCGATCGCGGGATGCGACGACTTCGCCGATTGCGAAGCCTGCCATTACGTCACCGGGGTCCAGTTTTGGGCGATAGTTTTGCATAACAAAGTAAGTGCGATTAGCCGGATCCGTCGATACAAGGCGATTTCGCACAAGCACTTGACCCTGCTTCGGGTCAATGATGGGAATTTCGCGGTACGAGAAATTTTCTGCAACCAGTTGACCGGTCACCGGACGAGCATAGATCCATTGTCTGTTGGTCTCAGTCATTTTCTATCCCTGTAGTCGATGTTCCGGTTCGGTGATTTACGTTAGCGCGGTCGTTGGCGGTTGCTTCATGGTCGCGCTGGGTTAGGGGGCAGAATTCGAAATGCGTTGTGTATCAGGCGCCTAGAGGGCGTCGGTCAGTTCCGGAACGGCGTTGAAGAGGTCTGCCACGAGACCGTAATCGGCGACCTGGAAGATCGGGGCTTCCTCGTCCTTGTTGATCGCGACGATGATCTTGGAATCCTTCATGCCGGCGAGGTGCTGGATCGCGCCGGAAATGCCGACGGCGATGTAGAGCTCGGGCGCAACGATCTTGCCGGTCTGGCCGACCTGGTAGTCGTTGGGCGCGTAGCCCGCATCGACGGCGGCGCGCGAGGCACCGACAGCGGCGCCGAGCTTGTCAGCGAGCGGCACGATGAGGCGGTTGAACTCTTCGGACGAGCCGAGGGCGCGGCCGCCGGAGACGACGCGCTTGGCACCGGTGAGTTCGGGGCGATCCGATTTCACCATTTCTTCGGACACGAATTCAGACTTGAACGGGCCGGACGGCGCCGCAGCATCCTCGATCGAGGCCGAGCCGTCATTGCCGGCGGCCGGGAAAGCCGTGCCGCGCACGGTGATGACTTTCTTGGCGTCGGCGGACTTGACCGTCATGATCGCGTTGCCCGCATAGATCGGACGCACGAACGTGCTCTGGTCGATAACGTCGATGATTTCGGAGAGCTGCATGACGTCAAGCTTGGCGGCGATGCGCGGCGCAATGTTCTTGCCGGTGGTCGACGCGGCGATGAAGACGGCGTCATAGTTCGCCATCAGCGGCACGACGAGGGCTTCCATGGCTTCGGCAGTCTGCTTGCGCAGGCTTTCGCCTTCGGCCTTCAGCACCTTGCGCACGCCGGACACCTTGGCGGCTTCCGGGGCCACGGCGCCGGCATTTTCGCCCGCGACGAGGATGTCGACGTCGCCGCCGAATTTAGCGGCCGCGGTGACGACCTTGTGGGTCGCGTCCGACAGGCCGCCATGGTGATGCTCAGCAATTACGAGAACGGCCATTATACAGCTCCTGCAGTCTTGAGTTTGGCGACCAGCGCGGCGACGTCCTCGACCTTTTCACCGGCCTGGCGCACGGGCGGCTCGGTGACAGTGACGACGGTGAGGCGCGGCGAGATGTCGACGCCGTAGTCTTCCGGCGATTTCTCGTCGATCGGCTTCTTCTTCGCCTTCATGATGTTCGGCAGCGAGGCGTAGCGCGGCTCGTTGAGGCGCAGGTCGACCGTCACGACGGCCGGCATGGCCAGCGAGACGGTCTGCAGGCCGCCATCGACTTCGCGGGTGACCTTCAGCTTGTCGCCGTCTTTTTCGAGCTTGTAGGCGAAGGTGCCCTGCGGCCAGTCGAGCAGCGCCGCCAGCATCTGGCCGGTCTGGTTGCTATCGTCATCGATGGCCTGCTTGCCGAGGATGACCAGTTCCGGGCTCTCTTCGGCCACCACTTTGGCGAGCAGCTTGGCAACGGCCAGCGGCTCGACGGTGGCGTCGGTCTTGATCAGGATGCCGCGGTCAGCGCCCATGGCGAGCGATGTGCGCAGGGTTTCCTGGGCCTGCTGGGGGCCGATGGAGACAACCACGATCTCGGTGA
>NZ_AWFG01000019.1 GCF_000682695.1 Hyphomonas chukchiensis | reverse complement strand
CGCTTTGCGCATGGGCGATGCCGTGACTGACGAAGGCGGATGATTTGCTCATGGCGGCCAGTATAGGCCGGGCGCCATTAGGGTTGGATAAGGTGGGGGGAAACAAGCGCATGACCCGCCCCCTTCTCCCTCGGGAGAAGGGATGGGGATGAGGGGAAATGGCGTTGCTGCGAGGGCCGTTTTTGCGGGGTGTGCGGTGGCCCCTCACCCCCGACCCCTCTCCCTTGGGAGAGGGGTGCGCGGGAGGCTGGCTTTGTTCATCAATTGCATGAGGTCCCGGCTTTCGCCGGGACTTCGGTTTGGGGAACCGTCTGGAGACTGGCCTAAGGCGGGGCGGGCGGTTAGGCTGGGCCTGAAACCAAATCAGCAGAGAGCACGCATCATGAGCATTACACCGCGCAAGCTGGGACCGGAGAGCGTTTATCCCGTGGGGCTTGGGTGCATGAACCTGCATCATGGATACGGGCCGCCATCCGACGAGGCAGAGGCTGCGGCGCTGCTGAATGAAGCGCTCGATATGGGCTATAATTTCCTCGACACGGCGACGATCTATGGCTTCGGCAAGAACGAGACACTGATCGGCAAGGCGCTGAAGGACCGGCAGGGCGAGTTCGTGCAGGCCAGCAAATGCGTGATGCTGTTCGAGGATGGCAAGCGGAAGCTGGACGCGCGTCCGGAGAGCATCAAGGCCGCCTGCGAGGCGAGCCTGAAGCGGCTGCAGCGCGAGACGATCGACCTCTATTACATGCACCGGCCGGACCCGAACGTGCCGATCGAAGACTCGATGAGCGCGATGGCGGACCTCGTTGCCGAGGGCAAGATCCGCATGGTGGGCCTGTCGGAAATGGGCGCGGGCCTGTTGCGCCGGGCGCATGCGGTGCATCCGGTGACGGCGATGCAGTCGGAATACTCGCTGCTGACGCGCAATCCGGAGATCGCGGTGCTGGATGCCTGCAAGGAGCTGGGCGTGACCTTCGTGCCCTTCTCGCCTGTGGGGCGCGGCTACCTCGCCGACAATCCGCCCGCGCCGAAGGATTATCACGAGGCTGACATGCGCCGCATCTTCCCGCGCTGGACCGAGCCCTACTGGACCCAGAACCTGCCCCTGCTGAAACAGGCGCAGGAGATAGCGGGCGACCTCGGCGTGACGACATCGCAGCTGGCGATTGCCTGGACGCTGGTGAAGGAACCGGACTGCGTGCCGATACCCGGAACGACCAATCGCAAGCATCTGCGGGACAATTTCAAGGCCGCCGAGCTGGCTTTGACGGCTGAGCAGATGGCCTTGCTGGACAGAGTGTTCCAGCCGGAAGCCGTGAAAGGGCCACGCTACAACGCGATGGCACAGGCGAGCGTCGATACCGAGCAATATGCGTTCGAGACCGAGGCCTGAGGCGATTTCGCGCGAAACGTGCGCAAGGCTGTGAAACCGCCCAATTCGCTGTATAAGCCGCCCGATGACCGAGACCGACACACACGGCAAGCCCGGGACACGGGCCATTCCGGCTGACAGCGCCCTGCCGGGCGTTCTGGCGATTCTGCCGGACTGGATGCAGCCCTATGCCATGCTGGCGCGGCTGGACCGGCCCGTGGGCATCTGGCTGCTCTACCTGCCCTGCCTGATCGGCCTCGCCTTCGTGCGGATGCGTACCGGGCTGTACCTTGTGGACCTGTTCTGGGTGCCGCTGTTCCTGCTGGGCGCGGTGGCCATGCGCGGGGCGGGCTGTACGTGGAACGACATTACCGACCGGGACTTTGACGCGCAGGTGGCGCGCACGGCGCTGCGGCCGCTCCCCTCCGGCGCGGTGACGCTGCGCGAGGCATTCATCTTCATGGGCGTGCAGCTGGCCATCGGCCTGGCCGTGTGGGCCTGCCTGCCGGGCGATGCCAAGCTGGTGGCGCTGGCGGCCATTCCGCTTGTGGCGGCGTATCCTTTCATGAAGCGGGTGACCTGGTGGCCACAGGCATGGCTGGGACTGACCTTCAACTGGGGTGTCCTGGTCGGCGCGGCGACGGCGGGGAGCCTCTCCGTGCCGGTGTTCATTCTCTATGCAGGCCTCGTCCTGTGGACGATTGCCTATGACACGATCTACGCGCTGCAGGACCGCGAAGACGATGCCCTGATCGGCGTGCGCTCGACGGCGCGCCTGTTCGGCAAGCGGGCGGTTCTGGTGAGCTTCTGCTTCCACATGGGCGCGGCAGCGCTGGTGGCGCTGGCTGCGGCGATCAATGGGTCTGTACGGGCGGGCGCCGTGACGGCGCTGGCCTTTCTCGCCCATGGCCTGTGGCAGGCTGTGCGGCTGAAGGGGAGCCAGGAGCAGGACGCGCTGGCCGTGTTCAAGGCGAATGTCTGGGCCGGGGCGATCATCGTGGCCGGGTTCACGCTGGCGGCGATGCTGCCGACGCCGAAGCCGCGCACGCTGTTTGCCGAGCATGAAGTGGTGCGCGCCGGCCCGCCGGAAAAACTGGCTCTGCCCTTCGGGCTGGAGCTGAAGCGTGAACACCATATGCCGCGCACGCAGACATGGATGGCCAGCGATGTCTTGAAGGCGCTGGACAAGGCGGGCGTCCCGGTGGCGGAACCTGAAGTTGAGGGGCCTGCGCCGCAAGAGAGCGAATAGGGCTGTCACCACCCGTTGCGCGCCGGGCCCGGATGCCCTGTCGCGCTTGCGGATCACGTCAAAAAGCGCTGAAAAGTCCGGGACTTCTTGACTGGGCTGCACAGTTGACCGCCGCGCGGCGCTGCCCTACGGCTTGGCGCCTATTTTGCCGGCCATCGCGCGCCGGCAGGCTGCTCCAGGGATGAACGAAAATGCGGGCCGCCCCCCACCCCCGACAGGCTGAACGTCTGGAAGCGCTTCATCGCTACGAGATTCTCGACACGGCACGTGAGGCCGAGTTCGACGAGATCGTCGCGCTGGCGGCCACCATTTGCGGCACCAGCATTTCCGTCGTGAACCTGATCGATGAGGACCGCCAGTGGTTCAAGGCAGAGGTCGGCCTTGGTGTACGCGAGACGCCGCTGGAGACCTCGATCTGCTCGCATGTGATTCTCAGCGATGATTTCGTGGAGATCACCGACACGCAGGCCGATCCCCGCACGCAGGACAATCCGCTTTGCGTGGCCGATGGCGGCCTGCGCTTCTATGCGGGCGCCCTGCTGAAATCGCCTGAGGGCCTGCCCATCGGGACGCTGTGCGTGCTGCATGATGCGCCGCATGAACTGAATGATTTCCAGAAAGGTGCGCTGCGCACGCTGGCCCGCCAGGTGATGCGCGAGCTTGACCTGCGCGTGGCCCTGCGCGACCAGATGGTGCTGCGCCGGGAAATGGACCACCGGGTGAAGAACTCGCTACAGTCGGTTGCCTCGCTCATCCACCTCTATCGGGCGCGGGCCAGCGCGGACAGTTTCGAAGCCTTCGACGCCGTGGAGCGCAAGGTGAATGCGATCTCGCTGCTGCATGAACAGCTTCACGAGGCCAGCGACCTGCAGATGGTGCAGATTGGGGTGTTCCTGCCGCGCGTGCTGGAACTGCTGCAGGGCTCCGCCCGGGAGAACGTGAAGATACGCGGCGACATTGATGCGCTGGACCTCAATTCGTCAGATGCGTCTTCACTCGGCATGATCGTCAGCGAGTTCGTCGCCAATTCGATCAAGCATGGCTTCGCGGATGGACGCCCCGGGGATATCGAGATTTCCCTGCAGCGCGAAGAGGATGGCCACGTCACGCTGCGGGCAGTGGACAATGGCGCCGGCAATGCAGCGGGCCCCCGCCACAATTCCGCTGTCGAAGGGCTCGGCCAGCGCCTTGTCGAGGCGGCGGCCTCGCAGCTGGGCGGAAAGCTGGAACGCAATGCCTCGCCGAAGGGTTATGAGATCAAGCTGGTGTTCCAGTCACGCTGAGGAGAACTTGCATATACCCCTCAGGGGTATTACCTGAGAGTGTGAACACCGGAACCGGAGTGCACACCCATGACGACCGACGAGTCTTCCCACGATCATAGCCATCACGATCACGGCGCGCCCGACAAACCGGACGCCGCGCATGCCTGCTGCCATGGCAGCGCGAAAACCGACAAACCCGACAGCGCCTATGACCATGTGCCCGAACACTATTCCGGCACTGTGTGGACCTGCCCGATGCATCCCCAGGTGCGCGAGACATCCAACACGGGCTGCCCGATCTGCGGCATGGCGCTGGAGCCGGAAACAGCCACGCTTGAGGAAGACACGAGCGAACTCGACGACATGACGCGGCGCTTCTGGATCAGCACGGCCTTTGCCCTGCCCCTGTTCCTGTATGCGATGAGCGACATGATCCCCGGACAGACGCTGCACGGTATAGTGCCGACAGGCTGGGCCGCGTGGATCCAGCTGGCGCTCGCGGCGCCTGTCGTGCTGTGGGGCGCGGCGCCTTTCTTCGTGCGCGGCTGGCGCTCGATCAAGACAATGAACCCGAACATGTTCACGCTGATCGCGCTGGGCACAGGCACGGCCTTCCTGTTCAGCCTGGTGGCGACCGTGGCACCGGGCGTGTTCCCGGACAGCTTTCGCGACATGAATGGACAGGTGCATGTCTATTACGAGGCGGCGGCGGTGATCACCGCGCTGGTCCTGCTCGGACAAGTTCTGGAACTGAAGGCGCGTAGCGCGACCTCCGGCGCAATCCGGGCGCTGCTGCAGCTGACGCCGCCGACGGCGCGCATTATCCGCGAAGACGGCAGCGAGGAAGATGTTGACCTTGATGCGGTGAAATCGGACGACCGGCTGCGTATCCGCCCCGGCGAGAAGGTGCCCGTGGACGGCGAAGTCGTTGAAGGCAAGTCCAGCATTGACGAGTCCATGGTGACCGGCGAGCCCGTGCCGGTGGCCAAGGCAGCTGGCGACGCAGTGACGGGCGGTACGGTCAACGCGACCGGCACGCTGGTGATGACGGCCACGCGCGTCGGCAACGATACGGTGCTGGCGCAGATCGTGCGCATGGTGTCCGAGGCGCAGCGCTCCCGCGCGCCGATCCAGCGGCTGGCCGATGCGGTAGCCGCCTGGTTCGTGCCGGCGGTGGTCGCCTCATCCGTGCTGACCTTCATTGTCTGGGCTGTGTTCGGGCCTGACCCGGCGCTGGCCTTTGCGCTGGTGAATGCCGTTGCAGTTCTGATCATTGCCTGCCCGTGCGCGCTCGGCCTTGCGACGCCCATGTCGATCATGGTGGGCACCGGCAAGGGCGCGCAGAACGGCATCCTGATCCGCAATGCCGAAGCGCTGGAGACACTGGAAAAGATCGGCACTGTGGTGGTGGACAAGACGGGCACGCTGACCGAAGGCAAGCCGAAACTCGTGACGGTGGCGCCGGCGGAGGGCTGGGATGAAGCTGGCCTGCTGGCGCTGGTCGCCGCTGTCGAGGGGGCGAGCGAACACCCGCTGGCGGCAGCGATTGTTCAGGGCACAAAAGATCGCGGCATCGCAATTCCGCAGGCAAGTGATTTTGAATCCGTAACCGGCGAAGGCGCGCAAGGCGACGTCGGCGGCAAGTCCGTCGCCATCGGCAATGCCAAGATGATGCGCCGCGTCGGCGGCTTTGATGAAGGCCGCGCCGAGGCGGCCGAGACTTACCGGACTGAAGGCCAGACCGTCATGTTCGTTGCCGTCAACGGCAAGGCGGCAGGCCTGATCGGCGTGGCCGACCCGATCAAGGCGACAACGAAAGACGCCATCGCGCAACTGCACAAGCAGGGCCTGAAAGTCGTCATGCTGACCGGCGACAGCGAAGCAACGGCGAAGGCCGTCGCCCTGCAGGTCGGCATTGATGATGTGCGGGCGAATGTGTCGCCGGAAGACAAGAACCGCATCGTCCGTGAGCTGCAAGAGGCAGGCGCAATCGTCGCCATGGCAGGCGATGGCATCAATGATGCCCCGGCGCTGGCGCAGGCCAATGTCGGCATCGCGATGGGCACCGGCACGGATGTCGCCATGGAAAGCGCCAGCGTGACCCTCGTGAAGGGCGACATGGCCGGCATCGCCAAGGCGATCAATCTCAGCCACGCGACAATGCGCAACATCCGCCAGAACCTGTTCTTCGCCTTCATCTACAACACGCTCGGCGTGCCACTGGCGGCGGGCGTGCTCTATCCTTTCTTCGGCCTGTTGCTGAGCCCGATGATTGCGGCGACGGCGATGAGCCTGTCGTCTGTCTCGGTGATCGGGAACGCCCTGCGTCTGCGCGCATTGAAACTCTGATGGGTGTTTCATATGAAAAGAACAGCCTGACCCTGCCGGGCGCCGTGGCCATGGGCACCGGCGTGATGATCGGCGCGGGCATATTTGCGCTGACCGGACAGGTGGCGGAACTCGCCGGAGCGCTGTTCCCGCTCGCCTTCCTGATGGCGGCGATCATTTGCGGATTCAGTGCATATTCGTACATCAAGGTCTCGAACAAGTACCCGTCGGCGGGCGGCATCGCGATGATCCTGAAGAAGGCTTACGGGCCGGGCATGGTGACCGGCGGCGCCGCGCTGCTGATGGCCTTCTCGATGATCATCAATGAGAGCCTCGTCGCGCGCACGTTCGGCACATATACATTGCAGCTGTTCGGCATCGAAGGCGGCATTCTTGTGCCTGTTCTGGCAATTGCCCTTATCGTCGGAGCCTTCCTCGTCAATATTGCGGGCAATGATGTCATCGGCTCGGTGTCCAAGGTGACCGCCGTGCTGAAGATTGGCGGCATCCTCATTTTTGCGCTCGTGGCCCTCTGGGCGACGGGCTTTGCGTTCCAGCCTGCGGCGAACGGCGTGACAGACAAGACATCCGTTGGCGGTTTCCTCGCCGGCATGGCGCTGGCCATACTCGCCTACAAGGGCTTCACCACGATCACCAATGATGGCGACGAGGTGAAGGACCCGAAGAAGAATGTCGGCCGGGCCATCATGATTTCGCTGGCGGTCTGCACGGCGATCTACCTGCTCGTCTGCTATGCCGTGGGCTCGACCCTCAGCATCGAGGAGATCGTCAAGGCGAAGGATTATGCGCTGGCCGAGGCCGCGCGCCCCAGCATTGGCGAATACGGCGTCTGGTTCACGGTCGCGATTGCCATCGTGGCGACGGCCTCAGGCCTGCTGGCGAGCGTGTTCGCCGTCTCACGCATGCTGGCCATGCTGGTGGAGATGGACCTTATACCGGAGCCAAAACTCGGCCTGCCGGGCGATACCCATACGCATACGCTGATCTACACGGTCGTCGCGGCGGGCCTGCTGGCAGCATTCTTCGACCTCTCCCGCATCGCCTCGCTCGGGGCGATCTTCTACATCGTCATGGACATCATCATCCACTGGGGCGTCTACCGCCACCTGCGCGAGGATGTTGGCGCGAAGGCGCCTGTGCTTATTACCGCGATCCTTCTGGACGCCGTGGCATTGGGGGCCTTCCTTGTGATGAAGGGGCAGAGCGACCCGCTGATCGTCGTGATCGCCCTGGCGGGCATGGGCGCGATCTTCTCCTTCGAACATTTCTACCTTTCAAAGGCCGGTGACGGCGACGATACTGCAGGCTCTGAGACAAAGGACTAGCGCCCATGAAACCGGAAACAAGAGAAGCCGCCGTCAAACGCCTCGCCCGCATTGAGGGTCAGGTGCGCGGCGTGGCGAAAATGGTCGCTGATGACCGCTATTGTATCGATGTCGTGCGGCAGGTTCAGGCCATCAAGGCGGCGCTGAGCGGGCTGGAAGGCGTGATCCTTGACGACCATATCGCCACCTGCGTGGACCACGCGCTGAAGGGCGACGACATGGAGGCGCGGCGGGAAAAGGTGGAAGAGCTGGTGGCCGTGCTGGGCGGACGGAAGAAGTAAAGCCTGCCGATCACATATTCTTGCGCCGGTTGCGTGGCGGCCACGAGGCACTTAGGTTGAGTGCATGACAGTTGTTGTGGAAATGGTTTCCGATCTGGTCTGCCCCTGGTGCTGGCTGGGTCTTCGCAGGATCGAGGAAGCGCGCAAGCTCGCGCCCGAGGTCGACGTGCAGCTCGTGTTTCGGCCCTTCGAGCTGGACCCGACCATCCCGTCGGCGGGCGTCGACTACAAGGAATACATGAAAGAGAAGTTCGGCGGCTCTGATGAGAGCCGCGAACGCTCCGGCACGATGCGCCAGGCGCTGGTCGATTATGGCGAGGCCGAAGGCATCCCCTATCATTTCGACAGGATCACGCGCCGGCCGAACAGTTTGGATGCACATCGCGTCGTGCGCTGGGCCCAGGGCCAGAACAAGGGCGCCGAGGCCAAGGAAGCCCTGTTCAAGGCCTTCTTCGAGGACGGGCACAACATTGGCGACCATGAGGTTCTGGTGGACGTTGCCCGCGACATAGGCCTCGACGCAGACATCGTGGCGGACCTGCTGAAAAGCGATGCGGATGTCGACAATGTGCGCGGTGAGGCGGAAGCCTTCCGCCAGATGGGTGTCAGCGGTGTGCCGACCTATATCGCCAACCGCGCCGTCGCCGTGCAGGGCGCCGAAAGCGCGGAGAAGCTGGCAAGGTTCCTGAAGCATGCGGCGGCGCAGCTGCCGCAGGAACGCCCGGCGGGCTGATCAGCTGAGCTGCAGGTCCACGAGGCGGCGGTATGCGCCGTTCCTGTCCATCAGTACGCCATGGCTGCCGTCTTCGACGGCGCGGCCATCTTCCATCACGATGATGCGGTCGGCCGCGCGGACCGTCGAGAGGCGGTGGGCGATGATCAAAGTCGTGCGACCCTTGGCGAAGCCGGCGAGCGCTTCCTGCACCTTGGCCTCGCTCTCGGCATCGAGGGCGGAAGTGGCTTCATCCAGCAGCAGGATCGGCGCAGCGCGGATGATGGCGCGGGCGAGCGCGATGCGCTGGCGCTGGCCGCCGGACAGATTGCGACCCATCTCGCCTGCTGGCGCGTCATAGCCGCCGGGCAGCGTGAGGATGAAATCATGCGCATTGGCGGCGCGGGCAGCGGCCTCGATCTCGGCCTCGCTGGCGCCCAGGCGGCCAAGCGCGATATTGGCGCGGATCGTGTCGTCGAAGAGGGCGGCGTCCTGTGCGACAAGGCCCATATTGGACCGCAGGCTTGCACCGGTAACGTCACGCACATTTATTCCGTCTACGGAAACTACACCGCCGGTCGGGTCGTAGAGGCGGAGGAGCAGGTTGAAGACGGTCGACTTGCCTGCGCCGGACGGACCGACGAGCGCAATCGTCTCACCCGGATTGGCGATGAAGCTGAGGCCCTTCAGGGCCTCGGTGCCATCGGGATAGGCAAAGCGGACATTGTCGAAGGCGACGGTGCCGGTAACCCAGCCGATTGGTTGCGCGCCGGGCGCATCGGCAATCTCCGGCGCAGCATCGGTGATCTCGAACACGCGGTCAGCGGCGGCGCCGCCTTCCTGCGCCACGGAGTTCAGTGTGCCGAGGGCCCGCAGTTCCGGCGCAGCGACGGCGATGGCGCCGACGATGCCGACGAAATTGCCAAGCGAGGTGTCGCCCTGCGCAATACGCCAGGCGGTCAGCGCGAGGATGCCGACAAGGGCGAGGCCGCCGGTGATTTCGAGGATCGGGTCGACGGCGGCGCGGTCTGTCAGCACTTTGAGGAACAGACGCGAGCGCTCCACGAAGCCGCGCTCGGCGCGGGCCTTCTGGTAGTCCTCCAGCCCATAGGCCTTGACCACACGGGCTGACTGGAACGCCTCGCCCAGCAGCGACGTGACCTCGCCGATCTGCTTCTGCGACTGGCGCGAGCGCTTGCGCACACGATTACCGAGCGCCAGCACGGGCGCAAACGCGATCGGATAAATGACGAGCAGGACGAGCGTGAGCTTCCAGTCCATGACCAGCATGGTGATGAAAACGCCGATGACCGTCAGCACACCCTTGGTGAGGTTGTTGGCGATGCGCAGGCCCGCGTCGCGCAGGGCGTTCACGTCATTGATGAAGCGCGACACGAAGCCGCCGGAGGCCTCCGCTGCGATGCGGGCAAAATCACCATCCGTCAGCGCGCCGAACTGGTCGGCCTGAATGTCCACGATGGCGCGCTGGACGCCGGTATTGTTGAAGATTGTCATGCCGTAGAGGGCGAGCGAGCGGACCACGGCCGCCACGCCAATAATCGCAATCAACCACCAGAGCGACGTTGGCACCTCGACCTTGTCAGGCCCGGCAAGGGCCTCGAGCCCCTCGACGACCAGCTTCAGGAGGTAGCCATAGGAGGCTGCTGCAATGGAGGTGAGCGCGGCACACAGCGTTCCGGCCACGAACCAGCGCCAGTGCGTGGCAAAGCGCTCGCGGGCCAGTCGCATCAGGGCGCCGGTGGGGCGCGCCGGTTTGGCCGGATCAGACGTGATGGTGTTCCCCTGTCTCGGGGTCGAGCAGGCGGTGGGCATGCAGGATGAAATAGCGCGTCTCGGCGCTGTCCACGGTGCGGTGGGCAGCGGCCTTCCAGGCGTCGTAGGCTTCCTTGTAGCTGGCGAAAGCGCCAACGAAGTCGACCTGTGAAAGATCCTCGAACTGGACGTCCTTCACATCCTTCAGTTCACCGCCGAAGACGATATGGAGAAGCTGTTTTGCGTCTTTAGGGGCGTCGCCCATCTTTGCTGGCTCCGTTCTGGGTTTGGCTGCGGCCGGTGCCGCCTTTGTCTGCGGATCCTGTATATCCACAAATCCTGACCGGCGCACTAACAGAGGATGCAGGCCTTTTCCAGATGCGATGATGCTGCGCTGTGCCGGAATGGCACGGTTGAACTGCAATTCCTCACCCTTGTGCGTGGTTGCAAGGCCGCCGGCCTCCTCCACCAGCACAGTCCCGGCGGCGAGATCCCAGTCGGACTTGTTGGAGAGCACGAGCGTCGCATCCCACGAGCCTGAAGCCACAAAGGCCATGCGCAGAAGGGTGGAATTGGGTTTCGGGCGGGGCACCGTCACCGCAGGCCATGGCTCCGGCCAGCCCTTGTAGTTCAGCATTTCCTCGGCCGCGATCAGGCGGCAGCCCGCCTCGGTCCGGCATTCGGACACACGCAAGAGGTCGCCATTGAGATAGGCGCCGCCGCCCGTGCGGGCCTCATAAAGCTGGCCCAGCATCGGCGCGTAGAGCACACCGGCAACTGCCTTGCCTTCTTCCACGATGGCGAGGCCGACACACCAGTTGGGATCGCCACGCATATAGGCGCGCGTGCCGTCGATCGGGTCGACCACCCAGCAGCGGTCCTTCTGGCGGGCTTCGCGATTGTCGAGCGTCTCTTCCGACAGCCAGCCATAGTCAGGCCGCGCCATGATCAGCCGTTCGGCGCAGAGCCGGTTGACCGCGAGATCGGCCTCGGTCACCGGGCTGCCGCCCGTCTTCTCCCAGGCGCGCGCGGACTGGCCCTCAAGTGTGTAGGACATTGCCAGCCGTCCAGCCTCGATGGCGAGGCTGCGCAGCGTAACCAGATCTTCAATCAGCGTGCGTTCAGCTGCCGGCAAGGCTCATGTCCTCGACGAGGATGCTGGGCGCATCGCGCGTGCCACGGAACTCAATGTCGGAGGCCGGGATAAGGCGTGCGAAAATGGCTGGCAGGTCGCCGGCAATCGTCACTTCGGACACAGGGTACGCAATCTCGCCATTCTCGAACCAGAAGCCCGCCACGCCGACGGAATAGTCGCCGGTGTTCGGGTTGATCGAGGGGCCGAACATGTCGGTGACGAGCAGGCCCTTGCCGGCCTGCGCCATCAGCTCGGCGGGCGTTTTCTCGCCAGGCTGCAGGTAGAGGTTCGAGGTGGTGACGCCCGGCGGATCGCCAAAGCCGAGGGCGGAGAAGCCATTGGGCTTCAGGCCAAGCTGGCGCGCCGAAGGGCCATTCAGCAGCCATTCGGTGAGGCGGCCATCCTCGATCAGGTAAGTCTCCTTCACGGGCAGACCTTCGCCATCGTGACTGCGCGAGCCCATGCCCATGGGGCGGAACGGGTCGTCGATCACATTGACGCCCTTGGCGAACACCTGCGTGCCCATGGCATCTTTCAGAAAGCTGACGCCGCGGGCGATGGACGGCCCGGAAATGGCGCTCATCAGCGCCCCGAGCAGGCCGGACGAGACGCGGCGGTCATAGATGACGGCGGCTTTCTGCGTGCCGAGCTTGCGGGCGCCAAGGCGGGCAATGGTGCGCTCGCCGGCTGTACGGCCGATGGCTTCGGCGGTCGGGCGGTCAGCGGTGTGACGCACGGACCAGCTTTCATAGTCCCGCTCCATGGCGCCGTCTTTCTCGGCAACGGAGGCGAGGCCGAGGCTGGTGCTGGAGCCCGTCTTGTAGGCAAAAAAGCCGTTGCTGGCCGCAACCCAGCGGCTGGAACGGTTCCACGACGCGCCGCAGCCGGCAACAGTCTTGATGCCTTTGACGGCGAGGGCTGCTGCCTCTGCCGCAAGGGATTCGCGTTCGAGGGTCTCAGGCGAGAGTTCAGGCTCGCCGCTCAGGTCCATGTCGAGGGCGCCGGTGGCGAGTTCGCTGGCATCCGGCAGGCCGCAATACTTGTCCTCCGGCACGGCGCGGGCCATGGCGGCGCAGCGTGTGGCCAGGGCATGCAGGCCTTCGGTGGAGAGATCGGAGCCGGACACATGCGCCTGCCGCTTGCCGTAAAAGGCCCGCAGCGACACGGATGTGCTCTCTTCGCGTTCAATGCTTTCCAGCTTGCCGTCGCGGACGGAGACGCTGACGCCTTCAGCGGCCCCAATACGGGCGTCTGCAGCGTCGGCGCCTGCCTTGAGGCACTGGTCGATAAGGCCGGCGAGCAGGTCGGCCGGCGGGGTCTTGAATTCAGCCATGCGCGCTAGATGGACCGCCCAGCAAGGCCGCGCAACCGCTCAAATCAGGCAAGGCCGTGATAAATAAGCATGAGCGCGATGATGGCCATCGGGATCAGTGTCAGCATCATGCCGCTTGCACGCGCAGGCAGGACATTGGCCGAAAGGCCGTAGACGTGGAGCAGGCGGCCCAGGGTGAACGTGACGCCAAGTACGTGAATCCATAAGGCGGGGATGCCCATATAGGCAGCGGCGACCAGCGCCACGAGCATGGCCGGGATATATTCAGAGGCATTGCCGTGAACGCGGACCCGCGTTTCCAGCACGGTATTGCCGCCGTATCCAATGGACACTTGCGACGCCCGCCGCGTCAGGGCAACCCGCAGGCCGAGACCGACCAGCAGCAATATGTTCAGGCCGACATAAATGGCGGCGGCTTCCAATGGTGGCATTTTCTCACTCCTCCCAGAAAAAATGCCGCCGGAACATACCAGCGGCATTTATCATGTGTCCCATCCCGAAACCTGGCTCAGTCGTCGCGGCGCGCGTCTGGCAGGCGGTCGTTGATGTCGTCGCGGATGTCCATCAGCGTGACGATCAGGCCGCAGACCAGGCTTGCCGCGATCCAGCCGCCGGCTGTGAAGATGACGAAGTCTGCCACCTGGGCGAGACCGCCCGTCAGGCCGAGCATTTCATTGCTAAATTCGCCCTTCTGGTAGAGGCCGAGCGCGATTCCGCCGACGATGATCGCAATATAGGCCACGTAGACCATGATGCGGAAACTGTTGATAATCAGAAACTTCATGGGCATCCCCTCTGTGTTGCAGGCAGAATCTAGGCGTTTTGCGGCCCTGCGTCACGCGATTACACGCAGGAAACGAATGTCAGGGCCCGAACGGTGCGCGAATGCACGCAGGCAGACAGGCCGGACTACTCCTTTGGCGGCGCCAGCTTGCAGGTGAACATGTCGTTCACGACGGATGCAAACTGAAGCTGTTCCTCGGTCGAAAGCGAGGTCACGAAGCTTTCCACGTCCCGCTTTTCGCGGCCGATGGTCTGGGCGGTGCGCTTGAACAGGTCGGGGTCCAGCTTGGCTTCCATCGCATCGGCAATGCAGGTGCAGGTTTCGACCGCTTCGCCTTCAGCCGTGCAGGACTTCACGATGGCCTTGTTGTCGCCGCCGCTGCAGGCCCCGAGCACCGCCAGGGCTGAAATGGAAAGGATAAGGTGGCGCATTGCGTCGGCTCCGTGATCGATTGAACGCGGAACTGACCATGAATCTTGGGTAAGGGAAAGCGCCTATTCCCGGCCGAGAATCTTGTCGATCTGGACCTTGGTGCCGAAATTCTCAAGGAATTCAGTCTTGACCGCCATCCGGTCATAATCCTCCTCGACCCAGTCGAGGAAGGGCTTCCACGCCTCAGGCGCGCGCCCGTCATTATAGCGCTCATAGGCATCGAAAAAGGCGTCGAGCATGCCGGTCTTGCCATGCTTGACGTGCAGGTATTTGAGCGAGAGCTGCTGGCGCGCCTCGGCAAAGGGCACCTTCTCATGCAGCAGCATGTACAGCACAGACATGATGCCCGCCCGGTCTGCGCCGGACTTGCAGTGCATCAGGGCGGGGTATTCGATCCGCTCAAACAGGTCGCGCGCGCCGAAAATGGCTTCCTTTGTCGGCGTATCGCGGGAAAAGACCTGGAAATCCACAAGGTCTATGCCCGCCGCCTCGCAGGCCTCTTTTTCCAGCAGGTAATAGCCCTTCGTGCTGGCGCCGCGCAGATTGATGATCGTCTTGATGCCGCGTGCCTTGGCATGGGCAACCACCTGACGCGGCGAGGGCTGGTTGGCCCGCCACATGTCTGGGGCAATCCTGTGCAGGTTGCTGAAACGGGCACGCAGGAAGCCGTGATCGCCCCAGACCAGCTCGCGCCGCGCCCGTTTGCGCCCCTCGGCGGTGGCGAGATCAGCGGCCTCATGCGGGCGCTTCTTCTTTTTGGGCGTGAGTTTCACCATGCTGCCCACGCGATTACAGGTGTGCCCCGCCCCCTGCAAGCAGAGGCGGCAGGACATTTTTCTGAGCGCGGTGCATCCAAACGGGCATCTCGCTGCATCTTACCCATGAAGCCGGACATTCGGAGCCGGTGAAACAATGAGAAAGACACCCTAATGGAAGACGTCCTTGTCCCTATTGTCCTGTTTTCTGTCCTGCCGGTCTGCATCTGGCTCGTCAGCCTGTTCAATTACAAAAAGCGCCTCACGGCCCACGAAACGGTCCGCCACGCCATTGACAGCGGCCAGACCATCTCGCCGGAACTGATCGAGAAAATGTCGCTGCTCGTCGACCCGGTCCGCGCTGACCTGCGCCGCGGTGTCCTCTTCATCGCCTTTGGTGCTGCTTTCGGTGTCCTTGGCCTCATGGTTGGACAGCAAGATGGCGATGCGATCATGCCGATGATCGGCGTGGCATCATTTCCGGTTTTCCTCGGACTGGCTTATCTTGGCCTCTGGGCATTCGGTCATGGCCGCAAACCGGCCTGATCTCTGGATCGTCGCCGCGGGAGGCAACGACATGCGTACCGACCCTGACCTGGCTGCCGATGCCGCACGTGGCAGCGAAAGCGCCTATGCCGAACTCGTGCGGCGTCACCAGGCAAGGGTGCGGGGCATGGCGCGCCGCCTGACCGGCACGGCCAGCGACGGTGACGATATCGCCCAGGCAACCTTCCTCACCGCCTGGCAGAAGATCGGCACCTATGTCGGAGGCACGTTTGCCGCCTGGATCTGCACGATCTGCTATCGCGAATTCCTGCAGGTACGGCGCCGCCAGAAAATGGAGATCGCGTTCGACGAAACGGCCGAGATCATCCCCTTCGGCCGCACGCAGGCCGACACGGCGAATGACAAGATGGACCTGTCACGCGCCCTCGAAAAATTGCCCGAGGCCCAGCGCATCTGCGTCACGCTCTGTGTCGCTGCTGGCCTCAGCCACCGGGAAGCCGCAGAAGCGACCGGCTGGCCGCTCGGCACGATCAAATCCCATGTGAACCGCGGCGTCGCCGCCCTTCGCAAACACCTTGCCGCCACTGAAGTGGCATGATGGAGTAGAAACCATGCGAGACGAAGATACTTACGCCGACCTGACCGCCCTGTTCGCGACCGAAGACCGAGCACTGGAGGCGAAGCCTTTCACGGAAGACGTGATGGGCCAGATCCGCGCGCAGGGCCGGGTCCGCAAGCTGTTACTGGTATTTTCCGGTATTGCCGGCGCGCTGGTGGCCGCCTCTCAACTGCCCAAACTGCTGGCCGATACGGTCGGCCTCGACACATCCATCACGACATCCATCGTGCAGGCGCAGACCGACATGGCAACGCTCGCCAGCTCCAACCCGCTCTGGCTGGGCGTGGCGGCGATTGTCGGCTTGAGCCTGTTCGCCGTGGCAGCGATGGAGCGGGCCTAGGCTTTCGCCCGCCAGCCCATGCCCTCGAGCAGCGCCTTGGTCTCGTAAAGCGGCAGGCCGACGATCGCCGTATAACTGCCATTGATATGGCTGATGAAACCACCCGCCATGCCCTGGATGCCATAGCCGCCAGCCTTGCCCTGCCATTCGCCGCTGGTGACATAGGCGGCAATCTCGCCGTCGGTCAGCCGCTTCATCCGCACGCGGGCGAGCACGGTGCGCGCGTTCACGCGGCCATCCGGCGCCTTCACGGCAATTCCCGTAATGCACTGGTGCGAGCGCCCTGACAGCAGGCGGAGGAAGGCCTCTGCCTCCATCGCATCCGCCGCCTTTTCCAGATTGCGCGTGCCGAGCGCGACGACCGTATCGGCGGCCAGCACATAGCCCGCTTCCGGACAGGCCGCCGCCTTCTCGCGCGCCAGGCGCTCGGCCAGCGCACGCGGCGACTCGTCCTTGCGGCGCGTTTCGTCAATGTCGGTGGGGGCGATCAGGTCCGGGACAATGCCGATCTGGGCGAGCAGTTCCCGGCGGCGCGGACTGGCGCTCGCGAGAATGAGCGGCGCATGTCCGGTAGACGCCATCGGTTTAGCGGAAGCGGTAGGTGATGCGACCCTTGGTAAGGTCGTAAGGGGTCATTTCAACCATGACCTTGTCGCCGGTCAGAACGCGGATACGGTTCTTGCGCAGCTTGCCCGCTGTGTGGGCGATGATCTCGTGTTCGTTCTCGAGTTTGACGCGGAACGTCGCGTTCGGCAGCAGTTCGACAACTGTGCCTTCAAATTCAATTAGTTCTTCCTTCGACATGAAGTCTCCAAATAATCTGCGGACCGTTGCGCCGCCGAAACGCATATAGGGGTGCGCCATAGCCCGTAGAAGGGATTCCGGCAAGCGCGTAAGGTCAGAGGGGCCCGCGCTTGTCCGCACGGCCATGCTGGCTTACGCCTGTAAGTCAGGGAGGATACCATGCTGGATCTTGATCAGTTCGTCGAAGACTGCCGGGCCGCTGTGACCGCCGACCCGACTCACAAGGCCGTTGCAGAGATCGTGACGCGCGCGCTGAGCGATCCGTTAAATGTGCTGGCTGCGGTGGGCGAGCCAACCGCCGGCGGCATTTTCCCGATCCATCGGGCAGACGACCTCACCATCCTGAATGTGGTCTGGAAGCCCGGCATGACGCTGATGCCGCACAATCACGAAATGTGGGCCGTGATTGGCGTCTATGGCGGCAGGGAAGACAATATCTTCTGGCGCCGGATCAAGGACGAGCCCTCCGGACGCATTGAGGCCGCTGGCGCAAAAGCCCTCTCCACAGGCGATGTCGCCCCGCTCGGCAAGGATGTGATCCACTCGGTCACCAATCCGATCCAGAAGCTGACCGGCGCCATCCATGTCTATGGCGGCGATTTCTTCGCCGTCCATCGCAGCGAATGGGACCCGGAGAAGCTGACCGAACAGGCATATGACGTGGAAAAAGCGAAAGCCATGTTCGCTGGCTGATGCAGGTGGCCCTAGCGCGTCTGCCCCGCATGCAGGGCGCAGATCAGCGTGAACAGGCGCCGGGACGTGTGGAAGTCCACATTGACCTTGCCCTCGAGACGCTCGGCGAGCAGTTCCGAGCCCTCATTGTGGATGCCGCGCCGGGCCATGTCGATGGCCTCGATCTGGTGCGGGGTCTGGTTGCGGATGGCGTCGTAATAGCTGTCGCAGATCATGAAATAATCGCGGATCACGCCCCGGAACGGCCCCATGGACAGGATGAATGTATGCACGTCCTCGCCCGCCTCATCGCGGATGGCGAAGACCAGCTTGCGCTCGACCTGCGACAGGCTGAGGGCATAGGGGCCCTTGTCATGGTCCGGCAGGCCGAAACTGTTCTCTTCAATCAGGTCGAATATGGCGACGCGGCGCTCATGCTCCGCATCAGGTCCCGACGCGCCGAGCGTCTCGTCGTCGATATCAATCGAGATCAGCCGGTTCTCACCCATCGGCCCCGCTCCGGTTGGTACGAATGGACACGGAACGGGCATGCGCCGGCAGGCGCTCGGCCTCGGCAAGGCGCAGGGCCGCCGGTGCAAGCGCCGCAAAGCCCTCCGGGCTGACGCGCTGGATGCTCATGCGCTTCAGGAAATCATAGAGGCCGAGGCCGGAGCCAAAGCGCGCCGCGCGGCTGGTCGGCAGCACGTGGTTCGAGCCCGTCACATAGTCGCCCAGTGCCTCAGGTGTCAGGTGGCCGAGGAAGACTGCGCCCGCATGCTGGATCAGCGGCAGGAGCGCGTCCGGATCGGCAATGGCCAGCTCCAGGTGCTCCGGCGCGATCTGGTTGGCAATGGCCGCTGCAGTTTCAAGGTCAGGCGCATCAATGATGGCGCCGTGGGCCTCCCAGGAAAGACGCGCGCGTTCGCCGGTCGGCAATTCCATCAACTGGTTTTCCACAGAGATTTCCACAGCCTTGCCCACAGACTTGTCCACGGTGATCAAGATGGACTGACTCGAGGGATCATGCTCGGCCTGCGAGAGCAGATCGGCGGCCACCCAATCGGGATTTGCGGTGTGATCCGCGATGATCAGGATCTCTGACGGGCCCGCAATCGTGTCGATGCCGACGCGGCCGAAAACCTGGCGTTTCGCCTCGGCCACGAAGGCATTGCCGGGGCCGACAATCTTGTCGACCGGCTTCAGGCGGCCCGCGCCAAAGGCCAGTGCGGCGACGGCCTGCGCGCCGCCAATGGGGTAGAATTCATCCACACCGGCTTTCAGCGCCGCATAGGCCACGGCAGGCGCGAGTTCCCCACCGGGTGCTGGCGCGACCATGACAATGCGCGACACGCCGGCAATCTTTGCCGGCACAGTGTTCATCAGGACGGAAGACGGATAGCTCGCGCGACCGCCGGGCACATAGACGCCAACGCTTTCCAGCGCCGTCCAGCGCCAGCCAAGCTCGACGCCCGTTGTGTCGGTGAAGCGGTGGTCCGCCGGGCGCTGGGCCGTGTGATAGGCGGCAATCCGGTCATGCGCGAAATCAATGGCCTTGCGCAGGTCAGCCGGGCAATCCGCCGCAAGGGCGTGAAGGTCGACATTATCAGACTGAAGGGTCGTCGGGTTGACCTGCAACTCATCGAATTTGGCCGTATAATCCGCCACAGCCTGACCGCCGGATGCCTCAACATCGTCGAGAATCTTGCGCACAATGCTGGCCACATCATGCCCCGTGCCGCGATCCTCCGCGAGGAAGGCAGCAAAACCGGTTTCGAAATCCGGCTGACGGGCATCAAATTTACGGACCATGAGGGGGGACCCGGCTTTCCAAAACCCGGTACATGGACTGTCATATCCCGGCTGGCAAGGCGCTGGTTAGGCCTCCATGCCGCATAGGCAGGGCAATGGCCTATTTCCGGCGGCGCTCGTGGCTCGGCAGGTTGCGCGTCGGCCAGACATAATCACTGTCCAGCAGCGTGGCATCGAGCACTTCAACATCCAGCGTGATCTCGCCGTCGCCAGCAAACAGGAGGGTCACCGTGCCGCCCGGCGGCTCCTCGGCTGGCGTAAAGGTGACTTCGAGCAGCGAGAGGATCAGTTCCGGGTCAACCTTTGTCACAGCCCGCGTCTTCGCCCCAAGCACGCCGTCAAAGGCCAGCAGCGAGCGCACACGCGCGCCCTCCCTGGGGTTCGGCTGGCCCGCCTCCCAGCGGAACCGGTTCAGCTCCAGTGAAAAGCGATGGATCCGCGACTCGTATTTCAGGCTGCCGGCCTTCACGACCGAATCCTGAACCGCGGCTGCAATGACTTGAAGGTCTTCGGGCGTCTCCGCCAGGAGACGCAGCGCTTGTGGTTCGGACATATTGGCCCCTTATTCGTCCTCGCCCGACAGGCGCTTGATATTGGCGCCGCAGGCATTCAGTTTTGCTTCCAGCCGCTCGAACCCGCGATCGAGATGGTAGATACGGTTCACCACAGTCTCACCCTCGGCTGCAAGCCCTGCAATCACAAGTGACACTGATGCGCGCAGGTCTGTCGCCATAACAGGCGCACCGGTCAGGTGCGGCACGCCCTTCACGACGGCCTCCTGTCCGCGCACCAGAATATTGGCGCCCAGGCGCTGCAGCTCCGGCGCGTGCATGAAGCGGTTCTCGAAAATGGTCTCGCGGATGATGCTCGTGCCATCGGCAACGCTCATCAGCGCCATGAACTGGGCCTGCAGGTCCGTCGGGAAGCCGGGGTGCGGCTGCGTGGAGACGCTGACCGCTTTCAGGCGCGTGCCATTGCGGCGGATGCGCAGCGTGGAGGCCGCCTCGTCGGCGTCCACCGTGACGCCCGCCTCGCGCAGCTTGGCGATCATGGCGCCAAGCGCCTCGACCGGGCAGCCGTCCAGCGTAACGTCGCCGCCCGCCGCCGCCGCCGCCATGGCATAGGTGCCCGCCTCGATCCGGTCCGGCATCACGGCATGCGTGGTCCCGTGCAGCTTCTCTACACCCTGGATGCGGATCGTGGACGTACCGGCGCCGGTAATCTTCGCGCCCATCTTGTTGAGGCAGTCTGCCAGGTCCTCGATCTCGGGTTCGCGGGCGGCGTTCTCGAGAATGGTCTCGCCTGAGGCCAGCGTGGCGGTCAGCATCGCGTGCTCTGTCGCGCCGACGCTCGGCATCGCGAACACGATATGCGCGCCCTTGAGGCCCCGGATGGCCGCCGCCTTCACATAGCCCTGCTCGACCTTCAGGTCCGCGCCCATGGCTTCCAGCGCCTGCAAATGGAGGTCAACAGGTCGTGCACCAATCGCGCAACCGCCCGGCAAAGACACGGTCGCGTGCCCGGAACGGGCAATCAAGGGTCCAAGAACGTTGAAGCTCGCCCGCATCTTGCGCACCTGTTCATAGGGCGCGATCGTGCTTTTCAGCTCTGCAGCATTGAGGTGGCAGGTCGACTCGCCCTTCGGCCAGTAGACCTCCACACCCAGAGTCTCCAGCAATTGCGCCAGGAAGCGCGTGTCCGCCAGGCTCGGCATATTGGTCAGCGTGATCGGCTCGTCCGTCAGCAGGCAAGCCACCATCAGCTTCAGCGCCGAGTTCTTGGCGCCGGAAACGGGAATGCGGCCGTTGAGCTCAGCGCCGCCAATAATGTTCAGTCTATCCATAAGGCGCACTTATAGAGCGGTTCACGGCGCGGGAAAGGCGTGATTGTGATACCTTGTGGCACGAGGTCAGAGACCTTGGATCAGGAAAGCCTGAGCGGCAAGGCCTGCAGCCCCCTCAGGCCTGACCGCTTTATCCACTTCAGCTGGTCCGCTTCACCCCTGATCTTCAGGTCCGGCCAGCGCCTGACCAGCTCTGCCAGCGCAATCTCGGCCTCCGCCTTGGCAAGGTACAGGCCCAGGCACATATGCGGACCGGTGCCCCAGCCGAGATGCCTGTTCGGGCGCCGAGCAAAATCCAGGTCCAGCGCATGGTCGAAAACCGCCGGATCAACATTCCCTGCGGCGAGCAGCGCCATGATCTTCTCGCCCTTGCGCAAGGTCCTGCCGCAGAACGTCATATCCGCGCGCACAAAGCGCGGCTTCGTGAATTGCACAGGCCCCGTGTACCGCATGAGTTCATCCACAGCGACCGGCAGGGCATCCGCGTCCAGCTGCCGGAACGCCTCGAAGGCGCCCGGCTCTGTCAGCAAGGTGAAGACACTTGTCGACAGCAGGTGCGTCGTTGTCTCATGACCTGCAACGAACAGCACGAACACCATCGTGACCAGTTCGTCCTCACTCAGCTGCTCGCCATCCTCTTCGGCATGGACGAGATCGCTCATCAGGCCGGGCCGAGGTGCACGCCGCACATCCGCGATCTCCGCCCGAAGGCTTTTCAACATCGGCCGCAACGCCAAAACGGCGCGCAACATCGCCAGCGGGGACTTGCCAGCATTGAAGCCCATCATGGTGACATTGAAATGGGCCTGCGTCGCCTCGCTCATGCCAAGCACGGTGTAAATGACCTGCAAGGGGAGCCTTCTGCAGAAGCCAGCCACAAGGTCCGGATCGCCGCTGGCTGCATATTCGCTGAGCAGCCTGTCGACCTGCGCCAGGATCTGAGGCCGAAGGGCATCGATGCTGATTCGCCGGAACGGCGCATCTGCAAGGCTTCGCAGACGGCGATGATCCGGGTCGTCAAGTGACAGGAGATTATTTGAAAGATCGCGGAAAACCTTGGGCAGGAAAGGCAGCCCAAAGGGCGATTTGTGCCCGGCATTGCGCGCATCCACGGCAAAATGATCACTATCCTTCAGCAGCCCCTGGATTGCCGCATGCTGCGTCACGGTCAGGACCGGGCCAAAGACCGGTATCCTCGCCTCACAAAAAGGCCCCTCTTCCACCAGTTGCGACAGCAAGGCATGTGGCGACCTTTTAAAAGACCGGGAGGCAAGGTCCGGGCGTATCATTCCGGTTTGCGGTCTTCAGGCGCGGGCGTCTTGTCGCTGGCCTTGCGGGAAGCGGCTTTTCGGCGCTTGAGATTCGCCCTCAGGGCCTCGGCGCGGCGGGCAGCTATTTGCGGGTCTTTCGGCGTGTGGGACATAAGTACAGCTTTTCGCGGCGAAACGGTCTTTTCATATGGGAACGCTTAAGCTAAAGCCGCGACTTGCAAACGGCAACGCCGCGGTAGCTCAGTGGTAGAGCGCGTCATTGGTAATGACGAGGTCGGGAGTTCAATTCTCCCTCGCGGCACCAGTTTTCCCCGAAAGTCAGGCTTGAGGCGCCACCCCGCGAGCGAGGTGGCGACAAGTCGTTTCAGCTATTTCAGGCCGCACTCTCCATAGAGGAAGTCCTCAATGGCCTTCAGCGACTGGCGCTGCTGGTCCGGCGTCCAGGGCAGGCTGTGAGGCTGGTCAGGAATGCTGACATATTTGGCCTTCGTGTGCCCCTTCACGGCGTTGTAGAACGCTTCGCCAAACGTATTCGGCACGCGCACGTCGCGGTCGCCATGGAAGATCAGCACCGGAATGCTCGCCTGATCGGCATCGCGAATCACGTCCTTGCCTGACAGGGCGCTGGCATAGGCCATGCGGCCAAAGCGGCTGCGGTCCACGCCAACATTGATCTTGGCGGATTCGGCATAACCGGCGCCGGCAATGGCGCACTGGAAGGGACTGTTTGTCCGCGTCGTTGCCGCCATCGCTGCATATCCGCCATAGGAATAGCCGAAGATCGCCATGCGGTCGGCCTTGGCCAGCCCTGTGGAGACAAGCCACGCGGCGCCGTCTTCCAGATCATCCTGCGCCTTGTACCCATACTGGCCGTCACCGGCGCGCCACTGGTCAAGCCCCCAGTCGGTGCTGCCGCGATATTGCGGCTGGAGAACGGCGAAGCCGCGCGATGTCAGGAACGGCATCCAGCCGCTGGCATCCCAGCCGCCAAAGTCCCGCGCCCAGGGTCCGCCATGGGGGAGGACGATTGCCTTGCCCGGGGCATCACCCTCTTTCCAGCCGGCAGGTGTGGTCAGCAGGGCCGGCGTTTTGCGGCCATCGCGGGCGTCGTAATAGACCAGCTTGGTATCACCAATGTCGGCCGGATCGATCCAGGGCCGGGCAGCGCCGAGCGATTGAAGATTCTTGCGGTCACCCAGCACATAATAGCGGCCGGCGTTCTTCACCGACGAAGCTTCGAAGATGATCTGATTGCGGTCGTCAGAGGCATAGATCACGTTGATATTTTCGCCCGGCATCGCCTGTTCGAGGCCCAGGACAATTCCGCCCAACTCCGGATCGACCCAAGTCGTGCGGACAATATCGGCATAGTATGTAAAGCCCAGAACCTTGCCGAATTCTGCCGGGACAGTGGAGGTTATCATGCCCGCAGCATCAAAATCAGGATGTGCGAAAACCGGCTCGTCGCTCAGCTTCTTTGTCTTTGGATCATAGGTATAGATCTGTGCCTTGTCCGACATCTTGTTGGTCAGGATATAGTAAAGCCCGGATGTCCTGTCCCAATGAATGACGTCCAGCTTGCGGCGATCAACGAGGTCGATCCGCAGCGCATCCTGTTTCTCCAGGCTGCCGCCTTTTTCGACCTTCAGATACGTGTCCTGGTAGAAAGTATCGGAAGTTTCGTCGAAATCGGCCTCTGACATCACCTCGCCGTCCCAAGGGTCGGCATAGCCAGCCGAGCGAGTGCCGGAGTTTTGGTAAACGACATCAACCTTGCTGTCTTTGAGGTTCAGACGGGCAAGCTCTGTTTCAAAGGATTTCGCGCTGAGGCGTGAAATCAGCACGGTGTCCGGGTCGCCGGCCATGCGGGAAACGACCGATCCACGGGCCTCCATGCGCAGGCACGTTTCAGTATTCTTGCTCATGCCGCGCATGCTGCCCATGTCGATAAAGGGCTCGTCAAACTTCTTGAAAGTCTTGTCGGTGATGAGCGTCTTGACTACCCATGTGCGCGTCGATCCGGTCGATTTACCCTCGCTGCACCCGCGCAATGAGCCCGTGAAAGGCCTGCGCACAGCCGTCAGAACATAGCCATTCTTTAGTGCCTGCAGGTATATAAACTCGCTGTCGCTGCCATCTGGCCCCGCGATGACCGGCGCCTTTGACAGGTCGCCGAGATCCCATGCCGCAACCACGGCGCGATCCTGGTCATTCCCTGTGCTTGGTCCGAGCAGAGCGAACATTGTCTTGCCGTCCGTCGTTACGGTGACGTTCTCAATGGCCGGAAGGCGGGCCAGGTCATCAATCGGAATCGGGTCCGCGCTGGCTAGGCCCACGATGGGCGCGGCAAGGCCACATGCGAACAGAAGCGAAGTCAGGATCGGTTTCATCATGGTCGGTTTGGTCTCCCTGATATCCGGTTTCGCCCGGCAGGCGCGGGCATGTCAACTCACGGTGTCTACGTGAAGCAGACGTTTCTTCCAGACGGCCTTTTCTCGGCATGGTCTTGCTGAAATAGACTTGCCGAAGCGCAAACCGTGCAGAGCTTGTGCAATCCGCGCACGAATTATGGCAAATATGTCACTAATGTCACTCTTTTGACCAATTTTGCATAATCGGCATTGATCTCTAGATTACGAGATCGCAACAATTCATGCAGGGGTAGTCGTCTTATTGCCGGAGTTGAGGCCGGGTCATTGACGGATGCTCTCCATGAAATGAGGGAAACGGAGAAGCCACTCATGAAACCAATGAATTACAGCGGTGCGCTCTTGCGCACGGTTGCCATTACGGCGTTGTGCGCCGGACTTGGCAGCAATGTTTTCGCGCAGGAAGCAGATGTAACGGAAGACGAGGCAATTGCCGTCGTCGCACCGACAACTGACGATGGAGACGAAAAAAAGCTTGATGTCGTGCGCGTTACGGGTTCGCGCCTGTCGAGCGAGTACACGAGCGTCGCACCTGTTGACATCATCTCGGCCGACAAGGCTTCGCTGGCAGGTATTTCGGATGTGGCATCGCTGCTGCAAACCGCAACTGTCGCAGCCGGTTCGCCTCAGGTGACCGCAGCCACGTCCGCTGCCTTCGTCCAGAACGGCGGTATCGGCACGGAAACAATTTCGCTTCGCGGTCTTGGCGCCAGCCGGACACTGACACTGATCAACGGTCGCCGCGCCGGTAAGGCCGGCACGCGCGGTGGCGTTTCGGCATTCGACCTGAACGCCATTCCACTTTCCGCCGTCCAGAACATCGAAGTTCTCAAAGACGGTGCGTCTTCGGTCTACGGATCTGACGCCGTGGCCGGTGTGGTCAACATCATCACCAAGTCGGGCGACACGTCCGAAGTCGACTTCTTTTATAGTGGTCCGGAAGAAGGCGGCGGCGAAGAGCTGCGCGCCAGCGGCGCATGGGGCAAGGATTTCAGCCGTGGCAACGTGCTTCTCACCTTCGACTATAATAAGCAGGAAGAACTTGCACAGGGCGACCGCGACTATTTCAACTGCGGTGAAGACTATGTCTTCGACCCAGAGACGGGCGAGCGCGCTGACCTGATCAATCCGGCCACCGGCAAGTACAAGTGTACGGATGCCCTTTGGGGTCACCAGTGGGTCTATGACTATCTCGACCCGAACTACGCGTCGCGTCCTTGGCAGCGCCAGAACTCGCTTCTGCAGTACGACTATGACGGTACGCTGGCCCAATACCTGCCAGCCTTCGGCCCAAGCGGCGCGGGCATTATCGCCCCTCCCGGTTGGTATGCTGTCGGCCTTGGCGAACTGCTCCTGCCAGGGGCAGATCCTGACCCGTACTACGGGCCGACAGCAGGCCTCTCCGAAGCCCTCGTCAGCGCCGACCACCCGTTCCAGGACGAAGCCACGCTCGTCCCTGAATCGGAGCGCATAACACTGTTCGGCACCGGTACGTTCGAGCTGACAAGCAGCGCTGAACTCTACGGCGAATTCCTGCTGAACCGTCGCGAAACGAAAGTGAACGGTTACCGCCAGTTTTGGTCCTACCAATACCTCTACGGCTACGACTACGGTGCGGGCTTTGCCTTCGGCGGCGACCCGGTGGCACTGGCCAATGGTTGGGGAGTCCAGCAACCTGACGTCCTGACCGGCGCAGGCCTCACGAGTTACTTCGGCCTCAGCGGCACTGGCGCGACCAACCATGCTGATGACCAGGTCACCGTGAACTACGTGAACCTTGTAGGCGGCGCACGCGGTAATTTCGACGGTGCTTTGACTGACTGGAACTACGATGTGTTCCTTCAGTTCTCGCAGTCCGATGGTGATTACACCACCGATGTCATCTATGATGATGCCATCACGCCCTATGAGTTCCGCAACAGCCTTTGCGAAGGCACGGTCACACCCGTTCGCGGCGTGCCATGTGTCGACGTGAACTGGTACAACCCGGACCTATTGAACGGCGAACTGCCACAGAACGAGCGAGACTTCCTGTTCGGCACGGCAACCGGCAACACGATCTATGAACAGGCCCAGATTGAAGCCTTCGTTGATGGTCCGCTGTTTGAACTGCCTGCAGGTACCGTGGAAGCCGGCTTCGGCTTCAACCGCACCCGTGAGCGCATCAACGATGTCCCAGCTGAAGTCTTCCAGGTCGGTAACGCCTGGGGCGCCAGCAGCGCCGGCATCACGCGCGGTTCGAAAACCTCGACGGCCCTCTTCGGCGAATTGGCCATCCCCCTGCTGAAGGACAAACCACTGGTCGAAGCGCTCGACCTCTCGCTGTCCGCACGCTGGACAGACGTGGACGTGTACGGCGACGGCACAACCTACAAGGTCGGGCTCGGCTGGCAGGTCACGCCATCCCTCAAGGCACGTGCAACCTACGGCACATCGTTCCGGGCACCTGCCCTCTACGAACTCTACCTTGATGCCCAGACATCCTTCGCGGGCCAGCGCACGATCGATCCATGCGTCAACTACGTGAACGCATTTGCCGATGGTGACATTTCGGAGCGTCGCTTCAACAATTGTGCAGCTGATCTGCCACCCGGCCTCGTGCCAGGCGGCGGCGGTGGCAGCGCAACTGTTTCAGCCAGCGGCAATGCGGGCAACCTGGAAGCCGAAACATCCGATGCCCTTAACATCGGCCTGATCTGGGTTCCAACATTTGCCAACTTCCGGGCGTCGATCGACTATTACGAGATCGAAGTATCCGACCAGATCACCCAGCTTGGTGCCGCAAACATTCTGCTCGGTTGCTACGAGTCGGACAATTTCGGCAGCGAGCCTCTGTGTAACCTGTTCACCCGGAACGACACCAACTACCTGATCGATACGGTCACCGACAACTTCATCAACGTCGCCACCCAGACGAACAAGGGTGTCGATATGCAGGCCGAGTACAGCCACGACTTTGCATTCGGGTCCATGACCCTCGAAGGTCAGGCCACGTACCAGATGGAAGACGAACTGATCCTGTTCGCCTCAAGCGACCCGCTCGACTCCAATGGTGAAGCCGGTGATCCTGAATGGGTCGGTGAAGCCAGCGTGACCTTCGAACGTGGTCCATGGTCGGCTTACTGGGGTGTCAACTATATCGGCGACACATCCAACATCGACAGCTACGGCGGCAACACGGGCACATCGCTCGGCAACCCGATCCGCTTCAAGCTGAAGACGGAACAGGTCGTCTACCACTCCGCCTCGCTGACCCGCGAACTGCCTAACGGCTTCAAGGTCCGCTTCGGTGTGGCCAACGTATTCGACGAAGCCCCACCAGCGGTGACCACGCTGAACCTCGGCGAATACAACACCGTCGGTCGGTCGGCCTTCTACTCTCAGTATGACTGGTTCGGCCGTCGCTTCTTCGTGAACATCAACAAGAAGTTCTAGTTAGACCAAAACACCTGATGGAAGCGGCGGAACATGTTCCGCCGCTTCTTCTTTGGGCGAGATGCGATAGTCTCACCTCCGGAACACAAAAGGAGATACCCCAGTGCCCCGTATCACGATGAAGCAGGACAATCTGAACGAGCGGAACAAGGAGTTCGTCCAGGCACCGCTGCAGCAGCCCGTGTTTCTCAATTCCGTACCGAAGTGCGGCACTCATCTCATCCGCAACATCATGCGTATGTTCGTGCCGGTCGAGCAGCAATACCACGACACGTTCCTGCAGATCCCCAACCTGCGCGGCCACCTGCGCGCCCTGTCGCCCGAAGCGCCCAAGCTCAGCTGGGGCCATATGCTCTTCTCCGACGATTCCGCGATGGCGATATCGCCGGCCCGCCACATCCTTCTCGTGCGCGACCCGTATAGCTGGGTCCTGGCGCGCGCCCGTTTCTTCCTGTCCGAAAATTTCGATGGCGGCATTGGCCATTTGCGTAGCGACAAGCTGGAGCCCGAAGTGCTGATGAACCTGATGATTTTCGGCATCCATGGCAAGGCCCCCGAACTGAAGGACATTTTCACCTTCAACGCCGCCGCATGGCTCGGAACCCACGCGTGCCTCTATCGCTACGAAGACATGGTGCAGCACCTTAAAGACATCAATTCCCTGCGCGCCGAGCAGTATTTCAGGCAACTGCTCACCGATTGCGGCATTGCCGTGCCAGATGACTGGCGCGAACGCGTCATCATTGGCAGCGACAAGGCCCAGAGCAGCACATCGCGCGACAACCTTGATGTCGACGATTCCCGCCTGCCGGATGTTCTGCCCGACGCGCAGAAAAAACTGGTCGACTATGCCGTGCCTGGCCTGCGGGCGTTGCTTGGCTACGCCTGACCAGCGCTCTTAGGCCAGCGTTCTGCGCATGGCGTCGTTCCAGCCCTTGATCAGGCCCTTTCGCTCGGCGTCGGCCATTTTCGGTTCGAACCGGATGCCCTGCACGGGGCGATCCTGCCATTCCTTGGGTGCCAGCCAGCCGAGCTGCATGGCCGCGAGGGCCGCTGCGCCGAGCGCCGTCATCTCGCGATAGTCGGGGCGCAGCACGGGCCGGTTGCAGATATCGGCCAGGAACTGCATCAGCCAGTCATTCGCAACCATGCCCCCGTCGACACGCAACTCGCGAATGCCCGCACCATCGGCCTCGAACGCCTCCAGCAGGTCCAGTGTCTGGTAGGCAGCCGATTCCAGACCGGCGCGCACCAGGTGCGCCGCCGTGGTCGCCCGTGTCAGGCCGCTGATCGTGCCGCGTGCATCCGCGTTCCAGTGCGGCGCGCCAAGCCCGGTGAAGGCCGGCACGATGAACACGCCGCCATTGCCCTTGAGACCCGCCGCGACGCTTTCGGTCTCCTCCGCCGAGTCAATCAGGCCGAGGTCGTCGCGCAGCCATTTTACCACCGTTCCCGCATTGAAAATCGAGCCCTCCAGCGCCATCGCGCCGCCACCCGGCAGTTCATAGCCGACCGTACCAAGCAGGCGGTTCTGCGAATCCGGCCGCTCAGCCCCCGTGTTCGCAACGAGGAAAGCGCCGGTGCCATAGGTGATCTTGGCCATGCCCGGCGCGAGGCAACCCTGCCCCACCAAGGCTGACTGCTGGTCACCCGCCGCCGAGAGAATCGGCAGCGCCGCGCCAAACAGGCTTTCATCGCTCATTCCGAAATCGGCGGCATTGGGCTTCACCTCCGGCAGCATGCCCATCGGCACCTTGAACAGCGCCGCCATGGCCTCGCTCCAGCCGCCCTCCTCACCAAGCCCGAGCCTATACAGCAGCGTACGCGAGGCATTGGTCACGTCGCTCGCATGCACCTGCCCGCCCGTCAGCTTCCAGATCAGGAAGCTCTCCACAGTGCCAAAGGCCAGTTCCCCCGCCTCGGCCCGTGCCCGCGCGCCATCCACCGAATCCAGGATCCAGCCAATTTTTGTTGCCGAGAAATAGGGGTCCAGCAGCAGGCCGGTCTCGGCCTGCACGGCGGCCTCGTGGCCCTCCGCCTTCAACGCCTCGCACACGCGCGCCGTGCGGCGGTCCTGCCAGACGATGGCGGGCGCAATGGGCTTGCCCGTCGTCCGGTCCCACACCAGCGTCGTCTCGCGCTGATTGGTGATGCCGATGCCCGCGATCTGACTGACGCCGCCCGCCACCTCTATCGCCTCACGGCACACTGCCAGCGTGCGTTCCCAAATCTCCTCGCCATCCTGCTGCACCCAGCCATCTTCCGGATAGGCCAGCGTCAGGTCCTGCTGCGCGAGGGCAACCTGCGCAAAGCCGCGATCGAACACGATGGCCCGCGTAGAGGTCGTGCCCTCGTCGATAACGAGCAGCCTGTCCTGTGTCGCCATGTGTAAGATCTCCCGCCGTAATTACTGTGACGGCGATGAGGGCGCCGCGATTCCCAATGGATTACACGGTGAGCCCGGCTTCTTCCAGCAGACTTGCAAGACCGAGCGTCGTGCGGTGCTCATAAGGCCCCCCGATCAGCTGCAGTCCGATCGGCAGGCCTTCGCCCGATTTCGCCACAGGCACGGCCGTCGCCGGCAGCCCGGGGAAGGTCGCAAGGCCCGCCCAGGCGAGCTGCGCGCCATAGGGCTGCATCCTGCCATCCACCGAAAGCGTGCGATTTCCCCAATCGGGTTCTGTCTTGTAGGGGAAGGCTGGCGTGCTGAAGATCGGTGCGATCACTACATCATATGTCTCGAACAGCTCGCGCCAGGCGCGTGTCACGCGCATCTGCTCGTCCATCAGTTCCATCCATTCATGCGCATTGATCGGCCGGGCGCCCGGCGTACCCCGCGAAAGCGCCGTATTGAGCATCTTCACATAGGTCTGATGGATTGCCGTCACGTCGGGCAGCAGGCTGGTGTCGTCAGACACCGTGGCGCCCGCCTCCGCCAGCGTATCGGCCAGATTGGACACGGCCGTCCGCGTATCGCTGTCGGCGGGAACGTCGGGCAGACCATCCAGCACAAGCACGCGATACTTGGCCAAGGCCGCATGGCGTGCCGCCGGCAGGTCGAGCCGATAGGCTGCGCCTGCTTCCGGCCCCGTTATCACGTCCAGTGCGACACTCAGGTCCTCCGCATGGCGTGCCATCGGCCCAACCACACCGAGGGGAACATCCACACCATCCGTTCCCGGAAAACCATGCCCCTTCAGCGGAATGATGCCATAGGTCGGCTTATGCCCGAACACGCCGCACATGTGCGCTGGCACGCGGATTGATCCACCGATGTCGGAACCGACTTCCAATGGCACCATGCCGGTCGCCAGCGCCGCCGCTGCGCCGCCTGAGGACCCACCCGGCGAGCGCGTCTCGTCATATGGGTTCACGGTGCGCCCATAGACCGGGTTCTCGGTCTGCCAGTCGGCAAGGGCGACAGGCGCATTGGACTTGCCAAGGATCACCGCGCCCGCAGCCTTCAACCGCTTCACAAGAAGCGCGTCCTCGGTCACCGGCAGGTCCTTGAACACCTCCATGCCCCACGTCGTGGGCAGGCCGGCGATATCGATGGATTCCTTCACCGTCATCGCCACGCCCAGCAGCGGGCGCGCATCATTCGGCTGGCGCGTCTTGTCGATATGCTTCGCGGCGGCGCGGGCGCGATCAAAATCACGCACGACGACCGCATTGATTGACCCATCCGTGCGCTCTATGCGTGCGATGGCCGCCTCGCAGACTTCGAGCGCAGACACATCTCCACGCCGCACGGCCGCTGCCGTTTCGCAGGCGCTTGCCGATCCGAGGTCCAGCCTTTCCTTGGTGGCCATGACGCCGTCCTCCTTATGGTTATAAGGAAGAGGCTACCACGCCGCCGAAATCTATCAACGCGGATCGCTGCGTGGCCCCCGGTCACCGAACCACCAGAGTGTAGCTGCCGTGGCCGCAAACGTCGCTGTCTCGACAATCTCCCCACGTGCCGCCGCACCACTGCCGAAGAAAACCATGCCGATGATCAGCCACAGCAGCAGCGTCAGGAAAGGCCGCATCACCCCGCGCACGGCTTGAACCCATTTATAGCTCTCTCCAATCGCCGCCTCAGCCGCCAGCGACGCCTCCAGCCCGCGCCAGCCACCCGCCACATCCTCCAGTCGCAGGTCCGCCTCGCTCGCCTGCTGCTTCGCACGCATCTGCGCGTCCAGCATACGCGCCTCATGCTCCCATCGCGCCCGTTCCTGCGCCTGTTCCTGCCGCCGCTCAACAAGCCCCGCCGCGCGCCCGATGACGCTACCGATGAGACCGAAAATGCCGCCGCCCGCCGCGCTGGCGGCGAGGCCCGCTATATCTGCCATGACCGTGTACTCCCCTTGTAATACCAGCGTGCAGGCTTGGCCCGCCGGTCGAGATGGATGAAGGTTTTCGCAAGGCCGACACCGGTAAAGCCCAGCCGCTCTCCCGCATTCAGCAGGGCAAACCGGTCGTGGCCTGCCAGCGCCAGATCGACCGCAATCGTCAGGTGCATCGACTGCGCTGCGCCGCCCACCGCCGCATTCCAGCCCTCGCACCGATGCCCGGAATTGACCACGAGGGGCCGTCCCATCGCACTTCGCAGCGCTTCCAACACATCAAGGAAATCCGGGTCATGCCAATAGGCGCCTGCGCAAAACCGCCCGCCACACCGGCAGGCGAGCTCGCGTGGCGTAAAGTGCGGCCAGCGCCAGCTGGCCAAATCAAGATCGGGAAAATGGGCAATCAGCATGGACGCAATCATGCGCCTCACGCCATTGCCGTCGGAAAAGAAAAACCCGCCTGCCGGTATCAGCGGACAAGCGGGCCATTCATTTGAGGGAAACCGCGTCGCCTATTCAGCAGCGACCTTCGCCTTCGCCGTATAGGCCTGACGTTTCTGCAGCGCCGCGCGCGCGCCATCATACTCGCGCTCCAGCTGGTCGACATATTCAGCCGTCGACATCCGCGTCTTGATCGACCCGATGCCCTGGCCGCAACCCCAGATGTCTTTCCAGGCCTTGGCTTCCTGATTGCCACCGGAGCCGAAATTCATCGCCGACGGATCGGATTCCGGCAGGTCGTTCGGATCGAGGCCCGCCTTGGCAATCGATGGGGCAAGATAGTTGCCATGCACGCCGGTAAACAGGTTCGAATAGACAATGTCGCCCGCCTTGGAGTCGACGATCATATCCTTGTAGCCTTCCACCGCATTGGCCTCATGGCAGGCAATGAAGGCCGAACCGATATAACCGAAATCGGCGCCCATGGCCTGCGCCGCCGCAACGGCATTACCTGTCGCAATCGACCCGGAAAGCGCCAGTGGGCCGTCGAAGAACTCGCGGATTTCCTGGATCAGCGCAAAGGCCGACAGCGTGCCGGCATGGCCGCCTGCGCCGCTCGCCACGGCGATCAGGCCGTCAGCGCCCTTCTCCAGCGCCTTATGGGCGAACACGATATTGATGATGTCATGCAGCACGATGCCGCCATAGGAATGGATCGCGTCATTCACTTCCTGCCGCGCGCCCAGCGAGGTGATCACCACAGGCACTTTCCACTTCACACACATTTCCACGTCATGCTCGAGCCGGTTGTTCGTCTTGTGCACGATCTGGTTTACGGCATAGGGCGCAGATTTCCTGTCCGGGTTCTTTTCGTCCCATTCGGCCAGTTCCGTCGTGATCTTGTCGAGCCATTCATCCAGCACGGGGCCGGGGCGCGCATTGAGCGCCGGGAAGCTGCCAATCACGCCAGCCTTGCACTGGGCAATGACCAGATCAGGATTGGAGATGATGAACAGGGGCGAGCCAATCACGGGTACGCGCAGGTTTTGCAGAACAGGTGGCAGGGCCATGGATTTTCCTCACAGGGTAATAAGCTTTGGTCTTTAACTAGATGCCCCCCAACGGGCGGCAAGCGGTAACGTCGGGACAGGCAACCTGCCCCCTATCTCAGCTTGAGGCTGTCGACACTGACAACCTCGTCGATCAACTTGTCTGCGTCCGTTCCGGCGATCTGTCCGCTGAGGATCAGCATGGACAGGCCGTGCACCAGCGACCAGGCGCGCAACAGGGCGGCCCGCTTCTGCGCCGCAGTCGCCTTCTCTCCCGCCAGTCCCGCTATCGACTGCCGTAGCAACCAGCCGGGCGACTCTTCCTGGTTCACACAGTTGGGATCGGCCGCAGAAGGCAGCGATGTATAGATCAGGCGGAACAGCGCCGGGTTGCGCACGGCAAAACGGACATAGGCCCGCCCCATTTCGGCAAAGGCTTCCTTGCCGTCTTTCCCCTTCGCAGCCGCCTTCTGCTCACGTGCCAGCTTGGCCATGCCTTCCGCCGCCAACGCGGCAAGAAGCGCATCCTTGTCCGGGAAGTGACGATAGATCGACGTCGCACTGACACCAATCTCACGCGCGATCTCGCGCAGGCTCAGCGTTTCTGCGCTGCCCTGCTCCAGCAGTTTCAGACCCGTCTCGATCAGGGCCGACCGGAGGTCGCCATGATGATAGCCGCCTTTGTTCGAACGAATGTTGACAGTGTTATCATTTGCGCTCATGTTGTCGCTGTAAACATTATTTGCGTGTGTTTCAACCCCGGAGATTCCCCATGGCCAGTTCAGTCGAGACTATTATCCGCGATAACGTCACCAAAGGCATCATGAAGGTCGTGGCGTTCAATCGCACCCGGCCCCGTCTTGGGAACAAGGAGAATACATTCCTGACGGGCATCCATGAGCCCGTCGAAGCCGAGCTGACGCTGGAAGACCTGGAAGTCACGGGCGAAATCCCTCCCACGCTGGACGGCCGCTACCTCCGCATCGGCCCCAATCCCGTCACTCCGCAAAATCCTGCCACCTATCACTGGTTCTCCGGCGACGGCATGGTCCACGGCGTGCGCCTCAAGGATGGCAAGGCCCTCTGGTACCGCAACCGCTGGGTCCGCTCGAAAGCCGTCTCAGCCGCGCTGGGCGAGCAGGATGCTCCCGGCCCGCGTCACGGCACGCAGGACAATGCCAACACGAACGTCATCGGCCACAATGGCAACACATGGGCCCTGGTCGAGGCCGGCGCTTTCCCGGTGCGCCTCAATGACGAACTCGATACGCTCGCCCATGACCCGTTCGGCGGCACACTCAAGAACGCCTTCTCCGCCCATCCGCATCTCGACCCTGCGACGGGCGAAATGCATGCCATCACCTATTACGCGATGGACCCGACCACGATCCACCACACCGTCGTCGATGCCTCCGGCAAGGTCATCCGTGAGGAACCCATCGCGGTCGAACACGGCCCCTCCATCCACGACTGCGCCGTGACGAAGCAATACGTTGTCATCATGGACCTGCCTGTCACCTTCTCGATGAAAACGCTGCTCGACGGCCAGTCCTTCCCCTATCGCTGGAACCCGGCCCACAAGGCCCGCATCGGCCTCATGCCCCGCCAGGGCACGAATGACGACGTCATCTGGTGCGATATCGCGCCCTGCTACGTGTTCCATCCGTGCAATGCCTACGAGGCCGAAGACGGCGCGGTCATCATGGATGTCGCCGTCCACGACACGATGTTTGCCGATAGCAAGCAGGGCCCGGACTCCGAGAAAATCACATTCGAGCGCTGGATCATCGACCCGGCGGCGCACAAGGTCACCCGCACAGTGCTCGACGAATCCCCCCAGGAATTCCCGCGCCCCGACGAGCGCTATACCGGCCGGAAATATCGCTACGCCTACACCATGGCCCTGCCCGAGGATCGCGGCTTCGAAGCCTTTGACCAGACCAAACTCTTCAAGCACGACCTCGACGCCGGCACCCGCGAAATCCATGATTTCGGCCCCGGCCGCGTGCCCGGTGAATTCGTGTTCGTGCCCCGGTCAGACGACGCGCCCGAGGGTGACGGCTGGCTGATGGGCTATGTCATCGACACCAATACCGACACGACCGACCTTGCGATCCTCGACGCGACAAACTTCACCGCGCCCCCGGTCGCCCTTGTCCACGTGCCCCATCGCATCCCGCCGGGCTTCCACGGCAACTGGGCCCCGACGACCTAGCTGCCTGCGCCTGACTTGAAGCGCTTGTAGACATACTCGCAGGCGAAGCACGTCGCCACGGTAGCGGCTGCGATGATCAGGTTCAGCTTGCTCGTCTGGAAATTGTGGACGAGCAGGGCAGCGAGCGCAGCAAGGCACAGGAAAGCGCTCATCGCCGCGACAATCCGCGAGCATCCGATCTCCGCCGCCTTTCTGAAGCCCACCATGTTCACCGCCGCAAAGATAAGCAGGAAACCGATACTGCCCGTCGAGGAAATGCTTTCCAGTTCCAGCGTGTTGACCAGCAAAAGCGTCAGCGCCGCCGTCACCAGAAGGCCAATTGGCTGGTTCCAGAATTGCGATGTGAACTCGTGCGGCAGCTCGTCATCCTCGGCGATCTCATAGCTCACCCGGCTGCCGCCATAAAGCGAGGCATTGATCGCGGAGAAGGTCGAGATCAGCGCCGCGACGGTGATGATCGTGAAGCCGGCCTGGCCCAGCATCGGCTTCGCCGCCTCGGCCAGCACATAATCCTGCGCATCCGAAATCTGCTTGAACGGCAAAGAGCCAACCGTGATCACTGCAATCGCGAGATAGAGCGCAATCACGAAAATGACGGCGATATAATAGGCGCGCGGCACGTTCTTCTCCGGCGACTTGATGTCCGGCGCCGCATTGGCGATCAGCTCAAATCCCTCATAGGCGACGAAGATGATCATCCCCGCCGTCACCAGCGTCAGCGGCGAGGGCCAGTTGCCAAGGCTGAGCTGCGAAAGGCTGGGATTGCCCACCAGTCCCACCGCACCAATGCCGACAAAGCCGAGCAGGATCACCAGCTTGATGACGACCGCATAGGACTCGATCGCGCTCACCACCTTGATGCTGTAATAATTGATTCCGGTCGCCAGCAGGATGATCGCGCTGGCGAACAGGTGCTGGTCCAGCGCCTTGTCGCCCGTAATCGGGATCAGGTTGGGCGCATACGAGCCAAAGGCGGAGGCATAGAGCGACAGCATGATCACATAGCTGACCCATAAGAGGTTGTTCACGCCGCCGCTGAACACGCCGCGCCCGAACCCCTCATTGATGAAACGCACCGTCCCGCCCCGGTCCGGATAGGCCTTGGAGAGATGGGCATAGCTATAGGAAGTCATCAGCGCGATCAGACCGGCGAACAGGAAGGCCACCGGCGTGCCGCCCTGCGCCAGGTCCGCCGCCAGACCGAGTACGGCAAAGATGCCGCCCCCCACCATGCCGCCAACGCCAATCGACACGGCCTCACGCAGTCCGACTGTCTTCTTGTCAGCCATCGCTCGCTCCCTTGATCCCCAAAAATGCGCAAGCGCGCCAAGCCGAGTATGAAACGCGCCAACCCATGCGCCAAGCCCAAGGGCACACGCCCTATCCTATCCTCCGCGCCAGACAGAATTCCGCGCAATCTGTTGTGAATACAATGAAAAGAAGCCCCCGAATTGATCGTTTCGAAACCTTCAGGCTTTAGGGCGACGTGTATGTGTGCGTCGTGGGAGCGGTTTGCACTGGCAATTAAGGCTGCGTTGGGGGGAGACGACTAATGTCTACCGGAGTGTATTTTCAGCTCATGAATCCGCTCGTTTTCGGGCTGTTCTCCGTCGGCTTTCTCTGCATCTACAACATGCGCCCGACGCGAAGTGCGCTTGCCATCTCGCTTTCCTATGCTGTTGGCGCGCTCTCATTCATTGCAGACCTCATCTTTCAGGACAGCACACTTCTGATAACGCGGGTCCCCATTGCGGGCCTCTATGCCATCACGATTGTATTTCTCGTCGGCGGCCTGTTCCTTCACTACAAGAAGGCGGCGCCGTGGAAGCTTCTTGTTGGCCTCACGGTCGTTCATCTTTGCGTCTACGGCTACCTGATGGCGATAGAGGCTGACTGGATCCGGTCCTTCAGCGCCAATGTGGGCTGCGGCATCCTCTCCGCGATAGGCTTGCTGGCGTTTCGGGGAAACCTTGACCGGACGCTTGATCGCGTCATGGCCGCGATTTTCGCTATCACCAGCCTGCAATGCTTCATCCGCCCTGTGGCCATCGCGTTATGGGTTGATGGGCCCCTCACCCAGGCCAATCATAGCGAGACGACCTTTATCTTCACGATGCATTTTGTTGTCGGCGCCTGCGCCGTTACGACCGGCATGTGCCTCCTCGTCGTTTTCAGCCGGGCCATCTTCAACGATCTGCGCGACAGCTCGGTGACGGATGTCCTGACGGGCATCAACAATCGCCGCGGGTTTGATGAAGCAGGCAGTCTCGTCCTGCAAAACGGTGCCGCCCAGCCCGTCAGCCTCATCCTGGCCGATCTCGATCACTTCAAATCCGTCAACGACAATTACGGCCATGCTTTCGGCGATGGTGTGATCGCATCCTTCGGCGCACTGATGGGCGACTATGCCCGCTTCGGCCGCGTGGCCGGGCGCTTGGGCGGCGAGGAATTCGGGCTTCTGCTGCCCGGTGTCCCCCTCTCCATGGCTGCAGAACTGGCCGAGTCGATACGTCGTCGCTTTGCGGCTGCTAACATACAACCGGGCGAGCCCCGCGACGGCTTCACCGCCAGCTTCGGTGTCGCACAGTATAAGAAGGGGGAATCGCTCTCCCAATTGATGACCCGCGCTGACCAGGCGCTTTACCGGTCAAAAGACTGCGGTCGCGACCGTGTGACTTGCGATACCGAGATCCCTGAGACGGCCGCTGAGCCCGCCCGGAACCCGCGCCCGGTCACCAGCGCGACTGTGCGGAAACTCCCGGTCAAATACGGCTGAGAGAGCCGCCACGCATCCGGCTCCGCTCAACCCACCCGCACGCTGCCGCCGCCGTCCACTGGCAATATGGCGCCCGTGATAAACCGCGCCTCGTCACTCGCCAGGAACAGCGCGGCGTGCGCAGTGTCCCAGCCCGTCCCCATGAACTTCATCGGCACACTCTTTGACCGTTCTTCGCGCAGCGCCTGTTCGGAAATGCCTCGCGCGGCCGCAATGCCCCCAACCGCCATGGGCGTATCCATCAGGCCGGGCGTGATCGCATTGCAGCGAACGCCCCGCGATGCGCCGCTCATCGCCACACTCTGGGTCATCCGGTTCATCGCAGCCTTCGAGACTTCATAAGCCATCTGGAAACCGCCCCCGACCGAGGCCAGCGAAGAGATGTTCACGATGGCGCCGCCCTGCTGCTCACGCAGGCTCGGCAGCACGGCCTTGGTCACCAGCCACGCGCCCTTCAGGTTCACGCGCATGATCCGGTCAAACGCGTCTTCGGTCAGCTTGTGCGCTGGCCCGTCGCCATTGCCGCCAATCCCCACATTGTTGACCAGGATGTCCACGCGTCCGAACGCGTCGAGACACTCCTGAACAATGCGGCTGGCATCGCCCATCTTGGTGATGTCTGCATGACAGCTCGTCGCCACCCCGCCTTCACCTTCAATCTCCGCAACAGTCTCGCTGGCCCGCGCTTCCTCCCTGTCCACACACAACACACTCGCACCGGCACGGGCAAAGAGCAGCGCAATGGCCCGGCCATTGCCGATATTCTCACCCGGCGTCTGGCCTGCACCTGAGACAATCGCGACCTTGCCGGCCAGCCGGCCCGAGACGTCACCCAGGCTCATTTGGCAAGGTCCGTGTCCAGCTCCAGGTCATCGTCCAGCTGCACGCCGAAGGAATTCAGCATCATCGATACCTGCGTGTACTGGCCGACGGTCATTACCAGGTCCATGCGCTGCTTCTCGCTCAGCTCGGACAGCTCGCCCCATGTCTGCTCGGAAATGAACGCATCGGTCGTCAGCTCGTCCACCGCACGGATCATGGCACTTTCCAGTGGCGTCCAGCTCGGCGCCAGCGGGCCGTCCTTGATGTGCTGGATTTCCAGATCAGTCAGGCCGCATTCCTTGCCGATACGCACATGCTGGGCCCACTCATAGCCGGACTTCCAGTTATACCCCGTTCGCAGGATGATGATCTCGCGCTCACGAGGGGCGATGCTGTTATGGTCCGACAGGATATAGCCGCCCCAGCGCATGAATGACTTGTAGGCCTTCGGCGCCCGCGCCAGCGTCCGGAAGATATTATAGACAGGCCTGCCGTTGAAATTCTTGGCCAGTGTTTCCTTCATGTCCGGGTCGAGTTCGGAATCCGCCAGCGGTGCGATCCGCGATTTGTTCAGTCTCATGCGCTCTGTCTTTCCTCATTAGGCCTGTTTTTTGAGGCACTAGAGACCAGCCAGTCGCACGCGGCAAGGGCTACCCGGCGACAGACTTGCGCCGGTTGACGGCCGTATGCTCCCACGCCCCGACGATAACCACCGCCACCGTTGCCACCACGCCCAGCGCAAGCGGACCGGCCATCGGCATGGCAAACGCCGCGGCCCCCAGCATCGCGATGCCAACAATATGAGAACGCGCAAACTTGCCGAACACCGCCTTCTTGAAAAACAGGTTGCCTGCCAGGAACAGCGCCGGCCCGCCCAGCAAGGCCAGCCCCTCCAGCGGCGCCGTGGCACCGTGATGTCCCATGGGATGCAGCAGAACGATCTCGTCTGATACCGCCGTCAGCAGGATGCCCGCAATGATCGGTATGTGCAGGTATGTATAGGCGAGCCTTCCCAGCTGGCCGGGGTCTTCCGCTTGCGCGATGCGATGCGCGGCCCGCTCTGCGCCAATATTGAAATAGACCCACCACATGGCCACCGTGCCCACAAAGGCCGTCACCAGCCCCGCAATCGGGATCAAGGTTAGTGCCTGCTCGGCAAAGGTCGCCCCGGTCACGAGCAGAGACTCGCCTAGTGCAATGATCATCAACAGGCCGCAACGCTCGGCCATATGCTCGCCGCGAATATCCCAGTCCCGTATGGTCGATGCGCCAAGGCCGGGCGTCCAGTAAAGGGCGTAAGGCCCGGCAATTTCAATTGCCATTGCAATGCCCCACACAATCCAGCGCGCTTCATGCTCAAGGAAGGCGCCTGCGATCCAGAAGACCCCCGAAAACATCAGCCAGATCGAAATACGCAGGAAGCTCCGGAAGTGCCCCGCATGTGCCCGCAGGGCCCAGGCCGTGAACAGTGATCGGCTGACCTGCATGAACACATAGGCCCCGGCAAAGGCGAGCCCGCCCGCACCGAAAGCATGCGGAATGGCCAGCGCCAGAACCAGCCCGCCAAACATCTGGAAGAACAGCATCAGGCGCACGGAGGTCGCCGCCGGATTCAGCCAGTTCATCGCCCAGGTCGTATAGACCCAGACCCACCAGACGGCGACCAGAAGGAAGGCCGTTTCGGCGAGCCCGATTCCGGTAAAATGGTGAAGCAATGAATGCGACAGCTGAGTGATAGCGAAAACATAAACGAGGTCGAAAAAAAGCTCGACGAAACCGACCTTGCCGCTCTCATGCCCCTGGCCCGTCCGCAATGTGGACGGCCTCTCATGTGTCGTACTCATGCAAATCCCCCGTTGGCCCGTCTCACCTGACTATCCTGACCGGAACAGACAGCACTTGGCAATAAGCGACGGGCCGTCCCATGCCCCGACGGCAGCACCCGTTTCAATTTCGCATATCCTATCCGGGGCCTTGCCTTACGCCCGCGTCAACTCCATTACCTAGCCAGACACAGGAATACAGGCACCTTACCACATGGCAGATGACATCCTCCCCCTCAGCAGCGCGTTCGCGGACGCAACCGAAGCCGAATGGCTGGCCGCCGTCGACAAGGCGCTCAAGGGCAAGGGTATCGACACGATCACCCGCACGACGGCAGACGGACTGAAGGTTCATCCCCTCTATCGCGAGAGCGATTTCCCCTCCTCGACCGACCCGCTCGGCGTGCCCGGCGCAGCGCCTTACCTGCGTGGCCCCACAGCGGCGCCTGATGCATGGCTGCCCTGGGACATACGCCAGGCCTTCACCCACCCGGATCCCGCCACCACGAACGCCGAAATCCTGCGCGACCTTGAGCGCGGCGTCTCCTCCGTGGAACTGACGCTTGATCCAGCAGGCGAGACCGGTGTCCAGGTGCTCGGCCTTGCCGACCTCCAGACCGTCCTCGACGGCGTCGATGCCACGATTGCGACGATCGCACTGGATCCAGTCGACGAACCCGGCTTCATCGCCGCCGGCCTGCTCTCCACATGGGCCGAAGGCGCTGCCGATCTTGGCGCCCTGAAATTCGCCTTCAACCTCGACCCCCTCGGCGCCCTCGCCCGCACCGGCACGCTGGCCGCCTCGCTGGATGATACTTTCGTCAGCCTTGCCGACACGCTTTCCCACCTCAGCCCGTTCACCAATGCCAGCCTGATCCGCATTGATGCTCGCATGGTGCACGAAGCCGGCGGCTCAGATGCGCAGGAACTCGGCGCCCTGATCGCCAGCGCTGTCGACACACTGCGTCGCCTGCCCGAGGCTGACCTCGCCGCCCTCGCGCCGCGCATCACCTTCTCGCTGGCCCTTGATGCCAATTACGGCCTCGGCGTCGCCAAGCTTCGCGCCGCCCGCCGCCTCTGGGCGCGCTGCCTCGAATTGCTGGAAGTCTCGCCCGTGCCAATGCGCATCCAAGCCACGACATCGGCCCGCATGCTCGCGCGCTACGATGCCTGGACCAACATGCTCCGCTGCACTACGGCCGCCTTCGCGGGCGCTGTCGGCGGCGCAGACGTGGTCACCGTCCGGCCGTTCAACTCCTCGCTCGGCACGCCGGAAGAACTCGGCCGACGCATCGCCCGCAACACGCAGATCATCGCCATGGAAGAAAGCCAGCTCGGCCGCGTGGCTGATCCGACCGGGGGCGCATGGTTCACCGAAACCTTCGCCGACGATCTCGCCAAGGCCGCGTGGGAAGAATTCCAGAATATCGAACGCGAAGGCGGCTATGCTGAAAGCCTTCTCTCCGGCGCCTTCCAGTCCCGCGTCGCCGCCACACGGGACGCCCGCGCCAAGGACATCGCCAAGCGCAAGGTGCCGATCACCGGGGTCACAGAATTCCCGACACTGGACGCCATCGACGCCCCCGTGGCCGATGCCGTGACACCAAAGCCCGCGCCCAAGGCACCCGCCGCCGTGCTCACTTGCACGCCGCTCGCGCCCATCCAGCTCGCCGCGCCGTTCGAAGCCCTGCGCGACGCTGCAGCCGCCGCGAAGAAGGCGCCCGCCATCTTCCTCGCCACGCTCGGCCCCGTCGCTGAACATTCCGGCCGGGCAGACTTCGCCCGCAACCTCTTCGCCGCTGGCGGCCTCGAATCCAAAGAGCCGCCCGTCGTGCCGAAATCCGTTCCCGAACTCGCCGCCGCCTTCAAGGCCTCCGGTTGCCAGATCGCCGTCCTCTGCGGCAGCGACACGCGCTACCCTGACGAGGCCGAAGCCGCCGCTGCCGCCCTCAAGGCCGCCGGCGTCCGCCACCTCTGGCTCGCCGGCAAGTTCGAAGCGCCCGGCATCGACTCCAACATCTTCATGGGCTGCGATGTGCTCCACACATTAAAGCTCGCACACGCAGAACTGGGGCTTTCCCAATGACCAAATTCCCTGATTTCACCAAAGCCGAACTCGGCGATCCACACGCCAAGACCGCCGCGCCATCCCTCGGCGAGCCATGGCACACGCCTGAAGGCATCGACGTGAAAACGGCCTTCACCGCCGAAGACACGAAGGGCCTCGACTTCCTCGACGATTATCCCGGCCTCGCCCCGTTCGGCCGTGGCCCCTACCCGACCATGTACACGAACCAGCCCTGGACCGTGCGCCAGTATGCCGGCTTCTCCACTGCCGAAGACTCCAACGCCTTCTACCGCCGCAACCTCGCAGCGGGCCAGAAAGGCCTCTCGGTCGCCTTCGACCTTGCCACCCACCGCGGCTATGATTCCGATCACGTCCGCGTCTCCGGCGATGTCGGCATGGCGGGCGTCGCCATCGACTCCATCTACGACATGCGCACGCTCTTCTCAGGCATCCCGCTCGACAAGATGTCCGTCTCCATGACCATGAACGGCGCCGTGCTGCCGATCCTCGCGCTCTACATCGCGGCGGCTGAGGAACAGGGCGTCACGCCCGACAAGCTGGCCGGCACGATCCAGAACGACATCCTCAAGGAGTTCATGGTCCGCAACACCTATATCTATCCGCCCAAGCCCAGCATGCGGATTATTTCGGACATTTTCGCCTACACGTCGCAGAACATGCCGAAATACAACTCCATCTCCATCTCCGGCTACCACATGCAGGAAGCCGGCGCGACGGCCGACCTCGAACTGGCCTACACGCTGGCCGACGGTATCGAATATATCCGTGCTGGCGTCGCCGCCGGTCTCGATGTCGACAAGTTTGCCCCGCGCCTCTCCTTCTTCTGGGCCATCGGCATGAACACGTTCATGGAAGTCGCCAAGATGCGCGCCGCACGGCTCATCTGGGCGAAGCTCGTCGAGAAAGAGTTCAAGCCGAAGAACGTCAAATCCCTCAGCCTGCGGACGCACTCGCAAACCTCCGGCTGGTCGCTCACCGCGCAGGACGTCTACAACAACGTCATCCGCACCTGCCTCGAAGCCATAGCCGCCACGGGCGGCCAGACACAGTCGCTGCACACGAACAGCTTCGACGAAGCCCTCGCCCTGCCGACGGACTTCTCCGCCCGTATCAGCCGCAACACGCAGCTTTTCCTGCAACAGGAAGCCGGCGCCTGCCAGACGATCGACATGTGGGGCGGCTCCTACTATGTCGAGCGCCTGACGCACGATCTCGCCGCCAAGGCCCTCGCCCATATCGAGGAAGTCGAAGCCATGGGCGGCATGCGCAAGGCCATCGAAGAAGGCCTGCCGAAGCTGCGCATAGAGGAAGCCGCCGCCAATACGCAGGCCCGCATCGACAGCGGCACGCAAACCGTTGTCGGCGTCAACAAGTTCCACCTCGATGAAGACGAAGACGTGCCCGTGCTGAAGGTCGACAATGCCGCCGTGCGCCGCATGCAGCTCGACAAACTTGCCCGTCTGAAGGCAGACCGCAACCAAGCTGAAGTTGACGCAAAGCTGGACGCCATCGCCAAGGCCGCTGCAGGCACAGAGGGCAACCTGCTCGCCCTTGCCGTCGACGCTGCCCGCGCCAAGGCCACTGTCGGCGAAATCTCCGAAGCCGTCGAACGCAGCCAGGGCCGCCACAGCGCCGTCATCCGCTCGATCAAGGGTGTCTATGGCGGCGGCGTCAAAGGCAACCCGCGCGCAGAGGACGCCAAGTCCCTCGCCGCTGTCTTCGAAAAGAAACACGGCCGCCGCCCGAAAATCTACATCGCCAAGATGGGTCAGGACGGTCACGACCGGGGCCAGAAGGTCGTCGCCTCGGCCCTGATGGACCTTGGCTGGGATGTCGAGATCGGCCCGCTCTTCCAGACGCCGGAAGAAGCCGCCGCCGACGCCCGCAAGGCCGGTGTAGACATCGTTGCCGCGTCCTCGCTCGCCGCTGGCCACCTCTCGCTGGTGCCGGAACTGAAGCGCGCGCTCGGCAATGAAGGCGCGGCCAACGCCCGCATCATCGTCGGCGGCGTCATCCCGCCACAGGATTTCGATGCCCTCTACGCCGCTGGCGCCACCGCCATCTTCCCCCCCGGCTCCGTCATCGCCGACAGCGCCATCAAGATGCTGGAAGTTCTGGAAGGTGATGGTGCAGACGTGGCAGCGGAGTAGCGGCCATGATCGTCTCCACCACACCCACTATCCAGAACCGCACCATCAGCGCCTATAAGGGCATCGTCTGCGGCGAAGTGATTATTGGCGCGCATATCGGAAAGGATATCCTCGCCAGCTTCACCAACATTGTTGGCGGCCGGTCGGATGCCTACGAGAAGACCATCCGCGAGACGCGTGATGGCGCCTTGGATGAAATGATGCGCGATGCCGAGCGTCTCGGCGCCAACGCCATTGTCGGCGTCAAGTTCGACTACCAGGTCATCGGCCAGTCAGGCTCCATGATGATGGTCGCCGTGTCCGGCACGGCGGTCATTCTGGATTAAGCACCCGTCATAACAAATGTTATGTACAGCCCGCGCGCGCCTCGCATAGAATATATGTGACGGGTGAGGAGCAAGTGTCCATGACGACACGCAGATCGAGACTGGGTGAACTCGATCTGGTCGATCGTCTGCCCCGCTTCATACCCCCCATCATCATCCAGATCGGTTTTGGATTTATCTGCGTGCTCGCGGCTGTCGGCGCCCGCATGTTCGTCAACCTGTTTGCCGCGTCGGCCGGCCCCTATTCCCTTATTTATCCGGCCATCCTGATCTCCACGCTCTTTGGCCGTTGGCAATCCGGGCTCGTCACGTTTGTTGGCGCCTTTGCCTATGCCTGGTATGCCGTGCTGCCATATCACTATTCATTCGAATTCGCTGATCCTGCCGACGGCGCCCGGACAATCGTGAATGGCGCGGCCGCGCTGGTCATCGTCGTCTTTGCCGAACTCTTTCGCGCAGCAGTCCGGCGCGCCGTGCTCGAGCGCAATGCACAGATCCGGACGCATGAATTGCTCCTGCGCGAGCTGGACCACCGTACCAAGAACAATTTCTCCATGGTCGCCAGCCTGCTGGAAATGCAGCGCCGCCATCATCCCTCCGAGGACGTCCAGGAAGCATTGGCGGTGGCCGGTTCGCGGGTCCACAGCTTCGCCGCGATTCACAATGCCATTTACAGCGGCGGTGACTATGTCGAGGAAATCAACATGCGCGACTATCTGTCGGCATTGATCCGCCAGCTGTCAGGCGCCCTCTTCCTTAGCGATACGGTCTCCATCACCCTTGACTGCGATCCGGCAGACCTTCCGCGAGATACAGCCGTTGCCATCGGTCTCGTCACCAATGAAGTCGTCACCAACGCCGCCAAGCATGCCTTTGCTGAAGGTGATACGGGAACCATCCACGTCACCTTCCGGTCCGGCGAGCACCAGCCATGGTGCCTCACCATCACGGATGACGGACGCGGTACGCCCGGGAATGCCAAGCCCGCCAGCCGCAGCAGCGGGCTCGGCGCGCGTCTCATCGATGCCTTTGCCCGCAAGGCTGGCGGCGAGCTGCGCACCGAGTGGCCCGGCAAGGGTACCCGCGTCAGCCTCACGCAGTCTGCCGAAGCCTTCGACGACACCTAGTCTCTTCCCTTTCGCGGCCTGACGTCCCAGACTGGCAAAAAACCGGAGGACGCAAGGCAATGGATGACTATACCGATTATGACGCGCTGGGCCTCGCCCAACTGGTTCGCACAAAACAGGTCAAGCCATCGGAATTGCTGGACGCCTCCCTCTCCCGTGCAGAGGCCGCCCAGGAAGAACTCAACTGCTTCTCCGCCCTCTTTCCTGAAATCGCCCGTGAACAGCTGGACCAGCAGCTGGGTGACGGCCCCTTCGCCGGCGTACCCTTCGTCACCAAGGATCTCGCGGTAGACATCAAGGGCGCCCCCATCACGCAGGGCTCGGTCGCCTGGAAAGGCCATGTCGCGACGGAGGACAGCACGCTCGCCGCGCGTTACCGCAAGGCGGGCCTTGTCTTCTTCGGTGCCACAACATCCCCCGAGTTCGGCCTGACAACGACCACGGAGTCCACCCTCTACGGCCAGACACGCAACCCATGGGACACCACCCGCACGTCCGGCGGCTCCTCCGGCGGCGCCGCTGTGGCCGTCGCGTCCGGTGTCCTGCCGCTTGCGCAGGCCAGCGATGGCGGCGGCTCAATCCGCATTCCGGCAGCATGCTGCGGCCTGTTCGGCATGAAGCCCTCGCGCGGGCGCATCCCCATGGGCCCTGGCCGCACGGAGGGCTGGAACGGACTCTCAACGGTCCACGCACTCAGCCGCAGCGTACGCGACAATGCCGCCCTGATGGACGCCACGCACGGTCCTGAAACGGGCAGCCGCTACCATGCTCCGCCCCCGGCCCGGCCCTTCCTGGCAGAGCTGGACCATGATCCCAAGCCATTGAAGATCGCCCTCTGGCGCACCGCGCCGAACGGCACAAAGCCTGACGCTGACGCTGAAGGCGGCCTCAAATACACAGCCAACCTGCTGGAAAGCCTTGGCCACACCGTCGTCGAAGCAGCCCCCCAGATGGATGGCGAAGCCCTCGGCAAGGCTGCCCTCTTCACCATTTCCGCCAATATCGCCGCCATGATCGACGACCGCGCCAAGGTGCTCGGCCGCCCCGTGCGCGAGGATGAGCTGGAGCCAATCACCTTCTCCATGGCGCACCTCGGCCGCACCGTCCCCATGATCGAACTTGCCAACGCCAACAATGCCTTCCAGGCCGCCGCCATCGCCTATGAACGCTTCCTCGACGAAGGCGGCTTTGACATGACGCTATCCGCCACGCTCTCACGCGCCCCCGAAAAGCTGGGCGTCATGGCGCTCACCGCTGATCGTGAAACGATGGGCGCCGCTGTCGCCAGCTTCACGCCACACTGCCCCGTGTTCAACCAGATGGGCGCCCCCGCCATGACGGTGCCGCTCCATTGGACAGATCCAACAGCCACTGCGCCTTCCGGCCTGCCCATCGGCATGATGTTCGGCGGTCGCTACGGGACGGAAAGCCTTCTCTTCGCGCTCGCCGGACAACTGGAACGAGCTGCACCCTGGGCACACCGCCGGCCCCCGGTCTGGCTTGGTTAGGCCACGGCACATATTGCTCTGAGACCTGAAAATGTGAGACATTTCGGAAAGACCCGCCACTGATTCCTGAAAGGATACCCGCATGCTGAAGCCACTCGCCCTCGCAATTGCCGCCGCCAGCATGGCTTTCACAGCATCCGCCGATGCCGGTAATCCTGACGCCGTGGCGGAAATGCTGCGCAATACAGACAGCACGAATGTCGAAATCGAGTGGGTGGATGATACGATTGCCCGTATTGATGCCAATCGGAATGGCTACAATTATTCCGTCCGCATGATGGATTGTAACGCAGCAAAGTATTGCGTTTCCAACATGATCTTCGCAACGTTCGACATGGATGGCTCACCGGCCCTCGCTGACTACATGAAGGTCAATGAGTACAATGACAGCTATCCGTTCGGCCGGGCTTTTCTGATCGGCGGGCCGGATGAAGACGGTTATGTCGTCGGTGTCGACTACACATTCATGACGTCCGACGAGAACGTGCTCGGCGAAGAGGAAGTGAACCTGTTCTTCGTCATCCTGGACTCGTTCGTGGATCATATGCAGGAAGAAGGCTGATGCCTTTGCGCAGCCATGCAGGTGGCTGCCATTGCGGCGCCGTCCGCTTCGAGGTCGACCTGCCGGATGCCTTCGAGGTCGAGGATTGCAATTGCTCGATCTGCGCCATGAGCGGCAATATCCATGTCATTGTTCCCGCCAGTCGTTTCCGGCTGCTGAGCGGCCAGGACATGTTGACCGAGTACACATTCAACACTGGCGGCGCGAAGCATCTCTTCTGCAGCAAGTGCGGCATCAAGAGCTTCTACGTGCCGCGCTCCAATCAGGACGGGTTTGCCGTGACATGGCGCTGTCTGGATGACTGGCAGTCGCTGGACGTGACCATCAACAAGTTCGATGGCCAGAACTGGGAAGCCAATGCAGATGCACTTGCGCACAAGTCACTAGGCTGAAGCGCCCAGCTCACTCCTCGTCAGGCGGTGGCGGGCCATGCGGGCCGTCATCATCATCGCCCATTCGCAACCTGCGGCGACCACGATCCTCCCCCGGTTCCCGTGACAACATTTCAGCCAGCGACTTGCGCTGCGCGAGGGTCAGGTCGCCCATCCTATGGACCAGCGCCTCCTGGATCTTGGAATGCACCGTCTCGTCCGCAATCCGCAGGCTGGCAAAAGCCCGTCGCACCGCTTCCGGGTCATAGGGGTCAATCTGCAGCGCCTCGCCCAGTGTCTGGCGAACGGCGCGCCGGTTTTCCACTTCTTTCTCGGCAGACTGGAAAGATTCCATCATCATCTTGCGAACGACCATTCGGTCTTCCTGACTCGCGCCTTCCATCATCGGTGGACGACGTCCGTCCATGCCGCCAGGCCCTCGCCCATATCCAGGCGCGCGCAGCGCCATGCCGATCAGCAGGCCGACCAGCAACAGGTTCGCCATCACCGAAAGGGTCAGCCAGAAAGGGATCCGGCGGGTTGGACGGGTCTCGCTCATTGAGCGGCCTCCTGCGTGTAAGTCGTGTCAAAGCCCAGTGCGGCATAGATGAGCGTATCGACGGCCTCTTCAGTGGTATTTGTCGGGGCAGTTTGGGTTGTTCCGAGTCCGATCGCCAGCCCAATGGCGAGCGATGCCAGCGCGCCGACAGCCGACCAGCGCGGCATTGCGGCAAACCAGCTGCGGCGCTGGGCCCGCGCACGCGGCGCGCTGCCGATCAGCGCGGCTGTCAGCGCGGGCGAGGGCATCACGTCCGGCACGCCGCCCAGCAGCGCATCCATGTCCCGCGCCGCCTTCAGTTCCGCTGCGAAGCGCTCAGGGGCCTTCATCAGAAGCGCCTTGGCAGCATCGCGCTCGCTTTCCGGATAGGCAGTCGCATCCGCGCCCCAGGCTTCGATCAGTTCGATCAGCCGTGCATCGGTCATTGTCTGCGTCATGCCTCACTCCTTTCCATCAATACGGCCCGCAGCGCTCGGCGCGCGCGTGCCAACAAGCTCTCCAGCGCTTCCACGCTGATTTCCATAATGTCCGCCGCTTCAGCCTGAGAATGGTCCTGCAGTGCACACAGCGTCAAGGCAGCGGCCTGGCGTTCGGGTAATGCGGCGATAGCGGCTTCCACCGCTTTCACCCGCTCTGCCTGGTCAAGCGCATCGTCTGGCCGCAAGGCCATGTCGACCTGCTCGGGCGGTTCGGCCATGGTCGCTTCGCGGCGCTTGCGCAGCCGGTCATAGCAAAGGTTCAGCGCCACCCTGTGCAGCCAGGTCGAAAACTTCGCCCGTGGCTCCCAGTCCGGAAGGGCCTTCCAGGCGCGGATGAATGTTTCCTGCGTCACGTCCTCGGCCTCCCCGCGGTCGCCCAGCATGCGTGTGGCGAGCGCCAGCACACCGGGGCTGTAGCGATTGACCAGCGCGGAAACCGCCTGCCGTTCGCCGGCAGCCGCACGCGTGATCTGGTCGAGGTCTGATGAGAACGCCACGAAACCGTGTCTATCCTGCGATGGGGCAAAGTGGAAACGCCTTCACCACAGGTCGGCAATGAAAAGCGGGTTGCCAGGCGCGCCGGACGCAAGTGAGTCTGCGATGCAAGGAAAGGAATTCGCATATCATGCCTCCGGCCCGCCTGGCTTTCCGTTAGCCCGGCCTATTCAGCGTCTGGCGCTTCAGGCGGTGGGCCGTCTCCGCGATGACCCCATTTGCCACGATGTTCTTTCATCTTGGCACGGGCCGCTTCACGTTCTTCCTCGGTCACTGTGCCGTCACCATCGGTGTCCATGCGTTCCATTCCGCGCATGGGCCGGCTCTCGAATTCAGCCTGGCTGATCTTGCCATTGCCGTCGGTGTCGAGCTTGGCAAACATGGCTTGCTGGCGTTCTGCCTTGCGCTTGGCTTCCATGGCTTCATGGTGCGCATTCATTTCGGCCAGTGTCAGCGAGCCATCCTTGTTGGCGTCGGCCTCGGCAAAGATCTTGGCCTGGAAGGCCTCGACTTCCGCTTTGGAAATGTCGCCATCGCCATTGGCATCCACGGCTTTCATATGTTCGCCGCGCATGCCGCCATGACGGTCACCACCGCGTTCGGCCTGTGCCGCCATCGGCAGGGCAACAACCAGTGCGGCTGATCCGAGAAGTGCTGCGAGTGTTATACGTTTCATGAGGTATTCCTCCGTTATCATTATAAACCCATCACAGGTTCAACGAAGGTCGGTCGCTAATCCGTCGCGACCAGGTGCAGTTTCCTTACAGCAATCTCATGAACCTTGGCTTTCAGGTCGGCGAGACGGGCCTCCAGTGATGCGAAATCCTCGGCGCCAACAGCGCGGCACAGCCTGTCTTTCAGCCCGTCCGGAATCTCGTCCGCTTCCATGTCGCTGCCTATGGCAAGACGCTGAACCTGCTGCAGTGCCTGCAGGTAGGTCAGCGCTTCCTCCAGCACACCATAATCCGGATCAGGCTCGGCGGTGCTGGCTGGAATGCCCTTCAGGGCATCCGCGACATTCGGCCAGATACACTCCGGCTTGCCGGCCAGCAGCATGGCTTCCTGCACGATGAACTCGATATCGATCAACCCGCCCTGTTCCGTTTTCAGATCCCAAAGGCCCTTGCCCGGCTTTTCCTTGTAGAGCCGCATCCGCATGTCGGAGACATCCTGCGCAATCTGCCCGGAATCCTTCTCCGCCCGCGCCGCAATCGCCGCCTTCGCCACCGTCAGCACGCTTGCGCCCAGCCCGGCATCCCCCGCCACGAAGCGCAGCCGCGTCAGCGCCATATGTTCCCAGGTCCAGGCCTCGTCATTCTGATAGCGCTCGAAGGCCGAAAGGCTCACGGCCACCGGCCCGCCCCGGCCTGAAGGCCTGAGGCGCATGTCCACCTCATAGAGCGCGCCCTCCGCCGTTGGTGCCGTCAGCGCCGTTATCAGGCGCTGGGTCACGCGCGTGAACCAGCTCTGCGCCTCCAGCGACGGGGCATCGTAGATCACGATAATGTCGAGATCCGATCCGGCCGTCAGCTCGGACCCACCCAGCTTGCCCATCGCAAACACGCCCCAAGTGCCGGGCACCTCGCCATAGCGGCGCACGGTCTCTGCTTCGGCGGCCGAGGCCATCTGCCGGATCGTCTCATCGGCCAGACGCGACCAGTGCACGGCCGCATCAGAGGCGTTGATCAGCCCGTGCAGCAGGCGGTGCCCGATCAGGAAACTCTGCTCGCGATGATACCGGCGCCAGTCATCAAGTGCGGCATCGAAATTCGTCGCCGCATCCGCGCGCGGTGGCACAGGCGCATCGCCGCTCACCAGCGCTTCGAGCAGGTCCGGCCGGCGTGACAGGATCTCCGCGAGGCGCGGCGCCAGTGCCAGCGTCGCCACAAGGTCGTCCAGCAGGTCGGGCTTCGCCAGCAACATGGACAGCGTCTGCACGCCCGAGGAAAGACCGCTGAAAAAGCGCGAGAACCAGCGGAACGCCTCGTCCGGTTCGCCTGTCTCGCCCATCGCGGTCAGCATGCGCGGCAGGATTGCCGTCAGCAATTCGCGCCCGCGTACCGTGCGTGTCGCTGGCACATTGCCCCGGTGCCAGTTGCGGATCGTGCCGATGGCGCGGCTTGGGTCGGTAAAGCCGAGGCCATCCAGCGTGCGGACCGTCTCCGGGTCATCATCCACGCCCGTGAACACAAGGTTGCCAATGTCGTTGGCATCATCCTGCTGGCCCTCATGCGCGAAGAGGCCGTCATAGGCTTCCTGAACCAGCTGCCGTGTCTGCAGCAGGTCACGGTCGAATTCGGCAAGTGAGGCATAGCCGCAAAGCGCCGCAACGCCTTCACGTTCAGCCGCATCCGCCGGGATTGTATGCGTCTGCTCGTCATGGCGCATCTGGATGCGGTGTTCGACATTGCGCAGCGCCTTGTAGGCCACTGACAGGGCCTCGGCCGTGCCGCCCGTAACGATGCCCGCATCGCGCAGCGCTGCCATGGCGCCCAGTGTGGAATTGTCCCGCAGGGCCGGGTTGCGGCCACCAAGGATCAGCTGCTGCGTCTGCACGAAGAATTCGATCTCGCGAATGCCGCCGGGGCCAAGCTTGATGTCCGGCGCCGGGTTCTCCAGCCCCTTGGCGCCGATCTTGGTATTGATCATGCGCTTGATCGCCTGGATGTCGTCAATCGCCCAATAGTCGAGATTGCGCCGCCACACATAATGGCTCATCCGCTGGATGAAGCGCGCCGCCGCCGCGCTGTCGCCTGCCGCCGCACGCGCCTTGATCCAGACCATCCGCTCCCAGTTCTGGCCGACGCTCTCATAATAGAGGTCCGCCATATGGGTCGACACGGCGAGCGGTGTCGAAGACGGGTCCGGCCTCAGGCGCAGGTCCGTGCGGAAGACATAGCCATCTGCCGTGGTCTCATCGAGCAGCCTGACCACATCCTTCATCACACGCTGGGCCGTCTCGCCAGGCGTGCGGTCACCGCCGTCAAAGCTGTCCGCCTCATAGAAGGCCGCGATGTCGATATCGCTTGAATAATTGAGTTCAAACGCGCCCATCTTGCCGAGCGCGAAGATGAAGATGCCTGTATCCGTCAGGCCCCGGCTCCCCAGCGCCACACGCAAGGCGGCCTGCACCGCCGCGGTCGCCAGCTCTGTCAGCGCCGCCGTCACCTGCATCACATCCCGCTGGCCCGACAGGTCGTCCGCCGCCAGCGACAGGTGCACCGCCGCCTTGGCCTTGCGCAGCACACGCATGGCGTCCTCGATCGGCGTATCGGCCGGTAGGCCTGTCACATCCGCTAATGCCGCCTCGAAACTGCGCGCCTCAGTCCGCTCGGACAGGCGCCGCAAGTAGGGCGCGTTCGGCAGCGCCGTTGCCAGCGCAGCCTCAGGCGTGGCGGCGAGAGGGCGTATATTCAGCATGGATCAGGCCCTCGGCAGACGCAGCGTCGCCTTCAGGCCGGGACGGTCAGGCGGGCCGCCCGCGTCCTGCAGCATCAACCGGCCGCCATGCATGTCAGCCACGGAATCGACCAGCGACAGTCCAAGGCCCGAGCCCGGCTGTGTCCGCGCCGAATCCAGCCGCTGGAAGCGCTGCACGACAAGCGCCCGCGATGCCTCCGGCACGCCCGGCCCGGAATCCACCACGGTCAGGTCAATTGTCCCGTCCGGCCCGCGCTGAACGGTGAACGAGATCGCCCCGCCCGCAGGCGTATATTTCACGGCATTGTCGAGCATATTGGCCAGCGCCTGCCCGATCAGGTCGCGGTCACCCAGGATCATCATGTGCCGCGCGATCTGGCTCTTGAACGACAGCTCGGCCTCCTCGCACGCCGGGTCGAACAGTTCCGCCAGCTCTTCGGCCAGTTCGCTGACATCCATGCGCACCCGCTCGCCCTCGGCGCCCGCTTCGAGGCGCGCCAGACGCAGGATGGCGTTGAACGTGGCCAGCACGCGGTCGACTTCCTCAACCGTCTCGCTGAGCGTCGCATTCGCAGCGTCCTGCGACAGCGGCTGCGACAGCGCGATTTCCAGCCGGTTGCGCAGGCGCGACAGCGGCGAGCGCAGGTCGTGCGCGATCGCGTTGCCCGTGTTGCGGGTGGCGTCCACCAGCTTCTCGATCTGGTCGAGCATGGCATTGATACGCTGGCCCAGCCGGTCGAACTCGTCGCCTGATCCGCGCACCGGCACGCGCCGTCCCAGCTCGCCGCCCATCACCGCTTCCGCCGTGCGTGCGAGTTCGTCCGCCCGGCTCGCCGCGCCACGCGAACTCAGCACGCCGCCCAGCAGCGACAGGAACAGGCCGATGGGCGCCGCAATGAAGATGGCCCGCTGGATGCGCCCCACAATGGCGGTCTGCTGCGCCGTATCGAAGGCCACCAGCAGCGCCCCGCCATTGTCACGCAGGCGAACGAACTTGCCGGCCGCCGAGCGCACGATGACAGAGCCATCCGGCTCCGGCTGGTCAAAATCGAAATAGACCGTCTTGGAATCGGCTTCCGGCGGCGCCACGGGCATGCGCCCGAAATGCCCGGCAATCTTCCGGCCGGAGGAATCTTCTAGATAATAGAAATAGGTCGAGCCCGTGCGCGTCATGCGTTCCAGAACGGACTGGCTCAGCCGTTCCATGCCGCCGGTAAAATACGCGTTGCCCAGCTGCTCGAACTCAAGGTCGAGCCGCCGGTCGGATTCGTTCCGGATATAGTACACCGTCGAATAATAGAGATAGACCAGCAATGCGGCCGAGAACGCCGCAAACATGGCGCTGTAAAGCAGCGCCAGTTTGAACGTTGTCGTCCGCAGGAAGGTCGGCAGGCCGAGTTTCATGACTCGCCTCGTGCCAGTCTGTGGGCGGGCCGTCTAGCCCTGCAAACGATAGCCAGCGCCGCGAACGGTGTGCAACAGGGGCTCATCGAACTCCTTGTCGATCTTCGCGCGCAGGCGCGAGATGTGCACGTCGATCACGTTGGTCTGGGGGTCGAAATTATAGTCCCAGACCTTTTCGAGCAGCATCGTGCGGGTCACGACCTGTCCGGCGTGGCGCATCAGGTATTCCAGCAGGCGGAATTCGCGCGGCTGAAGGTCGATCTTCTTGCCGGCACGGGTCACCTTGCGGCTGAGCAGGTTCATCTCCAGGTCGCCGGCTTTCAGCGCAGTGACCTGTGGCTCACCAGCCTGACGACGGCCAAGGGCTTCGACACGCGCAGCCAGTTCCGACGGGGCAAAGGGCTTGGATAGGTAGTCGTCTGCCCCGGCCTTCAGGCCCTGGACCCGGTTCTGGACATCGCCCAGCGCCGAGAGGAAGAGGGCCGGCGTGGTGCCGCCGGCCTCCCGGTATTCCTTCAGCAGGGTCAGGCCATCCTTGGCGGGCAGCATGCGATCCACAACCAGCGCATCGAAATCGGCCGAGCGGGCCAGTTCGAGACCGCGCTCGCCATCAATCGCCTTGTCGACGCTGTGGCCTGCTTCCAGCAGCACCTTTTCGATGAAGTTCGCCATCTCGGCATCATCTTCAATGACCAGTACGCGCATAGTGTCTCCCACCGCTGTATTCTCCACCAAGGTGTCCTGCATCATCTATCCTATCCTTTTGTCGTCAGGTCGAGGGTGCGGTAGTTGGTAATCTGACCGATACGCACGGCGACAAGCACCTTCGTCCGGCCGGATTTCTTCGCATCCGCGATCGCTTTCTGGAACGCGTCGACCGATGTGGCCGGTGCATTATTGGCTTCCAGGATCACCATGCCGACCTGAAGCCCGGCTTCTTCGAACACGCCCTTGCGGCTCACATCCGTAATGACAAGGCCGTGCTCACCGCTCTTCAGGCCGAGCTTATCACGGGTTTCCTCGTCCATCGGCTTGAAGGTCACGCCAAGGTCGCCGAGTTCCGTGCTGTTGTCTTCAGCTGCCGGGGCTTTCGATCCCGAAGCGGGCACAACACGCGCCGTCAGGTCATCCGGGCGTTCACCAACGGTCACGCTGATGGTCTTCTTCTTGCCGCCGCGCAGGATTTCAAACTTGTTCGACGTATTGGCGATCAGCTTGCCGACAAGACGCGTCGTGGTCGTGGCATCCTTCACCTTCTGGGTATTGACCGAGAGGATGATGTCGCCGCGCTCGAGGCCGCCTTTTTCTGCCGGGCTGCCGGTCGTGACGTCGGCGATGATCGCACCTTCGTCATCCTTCAGGCCCTGAGCCTCGGCCATGTCTTCGGTCAGGTCCTGGATCGCAACGCCCAGCCAGCCACGTGATACGCGGCCATCCTTGATGATCGACTGCGTCACTTCATCGGCCAGTTCGGCCGGGATGGCAAAGCCGATACCGACCGAGCCGCCTGTTGGCGAGAAGATCGCCGTGTTGACGCCGATCACGTTGCCGTTGAGGTCAAAGGTCGGGCCGCCGGAGTTGCCCCGGTTGATCGACGCGTCTATCTGGAGAAAGTCTGTGTAGGGACCGGCACCGATGTCACGGCCGTCAGCAGACAGAATACCTGCCGTTGCCGTGCCGCCGAGGCCGAACGGGTTGCCGAGTGCCACGACCCAGTCGCCCTTGCGCATCGTGTGCGAGTTGCCGAAGCGGACGTATGGATAGACGCCCTTTTCCTTGATCCGCAGCACGGCGAGGTCGGTCTGCGGGTCGGTGCCGACAAGTTCGGCTTCCATCTCGCGCCCGTCCTTGAGCGTCACTTCGATCTCTTTGGCGTTCTCGACGACGTGGTTATTGGTCACCACATAGCCGTCCTTGGAAATCAGGAAGCCCGACCCGAGCGAACGCGCTTCCTGGGTCTCGGGCTCCGGATTGTCCTGTTCTTCCTTTTCGCGGTTCTGGAGGAATTCGTCGAAGCCAGGCATGCCGCGGAACTGTTCGAAGAACTGTTCCATGTCCGCCAGCTTGCCCACTTCGCGCTCGCTCACCACGTTGACACTGACAACCGCCGGCTCGACCCGTTCGATCAGGTCAGCAAAACTGAGGGGCGCGCCTTGAGGCGCTTCGATGGCAATGGGCTGTGCGTCCGCGTGCGGGCTGAAGACCTTCGGCGACAGCGTCAACGTGCCTACGGCCGCCGCGCCGAAGACAGCCGCCACCAGGGCTTGTCTCGAAATGCCAAAATTCTTCATTAGTCTCTCCAAGTCACTGAAATTGTGTCGGTTAGCCGAACACTGCCTAGATAAACATGTCCGGGGCAATGTGGTCATTAAAAGACAGTTAGGTAGATTTCATTGGGTTTTCTACCGTTCGCACCCGCGCACCGGCCTCAAGTGTCTGATGGACCGGGCATTTGTCAGCGATGTCCATCATCCGGGCACGCTGGTCCGGGTCCAGAGCTCCCTCAATTGTGATCGCGCGGTGGAACACATCAATCTTGCGGCCCTCCTCGCAATGCTCGCAATCGTCCGGATAGTCCTTGGTACGGGTGATCGATACGCTCACACGGTCCAGCGGCCAGCCCTTCCTGTCGGCATACATGCGCAGCGTCATCGAGGTACAGGCGCCCAGCCCGGCGGCCAGGTATTCATACGGGTCCGCGCCCCGTCCGCCGCCGCCCACGTCAATCGGCTCGTCCGCAATCCCCACAAAATCGCCAATCACAATTGCGTTTTCATACTTTCCGCGCCCTGTTTCCCGCACGAATACGTCGCGCGTGCCGCCCGTCTCCTGCGCGGGCATCGCCACGCCGCCCTCGTAAATATAGGGCTCGGCCCAGGCTGCGATCATTTTCCCGGCCCGTCTGGCGTCCGCCTGGGAGGTCAGCAGATGATCCGCCTTGTCGAGGCTGATAAAGGATTTCGGATGGCGCGCCGCCACGAACAGGCCGGTCGCATTCTCGATACCGACCGTTTCGTCCAGCGGCGCATGCAGCACCAGAAGCGGCCGCTTCAGGTCCGCCGCGGCTCCGGTCACCTTCGCCCCGCGCACATCCTCCAGGAACTGACGTTTCAGGCGGAACGGGCGTCCGTCCAGCTGAACCTCGGCTCCGCCTTCCGTCTCGATTTCCTCGACATAGGTGCGGATCGAATGGATCACATGCGCCGCATCCGACGGCGCCCCTATCGTGGCCACTGCCTTCACCTGCGGAATCTCATGCGCCGCAACCACTACTGCAGCGCCGCCCAGCGAATGCCCGATCAGCAATTGCGGGCCGCCATGCGCCTGCTCCAGCCAACCGGCCGCCGCGACCAGATCCTGCACATTGCTCGAAAAGTTCGTATTCGAAAAATCGCCTTCCGAATGGCCGAGCCCGGTAAAATCAAAGCGCAGCACGCCGATCCCCTGCTCCACCAGCGCAGCCGTAATCTCCCGCGCAGCATAGATGTCCTTCGAACAGGTGAAACAGTGCGCAAACAGCGCCCAGGCGTGCGGCGTGAAGACCGGCACATCCAGCCGTGCGGCCAGCATGCTGCCGTCATAGCCGGGAAATTCGACGCGATAGGATTGGCCCATGTCAGCTCCCTGAAAGTCTGCAGCTACCAGAACTGCGGGAGTCCGGCGCCCGGCGCAAGGCCGGGCCGGGCGCGCCCTGCTCCCGAAACACGCGTCACAGGCTTGACTTGCCCGCCCCGCATGCCGTTCGTGACACACAGACCCAATCGCGCGGAAACCCTTCGAAACACAATATGAAGCCCGTCCATTTTCTCGTCGCGATTTCCCTGCCGCTGATGGTCGTCAGCGCCTGGCTGCTGGCGCCTCCCGGCACCATCCTACTGTCGCTCAGCCTGGGCGCCCTGCTGATCGCCCTCGCAGCTGTGGACATGGTCACGCTGCGCCTGCCCGATGCCCTGAACTTCACCGTCCTCATCTTCGGCGTCATCATGGTTGCCCTGACGCGGCCAGACATGTGGCCCCATCATTTCATCGGTGCCGCCCTCGGCTATGGCGCACTGGTCGCTTTGGAGCTTGCCTACAAACGCCTGCGCGGACGTGACGGTCTCGGCCGGGGCGATGCCAAGCTTCTGGGCGCCATCGGCATGTGGGTCGCGTGGCCGGGCCTCGCGCCGGTCCTGCTCGTGGCGTCCATGACTGGGCTTGTGGCCGCGCTGATTGCCGGCCTTGCAGGCAAGCGTCCCATGGCCTCCGACACGGCCATCGCCTTCGGGCCCTTCATTGCGCTGGCAGGATGGATTGTGTGGCTCGCCAGCCCGCATCTGGGGCTTCTGCAGCTTTATTAGACGTCTTCCGGTGCCACCGGCTCGACTTCGCTTGCGCCCGCTTGCCGCCGCCGTGCGACGCCGAACGCAATCAGCCCCCCGACGATCAACAGGCCAAACGGCGCGCCCCAGAGAAGCAGACCGCTCAGCCCCTTGCCCGTCGGCCGGAACAGCACGAACTCGCCATAGCGGCTCTCGAACCAGTCGCGCACCTCATCGTCGCTCGCACCCTCGCCGACCATCGTGCGCACCCGCGCTCGCATGTCCTCGGCAATCGACGCCGACGATTGCGAAATCGGCTCGTTCTCGCACGCCACGCAGCGCAGCTCCCGCATCAAGGCCTGCGCCCGCGCCTCTTCGGCGGGGTCTTCTAGCGCCTGCGCCATGCACGTCAGCGCCAGCGCACAGGCGGCGATACTCAGGAACATGCCACGCAGCAAAATCATGCAGGCTTCCTCCGAACAGGCAGCAGGCTGAAAAACGCGCCCAGCCCCATCAACAGAACACCAAGATACACAAAATCAATCAGCGGATTGAAGTAGACCCGGAACACCCAGCGCGTCTCGCCATCCACATCGCGCCGGTCACCCAGCGCCACATAGAGATCACCCGTGCCGGTCTTGTGGATCGCCGTTTCGGTCGTCGGCATGCGCGCCGCGGGATAATAGCGCTTGGTCGGCGCCATCTCGGCCTTGGCGCTGCCACGGCGCGCGGTGATGTCCGCCTTGTCGGCATACCAGTTCGGGCCCTCGATCGCGTGCACATCCTTCAGCGTGATGTTCCAGCCGGCAACCGTGCCCGAGCCGCCCGCCGGCAGGGCCAGCGTCGCCTCATAGCGCTGCGTGGTTTCCACAACCGCGCCGATCACGAATACGCCAAGCCCGATATGCGCCAGCGTCATGCCCCACACGCGCAGCGGCATCCTGAACACCCGGCCCCAGGTCACTGCCCGGCGCCGCAATTCCCCCACAGACCCGAACAGCAGCCACACGCCCAGCGCCAGCCCGAAAGCCGCGCCCAGCGGAATGTCCCAAAGGCCCACACCCAGCGCCAGGAACACAGCCACAAGCGCCACACCGCCCGCCGCCCATTTCCACAGCATCGAGAGGTCAGCCTTGCCCCAGCTCCACACCTGAACCACCGGCAGGATCGCCAGCAACGCGGCCAGCATCGGCACGAAGGTCAGCCGGAAATAGGGTTCGCCAACTGAAATCGTGCGGCCCGCCGCTTCGGCCATCAGCGGGAACAGCGTGCCCAGCAGAACGGTCAAAGCCGCCACCACAAGCACCACATTGTTCACCGCCAGCGCGCCCTCGCGGCTCAGCATTTGCCACGGCTTGCCACCTTCCAGCTTCGGCGCCCGCAGCGCAAACAGGCCGAGCGCAAACGTGCCGTAAACCACCAGCCCGGTCAGCAGCACCATGCCCCGCTTCGGGTCCACCGCGAATGCATGCACGGAGGTCAGCACGCCGGAGCGCACAAGGAACGCCCCCATCACCGAGAACAGGAAGGCCAGCACCGCCAGCAGCGCCGTCCAGGCCGCAAAATTCCCGCGCTTCTCCGTCACCGCCACCGAGTGCAGCAGCGCCGCACCGATCAGCCACGGCATCAGCGAGGCATTTTCCACCGGGTCCCAGAACCACCAGCCGCCCCAGCCAAGCTCGTAATAGGCCCAGTAGGAGCCGAGCGCGATGCCGATAGTCAGCGGCACGAAGGCTGCCAGCGCCCAGCGCCGCGCCTCCCTGGCCCACACGCGGTCAATCCGCGCCTCCATGAGGCCCGCCGCCGCCAGTGCGAAGACAAACGAAAAGCCGACATAGCCGAGGTAAAGCATGGGCGGATGGAAGGCGAGCGCCGGGTCCTGAAGGATCGGGTTCAGCCCCGCCCCCTGCAGCGGCGCCGGGTCCAGCCGCAAATAGGGTGAGGAGGCAAAGAGGAGGTACGACAGCGCGCCCGTCGCCAGCCAGCCCTGCACGCCTAGCGTCCGCGCCTCGAACACGTCGCGCCCCGTGCGCATCCACAGCGCGCCCGCCCCGCCAAAGCCCAGCGTCACGAGGCACCAGAGCGCCATCGAGCCCTCATGGTTTCCCCATGTGCCGGCGATCTTGTAGAGCATCGGCTTCAGCGTGTGGGAATTGTTCGCCACCAGCGCCAGCGAGAAGTCCGACCGCGCAAAGGCCACAACCAGCGTCAGGAAGGACAGCGACATCACGCCAAACGCCACCAGCGCCGCGCGTCCGGCCAGCGCGCGTGCGCCCATCAGGCCCAGCACGCCCTGCGCCAGCGAAGCGGCCAGCGCCAGGAACGCGGCAAGGTGGCCAAGCTCGATCATCTAGCTGGCGTTCTGGTCCGGGCCAGCGCCCAGCGGGCGCAGCTCGCGCGGCTGGTAATTCTCGTCATGCTTGGCCAGCAACTGGCGCGCGGTGAAGAGGCCCGCCGCATCAAACGAGCCGATCGCCACAACGCCCTGACCCTCGCGGAACAGGTCCGGCGCAATGCCGGTAAAGCTCACGGTGATCGTTTCGGGGCTATTGTCGATAATGGTGAACACCATCTCGCTGCCATCGCCGGGATAGGTCAGCGAGCCGGGCTCGACCCAGCCGCCCACTTTCACGTCCTTGCCGGGCGCAGGCAGGCCTTTTTCGGCCAGCACTTCGGGCGTGTAAAACAGGTTCGCATTCTGCCGCAGGGCAAAGAATGCAAGCGCCGCCGCCGCCAGCAACAGGGCAGCCGCCACACCAAATGTCCACAATCTGCGGGTCCGGGCTCTCATGACGGCCATCTATACTGGGAACCGCCCGATTTGACAGTGCGGCAGATACAGCAAGGCTAGGGCCTACTCCTCCGCAGGGGCCTCCCGGCCAATCGCATCCAGCATCGGTGCAAAGCGTTCCCGGCGCGGGTCATCCTCCGGCAGGTTGGCAAACACGGCGCGCATCATCTCCGCGGCCTTGTCCTGATCGCCCGCCTGTGCCGCGCCCATGGCCGCCCACATGCCGGCCCGCACTTCGGTCGGGTCCAGCTCGTAGGCCCGCGCATAAAGCCGCGCCGCATCCTTGCTGACGCCGCCGCCATCCAGTTCCACCAGCACATCGGCGAGGCCGATCAGCGCCGGCACATAGGTGCCGTCGCGCCGCAGCGCCGACTGGAAGGCCCGCGCCGCATCGTCCGGCCGGTTCTGCTGCCGCATGATCACGCCGATATAATATTGCGGCTCCGGCGCGTCCGGCTGGTCGATGGAGGTCTGCTCCAGCCGCGCCAGCGTCTCGGCGGGCGTCAGCGTTTCAGGCGCCGTGCGGATCTTCTCCATGATCTCGGCCTGGCGTTCCTTCATGGGCAGGTCGCCCATGCCCGGCCGCCCGAACACGGCATAGCCTGCGACGCCCAGCACGAGGCAAACGCCAACGATAATCGCCTGCAAACGTGTCATGATTTCGGAAACCTCAACCTTGCCTGCAGGCCGCCCATTTGGCTCTCGCCCAGTTCAAGGCTGCCCTTGTGCAACTCTGCCAGCTCCGCCACGATGGACAGGCCAAGGCCCGTGCCCGGCGTCGTCTCGTCCAGCCGCACGCCGCGTTTCATGGCGCCTTCGCGTGCTTCGGGCGGCAGGCCGGGGCCGTCATCCTCGACATCAATGACCAATGCCTCGGCGCTGTCGGAAATGCGCACGCACACCTCCGCCTTCGCCCACTTGCAGGCATTGTCCATCAGGTTGCCGATCATTTCCTCGAAATCCTGCTTCTCGCCGCGGAACACTGCGCCTGCGCCATCCTCGACGCTGACATTCACGCCCTTCGCATCGAAGAGCCGGTTCAGCAAGCGCGCCAGGGCCTCAACCACCTGCGTCACATCGGTGCGTGCGCCCAGCGTCTCGGCCCGCGCCGCCATCCGCGCCCGCTTCAGGTAATGTTCGACATTGGCGTGCATGGACTCGGTCTGGCGCCGCACGACATCGTCCAGCTGCGTCTCGCCCTTCGCCTCATTGCGCAACACCGCCAGCGGCGTTTTCAGCGCATGCGCCAGGTTGCCCACATGCGTCCGCGCGCGCTCCACCACGACACGGTTATGCCCGATCAGCTTGTTCAGCTCCTCGGTCAGCGGGCGCACCTCGATCGGGTAGCCGTCGCGCAGCGTCTGGCGATTGCCTTCGCGGATGTCTGCAATGTCGCGCTCGATCCGCTTCAGCGGCTGCAGCGAAAAGCGAATGCCCGCCACCATGGCCGCAAACACGCCGCCGAAGAGGGCAATCATCGTGCCGAACAGCAGGTTGCGGAAGCGGGTTGCGGCCGCATCATTCGGCGTCCGATCGGCTGCCGCCACAAGGATCAGCGGCGTCTCGCGATTCTCCACAAGAATCGCCTTGGCGCCGGAGCGCACCTTCTGGTCCGCCGGTCCGGCATAATCATCAAACTGTGTTGTGCCGGGGTCAGCCACGGCGCGCCGTATCTGCGCCTCGGTCACGGGAACCGGCTCGTCCCAGAGGCTCTTGGAGCGAAAGTCGCCGGAGATTGTCAGATCCGGCTTCAGCCCGACAACGGCCCAGTACTGGCCGGAATACTGCGTCTGGAAACGCGCATCGCTGGTCAGGAACTGGCGCTCGGTATCGGTCACGCGGCCATCTGCCAGGAAGGCCTCCTCGCGCGTCATCTCGCGCGTCAGCGTCACCAGTGTCTGGTCGAGGTCTTCTTCCAGCAGGGTCAGCGTCTGCGCCCGGTAAAGCGCTGACAGGGCCAGCGCCCCGCCGATCAGCACAACGAAACCCCAGATCGCCGCCGCAATCATGATCCTCCGGGCGAGCGAAACGCTCGACCAGCGGTCAATGAAACGGGATCTGGATGTGTCGGCTGCGTCCATTCAAACGGTCTGGCACCGCAGGCACCTATCCTGCAACGCGCGCCTCGTTTTCCGGCACGATCAGGCGATAGCCAAGGCCGCGCTCGGTCTGAATCCGGTCAACGCCGATCTTGCGGCGGAGGCGCCCGATGAACACCTCGATCGTGTTCGAGTCGCGGTCGAAATCCTGGTCGTAAATATGCTCGACCAGTTCCGTGCGCGGCACGACCCGGCCCTGATGATGCATCAGATAGGACAGCACGCGGTATTCATGCGCGGTCAGCTTGATTGGCTCGCCATTGACCATGGCCCGAGCGGCGCGGGTATCCACCATCAGCTTGCCGGCTTCCAGCGTCGCTGCCGAATGGCCCGCCGCCCGGCGCAGCAGCGCCCGCAGGCGCGCCAGCAATTCCTCGGTCACGAAGGGTTTTGACAGGTAATCGTCGGCGCCGGCATCGAAGCCTGCCACCTTCTCACTCCACTGGTCGCGGGCGGTCAGGATCAGCACGGGGAAGGATTTCCCGTCCGCGCGCCATTTCTTCAGGATGCTGACGCCGTCCATCTTGGGCAGGCCGAGGTCCAGGATCACCGCATCATAAGGTTCGGTATCGCCAAGGAAGTGGCCGTCCTCGCCATCCGCTGCCAGATCGACCGCATAGCCCGATTGCGACAGCACATCTGCCAGCTGGCGGCGCAGGTCGTTATCGTCTTCAACTACCAGGATACGCATGAAAAATACCTTCCGTAGAACGGGTTAACACGATTCAGCCGCCGCGACGATCCGTGATCGCGCCCGACTGGGCGTCCACGATAAAGCGCATTTTGCGCCCGTCTTCGGTCATCCAGTCAATGTGATATTCGGCGCCGCCACCCTGCTTGGACACAAGGTCTGCGCCCAGCTGGTAGCCGCCATATTGCTGCTTCAGCATGCCGAATATCCGGCTCAGCGGCACCGTCTTGCCATTGCGCACGGCGTCGCGCGCCTGATTGGGCGAAAAGGAATCGCCCCAGCCCTGCGCGGTGGCAGGGCCGGTCGTCAGGAGTGCAATGGCTGCAAGAGAGGCAAGAATCCGCTTCATGGGCCCAGCGTATAGGTCGAAAGCCCTGAATGTGAAGTGAACGCGTACAATCAGTTTTGTTCAGGATAGGGGCCCCGTCCGGGCCGCTAATCGCCTCACGCGCGACTCGCGCCCGCCGGGGCCATGGGCCGCAGGTCAATCTGCGCTGGTCTGTTTCTGCGCCTGCAGCGTCACCAGCCAGCCCGGCGTGCTGTTCCGCCCGCCACCAAACCCGGCATAGCGCATCTCGACATAGAGCGGGTCGGCCGCGAAATCGCCCACCTGTTCCTCCGGCTCGACCGGCTTGAAGACCGTCTTGCCATACACCTCGTATTGCGAGCTCTCGGTGTCGGCCTCAGACGTCCACCCATCCCCCAGACAGGCCTTCACGTTGCTGACAGCCCCCTCATAGGCCGCTTCGGCCAGCTTGCCGTCGGCATCCTTGTCCATGGTGCCCGCCTCGAACAGGTCGCAGGTATAGATATGGATATTCGTGTCGCCACCAAAGAATCCGCGCATGACACTCACCCGGCAGGCACTATCGTCAAAGGTCGCGTTGGATTCCCAGGCATCCGGCAGCGGGCTGTCCCCCAGCATACGTTGTTCGCCCCGCAGGCTGGTGAACGGCTCATCCTCGCCGCGCGCTGTCACGATCGTGGAAATCTCGGCGCAGGGATCTTTCAACTCGGTCGTTTCGCCTTGTCCGCATGCGGCCAGCGCTGCCAGCGGCAGCAAGAACAGGTATCTTTTCATCTTATCCCCATAGGTCTGCATTTCAGCCACCACACTAAGGCCGGCCTGCCCTGCATGCATCCCCCTGGAGGGGGGTGCGGGCCACTGCGCCCGGCCTTACCCGTAGCCTCTTTCCCTGAAAATGGGTTTGCACGAAGAGAAAACCCGCTGTGGTGGAACGAAAACACGGGCCCGCGCATAGGTCACGCAGGCGAGGTAAAGCAAGAAATGTCCATAGTTTTCAATTCGTTAACAATGCATCACGATTTTATGCATATCGTGATTGCCGTGCTCGTGCTCGGCTTCAGCCTCGTCTGCGCCCTGTTGGTATTCCAGCGCAGCATGATCGGCCGCAGCGAGACAGGCAGTCGCCGCTGGGTCATCGCCGCAGGCATCGTGACCGGGCTTGGCGTGTGGGCCACGCATTTCATCGCGATGCTCGGCTACCAGCCGGGCTTTCCCGTCAAGTTCGATGCTTTCGTGACCCTCATGTCCGCGCTTATTGCCGTGATCGGCCTGACGGTCGCCACGGCCATCGCGAGCAATGGCAACGCGACCCTGCGCAAGTTTTTTGCAGCATTGGTGGCCTCAGGCACCGTGATCGTGATGCACTATTTCGGCATGACCGCGATGAAGGACAGCGTCCGCATCACCTATGATGCCGGTCTCGTTCTCCTGTCCATCATCGTGTGCGTCGGCTTCTATGGCCTCGCCTATGCCTGCCGCATCAGCACCATTGCCCTCGTCCGCAATTTGACGAGCTGGGCGTGCGCCATGCTTGCCATTCTCGGCGTGCATTTCCTCGGCACAGCCGCAATGACCATGACGCCGCTCGCCACCATGCCCGAGAGCGGCTGGCTCCTTGGCGCTGGCGCCCTGAGCGCTGTCATCGCCACCAGCATCTGTCTGATCCTGATGTTTTCCGCGCTCGCTGCGGGCCTCGATTCACTTGTCGTGCAGATGCGCAGCATTGAATCGCTCAAACTGTCGGCCCTCGCGGACTCCTCGCAGGAGGCCCTGTTCATGGTGTCTGCACGCGGCAAGGTGATCCAGGCGAACATGGCAGCCGAAACCATGATCGGCATCCCGCGCGACGACATGCCGGGCGCCGACATTGTCGACATCCTCCAGCTCGGCGATCTGGGAAACTTCACCGATGGCGAAGACAGGCTCCTCGGCGAGCATGTGCTCCACATGCCCGGCGGCCATGATGTGACCGTGGAAATCACCATCCGCGCCATGCAGAATTCCGAGGCCCGTTTCACGGTATTCGCCGTCCGCGACCTCACACGCCGCCTGCGTCAGGAAGCCAAGGTCCGCGCCCTCGCCTATCGCGACACCCTCACCGGCCTTCCCAACCGGACCGCCTTCAACATGACTCTCGAAACCGCCATCCGGGACAAACCCTATGCCTGTTCAGACCTCGCCGTCCTCATCATCGATGTCGATGAATTCAAGGAAGTGAACGACCAGTTCGGCCACGCCACGGGCGACAGCCTGCTGAAGGTCGCCGGGCGCCGGATTTCGTCCTGCCTGTCGCCGAGCGACATGGTCGCCCGCCTCGGCGGCGATGAATTTGCCATCATCCTGCGCGGCCGCGCCAGCATCCATCAGATCAAATGGACAGCCAACAAGATTCTCAAGGCCTTTGCCACGCCGATAACGCTCGGCACGCGCACCCTGTCCATGGGGGCCAGCATCGGTATCGCCATGGCCGAGCCCGAGGCCACCGGCACCGCGCGTGTGCTCACCGCGGCCGACCGCGCTCTCTATGCCGCCAAGGAGGCCGGGCGCGGCTGCTACCGTGTCTATGACGCCGCCCTGCACGAAGTGCATGAGCAGAAGCGTGACCTGGAAGCAGCCCTTCACGAGGCAATTGAAGGCGATCAGTTCGTGCTCCACTTCCAGCCGAAAGTGTGCAGCCATACCCGCGCCATTGTCGGCCGCGAAGCGCTGATCCGCTGGAACCGGCCGGGCCGCGGCATGGTCTATCCCGACACATTCATTCCGGTGGCAGAGCAAAGCCTGCTCATCAACGACATCGGTCGCTGGACCATCCGCGCCGCCTGCGAAGCCGCCGTCAAATGGGATGCAACCGAGACCGTCGCAGTCAACCTCTCCGCCCGCCAGTTCCTCGATCCGGATCTGGTGGCAGATGTGCGAGACGTGCTGCGCGAGACGGGCCTGAATCCCGCACGCCTCGAACTCGAGATTACCGAAACGGCGCTCATCCTCAACAAGCAGCTCGCCGCGACCATCCTGATGGAACTGAAAGCGCTGGGCATCAAGATCGCCCTGGACGATTTCGGCACTGGCTACTCATCCATGAGCTATGTCCAGTCCTTCCCGTTCGACCGGCTCAAGATCGACCGCTCCTTCGTGGCCGCCATGAATGGCGACCGCAAGTCGCGCGCGATTGTCGAAGCGATCATCAGCCTCGCCCATTCGCTCGACATCCCGGTCGTTGCCGAAGGCGTCGAGACGGAGGAACAGGCCAGCCTGCTGCGCAGCCTTCTGTGTGAGGAGCTTCAGGGCTTCCTGATCGCCCGCCCGGAGCCGTTCACATCGCCAGACCAGGCCGAGCCGAAATCCGACAAGGCCCACGCCGCGCTCTCAGCCGCCTGACCTGACAGGGCTCAAGCCTTGCCTTCGGCCCATTTCCTCAGGCCGGGGTCTGCCGGGTCGTCCAGCATAATCTTAAGCTTGGCATAGAGGTTGCCCGGCGTGCTGGTCTGAACACCCTTGCCGCGCAGCCTCAGGGTCGCATCCGTGTTCGATCCCGCTGGCACTTTCAGCGTCACCGGGCCCGACGGCGTCTTCACTTCCACACTGCCACCCAGAATCGCCGTCTTCAGGCTGATCGGCACGCTCATGCGCAGATCCTTGCCGTCACGCTCCCACACATTGCTCGGGCGCACTTCCACTTCCAGCAGCGCATCGCCGGGCGCCCCGCCATTCGGCGATGGCTGACCCTGGCTTTTCAGCCGCAAAGTCTGGCCGGAATCAATGCCCGCCGGAATGTTCACATCCAGCGCTGTGCCGTCCGCCATGGTCATGCGGCGACGCGCGCCGGCCACGGCATCCTCGAACGATATCTCCACGCGGTAGCGGATATCGCGGCCCTTTTGCGGCCCCGGATTGCGCCGGCGCCCGCCGCCGCCAAACATGCCGCCCAATATGTCCTCGAAGGGGTCGCCCTGTGCGCCGTCAAACGGATTGCCGCCGCCGCGCGTCTGCCAGCGCGCTCCGCCACCGCCCGGAAAGCCGCCACCCCCACCACCGGGATAGCCGCCAGCAAAGCCTGCCGGATTGCCGTCGCCGTCGATCTCGCCGCGGTCGAATTTCGCCTTCTTCTCCTTGTCGCCAAGGATATCCCAGGCCTGCGACACCCGCTTGAATTCCTCCATCTTGGCATTGTCATCGGGATGCAGGTCAGGGTGCAGGGCTTTCGCCTTGTTGCGATAGGCTTTTTTGATCTCGGCCTCGCTCGCTGTGCGGGGAACGCCGAGCACGCTATAGGGATCTAGGGCCAAGGGCGGTTATTCCTCTGAAAAGGGTGAAATCACTGTCGCGACAGAGTTAGGATGTTCCGGCGCCGATTGAAACCCATCCCTGTGATTGCCAGCCGCTTCGGCCATATCGCTTGTGTCCGGGTCCGGCGCGCGAACCCGGCCAAATAGCAATTCGCGGGCCGTCAACACGGTTCTCACCAGAATGACGAGAGCGCCAGCCGACAGGGGATACATGCCCCAGTTACTGTCCATCATCAGGCCTTTTCCGCCGACAACGCCCAGCAAGTATCCAGTGGCCACCGTTACGATCACATCATACGGAAACCCGCTGCGTGCCTCGATATGCATGTCTCTCCCCAGCCACGTCCGCGTGAACGCGACCGGCAGGCACAGGAGTCAATCACATCCCCCGCGCCGCACTCAGTCCAGCGCATCCTCGCCATCCGTCCCGATGCGCAGATAGTCCTTCGCCACATCAAGGGACAAAGCTTCCCCGTACGGCGGTGTCATCACCGTCAGTGTCATTTGAAATTCCTTTTATATAGCCCGCCTCTAGCGGCCCGTTTGCTTTTGGTTCAGCACTTGCAGTCTATACTTCCGTCCAGTTCTTCACTCCGGAGCCACCCCGTGTCCCTGCGCGTCATCGTCCTCGCCTCCGCGCTCATCGCCCTGCCCGCCGCCGCGCAGAGCACGGACTATATGAACGGCTACTACCAGCGCGGTGTGGAATCCGGCGTCACGCCCGAAAACCCGTCAGACATGGTCCGCTGCGCCTCCTATTGGGCCGTCTGGTCACAAAGCGCTGGCCAGGACTGGGACGCCGCCTTCATGGAGCGCCTCAGCCCGGACCTGCGTCCCGCCGAAAGCGAACTCGCCGCCGGCTACTGGGCCCAGATGGCCTCGGACCTCCTGGAGGATGATACCGGCGACAGTGCCCGCTTCGAAGAAGAAGTCGACGTCGCCACCCCCATTGCCCTGCAGGCCTATTCAGACCTGCGCACCGCCCCCGACGCACGTGACCGCTACCACATGTTCCGCGTCCTCGGCGCCTGCCATCTCACATTTGAGTAGCCCCTTATCTTCCCCCGATTGCGGGGGAAGTGGGCCTGACGCGCCAGCGACCGGTTCGAAGAGGGCCTCCCCCCTCCGGCCCCGGTGTGCAACCGGGAACATAGGTAACGTTTCAGACCGGGCAGATGGGTTACAGTTTTCATGATGTGTTCCGTGTTTCATGGTGTGTTCCGTGGGTGGGTAGGCTTGATACGGTTCATGCGTTTCTTTCGGTCGATGTGTCCGAACAGGATGGGACCGAAGTAGACTTGGTAGTGATCTTCGCCTGTCCGGAAGATGCCCAACCGCTCACCGGTAAGGACTTTGGAGATGAACGGTTCAGCGCCGCTAACCCCAATTGCGACAGTGCAATCAGAGGTGCCGCCGCTTTCGATTCGCGCCGCGCGCCTGTAAATGGCCACCCCCAGTTCATGCTTCGCCTTGCCTCCATGGAACTTCATCCGATGGCTCAAATTTACCGACGCCAGCATGGCGGTCGGACGGAAGATAAATTTCCTGAGCGTTCCCCGGGCACTAGGCTGAAAAGTTGAGAGAAACAGGGTGTCCTGCCCTGCTTTTTTAGCCAGACAGGCAATAGCCATGCAGACCCAAATCTGCTTTGTGCCGCGCTTGTGACAGGGGAAGAGGAGCTAGCAGAATGTCGGCACGTGTCATCTCGATCGCCAACTCGAAAGGCGGCGTCGGCAAGACCACCACCTGCGTCATGCTGGCCGAGGCCTTCGCGGCCTCAGGCCGACGAACACTGGTCGTCGATCTGGATACGCAGGCCAACGCATCCCTGCTCGTCTACGGCCATGAGGGCGACGAACATCTCTTCCAGGCGATCAATGATTACGCCACAATTTCCGACTGGCTGCTTGAGAATTTCTTCGCCAATGAGCAGAAGCGCCTCGGCGAATTCGTCGTTACCAATGCCAGCGACGTCACGCATGAGGGCAAGCCGCTGCCGCTCGACCTGATTCCCTCGTCCCCGCGCCTGCGCAAGACAGAGCGCGAGCTGATCTACGAACTCACCGCCAAGAAATATTCCATGCAGGCCCTCGAAGGCCAGGTCGGCCGCCGCTTGCGCGATGACTTTGACCTGCTCAAAAGCGAGTTCGACATCATCATCTGCGACTGCCCGCCCGGCATTTCGGTCATGACCGAAAGCGTGCTCGCGGCCAGCCACCTCATCATCGTCCCCACGATCCCGGATTTCATGTCCACGCTCGGCCTCGATCTTTTCACCGGCGACATCATGAAAAACCTGCGCGATCGTGATATCGAGAACCTGCCCGTTGTCCTCGCCACCCGCTTTGACAACACGCCCCACCAGCAGGTCGTGCTGCAAGCCATGCGCGATGCCGCCAATTCGAAGGAAGCCGAATTCCGGATGTTCAAGACCGTCGTCCCGCTCAAGACCGGCTTTGCGACCAACCCGATCGAACTTGGCCCGGACCCGACCCTCTCGGCCAAATGGCCCGGTGAGGCCCTCGGCATTATCGACGCCCTCATGAAGGAAATCCTGGAGCTATTGAAATGAGCGCCCTGACAGCCACCGGAGGGGCCGGCGTGCTGGCAGCCCTGCTCGACAATCGCGACCGTTTTGCCAAGCTTGGCGACAAGGACTTCACTGCCGCTGCGGGCCTCCTCGTGCGTAAGCTCATGATTTCCGCCGGCCAGACGACGGAAGACATGGTCCTCCTGCGCGAGACTGTCGGCAATGATCTCTTCGAAACCGAGCTGAAGCGCCTCACGGCCCACCAGGCCCGCCTCCTCGCCCGCCGCCTCGACAAGCATGTCGACGATTTCGAGGTCTCGACCGCCGCCGCCGCCGCCGCGCACATCCGCCAGCTCCTCAACGGCACCCTCGCGCCCGCCGAGGCCAGCGATGCCACCGCGCAGGAAGCCGCCCCGGAAGAGACGCCGCCCGCAGACGACACGCCCCCCACCGGCAGCGACGACGCCCCCAAGAACGCCTATTTCGGCCGCAAGTCCTTCCGCGCCGGCAATTAGGCTGCCGCGCCCCGTACCATTTCCTCCGTGCGCAGTGTCAGCACTGACACACCATCCGACGTGACCGCCACCGTATGCTCGAACTGGGCAGACAGCGCGCCGTCCTTCGTCACCACCGTCCAGCCGTCATCCTCCGTGCGCACATAGCGGCGCCCCTGATTGATCATCGGCTCGATCGTGAACACCATGCCCTCGCGCAGCACCAGTCCCGTGCCCGGCTTGCCATAGTGCAGCACCTGCGGGTCCTCATGCATCTCGCGGCCAATGCCATGGCCGCAATATTCGCGCACAACACTATAGCCGTTCTTCTTGGCATGCCGCTCGATGGCCCAGCCGATATCGCCGAGCCGGGCGCCGGGGCGTACCGCCTTGATGCCTTTCCACATGGCCTCATAGGTCGTCTTCACCAGACGCTTCGCCGCCGGGTTCACCTCGCCGATCAGGTAGGTCTTGCTGGAATCCGCGATGAAGCCGTTCTTCTCCAGCGTGATGTCGAAATTGACGATATCGCCATCCTTCAGCACATCCGCCTCCGATGGCACACCATGACAGACCACATGGTTCACGGATGAATTCAGCACGAAGCCATAGTCATACTGCCCCTTGCTCGCGGGCCGCGCCTTCAGGTCTTCGACAATGAATGTCTCCACCATCGCATCGACCTCAAGCGTGGTGAGACCCGCCAGCGGCGTGCGATCCAGCAGGCCGAACACCGAGGCCAGCAGCCGCCCGGACTCCGCCATCAGCGCCAGTTCTTCAGGCTGCTTCGTCATGCGCGCTTTCCGCCAGATCCGGCACCAAGACGCCTGCCGCTTCCATCTCCCGCGCGATCACCTCGCTGAAGCTCAGCGTCGGGTTGCGCTCGCACAGCAGGCCGATCTTGATCCAGTAAGCCGCCTGCGCATTGATCGACCGGCACGACACCTTGCTCGCCCGGCGCAGCTGGTCGTGCAGTTCGTCATCTATATTCACGATGCCCATTCAGGCCTCCATATACGATTCATATATAAATCGTATAGAGCCCTCGAAATGGCCTGCCAAGCGTCCTGACGCAGATGCCGCGTCTAGGCCTGCATCGGCCGCTCGAACAGCGCCCGGTTCTCCGCCAGGATCATCGCCGTGTCTTCCGCGCTCGGCTCCAGCGACCAGTTGCCTTTCTGGAACGTGCCGCCCAGCACAATCCCGTCGCGCCGCCCGAACATGTAGGCATGCTTCCCGGTGATGATGTTATAGTCGACCTCCTCCTGCGGCTGCAGGATCACCAGCTGCCCCCGCGCCGGCATGATCCCTGCGTCCCCGAACAGCGCGCCCGCGCCGAGCCCCGTACAATTGAACACGACCGACTCAGGCAACGCCGCCACCTGCGCCACGTCATCGAATGACTGCACGACAATCTTCCCGCCGCGCAGCCTTATGTCCCGCTCCAGCACCCGCAAATAATAGGGCGTATCCACCATCATCGTGTCGAAACTCTTCGCGAACGGCGCGTTAAAGCTCAGCTCGCCGGGTTCATACTCCCGCTCGTTGACGACAAACTCATGCATCGGGCTGCCCTTGGGCGCCGGCGTGTCCCGCTTCGCCTCATCCGACAGCACATAGTTCACTTCCCATGTGACGCCATATTCCGGCCCCGTCAGCAGCTGGAAGCGCTGGAAGGCAAAGCGCGACGCCGCCACATGTGTCGCGCGGTAGGCATCATCGACCATGCTCTCCTGATACACGGACGCCGGCCACCACTGCCCGCCCGCAATGTTCGACGTCGTCTCCGGCGACAGCGCCTTGGCATAGATCGTCACGTTCGCCCCGCGCTCCAGCAGCAGCATCGCCGTGGACAGGCCGACAATCCCCGCGCCCATCACGGCATAGTCCTTCACGTTCGGGTCCCAGCCCTCCTCCACAGCGAGATGTGCCGTGCCCCAGGACAGCGTGATCCCGCCGCCGCCATGGCCATAATTATGGATAACGGCCGTCTCGCCCAGCATCTCCCGCTCCACGCGGAAACCCGTCGGTCGGTAGGGCCGCAGGCCCACCACAACCCGCGCCACCCGGCCCGGATCCACGATCACCGGCGGCACCTGCTTCATCGCCACGCCCGGCCCGCGCGATGCCGGGACGCCCGCACAGGCCGTCGCCACCGCCGCCAGCCCCGTCGCCGCAAATGTCCGCCGTGTCAGCTGTGTCATCGCCCGTCTCTCCTGATTCAACTCAGGCAAACTCCGCCGCCCTGTTCAGGAGATCAAGCCGTTTCCGCCACCCGCCTGCGCGGACGCCCCACCTGCCTAAGCAGCCACCACCGGCCCTTCGGTAAAGCCCGCCATCTGCGCCGCCAGCGCGCGCTTGAAGGCTGGCCGTGCCAGGCACCGCTCCACATAAGCTGAAAGGTTGGCATGTTCCGCCACCAGCGGTGTGCGCGTGAGGTCGCGCAATACGCTCGCCATTGCGATATCCCCCACAGAGAACGCGCCCTCGAGATAGTCCTTGTCCCCCAGCCAGGCCGCCAGCCGCTTCAGCTTCTGGCGCACCAGAGCTTCCGACCCCGGCCGTCGCAGTTTCGCCCATTCGGCATCCGGCTCGAACAGGTTGATGATCACCAGTTCCATGCTGAACACCTCGATACTGTTCAGCGCGGCAAAGACCCAGCTCGTCACCCGCGCCTGCGCAACCGGGTCGCGCGGCATCAGCGTCTCGCTCTTGCCGGCAATGTAGAGCAGGATTGCGCCGGACTCGAACATCTGGATATCGCCCTCTTTCAGCGTCGGCACCTGCGCGAAAGGCTGTTCCTTCAGATAGGCCTCGGGCTTGTCCTCGGACGCATTGAACAGCCGCATCCGGTAATCCACGCCCGCCTCTTCCAGTGCCCAGCGCGCGCGGATATCGCGCACATTGCCCTTCGCAAAGTCCGGCACCCAGTTGTAGCCCGTAAGCTCGATAGCGGCAGTGGCGGTCTCGGGCATGGGTGTCTCCTCTTGCGTCCCCGGTCTTGACATTTACGTTGATATCAACATATATAAACCATGTCAAACAGCCAGACCGTCCCCTTCGAAACCACGCTCCACGTCCGCGACCATTGCCTCTGCCTCGCCGCGCAGCGGGCCGCCCGCGCCCTCTCCCGCCGCTTTGACGAGGCTTTCCGCCCCCTCGGCATCACGTCAGGCCAGTACTCGCTCCTCATGTCGCTGAACCGGCCGCAGCCGCCCAGCATCGGCGCTGTCGCGGGCCTCCTCGCCATGGATCGCACCACGCTCACCGCCAACCTGAAGCCGCTCGAAAAACGCGGCCTTCTCACCTCGACGCCCGATCCCGCCGACAGGCGCAGCCGCCGCCTCGCCCTCACCTACGAAGGCCGCCGCACGCTCGCCGCCGCCGTCCCCATCTGGCACCAGATGCATGCCGAGATCGACGCAGGCCTCCCGGATTCTTCCATCAAGGCCCTGCGCACCGGCCTCGCCGCCCTCGCCTAGAGCGCGCGCACAGCGGCCCGCCCGTTCGCTCCAGCATCAACGCCCACACCAGCGGGTCCACCCGGTCCGACGACCCGGTAAAGCTCACCGCCCCGAACCGGCACATCTGGTCTTCCAGCGTCGGCAGCATGCCGAGATGCGCGACCTTCCCCTGCTCGTACAGCAGCGCCACCGGCATCGCCCGCGCCCGCTCGTCGCCGCCCGCGTCTTGCCAGCGCCACGTCCGCCCATGAACACCCATGTCCGCCAGGGGCCCCGCGGCGGAACCTGTGTATCCCGTGCCGCGAACACGAACGGATTTTGTCTCAGATGGGCCTGAAGCTCCTCCGGAAGATTGTTCAGCCTCTCCCACATCGCCATCGCCCGCACCCGATAGTCCAGCGCAGTCCATCCCACGCTGGCGCTCAACGGCTTCAAGTCTTTCCCAGACAGCATCCTCATCCGGCTCACCTGCATCCCCCATATCCTTCTTCGGCGCGCCACGCCCGCCGCCCACATCGCCGCTTCCGTCAGCCGCATCTCGCTGTTCAGTTTTGCCAGCTTGCCCACGTCCCATTCGCGGCCGTCCGCCATGGCCTCGGCCAGCTCTTCATAGGCGTGGCGCAGCGTCAGCCAGGCCAGTTCCAGCGGCCGCTCCGGCGCCAAGAGCCCCTTCTCGCGGATGATGCGATCAACCGCCTTCCGGTTGCGCCCCAGCCATTCGGCAATCTCGCCATGGCTCATCCCTAGCAAGACAAGAAACCGGATGTCCCGCGCCTCCCGCTCGTTCATGTGTCTTCGGTATCGGGTCGTCTTCATGGGGCAAACTATACGCCCACCCGAATCGCGGTCGGAGACGATCGCGTCTCTCCACCGTCCGCCCACGCCGCAACGGCGCCGGAAACGCCCTCCGGCGTGTCGCATTTGCGATGATAACATGAACCTTTTTTGACAAAACGCGCCAGCCTGTTGCCGCGCAACCACACTTAACCTGAGTTAAGTTTCCCGAGGCAAAATTGTCGTATTTCAGCAGAAGAAGTGTCGCGTGACTGTCACGTTCGCCGCCTAATTGGGCCCCAATTCTTCTCAGGGGCCTGACAGGTAATACTCATGAAACTACGATACAAAACGCTTCTCCTCACCACAGCGCTCGCTTCGGCCAGCCTGTGCCTTTCCGCACCCGCCAATGCTCAGGTTACGGAAGTTGACGCCGACGCGCGCCTCGACACCGTCACCGTCGTCGGCCAGCGCGCCATGATGGAAAGCGCCATCGCCCGCCAGCGCGCCTCCGACACGATCCAGAGCGTCATCACCCGCGATGCCCTTGGCCAGTTCCCCGACCAGAACGTCGCTGAATCGACCCGCCGCCTCACCGGCATCAACATCCTCGACGACCAGGGCGAAGGCCGCTTCATCTCGGTCCGCGGCCTTGACCCGACGCTCAACGCCTCCTCCATCAACGGCGTCCGCCTGCCCTCGCCGGAAGCCGACACACGCGCCGTTGCGCTTGACGTCGTCGCCTCCGAACTCGTTGAATCGATTGAAGTCAAGAAGACGCTGACGCCCGACATGGACGCCGACACGATCGGTGCCTCCATCGAAATCAACACGACCAAGGCGTTCGACCGCGACGACCTCTTCCTCAGCACCAAGCTCGAAGGCTCCTATAACGACCTCAACGGCGAATATTCGCCAAAAGCCTCCGTCGATTTCTCCGTGCCGATCACCGACACGTTCGGCGTCGCCGGCGGCCTCTCCTTCTCCAACCGCAAGACCTCGACAGACAATATCGAGATGGGCGGCTGGAACACCACCGACGATGGCTTCACCTACGCTGAAGACCTTGAGTATCGCGACTATGATGTCGAGCGCGAACGCATCGGCGGCTCGCTCTCCTTTGACTGGAAAGCCACCGACACCACCACGCTTTATGCCCGCGCCATCTATTCCAAATTCGACGATACGGAAAAGCGCCAGCGCCTCGTCTTCACCTTCGACGAGCCGGTCAGCGCCGACGCGACTTCCGCCACCTTCGATTCCGGCAACGAGATCCGTGTCCGCCGCGGCCTGAAGGATCGTTTCGAAAGCCAGATCATCCAGTCCTACCAGGTCGGCGGCGAAACCGAGACAGGCCCCTGGAAGTTCGACTACAAGCTGGCCTATTCCGAAGCCCAGGAACACGAATACGACACGCAGGACCCGACCCGCTTCGAGAAGAAGTTCAAGGATGCCGGCGAGCTCGGCGTCAACGTGAATTACAGCAATCTTGAAAAGCCCGTCTTCACCATCCTGAACGGCGCGGAAGAATTCAACGATCCATCGACCTACAAGTTCAAGGAATTGTCGGTCAATGACGGCATGTCCAAGGACAAGGAATGGTCGGCCAAGGGTGACATCGCCCGTACGTTCGACCTCGACAGCGGCGAATTCGAATTCAAGACCGGCCTCAAGGTCCGTCTGAGAGAGAAGACCTATTCCGCCAACAACCTCATCTATGATGATTTCGACGGCGCCGACGGCTACACGCTCGCCGACGTGACGGGACAGCAGACCTACGACCTCGCAGACCTCGGCGTCCTGCCCGATCTCGGCAAGGTCCGCGCCTTCTATGCCGCGAACAAGAACCTCTTTGTCCTCAACGAAGATGACTCCTTCCTCGACTCCATCTCCGGCGCCTATGACGTCCAGGAAGACATCTATGCCGGCTATGCCCAGGGCAAGTATTCGACCGACCGGCTCACCGTCATCGGCGGTGTGCGCGTCGAACAGACCAAGGACGATCTCGGCGGCAACCTCGTCGACGAAGATGCTGTCACGGCCACGCCGCTCAACTTCTCCAACGATTATACCAACGTCCTGCCCAGCCTGAACGTGAAGTATGAAGCGATGGAAAACCTCGTCCTCCGCGCCGGTGTCTTCGCCAGCGTGGTGCGTCCCGGCATCGGCCAGATGGCCCCGCACTCCACGATCAACGAAGACCTCGAAGCCTCGTTCGGCAACCCCGACCTTGATCCCTACAAGGCCTGGAACGGCGATCTCAGCATCGAATACTATCCGAACCCCGGCACCGTCCTTCAGGCCGGCGTCTTCTACAAGGATATCAAGGACTTCATCGTCGAGCAGACCTTCGAAGATGACGTCGCTCCTTATAATGGCGTCTTCCAGGGCATTGAATTCTCCGAAGCCACAATCGCCGTGAACGGCGACACGGCAAAAGTGAAAGGCCTTGAGCTGAACTACCAGCAGGCGCTGGACTTCCTCCCCGGCCTGCTCGACGGCGTCCTCGTCGGCCTCAACTACACCTATACCGATGCCGAAGGCGACGTACCGGACGGCGACGGCGGCTTCCGCTCCATCTCGCTGCCGGCCGCCGCAGAGAACACCTACAACGCCATGCTCGGTTACGAGAAGGGCGGCCTCTCCCTTCGCCTCACCGCCGCCTATCGCGACGAGTATCTCGACGAACTGGGCTCCGATGCCGAGACCGACCGCTTCGTGAAGGATCACCTCCAGATCGACGCCTCGGCCAAGTATCGCTTCACCGACCGGGTCCAGGGCTTCGTCGAATTCGTGAACATGGGTGACGAGCCCTATGTCGCCTTCCAGAAAGGTCCGAACGGGGATCGTCTCCTTCAGTACGAAACCTATTCCTGGACCGGCAAGTTCGGCATCCGCCTGACCTACTAATCCCGACACCTCCAGCGGCCTTCTCCCACCTCACATTATGGGGAAGGCCGTCGATTGGGGCACAGGCCTGCCGCAATCCCATCGGGAAATGGCCCAGAACACGTACCGGGCCTGCCTGAAAGCGAGACCTTTCCTGCCTTATTCGGGGCGCAGCTTCCAATCATTGCAAACACGCAATGAAAGGAGCCCCCATGTTCGCCGCCGTCAGGATCCGTGCCCGTGTCTCAGACTGGAGTCCCCTGTTCTCCCGTTCAGGTCAGTGGCTCGGCGCGACCCTGACGGCGGCGGCATTTGCCGCCGGTGCCGCCTGGGCCGATCAGGAACCCCGCCTCGTCACGCCGAATGATGCCACAACCGGCACGCTGCTCTTCAAGTCATCCACCCCCGGAAAATACGTTCAGGCCCCGTCTTTGTTGACGGATGTGCAGATCGACATTTCCGGCCCCATCGCCCGCACCCGCGTCACCCAGCGTTTCGAGAACACATCCGATGGCTGGGTCGAAGGCGTCTATGTCTTCCCCCTGCCCGACGAAAGCGCCGTCGATACGCTCCGCATGCAAATCGGCGACCGCTTCATCGAAGGCATGATCGAAGAGAAGAAGAAGGCGAAAGCCATCTACGAGCAGGCCAAGGCCGAAGGGAAAAAGACCGCCCTGCTTGAACAGGAACGACCCAACCTCTTCACCAATTCCGTCGCCAATATCGGCCCCGGCGAGACGATCATCGTCCAGATCGAGTATCAGGAAACCGTCCACCTCGCCGACGACACATTCTCCCTCCGCTTCCCGATGGTCGTCGCCCCGCGCTACATGCCGGCCCCTGAAATCCTCACCGCCTCCCTCGGCGAGGACGGCTGGGCCGTCAGCGACCCCGTGCCGGACCGGGCCCGCATCTCCCCGCCCGTCCTCAACCCGGAACTTGGCAATACCAACCCGCTCACGCTGAACGTCTCCCTCAATGCCGGCTTCCCGGTCGGCAAGCTCGAGTCGACCTACCATCCAATGGACACGGAATGGTCCGTCAACGGCGCGGCAAACCTCACCCTGTCCTCCGGCAGCATCTATGCCAATCGCGACTTCGAACTGACCTGGACCCCCAAGGCCTCCAGGGCCCCCAGCGCCGCGCTTTTCACTGAAACCATTGCAGGAGAGCCCTATTACCTCCTCATGGTCACGCCCCCTGTCGCCGCCCAGTCCGCGCCGCCACCACCCCGCGAGATCACCTTCATCATCGACACATCCGGCTCCATGGGCGGCGAGTCCATAAGGCAAGCCCGCGACAGCCTCGCCCTCGCCATTGCCCGCCTGAAGCCAGAGGACCGCTTCAACGTCATCGAGTTCAATTCCGTGACCCACGCCCTGTTCGACCACCCCCTTGAGGCCAGCACGACCAACCGCGCCCGCGCCACACGCTGGGTGAACAATCTGGAGGCCAATGGCGGCACCGAAATGCTGCCCGCCCTGCGCGAAGCCCTCGCTGACCATGGCACCGGCGACGGCCGCCTGCGGCAGGTCATCTTCCTGACAGATGGCGCCATAGGCAACGAGCAGCAGCTGTTCGAGACCATCACCCAATACCGCGCCGACGCCCGCATCTTCACCGTCGGCATCGGCTCGGCCCCCAACAGTTTCTTCATGTCCCGCGCCGCCGAACTTGGCCAGGGCAGCTACACATACATTGGCGATATCGACGAAGTCGCCGCCCGCATGGGCGCCCTCTTCACCAAGCTTGAAAGCCCTGCGATCACCAGCCTCGCGGCCACATGGCCGGACGGCACACAGGTCGAGGCCTGGCCCTCGCCGCTGCCGGATGTCTATTCCGGCGAGACGCTCGTCATCGCTGCCCACGCCGCCGCGAAAGACGGCTTGGTCTGGGTGTCCGGCGTCAATGGCGACCAGCCCTGGAAAGTCGGCCTGCCGTTGAAACAGGCGGCCCAGCGCGAAGGCATTTCGAAACTCTGGGCCCGCAAGAAAATCGCCTCGCTGGAACTCGACCGCGCCCGCGCCGACACGTTTCCGGACCTGATCGACGACCAGATTCTCAGCGTCGCCTTGGCCCACCATCTCGTCTCGCGCCTCACCAGCCTTGTGGCTGTGGACGTAACGCCGAGCCGCCCGGATGGGGCTGAGCTCGGAAGCGCTGAGGTGCCGCTGAACCTCCCCGCAGGATGGGATTTCGGCAAGGTCTTCGGCCATGAGGGCATCCGCTCCGACGCCCCGATGATCCCCATCGACGCCCTTGCCATCCGCAAGCCCGACCCACAGAAGATGAATGCCCCCATGCAGGTCGACCGCGGCGTTCCGCTGCCGAACACGGGCACACTGTCAGACCTGAAACTGCTCGCCGGTATCATCCTCGTCCTGCTCGGCTTCATGGTGAAACTCGTCTTCCGCCGCATTCGGTTGCGCCATGCCATGTGAGGCTTTGATGACTTGCTCCGTCGGCGAGTCCGGATTGACCCCCACCCAGCCTCCCCCTTGCAGGGGGAGGAGTCCCCTTCCCGTACACCGATCTCTCCAAACAGAGCGGGCTGTTCTCCCCCCTGAAAGGGGGGAGTTAGAGGGGGGGTCCGCTGCGCTTTCAGCAATGCAACTTCCGTCCAGATTCGCTCTGCCACTGCCTCACGGGACTCATCAATGTCGGACACCGGAATCCGCAACACCGAGATGCCCCGCGCCATCAGGAATGCATCCCGCACCTCATCACTGTGCGCATCATGCCAAGGCCCATCTACTTCCACAGCGAACTTCAGTGCCGCGCAATAATAGTCGAGAAAATAAGGCCCGACGGGATGTTGCCGCCTGAACGATGCGCCCAATTTGCCAGCGCGCAGATAGAGCCAGAGCTTGTACTCGGTCGCGCTCACTTCGCGCCGAAGCATACGGGCGCGCTCTGTTTTCCTCGGAGTGCGAGCGAACTTGGGCATGACGCGAGATTATCGTCATCACATTCAGGTTGCGAGTCCGGATTGACCCCCACCCAACCTCCCCCTTGCAGGGGGAGGAGTCCCTTTCCCGGGCACCGATCTCTCAAAACAGAGCGGGGTCTGGCGCCATGAACTGGATGCGGTTTTCCCTCACCTCGGCCCTCCTCCTCACCGGCCTCTTCCTGTTGGGGAACGGCATGTACATGAAGGCCAAGGCGCAGCTCAGCCAGGTGCTGCTCAGCCACGCATGGGAGAAGACGCTGCAAGGCTCAGCCGATGCCCGCCCGTGGCCGTGGGCCGATGTGACGGTCGTCGCGAAGCTGCAACTCCCGCGGCTGCACGCCTCAGCCATGGTCCTCACAGGCACCAGCGGCGAGGCGCTCGCCTTCGGCCCCGGCCTGATGGCCGGCTCAGCCGCGCCGGGCCAGCCGGGCCTGACGCTGCTTGCGGGCCACCGCGACAGCCATTTCGCCTTCCTGCAGCACGCCCGCATCGGCGACGCGATAAGCCTCACAGGGCCGGACGGCACGCCTTATACCTACACGCTGACTGAAACCCGCATCGTCGACGAGGATGCCAGCTTCCTTACCCCCGGGGGCACCGGCACGGCCACACTCGCCCTGACCACCTGCTATCCCTTCGGCGGAATGACACCCACGCGGCAGCGCTTCGTTGCCATCGCTACGCTGGATGACTCGGGCGCGCTTCCGCACTAGCCTCGCCAAAAAGACGAGGAAACGGCAATGACACCCACCACACTTTACGACGGCTTTGCCTTTATCGAAGGCCCGCGCTGGCACGATGGCGCGCTCTGGTTTTCCGACATGCATGATGACAGCGTCTGGAGCGCCGCGCCCGGCAAGGCGCCGGAGAAGATGGCGGATGTTCCGGCCTATCCCTCAGGCCTCGGCTGGCTGCCGGATGGGCGTTTGCTGGTGGTTTCGATGATGGACAAGCAGGTGTTGCGGCAGGAGGCCAGCGGCGCACTGGTGCCGTTCGCAGACCTTTCCGCTATTGCCGCCCGGCGCACCAATGACATGGTCGTCTCCTCCACGGGCCATGCCTGGGTCGGCAATTTCGGGTTCGATTTCGACACGGGCGAAGCGCCGGCCCCGGCCGCGCTCGCGGGCATCGCGCCGGACGGCACGGTGACAAAGGCTGCCGAGGGGCTGCTCTTTCCGAACGGCATGGTGATCACGCCGGATGGCAAGACACTTATCGTGGCTGAGACGTTTGGCGCGAAGCTCACCGCCTTCGATATTGGAAGCGACAATACACTCTCCAACAAACGCGACTGGGCCGCACTGCCGGAAGGGGCGGTGCCGGATGGCATATGCCTCGATGCGGAAGGCGCAGTCTGGGCGGCTTCGCCCACGACCGGCACCTGCATTCGGCTGGAGGAAGGCGGCGCAGTCCTGCAGACCGTCACGACGGGTCGCCAGACCATCGCCTGCGCGCTCGGTGGGCCTGACGGCACGACACTCTACCTGTCGACCGCCGAAACCACGCATCGCGTGAAGTGCCAAGCCCTGCGCTCGGCGCGCATCGAAACGGTGCAGGTGAAAGTGCCCGGAACGCCGACGTACTGAAACAGAAAGACCCGCCAGCTGTCAGGCTGGCGGGTCTTGTTGGTGTTCAAGCCCTTCCGGTTCAGGCGCCGTCGCGATCCCAGAAGCGCAGCTTGGCGATCTCGGAGGCGAAGCCCTTGATGCTTGCGGCCGTGCCCAGCTCGACACAGCCGTCATCCATATGGTCGGCCATGCCGATGGCTTCGAAGAGCTTCATAGAATCCGGTGTGTAGCCGATATATTTGTAGTGTGCGAAGGCATCATTGAGGAAGTCCTTGGCCAGTGGCTTCGTCGCCATGTCGTCGGCACACTCCTCGGTCAGCATCAGTGCCACCGCGTCGAACAGGACCGATGGCCCGCCATCGATCTTCTCGTCGGCGGGAACGTGCGTGCCGTCATCAAGGTCCACGCCATTGATGGTCGGCGCCACGACGGCCACCATGCCGCCGGCCTTCTCGACCGCGTCTTTGAGCGCATTGAACGAGTCCGCCGATGCGTCATCGCACAGGAACACGCCAAGCTTGCGGCCTGCAAAGCTCTTCGGCGGGTTCTTGAGCATGCTGAGCGCGTCGGAGGCAGGCAGGTCCTGCATCGTCGGACGGGCGGCCTTCATGGCCATGGGCGTCTTGATGCCGAGGCCCTCGGCCACCGTATCGGCGAGGCCCTTGTCAATGTTGACAAGGTGAGCCACCATCCGCTCACGGATTTCGGCCTTCTCGACCTTGCTCAGCTCGAACACGAGCGCGTCGCCCATATGGGCCTGCTCGACCTCGGTCTGGCTGATATAGAACTGGCGCGCCTGACTGTAATGGTCAGCGAAGGATTCAGGCCGCAAGGCCTCCTTCTTGCCGTCGATGGGCTCGGCGAAATGCTGGTAGCCATTGTCCGGATCTTCGCGCGGGCCGCCATCCTTGGTGCCCCAGCTATTCGGCTCGTAATTGGCGCGACCGACAGGGTTCTTCATGGCCATGTGGCCGTCCTGCTGGAAGGTGCGCATGGGGCATTTGGGGGCGTTGATCGGGATATGCGTGAAGTTCGGTCCGCCGAGGCGTTTGATCTGCGTATCGAGATAGGAGAAGTTGCGCCCCTGCAGCAGCGGGTCGTCGGAAAAGCCGATGCCCGGCACCACGTTGCCCGTGCAGAAGGCGACCTGCTCGGTCTCGGCGAAGAAATTGTCGACGCGGCGGTCGAGCACCATCCGGCCGATGATACGGACGGGAATTTCCTCTTCGGGGATCAGCTTGGTTGCATCGCGCACGTCGAAGGCAAACTTGTCGGCAAAGGCATCGTCGAAAATCTGGACGCCGAGTTCCCATTCCGGGAAGTCGCCCATCTCGATGGCGTTCCAGAGGTCGCGGCGGTGGAAGTCCGGGTCGGCGCCGTTGATCTTGACCGCCTCGTTCCAGACGACCGACTGCATGCCCATCTTGGGCTTCCAGTGGAACTTCACGAACGAGGATTTGCCCTTTGAGTTGATCAGGCGGAACGTGTGGACGCCGAAGCCTTCCATGAAGCGCAGCGAGCGCGGGATGGTCCGGTCCGACATGATCCACATGACCATGTGCATCGCTTCGGGCGAGAGGGAGATGAAGTCCCAGAAATTGTCATGCGCCGTCTGCGCCTGCGGGAAGCCGCGATCCGGCTCGGCCTTGGCGGAGTGGATCAGGTCCGGGAATTTCATCGCGTCCTGGATGAAGAAGACGGGGATATTGTTGCCGACGAGATCCCAGTTGCCTTCATCGGTGTAGAATTTGACCGCAAAGCCGCGCACGTCGCGCGCAAGGTCCGGCGAGCCCTTGTTGCCGGCGACGGTGGAGAAGCGCGTGAACAGCGGCACTTTCTTGCCGGTTTCGGTCAGCACCTTGGCGCTGGTGAATTCCTCAAGGCTGTCGGTCAGCTCGAAGAAGCCATGGGCCGCATAGCCGCGTGCGTGGACCACGCGCTCCGGGATGCGCTCATGGTCGAAGTGGAACATCTTTTCGCGGAAGTGGAAGTCGTCCATCAGCATCGGGCCGGGCGTTCCGGCCTTCAAATGGTTCTGGTCGTCGCGGACAGGCACACCCTGCTGGGTCGTCATGGCTTCGTAGCCGTCCTTGGTGGTCTGATGGGGCGCACCGCCCTTGTCGAGGGGGGCTCCGGGCTTCATCGGCATGGGGAAATCCTTTCGCTGGAAAAGGCGGCGCAGGGCGGGCCGCATCTCTCAGCTACGCCGCCCCAAGGCTTTCGTTGCACGCTTCATGGGAAAATCGGCAAAGCCATAACCTAAGTTAAAACAAAGGCTTCGGTGGCGCGATTCATGGCCGGGTTGTAATGAAACGGGGACGATTCTGGAGCGGGTACACGGGATCGAACCGAGATAGCTAGCTTGGAAGGCTAGTGCATTACCATTATGCTATACCCGCGCCTGACGCGTCGCTCGACCATAACACAAACAGTGGTGGAGGGGACAGGATTCGAACCTGTGTACGCTATGCGGGCAGATTTACAGTCTGCTGCCTTTAACCACTCGGCCACCCCTCCAAGGGCTGCCTGCGACTTACGATAATTGACGCCGTCGCCCCGAACCGCCTAAAGGCACGTCAATTACGTGCCCTCATCCGCTTCAGGAGACGGCCTTATAGGGACGAACGAAATGGCGCGCAACCATCCAAAACGCCGAAACACACAAGCGCCTGCCGGAGCGGACGGATCGCCGCGCCCACGGCAGGACCGCCCGCGCGAGCGCAGTGGCGGCGGGGACGGCGAAGGCTGGCTGTGGGGCACCCATGCGGTGACCGCTGCGCTGGCCAATCCGTCGCGCACGCTGCACAAGCTGCTGGCGACCGAAAACGCGGCGGCGCGGCTGGGCGCGGCCCGAATCACGCCGGAAATCATCCTCGGCAAGGACCTCGACAACCGCCTGCCCGCTGGCGCGGTGCATCAGGGCCTGGCGCTGAAGGCCGCGCCGCTGAACCCGGCGAGCCTGGAAGACCTGATTGACCGGGGCATCAGCCATATCTGCGTGCTCGACCAGGTGTCAGACCCCCATAACCTGGGCGCGATTTACCGTTCTGCGGCCGCTTTCGGGTTTCAGGGCCTTGTTTTGCAGACCCGCCATGCGCCGCCGGTGACCGGTGTTGTGGCCAAGAGCGCGGCGGGGGCTGTGGAAACCGTGGCCGAGGCGCGGGTGGTCAATATTGCCCGGGCGCTGGAGCAGCTGGCCGACGCGGGCTATCACACGGTGGGCCTTGCCGGGGAAGGCCGCCGCAGCCTCGCCGATGCGGTCGCGGGCACGGCAAAGCTCGCCATCGTGATGGGCGCCGAGGGATCGGGCCTGCGCCCGGCCGTGGCCAAGGCCTGCGCCGAGCTGGCGCGCATCCCGATTGCCCCGGAAATGGAAAGCCTGAACGTGTCCAATGCTGCCGCAATTGCATTTTACGAAGCGAGTCGGGATCGTTTCCCAGCCGCGTGACACTCTGCTAGGGTTAACGCGATGAATCGCCAATCGGGAGCGCGCGATGCTTAGACTTATCTCCATTCTCCTTCTGCTGGGTGGCATAGCGGCCGCTGTGTTTGGCGGCGCCGCTGTCATGAACAAATATGGCCCGCCTCAGAGCATGGACATGGCGACCGAGAGCGCGCCGGCCACCATGGAGGAGATGGCCGAAGCGCCCATGCCGGAAGCGGTTGAGGCGGCGCCGGCGCCCGAACTGGCCATGGAACCCGAACCTGAGGCTATGGAAGCGGCGCCGGAAGCGATGGCGAAAGCCGCGCCCGAGGCCATGGACGACGCGCCGATGGCATCGGCCCCCGCCCCCGAAACGCGCTCCATGTCGACTTCGCGTTCGCTGTCGCCGCCGATCACCGCCGATGACGAGACGGCCAGTGTCGCCTCCGTTCAGGATGCGTTCGACGAGGCGGGCGACGTGGCCGAGGAGGCTTTCGCCGACATAGGCGACGCGGCCGATGCGGTGGCTGAAGCCGCTGGCGTTGCGGCCCCGCCGCCGCCTTCGAAGTCCCATGCCGAGGCTTTCATGGAGAGCCTGCAGACCGTTCCGGTGGCGCACGAGACCCCCAGGACGGCCGAATACAAGCGCGCCTTTGATGTGACCCTCGCCCTTGATGCGACGGGCGACGACACGGCGGTCGATGCCCTGCCGAACCGGGGCGGCAATATCGTGACCGGCGAGGCCAAGGTGTCCGAGCGGGTCGAAGCCCGCCTCAGTGGCGCGAATTTCGAGATTGTCGAAATGTCGCCCGGCATCCAGAAACTGTCGCCGCTGACCGAGAATGTGTGGCGCTGGTCGGTGATGCCGCTGTCGGCCGGCGACCATGACCTCGTGTTCGAGATCTATGCCATAGATCAGGATTCGGTGGTGCCGCTGCGCACGTTCCGCGACACGGTGACGGTGCAGGTGTCGGGCCTCAACCGGGCGATTGCCTTTGCCGACCAGGCCAACCCGCTGTTCGTGCTGCTGGGCGGTCTCGGCTCAGCCATTGCCGGCCTGCTTGGCGCGGTGAAATTCTTCGGGCGGCGCTAGGCGCTCAGCACTTGCCCGCAAGGCATTGCTGGAGATCCGAGGCACAGCCGCGGGCGCCTTTTTCCTGCGCATCGGACATGCCGTCCTGCACGCGCACGACGACCGGGGCCCCGGAGCGCCATTCGACTCCGTAGAGATGGCCGATGGCGCGTGCCTTCAGGCAGGCTGCGGCGGTGTGCACGCATTCGTCGCCCGTGCGGATGCGGCAAACCTCTGGCTGCGTGATGATATTATGATTGGCGGCAGGCACCTGGCTGGTGAGGGGCGCAGGCGCAGGTTCGACGACGCGGGACGTTTCCGACGCCGGAATGAGCACCTTGTCCGTGCTGCCGACCGCTGGCTGCGCAATAGCAGGCAGCATGGCCAAGCCAAGGCTGGCCACGCTTGCCAGGATCATCCCTGTTGCGCGAATCTGCATCTACACTTGCCCCTGTAACGGCACATTACTGATACGACATATCGTTTTCATGTACCACTCCATAAGGACAATCTCGCGGGGAATAGCATTCGATGCCTTGCTGAAATGCAGGGCTAGTCTGACGTCGGGGCGCTTTGACATCGGTCTCAAAGGAGGCTTTGTGGTGAATACATGACGAACACAACCGAGACACCGCTCACACTCGCCGCTGCGCAGGACTTCCTGCGGGCCCAATCGGCCCGTATTGCCGTCGATCCGATGACCAATTCGGTCTTCGCGCTGGCCCAGTCGCTGTTCCAGGATATCGAGGCAGGCCGCACCAGTATCAATGAGCTGTCGCGCTTTGCCGGCGACCTGCACCTGACGCTGATCAGCGAGCGCGCGGACCGGTTCCGCGAGCAGCATTATGACGCCGACGCCAAGGCGGCCTGGGCCGATGTGCGCGGCATGCTGGAAGTGCTGGCCGAAGAGGGCTTTGACGCGTTCAAGGCCAGCGTCGAGCAGAATACCGGCGGCATCGTGTTCACCGCCCACCCGACCTTTGCCCTTTCCCGGGCCCTTCGGCAGGCCTTCACCGCGCATGTGACGCGGCCCAACAAGTCCACCCGCGCGGCGCTGCTGAAACATATCCGCGAGGATAGCCGCGAGTGGAACAAGGGCATCAACCTGAACGGCGAGCATGACGAAGTGCAGGAGGCCCTGCTGAACGCCGCCGGAGCGCAGCAAGTGTACGCGAGCGTCATTCTTGATGTCGCGCGTACGGCCTTCCCGGACCAGTGGCGCGCGTTGCGGCCCTTCCTGCCGACGCTGGCAAGCTGGGTCGGCTATGATCTTGACGGGCGCACCGATATTCACTGGTCGCAATCGCTGACCTTCCGCCTGCGCGAGAAGGCCGACCAGCTCGCCCGCTATGGCGAGCGGCTGGAGACCATGTCGGGCAGCGCCAAGATCGGGCCGCTCGCGCGCCTGATCGTGCGCCTGCGCGGGGCGGCCAAGGAGACGGCCGGCGACGCCAAGCTGTTTGACCAGGACCTGACCGATCCGGAGAAACTGGTCGCTGCTGCCAATGCGCTAAGCAATCACAGCAAGCGCATGATCCTCGATGCGACCGAGATCACCGCCGTGCTGGATGACGTGATCCCGGACGCCGATGACGCGCTGGCCGCGAACCTTATCGCCTTCCGGGCGGAAGTGGAGTCGCTCCAGCTCGGCACGGCGCGCATTCACTTGCGGGTCAATGCTGCGCAGGTGCGTACCGTCATCAACCGCGACCTTGGGCTTGAGACCGAGGACCGCCAGCTTGGCCGTCTCGCGCTCGCGCAGCTGTCGCAGAAGGCACGCAATTCCAAGCCGGTGGACGTGAACTTCGCCGACCTCTTCCTTGAGCAGTCGACCGCGCGGCGCCAGTTCATGATGTGCGCGCAGATCCTGAAGCATATCGATTCCGGTTCGGTGATCCGCTTCCTCATCGCCGAGAGCGAGAACCCGGCCACCGTGATGGGTGCGCTCTACCTCGCCCGGCAATATGGTGTGGCCGACAAGCTCGACATCTCGCCGCTGTTCGAGACGCCGGAGGCGCTGGAGACAGGCGGCCGCTTCATCGAGCGCCTGCTCGAGGAGCCGGAATTCCTGCGCTATGTGAAGGAGCGCGGCTATCTGTCGATCCAGCTTGGCTTTTCCGATGCCGGGCGTTTCATCGGGCAGGTCGCCGCCGACATGGCGATCGAGCGCATCCATAACCTGATCGCCCGCGCGCTGGCCGCGAAGAAGGCCGACGTGGCGCTACTGATCTTCAACACGCATGGCGAGTCCATGGGACGCGGCGCCTGGCCCGGCACCTTCGGCCAGCGGTTTGACCATGTGCTGACGCCGTGGACGCGCAATGGCGCAGCGGCGCGCAAGCTGCCCCTGATGCACGAGGTCAGCTTCCAGGGCGGGGATGGCTTCCTGCACTTTGCCAATCCGGTGATGGCCGAGACGACCTATGCGGCCTGGTGCCGGCGCTCGCTGTCGCTGCCGCCGGACACGTCGAAAGACCCTTTCTATACGCGCACCGACCTTGTGTGGGATTTCTACCGGTCCCTCAGGGCCTGGCATGAGCGCCTGTTCGTTAATCCTGACTATGGCCGACTTCTGGGCGACTTTGCCGCCGGGCTGGTGGTGAAAGCCGGGTCGCGGCAGAAGCGCCGCACGGGCGGGCCGACCGGTCCGCGCGCGCTGCGGGCGATCTCGCACAATGCGACGCTGCAGCAGCTCGGCATTCCGGCGAATACGGCGGCAGGCATCGGCTCGTCGCTGCAGCGCGAGAATGACCGGCTGGTGGAGCTGATCAATACGAGCCCGCGCATGCACAGCCTCATCCTGCTGGCGCTGAATGCCCGCGTGGTGACCAGCCTGCCGGCGCTGCGGGCCTATGCCAATGTGTTTGACCCGTCGGTCTGGATTGCCAATTCACGCATGGTCGATCCGGAACGGGCCGGCGCCTATCGCGCCGTCTATTACGGCCTGCGCGATGACGAGACGGCGATCTCGATCAACCGGATTGCCAACCTCCTGTCGATCGACCTTGGCCGTTTCGACCGCCTTCTGGCCCAGCTCGACGATGCGCCCTCGCCAGAGGAGCGCCATGAGGGCCGGCTCGACCTGCACGCGCTGCATGCCATCCGGCAGGCGCTGATGATGCACGCTTTCGTTCTGGTGGGGCAATTGCCTCGCATTTCCGAGCGCCACGATGCCAGTACGCGCGACCTGCTGCGCATGGTTCTGGACATGCAGATCGGCGATGCGGTGGACATGCTGGTGAAGATCTTCCCGCGCGGGCGGGACGAGGATACGCCGTTCAAGGAGCTGACCGAGCCGGGCAGCGAGGCGAAGTCAAACGCCTATGGCTATGACCGCATCCATCGCAACATCATCGGCCCGCTTGGCGAGATCGACCGCGCCCTGCACGGCATCAGCCTTGCGATCACCCATGCGTACCGGGCGTTCGGCTAGGCGCTGCATTAAACTCCCGTCATTGTACAGATAGTCGCGACGGACGCGGCGGCCGCGCTCGTTAGAGGTGTGTTGTACAGTACAGGAGACACGCCATGGCCCCATCCCTTATCCTCAAGGCCGCCTGCCTCGGCGCGCTGGCGCTCGCTGGCGCCGCTAATGCCTCGGCAGGCGACTGGCGGCTCAATCCGAAACTCTGCCCGGACATCGTGAAGGAACGGCTCGACGAGCGCGTGTCTTCCGCCCGGCCGGACAGGCCGGATGACATTGACCATATGCGGCAGGTGAATTGCCCGGCCTCGGCCTGGACCTACACGCCCTCAAAGGACGAAAAGTTCAAGGACGGCCCGCGCATCTATACCGGCTCGTCGATCGTCTATGTCGGCTTTGGCGGCTATTACCAGCTGCCGCCCGCGCAGCCCGGCCAGAGCCACGCCCAGCCTTCGCGCATCAAGATCGTGTCCCGCTAAGGGACTCCCCGGAACCGCCGCCGTCGTTTCCTCCCTCCCTGGCGGCGAGGGCCCGTCATGCCGGGATGGTCCCCCCGGCATGGCGGGTCTACCCTTACGCAGCGGCGCGACGTGACATCTTCACACCCTCTCCTAACGTCATCCCTTCCATTGACGCTTACGTGCGCGTAAACCTGCGCCAAGCAATCAATATTGATGCAAACCGGGAGAAACCCACATGGCTGAAGCCTATATTATCGACGCCTGCCGCACACCGCGCGGCATTGGCAAAGTTGGCAAGGGCGCCCTTGCTCACATCCACCCGCAGCAGCTGGCAGCCACCGTGCTGAAAGCCCTCGCCGAGCGCAACAAGCTCGACACGGCCACCGTGGACGACATCATCTGGGGCACATCGAGCCAGCGCGGCGCACAAGGCGCCGACCTTGGCCGCATGGCTGCACTCGATGCCGGTTATGACGTGAAGGCCTCCGGCGTCACGCTCGACCGTTTCTGCGGCTCGGGCATCACGTCTGTCTCGCTGGCCGCTGCGCAGGTCATGTCGGGCATGGAAGACTGCGTCATCGCAGGCGGCACGGAGATGATGAGCTACACGGCTGCCTCTGCCGACCCGAAAACACCGCCTGTCATGGATGCCGGCAACACGCGCCTGCGCGCCAGCCACCCGCAGACCCAGCAAGGCGTTTGCGCCGATGCGATCGCCACGCTGGAAGGCATCGACCGCGAAGCGCTCGACCGCCTGGCCTATGTCAGCCAGCAGCGCGCGGCCCGCGCCATCGAGGAAGGCCGTTTCGACAAGTCTGTCGTGCCGGTTTACAATGAAGACGGCACACTCGCCCTCGACCATGAAGAATTCCCGCGTCCGTCGACCACGATGGAAACGCTGGGCGGCCTGAAAACCGTGTTCAACATGTACATGGACATCCCGGTCGACGACCAGGGCAACACGTATGGTAACCTCCTGACACGGAAATACCCGCAGCTCGAAGGCAAGATGAACCATGTTCACCATGCCGGTAACTCGTCCGGTGTTGTCGACGGTGCAGCCTGCCTGCTGATCACGTCGAAGGAATATGCGGATGCACATGGCCTGAAGCCACGTGCCCGCATCGTCGCTACGGCGAACATGGGCGACGACCCGACCCTGATGCTCAACGCACCGGTGCCTGCGGCGAAGAAAGTGCTCGAGAAAGCCGGCCTGACCAAGGACGACATCGACGTCTACGAAATCAACGAGGCCTTCTCGGTCGTTGCCGAGAAGTTCATCCGCGATCTCGACCTTGACCGTGAGAAAGTGAACATCAATGGCGGCGCCATGGCCCTTGGCCACCCGATCGGCGCAACCGGTTCGATCCTCATCGGCACCGCGCTGGACGAGCTTGAGCGCTCCGGCGGCCGTTATGGCCTGATCACGATGTGTGCCGCTGGCGGCATGGCCCCGGCCATCATCATCGAACGCATCTAGGCTTTTACGCCGGACTGAATTTGAGCCCGCTCCCGGCCACCGGGGGCGGGCTTTTTCGTGCGCGCTGTTTGCCGGGGCCGATTGCCAACGGTGCAGCCACCTGCCACAATTTGACGGTGCCAGCCGCAGGTCCATCCATGTCCCACTCCTCTCACGCCCTGCAACCGCGCTGTGCCGGGTACCAGACATGGGAAACGGAGACGGCCGCCGGACTAAGCGCGCTGGTGACGACCGATCCGCAGGCGCCCGCGCTCGAAACCTTCTACACAGCCTATGACGCGGCCTTCGTGTTGCCCTCGGAAAAGGAAGACCTGGAGGGCTTCCGCGACTGCCTGGCGCTGAATGGCAGGGCACCCTACCAGCGGCTGGAGAAGCGCTACGGCGCGTTCCGCGAGCTGGTCATCCTGCTGCAGCAGGGCGATGGCAAGGTGCTCGGCGGCGCGAATTTCATCGCGCTGAGCGGGGCGGACGCGATCACGGTCAACCTGAACTATATCTTTGTTGCCCGGGAGGCGCGGGGCGCCGGCCATTTTCGGCGGCTGATGGCGCTGGTGGAGCGCGAAGCGCGCGCGGCCTTCGTGGCGCCGGCGTCGCTGCCGGTTCTGATCTTCATCGAGCAGAATGACCCGCTTCGCCTTGACCCGGAGAGCTATGCGCTCGACAGCGCCCATTCGGGCCTCGACCAGTATGACCGTCTGCGCATCTGGCGCCACCTCGGCGCGCGGCTGGTGGACCTGGACTATCTGCAACCGGCCCTTTCGCCCGATCAGGAGCCCGACACGGGCCTCCTCTATGGCGTGCTCGGCGCATCGGGCAACAGCCTGCCGGCCTGCCTGCTGGCGCGGCACTTGAGACAGTTCTTCGGCATTTCCGTCCTCAAGGGCCGCAAGATTGAAGATGACGCCGACGCCCTTCGACAGGTGTCGGCGCTCGATGCGCGTTGCCAGCGCGGCGAACGTATCGCGCTGATCGACCCCGGCGCAGCACTTGCGCAGGGCGCGCCGGGGCGAACCGACCAGTCCTTTCTTGACCTTGCCCGCCGGGCGGCCGCGTCGGCCGCGAGCGAACGATGACGACGATCTCGCTTGGACAGATGCCGAAGGGCTACCAGGCGAACGAGCCGCAATCGGTCTACTGGACGCTGTCGCTCTATGTCGACCGCGACAACCTGAAGGACATCCTGGGATTTCATCCGCAGCCCGAGCATTACCGCGCCGTGCAGATGGCCTCCAGCGACAGCCTGGAACTGCGCAACGCGATGGAGCCGCTGTTCAATGACATAGCCGACCGCGAGCGCGAGGGCCGGGTCGATGATATCCTCCTTGCAGCTTCGACGCCGCGCCAGGGGGAAACGATTGCGATCACGGCGCCAGGCCAGATCGAATGGGAAACGGAGGGCAGTGTCTTCTGCGCCTCGCCGCCCGGCCTCGACACGCCGCGAGCGGTGGACTTCCGGCGCTTCTGGTACAGCCATCTCGATGGTGCGGTGAGCTATCACCTTTCCTTCCGCATCGCCTATGAGCACACGCCGGCTGACTTCTACTTCCTCTCCCTGCTGCAAAAGGCAGCAGCGCCCAAGGAATTCTCCCGCAACAATGCCCATTCGCTCGAGAAGGGAAAGGCCCGCAGCCGGCGCCCCACCGATGCGCGCCTGACGGGCGTCCAGCCACTCGACGAGATGCTGGTCAGCGATACGGACGTCAAGGACGCCCGCTTCTGGCACTTCGTCAAACGGCGTTTCGAAGCCGACGCGCGCGCGCTGATACCCCGCCTGCAGCGCGCCGGGCACGGCCAGTCCGTCGAGCCGGACCCGGCGCACGCGCCGCCTTTCTGGGACAAATACCTGAACCCGCCCCTGAGCCTTGAATCCATCCAGTTCGAGACGCTGGTGGTACACAGCCCTTTCATAGAAGTACCGGGACTGGAGATGCCGCTGGCACGCTTCATGTTCTTCTTCAATGACGAGACGCTTTTCGAGCGCCTGATGCCGCCGCTTTCTGAAGGGGAGACGGCCCGCGCACCCCGTTCGCTGATGTGTCAGGAGCGGTGCTACGTGCGCTATCCCGCCAAGATCGAGGAACTTGTCGAAAAGGGCCGCCACCACAATCCGCCGCGCGTCGACATGGACAGGGACTATTGGGACTGGCTGGCGAGCGACAAGTACACGGATGAAGAGTTCAATCGGCTGAAGACGACACGCCCGGCCATGCAGGACAAGGCCCGGACCGACTGCCTGCATTATCTTTTCATGGCGGGCTTCTGCCAGAACATCATCGACTTCATGAACCAGGATGCGTCCGAAGTGCAGGACAGCCTGGACCCGGTTTACCCCACGAATGACCGCCAGGACGAGGAGAGCTTCTTCGTGCGCTTTGCCAATCCGCGTGCGCTGGTGACGTTCGTCAAACGCTCGCGCAGCCTCGACACCGGCAATGACTATATCGGCACCTGTCCCTATGCCTTCCTCATTCACGTCGCGGCGCTGCACAATGAATATCTCGCCCGGCAATACGAAATGTCGACGTTCAGCCTGATCAAGGATGTCCAGAAGCTGAACAGCAAACGACGCCTGAAAAAGGCGGCCGACACGTTCTACCGGTTCCGGACGGGGCCTTTCGCCAATTATGGCCGGTTCCGCTATCGCAACATTTTTCGCTACGACACCGAAGGCGATGTATTCGAAGCGCTGGACAAGCGGCGCGGAACGGTGCGGCGCGACGAATACCTTGAGGGCCTTGTCGCGAACATGGAGAGCCAGACCCGCGACCTGGAGGCCCGTATCACCAAGGAGGATGAAGGCCGGGTGAACCTTGCGCTTGGCGCCCTCGGCTTTTTCGGGCTGCTGCAGCTTGTGTTCAGCGTGGCGGATATTTTCACGCCCTCCGGCGAAACCCCGGCGCGATTCACCGTGGATGGCATGCCGCCGTTCCTTCACGCGGCCCAGTCCGAACACACACTGGGCGACCAGCTGACCTATCTGGGCCTTTACCTGTCGGCGCTGGCAACGGTGGGCCTGATCGTGTTCGTGTGCGTCATTCTGGTGTTCCGGATTCTGCGAAGGTAGCCGGACTTGCCGATTCCGCCGTGCGGCCTAGTGTGCGGCAAAGCCAAAGGGGACTGCCATGAAGACAATGATCTCGACCGCCGCGTCGCTGGGCGCGCTGATACTTGTCGCTGCCTGCGCGAGCGCGCCGACGCTTGATGCTGATCCGGCGCCTGCCTTCGATGCGGATTTCCCGCCTTCGCTCGTGGAGCTGAATTTCCAAAGCCATGGCGACCGGCTGAACGGGCATGCCTATCTGGCCGACGGGCCGGGGCCGCACCCGACCGTGGTGCTGCTGCACGGCTTTCCCGGCAATGAGCGCAACCTGGACCTGGCGCAGGACCTGCGCAGCGACGGGTTCAACGTCCTGTTCTTCCACTATCGCGGCGCCTGGGGCAGCGAAGGCACGTACAGTTTCACACATGTGATCGAGGATGTTGCGGCGGCGACGGATTACCTGCGCGCCAATGCCGGGGCGCTGCGCACCGATCCGGACAAGCTGATCCTTGTCGGCCATTCCATGGGCGGCTTTGCGGCGCTGGAGGCGGCGGCGCGGGACGAAACGATTGCCTGCGTGGCGGGCATCGCACCGGCCAATATGGGGCCGCTTGCGGATGCGCCGGCGGAGCGGACGGACGGCTTTGCGGCCTATGCCGACACGATGCAAATGCTGGCGGGCCTGACCGGGGAGAACGCGATTGCCGAGGTGAAAGCGAACCGCGAGGCCTTCGACACACGCCTGCTGGCGCCGAAGCTCGTTGGCAAATCCGTGCTGATTATTGGTGGCGACAAGGACACGTCCGTCCCGGTCGACAGCGTTATCGCGCCTCTGGTCGCGGCCTATGAAGCCGAGCCGGGCATCGACCTGACAGCCATGATCCTCTCCGGCGACCACTCGTTTTCATGGTCACGCCAGGAACTGATCGACGAAGTGGTCGGCTGGGCGGAGGGGTGCCGCTAGGCCCTAGTTCGGGTGTTTCTCGTCTTCGTGGCCGTTCCAGAAGCGTTTGATGCGGCCGAGGAAGCCTTCGCTCTCGGGGTGGCAGTCGGCGCCGGAACAGTCGCAGAATTCGCGCAGGATCTCTTTCTGCCGGGCTGACAGGTTCTGCGGCGTCTCGACGAACATCTCGACATAGAGGTCGCCTGTCTGGGCCGACGAGCGCACCGAGGGCATGCCCTTGTTGCGCAGGCGCAGCTTGCGGCCGGTCTGGGCACCTTCGGGGATGGCAACGCGGGCGCGGCCACCATCAATGGTCGGGATTTCGATTTCGCCGCCGAGGGCGGCCGTGGCCATGGGCACGGGCGCGCGGCAATAGAGGTTAGGCCCGTCGCGCTCGAAGATGTCATGTTCGACCACGTCGACGAAGATGTAGAGGTCGCCCTTGCCGCCGCCCGCCGTACCGGCTTCGCCTTCACCCGAGAGGCGGATGCGCATGCCGCTTTCGACGCCTGCGGGGATTTTTACCGAGAGCTGGCGCTCTTCGCGGACCTGGCCGGCGCCGCCGCATTCCTTGCAGGGCTTGCGGATGACCTTGCCCTTGCCGGAACAGCGCGGGCAGGTGCGCTCCATGGTGAAGAAGCCCTGCTGCGCGCGGACGCGGCCATGGCCGTCACACATGTCGCATTGTTCGGGCGTGCTGCCCTGCGCAGCGCCTGTGCCCGAACAGGGCTTGCACGGCACGGCCTGGGGCACGTGAATGGTTTCGTCCTTGCCGAAATAGGCTTCGGCCAGCGTGATCTCGAGATCGTAGCGCAGGTCTGCGCCGCGCTGGGGGCCGCCGCGGCGGCGCCCGCCGCCGAAACCGCCCGCGCCAAAGACCTGGCTGAACAGGTCCTGGAAAATGTCTTCGGGGTTGCCGCCGCCCTGGCCGAACGGGTTTCCACCCGGGCCGCCATTCTCGAAGGCGGCATGGCCGTAGCGGTCATAGGCGGCGCGCTTGTTGGCATCACACAGGATGCCATAGGCCTCGCCCACTTCCTTGAACTGGGCTTCCGCTTCCGGATTCCCCTGATTCTGGTCAGGGTGGTACTTCATCGCCAGCTTGCGATAGGCGGATTTCAGCTGTTTTTCGTCTGCGTCGCGTGCAACGCCAAGTACTTCATAATAGTCACGTTTTGCCATGATCTACTGCCGTCTTCCCGAATTCCCTGTCGTGCGCAGTCATGTGGGGCGAAGTGGCCCTGCCCGCAAGGGATAGCTGCAGATTGTGCGTAGCTTAACTGGACCCCGGGCCGAAGGCGGTGATGCCTTTTTCGACCACGGAGGGGCCTGATGACTGGATCTGCATCACGGCCAGGCCGCGCTGCGATGTGCCATCGATACGGAAGCGGAAGAGGCCATTGACGCCCATGAAGCCGTCAGGATCGGTCACGCCATTATAGCGGATATTGTCATCTGCCGCGAGGCGGACGGAAAGCGCCGCCGCGTCATAGGCCACAGCGGCCAGATCAGTGGGGTTGCGGCCGTAAATGCGTCTGTAGGTCTGCTTGAAGCCAGCGAGGTTTGACGGATCCGGCGCGGCATAGACACCGCCCGCAAGGGTCGGCTCGCGCCAGATGCTGGAATCGTCCCACAGGCTGGTGCCCATCAGCATGACATTCTGCATGGGGGCGCCATTGTAGGGCAGCAGCGGGGCCACGGAGAGCAGCTTCACGCCGCGTTCCGGGATCATCACGCCGACCTTGCCACCGCCGCCCTGAGCTTTCAGCACGCTGGCCACCTGACGAGCGGCAGACGTGCCACCGTCGGACGGATCATAGAAGGCGGATGAGGCCACAACACCGCCCTGCTGGGCTGCCTGGTAGCGCATGGCGGCTTCGACCTGCTTGCCATATTCGCTGTTCGGGCCGAGGAAGACGAAGGTGCGTACGCCGCGCGAGGCAGCGTATTCCATCACGCGCGTGACCTCCTCTTCCGGAGAGATCGAGGCAAGATAGGCGCCGCCGCCAGCGGCCGTGCGATCGTTCGAGAAGGCAATGACGGGAACCTGCTTCTTGCTGGCTTCCGGCTTGATCGCTTTCACATTGGCGCCGAACAGGGGCCCGAGAATGATATCGGCGCCTTCCTTCAGGGACTCGTCGAGGCGGGCCTCGGTGACCGACTGCTTGCCGGCGGTATCTTTCGGCATGATCAGGAAATTGTCGCCCGCGTATTCGAACAGGGCCAATTCGATACCGGCCAGCATGCTTTCAGCCTCGGCGCGGACCTGCGCATTGGGGTGCGAGAACGGTAGCAGCACGGCGGCGCGTTTGACATCGCGGCCTTCCATGAAGGGCGGCGTGAGGCCCCCATCGCCACGGACAGGCCGCTGTGGGTTGAGTTCATTCAGCCGGGCATCGTCGATTCCGCGTGATGGCATCGGCTCGCCGGTGACCGGATCGACGCGCGGTTCGCCGGTGCCGATCTGGACTGGCGGGCGGGCCGGCGCTGTGGCACAGGCCGTTGCCAGAAGGAGGGAAGCCAGAACAAGGCTTGGCGCTTTGAGCTTCCTGAGCAATGGTTGAAGCAATGTCATCTCCTGATCCTTCTGAGCCCGAAGCGATTCACGCCTTAGGCGACTCTACGGGCAGCCACCGCGCCGGGCAACCGGCGCAGACACTTCATCCCGGCCTTTATGTTGTCTCCACCCCCATCGGCAACCTGCGGGACATCACGCTGAGGGCGCTGGATGTCCTGTCTGGTGTCGAGGAAGTGCTGGCCGAAGACACGCGCGTGGCCGGAAAACTGATGTCTGCCTATGGGCTTAGGGTGAAGCTGAGCCCGTACCATGACCACAATGGGGCGGAACGGCGACCGGGCCTGATTTCCCGCATGCAGGCGGGGGCGAAAATCGCGCTGATTTCAGATGCGGGGACGCCGCTTGTGTCCGATCCGGGCTGGAAACTGGCGCATGATGCGCTGGAACAAGGCGTGCGTGTTTTCCCTATACCGGGCGCATCGGCCATGCTGGCGGGGCTTGTGGCCAGCGGCCTGCCGAGCGACCAGTTCCTGTTTGCGGGCTTCCTGCCGCCCAAGAGTGGCGCCCGCCGGGCCGCCGCGGAGGCTTTAAGGACCGTTCCGGGGACATTGATCTTCTATGAGAGCGGGCCACGCCTCGCCGCATCGCTGGAAGACCTGGCCGTGGCGCTGGGTGGCAACCGGCAGGCCGCCGTGGCGCGTGAGCTGACCAAGCTGTTCGAGGAGACGCGCCGGGGCACGCTGGCCGAGCTGGCCGCGCATTATGCCGGGGCCGGGCCGCCGCGCGGCGAAATCGTGCTGCTGGTCGGGCCGCCGCTGGACACCGAGATCTCGCAGGAAAACCTGGACGCGGCCCTGCTGGACGCGCTGAAGGACCAGCCGACCAAGGCCGCGGCCAATGCCGTGGCCGACGCGCTGGGCCTGCCTAAGCGTGATGTCTACCAGCGGGCGCTGCAACTGAAAGCCAATGGCTGAGGGCGCGCGGCAGCGGGCTGAACGGCGCGGACGCGCCGCCGAGACGCGCGCGGCGCTGTGGCTGCGCCTCAAGGGCTATCGCATTCTGGAGACACGGCTGCGCATGCCGGTCGGCGGAAGTGGACCTGATCGCGCTGCAGCCCGGCCCCCTGCCCGTGCTTACGCGTGATGCGTGATGGCCGCGGGTGGCGTAGAGGCTATTCCGGTACCGGCTCGGGCTTCGGTACCGGGTCGGCCTCGGGCGGCTCCTGCTGGATCGACACGAGATAGGCCAGCATCACGTCCGCCCCCAATGGGCCGAACACGAAATCGGGCATCATCGGGTGTCCGACATGGATACCCGCCTGAAAATCCTGGGACAGTGTATAAGGATTGTACTGCGCAAGGATGTAACGCAGCGGCGGCGGGTCCTCCGGGCGGATTTTCGGATCATTATCAAGCGCGTGGCAATTGGAGCATTGCGCCTCTGCAATCTGGCGACCGTCGGCGATCGACTGGGCGTCTGTCGCGATGGGCTCCAGTAAGGGGAGTCCGCTCTCGCTGTCATAGCAGGCGGTCACGAAGAGCGGGGCGATCAGGGCAGAAGCCAGTAGAACTGGCTTGAACAGTCGATGGAGCATGCCGGTTTGCCTTTACTGATTGGACGCCGATCTTGAATACGTCTTGCTCATGTTGACCACCTGTGCCGTCATCACCTTTGATCCTGATCAAGGCGGCCAAAAATCCGACTGCGCGGCACATGAACAATGCCTTCACCCTGCCGTAATCAAATTTCATGTAGACTTTCGCTCATGATTCGATCCACAGGCTGACATGGCTAGATCCCCTGCCCCAAACGGGCCGCGCACGATAAAAGTGCCGCGCCCTCCGATTTTCACGCTGCCCACGACCGTGCGCGGCTGGATCATCCTTGTCGTGCTGGGCGTGTTGCTCGCCGTGGGCGGTTTTGCCTTCTATAAGTGGCAGTCGCTGTATTTCGGCATGCCGAAACTGCCAGACACGGCCGAACTGTGGGAGACGCACCGCGAACCCGCGATGGAATTCGTCGATCGGGATGGCAATACGGTGGCCGTGCGCGGCCCCCGTTATGGCCGCGCCACCAATGTCGCCGCCCTGCCCGCCTATGTGCCGCAGGCCTTCATCGCCGCCGAGGACAAGCGCTTTTACGAGCATGACGGCGCAGACGATGCCGCGATTGCCCGCGCCGCCTTTTCCAACCTGCGCGCGGGGGAGACCGTATCCGGCGCCTCGACCATCACGCAGCAGCTGATCAAGAATCTCGTGCTCGACAATCGCCAGACGCTGAAGCGCAAGGCGCAGGAAATGAAGCTCGCCCGCGAACTGGAGAAACAGCTGAGCAAGGACGAAATCCTGTCGCTTTACCTGAACCGGGTGTATTTCGGCGCGGGCCTCTATGGGATCGACGCGGCGGCGCGCAATTATTTCGGCAAGCCACCGGAAAAGCTGGAAATCCAGGAGGCGGCGCTGCTCGCCACGCTGCCCAAGGCGCCCTCGAAACTGAACCTGCGCGAGAACCTCGCCGGGGCCCGCGAGCGCCAGCAATATGTCCTGGCGGAAATGCTGGATCAGGGCTTCATCACCAAGGAACAGGCGAAAGTCGCCCGCGAAGCCGATGTGAAGATCATCGACGCGCCGACCTATGACCCGCAGATGGGCTATGTGATCGACGCCTCCGCCGAGCGGGTGAAGGCCATGCTGCCGAAACTGCCGGGCGACCTTGTGGTGACGGTCTCCATCGACACCAAGATGCAGGAAGCCATCGAGAAGATGCTGATCGCGCGCATGGCCAAGGACGGCAAGGCGCAGGGCGCAAGCCAGGTGGGCGCGCTGGTGATGGGCAAGGATGGCCGCGTGATCGCCATGGTGGGCGGCACGGACTATGCGACATCCGAATTCAACCGCGTGACTCAGGCGAAACGCCAGCCGGGATCAAGCTTCAAGCCCTTCGTTTATGCTGCCGCACTGGAAGACGGATTCTCGCCCTATGACGTGATGGTGGACAAGCCGGTCACGATCGACAAGTGGCAGCCGACCAATTATGGCGGCGGCTATCTCGGCCCGATGACGCTGAGCGAGGCGCTGACGCGCTCGACCAATACGGTTGCCGCGCAGCTGGCGCAGGAGAGCAGCGAAGAGCGCGTGATTGCGCTGGCCAAACGCTTCGGCATGACCAGCGACATGGAGCCTTTCCCGTCGATCGCGCTGGGCAGCCAGGCGGTGACCATGTGGGAACTGGTGCGCGCATTCGGCGCCTTCCAGTCCGGCGGACTGCGCATGGACCCGTACCTGATCGACAAGATCGAGGATTCCCGCGGCATGGTGCTGTACCAGCGCCCGGATTATGAGCGCGAGCGCGTGTATCCCTATGACCTGGCAGAGGACATGAACGCCATGATGGCCCGCGTGGTGAACGCGCCCATCGGCACGGGCGGACGCGCACGGATCAAGAACTGGACCGTGGCCGGCAAGACGGGCACGTCGCAGGACTGGCGCGATGCCTGGTTTGTTGGCTTCACGGCGGCCTATGTCGGCGCGGTCTGGGTGGGCAATGACGATGACAGCCCGATGAAGCGCGTGACCGGCGGCGGCCTTCCGGCGGACCTCTGGTCGGACATGATGGAACTGGTGCATGCGGGCAAGCCGCCGGAAAGCCTGATCGGCGCCGAGAACGGCATGGTGATCAGCGAAGCGGCCGAGCAGCGCATCTCGTTCTATCGCGGCCTGAGCCAGGCGTTCAGCGTGGCGGCGGCCAACCGGGCAGCAGGCGTGTCAGCGCCGCAGTAAGTGCGGGCTTTTCAGGGCGCTTCATTCCGCCTAACAGGCTGACGGATGGATACTGATGTTCTTGAAACCCTGAAGCTCGCCCTTGATGGCGGTGGTGTAACCGTGCCGGAAACGGGGGACGTGCTGTTCCTGCGGGCTGAACCCGGCCCGGCGATTCCGCTTTTGCCGAAAGACCGGCTGACCTGCCAGCAGACGTTCAAGCCGCCTTATGAAGCGCTGGCCGCGATGGGCCTGACCCTTTTGCCGGCCGGCACGGAGACGTTCACGCCGGCTGAGCTGACGCTGATCCTGCCGCCGCGCCAGAAGGATGAGGCCCGCGGCCTATATGCGCGCGCGATGCTGTCGGCGCCGGAGGGCGGCGTCGTGCTGGCCTGCCTGCCAAACACGCTGGGCGCGAAGACCGCCGAGAAGACGCTGGGCGAGATTGCCGGCGAGACCGAGAGCCTGAGCAAGCACAAGTGCCGGGCCTTCTGGGCACGCAAGGACAGCGCGACCTTCAACAAGACGCTTGCCGAAGCCTGGGTCGCGGCTGACCAGCCGCAACCTGTGGCCGATGGCGCGATGTGGAGCCGGCCGGGCCTCTTCTCGTGGGACCGCGTGGATGCAGGATCCGAACTGCTGGCCGAGTGCATTCCGGAAGACATCAAGGGCATGGGCGCCGACTTTGGCGCGGGCCAGGGATACCTTTCGAAAGAAGTGCTGTCGCATTGCCCGAAGGTGACACACATTGACCTTTACGAGGCCGAGCACCGCGCGATCGCCTGCGCCGAGAAAACGCTCGAAGGCTTTGAGAATGTCACGATCAGCTGGGCCGACGTGACACGCGACGTGTCTGAGACGCGCTATGATTTCGTGATGATGAACCCGCCCTTCCATGTGGGTCGTGCCGATGCGGCGAACCTTGGCCAGTCATTCATCCAGGCAGCCTCGCGCGCGCTGAAGCCGGGCGGCAGTCTCTACATGGTGGCCAACCGCCACCTGCCCTATGAGGCGACGATCAAGGCCTGCTTCAAGCAGTTCGAGATCATCGAAGATGCCGGCGGCTACAAGATCATCCGCGCGGACCGGCCGAAGCGCCAGAAATGAAAGACATCCGTGCGCTAACAAAGTATCTCGCCGGCCTCGGCTATGGCAGCCGCAAGGAGGTTGAGAATGCCGTGCGGCGTGGGCGCATCGGGGGCATTGAGGCGGGTGGCAAGAATCTGGCGCCGCCTTTCGAGGGCGTGACCTTTGACGGCGAACCGCTGGACCCGCCGCCCGGCATGGTGATCCTGATGAACAAGCCGGCGGGCTATACGTGCTCGCGCGCCGATGGCGGTCAGCTGATCTATGAATTGCTGCCGCCGCGCTACCTGGCGCGCACGCCAGCGCTGTCGACCGTGGGGCGCCTGGATGCAGCGACGACGGGCGTCTTGCTATTCACCGATGACGGACAATTTTTGCACAAGCTGATTTCGCCGAAATCGGAGATACCGAAAGTGTACGAGGCGACGCTCGCCCGGCCGTTGGAGGGGCACGAGGGCGAGGCCTTTGCCAGTGGCACGCTCATGCTGCGCGGCGAGGACAAGCCGCTGAAACCGGCCGGACTGGATGTGACCGGCGAGCGCAGTGCGCACGTCACGCTCACCGAAGGCCGCTACCACCAGGTGCGCCGCATGTTCGCCGCTGTCGGCAACCATGTGGAGGCGCTGCACCGCGCCCAGTTCGGCCCGCTGACGCTCGAAGGCCTCGCCGAGGGCGAATGGCGGATATTGGGCGCGGATGATATTGCACAGCTAGGCTAACGAAGCATCGGCCTCCGCCAGGCGACGAACAGTGGCTTTGCTTGCACCCGGGCCGGGGCGGGTGAGGATGTCGGCGCGGGTGAGGCGGCGGCCGTTGCGGGATGTGGGGGCGAGCGGCTGGAGGGGCTTGCCGGTGGCGCGCTCCAGCAGCAGGACGGGCTCGTTGCCGGGGCCGTAGACATGCTCATTGCCCCACTGGTGTAGCGCCAGCAGCACCGGGTGGAGGGACTCGCCCTTTGCCGTTAGCCGGTAGGCATAGCGCGTGCCGTTTTCGCCCACGTCTTCGCGAGCGAGGATGCCCTCATTGACGAGCACATCCAAGCGGTCACTCAGCACGTTCTTGGCGATGCCCGTGTTGCGCTGGATCTCGCTGAAACGCGTGGCGCCGTAGAAGGCCTCCCGGATGACGAGCCATGTCCAGTTGTCGCCGAAAATGTTCAGGACACCCGCAATCGGGCAAGTGTGCGTGTGGCGTTTGGCCATGAGCGGCTCCTTCTATTCAGCTACGATATATTGGTTGCAAATTAAAACCAAATGAATAATGGTCCTATTTAGCAACCAAATAAATAGGGAGGATATTTCATGGCCCACAAGTCTGCCTGTCTCGTGATTGGCGCCGGGGATGACACCGGCGCCGCGATTGGCCGGGCCTTTGCGCGTGAGGGCATGACCGCCTGCCTCGTGCGGCGGCCTCGCCATGCCGATGCGCTGGAAGCGCTGGCGGCGAGCATCCGCGATGACGGGCATGAAGCGGTGGCCATGCCCACGGATGCGCGCGACGAGGAGGCGATGATTGCGCTGGTCGAGCGGATCGAGGCGGATGTCGCGTCGATCGACGTGGCCGTGTTCAATATCGGCGCGAATGTGCGCTTCCCGATCACCGAGACGACGGCGCGCGTGTATCACAAGGTGTGGGAGATGGCGTGTTTCTCGGGCTTCCTGATGGGACGCGAAGTCGCGAAGAAGATGCTGACCCGCGGGCATGGAACGATCATCTTCACAGGCGCGACGGCCAGCACGCGCGGGCGCGAGCATCTCGCCGCATTTGCGGGGGCAAAGGCGGCGCTGCGGGCGCTGGCGCAATCCATGGCGCGCGAGCTGGGCCCGAAGAACATCCATGTGGCGCACACGATCATCGATGGCGCCATCGATTCCAATTTCATCCGCGAGAATGTGCCGAATGTCGACGCCTTGCGCGAGGAGGACGCTGTTCTGAACCCGGATCATATCGCGCAGAATTACGTCATGCTGCACAAGCAGCCGCGCACGGCCTGGACGCACGAGCTGGACCTGCGGCCCTGGAAAGAAACCTGGTAGGAGGAAACCCCATGAGCAAGAGTATCGACTTCATTTTCGACTTCGGCAGCCCGAATGCCTATCTCGCGCACATGGCCCTGCCCGGCCTCGTGGCGCGCACCGGGGCCAGCGTGAACTACATTCCGTGCTTGCTGGGCGGCATCTTCAAGGCGACCGGCAACCAGTCGCCTGTGATGGCCTTCGGCAATGTGAAGGGCAAGCTCGCCTATGACAATCTGGAGATGATGCGCTTCGTAAAAAAGCACGGCCTGTCGAAATTCAGAATGAACCCGCATTTCCCGGTCAACACGCTGGTGCTGATGCGCGGCGCGGTGGCGGCCGAGATGCGCGGTGAGCTGGCTGCCTATATCGAGGCAGGCCTGAAGGCCATGTGGGAAGACGGATTGAAGATGGACGACCCGGCCGTCTATGTGGAAGCCATGAATGCGGCGGGCCTTGACGGCGCCGCGCTTCTGGAAGCGACGCAGGACCCGGACGTGAAAGCGAAACTCGTCGCCAATACCGAAGCCGCCGTCGCCCGCGGGACCTTCGGTATACCGACTTTCTTTGTTGGCGACGAAATGTTCTTTGGCAAGGACCGGTTGGGTCAGGTTGAGGAAGAGGTCGCGCGATAGGTGTGGGCGCCGCGCTAGCCCGCGCCTCACCATGCGGAGCGGTGTGTATCCACTGACCCAGCTTTGGAACAAGTCGCTGACGGGTTCGTTGGTGTGGCTCAGTAATTCAATCTCTGACCCACGCGCATCCAAACACATCGGTGCCCGTGTTCATTGAACACAAGGCGACTCTCCTATGAAAATTCTCATGATCCTGACATCCCACGACAAGCTGGGCGATACCGGCGACAAGACCGGCTTCTGGCTGGAGGAGTTTGCTGCGCCCTACTATGTGTTCAAGGATGCAGGCGCCGACATAACCCTCGCCTCGCCCAAAGGCGGCCAGCCCCCGCTTGATCCAAAGAGTAATACAGACGACGCGCAGACCGAGGCAACCAAACGCTTCAAGGGCGACAGCGACGCGCAAAAGGCGTTGGCCAATACTGAAGTGCTTAACACCGTTTCCGCTGATGGCTTTGATGCGATCTTCTATCCAGGCGGCCACGGACCGCTCTGGGATCTGGCGAACGATGCCGACAGCATCTCGCTGATCGAGACCTTTGCCTCCAGCGGTCGGCCCATCGGCGCTGTTTGCCACGCACCTGCCGTGTTCAAGTATCCAAAGGGGAAGGACGGCAAGCCGTTCGTGCTGGGCAAGACCGTAACCGGCTTTACCAACACTGAAGAGAAAGGCGTCGGCCTCACCGATGTTGTGCCCTTCCTCGTTGAAGACATGCTGAAAGAGAATGGCGGACACTACAGGAAGGGCGACGACTGGGCCTCCTTCGTGGTGACGGATGGCAAGCTGGTCACCGGGCAAAACCCGGCCTCATCGGCGGAGGCCGCCGAAAAGCTGCTGGCATTGCTCAGCTAATCGCGCCCTGCGCGCACCCCTTCTCTAGAATACCAGGACATTTTATCATGACACAGATTACCACGACCAATCCCGCGACGGATGAAACCCTTACGCACTATGACGTAATGAGCGCCGAGGATTCCTTCAGGATAGTTGAAGCGTCACATGCCGCCTTCACCGACTGGAAGACGACAAGCCATAGCGAGCGGGCAAAGAAACTGCGCGATATCGCGGCGCGACTGCGCGACAATGCCGACAAGTTTGCCAACCTGATGACGATGGAAATGGGCAAGCTGCTACGTGACGGCAAGATGGAAGTTGAGCTGTGCGCCCGCATCTTCGAATACACAGCCGAGAATGGTCCATCCGAGCTTGCCGATGAAGAGCGCAAGCATACAGGCGGCAAGAAACGCGGCATCGTCACCTACTCACCAATAGGCGTGATCTACAGCATCCAGCCCTGGAACTTTCCGCTCTACCAGCCAGTGCGTGTGCTCGCTGCAAACTTGATGGCAGGCAATGGCGTCATCCTGAAGCACGCCAGCATATGCACCGGTAGCGGCCTGCTGCTGCGCGACGTGTGCATTGAGGCGGGCCTTCCCAAGGGCCTTTTCGACGTGCTGGTGATCGACCATGACACATCGGACAAGATTATCGAACACAAGCTGGTGCGCGCTGTGACCATGACGGGCAGCGACGGCGCCGGACAGCACATCGGCCAGCTCGCCGCGAAGAATCTGAAGAAAACCGTGCTCGAGCTTGGCTCGAATGACGCCTATCTCGTGCTCGACGACGCGGACATTTCGCTCGCCGTGAAAACGTGCGTGCAGGGGCGCCTGTTCAACAATGGCGAGACCTGCGTATCGGCCAAGCGCTTTATCGTGACCGAGGCGAATTACGATGCCTTCGTTTCCGCTTTTGTCGACGCGATGAAAAACGTGAAGATGGGCGATCCGATGAAGGACGATACCCAGCTCGGCCCCGTCTCCAGCAAGGACCAGTTCGATACGCTGTGCGAACAGGTTTCGAAAAGCGTCGACGGCGGCGCGGACCTGCTCTGCGGCGGCAAGCCGCCCGAGGGCAAAGGCCAGTATTACCCGCCGACCGTGCTCGCCAATTGCAAGCCGGGCACGCCCGCCTATGACGATGAATTGTTCGGCCCCGTGGCCTCAATCATCAGGGCCAAGGATGACAAGGACGCGATGCGCATCGCCAATGACAGCCGCTATGGCCTCGGCGGCGGCATCTTTACGAAGGACGAGGAGAAGGCGATTGCGCTCGCCCGCGACCACTTCGATACCGGCATGGTCCGCATCAACTCCTTCGGCACGGCCGATCCGAACATGCCCTTCGGCGGCGTGAAGGATTCCGGCTATGGCCGCGAACATGGCGGCTTCGGCATGAAGGAATTCGTCAACGCGAAGGCGATCTATCTTCCATAAAACTGAAATACTCTCACACGCGGCTAATCTCGGCCGCGTGTGTTGCCTTTTGGGCAAAACATCCACCCCCTTCCTATTCCGCCCCGCACACGCTATCTGGCGCGGATGGCTCAACCTCCCCTGATTTCATTGTCCGATGTGCGTCTGTCGCTTGGCGCGAAGCCCCTGTTCGAGGGGGTGACGCTTAGCCTGTCCAAGGGCGAGCGGGCGGCGCTGGTGGGGCGCAACGGGGCGGGCAAGTCCACGCTGATGCGCATCATCTCGGAGCAGCTGGAGGCCGATAGCGGCCAGGTGTGGCGCCAGCCGGGCACGACCTATGCCACCGTTGTGCAGGAGCCGCGCTTTGACGGCTATGACACGGTGCTGGCCTATGTCAGCGACGGGCTGGAATATGACTATATGGCCGAGGCCGAGCTGATGGAATTCGGCGTCGATGGCAGCACGGACCCGAAAACGCTTTCGGGCGGGCAGCAGCGGCGCGTGGCGCTGGCGAAAGCCTTTGCGGCCGAGCCAGACGTCATCCTGCTGGACGAGCCGACCAACCACCTCGACGTGCCGATGATCGAGTACCTCGAAGGGCGCCTGAAGGCGTTCAACGGCGTTGTTCTGGTCGTGAGCCACGACCGGCGCTTCCTTGAGAATATCTCGACCAATACGCTGTGGCTGCGCCAGGGCGTCGTGCTGAAATCGCCCGATGGCTATGTGAAGTTCGACGAATGGGCCGAGGCCATCGAAGTGGAGGAAGAACGCCAGCTGAAGCGCGTGACCACGCAGCTGAAGGCCGAGCAGCACTGGCTGGCGCGCGGCGTGACCGGGCGCCGCAAGCGCAACCAGGGCCGCCTCGCCAAGCTGCACGACATGCGCGCCCAGCATGGCGCCATGCGCGCGGCGCTGAACGATCGCAAGAACACGGCCGAGTTCAGCGCGGGCGTCGGCGACTCGATGAGCAAGAAGGTGATTGAGGTCAAAGACCTGTCGAAGACGTTCGACACGCCGAACGGGCCGCTGGTAATTGCCGATGGCCTGTCGATCAAGATCCTGCGCGGCGACCGGATCGGCATAATCGGCCCGAACGGCGCGGGCAAGACGACGCTCGTGCGCCTGTTGCTCGGCGAGATCGAACCAGACGCGGGCATCGTGCGCCACGCCAAGACGCTGGACGTGACGTATCTGGACCAGACGCGCGACACGCTGAACCCGAAGGACACGATCTGGGAGGCACTGGCGCCATCCGGCGGAGACTCTCTGATGGTGCAGGGCCAGCAGCGCCACATTGCGGCCTATGCGAAGGACTTCCTGTTCAAGACCGAACAGTTGCGCCAGCCTGTTGGCGCGCTTTCGGGCGGGGAACGCAACCGGCTGGCGCTGGCGATTGGCCTTGCGAAGCCATCCACCCTTCTCGTGATGGATGAACCGACCAACGACCTCGACCTGCAGACGCTGGACCTCTTGGAAGACATGCTGCTGGCCTATGAAGGAACGCTGCTGCTGGTGAGCCACGACCGGGCCTTCCTCGACTCGACGGTGACGAGCTGCCTCTGCCCGCTCGGCGCAGGCAAATGGGTGCAGACTGCCGGCGGCTGGACCGACGCGCAGGACCAGCTGGCGCAGGTGCGCCGTTCTGGCGAGGATGAAGCGCGTTCCGCCAAGGCCAGGCCAGCCGAGGCACCGAAACCCAAGCCGCAAAACAAGCTGTCGTTCAAGGACGAGCACCGCCAGAAGGAAATCGACGCGCTGATCCCCAAACTGCATGCGGAGATTGCGAAACTGGAGAAGGAACTGGCTGACCCGGACCTCTATTCCCGTGATCCGAAAGCCTTCAACGCCAAATCCGAGCGTATCGGCGCGGCGCGCAGCGAGGCCGAAGCCGCCGAGATGGAATGGCTGGAGATCGAGGAAAAGCGCGAGGCGCTGACCAACTGAGCGTAAAAGCTTCCTTAACCGGCGAAGCCTAGCCTAAAGGGCTTGAGACTGGGGAGCGAAACCGATGCGCCATATCAAACTGCTTGCACTGGCCGCCTGCCTTGTAGCGCCCGCCTTTGCCGAAGCGCCAATGTCGCTGAAAGCCGAGGCTGTAGCCGCCCCTACCCCCGTGGGATACGAGCAAGGCTTTTACCGCTTTGGCGCAACCTATAGCGTGATGCCATCAGAAGATGCGCTCAGCTGCCAGAGTGCCTGCGCCGACAATGACATGTGCAAGGCCTGGAGCTTTGTCGAGACCGTGGGCGAGACGCCTGCACGCTGCGAGCTGAAACGCGGCGGCGGACGGCTGGAGCGCAATCCGGCGGCCACATCCGGCTTCTCACCAACGCATGAAGCCTTCTTCTCGCCCGTACTGGAAACGCCCGTGGACGAACTGATGGGCGATGACAGCGCGTCGACCGATGACCATTTGCGGGCCATCATTGTCGAGCGCGAAAAGGTCGTCGACTAGAGCGAACGCTCTTTGGTAGCGGTAAAGCGGATCGATGGGTTCTTTTCCTGCGCGTAGCCGACATCCCATGCATTCTTCGCCAGATAGACCGGGGCGCCATCAAGGTCCGTACCCGACGCTGACTTGTTCCGATCAAGGAATTCTTCCAGCTTGGCCGGATCATCGCAGGCCATCCAGCGGGCGACGTTATAGGGCGCCATTTCAAACACGACCTCGAGGCCGTATTCAGCCGCGACCCGCTCGATCATGACTTCGAACTGAAGCTGGCCGACGGCGCCTACGATCATGTCGGAGCCGATGGCAGGCTTGAAGAGCTGTGTGACGCCTTCCTCGGCGAGGCTTTCGAGAGCCTTGCGCAGATGTTTCGCCTTCATCGGGTCCTTCACGCGTGCACGGCGCAGCAGTTCGGGCGCAAAGTTCGGAATGCCCGCGAACTGGATCTCGCCGCTTTCCGAGAGGCTGTCGCCAACGCGCAGCTGGCCATGGTTGGGCACGCCGATCACGTCGCCCGCATAGGCCGTTTCGGCGATCTCGCGGTCCTGCGCCAGGAACATCAGCGGATTGTGAATGTTCAGCTGCTTGCCTGTCGCGCTCTTCAGGCGCATGCCGCGCTTGAACTCCCCGGAACAGAGACGAAGGAAGGCCACGCGGTCGCGGTGGTTCGGATCCATGTTCGCCTGGATCTTGAAGACAAAGCCGGAGACATCACTGTCAGATGGCTGAACGCTTATCACCTGGCCCTTGCGCTCGGCCTTCTGTACGCGCGGCGCCGGCGCGAAGTCGCGCAATGTGTTCAGGAGTTCGGCCACGCCGAAATGGCGCAGGGCCGAGCCGAACACGACGGGCGTCATGTTGCCGGCCTTGAAGGCCTCTTCATCGAATTTGGGCAGCAGGCCCGTGACCATCTCGACGCCTTCGACAAGCTCCGCATAGACATGGTCATCCAGCTTGCCGATGAGGTCTTCGTCGCTGCCCGGAATGCGCGTGGCGGGACCAATATGCGGCGGCTCGCCGGGGCGGCGGTCGAACTGGCAGAACTCGCCGGTGGTGAGATCCTTCATACCGGCAAAGCGCTGGCCCGAGGCGGCGGGCCAATAGAGCGGCGCGGTATCGAGCTGGAGCTTGTCCTGCACTTCGTCGAGCAGTTCGATCGGCTCAAGCGCCTCACGGTCCATCTTGTTGATGAAGGTGATGATCGGAATGTCACGCATGCGGCAGACTTCGAAAAGTTTCAATGTCTGCGGCTCGATACCCTTCGCGGCGTCGAGCACCATGACGGCGCAGTCGGCTGCTGTCAGCGTGCGGTAGGTGTCTTCGGAAAAGTCTTCGTGGCCCGGCGTGTCGAGCAGGTTGAAGACGAGATCGCTGTATTCAAACGTCATTACCGAGGCCGAAACCGAGATGCCCCGGTCGCGTTCGATCTTCATCCAGTCAGACCGTGTCCGCCGCTGCGCACCGCGTGCGGCAACCTCGCCCGCCGCACGGATGGCACCGCCTGCGAGCAGCAGGTTCTCGGTCAGCGTCGTCTTGCCGGCATCGGGGTGCGAGATGATGGCAAAGGTGCGCCGGCGGGCGGCTTCGGCGATATGGGACATGGTATTTCCGGACAATTCTGTTTCAGCCGCCAGCCACTAGCCGATTTGCCTGAAGGAATGAAGGGGCTGAAGGCGGCTTTGCGCCCAGCGATTGCGTTGTATAAATCGGACGGGGGACAAACCGTCATGAACAAGGGGACGCTTTTCATGCTCAATCCACGTATATTTCTCGCCAGCTGCGCTGCTGCAGCCCTGCTTGTGTCTGCCTGCAGCAAGAGCAAGGCGGCGGACGCCGATGCGCCACAAACACTGGCCACGGACGCTGCCTTGCCTGCCAAGACAGCCGATGCAGCGCCCACTACGACTGCAGAACTGGCCACGATGGACAGCGAAAGTGGCGCCGAGCCCATCGCGGTGAGCCTTGAGGCCCCCACCAGGTCGGAAGACGCGGTGGTGGAAACGCCCAAGGGCCCCATGAAAGTCATGGTGGTGATGGATTCTTCGGGCTCCATGTGGGGCCAGATCGACGGCAAGTCGAAGCGCGACATTGCCCGCGAGGCCGTGCGAACCATGGTGGCCAGCAATCCGGACATCGGATCGGCGGGGCTGATTGCTTATGGCCACCGCCGCAAGGGCGACTGCAAGGACATCGAGCTGCTGCGCAGCCCCGGCGCCACGACGCCCCTGCCCGATGTGGTCGACAAGCTTGTGCCGATGGGCAAGACGCCTCTGACGGCAGCCGTCGAGACGGCGGCGAATGCCATGAAGATCGAGGAGACGCGGGCGACCGTGATCCTCGTCACCGACGGCATCGAGACGTGTGACGCAGACCCCTGCGCAGCGGGCGCGTCGCTGGAGGCGCGCGGCCTCGACTTTACCGCCCATGTGATCGGCTTTGGCCTCAGCGCCGATGAAGGCCGGCAAGTCGCCTGCCTCGCCGAACAGACGGGCGGCAAATATATTGAAGCATCGAACGCGGGCGAACTGGCAGACGCGCTGAGCACGGTCGCCGAGGCGGTCGAATCCGGCCCGCCGGAAGCGGCGACCGCGACGGCCACGATCACCGGCCCTGAAACGGTCGAGATCGGCTCCCTGTTTGAAGTGTCATGGGACGGCCCCGGCGCTGACGAAGACTATATTGACCTTGTTCCGCCCGGCTACACCAAGACCCATGGCGAGCTGTCCTATGGCTACACAGAGGACGGCAACCCAGTCTCCATGCGCGCGCCGGGCACGCCCGGTGATTATGAGCTGCGCTATGTGTGGAACGCGCCGCAGGGGCGCACCGTGATCGCGAACACCAGTATCAAAGTGGTCGAAGCGGCTGTCGCGATTGTGGCCCAACCTTCCATCGGCATCGGCCAGAATCTCTCGGTCAAATGGCGCGGCCCCAACAATGATGGCGACTATGTCGACCTCGTACCCGAAGGTTACACGAAGACGAGCGGGGAGAAGTCCTATGCCTATACCAAGGATGGCGAGACGCTGAAGCTGCGTGCCCCCGGCACACCGGGCGCGTATGAGTTGCGCTACGTCGCCAAGGCCAGCGATGGGCGCAAAGTGCTGAAGACCGTACCCCTTGAGGTGATGGACGCGCGGATCGAGCTGGCCTTCAACCCGTCCGTGACACTCGGCAAGTCACTGGTGGTCGACTGGACCGGGCCGGGCACGGATGGCGACTATGTCGACATTGTTCCGCGCGGCTACAAGCAGACAAGCGGCGAGAAGTCCTACGCCTATGTATCTGACGGCAATCCGGTCGAGCTGAAACTGCCGGGCGAGCCGGGCGATTATGACGTGCGCTATGTGCTGCAATCGGCCGACGGGCGCACAGTGCTGAAGGCCGTGCCGCTGACTCTCAGCGATATTCCCTTTGGGGTGAAGCCTGCCAAGGCAAGTGCGGTCGTGGGCGAAACCTTCGCGGTCGAATGGACCGGCCCAGCCAATGATGGCGACTATGTCGACATCGTGCCGCGCGGCTACAAACTGACGAGCGGGGAGAAGTCCTACACCTATGTGAAGGCGGACAATCCACTGAATATCCGGGCCCCGGGCGAGCCAGGCGCATATGATGTGCGCTATATTTTCACGTCATCGACAGGACGCGCCATCAAGGCCGTCGCGCCGCTGACGCTGACGGCCGCGAAAGCCACGCTGGACGCGCCGGCGAGTGTCGACAAGGGGACGAGCTTTGATGTCGCCTGGACAGGCCCTGCCTATGACGGGGACTATGTTGATCTCGTGCCCGAGGGCTACAAAAACACAAGCGGAGAGCTCTCCTATGGCTACACAACAGGTGGCCCGACGCTGACGCTGAAGGCACCGGACAAGGCGGGGGCATATTCGCTGCGTTACGTGCTGCAGGCGCAAGGCGGGCGCTCGGTCGTGGTCACCAGGCCTATTTCGGTGAAGTAGGCGCCTCAGGCCGCCAGCGGCCAGATCTCGGCAATATTGGGCGGCGTACCTTCCTGTTCGGTACGCTGCTTCAATGCCCTGAGGATGGCTTCCGGCAGGATGGTCAGGCGGGGCTCGCTGACCGTTGAGTCAAACACCGGGAACAAGGCCGCGTTGGCGCCGGTCTTCGCGATGATCAGTGAGCCGAGATCCTGGATCAGGATTTCGTCCATCGGCATACGCTCGCGCACATGGTCGGCAACGACGCGTGTGACGAATTCCAGTGCCTCGCGGGCCCGCATGCTGTGCGGGTCGCCGCAGCCGAGGCTTTTCCAGCGTTTGGACAGGTGAATCTCCGGGATATCTATCTCGGCGATCGTATCGTTGAGTAGAAACAACATGGTCTGCGCGCCCCCGGCAGTGGATTTGAGCCGAGGCTGCCTTCGTCGGGTTAACAGCGGGTTTACCTGAACGGCCTTGCCGCAAAATCAGGGCGGAAGGGGCAAAACTAGTCTTCAATATCCTCTGTGAGGAAATGACGACCCTCACGGTCCTCGATCTCGACCACCCAAAGGTCGCTGTCGCGCGACCGGGCGCGTTTGATATAGGCGTCCACACTGGCCTCATCCGGGCCGACGCCCTGGGCCAAAAGGTTGCGGAAGACGCGCTCGCCTTCAAGGTTTGTGCTGGGCGTGTAGGCGGCGGCGGTGCCATCGAGGCGGGAGACCTTGATCAGCGTGTCGCCGCGCTCGGCATCACCCTTCTGCACGACGAAGGCAGACGAGCCCGCTACTTCCACTGTGCGGATCAGGGCTTCGACCCAGAGTTTGGACGGCAGACGGACCATGAACGGACCTTTGCGTGAATTGCAGCGGCCCGCAAGCGGCGACGCCCAGCCTATTGGGCGGCATCCTCGAGCGGTGCGATATCGGCCGGGTCAGCCAGCGGCAGTGTCACCTCGGCGCGCGTGCCCTTGCCGGGCCGCGAGGTGAGGTTGAGCAGGCCGCCATGCAGCTCGGCAAAGCTGCGCACCACGGCGAGACCGAGACCTGTCCCCGCGCGACCGCGCGCATTGCCACCCTGGGCAAATGGCTCTGTGACCTTCTTGAGGTCATCTTCAGTCATTCCGGCGCCCCGGTCGATGACGCTGATCACCGCCGCGCCGCCCGCCTCAAAGGCATCGAGCGTCACGGTGCCGCCGCGCTCAGAATACTTGATCGCGTTGGAGACCAGGTTCTGCCAGATCTGACGCACGGCCCGGGCATCGGCTTCCGCCCAGACTTCCGCGTCAGCCTTCATCTTCAGCTTCACGCCGGCGCGCTCGGCCTGATTGTCGAGCTGGCGGATGATCGACTGGGCAGAGGCCACAAGGTCGACCGGTTCCGGCTCAAGACGCTGGCGATCGGCATTGGCCTTGGCGAGATCGAGAATATCGTCGACCAGCAGGAGGAGGTCCTGCCCACTTTCGTGGATGATGTCCGGATAGTCCTTGTAGGCATCCGGCAGGGGACCGCGAATCTGCGCGCGCATCATGTCGGCATAGCCTAGGATGGCGTTCAGCGGCGTTTTCAGGTCATGCCCGAGCGAGGCGAAGAAGGCCGTGCGGTCCTGAAGTTTGCTCGCGGCCGTTTCGAGGGCACGGGAGGCTTCTTCACTCTGCCGCTGGGCGGCGCTGATATCATGCAGGAGCAGGTGCGTGCCGCCATCATGGGCCTCTGCCGTATAGGCGGCGAGGCGGCCATCGGCCAGCATGATCTCGCCCTGCGCGAGCCCGCTTTCGGGACGCAGAGCGGCCACATCAGCGTCAGGGCCAAACAGGCTGCTCAGCGCTGCGCCTGTCTTCAGGGATGAGAGGCCCAGCCGATCGCCCGAGAGACTGCGCACGCGGCCCTCAGGAGCGATGTCGAGCAGCAGGAGGCCCGATGCTGTGGGAAAGACCGGCAGCGGCGCAGGCGGCGTTTCCACCGCGGCCTCAGCCACGGGCTCTGCCAGCACGGCTGCGCCATTCGCATAGCGGTCCCGCACAAGAACCCAGACCAGCAGCCCCGCGAGGGCGAGCCCGGCAAAGGCAATCGCAACGGTCAGCGGCAGGTGCTCGGCCAGCGCCGGCGGCAGGAGACCGAAGCGGCCCATGATGAGGACGGCGAAATAGGCGATGACGCCGAAGATGGCGGCCTCGGCTGCCATGTCGGTGTCTGAAAGGTTGAGCGCGACGAGCGGGGCCAGCGCGAACAATATGGTTAAGGGAGAGGACGGTCCGCCCGTCAGCGCAACGCCAAGCACAGCGACGAGCGTCCAGCAGATGACGAGGAGCGGCGGCGCAAAGCTGGACGCGTCCCGGCCCGGCCGGAGGAAGACAAGGCCCACGCAGGCTGGCAGAATCGCAATCACGCAACCGATTAGCAGCGGAATGATTCCCACGCCGCGCAGCACCGCAATCAGTGCCGCAGCCGCAATCAGCGCCAGCCAGGTAACATTAACCAAGTTTAATCGGCGATGCGTCATGCGGGGGGACTCGTTAACATCCCATAGAGATTCATTAGGCATTCTGAAGCTGGTTCCCATCCCTTGCTGTATTTGTAATGCTTTCGACAGGCAAGGTGAGGTTCCCCCGGTGGGGAAGATGGGGCAAGACTATCGCGTATCGCGTGAGGGAGAGTTGAGACCATGAAAACCATCAGAATGATCGGGGCGGCATTTGTCGGATTGGGACTGGCAGCAGGCGCAAGTGCGCAGGGTACCGATCCGATTTCGGATACAGCTGCAGTATATGCCACGTACCAGTCGGACGTCACAGACGTGAAAGACAAACCACTGTCTTCCGCTGGGGACATCGACCATGCCCTCACTTCGCTGGGCGGCCACAATCCCGACCAGCTGTCAAAAGGCTGGATCGCGTATTCCGCGCTGATCGCTTCGCAAAACCCGGAATATCGAGCTGCCGTGCACGACATCGAAAGCTTCTACGGACGGGACGCACTGGAAAGCGGCATGCGTAACGACGTGCGATATGCCCGCACACTCAGCGGCGGCGACAATGCCGTCAGCTCGGCCCTGACAGCCACGGAAGCGGACAGCCGACGCCTCAACAGCGCAGCCGCCTATGTCAAGGAACAGGCCTATTCGCTTCAGGCCTCCGGCTGGGCCAAGGCAAAGATCGGTAATTCCGGCGCCAAGGCACGCGGCCTCGATTTGAGCCAGTCGGCCGGCATTCCAGCCAAGCTTGGCCTCGTTACAGCCATGAACGCTACGGATTTTGATTCGGTCCTCGTTCAGGCCGGCAGCACGGGCGCCCCTTCGCTGTGGGACAACGTGTCGGGCGCCGCCAGCGCCATTAAGTTTCCGGCCGCTGTCACATCGGGCCTCACCGGCAACCGCAAGCGCGTGAAGTTCGGCAAGGAACCTGTGGCCGACCAGATCGCCACGCTCGCTGCCTATCGCGTGCTGGGTGCCAGCACCGAGAAGAACTCAACCCAGATCAACTCGGCCATGGCAGAGCGCGAGACCAAGGGCTGCCTCAACATGGCAAACCTTAACCTGCAGCAATGCGTTGCCGCCGCGAACCAGCAATATGAAGTGCCGTTCTGCATCGGCGAGCATGCCCTGTCGGATGTCGGTAAGTGCATCGGCGGCGTCTACCAGTAGACCAAACCGCCCCTTGAAAAGACCAGACCCCCGGTGGCCATTACGGCGCCGGGGGTTTTCTTTTGCCGCGCGATGCCCCATCTCCGGCACATGAGTATTGAATCGGCTGCCGCAGAGATACGTGAAGAGTTTTCCTGGCTGGAAGACTGGGAGGCGCGGTATGCCCACATCATCGATCTGGGCAAGGCGAACCCGCCGCTGGCACCCGGCGAAAAATCAGACGAGACAATTGTGCGGGGCTGCGCCTCACAGGTCTGGATGGTGACGCATATGGAAGACGGCCGGCTGATCGTGCGGGCCGAATCCGATGCGATGATCGTCTCCGGCCTGATTGCGCTTCTGATCCGGCTCTATTCCGGCGCGACACCGGCTGAGGCCGAGGCCTTCGATGCCAAGGCCCTGCTCGACGAAATCGGCGTGTCGGGCGCGCTGACCGCCCAGCGCTCCAACGGCCTTGCCTCCATGCTGGAGCGTATCCGTAACGATGCCCATGCGGCCCTCACCGCCTGAGCGAATTGGAACAGGCCAGTCGCGGCGCAATGCCCAGCAGCACAACACTCGACAGGCCCAGCGACAGCTGATCGAGCCAGTTATCGAAGTCCGCATCATCGCGTTTGTCTTCCACGAGGTGGCAGGCGTAGGCGACCGTTGAACGGTCACGGTCAAAGGCACGCGCCACCCGGGCGAGGCTCATGCCCAGCGCCACATGTGTGAGATACATCGCGATGTGTCGGGCGCGGGCCTCTATCGGCCTGCCGCGTTCTGGCGACAGCACGGCCTCAAGCTTCAGGCCCAGCGCATAGGCCGTCAGTGCCGCCGCCAGATAGGCGCGGTCCTCGTCTTTCTGGGGATCGAATTTCGCCATCACTGTCTCCTTCTGGTTGGCAGGCAGAAGACTACCCGGCCCCGGAAGGTGTAGGATAACTTTCCTATGTCATCAAGACGACATCAGGCTGTGCAGGCGATTCAGGCGGCCGCGCGCGGGGAAGACGTGTGGACGGAGTCGCTGTTCGGCGTGATCAGACGGCGGCTGGGCAGCATCTCGTCATGGCAGAGCACCATGGTGAGCTGACCGTTTGAGTCCAGCAGCGGCAAACGCAGCCAGGCATGCATGCCGTTCGCCTGCTCGATGACGCCGCCAACTGGCGCACGCCGTTCAAGCGCGACTGACAGGCCGAGCGCGAAAGCATCGCCATACTCGCCGATGACATCGGCAACCCGGCGCCCGCGCGCCTCCATGCCGAAAATGTCTCGAAGGCGTGAGCCGGCGATCCGGAAGCGACCATCGCCTGACTCGTCAAACTGGACGATGGAAATACTGGCCAGCATGCTGCGGAGCGCGCCGGGATCGATTGCCTCGCGCCGGACGCAGCCGCCTTCGTCGCGCAGCTGTTTCCAGTAATTTATCAAGGCTTGCTGGGCGATCGTTACGCCCTGGAATACAGGTTTCTTAGACATCGTGGGCCACCCCCAAGGTGATTCGACAGAATCACCTATCGCGCGAGTGGAGTCGCAGATCAAGAGTCAACTACAGGATTTGTTAACCAGTCTTACAAATTTATTTCGTTGCGACACCGTAACGAACAGTATTCGCAACCAACAACTAGACTTTCTCGCCTTTACCCAGGCCCATCTTTTTGGCCAGCATTGAACGATGCTTGGAATAGCCCGGCGCGACCATGGGATAGTCAGGGGGGAGGTTCCATTTTTCCCGATATTCATCGGGCGACATGTCATACTTGGTCCGCAGGTGGCGCTTCAGCGACTTGAACTTCTTCCCGTCCTCAAGGCAGACGAGGAAATCCTCACCGAGGGAGCGCTTGACCGAAACGGCCGGTTTCTGGCGGCTCTGGTCCGCATCTGGCGTGCCCAGTGCAGACAGCGAGGCATGAACACTTCGGATCAGATCTGGCAGTTCGGCTGCCGAAACAGAGTTGTTCCGCACGAAAGCAGATACAATCTCGCTCGCAAGTTCGATGACCACACTATCCCGCGCAGTACTCTTAAGAGCATCAGTCATTAGCTTCTCCCCAGCCACGATCTATTCTGGCGTAGCTGAAGAAAACTAATAGTAAATAATAAAATGCAGCCCTCGGTATGCAGAGACAACTCTGCGTACACATGCAGGCACTTGCGCTGCCAATAGATAACTAGCCGACAGTCACAAAGGCGAGCAGTAGCACCAGCCCCAGCAACGCAGCCGTCCAGATCGCCATCGCGCCCGTCAGCGCCCCGCGAGCGAGTTCGCCCCGCGGACTGAAAGCGGCCTCGATCCGGTCATAGGCCCGTCCTGTGATGCCGAAGAAGACCGCCGTCATGGCCGGACCAACCTTGCCCCAGACCGTGCCAAGCCACTTGGCCATGCCGAAGCCGATCTTGCGATAGGCCCAGTCGGTATCGAGGATCGTGCCGGGCTTTTCGGGCGGGTAGAGGCCGAACCGCTTGAGCACGACGAAGGCGAACGTGGCGAGCACGAGCAGCTGCATCTGCGTCAGGATATGATCGAAGGTGAACGGTTGGTACGACATCGCCTCTTCGCGATAGGGCAGCAGGTTGTAGAGCCATTCATAGCCAAGGCCGGGCACGATGGCCGGAATGCCGATGGCGATGCAGATGAACGCCGCCATGCCCATGGCGAGCAGCATGTTGAATGGCGCCTCTTTCACGCGGCGGCCACTGTCATGACCGAAGAAGGCGAAGTACGGGATCTTGATGCCCGAATGCTCAAGCACACCGGCAGAAGCAAACATCAGCATCAGCCAGATGATCGGCAGGCCGGCATGGGCCACGGCGCTTAGGATCATGGACTTGGTCACGAAGGCCGAGAAGAGCGGCATGGCCGAGATCGAGATGGCCCCGATGAGGCAGAACACGGTCGTCCATGGCATGGAGCGGTAAAGGCCGCCCAGTTCGGAGGCCTTGGTCGTGCCCGTCCGGTAGAGGACAGCGCCCATGGACATGAACAGCAGGCCCTTGAACATGATGTCCGCAAAGGCGTGGGCCACGGCGCCGTTCAGCGCCAGCGGGGTGCCGACGCCGATGGCGCAGATCATGAAGCCGATCTGGTTGTTCGTCGAATAGGCCAGAACCTTGCGCAGGTCGTTCTCGAGCACGGCAAAGAAGACCGGGAAGCAGGTCATGACGGCGCCGATCCAGATCAGCGCATCCTGACCGGGGAACATGCGCGCGCAGGCATAGACCGCGAGCTTCGTCGTGAAGGCCGACAGGACCACAGCGCCGACAACAGAGGCCTTCGGATAGGAATCCTGCAGCCAGTTGTGGAGGAAGGGGAAAGCCGCCTTGATGCCGAAAGCGATGAAGATGAGCAGTGCGCCCGGCTCCGCCAGGTTTTCGAACACTTTCAGGCTGATGCTGCCTGTATCCTTATAGACATAGGCGATGCCCGCAAGCAGCAGAACGCCCGACAGGATCTGGACGCCGAGATAGCGCATGGACGCAAAATAGGACGCGCGCGTCCCGGCCCCAAGCACCATGAAGACCGAGGTGACAGCCGTGATTTCCCAGAAGATGAACAGGGTCATCAGGTCGCCGCAGAAGGCCGCCGCAACAGCCGCGCCCCCATAGGCCAGTGCCATACCGTCCTGCACGCGGTCATCGGTGTGCCAGGCATAGATGGCGTTCAGTAGCGCAGCGATCAGGAAGGCGAGACCGAATACGAAGCTCAGCCCGTCGACGCGGTAAAGCACAAGGTCCATGCCCATGACGCTGGCCGTCAGGTGGTTCACATTCTGATCGGCCATCGCCAGAAGCGCGATGCCAACCAGGGGCGCGGCAATGGCAATGCCCTGACGCGCGCGGCGCATGGGTAGAAAAATCGCCACGACGCCTGCAAGGATCAGCAGCCAGCCGGGGTTCAGGGCAGTCAGGAAGGCGGGCATCAGTCGTCTCCCTCATAGGTCGGATGCGCATTTTCAGGCGGCATGGGCCTGTCCGGGTCGACATCAGCGGGCGGGCCGCCGGCATCGCCATAATAGTTCTCGCTGCGACGCAGCAGGTTACCCAGCGGCCAGCCCATCAGCACCACGAAGGCGAAGCAGGCAAAACCGTAAAGGCCATAGAAGCCGGTCGAATTGGCAAAGGTGAAATAGTCATGCCGGTGCACGAAAACGTCGAGCACGATGAGGAAGGCGCCGAGGATGCCGAGGCCCCAGAACATGATGGCGCCGATATTCTTGGCTTCCGTCCAGCCGAACAGGATCTTCGCCATCGGGTGAACGCCCTCATCGGAAACGGTGTGCAGGTCGTGCGCCTTTTCGGCGGCACGGCTGAGGAAACGGCCGGACTTGTCGCGGGTTTCAGGCGTGTCATTGCTCATGGCTGGACTCCTGTAACGATGGGCGCAGCGCTGCCGCCAACGGAGGGCGCGAGGAAATCAGCCAGCGGCCCCATGAGGAAGAAGAGGATGATACACAGCGCTGCCGTGAAGACAGGTGCCGCGACGGTCAGCGCTGGCGCGCCCCCGGGACGCTTGAACGCCTTAGGCTCGGGCGATCCGGGCGGCGGCATCAGCGCGAGGATCGGGATCGGCAGCAGGTAGGCGATGTTCAGCAGCGACGAGCCGATCAGGATCCACGGCACATAGGTGTCACCACCATCAATGGCGCCCTGCATCAGCTCATATTTCGCCCAGGCGCCGGCCATGGGCGGAATGCCGATGATCGAGAGGGAGGCGATGAAGAAGGCGATGAAGACCATGGGCATGCGGCGGCCAAGGCCGCGCATCTGGGAAATGTTGGTCGCGCCGGTGGCGACGTAAATGGCACCCGCACACATGAAGAGGGTCATCTTGCCCACAGCGTGGGCCGCGATCTGGATGCTGCCGCCGAGGAAACCGGCCTGGTTGGCAATCATAGCACCGGCCGTCACATAGGCGAGCTGGGCAATCGTCGAGTAGGCAAGCCTTGCCTTGAGGTTGTCTTTGGTCATCGCGACAAGCGAACCGACAATCATGGTGAAACAGGCGACCCCGAGAATGAACTCACGCCCCGGCGTGGCCTGGAGCAGGTCTTCGCCGAAGATGAAGATGGACACTTTCATCACGGTGAATACGCCAGCCTTCACAACGGCCACGGCGTGCAGCAGCGCCGACACGGGCGTCGGGGCGACCATGGCATTGGGCAGCCAGAAATGCACCGGCATGAGCGCCGCCTTGCCGATACCGAAGGCGAAGAGCAGGAGCAGCGCGGTCGAGACGGCCGGGCTGATGTTCAGGCCCGCCAGAAGGCCGCCCTGCACGAAGTCGAGGTTCTGGCCGGCCAGCGTCCAGGTCCACATCACAGCGGTGAGGAAGAGGCCGATGGAAGTGCCGAGGAGCGTCAGCAGGTAGATGCGTCCACCGCGCTTGGCCGCCGCATCGCCCTTGTGCGCAACCAACGGATAGGTCGACAGGGTCAGCACTTCATAGAACACGAACAGCGTGAACAGGTTGCCCGACATGGCAACGCCCAGCGCGCCGAAAATGGCGAAGGCAAAGCAGATGTAGAAGCGCGTCTGGTTACGTTCGCGGTTCCCGCGCATGTAGCCGATCGAATAGAACGAGTTGACGATCCAGAGCCCGCTGGCGACCAGCGCAAACAGGGCGCCGAGCGGTTCGAGCTTGAACGTGAAGGACAGGCCCGGCGCCGCCGCACCGAGATCTAGATAAGGCGTCTCACCATTTGACACGGCCACGGCCAGCGCAATCACCACGCCGAGGAGGATCACGGAGCCGACAAGGGTCACGCCCTCGCGCACGTTCGGGAAACGCCCGGCAGCGGCAATGCCTGCAGCGATCAGCAGCGGGATGCAAAGGGCAGCAAGGATCAGCATGTCAGGGCTCATCGGAATGCCTCCAGTCCGAAGGCGGCCGCCGCTGCATCACGGGCGAGGCCGAGCGGGATTTCGGTGGTAATGCCGAAATAGATGTTGGCCAGGGCCAGTATCCAGAGCGGCACGAGCAGCACGATGGGCGCTTCCTTGTGCGTCTTGCGCGGATTGACCGGCGGCTGGAAGAAGACGGCTTCGAGGATGCGACCGACATAGATCACGGCCAGGAAGCTCGAGAACACGACCAGGATAACGGCCCACCACCAGCCATGCTCAAACAGGGCATAACCCAGCTGCAGCTTGGACTGGAAGCCAGCCGTCAGCGGCACACCGATCAGCGAGAGGCCGGCAATCGCGAAAGCTGTCATCGTCCAGGGCGCTGAGCGGCCAAGGCCGGCAAAGTCACGGATATTGGTGCCCTTGTAGGTGAGCACGACACCGGCAACCGCCATGAAGAGGGCGCCCTTGATCATGGCATGGTTCAGAAGATGGAACAGGCCTGCGCTGAGGCCCGCTGCCGTACCGACCGAGATGCCAAGGATCATGTAGCCGACCTGCGCAACCGAGGAGTAGGCCAGCACGCGGCGCACATCGGTCTGGAACACGGCCTGGAAGCTGCACGCCACCATGGCCGCAATGCCGAGTGGCATGAGCAGATAGGTGAAGGCCGCATGCTCGAAGGCAAAGGTCGGGCTGAAGACGAAGAACAGGAAGCGGATCAGCGCGTAGAGCGCCACCTTGGTCGCCGTTGCCGACAGGAACATGGTGACGAAGCTCGGGCTGTAGGAATAGGCATTTGGCAGCCACTGGTGCAGCGGCCACATGGCGGCCTTGAGGCCGAGGCCAACGATGATGAAGGCAAAGCCGGCCTGCACCGTGCGGCTGCCATCAAGCGCGGGCAGCTTGGATGCGATGTCGACCATGTTGAGCGTGCCGGTCGCGGCATAGAGGAAGCCGACGCCGATGATGAAGAACGTGGCGCCGATCGTGCCCATGATCAGGTAGTTGAAAGCGGCATGCAGCGCCCGGCGATCCCGCGACGCGCCCAGCGCCACCAGCACATAGGTCGAGATCGAGCTGACTTCGAGGAAGACGAAGAGGTTGAACGCATCCCCCGTACTCGCAACACCGCAGAGCCCAGCGAAACAGGCGAGGAAAGCGGAGTAGAAAAGCGCCGTCTTCTCCTTGCGCACTTCGGCCACAACCGTCGGGTAGGACATGATCGACGCAAGCAGGCCAATCGTCGTGACCAGGACAAGGATCATCGCGTTCAGCGCATCGATCCGGAACTCGATGCCAAGCGGCGGCAGCCAGTTGCCCATGGCATAGCGTACTTCGCCGCCAGATTCAGGCGACTGGATGATGCCCAGCAGGATCAGCGCAAAGACCAGCGATATTGCGGTCGCGGCGACGCTGATCAGCCACGCCACGCGGCCGCTGGGCACAAGCGCCAATAGCGGCGCCAGCATCAGCGGCACCATCACGAGCAGCGGCGCAGCATGCGTCAGCGCCCATTGCGGCGCAGAACTCAACAACATTTCGATCATGCGCCCGCCTCATTGAGCCATTGGTCAATCTCGGCTTCCTGCGCGAGGGCCGTCTCAAGGTCGATCTCGCGCACTTCATCGCTCTCGATCGAGCCATAGGCTTCACGGATGCGAACGATCAGGGCGAGGCCCACAGAGAGGGTCGCCACGCCGACGACGATGGCCGTCAGCATCAGCACGTGGGGAAGCACGTTGGAATAGGTGTGGACGAGTTCCACCGGCGCGCTGGCATTGCCGAGCGCATGGCCGCCGACCACTTCAGTGGCGTGGTGAGCCGCCTCTGCGCCATGGCCGCCGCCATGCTCGATGGCGTCCTCGCCATAGAGGATCGGCGCGGTGCCGCCGGCGACCTTGCCCAGTGTCACGTAGAACAGGCAGACCGAGGTCTGGAACAGGGACAGGCCGACGAGGCGCTTGATGAGGTTTCCGCTGGCAAACGTGATGTAGAGGCCGATCATCATCAGTCCGATGATGGCCCAGTAATTTGCCCGTTCGAGAATGAATTCCAGCATGGCTTACCAGTCTTTGTCGCGGATTTCGGCAACGCGGCCGGCGAAGGCGTAGAAGATGGTCAACATGGCGCCCGACACGCCGCAAAGGACGCCGATCTCGATGACCATTATACCGATATGCTGGCCGTGATGCTCGCCCGGCGGCTCGTTGAAGAGCGCCTGATATTCGAGGAAATGACCGCCCTTGAAGAGGGCCCAATAGCCGACACCCGCATAGATCATGACGCCAATGGCAGCGAGCGAACGCGTGAAGGCGGGTGGCACGGCGCGCATGGCGGCCGGAACACCTGCGACCAGCGCATAGAGGATCACAGCAACAGCGATGATGACCCCGGCCTGGAAGCCGCCGCCGGGCCCAAAGTCACCGTGGAACTGCGTGTAGAACGCAAACATCACGATGATCGGCAGAAGCATCTTCGAGACAACCCGAAGAATGACGTGATGATCACTGTTCACGAAGCGTCCTCCTCTTTGCCGGTTTCAGAAACAGACTTGCCGTTACTGCCCGGCAGCTTGCCTTCGCGCTTGATCGATTCAGCCAGCGACCGCTCGCCGAATCCGAGCAGCAGCGCGACCGCGAGACCGGCCAGGAACACAACCGTGGTTTCGCCGAGCGTATCGAATCCCCGGTAGCTGGCCAGAACGGAGGTGACGACGTTCGGGATGCCCGTGTCGGCCCAGTTGATCTGCATATAGGTCAGGCCGACGCCCTGGTTCACGGCAGAATCCGGATCGCCAAGCGCCGGCAGGTCGACCGTCGCATAAATCAGCATAACGCCGGTCGCGATAACCACGAGAAGCGGCCCGAGACGCGCGAATTTCTTGTCCGGCTTGGCTGTGCGCGACGTGAGCAGCATGGCGCCCAGCAGCACGACCGTGGACATGCCCGCGCCGACTGCGGCCTCGGTAAAGGCCACGTCGACCGCATCGACCACGACATACCATGTCGCCGAAACCAGCGAATAGATGCCCGACAGCATGACGATGGCAAACAGGTTCCGCAGGCGCGCAATCGCGATGGCGACCACGAACAGCACCGCCAGAAGCAGGATATTCACCAGTGCGATACCGATATCGCCCTCAAGCACGCCGGTCATGCTGCGCCCTCCTCATCATCGGTCTTTTTGCCGATCCGGCCGATCAGCGGCTGCAGGCCCGCCGTGTGCGCGGCGTTGACGACAGCGTGGGACGCCGCCGGGCTGGTCAGGAACAGGAGCCAGAAAATCGTCACCAGCTTGGCCACGATCAGCCAGCCCGGTGCCATCAGCGCCATGCCGATCAGGATGACCGTCGCGCCGGATGTGTCCGTGATACTGGCAGCATGCATGCGTGTGTAGAAATCGGGAAAGCGCATCACGCCGATCGTGCCGATAACGCACAGGATCGCGCCGACGAGGCACAGGGCCGAACCGGCCGGATAGCGCACCATTTCGAAGAATTGCGCCAGGTTGGCGAGAAGGTCAGACATCAGCGCTTGCCTCCCTGAGTGCCGCCACGGCGCACGAGCGGCACCTGGAAGGACCGGTAGCGGAAGAACTTGAGGATCGCGATGGTCGAGACGAAGTTGATCATCGCGTAGAGGATCGCGATGTCGAGAAACTCCGGACGGCCCATGACATAGCCCAGCAGACCGAGCGCAAGCACGGTCTTCGTGCCGAACGAGTTCACCGCGAGCACGCGGTCATAAAGCGTTGGTCCGATCAGCGTGCGAATAAGCAGGAGGACCATGCCAAGCAGGATGGCAATGAGGGCAGCGGCGGTCATGCGGCGGCTCCCTTGCCGTCTATGGCGCGGGCAGAACGCCGGTCCATTTCAAGGAAGGCTTCCGGCTGGGAATCCTGTTCGTAGAGGCCGTGAACGAGCAGCTTGTCGCCATCGATCTCGACCGTAACGGTTCCCGGCGTCAGCGTGATGGAATTGGCGAAGGTCACCTTGGCGAGATCGGATGTGCAAATCGTCTTCAGCTTCACAAGCGTCGGCGCAATGTCGAGTTCGGCACGCAGGCAGGCCCGTATGACGGTCCAGTTCGCCTTGACGATTTCCTTCATCAGCCACGGAAAGTACATCGCGAAGCCTATGAGGCGCACATAGGGCGCGCCTTCACGATCAAGAATATCAAGCCGGTAAGCGAGGATCAGTGTGAGAACGAGCGACAGGACGCCAAGTCCCAGCAGGAGTGGTTCGAAATGGCCGGACATGCCGATCCAGAACGCAACCAGTGCAAACAAAAGCCCTAGAAAGTACGCCACTATGCGTCTCAGCTCCCGTATCAACCCAATCCACGAGTGCCTGACCTAAATGGCTCGAGGCCCCTTGGGAAGCCTCTTTGATGCTTTTTCGCAGACTAGCTACCAAAAACCAGTCGGGCGGTGCGCTGGGATGTCGAGAACGCCGCTTCTTCGTTCGCCGGTGCCCCGGATGCCTGCGCTTCGCGCAATGCTTGCGGCGAAAACGCCGATGACAGGGACCAGTTCCAGTAACGCAAGGTGGTCTGGGCCTTGGCGACGGTCAGGATCTCGTAGGTTTCCGCCACAATGGCGAACTGCGGGTGGATTTCGTTATCGCCGATTTCCAGCGGCCGGCGCAGGGCTGCCCAGAGAACGGGCAGGAAGTCGCGCTTCACGCCCGTCGCCTTGCACAACACGGCCAGGCCTTCGCCGCCCTTGTCGGACAGGATCTTGGCAATCGTCACCGGTTTGATGCCACAGAGATAACCGATCTCCTGGGCGAGTTCCGCATTCATGCCCTCCAGGCCGGCTGAGTTGATGGCGCTTTCCAGGCTGTCGAACGGGCTGCGCTCAAGCGCTTCACGATTGCGCTGGCGCCGCTCGATCAGCTGCAGCGCCTTGCGCGCGACAGGGTCAGCCCATTTCTCGGCCGCCATCATCTCGAATACGTCCTTGCAGGTCTCGATGACTTCAAGACGGTCGGCGGAATGGCGCTGGAGGATCTTGCGGCGCGTGGCGCCATCCGACCACCAGAACATGGCCATGGCCTGCGACGGCCGAAGCTCGAGCCGCTCGACCAGAAGCGCACAAAGCTGGGATTCATCGCGCGACCGCGTGAGCAGCTTGTCGACCGCGGACTCAGGCAATACAGCGCCGGCATTCGCCACAAGGTCACGCACCACATGCGGCTCGCCATGTTCGGCCAGCGCCGCGCTGACACCGGGCGGCACAACCTTGCGGCGGGCAATGGCAAGACGGTGTTCGGTGGACGTGGCCTCCACAATCTCGCTCAGGTCGCAGGCGTCGAAGGCCTCATTCTGTTCCAGAAGCGGCTGGGCGATTTCGTAAGAACACTGGGCGAGATACCGCAAAAGGCGGCGCGGCGCCTCGCGGCTCGTGGCCAGCCGGCTGGCGCACAGGCTGCGCTCCTGCGTTGTGGCATGAAAAAGCATGTCCAGCAGGATGTCGCCCACCATGTTCCGGTCCTGGTGGGCAAGACGCGAGGCCGGCATGGCAACAAGGTCCAGCAGGCGCCTGAAAAGGGCATCCCGGGCACGCCCTCCTTGCGGCGTATTCATCTGCGCTTCCATATCGTCCATCGGCTTGCCTGTATCGCAACGCCGTTAGATTGAACGCAAACCGTTAACGACCCGTACAGGCGCCTATTTCAATTGTGAGGGTCAGTCGGCCCGTCCGGGATGCACCACCAGCACAAGAAGGCTGGAGACCAGCATGATGATCGCCAGCATGAAAAGCATCCCGCCATCCGTTGCCGTCTCGCCGGGCGCCAGCGAGAGCGGAACTTCACGGCCTAGCCAGGGCGAAAGGTGAAACGCGACCGCCGCGCCGAGGATCGTCGCGGAAATGATAGCGCCAAAACGGCGGGTAAACGGAAACAGCAGGAACAGGGCCGCCACAAGCTCGAGAACGCCAGTGAGAATGCGCCCTGCAGGCTCGAACAGTGTCTGTCCCGAGCGCTCGGCAAGGGTCTGGAAAACGATATTGGTGCCGGGCGGATCGAAGAACTTCACGGAGCCCTCAGGCGGGTTGGGCAGCGGATAGATGGTCGCCTGCACAAACATGGCGATGAGGAAGAGGGCGAGCGCCCAACTGACGAGGTGCCTGAACAGTCTCATGATACTCCACCCTTGGCATCTGCTTGAGGCAACGCGCCAAAATGGAGGCTACAAACACTCAGGCTTCAAGGCAACTGACCCTGCACTTCCCTGATCATCCCGTCGCTACACGCCGCGATCGGGAATGGTCCGCGTGAGTGGGCTGGAGGGGGTGAACCGCACCTGGGCAGGAACAAAAGCGCGCCCTAAAGGTTGGTTAGCGATCACTAAACAAGAGGCGCCGTACCAAGTATGGAATCCGGTAAAAAAATACCAGTGCGACAGAATAAGTCTGATCGCGGTAAGGTCATATGGCCCGGAATCCGGACAGGGTCCGGCTTAGGCCCATCCAGTTCTGTAGTGACAGGTACAGGCGCAAGACGTGAGCCTGCGCCTGATAGACGCAATCCCGGTCTCTCGGAGGCCCTGGAACACCTTTTGCCCCGTTTCCGCGCGATAACCAGCCTGCTGGCGACCGATGGCAAGCCTCAGGATGCGCACATCCACCGATTCGTGCAATCGCTGATGACCATCGTTGTCACCGACGAAGGCGTCAGCCCGACAGAGCTCGAGGCCCGGTTTTTTGACTTTCTGGACGCAGAACAACAGAACCACTTACACGCGATTTACTTGCCGAGGGGCGGTGCGATGAACTTGATCGGGCAAATGACACTGCGTGAATTATCCAAAATACTGGAAGTGATTTCCGAAATTCACTCATCAGACACCGGACAATGAGATTCTATACTACATGACGCGCCTGCCAACCAAGCATGTTATGCTATTCACGCATTTTCTTACTTGCTTCAGCGCAATGTAGAAATTGAATATTCAAATTTCACGAAAGGCGAGTTGAGTATTCGCGTCCTGAACGGTAAAGCACTGCCGGGATGAATAAAGACATGGCGCGAACGTGACAAACGATCAGGACAAGAGCCAGAAGCGCGGGGACATTGCATCATTCAATGCAGATGGCAGCGCTTTGTCCAAACGACTCAGAGACGCTCTGCGTGAGCGCTATCAGGAAACCCTCAACGAACCTGTACCCGACAAGTTGCAAAGCCTCATTGACCGCATCAAGGCCGCTGAACAAAAAAAAGGGTGAGCCTGCATCTACTGGCAAGCGATGCAGGCTGATTTACTTTCACTCCGCGTAGGCCGTAGATACAGTCGCCATGATCCACGGGAGCGGAAATGAGCGACAGGATCGAAGAACTCGTCGACGATATGGCCGAGGGTGCAGCCGGTGACGTGACCTCTCCGGTCAGCGGCGTCAGCGAAGCGCTCGGTGCAGGCGCCTCCCTTCTGTCCACGGCAACACACTGGCGCGCGAAACAGCTGCGCCGCGGCGTGAAGATCGAACTGCCCGCCTATCTGATGGTTCAGTGCAGCTGGTTCATGGCTTTCGGCCTGCAGATGGTGCTGTTCCCCTACCTGATCACCGGCCGCGACCATCTCCATCTCGACGGTCTGGCCCTCGGCCTCGCCAACATGGCGCTCTCTGGCCCCTCGGTGATCTTCCTGCTGATCGGCGGCGTTGTGGCCGAACGCGCGGATGGGCGCCGCCTGCTGATCATCCTCCACCTGCTGGCGGCCATCCCTGCCCTCTTCCTGGCTGTCGCCGTGGCGCGCGGCCAGCTCACCTATGTCGGGATGATCCTGTACGGCCTGACCATCGGCACGGTTGGCGCCTTCATGATGCCGGCCCGGGATTCCATCGTGAACGAAGTGGTCGAGCGCCGCATGCGGGTCGGCTCCGGTGTCACGCTGCAGCTCGGCGTGACGCTGGCCACGATGGCGCAGTTCCTGGCCCAGATCGCAGGCCTGATCCTGGCCGGTTATGCCGACAAGATGACCCGCATGCCGCAATGGTTGGGCGGCTTCGGCGTCGGGCCGATCGCAGCCGAGAAACTCTTGCTGGCACAGGGGATCGTCCTCGCCGTGGGCACCCTGTTCGCGCTCAACCTCGCCAAGGGCCGGCAGGTGCGCACCGGCCGCACGGGCATCAGTGCCGCCTTCGGCGACATTGCCGAAGGCTTCCGCGCCGTGCGGGCTGATGGCAAGCTCTGGGCCATGACGGCGCTCATGTTCGGTGTCGGCATCTTCGTGATCGGCGCCTTCCTTGTCGTGCTGCCCATCATCAATCGCGACGTCTACCATCTCGGCTCCGACGGCATCCGGGACATGTTTGTCACCTTCTGGCTGGGCGCGTTCGTCTCTTCGGTGGTCCTGTCGATCTTCCGCCGGATCAAGCGTCAGGGCCGCCTCCTGCTGATCGCGCAATTCCTCGGCTCCAGCAGCATCCTCGCGATGATGTGGGATATTCCGCACTGGGGCTTTCTGACCATTGTTTTCGTCTGGGGCCTTGCCGCCGGCATCTCGATCGCGATGAGCCGCTCGATCGTCCAGGATGCCGCCCCGAAGGAAAAGCTCGCCCGCGTGCTCTCCATCTACCAGCTCGGCTTCATGGCTGGCGCGCCGTTCGGCGCGGCCCTAATGGGCGCGCTGGTCGACATATTCGGCCCCCAGAAGATTGCCATTGTGCCCGCCGGCGGCATGACACTGATCATTCTCTGGATGGTCTTCTTCACGCCCGTCTGGAACATGAAGGGCGAGGCCTGGAAAGAGCACGCGGCGAGGAAGTGACTCCCGCGGCGAAGCGTTTTAAATCGCAGGCATGAGCCAGCTCCCCCGCGCCACGATTCATTTGTCGAATATCGTCGCCAACTGGCGGGCGCTCGACGGGCTCCACCCGGGCGCAACGACCTCAGCCGTCGTCAAGGCTGATGGCTACGGTCTCGGCGCCGGCCCTGTTTCACGGGCCCTGATGCGCGCCGGCTGTTCCAGCTTTTTCGTGGCCTATCTTGAAGAGGGCCTGGCCCTGCGCAAGACGCTGGGCCTCGGTCCGCGCATTTTCGTGCTCAACGGGCCGACGCGCAAGGAAATGTCGGCCTATGTGACGGCGGGCCTGACAGCCGTCCTCTCCTCGCCGGACCATGTGAAAGCCTGGGCCAATGCGCCCAAGGGCACGTCGGCCCTGCATTTCGACACCGGCATGAACCGTCTCGGCCTCAAGCCGTCGGTACTGGCAACCGCCCTGCCCGCACTCCACAAGCTGCAGCCTGTTCTCGTGATGAGCCATCTCGCCTGTGCTGACGAAAAAGCCAATCCGATGAACGCGGCGCAGCGCAAGGCTTTCGACGACATAAGCGCCGTCTTCCCCGATACGCCGGCCAGCCTCGCCAATTCCGACGGCTGCTATCTGGGAAAGGCCTTTGGCTACGATCTCATCCGGCCGGGTCTCGCGCTCTATGGCGGCACCCATCCGCCCAAGGGCTTCCGGATCAATGCCGGCCTGACGCTCGACGCAGCCATTCTCAGCGTCTTTGACGCCGAAATGGGGGAAAAGGTCGGTTATGGGGCCACGCACACGCTGGCGCAGGACGCCGTGCTGGCGACCGTCGGCATCGGCTATGCAGACGGCCTGTTGCGCGGCGGCGCCAACGCCCTGATAGCCTATCTCGACGGTATTGCCTGCCCCGTGCTGGGCCGGATTTCGATGGACCTTGTCACCATTGATGTTTCAAAGGCACAGGATAAGGCAAAAGCAGGCGCGCGCGTTGAATTCATCGGCGAGCATGCCAAACTCGAAGACCAGGCCGCCCGCGCGGGCACGCTTGGTTATGAACTCCTGACGGGACTGAGCAATCGTGTCGAACGTGTCTACGCATAAAAGCGGCTTCCCCAATCCCCTGCGCTGGATCGGCGCCGGCATCCTCGGCACCTTTGCCGAAATCGGCCGCCTGTCGACATTCGCCGGGCGGATGACTTTCGCAGCCTTCACGCCCCGCTGGTTCTTCGGCCAGATCTGGCGCCAGATGATCCAGATCGGCTTCTATTCATTCCCGGTCGTCGGCATGTCGGCCGTCTTCATCGGCGCCGCCCTCGCCCTCAACATCTATAGTGGCGGCAGCCGCTTCGGCGCCGAACAGTTCGTGCCGAACATCGTGGTGCTCGGCATCACGCGCGAGCTTGGCGCCGTGATTACAGGCCTGATGCTGGCCGGGCGCGTCTCCGCAGGCATCTCCGCCGAGATCGGCGCCATGCGCGTCACCGAGCAGATCGACGCGCTCGAAACCCTGTCGGCCTCTCCGTTCCGCTACCTTTATGCGCCGCGCCTTCTGGCCGCCATCATCTCGCTGCCCATCCTTGTGGCAGCCTCCGATATTATCGGTGTCATGGGTGGCTGGCTGGTCAGCGTGTTCAGCCTCGACTTCGATTCAGCGACTTACCTGCGCAACACGCTCGATTTCGTGACGACTGACGACATTATCGTCGGCCTCACCAAGGCCGTCGTCTTCGGCGCCGTGATTGCCATCATGGGCTGCTACCAGGGCGACAGGTCACAGGCAGGCGCCACGGGCGTCGGCCGTGCGGCGACCCTCTCCATGGTGGGCGCCGCCGTTCTGGTTCTGGCGACTAATTACATCATGTCCAACCTGTTTGCGGAGCTGGGCTTTTGAGCGAACCGATCCTGAAACTCGAGAATGTCGTCAAAACATTCGGTCGGAACGAAGTGCTGCGCGGCGTCGACCTCGATGTGGCCCCCGGCCAGAGCCTTGTCGTCATTGGCGGGTCGGGCTCCGGCAAGTCTGTCATGCTGAAGAACGCGCTCGGCCTGATGACGCCCGATTCCGGCAAGGTCTTCTTCGACGGCCATGACGTGACACAGTCCACCGGCAAGCCGCGCGAGATGATGCGTGCACGCGTCGGCATGCTGTTCCAGTCCGGCGCCCTGTTCGACAGTCTCACGGTCTGGGAAAACGTGGCTTTCCGCCTGATCCACAAGGAACGCCTCAAGCGCAGCGACGCGAAGGAACGCGCCATTGCCACGCTGAAAAAGGTGCGGCTAGGCTCCGAAGTCGCCGGGCTTTACCCAGCAGAGATTTCCGGCGGCATGCAGAAGCGCGTCTCGCTCGCCCGCTCGATCATTTCCGAACCGGACCTGATCTTCTTTGACGAGCCAACAACGGGCCTCGACCCGATCACCGCGGATGCCATCAATGACCTGATCCTCGAACAGGTGCGCGACCTCGGCGCGGCAGCTGTCTCGATCACGCATGACATGCCGTCGGCCCGCAAGATCGCCGACGAGATCGCCATGCTGTTCGAAGGCAAGATCATCTGGCGCGGCAAGGCCGCCGATGTCGAGCACAGCGGCAATGAATATGTCGACCAGTTCGTCCACGGCCGCGCAAGCGGCCCGATCCAGCCAGCGATGTAGCGGCCGTGTATATCAAGTCCAAGCGTTGGCTGATCTATGCCGCGATCGTCCTGTTGATAAATATCTTCGGCTTCCTGGCGCTTGCGATGACGCAGATCATGGGTCCAACAGGCGAAGTTGAGCCTCTGATGCTGTTGCCGTCTCTTTTGCTCGGTTCGGTTGGCTTTTGGTTCTGTTGCTGGAAGGCTGTCGGGTTGCGGCACTAGGCTTTCCCGCATTCCAGCGCACACAATATCAGTCTATGAATCTGCGGCCCCTTCCGGAGATTCCCTTATGCCTTCGCTTCTGTCCTGGCCGGCCCTCGCGCCCATCGGGCTCCTGCTCGCGTCCAACGTCTTCATGACCTTCGCCTGGTACGGCCACCTCAAGCATACCGACAAGGCCCTCTGGCTGGTGGTGCTTGCCAGCTGGTCCATCGCCTTCTTCGAATACTGCCTCGCGGTGCCCGCCAACCGGATAGGTCATGCGGTCTGGTCGACGGCCCAGCTAAAGACCATGCAGGAAGTGATCACCCTCGTCGTCTTCGCCGTGTTCTCGGTGCTGTACCTGAAAGAGGCGTTCACGCTGAACCACGCCATCGGCTTCGGCCTGATAGCAGCTGGCGCCTACTTTGTGTTCGCTGGCCCGTTCCGTTGACGGCCAAACACCGCTAGGTCTGCGTCATGGCCAAAGCTCCCACCTCCGCCTTCATTTGCCAGTCCTGCGGCGAGGTCCATTCCAAGTGGACCGGCAAGTGCAATGGCTGTGGCGAGTGGAACACGCTCGTCGAGGAGGCTGTCGCGGCCGTACCCGGCGGACTCGCCCCGGCCAAGGTCGGCACCAAGCGCTCCGGCAAGACAGAATTCGTCGCCCTCAATGACAAGACCGAAGCGCCGACGCGCATCGTTATGGGCGTGGACGAACTCGACCGCGCCTTTGGCGGCGGGCTCGTTCCCTCCTCCGCGACGCTGATCGGAGGCGATCCGGGCATAGGCAAGTCCACACTGCTCCTGCAAGTGGCCGCACGACTGGCACGGAACGGACTCAAAACGGTCTATGTGTCGGGCGAGGAAGCCGCCGCCCAGATCCAGGAACGGGCCGTCCGGCTCAAGGTGGCTGAAAGCCCCGTCCAGCTCGCCACCGAGACCGACCTGCGCAAGATCCTGTCGGCGCTAAAGGCCGCCCAGCCTGATTTCGTCGTCATCGATTCCATCCAGACCATGTGGTCCGACAGCCTTGAAGCCGCGCCCGGCTCCGTCAGCCAGGTCCGCGCCTGTGCCCAGGAACTGACCTGCTGGGCCAAGAAATCCGGCGCCGCACTCGTCCTGGTTGGCCACGTCACAAAGGAAGGCACGATCGCCGGCCCACGCGTTGTCGAGCATATGGTCGACACCGTCTTCTATTTCGAAGGCGAGCGCGGCCACCAGTTCCGCATCCTGCGCGCCGTGAAGAACCGCTTTGGCCCAACCGACGAAATCGGCATTTTCGAGATGCACCAATACGGCCTCGCGCCCGCCAAGGAGCCTTCGGCCCTGTTCCTGTCGGCTGACGGAGGCGCCGAGGGCGGCGCCGCCGTCTTCGCCGCCATGGAAGGCTCGCGCCCCGTGCTGGCCGAAGTACAGGCCCTTGTCGCCAAGAGCGCCTATGGCACACCCCGGCGCAGCGTTGTCGGCTGGGATACCGGCCGCCTCGCCATGCTGCTCGCCGTGCTGGAAGCGCGCTGCGGCATCGGCTTTGCGGGCATGGACGTCTACCTCTCCGTCGCTGGCGGCTACCGCATCGGCGAACCGGCCGGCGACCTTGCCGCTGCCGCCGCCCTGCTCACCTCGCTGTCAGATAATGCTGCGCCGGAGCGCTCCGTCTTCTTTGGCGAAGTGTCCCTTTCTGGGGCAATCCGGCCCGTGGCCCGCATCGAGCAGCGGCTGAAGGAGGCCGCCCGACTCGGCTTCGCCCGCGCCTATGTGCCCGAAGGCAGCCCTGCGGCAGTCGATGGCTTGACGATCATACCGATTAAGAGGCTTATCGAACTCGTAGAGTTGCTCGCCCCGGACGCCCTTAATGCTTGATTCTGTTACAGCTTTCGACGCCATCGCCGTCGCTGTCATCGTCATTTCCGCGATCATGGCGTTTGCCCGTGGGTTTCTGCGCGAAATCGCGACAATGGGCTCTTTCATCGGCGCCCTCACGGCGGCTATCTACGCCCGCAAGTTCTTCAGTGCGCCGCTCAAGGCCATGCTGCCGGAAAACCTGGCCCAGCTCGATCTTGGCATATTCACCATCCCGCTGGCCGATGCAGTCCTGATCGTGACCGCTTTCATCGGCGTCTATGTCCTGGTCGCCTGGTTCGGGCAGCGCCTGTCAAAAAACATCCAGGGCGCCGAGGGCATCGGCCTGTTCGACCATTTCGCCGGTCTGGCTTTTGGCATCGCGCGCGGCGCAATCGCCCTTGTATTCTTCGTTGTCCTTCTCCACCTCGCGCTCGATGAGAGCCGGGTCCCCGGCTTCATTCAGAACGCAGCCTGCTACCCGCTTCTCAGCAGTGTTGCCGATTATGTGAACGAGAACGCCACGAAAGTCGGTCAGGATGTGCATTCGACCCTTCCCTCAAAGGCCGAAACAGGCCAATAGACGTCACGAACCTGTCACGCAAAAAGGAGGCTCCGGTCTCATATGATCCTGTTCGATCATGACGATGACAAACCCCGTGAAGAATGCGGCGTTTTCGGAATCTACGGTAACCCCGAAGCCAGTCTCTATGCCGCGCTGGGGCTCCACGCCCTCCAGCATCGCGGACAGGAAGCCTGCGGCATCACCACATATGACGGCAAGCGCTTCCCTTCGGAACGCCATATGGGCCTTGTCGGCGAGCACTTCGGCGGCGACCTGCGCACCCGCCTGCCCGGCTATGCCGCGATCGGTCACAACCGGTACTCGACGCAGGGCCGGCCGATGCTCCGCAATATCCAGCCGATCTTTGCCGACCTGTCCTTCGGCGGTTTCGCCGTCGCGCATAACGGCAACCTGACCAATGCCCGCGAATTACGTCACCAACTGGTGCGCGATGGCGCGATCTTCCAGTCGACGATGGATACCGAAGTCATCCTTCACCTCGTCGCCCGCAGCCCAAAGCCGCGCTTCATGGACCGTCTTGTTGACGCCCTCCAGCAGATCGAAGGCGGCTATGCCCTTGTCGGCCTGACCGGCAAGAAGCTGATCGGCGCACGCGATCCCATCGGCCTGCGTCCGCTCGTCATCGGCAAGCTCGGCACGGCCTATGTGCTCGCGTCGGAAACCTGCGCCCTCGACATTATTGGCGCCCAGTTCGTGCGCGAAGTCGAGAATGGCGAGATGGTCGTCATTACCGATGAGGGCATTGAGTCGATCCGGGCCTTCCCGCCCCGCGCGTCCAGCCCCTGCATCTTCGAATATGTCTACTTTGCGCGCCCTGACAGTATTGTTCAGGGCCGTTCCATTTATGAAGTCCGCCGCCGCATGGGCCACCAGCTCGCCGCGGAAACGCCGGCAGATGCCGATGTGATCGTGCCGGTGCCTGACAGTGGCGTGCCGGCCGCGCTCGGCTTCTCTGAAGCCTCGGGCATCCCGTTCGGGATGGGCATCATCCGCAACCACTATGTCGGGCGGACCTTCATCCAGCCGACGCAGATTGGCCGTCAGGCCGCGATTTCCAAGAAGCACAGCCCGAACCGCGCCGTGCTCGAAGGCAAGCGCGTAATCCTGGTCGACGATTCCATCGTGCGCGGCAACACGTCGAAAAAGATCGTCCAGATGGTCCGCGAAGCCGGCGCCAAGGAAGTTCACCTCCGTTCGGCCAGCCCACCCATCGTGAACCCGGATTTCTACGGCATCGACATGGCCGCCAAGTCCGAACTCTTCGCGGCGATCCACACGCACGAAGAAATGGTGGCGGAACTGAAGGTCGACAGCCTCGGCTTTCTCTCCGTACCTGGTCTCTACAAGGCCATCGGCGAGCCGGTGCGCAACAACATGCAGCCCCAGTTTGCCGACCATTGCTTCACGGGCGACTATCCGACCCCGCTGGTCGACCACCAGCATGACGAGTCGGACAAGGAACGCCAGCTCTCCCTGCTGGACGACACGTAGGCCCTGCGCTAAGGGCCCGGCATGACTGACCAACCCAGACTCGTTCTCGTCACCGGCGCCTCGCGCGGTATCGGCCGCGCCGCTGCGCTGCATCTTGCGCGCCGGGGCGACCTCGTCATTGCCATCGCCCGCTCGAAAGCGGCGCTTGAAAAGCTCGACGACGAAATCCGCGCCATGGGCAATGAGGCGATCCTCGTGCCGATGGACCTGAAAGACGCAAAGGGCATCGACACGCTGGGCAAGGTGATCGCCGACAGGTTCGGCCGCCTCGACGGCTTTGTGGCCAATGCCGGCATCCTCGGGACGCTTGGCCCGCTGGAATCAGTTGGCCCGCGCAGCTTCGAGGAAACGATCGAGGTCAACCTGACCGCCAATTGGCGTCTCATCTCTGTGCTCTCTCCTTCGCTGCGCAAGTCGCCTGCGCCACGCGCCGTGTTTGTCACGTCGAGCGTTGCTGCCAAGCCCGTGGCCTTCTGGGGCCCTTATCAGGCCTCCAAGGCTGGCCTTGAAGCCATGGTCATGGGCTGGGCTGACGAGACCGAGAACATGGGCCTGAAGATCAACATCTTCGATCCGGGCGGCACGCGCACCGACATGCGCGCCAAGGCCAAGCCGGGCGAAGACCCGATGACCCTGCCGTCACCGGACGAAGTGGCCGCCGAACTGGTCAAACTGGTCTCGCCGGATGAAACCCGCACCGGCCAGCGCATCGCCTACCGGCAACTGGTCGCTGCCCGCTCGTAAGGGAGGCATCCCGTGAAAGTCAGGTCAGCCACGCGCGACGACCTCGAAACGCTGAAGGCCTTCGAACAGGGCATCATCGCTGCCGAACGCCCCTATGATCATACGATCAAGCCCGATCCGGTGAATTACTATGATATCGGCGAGCTGATCGATTCAGATGATGCGGAAGTTGCGGTGGTGGACGTGGATGGCCAGCTTGTCGCGTCGGGCTATGCCCGCACGAAAGAGTCGAGGTCATACGTACAGGACACGCACCACGCCTATCTCGGCTTCATGTATGTGCACCCGGACTATCGCGGCCGGGGCCTCAACAAGCTGCTGATGGCCCACTTCTTTGACTGGGCGAAAGCCAAGGGCCTGCCGGAAGTGCGCCTCACCGTCTATGCCGGCAACACGCCCGCGATCAGCGCCTATGAGAAGGCCGGGTTTACCCAGCACATCGTGGAGATGAGGCTTAATCTCGATGAGTAGGAAGGATCAATTGTTCCTGCTGCAACCGGGCTTTTCAGATCCCGCCTATCCTGGCGACGTCTTCTATTGCTGGCACTGCGCGCTGATGGAAGGCCTGCTGGCATCTTTTCCCGAACTCGCTGTGCGTGTAGCCGTGCACCGCATTGGGTGGCCGCGCCCGCGCAAGGAACTTCTGAGCTTGCTTGGGCCGGACAACCAATCATGCCCCGTCCTGATCCTTGCGGACGGAACGGAAGATGGACTGGATATAAAACACCACGGTAACATCGCCTTCATTGACGACAAGGATGCCATCCTGCGTGCCCTGTCCGACCGTCACGGTATCCCGATCCCGCATCCTTGAAGCCTACTAGTTGACCGACAGGGTCACGTCGGAGGCCAGCACCGTCAGTTGCGAAATATCGGCCATGAGCGCGTCCTGCGGGGCAGCGCTAGGATAGGCTTCCGCCAGCGCTGCGATGGCGTTGCCAATGGAGGCAGCCGCCTCCGGGTTACTCGCCGCAATCTCGTCCTTCGCCGCCGCGAACTGCGTCTCGGCCACTTTGTGGAAGCCATAGCCGTCGAGATATGGCTCATACACGCCGCTCGCTGCAGCGCTGCGATACATGGCAACTGCCCGTTCGATCATGTCGGCGATGACATGCATCTTGACCTCGGCGGGGGCAGTGCCGTTATCGGGAGCCTTGAGGGCTGCGGCGCGCAGGGCAGCAATGATCGCATCCGTGCGAGCCGAAATCTGCTCCGGCGTCTCGCCAGCAGATGCCGCAATCGACGCATCCGTCAGCAGGCCATCGAACAGCGTCACACCGCGCGCTTCAAGCACAGGCTCCATGTCGAACAGGACTTCACTCACCGGATGAGCAAACATTTCTGCCGCCGCTTCGGTCTCGCCATCGGCATAGGCGTCGCGGGCCGCCAGGATGTGTGCCTCAGTGACAGCCAGCGCGATATTGAACACGACCGGGTCCGTCGCGGCCTGCTCGATGGCCACGCCGCCCTCGCCTTCGCCACCAACTGAGCCGACGGGCGCAGGATCGGCGGCGAGTGCTTCAGCCGCGAAAGCTGGCGCCTCAACCGCCGCCGATTCAGCCGCAGGCGTCGGTGTTGAGGCCGACTGGCCGCAACCGGCAAGCGCCGTCGTGCCCATCAGGGCGCCCAGTCCAAGACGTGTCCAGCTGTGATAGATGTGTGGCATTTGCGACCCTTACGCTTGTCCGAGTAATGGGCTACACGCCTTACAGAAATGAAACTCATTCGCAAGTAGGAAGAACATGTTCCTCACCCTTTCGGGCGTTCTTGACGCAGGCCAGCTGGCCACAGCCACCGAACTCGCCGCCACACTGCGCTGGATCGACGGCGCAGCGACGGCTGGCCCCGCCGCCCGCACCGTGAAGCATAATGAGCAGGCGGACCTCTCCTCGCGCACCGGCGCGAAGCTGCGCGACATGCTTGGGGAAGCGATCCGCGCGCATCCCGTTCTGGCGGCCACTGCCCAGCCGCGCCGTTTCTCGCCCCTGCTCGTCAGCCGCACGCAGGATGGCGGCACCTATGGCCTCCACGTCGATAACCCGTTCATGGGCACGGGCGAGGCGCGCCTGCGCACAGACCTCTCCTTCACGCTCTTCCTGTCCGAGCCGGGCAGCTACGAAGGCGGCGAACTCGAGATCCACCATGCCGGCAACACGCACCATGCCAAGACCGCTGCGGGAGATCTGGTCCTTTACCCCTCAACCAGCCTGCACCAGGTGTGTCCCGTCACATCCGGCCAGCGCATTGTCTGCGTCGGCTGGATCGAAAGCAGCATCCGTGATGCCGCCGCGCGCGAAATCCTGTTCGATCTGGAAAACCTGCGCGCCACGCTCGGCCAGACGCACGATGTCCGCTCGCCGGAATACCTCACCCTGTCGAAATCCATCGCCAACCTGATGCGGCTTTGGGGCGAAGCCTAAAGCGCGAAATGCTTCGACAGTTTCAAGCCCTGCCCCTGATAGTTGGAGCCCTTGCCGCCATAGAGCCCTGACGGTTTGGCCGCCATCGGCTCGTAGATCAGTTTGGCCACCGGCTGGCCGTGCTCCAGGATGAACGGCACGTCGCGCGAGCGAACCTCAAGAACGGCCCGGCTACCGCCCTTGTTCACCCCAAAGCCCGGGTCGAAAAAGCCCGCATAATGAGCCCGGAACTCCCCCAGCTCGGGTGCAATTGGGGCCATCTCGGCCGCTTCCATGGGCGCGACTTTCACCGTCTCGCGGCTGACAAGAATGTAGAAGTCTTCAGGGTTGAGCACGATACGGCCGTGGCGGGGATAGACCGGCTCCCAGAACTGGCCCGCTTCATGCGCACCAATCCCGCGCAGGTCCACGACGCCGGAGTGAAGCTTGGCGCGGTAACCCGCTGGCTGGCCTTCAGGCGGCTCCAGATCAATCGAGACGACACGTTCTTTCAGCGCATCAGGCCGCTTGCGCTTGAACCGCACCTGCGCCAGCCGGTCGCCCGGCCGCACCATGATCGGGAAGGTGCGCGGGCTCACTTCCAGGTAAAGCGGCCCGGAATAACCCGTGGGCACATCGTCAAACGCCCGGCCCCGGTTGGTCACCAGACGCGTGAACACGTCGATACGGCCTGTCGAGCTTTTCGGATTGGCCCGCGCAGAAATGCCGGCAGGCAAGCGAAGATGCTCCTGCAGTGGCACGAGATAGACGCAGCCGGTTTCCAGAACAGCGCCTTTGTCGGTCAGGTCGATGCGGTGCATGTGCACGCCCGGTTCCTGCAGCATCTCGGCCACGGTCCGGTCCTTGCCCGGCAGGAAGCTCGCGCGCAGGCGGTAAGCATCCTGCGCAAGACGCAGGTCCAGGCTCGCCGGCTGCACCTGTCCCGCCTCAAGCGCCAGGTCGCTGCGGATCGCCCCTTCGGCGACCAGCACCTCGATTTCATGGTCGGGCAAAACGCCCGTTTCCTGCACCATCACTTGCACCCCTTGAGCTCTCAGGCATAAGACCCGGTACAGGAAAGACAAGGACTATACTACAATGGCAAACGGGTCAGACTCATCAGGCAAGGCCAACTGGAAAGCCGCGACCAAAGCGGTGCGCGGTGGCCTGATGCGTTCAGAGCATGGCGAGATCTCCGAGGCGCTCTACCTGACGTCCGGCTATGCCTATGACAGCGCCGAACAGGCGATGGCCCGCATGAAGGGCGAAGAGCCCGGATTCGTCTATTCCCGCTATGGCAGCCCGACCTGCGAAATGCTGCAACAGCGCATCGCCCTTATCGAAAATGCCGAGACATGCCGGGTCACAGCGAGCGGCATGGGTGCCATTTCCTCGGCGATTCTTGCGCCCCTCAAATCTGGCGACCGCGTTGTGGCCGCGACAGCCCTGTTCGGCTCCTGCCGCTGGATCATTGCCAACCTGATGCCGAAATACGGGATTGAGACCGTTTTCGTGGACGGCGCAGACCTTGATGCCTGGGAACGCGAGATCGCCAAGGGCTGCCAGCTGGTCCTGATTGAAAGCCCGGCCAACCCGCTACTCGACGGCGTCGATATCGAAGCCGTGTCAAAGCTTTGCAAGAAAGCGGGCGCCGTTCTGGTCGTGGACAATGTGTTTGCGACGCCCATCCTCCAGAAACCGCTGGAACTCGGCGCCGATGTTGTTGTCTATTCGGGCACCAAGCACATGGACGGCCAAGGCCGCGTCATGCTGGGCGCCATCCTGACCAGCGCCCAATATATGGAAGGAGTGTACGATCCGTACCTGCGCCATGTCGGCCCGGCCGCAGCTCCATTCAACGCATGGGTCGTGCTTAAGGGTCTCGAAACCCTGAAATTACGCGTCGATGCGCAAAGCGCGAGCGCGGCCCGTATCGCTGACACTATCGGAGCCCATCCGAACGTCGCCGCCGTGCGCTACCCTCATCGCAAGGACCACCCACACTACGACGTCCACAAACGCCAGATGACGAGCGGCGGCACGATGATCGCCCTGTCGGTCAATGGCGGTCAGGAAGCGGCATTCAAGTTCCTGAATTCATTGGAGCTTGTCGATATCTGTAACAATCTCGGCGACACCAAGTCCCTCGCCTGCCATCCGTCCAGCACGACACACCGCGCGCTGACGGACGAAGAGCAGGCAGCCATGGGCCTTGACCGCAGCTGGATCCGCTTTTCGGTCGGCCTTGAAGATCCCGACGATCTTGAAGCGGATGTTGTTAACGCTCTTAACAGTGTGTGAAGGAATTCGGATCAATTTCGCATAATGGCCAGGCGACACGCTCCCCCCCTCTATGAACACACCACGCAAGGCGTGCGCATCCGCGTTCGCCCGAAGTTCATGCATGACGAATCCGAGCCCTCGCGCGGACGTTTCATGTGGTCCTATACGGTCGACGTGGAGAATGAGAGCGACCAGGCCTGGACCATCGTTCGCCGCCACTGGCAGATCGTCGATGCACAAGGCCGCATGCAGGCCGTCGATGGCGAAGGCGTGATCGGGCAGACGCCGACGCTGCAGCCCGGCGAACGTTTCAGCTACACATCCGGCGCGCCGCTTGCCGCCCCATCCGGCATGATGAGCGGCACATATGACCTGCAGGATGAAAGCGGCTTCGAGATCGTGGCGACCATTCCGGTCTTCTCGCTCGACAGCCCTTATGACACCTCGCTGCCGAGCTAAGGCTGCGCAGGCACAGGCTCTGCCGGCAGGGCCTCGCCCATATCGATGACGCGGAATTGCTTGGCCATCATCTCAGCCGAGAAGACGCCTGCCAGATCATCGGCTTTCAGCAGGCCGGGCCACTCGGCCAATTGCTCCGGCCCCGCCTCGGCAAACAGGATATTGGCCCCGGCCTGATCGCCGACAAAGGCGCCATAGGTCTGTAGGGCGCGCGCAATGATCTTGCCCGAAGGTGACAGGTCTGACTTTTCGACATTGAAATCCGGATCAAGCTGTATGCGTGCACCAAGCGGCAGGCCGGTCGTACTGGGCGTGAAACCGCTGCGCTGCAGGCGCGCCGTGCTTGCGGGGCGAACAAAAACGTCCGAGCGAATAGTCGGGCTGGCAATCATCAGCGCATGCGGTATGCGCCCACTCTTTATTTCCTCGACACGGATCAAGCCCGCGACAAGCGGAAAGCCGGACGGCAGCGCGCTGGCCGCCTCATTCGGCGTCTCCGCTTCATTCCAGGCCGGGTAAACGCCTTTGCCGCGCAAGCTGGAGACCACGCCGAAGCCGGTCATCCACTTGCCGTCTTCGCTCTTGCTTGCCTGGTTCAAGTCCCATTCGAGGGCGCTGTTCCTGTCGACAATTGCGATATAACCCGCGCTTGGTTTCTGCGTGGCCATATCTTCCGGGATCGGAATTTCACGCGGCATTTCGAAACCACGACCATATTCACCCGGATAATAATCATAGACGGTCTGCGTTGGCGTCTCGGACATGTCGATATAATAAACCGGCACAGACCATTGATCGATATTGATAAAAAGACTGCCCGCCGCAGCAAGCCCCTCTATCAATTCAGCAGAATTGGTGTCTGCCACAGCATCGGCAGGGATCGGCGTGTTCCACGGACTATCATCGGTGAACGGACGCCAGGCGACAGGCGCCTCCGACACGTCTTGCGTCGGGGGGGCCTTGGAACAGGCCGCCAGAAGGGCGGTCATCGCGATCAATACGTGAAGCTTTGCCATACCCTATACCTCGCCTGCCATCTGCCTTCGCTAAAGTTACGGGCGTCTATTTGCTCGGATTGATGAGATATTTCTCGCCGGTTGCGCGGCGGTTATAGGCTTCGATCACGGGCAGTTGCAGCGCCTCTGCCAACGAGATTTCAGACGTATAATGGCTGGCGAACGTCGTCTTCAATTCCTTGCCCACTCGCGCGCGCAGCTTGGCGCGGCCTTCGGCGCCGACCTTCTGCAGGAACGGCGTCAGCAGGAAGCCACCCACGCCCCACGCCATGCCAACGCCTGGCGGCAGTGTGGTCGGGCTCATGTCGAGGCGGCCATAGATATAGACCTGCTTGTGGGTGGCCGAACCGTAGCGGCTGTATTCCTTGGCATTCATGTTCGCCGCCGCTTCCATCGCGACGAGGATCTGCCCGGCCAGGGGGCCACCGCCGATAGCATCAAAGCCAAGCGTCGCGCCCGTCGTGGCCAGCGCCTGGATCAGGTCGTTCATGAAGCCGAGCGAGGTCGAATTGACGACATGTTTCGCGCCGATATCGCGCAGGATTTTCTCCTGAGCGTCAGAGCGGACAATGTTCACGAGATCAATACCGTCAGCGATACAGATCTTGTTCAGCATCTGGCCAAGGTTCGACGCCGCCGCCGTGTGCAGCAGGGCCTTGTGACCCTCCATATGCATGACTTCCGTCATGGCCAGCGATGTCAGCGGGTTCACGAAGCACGAGGCGCCATCGCGCGCGGTTGCACCTTCCGGCAGCTCCATACACTGCGCCACGTTCAGCGTGCGATACTGGGAATACATCTCGCCGCCGAGGCCGGCGACCGTCTTGCCGAGCAGAGCCTGCGCCGCAGGGGACGACCCCGCCGCCACAACCGTGCCTGCGCCCTCATTGCCCACCGGCATGGACTCATCCACACGGGGCGCCATGGCGCGCATGCCGGCAGCGGGCACTTTGGCTGTGACAACAGGACGATCTGCCGTGCCGGATGCTTTCGCGCTGCTCATGTCAGCCGCGCCGAGCAGGAGGCCAAGATCAGATGGGTTGATCGGTGTCGCTTCGACACGCACGATCACGTCGTCAGGGCCGGGTGCCGGAATATCGACCTCTACCAGCGAGAGCTCCAGCTCCCCGCCAGACTTTACGTGTGAGCGCAGTTGTAGCCCTTTAGCCGGAACATTCGTCGCCATGCATTTCTCCCTGATGTGTTGTCATATCTGCATTTCGCATATGACTACACGCAGGAATGGCTCCCGTCCAAGACTTGTATATTTGGCGGCTCGGCCTGGCAGGCGGCGACCAATCCCCAAAATGGCCCGTATGCTATTCTTTTGACTTATAGCGCTTTGATGGGCGTTGCTGCGCAACCTTGTCGGCATAGGGATTCTTGCCCTGCCGCACGAACAGGCGGATCGGTACGCCGTTCATGTCGAAGGCTTCCCGCACACCATTGACGAGGTACCGCTTGTACTGATCCGGCATCTGCTCACCGCGCGAAGCGATCAGCACGAACGTCGGCGGGCGCGCCTTCATCTGGGCCATGTAGCGCGGCTTGATCCGCTTGCCATGCACGGATGGTGGCGGGTGGCGTTCCACCGTATGGCGTAGCCAGCGATTCAGGTCGCCGGTCTTCACCCGCGCTGTCCAGTTGGCATAGACGCTCACGACGGCTGGCATTAGTTTCTCGATATTCCGACCGGTAAGGCCCGACAGGAACACGATTGGCGCGCCACCGGCATTCGGCATCAGGCGGCTAGACAGGTCGCGAATATGCTTCGCAGCGGCATCCGGGTCCTTCACCTTGTCCCACTTGGAGATCACCAGCACGATGCCACGGCCTTCGCGCAGAGCGAGGTCAGCAATCTGCAGATCCTGTTTCTCCATCGCTTCGTCGGCGTCCATCACCAGGGCGACGATGTCGGCATATTTGAGCGAGCGGATCGTCTCGCCCGTCGACATGCGCTCCAGCTTTTCCTGCACGCGCGCCTTACGGCGCAGGCCCGCCGTATCGACGAGGCGGATGCGGCGGCCTTCCCATTCCCAGTCAATGGAAATGGAATCGCGCGTGATCCCCGCTTCAGGGCCGGTCAGCAGGCGATCTGATTGCAGAAGCTGGTTGATCAGGGTCGACTTGCCCGCGTTCGGTCGGCCGACAATGGCCAGCTTGATGGGCTTGTCGGGCCGCACAGGCTCTGGCTCGATATCGACATCGGCTTCTTCAATCGCCGCGACGAGATCATCGTCTGACAGCGACATGTCATCAATGTCGATATGGGAGAGTTTCTCGAGAATGTCCTCGCCGCCAAAGCGCGTATAATCAGGTTCGGCCTCTTCCAGCGCGCGCTCGAAGGCTTCCTCGCCGAGCGCCTGACGGATCGCCTCAAAGAGGTCGGCCATGCCCTCGCCATGCTCGGCCGAAAGGCCCACAGGCTCGCCAAAGCCGAGTTCCCAAGCCTCGTTCAGGCCATCGCGGCCCGCCTTGCCTTCGGCCTTGTTCGCTGCCAGCACGACCGGAATATTGGCCTTGCGCAGCAGCTGGGCAAAGCTCTGGTCCTCGATCGTGACGCCAACACGCGCGTCGATCAGGAACAGCGCCACTTCGGCCTCGGCAATCGCCGCTTCCGTCTGCTCGCGCATGCGCGACTGCAGGCTGTCATCGTGCACGTTTTCATAGCCAGCCGTATCGACAAGGATCAGCGGCAGCGACGCAAGGCGCCCTTCGGCTTGTTTGCGGTCACGCGTAACGCCCGGCTGGTCATCGACCAGCGCGATTTTCTTGCCGGCAAGCCGGTTGAACAGCGTCGATTTTCCGACATTCGGACGCCCGAGAATGGCGAGTTTCAGCGGCATAAGCCTGCCCGTTCACTAAGTTACGGGCGGGCTTTGGGGGCCGTGCGCCCTATTGGATGGCGATCAGCTTGGCCTCATCGGTGAGGATAAGCAATTTGTCCTGTACGGCGATGGGTTCGAGGTAGGCCGTCGATCCCAGCTTCACAGAGCCGGTCTGCTGCCCGGTTTGAGGCGAAAAGGCAAGCAGTTCTCCCAGCGACGAGACAATCACGATGCGCCCGGAGGCGATGATCGGCCCGGCATAGCTGATCCGGCCCTTCTTCTTTTTCTCTTTTTTGAACTTCCGCAGCGGGGTGACCCAATAGGCTTCGCCATTGGCCGGGTTGATCGCCGAGAGCGTATCATCGGTCCCGAGAAGGAACATGAACTCGCCCGCAAGGGCCGGGGCCTGTGTCGAACCGGTCGGGATCGACCAGATCCGCGTGCCGCTACGCCCGTCAATGGCGACCGTGACGCCCGACTGGCTGGATGCGAAAACGAGCCCGCCCGACAGGATCGGCCGCGAGCCAATATCGTTGATCTCGGAAATTGGCGTGAACCGGCCAGCCTGAGAGATGGCATCCGTCCAGAGGCGGCGACCGTTCGAGGCGAGATAGGCGATGATCTCGCCCGAAGAATAAGGTGCGATGATGAAGTCTTCGACGGCTGCGGGGCTGGAACTGCCAAGCACACGGGCCGATTCCGATATCGCCTGATCGCTCCACTCGGTCTCGCCATTTGCCAGCGACATCGCGAAAATCTCGTTATTGTTCGAGGCGACAAAGATGCGACCATCCTTGATGGTCGGGGCGCCCGTCATCGGTGCGCCCATCTCACGCTTCCACTTTTCCGTGCCATTCGCGGCATCAAGCGCCGAAACGAAGCCGTAGCCGCTGGCCACGATCAGCGTGTCTCCCGTCACGGCGAGACCACCGCCGAGCGCCTGCTTGTCACGCTTGGTGAGGCCTTTCAGCTTTTTCTTCCAGACCTGTTTGCCGTTCGAAAGGTTCGTCGCAACCACGGTCTGGTCGGCGTCCATCGTGAACACGGTGGTTTCATTGGTCACCGGCGGCGTGGTGATGGCCGATTTCTTGTCGGACTTGGCGCCGACATCGGCTTTCCATGCAATCTTCAGATCCGCACCGGCGGCGACATTGCCCACCACTTTCGTGGCATTGGAGCCCGCCTCGGTCCACGCCTTGATAACCTGTGGCTCCGGCAGCTCGATGGCGACGTCCGCCAGTTCAGGGTTTGGCTTTACGGCCTCATCGGCCAGAACCATCGTGATCCTGCCAGCCTTGTCCTCCGCCGATTTTTCCTTGGCCTTGTTGCCCCCAAAGCTCGGGAAGCTGCTGCACGAAGCAAGCGACAGGGTCGCACCAAGGGCGATGGCGACAGCCAGTTTACGCGATGAGCTCATTGGCCAGTCTCCTCAGACTCTGCAGGGGCGGGCGCGGGAGCCGGCGCTTCGGTTACTGTATCAAGTGTTTCAGGCGCTGCTTCCGCAGGCGCCTCCAGCGTCTCGGCGGCGGCAGGAATGGCCGCCAGCGCAAGTTCGGCGCGTCGCTTGACACCCTCCGGTGCGGCCGCATCGTAGCGGAGCCGGTTGAATTCGGTGCGGGCGCGGGCGTTGTCGCCGGTCGCAAACGCCTTGGCGGCAACCAGTTCACGCGCCAGGGCACCTAGCGGACCTTCATCATCAACCAGGCTGCCCAGAGTGGCTTCCAGCTCGACCATGGACTGCCCGTCAGCCAGGAAATAGGCATTCTTCAGCAGGGCCAGGCGCTCATAAGGGCCGCCCTCGACTGTTCCGATCGCAGCCAGGGCATCCGCAGCCCCCTTGGCATCGCCGCCGCCCTCATAGAGCGTCTGGGCCAGATAGTTCGCTGCGAGCGGCGCCATCTTGCTGCCACCCTCGGCAAGGTCTGAAAACGCCGACTGGGCCTCGACATAGGAGCCATTGTGCAGCTCTGACAGGCCTTTTTCCAACTCCAGGGCGCGTGCGGCACGTGCCGCCTCGGTGCGCGGGATGAGCACAAACTCATTCACGGCCACCGCGACGAGTATGAGGCCAAAGGCGCCATACACGAAATACTGGTAGCGACCCCACCAGCCTTCCAGTTTATCCTGTCGAAGGCTTTCGTCGACTTCTCCGAAAATATCGCTCAATTCAGTCGCTCCGGTGGCTTTGGTGACTCGGTCAGGAACCTAGACGCGCTATTGGCAGGCTGCAACGTGTCAGCGCTGTTCCGGGTCAGGTTTTCGCAGGGCATAGGTCTCAGCGTCTCCGGGAAAGCGACGCGTGCGGACATCGTCGGCATAGGCCGCTGCCGCTTCGCTGATCGTCTTGCTGAGATCGGCATAGCGGCGCACGAATTTCGGTGTCCAGTCAAACAGGCCGAGCATGTCATGCGTCACCAGCACCTGCCCGTCACAGGCCGCTGATGCACCAATACCGATGGTCGGGCAGCTCACTTCAGCCGTAATCTCGGCTGCGAGGTCTTCGGCGACGCCCTCAATCACAATGGCAAAGGCGCCCGCATCAGCAGAAGCGCGGGCTTCGGCAATCACCCGGTCGCGCTCGGCATTGGTGCGACCCTTGGCGCGGAAACCGCCGTCTACGTTCACCGCCTGTGGGCGCAGGCCGATATGGCCCATCACCGGCACGCCGCGCTCCACAAGGTGAGCGATCTGCCCAGCCGCATAGGTGCCGCTTTCGATCTTCACCGCCTGGCAGCCTGTTTCCTTCATGATACGCGCCGCATTCAGGAAGGCATCATCATTGTTCGTCTCGTACGAACCGAATGGCATATCCACCACGACAAGCGCCTGCTCAGCGCCGCGCATGACGGCCTGGCCATGCAGGATCATCATCTCCATCGTCACGCCGACAGTGGATGGCAGGCCGTGGACGACCATGCCCACGCTGTCACCGACGAGAAGAAGGTCGGCATGCGGGTCCAGCAGGCTCGCCATGGGCGCATCATAGGCCGTGAGGCAGACAATCGGCGTCTTCCCCTTGGCAGCGGCGATGTCCTTGACGGTCTTGCGACGGGTCTGTGTTTGTTTCGACATGGGCCGCGACTTAGCCTGACCGCGCCCGGCGAGCAAGACAAGTCAACGCGCAGGGGCTTGTTCAGGCCTTTGCAGGTTCCGGTCCGAAACGGTTGGTTCCCGGCGTTCCCGGCTGACAGGCAAGGTAAATATTGTAGAGCGGGATCAGCACCATGATGCCGCTCTGCTCGATATCGTGCATCCGCCGGATGGCAATGCCGATGCCGGGCAGCAGCAAGGCCAGGCTGACAAGCAGGCTCAACAAGCTGAAAATCGCACCGAGATACGGGATCGCAGACAGGATGTTCAACGCGATCGAGATCATGAAGGCGATCGACACATAGTGCCAGAATTCCCGGCGGCTGGTCCTGCCCTCAAAGGCCGCATAGCGATTCATTACATTGTCGAGAAACACCGCAAGGGCATAATTGAAATCATAATTCATGGGTCACACTCCTGCAGGGGTTTACGCGGATAGTGAACCAAACCCGCCAAACAGACGGGTTCAGCCGGAAATATCAAACAATCGGTACGCCGATCAGGATTTGGTGCAGCCAAAGCACGAAAGCCACGTAGACCCCCGCCCCGATCAGCACAGACCCGACATCTGCCATCACCGAAGATGGCGCATCCCTGGCCGGGCCGAGGTCACCGCGCTTCTTGACTGCGATCCGGTCAATCACGGCATAGGCCAGGAAAACAGTGAACAGGATGACCGAGTTCAACTCGCCATTGGCCAGTAAATGCCCGAAGGCCCAGAGCTTCACGGCCACCAGCATCGGGTGCTTCGCCGCCTTCTTGATCGCCCCGGTCGGCAATTGCGAGGCCACCAGCAGGATCAGCGCCGGTAGCATCAACAGCATGTTCACATGCTTGCCCCAGCTGGGCGGCGTATAGAGGATGCCTGCCCCGCGCGATGCGCCATACCCGTAGCAGATCAGCACAAAACCGATAATCGAAACAAGGCTGTAAAGCCCCATATACGTCGGATAGCCAAGTTTGACCTTGATATCCTTGCTCGGCTCGCGCGACCTGAAAGTCGTGAACAGGTGCGCCCCGAAAAAGATGACCAGACCGAGTATCAGATAAAGCATGCCAACGCCCTCCCAAGGCTTTTGCAGAGCCTAGTCCGAATTGCAGGTTTGAGGAAGCCAATCGGCACGTAGTGCGCAAAGTCCCCTATCCGCCTCCGCCGGAAGAAGGACGAAGACCCCGCTACAGAATGATCCGTAATCGTGCTAGCCTCCTGAATGAGACCCGGACAACCGGGCGTGGGAGGGACACATGACACTTTCTGTTATCAGCGCCGGATTTGGCCGCACCGGCACAATGTCGCTCAAGCTGGCGCTTGAGGAACTGGGCCTCGGCCCGTGCCACCACATGATCGAAGTTATCCATAATGGCGAGGCACAAGTCCCGCTGTGGAACGCCGCGCTGGCCGGCAAGCCAGACTATGCGGCCATCTATGACGGCTACAAATCGGCTGTGGACTGGCCAACCGCCGCCTTCTGGCAGGACGTGGCCGAGACCTATCCGGAGGCCAAGATCATCCTCTCAACGCGCTCTGCCGAAAGCTGGTATGACAGCATCTCCGAGACCATCCTCGCCGCGGTCTGGGCGCCCGAGACATGGCCGCCACAGGCGACCGAATGGTTCAAAATGGTGTCGCAAGTCCTCGAGCGAAGCTTCGGCGACGCCAAGGAGAAGGACGAACTGATCGCCACCTTCCACGCGCACGAAGCAAACGTGAAGGCCACCGTGCCGCCCGAACGCCTGCTCGTTCACTCCGCCAAGGACGGCTGGGGCCCGCTTTGCGCCTTCCTCGAAGTCCCTGTTCCGCTCACCCCCTATCCGCGCACCAACAGCAAGGAAGAATTCTTCCAGCACATGAAGGACGCGGATGAGATGTAGCGATGAGGCCCTTTAGTAACTCTTCGGCAGGCCGAGGACGCGTTCGGCGATGAAATTGAGGATCATCTCGCGGCTTACGGGGGCGATGCGGGCGAGCATGGCTTCGCGCATCATGCGCTCGACATGGTATTCTTTGGCATAGCCCATGCCGCCGTGCGTCAGCACAGCGGTTTCGCAGGCCGTGAAACCCGCTTCCGTGCCGAGATATTTCGCGGCGTTGGCTTCGGCGCCGCAATCCTCGCCTGCGTCGTAGAGCGAGGCAGCCTTGTAAGCCATCAGTTCAGCCGCCGAGAGCTCAGCCCAGCTGCGCGCCAGCGGATGCTGGATGCCCTGGTTCTGGCCAATCGGCCGACCAAACACGACCCGCTCCTGCGCATAGCGCGCGGCGCGCTCCAGCGCGGCAAAGCCAAGGCCAACGCTCTCCACGGCAAACAGAACGCGCTCGGGGTTCAGGCCCTGCAGCAGGTATTTAAAGCCCGCGCCTTCTTCGCCAATGAGGTGTTCCTTGGGCACTTCGAGCCCGTCGATGAAGAGCGTGTTGCACTCCACCGCCTTGCGGCCCATTTTCGGGATCGGATTGGCTTCGATCTTGCCCCGGTCAAGGTCGGTATAAAATAGCGACAGGCCAAGATGCGGCTTGGCGCACTGGTCCTTCGGCGTGGTGCGCGCAATGATCAGGATCTTGTCGGCGCGCTGCGCACCGGTCGTCCATATCTTCCGGCCATTGATGACATAGCCATTATTGGTGCGCTCGGCCTTGGTCTCCAGCGATGACGTATCGAGGCCGGAGTTCGGCTCGGTCACGGCAAAGCACATCTTCTCCTTGCCCGAGATGATCTTCGGCAGGTTTTCCTGCTTCTGTTCCTCGGTGCCGAATTTCTCCAGCGGCTTTGGCCCGAAAATGTTGAGGTGGATTGCCGAGGCGCCCGAATAGCCTGCGCCAGATCGCGTCACCGTCTGCATCATCAGCGCCGCTTCGGTCAGGCCAAGTCCCGCGCCGCCATATTCCTCGGGGAACGCAATACCCAGCCAACCGCCCTTGGCCATGGCATCGCAGAACTCTTCGGGCCATTTGCCGGTCTCGTCTGTCTTGCCCCAGTATTCGTCATCGAAGGGGGCGATCGTCTTGGCGACCGCATCCTTGATGGCCATCTGGTCTTCGCTCATGGGGGCGATCTGGTGCATGCGTTTCCTCCTGCTTGTCAGGAGACTTAGGCGCGGCAGGGGCCCCCGTCCAGCATGAGCGCGGCGTCAGGCGGTCGCAGCCGCAAAGCGGGCCGGGCTGAACGCTGCCGCCAGTTCGCTGGTTTTCCCATCGAGCATAGCATCCACCATGATCTTCGCGGTGACAGGGGCAAGCAGGATGCCATTGCGGTAGTGGCCTGAGGCCACGAACAGCCCATCGGCCCGCGTTTTCCCGAGCAGCGGCGCGTGATCCAGCGTGCCCGGCCGCACTCCGGCCCATGTTTCCAGTTCAGGTGCATAGGCAATCGCCGGGCACAGCCGGGCCGCTTCCGCGCGCAGCTCGGCAATCGTGTCCTCATCAGGTTCAAGCGTCGCCCTGCCCGGCTCCATCGTCGCCCCAATAATCACCCTGTCCGGCTTCGGCGCGATATAGATGGCGCCGCAGCGCAGTGTCATGGTCGGCAAGCCCGGCTCGCGCGCGACCGACAGCATCTGGCCGCCATAGCAATCGATCTCGTCGAGCGCCGTGTCCCAGTTCACGAGACTGAAATCCTCGCCATTCTGGCGCACCTTGATCGCCGCCGTGTTCCACCCCGCTGCCGCGAGGATCATGTCATGCCCCTCGATGCAAAGCCGCCCGTCGCGGTCTTCCAGTGGGGCGGGAACGGTCACGAAACGGACAGCCTCGTGCTCGCCGAGGGCCGCTATGAGGGCCGAGACGATCGCGCGATTGTCCACCTGTCCGTCCGTTGGCAACCGCAGCGCGCCATGCACACCCCGCGAAACGGCAGGCTCGATGTCCCACACCGCCTCGGGCAGCAGCATCTCGCTTTCCACACCATGCCGCGTCAGGGCTGCTGAGAGACGGTGCAGGCCAGCCGCCTCGGCCCCGTCAAAAGCCAGCGCCAGCGACGGCCCCGGCGAAAAGCCAAGATCGCGCCCTGATGCCTGGCTGACGGAGGCGGCAAAGGCTGGCCACAGGGCCGCGCTTTCCATGCAAAGATCGAACAGGCGCGGATGCGCGCCGTCTTCGGCTGCGGCCTCAAAGGCAGGTGCCAGCATGCCGGCAGCGGCCCAGCTCGCGCCGCGCCCGGGTGTTTGCGTGTCATAGATCGTCACATGCGCGCCGCGCTGCACCAGTTCCCAGGCACAGGCGAGGCCAATAATGCCGGCGCCAAGAATGGCGACATGCGCAGAACGGGGGTTCGGGGTCATCCCGGCTCTCTAGGCGACTTGGCCGTGAAGCGAAACGCCTAGGCGGCGGCCGCCTGCATTTTCTGCTCTTCCCAGAAGTTCATGAAGGCATCTGCCCACGTCCTGTCCTGGAAGATAAGTTTCTTGCTGATGCGGCCGTTCGGCTTGAAAGCCGTGTGCACCATCATGTCCGGGGCATCCCCACCCGCGGAATTATCGTTGGAACTTAGCATGTTGACGAAGAAGTCGACAGCCATTTCCCACAGTGCCTGTTCCTCTGGCGTCCCCAGATCCAGGTCTAATACGATGTCATTCATGTCCCACCACCCCTGTTATTCTGACCGGAGTTAATCCCTGATTTACCGAAGAAACCGCCATCCGCAGAGTCATTTCGGCCAAAAAACCATTTCCTGTAAGGCGCTGTGCAAGATTCGGGCAAAACGTCGCTACCCTCACTTGTTGCGATCCATTCTCAATTATGTTTGATAGGCCACAGCCAGACAAGGATCGTTCCATCTCATGAAGTTTCCCGTTCTATTCACCGCTATCGCTTTGTTCGCGGTCGCTTGCGGCAAACCGGCTGAACCTGCGGCAACAAATGCTGAACCCGTTGCCGCGCCTGCGGTTCCCAGCGCGGGCGTGCTGAATGTGTATTCCGCCCGACACTATGATTCCGACAAGGTGATGTACGACACGTTCGAGAAGGAAACGGGCATCCATGTCCGTTTCCGCGAGTCCGGCGCGCCTGAACTGATCGAAACCATGAAGGCCGAAGGCGACAAAAGCCCGGCAGATGTCATCATTTCCTCCGATGTGGGCACGCTCTACCGCTTTCAGGAAGGCGGCTTCACGCAAGGCATTCATTCCGAGACACTGGAATCCCTGATCCCGCCGCATTTCCGCGAGCCCGATGGCAACTGGTTCGGCCTCGCCCGCCGCGCCCGGATCATCGTGTACGATCCGACCCGCCTGAAACCCGAGGACGTGGCCCATTATCAGGACCTTGCTGATGGCAAGCTGCACGGCGAAATCTGCATGCGCTCCAGCTCCAACGTCTACAATCTCTCGCTTATGGGTGAATTCATCGGTCGTTGGGGCTCTCACAAGGCTGCTGAATGGGCCCGCAACGTGGTTGCCAACTTTGCCCGTCCACCCCAGGGCGGTGACACGACGCAGATCGAGTCCATCGCCGCGGGTGAATGTTCAGCGGCCCTGATCAACCATTATTACTGGGTGCGCATGGCAACCGGCACGGACGCAGAGAAAGCCGTCACGGCAAAGACCGCGCTTTCCTTTCCCGAGCAGGACGACGTCGGCACGCACATCAACATTTCCGGCGCTGCCGTCGCTGCGCATGCGCCCAACAAGGAGAACGCCATCCGCTTCATCGAATGGCTTACGACCGCCGAAGGCCAGCAGATGCTGACCAGCGCCACCAAGGAATTCCCGATGGTCGCCGGCATGCCGCTGCCCGCTGGGCTTGAACAGCTTCCTGATTTCAAGCCGAGCGAATTCCCGCTTCAGGAACTGGGCGAGCACCAGGCCGAGGCGCAGGAAATCTACGACCGGGCCGGCTGGAACTAACCCGTTTGGCCCGCGTCGCCCCCTTCCGAAACCTTGCCATTCGCGCAAGTGACGGGCCCGCCTTTCTGGCGGGCCTTGTCATTGCGGTGCCAGTCGCCGCCACGCTTGTGGCCGGTCTGGTCTTTGGTGGCGGCGACGCGTGGGACCATATTCGCACCACACTCCTGACGGGCTATCTACTCGGCACGATCGGCACACTCGCGCTGACAGGCCTGTTCATTCTCGCCTTTGCCGTTCCGGCTGCATGGCTCGTCACCATGTATCGCTTTCCGGGCCGCGCGATTTTCGAATGGCTACTGATCCTGCCCCTCGCTGCACCGGGCTATGTTCTGGCCTATGCCTATGGCGACCTGATGGGCGTCGGCGGGCCGATACAGGCGGCCCTGCGCTCGGCAACAGGTTGGCGCGCGCGCGACTACTGGTTCCCCGATATCCATTCCCTGCCGGGCCTCGCTTTCGTGCTGGCGCTGACGCTCTACCCTTATGTCTACCTCACGGCCCGCGCGGCCTTCATCTCGCAATCGGTCTGCTCGCTGGAAGCGGCACGCAGCCTTGGCGCCAGTGCCGCCCGCAGTTTCTGGCGCGTCGCCTTGCCCGCTGCACGCCCGGCCATCGCCGCAGGCCTCTCCCTCTCGCTGATGGAAGCCGCTGCTGACTATGGCGCCGCTGAATATCTCGGCGTACCGACGCTGACCTATGGCATCGTGCGCGCCTGGACGAGCTTTGGCGAACCGGCCACCGCCGCCCGTCTCGCGCTCGTCCTGCTGACACTCGTGCTCAGCCTCGTCCTGTTCGAGCGATGGAGCCGGGGCCGCCGGGGCAGCGAGCAGAATTCCCGCCGCTGGCGCGCCGTCGCCCGCGCGCCGCTTACGCCACTGGCCGCTGCCGGGGCAACCGCGCTCTGCATCGCCATCTTTCTGATGTCCTTTGGCCTGCCTGTCGGTCGCCTCATCTGGCGCAGCGTGGAAACGAGCGAAACGCTTGCTCCGATTGGCCCTGCGCTGATGAACACACTCATGCTCGCAGGCGCAGGCGCCGCGCTCGCCTTCGTTCTGGCCCTCGTGATTGCTCTTTCCCAGCGCGCTTCTGGCGTGCTGCCGCGCGTTGCCCGCCTTACCGCTTCGTCGGGCTATGCCATTCCCGGCGCCGTTCTCGCCATGGGCGCGCTAGTCGTGCTGGGGCTGCTACCATTCACGCTGACTGGCGCCTCGGCCCTGATTGCACTGGCCTGGGTCTATGCCAGCCGCTTCACCGCTGCCGGGGCAGAGCCCATGGTCGCCGCGCTCGCGCGTGCGCCGGCCTCCCTCAGCCAGGCCGCCGGCAGCCTCGGCGCCTCGCCGCTGCGCCGGGCCCGCGAGGTTGACCTACCCATCGCCCTCTCAGGTGCAACCGCCGGCGCCCTCATCCTGTTCGTGGAATCGCTCAAGGAACTCCCCGCAACGCTCATGCTGCGCCCTTTCAACTGGGACACGCTGGCCGTACGCGCCAATGCCTATGCGACCGACGAGCGCCTTGCCGCCGCCGCTTTACCCGCCCTGCTGATCACGATGGCCGGGCTGCTGCCCGTCATCTTCCTGTCCTGGCGCCTGTCCCGTGCGCGCCCCGGAGCCCCTGAATGACCCTCGCCCCAACCCCTCTCTCGGCGCAGGATGTCAGCCGCGTCTATGACGGCCTTGCGGTCGTATCCGGCGTGTCGCTCGACCTGCAGCCCGGCGCCATTACAGCCCTGCTCGGTGGGTCCGGCGCCGGCAAGTCCACCCTGCTGCGCCTGCTTGCGGGCCTTGAGCCAGTCGACACCGGCAAGGTCTGCCTCGGCGAGACCATACTTTCCGAACCCGGCCGCACGCTAGCGCCCGAGAAACGTCGCATCGGCCTGATCTTCCAGGATTTTGCCCTGTTTCCCCATCTGACAGCCCTGCAGAATGTCGGCTTTGGCCTCGCCAACCTGCCAAAAGACGAGGCGCGCGCCATTGCCACACAATGGCTCTCACGCCTCGGCCTTGGAGCCCGCAGCGGTGCCTATCCGCACGAACTCTCCGGCGGAGAGCAACAGCGTGTCGCCATCGCACGAGCCCTTGCCCCGCGCCCGGCGGCAATCCTGATGGACGAGCCATTCTCCGGCCTCGACCCGTCGCTTCGCGGAACGGTCCGCGAAGAAGCCCTCGATGCCATTCGCGCGGCCGGCGTGCCTGCGCTGCTGGTGACCCATGACCCCGCCGAAGCACTCGAAAGCGCCGATCATATCGCGATCATGAAATTAGGCCGCATCCTGCAACAGGGCAAGGCCGCCGATGTCTACCTTAAGCCTCAGGGCGCCGACATTGCCGCCGCGCTCGGCCCCGTGAACATTATCGCGGGTCATGACCTTCCCGCAGGCCTGCTGAAAGAGGCCATCGCCCCTGACGCCATCATTGTCATCCGCCCCGAAGGCGTCATCCCCGATGCGACGTCTCCTGTAAGCGCCACTATTGTTTCCAGCCGACTGACCGGGCCGATGGCGCGCCTCGTCATGAATGTCGGCGACCTCCAGCTCACATCCCTTGTGCCGCGCGCCCTGTCCCTACCCGCCGGAACCGAGACAGGCATCCAGCTTGATCCGGCGCTTTCATTCATGTTCGCCTCAGGTAATTCCTGACATTACTGTCATGGATGTGCCTACCCCCTCGCCAATACTGGCGTAGCTGCTTAAGCTTGGCATGTCTGGTTCCACGAAGAGGAGACGCCTGACATGGCGCGACAATTGCTGCGTCTTGCTGCTACGGCCCTTGCCGCTGCCGCCTTTGCCTTCACCGCATCGGCGCAGAGCCTGATCCGTGATGCCGAAATCGAGGAAACCCTGCGCGAATGGACCGACCCGATTCTCACCGTCGCGGGCCTCAACCCCAAGGATGTAGGCTTCTACATCATCAACGATCCCAGCCTGAACGCCTTCGTCGCCAACGGCCAGAACATCCACATCCATACCGGCCTGATTATCGCTGCCGACTCGCCTGACGAGATCAAGGGCGTCATCGCGCACGAAACCTGCCATATCGCGTGTGGCCACAGCGTCAGCCGCCAACGCGCCGCCGAAATCGCCTCGCGCCCCGCGCTCATCTCGATCGGCCTCGGCATCCTTGCCCTCGCCGCAGGCGAAGGCGGCGCCGGTGCAGCCCTGATCGGCAGTTCGCAGCAATTCGCCGCGCTGAACTTCTTCGTCCACACGCGCGCGGAGGAATCCATGGCCGACGCCGCTGCCGTGGAATACCTGAGCCAACTGCACGAATCGACGGGCGGCATCGTCCGCTTCTTCGACAAGTTCCGTTACCAGGAAGTCCTCTCGAATGCCCGCCGCTACCCCTATTTCCGATCCCACCCGCTGGCCTCTGATCGTATCCGCGCCGTGCGCCAGCTCGCCGAGCAATCCGGCCTGATGGACGAACCGCCGACCGAGCGCGAGAAGTATCAATATGACATGATGCGCGCGAAGCTGATCGGCTTCCTCGATACGGCCAACAAGGTACGCAACGAATATCCCGCGACCGATGACGGCGAGCCGGCGCACTATGCCCGCTCCATTGCAGCGCTGCAGGTCTCAGACATCGATGTTGCCCTTAAAGAGGTCGACATCCTTCTCGAGCGCGAACCCGACAATCCCTATTTCCACGAGCTGAAGGGCCAGATCCTGTTCGAGAGCGGTCGCACGGCCGAATCGGTTGCCCCGCACAAGCGCTCGCTGGAGCTGAAACCCGGCCAGCCGCTACTACTCATCAACTATGCCCGCTCGCTCAATGCCCGCGATGAACCAGGCGATGTGGAAGCCGCCGAAGCCGCCCTGCGCGACGCACTGATCGCCGAGCCGGATAATGCTTTCGCGTGGGCCCAGCTCGCCATCACCCTGGACAAACAGGGTCGCCGCGCCGAGGCACAGCTCGCCACAGCAGAATCCGCCTATGCAATCGGGGACATCGTGCGGGCCAATGCCTTCGCCCACCGCGCTGCCGACCAGCTTGAGCGTGGCACGCCAAACTTCCGCCGGGCGGACGACATCATGCTGATCACCGATCCAAACAATCCGGACAATCGCAGTTTCTATGACCGCGCCAACCGGGGCCCTCGCCTGTCCATCCAGAGCAGCGGTCGCGATATGCCTTTCGGCAATTTCGCAACCGACATCACGACTGACGGGCGCTGATCAACTTTCTGTCAGGAGTGATGGACGCTGACACCGCTGGCCGTATACAGGACGGTTAGCGACGACATTGTATCGAATACTGAAAAGGCCCACCCCATGATACGCAAACTGTTCACCGCAGCGGCGATGACCGCCATTGCCCTGACCCCAGCCTGCGCGCAGGGCAAGCCCACCAGCCAGATGACCAAGGCCGAGATCGAAGTGATCGTCCACGAATATATTGTCGAGCACCCTGAAGTCATCGAAGACGCCCTCGTGGCACTCGGTGAGAAACAGCGCGCCGAGGCGGCAGCCTCTCAGCAAGCAGCCATTTCGAGCCAGAAAGACAAGCTCTACAGCCTCGCCAGCGATCATTCGATCGGTCCTGCCGATGCAAAAGTGACGGTTGTCGAATTCTTTGATTACCGTTGCGGTTACTGCAAACGTTCGGTCGAGACCGTGCAGGGCCTGCCAGCCCAATATGATGGCAAGGTGCGTGTCGTCTTCAAGGAACTGCCGATCTTCGGCGGCATCAGCGAAACGGCCTCCCTTGCCGCGCTCGCCGCAGGCAAGCAGGACAAGTACAACAAGATGCACGTTGCCCTCATGGAGCTGAAGTCGAACGACGACCTCACCGACAAGCGCATCGATGCAATCGCTGAATCGCTTGGTATCGACGTGAACAAGATGCGCGCCGACATGAAGTCGATGGAAATCCAGAAACAGCTCTCCGACATGAAAGACCTGGGTCGCAAACTCGAAGTCGGCGGAACGCCAGGCTTCTTCGTTGGCGGCACGCACATCGAGGGCGCCGACATGGCAAAGCTGGATGCCGCCATCAAGGCCGAGCTGGAAAGCTAGTCCTCCGGCGTTACATCGCCTCGCAGCGACTTTATCTCGCCCCGGCGCTTCTTGGCCTTGATGCGCCGGCGCACGCTGCCAGCCGTCGGCCGTGTCGCAATGCGGCGCTTGGGGCGGATGGAAGCCTTCTGGATCATCTGGGCAAGACGCTTGCGAGCGGCCTCCCTGTTCATCGGCTGGCTGCGGTATTCGCTGGCTTCGACAATGATGCGACCATCATTCGTCATCCGGCTGCCATAGAGCTTGGCGAACCGCGCCTTCACCTCGGCCGGAATGGACGACGCCTCGACAACCCAGGTCAGCTGAACAGCCGACGAAACCTTGTTGACGTTCTGCCCTCCGGGGCCCGAAGCGCGTACGAAGGCTTCGCTCAGTTCCCAGGCGGGAACCGTCAACTCGCCTGATACGTGAAGATCGCCAAAATCTGCCATGGCGCTTCCTTAACATGGTGTTCAGGCACAGTTCAGCCCGAAAGGCTTAATTCTTGCTTCAAGGTCGCGCAGGTGTGCGGCAACTTATCGGTGGTTCCGGCATTGGTCAGGACTACCGAACATCGGAGGCAAGAGTGCCATGAAACTGTTCAAGAATATTTCCCGTCTTGTAGCGGCAACTGCAGCGGTTGGCTTGTTGATCGCCCCTATGGCCAACGCAGACCAGGGTCGCCGGGGCCATGATGACCGTGGAGGCCACTATTCACGCGGCAATGATCATCGGGGTTATGACCGGCGCGATGATCGCCGGGATGGCAGACGTGACCATCGCCGCGATGACCGCCGCGACTACCGCCATGACAATCGCCACAACAACTACAAAAACTATTACAGCGGCCCGCGCTATTACGGCCGCGCGCCAGCACGCGTCTATTATACCCCGCCGCGCTACTACGCGCCGCCCCCGCGCTACGTCCCCCGCTATGCCGTTGGGGGTTATTACCACCCCCATCCGCAAACCGTTTATATCCGCGACTATGGCCGCTATGGCCTCTACGACCCACCGCGTGGTTACTATTGGGCCCGCGATTATGACCGGGGCGATGCGATTCTCGCCTCCGTGGCGACCGGCGCGATCATCGGTCTCGCGATTGGTGTCATCGCCACAAACTAGCTAAGTGCCTGAAATTTCATCACTTGATTCACGCCCGGACATCACGTCCGGGCGTTTTTTCTTTTCAACCAAAAAGATCACGCAAAAAGCGCGTTCTTAACTTGGTGTTGGCGCAAATCATGCTTAACTTCGTCTTGTTCTGGATGGTCCGGGACAAAGTCCGTGCAAGCAGCACGTTTGAAAGGAGGTGATCCATGTCGAGTGAGAAACCAGGTGAGGCCGTTGGGTCTGTGTCCTATGGTGTCTGGCTGGAGCAGCCTCCAATCAACACCTAGAGACGCGGTAGGGCCGCTGTAACGCCGCCCGGACCTGACTAGCCCCATGGGCTCACGGAAGCCGCCCCTCGACAGGGCGGCTTCTTTGATTCCGGGACCTAGAAGATTTTTGTAAAATGTCGTGTGAAGGGCAATACGGGTACCAGTGCCTGCAGGCCAAGGTTCTCTCTACTCCAATCTTGCGTCGCGTTCGTCTTTCACGTCCAGCATACCGGGTTTCCAGTCGCCATCGACCGCCAGCGCGAGCGTTAGCGCGCCAGCCCACGACCGCTCGCGAAAGCCTTTGCCCAGCAACAGGCCGTCCTTGAGAATTGAAACCGGAAGCGGGTAGCTGTAGCCGCCCGCATACATTTCCGCCCACCGGCCGGCCTTGCCGTAAATGACGATTCGGAACGTTTGATCATCTCCGCCATGAACAAGCCGCACCTCCTCGCCTGTGTCCCGCAAGATAACGGAGTAGTAGGTGTCCTTCTGGGAGACCGCCAAGGCGTTCCCAAGCATCGGCATGGGCGGCGTATTTATAGTGTTGGCTATTGGCCCCGTGACGGGCGTCGCCGGACGTCCCACGATTTCAAGGCTGAAGCACGCCCCCTCCGGAATGCCGGCCCTCATGTCATGGCGTTCACCGCCAGCGGTGGAATACGTCCTGACATCTTTCGGAACGCGCGCCGCAGGAAATTCACCTGCGCAGCCGGCGCGCGAGACAAACCCTTTTTGCGCAGGCCGCCAGAGGAAGGCTGTCGCGGGGACGGGCCCCGTCGGACGGGCATCGCCTACGGACGCACGCGTCTCGCCCGGCGCCATGACGACAAGGTGATCGCCCGCCGGGAATGCGACGGGAATGGCCTCCGGCAGGGCGTCGCCGCGCTTAATATAGTACACGAATGTCGGCCGATCGCGCTCAAGGCCGACCATCTTGAGCCGGCGGGAATGATTCGCGTTCCAGTATTCGTCGCCGTGATCGCGGTAGGCGTCCACGAATGGATCCTCGGTCGCCCATTTGTCGAAGCCGACAAGGCCGAGAAGGTCGTCGCGCCCCGCAAGCGCGCGGACATACCAGGTGCTCCAGTGGTTCAGGCCGCCCGTGGTGGTGCCTTCCCCCGTCCCGAGGAGGAATACGACCTGTGCATTCTGGGGCCAGAGGGCGGCATCGCGGTGGGCGATCTGACTCATCTGCTGATGCGTCGCCAACGCCCTGCCATGTCTGAGATAAGCCGCATCCGAACGGATCGACATGTTCCAGGCAGAGGCCACCAGGAGAATAGCCGCAATCCCCATCAAGACACGCGGCGCCGTGCGGGGAAGCGACATAGACGCGAATGCGGCCAGGCCGAGGCTCGTGAAGAACACGACAGTCACCGAATAGCGGTCGAGAAAATTGGCGGCGAGCGCGGACGGCCCAAAGGCCAGCCCGCCGGCGATGGCGCACGCCAGGAAGACGAACAGCCTCATCCGGTCCGGCTCCGTCAGGGGCCCCTTGCGCGCGTTGAAAGCCCGGCCAACCCGTATGGCGGAGATGGCCGATAGGCCGACCATGACGAATGCCAGCGCCGAATAGACCACGAACGCCGCACCGAAGTGGCCTTTCAGTCGCAGGAACGGCTGGGTCACGGCCTTGATGAGGTTTGTGAACACGCTCGCCTCTGGCGCCGAGCTCCAGTTGGAATTGCTCGTATAATGCGCTGTCTGATAACCGAGCCATGCGAGCAGCACGCCGAGCAGGATCACCGGAACGCAATAGAAGAGCAGGTATTTGCGACCGAGCTTTCCAACCAGAACGCCCGCCGCCGCCCATAACGCTGGCGCGATCGGCATCAGGAACATGGTCGGTGAGAAGCGGAAGGCGACGACGCTGATGATCACCGCGCCCACCAACGCAGCATTGATCCTGCGTCCCGAATGGAGGCTTAGCGTCACCCATGCCAACGCGCCCATCACCATGGCCACACCCATCGTGGGATGCGCGCCCGTCAGGAAGTAGGGCTGGTCTACGGCAACGGGGAAAGTCGTGATGAAAAGCGCCACGCCCGCGCGCAGGAGGCGGCTGTCAATGAGAGGCTTTAGGACCAGATAGATGAACGCGGCACTCAGGCCAAAGAACACGAGCGTCAGCGACTTCACGAACGCTATGGACCCCGTCAGCGACCCCAGCATGATCACGTAGAACTTCCCCGGAGAATCGTTGACCGTCTCGACCTGGTGGAAAATCCCGCGCGCAAGGTGCCGGTTGTCATCCTCGATCAGGAAGGTCGATAGAATGAAGTCATGGTAGAAAGCGAGGTAGGCAATCACCGTCACCAGAAACAGGATGGCGGGAATCGCAAAGCCCGGCAGATTCGAAAGGCGCAGCGATTGGCGGGTCATGCTTTCCTCAACGAACGCATGGCAATGATCGCTCTGGCGACCGACCCGGTCACAAGCGTCACGACAAGACCGATCCCCTGTATCAGCACGGCAGCCATGAATCCTGTTTCAGGCCCAAAACCATAAAGCGCAAGCATTGCGATCATCGCCGCCTGGAAGCTACCAAGGTTTGCAGGCGCAACCGACAGGAACGCCGAGAGATTGACCGCAGCTACGCATCCCAGCGCCACCGCAAAAGATACCCCTCCGCCAAAGGCAGCATTCAGGACAACCCAGAACCCGAAGGCGAGGATAAGCCAGATGGCCACTGTGAGCCCAACGACCGTGCCATGAACCTTGGGGGAGTCCATGTACCGCAACGCATTGAGGAACCGCCCTGAGAGGTCGGCCCCAACCGGCAACTTCTCGCCCAGTCGTCCCAGCACAGGGCGCGCAACGAGCCAGAGCACGAAATACCCTGCGATCATACTGCCCGCGACCAGCCATGCCCAGAGGCCAAGACCCGCAACGGCCGGGGCGGCAACGATGCCGATAAGCGCAAACGCCGCGAGCATGATCAGGTCTGTCCAGCGCTCTGCAAACCAGTAGCCGATGGCGTCAATGCTCGCACCGCCATGCTGCCGGATCCACACCGCGCGCAAGCCCTCGCCCAGACGCAGCGGTGTGATCGCACCGATCATGAACAGCCATGGAAAAGCCAGTGTGATCTCGCTCCAGGGCACGGGACTCGACAGGCGCAGCAGGTATCCAAATCGAAAAGTCCTGAGCGCCGTGCAGACAAGGAAGCATGCGCCAAAGACGAGGCCGGCCGAAATCGCATCGCCATGCAGGAAGCGCCCCCATTCATCGAGCGACGGAAGCCGGTTCAGGGAGCGGACAAGGAAATAGATCAGCGCCGCCCAGCCCAGCGTGAGCAGAGCCAGTTTCCAGGCGCGCCCCTTTCCCCCGAACGTCATGACCGCATGATCCGCTCCCGGATATCCTGATGATCGGCCATCCTGACGGGCGCGTCTCCGCATCGCTCGCACAAATCCACGAGGGCGGCATAAACCCGCGCCTCACGTGTAGGCAGGTCGTCGACAGGATCTGCCTGCGTGCGCAGGCGCAGGTCCAGTCGGCTTTTCAAGTCAGCCTCAGCTGCGCCGCCGTCGGGCGCGCCCATGAAACGGCGTAACCTGGCAAATGCCGCGTCCTGCTGTTCGGCAAGGAAGAAGGCATCGAAATCGACCACATACAAAGGTGTGTCGCCCGGCAGGTCTGCGAAAAAGCCCTGGATATGGTAGAGCCAGTACTTGTGGCCGAACCAGCGCGGCAGGCCTTCGCGGCGCCGGATCGAACCGGCAACGGCGCCCGGATTGCGAAAGCTGAACACAACACTCTCGACTGCGCCAACGGCATCCCAGGCGCCAAGCGTCAGACAGAAGCGCGGATCCTTGACGTAAGTCCCCGCATAGACTTGCGCCAGCCGCTTCATCTCTGCCTCAAACTGGCGGCTGCGCTGCATGATCGCGCGCTTGCCCGGGAACAGGAAATATTTCCATTTCATCGACTTGAAGCTGTTGATCGCTCGCCCGAACAGGTCTTCCGGCGCATTCAGCCAGTTATCGATCTTTGCCGACTTGCCAAGGATGAGCTTGTTGTCGATGTCGATCAGCTCGACATTCTCGAAATAGCCGGCCTGGTTCCACTTGTCGGCCGGAAACAGGAGTGCTGGATCACCGAATTCGGCGCCGAGCGACGATAGACACTGGCACACAAATGACGTGCCGCTGCGATGCATACCTGTAACAATGCGCATAAGTGTACCGATACCCTAATGTTCAGTGATCGATCTTTTGATCGACAATGGAAACCGGAAAACCCTTCTGGGCGTTGTAGATCATGCTGATATAGGCGCCGATGATCGACATCAGGAACGCGTTCATGATCATTGAAACGAGGATCAGGAAAGCGAGACTGGCGAAGCCGCTTGGCCAGGTCTGGCCGACCTGCACATATCTCCAGCCAAAGTAGACCAGTAACAGCATACTGATGATCGAGATAAATATCGCGATAAAACCGGCAAGCCGCAATGGAAGGGTCGACTGGTGCAGCATGGCATCAATTGCGAATTTCACCAGCGGAAAGAACCGGAACTTGCTCTCGCCAGCCAGTCGCTCGGACCTGTCATAGGGGATACCGATCTGCGGGAAGCCGATCTCGCTGATCGTACCGCGGATATAGGGCACCGAACCTTTGATGTTTCCAAGAATATCGATCACGCGGCGCGAGATCAGGCGGAAGTCACCCGCGTCACGCGGCAGGGGATGATCGCTGATCTTGTCGAGGAACCAGTAGAAGAAGCGACGACAGCCGGTAATGAAAGCGTTTTCCTTCCGTCGACGGCGTATACCGTAGACCACGTCGTATCCCTTCCGCCATGACGCAAGCATTTCCGGGATGAGTTCCGGTGGATCCTGCAGGTCTGCGTCGAGCTGGATGGCAACATCGCCCTTGGCATTCAGCAGCCCGGTCAGGATTGATCGCTGGAAGCCGAAATTGCGCGAAAAGCGGAACACCCGGATACGCTTTTCCTCGGCGGCCGCAGAGGCAAGCAATTCAAAGGTCGTGTCAGAGGAACAATTGTCGGTGAAGACAAATTCAAACCGGTATTGGCCAACAAGCCCGTCAGCAACATTCTGAATCGCGGGTATCAGCCGGGGTATGTTGGCGGCTTCGTTGAGCACGGGAATGATAATCGACACGAGCGGCAGCTCGTCGGCGACGGAGGTGCGCGGCAGGGGTGTATCAGTCATGCTGTATTCCGGTTCCAAGCGTGTAGGACACTAGCCGTTGAATGCCTGCCGAGATAGGCGTTTTCGGCGACCATCCGGTCAGATCCTTCAGGCGCTGCGGATCCCCAGTGATCTCCATCGGCTCGTCATTGCGTTGCGGCCGGGCGCCAAATCGCAACAGGCCTGGATCCCCGCCAGCAGCCTCGGCGGCCGCCAGAACCAGCGTCTTTACCGGCACGCCAACGCCGCTGCACACATTATAGACCGGATGTTCCGGCGCGGCGCTCCGCAGCGCCAGTTGCACAATCGCTTCCACCGCATCCTCAACGAACACGAAGTCCCGCTTCTGTTCGCCCGACGTTAGCTCCACCGGTTTTCCGGCTGCCAGCTGGCGAACGCAATACGGGATGAGGCGCGCCTCATGCTCGCCGGGCCCATAAATATTGAACAGTCGCGCCGAGACGAATTCGGTGCCGATCTGGCTCGCCCGCGCATGAGCGATCAGGTAGGCCGCTGCCTTGTGGGCGCCATACATGTTGCCACTCTCAAGGGGGTGCGCCTCATTGATCAAACTGCCTGTCGGCCCGGTCGGCGGCGCATACTCGCTCCAGCTTCCAAGCATGACAAAGCGTTTCGGTGCCTGCCCTGCCAGCGCATCGAAAAGGTGATGCACATAACTGATGCAGCCCTCGGACAGCACCTGCCACGTCCTGTCCGCAGGCCGGGTCCCGGGCGCCGCCGCATGAATGACAATGTCCGCCCCTATGCCTGCAAGTGCCGCCGCAAGGTCTTCCGGTTTGGCCGCAATCCGCTCCTCGTATCTGGCCGAATTCGATGAAGGCGGCACCGACGGCGAGCGATTGAGCGCGATCACCGAATGGCCTGCGCCAAGCAGATTGGCCACCAGCGCACGACCGATAAATCCGGACGCCCCCGTTACCAGGATGCGTTGATCGCTCATGTCGCCGGGCGGCTACCGAGCAGGCCGCAATAGGTGTCGAGGTCTTGCTGCAACAGGCGCTCGGCGTCGCCGGGACGCTCAATAATCGCCTTGTAGAAATGCGTCGTCAGGTCCACCGTTTGCCGGAAACCCATGAGCGGCGTCCAGCCAAGCTCTCCACGCGCCTTCGTGATGTCGAGGCGCAGGAGGTTGGCCTCGTGGACCGTCGAGGAATCCGGATCAATCACGATCAGGTCCTGTCCCAATGTGTCCTGTATGGCTTCCGCGAGGCGGCCGACCTCGACAACGTTCTCGCTGTCAGGCCCGAAGTTCACGGCGGCAATGTCCGTCTTGCCTTCAGACAGCGCGATCGCCAGCTGGAAATATCCGCGCACCGCTTCCAGCACATGTTGCCACGGCCGAACGGCATTCGGGCGCCGTATCGTCACGTTATTGCCCGCGCGATAGGCGCGCGCGATGTCGGGGATCAGGCGGTCTTCAGCCCAGTCGCCGCCGCCAATGACATTCCCCGCCCGTCCGGTTGCCAGGCGCATGTCGCCCTCCTTGCCGCAATAGGACAGCCGGAAAGAGGTCGCGAGAATATCGGCGCAGGCCTTGGAAGACGAATAGATATCATGCCCGCCGAGCTGGTCGTTCTCCCGGTATCCCCAAACCCATTCGCGGTTCAGGTAGGCCTTGTCGCTCGTGATGTTCACGAGGATCTTCGTCCCGGCGGCATGCGCAGCCCGCAACACGTTCATTGTGCCCATGACATTCGTCGAATAGGTCATTTCCGGCTCGACATAAGACCGGCGCACGAGCGGCTGGGCGGCAAGGTGGAACACAATCTCGGGCTTCACGCGCGCAAGACAGGCTGCGATCGCCGTTTCGTCACGAATATCACCGATCTCGCTCGCCATACGCTCACCAAGGCGGGAGACGGTAAACAGATTTAGGTCCTGGCCTTCTTCCGGCGCGAGGGCAAAACCGTGCACATCGGCGCCGGCATGGATAAGCCACTGGCACATCCACGCGCCGGTGAAGCCGGTATGCCCGGTCACGAGCACGCGCTTGCCCTTGAAAAATGACGACGGATCCGGGTTCAGGAGGCGAGCCAAGGCGCGGTCCCTTTCTCCCAGAGTTCTTCCAGAACGGACTTGTCGCGCACCGTATCCATGGGCTGCCAAAATCCATCATGACGGTACGCCATCAGCTGGCCGTCCTCTGCAAGCTGGTGCAGCGGATCTTTCTCGAAGGGCTGGGAATCGCCATCGATGTAATCCAGCACGCCCGGCTCCAGCACAAAGAAGCCGCCATTGATCCAGCCTTCCCTGAGCGGGTTCTTTTCCTCAAATTCGGTGACTTGTTCGCCGTCGATAATGAGGCTGCCGAATCGCGCCGGCGGGCGAACCGCGGTAATAGTGGCCAGCTTGCCGTGGCTCTTGTGGAAGGCGACCAGTTTGCCGATGTCCACACTGGCGACGCCGTCGCCGTAAGTCGCCATGAAGGGCTCATTGCCAATATAGGATTTTAGCCGCTTGAGGCGCCCACCCGTCATCGTGTGGAGACCCGTATCGATCACCCAGACTTTCCAGTCGGACTTGGCCTCGCCCAGACGCGTGATGGTACCAGCGCCAACATCGACCATGAAGTCCTGGTGACGCATCGGGAAACCCGAGAAGTATTCGCGTATATAATCGACCTTGTAACCGCCCGCGATCATGAACTCGTTGAAGCCGTGGCGCGAATACATGTTCATGATGTGCGTGATGATCGGCTGCCCGCCGATTTCGACCATGGGTTTGGGGCGCAGCCCCGTTTCCTCGGAAAGGCGGGTGCCAAAGCCCCCTGCGAAGATCACGGTTTTCATATTTGATTCCCCCGGGGCACTTCACCCGTTGTTCGTCGCTATGTCAGTCTTTCACAACAGTCCCACACAGGGCCTCACTGCCTCGCACAGGCATGGCGCAGTTTCAAGGCTGGCCATCAAGCCACAGCCCGGATTTGGGCAAAGGAAGCCGTTGCACAAGCCCATTATGCTGACAGGCATAGAAACAGGCTCACGGGGCTCCGAGTGCAAGGTCTGGCTTGCCCGACCGGGCCTTTGACTGGTAGCCAGATGCGCAACTGGCCGTCGGATCCTGTCCAGCGGCAGCCTAGTCAGGATCGGATACAAGATGACCGTACTTTCGCTCAAAGGGTCCGGCTGGACCATCGGCACCGGCAAACCGCTGGCGATCATTGCCGGTCTCAACGTTCTGGAGAGCAAGGAGCTGGCGCTGACAGTTGGCGCCGAGCTGAAGGCCATCTGCGCCGACCTCGGCCTGCCCTATGTCTTCAAGGCGAGCTTCGACAAGGCCAACCGCTCGTCGATCCATTCCTATCGCGGCCCCGGCCTTGAGGAAGGCCTGAAGATCCTGAAAGCCGTCAAGGCCGAGCTGGACGTCCCGATTTGCACCGATCTTCACACCGCCGAACAGGCAGAGCCGGTCGCCGCCATTGCCGATATCGTCCAGATCCCGGCCTTCCTTTGCCGCCAGACAGACCTTGTTGTCGCCACAGCCCGCGCCACGGCCAAGGCTGGCGGCATCGTGCAGGTCAAGAAGGCCCAGTTCATTGCCCCTTGGGACACCAAGAACATTGTCACCAAGATTGGCGAAGCGGCCGATGTTGGCGTCATCCTTTGCGAGCGCGGCTCCAGCTTCGGTTACAATAATCTCGTGGTCGACATGCTCGGCATTCCCGAAATGCAGAAACTTGGCTGCCCGGTCACCATCGACGCAACCCACGCTGTCCAGCTGCCGGGCGCAGACCCCCGCACGGGCGGCGCGTCCACCGGCGGCCGCCGGGATGGCGTCGCGATCATTGCGAAAGCCGCTGTGGCCGCTGGCGCCGATGGCGTCTTCCTCGAATTCCACACGGACCCGGACGCCGCCCTCTGCGACGGCCCGAGCTGCCTGCCAGTCTCCGGTGCACGCGCACTGCTCGCCCAGCTGAAGGCACTCCACGCGGTCGTTCAGGACTAAGCGCGTGTCCCGGCTGATCCTGTTCAACAAGCCCTTCGGTGTGTTGTCGCAATTCACTGATGCCGGCACTGCAGGTTCGCCACGCAAGACCCTGTCTGACTTCATTACAGTGCCCGACGTTTACGCAGCCGGTCGGCTCGACCAGGATAGTGAGGGCCTCCTCGTCCTCACTGACGACGGCCAGCTGCAGAACCGCATCAGCGACCCGAAATTCAAGCAGCCGAAAACCTATTGGGTCCAGGTCGAAGGCGTGCCCGACGAGGCAGCGCTCAAGGCGCTCCGCACTGGCGTCATGCTGAAGGACGGCAAAACCGCCCCGGCCAAGGCCGAGGCCATTCCCGAGCCGGAAAACCTGTGGCCCCGTGATCCGCCCATCCGCGTGCGCAAGTCGGTGCCCGACAGCTGGGTCAGCCTGACCATCACCGAGGGCCGCAACCGGCAGGTGCGCCGCATGACGGCCTCGGTCGGCCACCCGACGCTTCGCCTCATCCGGGCGCAGGTCGGGGAATGGACTCTGAACGGACTCGGAACGGGCGAATGGCGGAAGGCCTAGTCCGTAAAAGCGGACTTTTCGTACACTGAAACATGCATTCCGCTCTCGGCAGTGAAGGGCTCGCGCTTCCAGCCGCCCCAGCGATTTTTCAGTCTGAGCCCCGCGAGCTGCGCCATCAGGTCTATCTCGGCGGGCCACGCATAGCGCATCACAAGCGGCACCATGCGGATGCCATCCTGCGTGATACGCATGCGCTGGAAATCAATCCGCTGTCCGACACGATCATGAAGGGCTGCTTCGATCCATACTGAACTGAACCCCACTTTCATCGTGCGTACATTCTGGCCGCTGCGGGCCTTCTCTTCATCAGGCACGAATGTCTCGACAAGGAATGTGCCGCCCGGCTTGAGGCGCTGGGCCACATTGGCGAAACACCGCACCTGCGCTGCCTGCGTTGTCAGATTGAACAGCGTGTTGAAGACGAGAAACACATGGTCGAACGGGCCCTCTATGGCGACATCCGCAAAGTCGCCGATGACGACAGGCACCGCATCGCCGCCGGGTTTCTCACGCAGCTTGGCCACCATCTCAGGGGAGCCTTCGATGCCGTGCACCTCCAGCCCCTGCGCCACCAGTGGCAGCGCCACGCGGCCGGTGCCGATGGCGAGTTCCAGCACGCGCCCGCCCGCGGCAATCTCGCTGATCAGCGCAACGGATTCGTCCGTCGTGCCCGGATCGTGGAGGACGTCATAATCCTCCGCATTCAGTTCGCCAAAAGTCTCCGGGCCGAACTTCACCTCACCCAGGCCCCCGGCGCATTCGTGCGATAGCCAAGCGCTTTATAGGCTGCGTCGATCAGCGGTTGGCCGCGATCATTCAGCAACAGACCGCCGCCCATCTGGTTCATCGTATAGCTGAAGGCCATGCCGCATTCCGGATCGGCAAAGCCGATGGAACCACCAGCGCCGACATGGCCGAATGCCTTGTCACCCATGATCGCGCTGGTGCCCGGGCCAAGGTTCAGCGCGCGGTTGTCCATCGACTTCATGAAGCCTGAGGCAAAGCGTGTGGGAATGAGCAGCGTCGCATCACGCTGAGTCGCAGTCGATACCATGCTCATATTGGCAACGCGGTCCTTCGAGACCAGGCTGCCATCATTGCAGGCGAGTGGCGTGTACATGGCCACCTGTCCGCGCGCATTGGAGAGGCCGCCACCTCCGCCGATCTCGGCGGCCTGGCTCTTGCGGTCATTGAAGTCCCATCCACCGCTGTTCATGAACGACTTGTGCTGGATCGAGTCCGGGTCCGTCATCAGCTTGATCGTGAACTCGGTGGGCACATCGCCGGGCTGCGGTGCATAAGTGTGGATGGGCGCAATATGCACGTCCTCGTCTTCCGGCAGACCGAGCCAGAATTTCGCGCCTGTCTTTGCCGCCACTTCATCGCGGAAAAAGGTGCCGAGCGACTTGCCCGATACGCGCCGGACGAGTTCGCCGACCGTCCAGCCGAAATTGATCATGTGATAGCCGTTGCGTGTGCCCGGCTCCCAGAAAGCTTCCTCGTCTTCGAGGCGCTTGATCATGTAGTCCCAGTCCGAATAGCCGCCCGGCTTCACCGGATCGCGCAACGTCGGCAGCGCGCTCTCATGGTTCAGCATCATCTGGACGGTGGTCTTCTCTTTGCCGTTCTTGGCAAATTCCGGCCAGTAGTCAGCGACAAGCGCAGCGGGATTCAACTCACCCCGGTCGATCAGGATATGGGCGCAGACGGAGGTCGCGGCCTTGGAGCACGAGAAGACGATCGAGATCGTATCTTCCTGCCAGTCCTCGCCGGTTTCCGGGTTGGCCTTGCCGCCCCAGAGGTCGACCAAAGTCTCGCCATTCACCGACAGGCAAACCGATGCGCCAACTTCGCCTCGATCTTTAAAATTGCGTTCGAATTCTTCCTTCAGCGCGCCGAATTTCGAGTCGCACTTTCCTTTGACCATGCCAGCCATTTCGTCTCTCCCATTGCGCCGTTCTGCTCACGCCAGGAACGGCACGGCTGACGCTTGGGCATAATTAGAACCACGCGAACATCAATGTCCACGCCAATCAAACGCAATGCTGGAGACTTTACGCGCTATTTGAACCTGAAATTGGCGACGGAAAGCGCCGAAGGTTTCACGCCCTGCAAACGGATTACGTTTGCATCATCGCCAGTGATCTTGATCAGCGTGTCTGGACCGTCAGCGGTGATGGACAATTTTGCGAAAGCGGCTTCCGGCGTTTCCGTGTCGGACTGGAGACCCAGGCGCGCCATATCCAGACGTTCCTTGGATTCAAAATCCGTCACCACATCCATTCCCCAGCCTTTGGTGAAGCGATATGTGTCCTTCCCGGCGCCACCTGTCAGCGTGTCGTTCCCGGCCCCGCCGATTAAAACGTCGTTGCCAGGCCCTCCGTCCAGCATGTCAGCGCCGCCCCCTCCGTTCAGGGTATCATTGCCGCCCAGACCATTTAACTTGTCTTTCCCAGCACCGCCTTCGATTGAGTCGCGCCCTTCTGTGCCGTCGAGCGTATCATTCCCGTCGGTTCCGGCAATCGCATTGATTTCGGCAACAGGTTTTGCGGCGACAATCTCGGAAGGCGCAGCTTCGGGCGCATCCTTCGCCCCGCCCTTGTCACAGGCCGCCAATGACGTCAGGGCGAGCGCAGCAATCAATATACGGTTCATTCAAACAATCCTTGCTTGGTAATTGGGAAGACGCCCAGCCGTTTGAGACGGGGGCCAATCGCGACATGCTTAGATTGGAAGTATGGAAACACAATGAGGTATTTCCATGCCCAAAACGCTCCAATTCAGTCGCAAATCAAAAGGGCCGCCCGGCATAGCGAGCGGCCCTTAATTCGTTTCAATTTTTGATGCCTATCAGGCCGGCTCTTCGGCATCGTCCTTCTTGGCGGAGCGCTTCTTGGCAGGCTCGGCGACGTATTTGAAAGCGAGCTTTTCCTCGTCCTTCTTGTCCACGTCGATCTTGACCACGCCGCCCTTCTGGAGCTTCCCGAACAGGAGCTCTTCGGCCATCGGTTTCTTGACGTGCTCCTGGATCGTTCGCGAGAGAGGCCGCGCGCCCATGTCGGGATCGAAGCCGCGCTTGGCCAGCCAGTCGCGAGCCGCTTTGGTGATCTCGATCGAGACGTTGCGATCTTCCAGCTGGACTTCCAGCTGCAGGATAAACTTCTCGACAACGCGGTCGATGATGGCCGGTGTCAGGCCACCAAACGTGATCGTCGCATCAAGACGGTTGCGGAATTCCGGCGTGAACAGGCGCTTGAGCGCCTCTTCCTGCTCATCGTCCTTCTTGCCGCGACCGAAACCGATCGAGTTCTTGGAGGCATCCGAAGCGCCCGCGTTCGTTGTCATGATCAGGATGACATTGCGGAAGTCGACCTTGCGTCCGTTGGCATCCGTCAATGCACCATTGTCCATGACCTGGAGCAGGATGTTGAACAGGTCCGGGTGGGCCTTCTCGATTTCGTCGAGCAGCAGTACGCAGTGCGGATGCTGGTCCACGCCGTCCGTCAGCAGGCCACCTTCATCATAACCGACATAGCCCGGAGGCGCACCGATCAAGCGGGAAACGGTGTGCCGCTCCATATATTCCGACATGTCGAAGCGCAGCATCTCGACACCCATGATGGAGGCGAGCTGTTTGGCCACTTCGGTCTTGCCGACGCCCGTCGGGCCGGTGAACAGGTACGAGCCGATGGGCTTGTTCGGTTCGCGCAGGCCCGCGCGTGCCAGCTTGATCGCAGCAGAGAGCGCCGTAATCGCCGCATCCTGGCCGAACACAACGCGCTGAAGGTCCGTCTCCAAGGATTTCAGCGCGATCATGTCGTCGCTGGACACCTGTTTCGGAGGAATGCGCGCGATCTTGGCGACCACGGCTTCCACGTCCTTGATGCCAACCTGCTTCTTGCGCTTGTTGGCAGGCAGCAGCCATTGCGCAGCACCGGCTTCATCGATCACGTCGATCGCCTTGTCCGGCAGTTTCCGATCCGTGATGTAGCGATCCGACAGCTCCACTGCCGCCTTGATGGCGTCATTGGTGTAGCGCAGGCCGTGGAAGTCCTCGAAGCGGGATTTCAGGCCCGTCAGGATCTTGATGGCATCAGGTACAGTCGGCTCGACCACATCGATCTTGCGGAAGCGGCGGCTAAGCGCGCGGTCCTTTTCGAAGTGTTGCTTGTATTCCTTGAACGTCGTCGAACCCATGCAGCGCAGCCCGCCATTCTGAAGCGCGGGCTTCAGGAGGTTAGAGGCATCCATTGCACCGCCGGAGGTCGCACCAGCTCCGATGATCGTGTGGATCTCGTCGATGAACAGGATGGCTTTTTCCTGCTGCTCGAGTTCCTTCATCACGGACTTGAGGCGCTCCTCGAAGTCACCGCGATAGCGCGTGCCAGCAAGCAATGCGCCCATGTCGAGCGACCAGATGATCGCTTCGTCGAGAATTTCCGGTGCTTCGCCGTCAACGATTTTCTTGGCGAGGCCTTCAGCAATCGCCGTCTTGCCCACGCCCGGATCGCCGACGAGGATCGGGTTGTTCTTGTTGCGGCGACATAGCACTTCGATGCAGCGGTTCACTTCGGCGTCGCGGCCGATCAGTGGATCGATCTTGCCGGCGCGCGCCTTGGCATTGAGGTTGACGCAATAGGCGTCGAGCGCCTCGTGGCCCTGCTTGACGGCTTCTTCTTCGCCGCCTTCCGCGCCGCGCGGGCTGGAGGGGCGGGACATGCCGGGCTGCTTGGCAACGCCATGCGAGATGAAGTTGACGGCGTCATAGCGGGTCATGTCCTGCTCCTGCAGGAAGTAAGCAGCATGGCTTTCGCGCTCGGAGAAGATCGAGACCAGCACGTTCGCGCCTGTCACTTCATCACGGCCGGAGCTTTCGACATGAAGGATGGCACGCTGGACGACGCGCTGGAATGCGGCCGTCGGCTGAACGCGGCCTTCGCTTTCTTCAAGAATGAGGCTGGAAAGCTCTTCATCAATGTAGCGAACAAGGTCACCGGTCAGCGCTTCTATATCTACCTTGCAGGCTCCCATCACTTCGCGGGCATGCTCATCTTCCGTTAAGGCCAGGAGGAGGTGCTCGAGCGTGGCATACTCATGGTCGCGTTCGGACGCGAGGGTGAGCGCCTTTTCGAGAGCGGTTTCGAGAGAGTGGGACAATCGTGGCACGTGTCAGACCTTTCAGGTCGGGGGTGATAAAAACTAGTCTTCTTTCTCCATAACGCATTGGAGAGGGTGTTCATGGCGTTTGGCAAGGTCAAGCACCTGAGCGACTTTTGTTTCAGCCACTTCGTAAGTATAGACCCCACATAGCCCCACGCCCTTCTGGTGGACATGCAGCATGATACGGGTCGCCTGCTCGCGTGAGCGATTGAAATATCGCTCGAGAATGTAGACGACGAATTCCATCGGCGTGTAGTCGTCGTTCAGCAACAGAACCCGGTAAAGCGAAGGCTTTTTCGTTTTGATTCGTGTTTGGGTGACGATATCAACACCGATGCCATCACCACCGCCCGGCGGCGTCCCAGCCGGGGGGCCCGGCAGGTTCGGATCGCTCATCCGGACGTGTTCAGACAATTCGCTCATGGCCATAAGATATACGTTCCTGCGTGAGTTTGAAGGGACGAAGCGAGGCAAAAGCATCTCATGCCTGCTTTTAGGGCATCGCAAGCGCACTGAGCAGTGCGTTCACCCGCTTCCCGTTTGTACCGAGATCCGAATAACCGACCCGCGAACGGGAGTAGACAGCGAGCGTCGATTGCCCGTCATGTGCCTCCACCGGAAGCACCAGGATATCCACATCATCCTTGAACCTGAGGAGTTTTGTCACGGCGATGAAACTGATCCGTCCGGTCGAAGGGTCGGACGCCTTTATCTTCCAGTCGCTTCGCGCGGCGATCATCTCCATGACATCCTTGAACAGGGCGTCAGGCGTGCGGTCATACACAGGCGAGGATTCGTCTGGCGAGGCTGCGTCAATGAAGCCGTCGGGAGCAACGAGCCAGTTATTCGGCTTCGACGGGCGCTTGAATGTCTGGAAATCGATGAAATCGGTCATAAGAAACATGGTAATCTGCTTCAGGGCAGATGCCACACGAAAAACATGGGTCCCACAAACAAAGAACCGGACCAATCAGGTCCGGCTCTTCATTCTACTCACTCTACAGTCAGGCGGCGTGGACTCCGTCTGGATGTCAGGGAGTTATTTCGTAGCCCACACTTTCGTGAAAGGCTTGGCAGCGTCGCGCCATGCGAGCATGCAAAGCTCAGCCTGGGCGCTCATCTCGGATGTGTAAGCAGACATCATGGATTTTGCGAAACCGGTCTGGATTTCGACAACCTGGCGCGGGTCTTTCGCGCTGGTCATGGCCTGAGTTGCTTCCACACCCTGCTCAAGCGTGCGTGTGAAGAAATCCATGTTGCGGCTGCCGATCGTGCGCATCACTTCCGTCGAAGCGGAGGCGTGCTCAGCGATCTTCTTCATGCCATCTTCAGCGTAGGTGCCGAATTTGCTGGCCATATCGGAGACTTTTTCCATGCCGTCATCCAGCATCTTGGTCGCGGCTTCGGTCGCGTGCGCCTCGGCTTTGGCAGCTTTGGGAGCAGTTTTGGACTTTGGAGCTGAATTAGGTGACTTGGCCATGGGGCGAATCCTTTTTCCTCGTGTTCGCCTTATATAGTACATTTTATTCGCTCGCGCAACAAAAATTGTGCACCGCAACATAAGCATTCCTGCACGCTTTTTGCACAGCGACCCGGAGATTGCCGAAATTTGAGTGCTTCGCCTGTGTTAAGGTGTGGTCAACGCATTTTTGGGACTCTATCGTAAACCTTGGGCGGTTCGGGGTTCATACTTTCGCGGAGGTAGACCACAATGAGACAGCATACTTGGGGCTTGGCGATCCGAACGCTTGCCGTGGCGGCAATGCTCGTTGTGACCGGCTTCAGTGCGCCAGCGGCCTTCGCCGAGAAGTACGCCTCCATTGTGATCGACAAGGATACAAACGAAGTTCTCCACGCCCGAAATGCTGATGATCCGCGCTATCCGGCGTCCCTGACCAAGGTCATGACGCTCTACATGCTGTTCGATGCGATCAATGCCGGCGACGTCTCGCTCGACGAAAAACTGACCGTTTCGCGCTTCGCCGCAAGTCAGGCGCCGTCAAATCTCAAGCTCAAGCCCGGCTCGACCATCAGCGTCAGCGACGCCATTGGCGCCCTCGTCACAAAATCCGCCAATGACGTAGCCGTCGTTGTTGCCGAACGTCTCGGCGGCTCTGAAAGCCGCTTTGCCCAGTTGATGACTGTTAAAGCCAAAAGCCTTGGCATGCAGAACACGCGCTTTGTGAACGCATCCGGCCTGCCTGATGACCGCCAGATAACCACCGCCCGCGACTTGGCCATATTGGCTGAGGCCATGATCGACGACCATGGCGAGTCCTATCATCACTTCTCACGCCCTCGCTTCACCTGGGCCGGCAAGACCTATAAGAACCACAATGAACTGCTCGACACTGTCGACGGCGTGGACGGCATCAAGACCGGCTACACCCGCGCTTCGGGCTTCAACCTGATGACATCTGCCAAGCGCGACGGTCACCGTATCGTCGCCATCATGCTGGGGGGCAGCACGTCCAAATCGCGCAACGCCCATGTCGAGGCGCTCGTCGAAGCCGCTTTCAAGAGCTACGAGCTGCCGGCTGATCCAATGGATCCAAGCCGCCGCCTCCAGATCGCCTTCTCCGAATTCAACACGACAACCGTCAATCCGAATGGTGCGGCCGTCCCAATGCTCAACGGCAAGCCGCTTGGCGCTCTCCAGCCCACCACGACGACACTGCGTGGCCTGACGGCCGTGCCGAAAACCCCTGAACCGAAAGTGGAACAGACGGTCGAGGTTGCCGAAGTCGCTATGGAGCCGGATGAAGAAACGGCCGAAGATGCCAGCGAGATTCTGATGGCGGATGCCGGGCAGACGGCTGATGAAACGGTTGAGTTCGAGCAGGGTGATGCAACCCCGACAAGTTTTGTTGGCGCAACGGTTGTCATTCCCGCCGGTCGCCCCGCCTTTACGGTCGGCGAATACGAGGCTCGCCAGTTCGGCAACTAGACTCACACGCAGCCGAACACACGACCAAGGCTTGACGAACCCTCCCAATCGGGCAGACGCCTGTGCGCAAAGCCTCTAGGGAGTCTTCCTTGAAAACCGAGTCAGAAATCGAACTTGCGCGCAATGTTATCCGCATCGAGCGGGACGCTCTGGAAAAGCTTGAGGCCGGCCTCGACGAGACCATCATCCGCGCGGCAGATCTCGTCATGGCAACCGATCGCTATGTGATTGTCGCCGGCGTCGGCAAGTCGGGCCACATTGGCCAGAAGATCGCCGCCAGCCTCGCCTCGACAGGCACGCCCTCCTTCTTCCTCCACCCGACCGAAGCCAGCCACGGCGACCTTGGCATGATCGTGCCGGGCTCTGTCCTGCTGGCCATCTCCTATTCCGGCGAAAGCCGCGAAATGGTCGACCTCCTGCGCTATTGCCGTGGCAATTCCATCCCCGTTATCGGCATGACCCGCGCCCCCGATTCGACCCTTGGTCGCCTGTCGGACGTCGTCCTTCACATGCCAACGGTGGCTGAGGCCTGCCCGAATGGCCTCGCGCCCACCTCATCCACAACCATGGCCCTCGCCCTTGGCGATGCGCTGACCATCCTCCTGATGGACCGACGCGGCTTCAGCCGGGAAGATTTCGGTTCGCGCCACCCGGGCGGCAAGCTTGGGCGCTCCCTGCAAACAGCGGGCGACTATGTTACCGACCGCCCTGATGACATCCCCGTCGTCGCCACGGATGCGAGTGTGCAGGAGGTCATCCTGGCCGTCTCGGAAGGCCGCAAGGGCTGCGTGGCTGTCCTCGGGCCCGATGGACGCATTGTCGGCATGGTCACCGATGGTGACCTTCGTCGCGCCATGCTCGCCGGCAAGCTGGATGGTGACGCAAGGTCCGTGATGACCCCCGATCCGCGCACAATCGCCCCCAAAGAACGCCTCGCAACGGTCATAAAGCGGCTCAGCGACAACCGCATCTCGAACGCCTTTGTCGTCGAAGACGGGCGCCCCATCGGCATCGTGGACATGAAGGACCTGCTGGCGGAAGGTTACGTTTAGACCTCAGGCTGAATCAAAAACGGCGGCTCCTTTAGGAACCGCCGTTGGTTTGAAAAAGCGACTGCTCGCCGCTTATTTCACAAGTTCGAACTGCACATTCACACGCGCCGTGTAGCCGACTTCGCCGCCCGAAATGGGAGTCGAGGCATCCATCGCCATTTCCTTGCCGCGGGCCATCATGGCCATTGGCTGGGGGCTATAGTCGCCACCTTCCGTCATGGTCACGATTCGGCCGACCTTCATGCCAGCTGCGGTCGCGTACAGCTCTGCTTTCGACAGCGCGTTGGTAACGGCCTTGCGGCGCGCTTCGGCGCGCACTTCGTCATCATTGTCGAGGGCAAAGCTGATGCCCGAGAACGTGTTGCCACCGGCCGACACAAGGCTGTCCATCGTGGCGCCCAGATTGTCGAGATCGCGAACCTTCACGGTCAATTGGTTGGACGCTGTATAGCCGTCGAGGCGCTGCTCGCCGCGTGTGCGGCCCTTGCCCTCGTCAACTTCGATATAGGTGTAGCGTGGCTGCAGTGAGAAGTTCGACGTCTGCATGTCCTTTTTCTCAACACCCGCCTTGGCGAGCGCATCGAACACGCCGGTCATCGCATTGGCCTGCTGCTGCATGGCTTCCTGCGCGGTGGCGGCATCGGCCTGAACGCCTGCCGTGATGTAGGCAATGTCGGGGGCGCGCATGACTTCGCCTTCTGCACTGACATCCAGAGTGGTTTCAGGCTGGATCGAATTGTTGTTCATCATTGATGGCCCTGTGCTTGTCAGGGAGGCTCCCTTTGTCGTCGTTGGCATCTGCGCGCAGGCAACTGGCGCAAGCGCCAGTATGCAAACACTCATTGCAGCGATCATTTTGGTCTGTTTCAGCATGTCTGGATTTCCATTCTTGTTGATGGCCCTGTGTCCCAAAGGATTAAGGCCGCAAGACGGCGAAAGTTGCCTCAGACTGGAAAAACGACTGCGATATCAGGCCGTCTCGAAGCCATTGGGATTCTGGCTTTGCCAGGCCCACTGGTCGCGGCACATGTCGCTGATATCGTATTCAGCCTGCCATCCGAGCAGGGATTCCGCCTGACTTGGATCAGCCCAGAAAGCCGCGATGTCACCGCTGCGCCGGGGGGCAAAGTTGACGGGAACGTCCCTTCCGCTCGCCTCTTTGAACGCCTTGACCAGCTCGAGAACCGACGTGCCCTGCCCCGTGCCGAGATTAACTGTGATCGCGCCCGGTTCCCGTTCAAACCGTTGCAGCGCCAGGACATGCGCGCGGGCGAGGTCAACCACATGCAGGTAGTCCCGCACACCCGTCCCGTCGGGCGTATCATAATCATTGCCGAAGACGTTCAGTTCCGTTCGGCGACCGACCGCCACCTGCGCCACATAAGGCATCAGATTGTTCGGTACGCCGTGGGGGTCTTCGCCAATCTGGCCGCTGGCGTGGGCGCCAATCGGGTTGAAATAGCGCAGGATCGCCACATCCGTCATGCTGCCAGACGCCACCAGATCATTCAGCATCTGCTCGACGGCGAGCTTCGTCTGGCCATAGGGGCTCGTCGGGCTGAGCGGGTGGCTTTCGGTATAGGGCAGGAAGACTGGCTCGCCATAGACCGTGGCACTGGAGCTGAACACAAAACGCTTCGTACCGGCTTCCATCATGGCAGTCAGCAGGCTGTGCGAGCCCATCACGTTGGCGCTGTAATATTCCAGTGGTTTGGCGACGGAATCGCCCACCGCCTTCAGGCCGGCAAAATGGATGACCGACTCGCAATCATGCTTTTTCAGAATCTCGATGATCTGCGCCGTGTCACGAATATCGGCTTCATAGGAAGGCAATTCATGGTTTGTCAGGCGCCGCACACGGTCCAGCGATGCCGGGCTGCTATTGCAGAAATTGTCCACGACAACGGGCGAATAGCCCTGGGCCATCAGCTCCACGCACGTATGCGTGCCTATATAGCCCGCGCCGCCTGTCACCAAAACCTGCTTCATAACCACACCCTCGCAGCCGAAATCGGCCAATTCAATACCAATCCGGCACGTAACGCCGTTTCGCTCGACCTATCATGCATCATCAATGCAAATACATGGCCAAAGAGGGTGATTTGCGCCATTGCCACAGGTTATCCGCGCGCTTAAACCGGGGGCTCAGTGGGGCCTGTAGCTCAGTTGGTTAGAGCGGACCGCTCATAACGGTTTGGTCGCAGGTTCGAGTCCTGCCGGGCCCACTGGTCAACTCAGTCAGCTCATCGCCCGAATCTCATTCTCAAAATAGGCAATCGTGGGTTTCAGACCTTCGTCCAGCGACACCGTGGGCGCCCAGCCAAGCTTTTCCTGTGCAAGGGAAATATCTGGCTGGCGCTGCTTGGGGTCATCTTGCGGCAGCGGACGATGCACGAGCTTGGACTTCGCGCCCGTCAGCGCAATCACGCGCTCGGCCAGCTGACGGATGGTGAACTCGCCCGGATTGCCGATATTCACCGGGCCTACGAAATCGGGGCCTGATCCCATCAGCGACACCAGACCGGTCACCAGATCGGACACATAGCAAAAGCTGCGTGTCTGCTCGCCGTCGCCATAAAGCGTGATGTCCTCGCCCTTCAGCGCCTGCACGATAAAGTTGGAAACGACCCTGCCATCATTCGGATGCATGCGTGGACCGTAGGTATTGAAAATGCGGGCGACTTTGATCTCCACCTTGTGCTGGCGGTGATAGTCGAAAAACAGCGTTTCGGCGCAGCGCTTTCCCTCGTCATAGCATGAACGGATCCCGATCGGGTTCACATTGCCCCAATAGTCTTCGGTCTGGGGGTGGATCGCCGGATCTCCATAGACCTCAGATGTCGAGGCCTGAAGGATGCGCGCCCGTGTTCGCTTGGCGAGGCCCAGCATGTTGATGGCGCCGTGCACGCTGGTCTTGGTCGTCTGGACCGGGTCGAACTGGTAGTGGATCGGGCTAGCCGGGCAGGCCAGATTGTAGATCTGGTCGACTTCCACAAAGAGCGGAAACGTCACATCGTGACGCATCACTTCGAACTTCGGATTATCGAGCAGGTGGGCGACATTGGTGCGTCGGCCCGTGAAGAAATTGTCGACGCAGAGGACTTCCGCCCCTGTCTCGAGCAGGCGCTCGCACAGGAAGGAACCGATGAAGCCGGCGCCGCCGGTGACGAGAATGCGGGGAACATAATGCATCATAGCGGGGTGCGGGCTTTTTGCAGAACGGTCAAGAGGGCGTCAGCGCACGGCCTTCCGCTTGTGGAAATAGTCCAGTGTGCCGAGCGTAATTACTTCGTCGCCCGGCTCGATCTCATGGGCTTCAAGATCCGGGTTGCCTTTGACATCGCCGTACACGGTGCCGAAGTCCTTGTAGCAGGCCTCCAGCAGCGCCTCGAAACTGTCGATAACAAAATAGGTCTGCTGAAAATCATCGATGATGTATTTGGTCCGCATGATCCGGGCCAGATCAAAGCCGATCCGGTTCGGGCTGTCGTCTTCCAGCGCGAACACTGTCTCATTCGGGCTGGAAAGGATGCCGGCGCCATAGATGCGCAAGCCACCTGCTTCGCGGATCAGGCCGAATTCCACCGTGTACCAGTAAAGCCGCGCCAGATTGTGCAGCTGGCCAAGTTGCATCGCGCGCTGCCCACCCTTGCCATAGGCTTCCATGAAATCGGCGAACACAGGATTCGCCAGCATCGGCACATGGCCGAATATGTCATGGAAGATATCCGGTTCCTGCAGGTAGTCGAACTCCGCCTCGGGGCGGATGAAGGCGCCTGCGGGGAAGCGGCGATTGGCAAGATGATCGAAGAATATCTCGTCAGGAACAAGTTCAGCCACCGGTACGACGCGCCATCCCGTGATGGCCTCGAGCCTGTCTGACAGCTGCTCCATGTCAGGTATTCCCGATGCCGATAGCTCCAAGGCTGCCATGGCGTCCAGCGCCGTCTTGCTGGCCCGGTTGTATGTCACCTCCTGCTGGCGACGAAACAGTCTGTCCCACCTGTCGTGTTCGGCCGCAGAATAGGAAGCCCAGTCCTGGTCGATCGTGAAATCCGCTGCGCGAGGCGCACCCGCATAGCGGTTCTTGGGGGCATCTTTTGTATCAAGAGGCATTGCGTGCTCCGGTTCAGCTTTGGTGCCGTATCCAAAACACCCTTATGCGCCCAGATCTTGTGCTAATGAAGCACCTGAGGCAAAAAAAGTTACAAATGAAACTTATTTTGCCTGCTGTTTATTCAGCCGTGCGCACGACGCGCCGCTCATCCGGCACGAGCATGGCCGGCTCCAGGTGGCCAGAATCATCCTGGGGCGGCTTCGGATAAAAATAGGCTTCCTTTTGTGCCCTCGACAGGCGGCGATGTTCATTATGGCCCCGATAAGTGCCGAGATATTGCATGAAGCGGAACCCAACGATGTCCGACATGTGCTTGAACAGGGAGCGCTCGCTCCAGGCCGCGCCCAGATCATGCAAGCTGCCAGCAATGAAATAGCGCAACGCATCAAAGGCAGACACATGCACTTCCGGCATGATCGTGCGCAGGGTCAACGCTTCGCGATAATAGCGCTTGCGGGTCTGGCCGAGGGTCTCGTCATGTATGTGCACAACCGGCGCAGACGCGACATATCCGATCTTGCCACCATCCATGACGATCTGGCGTGCCAGAACCATGTCCTCAAGGCCTGTGCATTCTTCGTCAAATCGGTAGCGCGCCCAGACATCTCTCCGGATCGCGGCGTTGGCATTGTTGCAAAAGAAGCCTTCCTGCGGAACGCGGTCGAAAGATGGAAAGTACTTCTCGAACAGGCGCTTCTCGGAAAAGTTGGAGCCCACATCACCAATCTGGCGGCCATAGGTATAATCGGCTTCACCATCGATCAGCGGCTGGAGCAGCGCTTGGAGCCATCCGTCATGCGTCGGGATGCAGTGCGCCGAAATGAAAACAAGGTACTGGCCGCCCGCTGCTTCGCAACCCCAGTTCAATGAGCGCCCGAAGGTGAATTCCGATTTACCAATGTGGCGGATATTGCAGCCCTGACGCTCGGCAATGCCAAGCGTGCCATCGGTCGAGCCACTATCGACCAGTATAATTTCCGACGTTAACGCATCCAGCTTCTGGGACTTGCAAGCCTTGATCGCGTCTTCAAACCAACGCTCCTCATTGAGCGCCCGGAACACTATACTCACGTCAACCATCAGTCGGTCCCTTCAGCCTTTTCTGGCTGTTTTCGGCATTCCAAGCAATTTGCTCACCGAATGCGAAATATTATATTCTTGTCCTTGGGGAAAACTACCGCCCCGGAGAGTCGCCCGTCAAATGAATATGCACCATGTGCGACGGTTTTAAGGCATTGTGCGCACAGATTAAAATACGCGGCCACACACATTCAGGTTCCGCCGCAAAACTAGCAAGCACTGCGGATGCTCCATTCGGCTATCTGGTCTGGTTTTGTGTAGAAAACCAGCCATATGCGTCCGCCAGTCCTTCACGCATGCCAATGTGTGGCGCCCAGCCAAGGTCACGTATCTTGGCCCCGCTCATCAGTTTTCGCGGCGTTCCATCCGGCTTGGTCAGGTCCCGCTCCAGCCCACCTTCGAAACCGACCACATCCATTACGATTTCAGCGAGTTCAGCGATCGTAAGATCCTCGCCCGATCCCACATTGACGTGTTCATTTCCCGAATAGACCTTGAGAAGATGTACGAGGGCGTCGGCACAGTCATCGGCATGTAGAAACTCGCGCCGCGGGGTTCCGGTACCCCAAATCGTCATTGCCGCAGCACCTGCCAACTTGGCTTCATGTGCCTTCCTGATCAGGGCCGGAATGACATGGGAGTTCTGAGGATGGTAGTTATCGCCGGGGCCATAGAGATTGGTCGGCATGGCAGAGATATAGTCCACACCATATTGGCGCCGGTAGGCTTCGCAAAGCTTCAAACCGGCAATCTTGGCGATCGCATACCACTCATTTGTTGGCTCCAGGGGACCGCTCAAAAGCGAATCTTCCATGATCGGCTGGGGCGCAAACTTTGGGTATATGCAGGAGGATCCGAGAAAGAGCAGCTTTCCCACCTCCTCCCGGAATGCCGCCTCTATCACATTGGTTTCGATGACGAGGTTCTCGTAGAGAAAATCTGCCGGATAGGTGTCGTTTGCCACGATCCCGCCGACTTTTGCCGCCGCAAGGATCACGGCGTCCGGCTTCCGGTCTGCCATCCATGCCCGCACACCCGCCTGATCCAGCAGATTCAGTTCATCGCGACCGGCCGTGAGAATTTCGCAATCCTCGCGCTCGAGACGCCGGACCAGGGCACTCCCAACCATCCCGCGATGGCCGGCGACAAATACCCTCTTGTTATTGAGTTGAAACATGATGCGATACGATCCTGCGATTTGAACGATGTGGCTAGTCTGGGTGTATAGGGCGACGCCGTGGAGGTTGCGGCGGCAAGGACGTAATCAGATGGCGCCTTGATAGTTGAACTTGCGCGCAACTGCGGTCCGTTCTTCCTCAGAAAAGAATGTCCTGAAATATTTCAGCGCAAAGCACTTCTCGAGATAGTCTGACCCCATCAGGTCAAGTGACGCCCCTATCTGCCTATAGGCATCCGAATACCATTTTTCATGCGCTTCATTCTGGCGAATGACAGCGACTTCCTTGTTGACGAACTCGCTAACGATCTCGGACTTTCGATTATCAGATGCGTCCATCTTCATAATCAGCACTTCAAAACTATCATTTGAAAACCTGAAATGATCGGCTGCGGGATTCACCGTGGCATTAAACACATCAATGCCTGTCGTCGGAATGAAGTCATTCTCGAACCAGAAGTCTGGAATCGTCGGCTGGTAGCGTTGCAGCCGGGCAACAATTTCGTCGAAGTTATCAGCAAGACGCTCCGGCAGATTCTGGAATACTGCAGAGATATTCCTCATGACCGGTTCCCGGATCAGGCTGATAATCCGGCTTTTTCCATAGCGTGCAAGGTCGTTGTGGACCTTGATAGAATTTATCAGATGGATGGGAATAGTCTGGCGATCGGTGCTGGCAAACTCCTTTTCCAGCCTCACCATGATTCTGCGGGGCGCGAGGGCATGTACGTCATAAATCTGGAAGTCAGCCGCGCGCAGAGACTGGGCCACTGCAGTTGAAGCGACTTTGCCCATCGTGAATACGATAATGTTAGGGTTCAGATCCTTCGCCATCAGGCTATTCGCTCCGTCCGTTATGTGTGCAGTCCCGATCAGGCCGAAAGTGTGTGACCATAAAGCGCCGCCGTCTGGCGCCGCTCTTCAAGCGAGTAGAACTTTTTGAAGTATCGGCAGTTGAGGCACTTCTCAACATATTCCGACCCGATCACGCCCAGATTGGCCATGACCTCGGAATAGGTTTCGCCATACCATTTGTCCGACGAATCGTTTTCACGTGTAATGGAAATCTTCGTCCCCAGAAAATTGCCTATGAGCGCTTCCTTGCGACGGTCTGCTGTCTGCGACTTGACGATCAACAGGTCGATCTTGCCGTTTCGGAAACGGAAGACATCCTTGGTCGGGTCGATATCTGCATTGAAGACGTCAATGCCCATGGACGGAATGAAGTCTGTCTCGAACCACACATCAGGCCAATGCGGGGGGTTGCTGCGCAGTCTCTCAAGGATCGCTTCCTGGTCTCCTGCCAGCCGCTTGGGCAGGTTCTGGAATACCGACGACACATTGCGACTTACAGGCTCGCGAAGAAGAGAGATGACTTTCACTTCTTTGTTCAGCCGCAGCGAATTGTATGCCTGCAGCGACCGGATCATGTGCGGCGGGACAATCGGGAAATCGTCATTCGCAAAGAAAGACTGCAATAGGCTGGTAATTCGATCCTGCGCCAAAAAATGCACGTCGTAGCATCCAATGCCCGCATCAAGAATCGCATTTGAAACCGACGAGGACGCCACCTTGCCCATCGTGTACAAAATCAGCGGCGCAAACGTGGTTTGCATGTAGGTCTTCTTGAGGAAGTCCGGATCATCCATGTTGGCGTTATGTCCTGTTTGCTGCTGCAGCGAGTGGGGTAGCCTTAAGCAGAGCGGTCCTTGCGCCAGGACTCCCGCTCGACAAGGGCGACATCGGCACGAACCATTTCGCTGACGAGATCTGCAAACTTAGTTGTATGCGTCCAGCCGAGCTTCTCCTTTGCCTTGGTCGGGTCGCCGATCAGGAGATCAACTTCCGTTGGGCGGAAATAGCGCGGATCGATCTTGACCAGCACGTCGCCGGTCTTGGCATCGCGGCCGATCTCGTCGACGCCTGTACCCTGCCATTCGATCGTACGACCCAATTCGGCAAAGGCCAGCTCCACAAACTCTCGCACCGGATGCGTTTCGCCGGTCGCCAGCACCCAATCGTCGGCTACATCATGCTGAACGATACGCCACATGCCTTCGACGTAATCGCGGGCGTGGCCCCAGTCGCGCTTGGCGTCCAGGTTGCCCAGGAACAGTGTTTGCTGGAGGCCTTTGTCGATGGCCGCCACGGCACGCGTGATCTTGCGCGTCACGAACGTCTCGCCGCGCGTTGGGCCTTCGTGATTGAACAGGATGCCGTTGGAGGCGTGAATACCGTAGGCTTCGCGGTAATTCACTGTGATCCAATAGGCATAAAGCTTGGCAGCGGCGTAGGGACTGCGGGGGTAAAATGGTGTTGTTTCAGACTGTGGAACTTCCTGCACCTTGCCATACAGTTCCGACGTCGATGCCTGATAGAAGCGCACCGCGTTGTCGAGACCGAGAATGCGGATCGCCTCAAGTAGGCGGAGTGTGCCAAGCGCATCCGCATTGCCCGTATATTCAGGTGTTTCGAAGCTGACCTGCACGTGGCTCTGCGCGGCCAGGTTGTAAATCTCGTCCGGTTTGCTCTCCTGCACCAGACGAATCAGGTTCGTCGAATCAGTCATGTCACCATAGTGAAGGTGGAATCGGGTATCGCGCTCATGCGGGTCGACATAGAGATCGTCGACGCGGGCTGTATTGAACGATGATGACCGTCGCTTTACGCCATGCACAATATAGCCCTTGTCGAGCAGCAGTCTTGCCAGGTACGCACCGTCCTGCCCTGTTATACCTGTAATAAGGGCTGTTTTTGTTGACATGCCAATTCCGTCTCTGCTTTGTCTGAGGGTCGGACGGCTTATGGCCTATAGTGTTTGCATTGCGCAAGTTCAGGTTTGCAGGAATACGATTTAAGGCGTCACAGAACGATTGGCGGTTGGTATGGCGTGCGCTAAAGCCAGAAATTATGCTTTGCCATGGACTCGCCAGAACGTTGATTTGGGTTTCGCAAACGGGGTCGCCCCTGAGTGCGATTGGCAAGGCCCCACTGTAAAGGTTTGTAAATGTTAGATGTTCTGCGAAAGACTGAATATTTTGAGCACCTCACTGAAGGTCACGCCGTCCGCAAGGACCACACGCTTAAAGGAATTCAGGACGGCTGGGTCATGGCCCAACTCGCAGGAACCAAAGGAAAGCGCCTGCTGGAAGTCGGCGGTGGCAATTCACGCGTCCTGCCGAATCTGAAGGACAACAAGCTCTGGAACGCAGAGAAATTCGAAGGCGTGGGCAATGGCCCAACGGCGCCCAAGGAACTGGACGGCGTTACCGTCATCCCGACATTCATGGGAGAGTTCCATCCCGATGTCCCGGAAGTCGATGTCGTCTTCTCGATCTCTGTGGTCGAGCATATTCCGTTCGAAAAATACAAGGATGCGTTCGCCGACATGGCGCGCTGCCTGGCGCCCGGTGGCACGATGTACCATGCTGTGGACTTGCCCCTCGGCGACGAGCCCCTTCCGGTAGCGCAGAAGCGTATTCGTCTCCTGATCTCTGCCATTGAGGACGCAGGCCTGAAATGGCGCGAGCCACCTGCCGTTGAGCCGGATTGTACGTTCAAATGCGACATGGCGAGCAATTCAGACCTGACCATGTGGATGTGGGCCCGCATTTCGGAAGCATCACGCCATGCAAGCCCGATCTACCAGATCGTGACGCTGAAACTGATCGCCGACAAACCGCTCTGAACGCCCCCACACCGCCTGGAGAAACAGTTTTGCGTCCAGGCAATACGTGTCTGCCTTTCATTTGCCCAAAATAGTATCGACTGGATGTAATATTGGAAAAGGCGTTACAGGTATTTTTCGCCGTGCCGGTGCTAATGACAGTAGCTTCACGCGGCCAAAAAGGCTTGAAAGTTCCGGGCGCATGCTCGCCGAGCGCGTCGCTCCGAAATTGGTTGCCACAAGGCCTTAAATCGAACCGGATAAGCTAGAACAGTGTCTCAGAAATTTTCCATCGTCACGCCATCGTATAATCAAGGGCAATTCCTGCCTTTCAATCTCGTTTCGGTTCGGGAGCAGACACATCCGGATATCGAACACATTGTTGTCGATCCAGGCTCAACCGATGGGAGCCGCGAAACAGCCGAAGCTGCCGATGGCATCATCCTGATTGCAGAACCCGACCGCGGCCAGTCTGACGGCATCACCAAAGGCTTCGCCCGAGCCACGGGCGACTATATGACATGGTTGAACTCGGACGATTTCTATCCCGATCCGCAGATTCTCGAGAAAGTTGCTGCCGCCTTCGAACAGAACCCTGATGCTGATATCATCTACGGTAAGGTCGACTTCGTGGATGAAGAAGGCAAGTTCCTTCGGAACGGCTACGTGAATCCCAACCAGGACGCGTTGCTCGACAGCTTTGCCTATCAGGTCGGCATCGTCCAACCTGGTGTATTCATGCGCCGATCCGTATTCGAGAAAATCGGCGGTCCATCCGAGCAGTACGAATACTGCATGGATTACGAATACTGGGTCCGCATGGCCACAAGCGGATTGAAATGGGTCTATCTCGACGAGACACTCGCTCACCATCGCTGGTGGGGCGGCATGAAGACGAGCAAAGGGCGCGATCAAAGCCTCGTCGAGCACATGCGCGTGTGCGCGAACTATTTTGGATACGTACACTGGAAGTGGCTGGACCGTTATGCCGAGTACCTGACGTCCAGTCTCGATGGCGTCGTGAATCACAATTACAAGCCTGACCCGCTCGCGAAATCAGATAACGCGCATCGCACCATCCGGCGCTTCGTCACCCAGGAAATGCTGCGCCTGCTGGAAGCTTCCGACAAACCGGAAGAGCGCGCGACCCTGAACTACGTGCACAAGCACGCACCCGATCTCGTCCGATACGCCTGGAACGCCGACGAGCTCGACGGCTTGGAAACAACCAGTCCCGAGCCCGACGCGCACAAGCGGCCAGCCTGGCACGTAATGGATGCAACAGACTCGAAGGGTTATCCCTACCGGTCCTATAACGTCACTGACAATTTCCACCGCTGCTTCGATGCCAACTGGTACCACGATGCAAAGGAGCGCGGCGTTCGCAAACTGGCCTCATTATCGAAATGGCGCCGCGATGTATGCGTCATCGTCGGAAATGGCCCAAGCCTGAACCAGACGGACCTGTCGCTCCTGAAAGACGCCGATGTCATCATCTCGAATTTCGCGACGCTGAACCCTCAGCTGTTCGAGCTGGCGACGATCCTGACAATCACGAACAACCTTGTCGCCCAGCAAGGCCGTGTCGATTTCAACAATGCACGCAAACCCAAGGTCTTTCCGATCTGGCTCTCGAACGACCTGAACGAAACGGACGAGACCGCATTCGTTGAGGCCGTCGTCCGTCCGATGTTCAATGAATCACTCGACGGCGTGTTCTCCTGGCGCTCGACCGTCAGCTTCTTCAACATGCAGCTCGCTTTCGCGCTCGGGTACAAGAAGGTCCTGCTCGTCGGCTTTGATCACTCGTATGTGCAGCCGCAGAGCGTGAAGGAAGGCGATCTGATCAAGCAGGACGAGGACGACGAGAACCACTTCGACCCCCGCTATTTCAAGGACAAGGTCTGGCAGGCAGCAGATACCGACAACATGGAGGCCATGTACGAGCTGGCACGCAAATCGTTCGACGCCGCTGGCCGCGAGATGGTCAACTGCACGGTCGGCGGACGCCTGGAGGTCTTCCGCCGCGGCGATCTCGCAACGGAAATAGCCGCGATGGCGCAAACGGCTCCTGATACCAAAGCGCTCGACGCAAACGAGATCAAGACGCAGAAGAAACTCGACCGGCTCATAGCCAAACTACCGCAAGACCTCCGTGATCCAATCTTTCTACCAACCGCGCAAATCCCTCCTGCTGCACAGCTTGAAGGCCTCACCAAGGTCAAAGCCCTCTTCAATGGCGAACTCGACAAGATTTACCGGCCACGACTTCAAGCCCTCAAAGCTAAGCGCAAGGCGCGGCGCTGCTTCATCATCGGAAACGGCCCGAGCCTGAAGCATACCGACCTTTCGCTCCTGCGAGACGAGGTGACCTTCGCCATGAACGGCTTCTTCCTGAAGATGCCGGATCTCGACTGGGAGCCAACCTATTATGTGGTTGAAGACCATCTTGTCGCCGAGGACCGCGCCGACGAGATCAATGCCATGCACGGGCCGACAAAACTGTTCCCGGCCCACCTGCGTTATGTCCTCGAACCCGATGACAAGACTGTCTTCTTCGACCACCGCAAACGCGTCAGCTTCCCGCTCGGTTTTGATTTTTCTTTCAAGGCCGACGCGCATACCTACGCGGGCGGTACAGTCACCTTCACTTGCATGCAGTTGGCTGCCTATCTCGGGTTTGACGAGATTTATTTGATTGGCGTGGATGCAAGCTACCACATTCCAAAGGATGCCAAACTCGCAGGCGAAAGCCGGGTGAAGGAATTGGATATGGCGTCCGATGACCCAAACCATTTCCACCCGGATTATTTTGGTAAGGGAAAGCGCTGGCACGAACCGAATGTCGATATCATGCTGGAGGCTTACGAAGAGGCCCGGCAGGCCTGTGATGCGCGTGGTATCAAGATCATCAACGCGACTGTAGGCGGCAAGCTTGAAGTGTTTCCGCGCGCCAACTATGCCGACGTCTTTTCCGATAAGGCCGATCTGCCACGCGTCCTGTTAATCGACATGACACGGATCGCTGATGGTTCGGCGACCGGGGAACTCAAGGCAACACTTTTCGCCGACTGGCCGGCAAACCGGCTGATGCAATTGCATATGAGTGGGGGCACCAGTGTCGGTCTAACTTACAATGGGCGGACGACGGAATTTAGCGATCCGCTACGCTCCGACGGCCGCGCGATCGACGAGGCTGTCGAGGCCTTCGCGCCCGATCTCATCATTTACCGACCAACGCCCCGGACGGATATCCTGCACAAGAAGGCGATGCGCCTGATTGCCAAGTTCGACCTGCCGCTTGTGACGTGGATCATGGACGACTGGCCCGCCGCGCTTGAGCTTGATGACCCCGATGCGTTCAAACAGCTTGATGCCCAATGGCGGAGCCTGCTCGACCTTTCGTCGGTGCGCTTCTCAATCAGCGATGCCATGTCTGAAGCCTTCGCCGAGCGGTACGGATTCCGCTTCATCTCGGTGGCAAATGGTGTCGACGTAAGCGAATGGCCAAAACCTGTAATGCAAAAGTCTGACGTGCCCCTCAGCGTCCGTTATGCAGGCTCCCTCGCGGAAAACATGACATTGTCCTCAGTCCGGCTTGTCGCCGAAGCCGTTGAGCGGCTCGCGCAGGAAGGCATGGACATTACGTTTGAGATCAAGACGCGCGATCTCTGGAAACGAGTTGCGGCGCCGCATTTCAAGGGCCTCAAGCATACCAAATTCATTGTGGCCGACCTGGAATCGAAGGCCTACCGTGCGTGGCTATCGGCCGCTGACATCGTTGTTATTGGATACAATTTCGACACTGAGTCAAAATCCTACATACAGCATTCCGTTGCAAACAAGCTACCCGAGTGCCTCGCCAGCGGCGCTGTGCTGCTCGCCGTGGGGCCAGCGGATGTCGCGACTATATCGATTCTGAACGAACTTGATTGCGGCATCCGAGTCACGAACAACGACGCCGACGCGGTCGTCCGCGCCATCCGCGCGCTTGCTGTCTCCCCCGAAGAACGCTTCCGGCTCGGTACTGAGGCCCAGGAAATTGCCTTTGATAAATTCAACGTCGAGCATCTGCGCGATAAGTTTGAAGGCGCGCTTCGTATGGCTGTCGCACGCGACAGCCGGATGATAGGCAAGCCCCGCAGCGCGAGCGCACATGTCGATGAGACCGCTGTGGTGGCCCATATGTATCGGGATCGAAAGGGACCGACGCATACCATGCTGGACGTCGGCGCCCATGTCGGCACATCGGCTGCCTATTTCCACAAGCTCGGCTGGTCGATCCATTGTTTCGAACCTGACACAAAGAACCGCTCAAAATTGATGGAGCGGTTCGACGGGGTCGACAATGTCACGATTGATAAGCGGGCTGTCAGCAACGAGACAGCCGAAGGAATCAGCTTCTTCAGCTCACCGGAGAGCACCGGCATTTCCGGCCTACTCGCGTTCCGCGACACCCATGCGGAATCTGACCGTGTGGATGTCACCACGCTGACGGAAGTCATCAAATCCCGATCGATTAGCCAGGTCGACTTCCTGAAAATCGACGTCGAAGGTTATGACCTGAACGTCCTCAAAGGGGCGCCATGGGACACGGTATTACCCGATGTCATCGAGTGCGAGTTCGAAGATGCCAAGACCTTAAAGCTTGGTCATACCTGGAGAGACGTGGCTGAATTTCTCCGTGAACGGGGATATGCTGTTTACGTAAGTGAATGGCACCCGATTGTGCGATATGGAATCGGCCACGATTGGCGGCGAGTTGTTCCTTATAATGACCACAGCATGTCACCTAATGCGTGGGGCAATTTTCTGGCCTTCCGCGAAGACCCTGGCTACGAGGCTGTCGCAAACGCCTTTGATGAACTTGTCGCATTTCGGAATCCACCTGCGCCGCATCCAAAAGAAAAATCAGCATCAAGACCCGACAAAAACAAAAAAACGGAAAGTCGCCAACAAATGTTGAAGAAGCCTACTTCAAACACATTGCCGGTTGCGGAGGAAACGACCGCAAAGCCGCTCTGGTATCGCAATTTCGCGCAGCGAATTCATGAGATGTCTCCCCGCCTCTATAGCCTTCTGCGTTTTGCGCGCCGTGCCTCAGCTCATATAGTCTCGCGCCGCGTCCTTATGTTGCCGCTTTTGATTCTGGCGGCATTGTTTGTGACTGCGCTGATCTTGCCGTCACTGTCGGCCTATCGCCCCTGGATCGTAACAGCGACCGCCGGAGGGCTTCTGTCGGTGGTACTGGTTTATGTCGCCTTCCGGTCTCATGCCCATGCCGAATCGCTACATCTGGAAGTCAATGCACTGCGCCGCGAATCGAACCAGCTTCGCGAGCGTCTTTCGACCGCACAAACGCTGATGGCAAAGAGCGCCCTCACCGCCACGCAGGAGTTCGTGGACAGCGCAATGCGTGACACGATCATGCCGCGTATCGAGGCCGTGAGGGCAGCAGGCGTCGCCGAGCGCCGAAGGGTCGATAACCTGAAAAAAGCGGCTGACAGCGCTTCGGCGAAAGTTGATGGTGCGCTCGAAGAAATCGAACGCCTCAATTCCCTGCGCAAGCAGATGAACCAGCTTGTGGCCGCAATCGATGAGCGCGTCACAAATGGCGAGGCGTCAGTCGAGACGCTGACAGCCAATCTCGAGGCGCTCGATAATCGTGCTATCGGTCGCGCTGCGCTTGCCGCCGTTAATGACGCCCTGACCGAAAGGCTGACCACTCGGATAGTCTCGCTTGAGAATAATGTTTCCGAACTTGGAAAGTGGTCGCAATTCAACAACGCCACTTGGTACCAACGCTTCAATCGCCGTCTCTCGGCGGACCATATCAAACTGCTCGAATCAGAGTGGCGCAAGCGCCTGTCCGTGCCGATCAGCAATGCTGTCGTCGGTTACATGGCGAACCGCGCATGCGAGATCGAGCGCCAGCTTGACGGTCGCCTCGCGACGTCGATCGAGGATGTCATCCTGCGCTCCCTTGTGGCCCGTGCCGTCAAGGGCGAGCGTATTGATGTGCTCGAAATCGGGACCTTGTTCGGAACTGGCGCGGCGATCATGTTCGATTCGCTCGCCAATCATTATGAGCAAATCCACTTCACGCTGCTGGATCCTCTCGAAGGCTATTACAATGCCAGCCAGGCCGACATCCTGACAGGCCAGCCGATTGACGAGAACACGCTGCGCCGCAACCTGGCCCGCGTCGGCATGACGGAAGACCAATTCACGCTGGTCAAGCGCCTCAGCACGGAAACCGAAGCCATCCTAGATGCCGGCAAGCGTCAGTATGATGTCCTGGTGATCGACGCCGACCATTCCTATGCAGGGGTCAAGACGGACTTCGAGAATTACGCCCAGTTTGTGAAGCTTGGCGGCTATATCATTTTTGATGATTATGGTTCGCCGGACTGGCCGGATGTGCAGGAATATGTCGATTCAGAGCTGGCTGACGTGGAATACATCACGCGCGTGGGTGCAAGCTGGCGCACGTGCGTGTTCCGGGTTGTGAAGGCAGCGGCTGAAGCGCGCAAACCCGCCGCGACATCCAAGCCGCGCACGCGCAAGCCTGTGACAAAAGTCGAAACCGATCCGACAGCTGCTGACTAGATCCTCAGATCTCGATTGGAGAAACTTTTGTGATCTTCGCCGAGGCAAATGCTGCCTCGGCGATTTCGAGGGGTGATGTATCAAAATCACTCTCGCCGGTGCGTATAAGTTCGGCGAACTGCTGATACAGGCCTGCATACTCTCTGCTTTCAGCGCGCGAGATAGGCCCGTTGTTTATGCAAAGGGCCGCGCCACCTTCGGAGAGGTCCAGGGTTTCTCCGCCCTCCGCCTCAAGGTGAATGGACCAGACCTCTTCCGCTGTCACACGGAAGTCCAACGCTGCCTCCATACGCGCTTCGCCTGCATGAAGCGTAAAGCACGCACTAAGTGGCATCTCGACATTTTCCGGCACGTCGAAATGGGAGCCTGAAACGCTCCATGGTAAAGGATACAGAGCGGTCAAAATCGACAGCGCGTTGATACCAGGGTCAAACACACCAAACCCGCCCTGCCGCCAGAGCCACTCCTGTCCCGGATGCCATTTGCGCGCATCTTCATGCCAATTTATCTGTCCTCGGCGGAGGGAATGTTTCTCGCTCCAAGCCATTGCCTGAGCGATCATCGGCGCAAACCTGGAGTGCCAGCTCGCAAAGATCGGCACACCGGCCTCATCTGCCATCCGTTTTAGTGCCAGGGCATCGCCAGCAGTCACAGCTGGCGGTTTCTCCAGCAGGATCGCGCAACCGTGCTCACTGGCTACGCGGCACTGCGCCAATCGAACGTCGGGCGGCGTACAGATGGCAACCGCGTCCAGATCGAGGCCTGCGGCAAAGGCTTCCTCAAGGCTGGTAAATGCAGGCACGTCGCCGCCAGGGGGGCTCCGGCTGATGAGTGCGGTTAGCTCAAATGACGGATTGTTCCGGATGGCCGAAACATGCTGGTCACGCGCGATCTTTCCAAAGCCGACGATTCCAATCCTGATGGGTCGCTTTATCGTCATGGCTATCCTGATGATCGCAGACTTGCCGCTAGAGTTTCGGCTTTCGTTGCCACATGGCAAGGCCCGGCGTGAACCACGAAACATGCTCGAGATTGATCAGGTTTCCACCATGCTTTTCAAGGATCACGCCCAGGGCGCCGTTGACGCGCTGATCCTCGTGAGGCTCGGCAATCCTGTATGTATTGTCGAAAAGAACAATGGCGTCAGGTGTCAGATATGGCAGCAGGGTTTCAAACTCGAACATCACATCCTTCACGAGGTGTGATGCATCAAGAAAGGCGAATCTGACCTTGCCAAGGTCCTTCAGTGCAGGTCCAAACGTGTCATGCACACTGCCCTGATGCAGCGTGACGCGGTCGGCCACACCACCCAGTTCAAGATTTTGGCGCGCCTTGGCGATATTGGTCTCTTCGAGCTCGAACGTATGGACGTGCCCCTTCACGCCGGCATCCACGAGTGCTTGGGCAAGAATGATCGTCGTACAGCCCTCATTCGTCCCGGTTTCAATCAGGACCTCTTTCCTGTTCCGATCCAGATGTGACAGCAGCAGATGATAGATGAAACCCCACCCGGGATAACCGATGGTCGCGCCAGTGCGCGGCCGCGCATCCTCAATACACGACACGCCGCGCTCAAGACTTGCCAAGTGTGCATTAGGCAAACGTGCAACATCGTAGCCAAACATTCGATGATAGACGGGTGGGTTCATGCGGAAGGTCTCTCGTTAGCTCAGCGAAGGGAAAACGGGCTCTAGGATTGGGGTTTGCGAGCGGCCACAAGCATGGTTGTCATGTGTTTGAGCGACCGGTCCACACCCTCTGGATCGCCCCATACGGTTTTCCTGAAGCCCTTGGTGTAACGCGCGCGAATGGACAAGGGCTCAAGGAACATGGTGTCCTCAGTCGGGTGAGGCAATTGGCCACCGATCCGCTCATCGACACCCGTGGGATCAACTTCGAAACCCGCAGCTTGCAAGGAGCCCAACCACAATTTGCTGATTTTCTCGATGCGCTCAATATTTGTGTCGATTGAATGCACGGCCCAGCCACCAGGCTTGAGGACACGCAGCATGTCTTCACAGACTTTTTTCACATCCGGACCAGGAACATGTTCCAGAACTGAAACCGAGATGCAGGCATCAAAAGCGCCGCTTGGCAGGAGGCCTTCACTCTGGCCCAGAAGTCCATCCACGATTGCTGAAGGGTCTCGGCCTCGGTCTGCCAGCGCCAGAACGTTCGCATTGTAAAAGCCGGCCGTGTCGATCCCTGCATAATCACACCAATCCGGCAGATGGCGCGGAAAGTACAAATTGAATCCCTGACCAACTTCCAAAACCTTCGAGAGCCCCAGATTCCTTATGTAATCGAGCACATAGAGATTGCCCAGCTGCTTGAGACTCCACTCCATGCCCTCTGGCATCGTCTCTCCCGGGTGCATGGCGCCGAGCAGATAAACGTCGTCCCAGGTAAACGCATCGCTGGAATGGATGCTGGCCAGTCTGAGGAAGTCCTTCTCGCGTGCTACGGCAAATCGAGTATCGAACGGAGCACCCGCTGGCGTCCTGCTGTCGGGTTGCAACAGACAGGATATAGGATCCGTCCAAATATTGATCTTTCGTTTCTTCGAGCCTTTGAAAACAATCGTCGAGCCCTTGGTCTTATCTGCCTCCAATGACGAAAAATCCAGGTCGCCCATCTTAGGCGATTTGGTCTGAATTTCTTCGGTTTTCGCATTTCGATCCGACACATCCGACGGGCGGCTGGCGCGCGCAAGGAATGTCATTCGGTCGTAATTGGGTTCCCTGGCAATACGGCCGCCAAGAAGGTGCGTTTCCGAGACAATATCGAAACTGGCAAGTCGAAGCATTCCCCGTACGGCATCAGCCGTCGGAATAAACAGGGTTGGCGCACCATATACCGGTTGTTCCAGTTCCGTATTCAACAGGAGCGACGCCTGCTCCCCTTCCATCACGATGCTCTCGACCAGGAAATACCCGTCACGGCGCAACAGGCGGCGCGCCTCGAGAAACGCATCGAAGGGCGAAGTCAGGTGATGAAGCATCGCGGACATGACCACGATATCGTGGCTAGCAGGTTTGAAAGTCTGCGATATCTTTTTGAGGTCGGTCGCAGGATGGTAAGCGAGGTTTTTATACCCTTGATAAGCTCGCACCTGCCTGAAGCGATCAAGATCGTACTGGCAAGTCGCATCGACACGTGCAGCGCCCTTTGCCGCCATGATGAATGCAATCATTCCGTCGAACGTACCGACATCCAGGCATGTCAGGCCCTCAAGATCGATATGGTTCAGCGCATCAAACAGTGGCCACAAGTGATAGTTGGCGGGGTAGTTGTCTTCGTAAACCCATGATCCCGTGCGAATCCCGTCATCAAGCAACATGTCATGAAAGAAGGATTCCTTCTGCATGAGCTCCGCAAGCTCCGTACGGGACATGTCCGTAAACCGGTCGCGCATTCGGGCATTGATTTTTACTTCATCGCCCATCAGTGATCTGCCCGCTTGGAAAACAGAGAATTCACGGTGCGCTGCAATGGTTTGTTTTTCGCGACGCCGTCAACTGAGTAGCTCCATTTGAAGGGAATTGAGACAACGCCCCAGCTCTTGCGTCCGACATGGCGAACAAGGAAATCGGAAAGTTCAGCCATGAACATGAATTCGGTCCCGTCGGTGATGCCAATCGCCGCGCGGTACTGTCCAGGCACAAGCACGACATCGGACGCCTTCATTTCAAGAACAACGCGCTGGCCCGCTTCAGCCTCCAGCTTCCTGCCGTCGGCGTCTGTCGCCAGGCCCGCCAAAACATTTCCGTCGGCATCGTAGATCGGTACGCCGACGATCAGGTTGCGCGGCGTGTACTTTAGAACGAACGAGACACGCAACCCAAAGGCATCACCCTCCATGAAAGCGGCCGGCTCAGATCCGGCCGCATCAAGCCATTCAAACTCGAAATCCGAGATCATGTCCGGTCGGGAAACCGGCGCAGGAATAAGCGATTTAGACTTTTCAGGGGCGACTGTCGTATTCTGTTCAAGGGTCTGGAAATAAGCGATGGCGGCATCGGGCTCGCCGGAAAAAACGACCTTTCCCTTGTGCATAACCATGACTCTATCACAGAAGCGCCCTACGTCGCCCATGGAGTGCGAAACGAAGACAAATGCGCTCTTGGCGCGCATCTCGCGAACCTTGGCGAGACTCTTCTGTCGGAACCGGAAGTCGCCGACGGCAAGAACCTCGTCAATGATCAAAACTTCCGGCGCCACCATGGCCATGACCGAGAAAGCAAGCCGCATCTTCATCCCGGAAGAATAGCTGGCAAGCGGCGCGTCAATCGCATGTTCGAGTTCGGAAAAATCAATGATTTCCTGGACCCGAGCGGCCGTTTCGGACCGCCGGAAGCCAAGGGCGGCAGCGCGAAGATATATGTTCTCACGACCACTGGCCTTCGGCTGAAATCCGGCTTGCAGATCGATCATGGCGGCTGACGTTCCGCGGATCATGACCTCTCCCTGATCAGGAAGCAGCTGCCCCGCCAGGATACGCAAGAGCGTGGTTTTGCCCGACCCATTGAGCCCGATAATCCCGATTGCTTCGCCGCGCTTCAGATCGAACGAAACATCCTGTACAGCCCAGAATTCACTGCCCGATATCTGGGCTGTGCCAGGCTTCCCAATATTCCAGAAGGCGTTTCGCGCCATCCGGGACATACGTCGCCGGGTATCGCTTGTCTTGCGGGCATAAAGCTTTCCTAGGCTCTTTACCTGCATCAACGGCAGTTCGGAATCGAAGGGTTCTGTCATATTCAATCGATGCCTCTAATGCGGCGCTCCATCACGTAGAAGAAGCGCATCGCAATCATGAATAATATGAATGCAATACCGCCCCATATCAGCAGGACAATCGAATCCGAATGCCTGCCTGTGAACAAGAAGTCTCGCGATGATTTGATGACCGCAGCAAACGGGTTGATCTTTTCAAGAACAACCAGTCCGCCAAGCGACGTTAGCGGAAAGATCACGCCGCTCATGAAGATACCGTACTGCAGCAGGATCGTCACCACACGAGACGTATCCGGAATGATTACATTGAAAACCGCCAGGATGAGTCCAAGCGACAGGGAAAACACCATCCCGACGAGCAAGGCTCCGGCGAAACCGAATATATTGAGGTGCGGCCACTGCGCGAAATAGATCATCATGAGGACCAGCAGGCCGAGCCGAACCAGCGTATCGAAACAGAGCTGTCCGAAGGACGCCGCGATCGACACGGAAATGGGCAGGGAAGTCTTCATCGACTCCTTGTTGCGGCTCTTAAGCACCTGGATCGGGCGAGTAATCATGCCCGTCATCAGGGACCATATCGTAACGTTGAAGCCAATGAAGATGGCCGGTGCCAGCCCGTCATGCCGCGGAAACACGCGTAGGTTGACGAGGAAGATATAGACGGTCAGCGGCACCAGCGGCAGGGCAAAGTTCCAGAAAATGCCAAACATCGTGCCACGATAACTACTGCGGAAATCGCTGCTGAACATGTTTGCGACATGCGAGCGATAGCCCCAAACTTCCTTGAAAAGCGCGCGGATCGCCTCGTATGACGTGGCAGAAAAACGGGCGTCTGGAACATAGGTGCGCACAGCCGAATGACGCTCATCAATCCGCTCTGAACGATCTATTTTCATGTTTTCAGACCGTTCGCTAACGATTCAAGAGGCAGTCAATATCGTACTTCGGACGTGCCCGACCGGGTTGATCGTGTCAACAGATGCCGTCAGCACTCGGCCAGGCATCGCCACCCGCAAACAGCTTGCGCACATTGACGCCACAAGCGTAGCCGCGCAAAAGCAGGGCGACTCCAATTGTCCAAGGCAACCCATGGCTCCCGCATCCGATCGGACTCTTTTGGATATCAAGCCCGCTGGCACGCTTGTCGTTCTGGGAAATGGTCCAAGTCTGCGCGGCTTCGACTTTGAACGCCTGTCAGGTGTGGCTACTCTGGGCATGAACGCGGCGTACAGGCACTGGGATCGCATTGACTGGCGCCCGACCCATTACGCCTGCCTCGACGATGCGCTCATCGAAACGCACAAGAGCGAAATTCTACGCCTGATCGCAGAAGACAAGATAAGCTCATTTTTCCTTTCCGGCCGGATGCTTGAACTTGAGCCCGGGCTCGCAGATCATCCAAAAGTGCGTTTTCTGGATGAATTCGTCCCTCATTGGCTGAAACGACGCGGACAAAATCACGGTCTGACCTTCATCGACAGCGATGCATTCCGGACCGGGCAGGACGCCTTCGTCACCACAGGTGCGTATTCGGTCCGCTACGCCGCCTGGCTCGGCTATGATCAGATCGTTCTTCTGGGTATAGATTTGACCTATCACGGCCTCCCGGAGTCGGAAGCTATTGACGATCTCCGCTTGGTCATGACCGAAACGCCCAAGCACAATCCCAATTATTTTTTCGATGACTACCAGCGCCAGGGGGATGCGTTTCAGGTTCCCAATCCGGAGAGCCATGACCAGGAACTGCATATCGCCGCCTTCGAAGCAGTTCGCGACGATTTCCTGCGCGAGCAGGTACCTGTGTCCCTGATAAACGCGAACCGCTTATCGCGGTTGAATGCTGAAGCGATCCTGCCCTTCGCCGAACTGGGCAGTCTACTCAACGAGGCAAGCCTCGGTGCCATCATCGTCCCTCTCACAGCAGGTGAACAGGACCAGGCCCTCGATAACCTCTGGCTGTGGGCCCAGCCGGCCTTTTCGCCCTTCCTCGGCGCGGCCCCTAAACGCCGGCCGGATCTTGTATTCGTCTGCAACAATGCCGCTGCTGCGGCTTGTGAAAAGAGGGTTCGGGCTTTCCTCACCAATGAGCCAGTCCTGCGCGACTGCTTCGACCAGGTCAGGTTCGTGACGCTCGACCTGAGCGGAGATGCGGACATCTACCGCCGCGAAAATCACGGTCCTCGCACCAACCAGGGCTTTCGTGCCGGACCCAACAACCTCTTCTTCGCGGCCATGGACGCCGTGCGCGGTCACTGGGGCCACGCACTATATATCGAGACCGATTGTGTCCCGATCCGTCCCGACTGGCTGGGACAGATCAACCGCCACCTGCAAGGTGCAGAACCCGCCTGGGTTACCGGCAGCATCTATCGTGGCTCCGACGCCCTCGGTCCGCGCGAGAAGCGCCATATCAATGGCAACGCCATCTACGCGACGAGCGATCCGGCCTTCCAGCAATTCATCGACACGGTCTGGCGGCCCAGATTGGCAGCACTGGTCGTCGAACATCCCGAGATGCCGTTCGACTGCGTAATTGAGGCCCTCTATGAAAAGGCCGACGGTCGCCAAGGTGACGATGATGCCGATTGGCGTCTGATGCGCGCCATCAGCCACAAATTCCGCTATTCGGCCCTCATTCCAAATCTCACCGGCGACACCGCGTCACTACACATGCTGGCTGACCAGCTTCAGGAACTGATCGGCGCTTCACCCGAGTCCTGCATCGTTCATGCACGCCGCCTCGCCGCCCTGATTGCCCCTTTACGCGACAGCGGATCGAAACCCTCAATCATTGAGTTGCTTGCGCTCCTGCGCGAGGCTGCCGACGGCCTGCCGCCGCGGACGCCCGCGTCCCAGCACCGGCGCAGGGGCCAGCATGCCTGGACCGTGGCCCGCGTCCGGCAGGGCCTTGCGCGCCGTCTGCCTCCCCTTCGCCGCTTTATGGATTGAGCCCTGTAACCCCGATTGCAGGGCGCCAACGTATGCCGTATTGGGCGTGGCGCTTCGTGCCCATGCACCCGCCCTGACAGGAATGACCAGATGACCGACAATACCAAGATCACCGCCCTCCTGCCGATGAAGGCTCATAGCGCCCGTGTGAAATCCAAGAATTTCCGACTGATTGCGGGCAAGCCGCTCTTCCAGTGGATACTTGATGCGCTGCTCGCTGTGCCTGCAATCGACAAAGTCGTCATCAATACGGATGCGCGCCAGATCCTCGCCGATGAAGGCCTGATCGAATCAGATCGCGTCATGATTCGTGATCGCAAGCCGGAACTCTGCGGCGACTTCGTATCCATGAATCTTGTCCTTGGCGACGATATCGCCAACGTGCCGTCGGACCATTACCTGATGACCCACACGACCAATCCGCTGCTGCAGCCAGACATGATCGAAGGCCTGATTGGCACCTATCTCGGCGCGCTCAAGGCAGGCAAAGCCGACTCCCTGTTCACGGTCAACGAAATGCACACGCGGTTCTACACCGTCGAGGGCGCCCCCATAAACCACGATCCCGACAACCTGATCCGGACACAGGACCTGCCTGCCTATATGGAGGAGAATTCGGTCTGCTACCTGTTCACGCCTCAGAGCTTCGCGGCCACGAATGCCCGGATCGGCAAAACCCCCCTGCTCTATCCCACGCCCAAGCTTCAATCGGTCGATATCGACGAGATTTCCGACTGGTTCATCGCTGAATCCCTGCTGATGCGCGTCGCTGCGGGCGAAAAACTCCCTGAGGAAGCCTGATGTCCAAGCCCCGTATTCTTGTTACCTGCCCGCCCATGCTCGGCCTGTTCGCCGAGTTTGCAGATGATTTCGCCGCCCATGGCCTGGAAGGCGTGCCCGCGAAGACGTCGCAAGTCCTCAGCGAAGACGAGCTTATTGCCCTGCTGCCCGGTTTCGACGGCTGGATCATCGGAGATGACCCGGCGAGCCGCCGCGTTGTGACATCGGCGAAGGAAGCTGGTCTCAAGGCGGCCGTCAAATGGGGCGTCGGCGTCGACAATGTCGACTTTGCGGCCTTCAAGGATCTCGGGCTGCCAGTCGAAAACACGCCCGGCGTTTTCGGTGGCGAAGTCGCTGATGTCGCCCTCACCTATACACTCGGCCTTGCCCGCGAGACCTATCGCATCGACCGCGAGATCCGTGAGAAGAACGCCTGGCCAAAGCCCAGCGGCATCAGCATGACGGGCCGCACCGTGGCGCTCGTCGGTTTCGGCGACATCGGCCGCCAGACGGCCAAGCGCATCCTGGCCTGCGGCAGCAAAGTCGTCGTCTACGATCCCTTCTTCAAGCCCGCCGAAGGTCTCGACGTGGAAACGGCCCAATGGCCCGACCGCCTTGATGAAGCCGACTTCCTGATATTCACCTGCCCGCTGACGCCTGAGACGCGCGGGATGTTCAATGCAGACCTTCTGGGCAAGCTGCGCCCCGGCGTTCGCGTGGTCAATGTCGCCCGCGGCCCGGTGATCCAGGAGACTGCATTGCTCGAAGGCCTAAAGTCCGGCGTCGTCCACTCGGCCGCGCTCGACGTGTTTGAAGTCGAGCCCCTGCCGGCCGACTCACCCTTCCGGGCCTTCGACCAGTGCATTTTTGGATCGCACAATGGGTCTAATTCGGCGGATGCGGTGCGACGTGTCAGCCGTATTGCCATCGGCAAGATGGCCGGATTCCTCGGTACGGCCTGACATTTCCGGCCAGGAGGCCGCAAACTTGTCCGACCCAATCACGGGCATGGCACACTGCGGGAAACAGTCCCACGGAGTGCCACATGGATTCGACCTCTCGCCTTGCCCTGCCCTATATCCTGCCCAATCAGGCACAGAAACACGTCACCCTGAACGAGTCGCTGCAGGCACTCGATGTCATGACAAGCCTCGCTGTGCTGTCGCGGGTATTGGCTGAACAGCCGGCGAGCCCGGCAGACGGCGATTGCTACATCCTCCCTGCAGAGGCGTCGGGTGTCGCCTGGTCCACCTTCCAGCCAGCCCACGTCGCCGCTTATGTCGATGGCAGCTGGATCACCCTTGCGCCGCCTGAAGGCTGCCGCGCATGGGCAAGGGACGAAGACCGGCTGCTCGTCTATATTGACGATGCATGGACGCCGCTGGTCTTCGACAGTCTCGCGCGCATCGGCATAAATACGGGCCCAGACCTCGCGAACCGTCTGGCCGTGAAATCTGACGCCATCCTTTTCTCGCATGACGATGTGACGCCCGGCAGCGGCGACGTGCGACAGGCCGTCAACCGGGCGGCTTCCGCCGACACTGCATCCATCCTGTTTGAAACCGGCTACGAGTCTGGCGCCGAACTCGGCCTGATCGGCTCGGATGATTTCGAGATTCGGGTCAGCCCTGACGGAGAGACGTTTGCAACCGGCATGCAGGTCTCCGCGGCGGATGGCACCGTCAGCTTTCCTGCGGGCTTCGCCTCACCCGGCACAGTGCTCTCGTCGCTGGAACTGCGCGCTGCCCTCGGCTCGATTGCCGACGACACGGTCGCGACGGTGGACTTCGGAAAGGTTATCAACGGGTCTGTTATCATGGCCGTGCCAAATTCGCTGAGCTCAGCGCCTGTCGCCCTTTTCTTTGCCCGCATGGCGACCAGCCCTATCCTGACGACCCTGTTCTCCGACGGCGCTGCATTCACCACCCAGACAGGCGTCTTGTCCGGCACGACGGGCGAAGACGGCAAGATCAATTTCTCGGCCACCGATGACGGTCGCTTCATTGTCGAAAACCGCCGTGGGATCTCTATCGGCTACACGCTTTATACATTCCTGCGCTGAAGCGTCAGCGCCATGCCGCGCGCAGGAAGCGCACGGTTTGCTCCGGTGATGGCGAGAGGCTCAAAGCCAGCGTTTCGCCTGCCGGAAGTGGCCGGGCCAGCCGAATGTCGATCACGGAACCTCTTTGGCCGACAGCGTCCAGTTTGGCTGATCCCGCCACGCTCAGGCCCGTTGCCTCGCGGTCAAATGTAAGCGTCACGCCTGTCTTTGACTGCGGATCATAATGGGCAAGATGAAGCGTCGCATTCGGCTGGACCAGTCCATCGGCGCGGATGCCAAACACGCTGGGACCGCCGCGTCGCAGCCGCCGCCGCACGCGCTCCCGCAGGCTTGCAGGCCATAGGCGATCGGCGACAGCATGCACGATAAAAGCCCGGAATGTGCCCGAACGCGCGTCTTCCGGGGCATGGCGCTGGATGATGTCCTGCAACTCATCCCGACGACGCTTGTTAAGTGACGCGGTCTTCGTGTCTTCGCCCCAAAGCACCATCGATAGGGCGGCATCAAGGAAATCGAACTTGGCGCCCGCCTCGTACATCCGGATCCAGAGATCCCAGTCCATCGTGTAGTGGAGGTCGACGTTGACTCCGCCCACGCCTTCACACGCAGATCGGCGGAAGAAGCACGAGGGCTGCGAAATGATGCCTGCCTGTAGCAGGCGCGGGCCGGGCGGCTCGACGTTGAAATGATAGCCGGTCATCGCGCCGGTCTCGTCGATGATGCTGCTGTGACCATAGATGACGTCAAGATCGGGAGCTTCGGAAAGCCGCGCACGCACGCGGTCCAGCGCGCCTGGCATGAGAATATCGTCGGCATTCAGCCAGCCGAGCCAGTCACCCGGCACGTTTTTCCAGCCCTCGATAATCGCATCCGATTGGCCTTTATCGGGACCGTGACGCCGATAGGATAGCCAGTCATCATGTGCATCCGCCAGCGCCCGTACACGGGGATCGTCCGAAGCATCCAGCAGCGCCACGTTTACACCGGCGCCCTGCGCCTTCAGGCTGGCAAGGCTGGCCGGCAGAAAAGGGTGCCAGCTACCGATGGGAACACTGAAAGCAAATTCAGCCATGCGCACGATCGCCTGCCGATACCGGCGCATCCGGCGTCACAGCCTTCGGTGCCCGCAGCGGACGAATGACCGGTCGCCTGTCGAAAAGGCGCTTGGGGTTCCATGCCATTGCGTAGCAAAGATCCGCGAGGCCCACCGACCGCTCAGGCGGGCCGTAGCGTTTGTCTTTCTTTAGGGCGCCCAGTCCCGCAAGCCCGGCCTTGATGCCGCGCCATGTTGGGCCTGCCCGCCCTGTCATGAACCCACGCAGAAAGATTGCCAGCGTTAGCGCCACATGGCCCGGCAGCGTCAGCCATAGCAGCAGTCCCGGAGTATTCTTGGCATAGGTCCACATCCGGTTGCGCGTACCGTGGAAGATCGCAAACTCGCTCGCGCGCCCGGAAATGCCACTGCCTGCATGGCGGATAATCGCATCCGGCAGGAAGACGCAGCGCTCTCCCGCCAGCCGCATTCGGTAGCCAAGGTCGACATCCTCGCAATAGCAGAAGAAGCGCTCGTCAAAGCCTCCATGCGCCTCGAAAACGGATCGCTTGAATACAGCCGAAGCCCCGCACGGCGAGAAGCACTCCCCCTCTGTCAGCGGCTCTGCCGGCAAGCCGAAACCACCGCGCCATGGGATGCCGAACCCGAGATAGCAGTCGCCGGCGCCATCCATGATGGACGGGTCCTCCAGCGCATATTGCGCGCAGGCAAACATGGTCGTGTCCGGGTGGCGCTCGGTGGCCGCCATGACGCGCTCCAGCCAATCGGGATTGGCCACTGCGTCGGGATTGAACAGCGCAAGCCAGGTGCCTGTGGCCACTTTGGCAGCCAGATTATTGCCACCAGCGAAGCCGAGATTCTCGGTCTGGGGCAGGAAACGATAGCCCGGCAAGCCCTCGGAATTCAGATTGTCAGCTGAACCATCGGAGGAAGCATTATCCACCAGTAGAACTTCGAAATTGCGGAAGCTCTGCGCGCGCAGCGAATCCAGCGCCTGCTGCAGGAACGCCTCGCCATTATAATTTACAATGATGACAGAGACGGCGACCATGCGAATGTGTTCTGGTTGACGCCACCTTGATTGTCAAACACCCATGGCGCAAGCCCACGTCGGATTGCGTAACGGACTGTGATTTGCCCCATCCGGGACAACGCCCTATCCGCTTGGCGCCAGAGACATGACCCCAGTATTGTGAGGATTTTCCCCAATGAGCCTTCCCTTCATCGACCTTCAGGCACAGCGCAAGCGGATCGAGACCGAGATCAACGCGGCCATCCAGGGTGTTGTTGAAAGCGGCCGCTATGTGCTCGGCCCGGAAGTCACCGAACTGGAAAAACAGCTCGCGGCCTGGTGCGGCGCCAAGCACGCCGTCAGCTGTGCCAATGGGACGGATGCCCTCGCCCTCGCGCTGATGGCGTGGGAGCTGAAGCCCGGCGACGCCGTGTTCTGCCCCAGCTTCACCTTTGTTGCGACGGCGCAGGTCGTTCCCTGGCTCGGCGCTACGCCCGTCTTCGTCGATATCGACGCGGCGAGCTACAACATGGACCCGGCCAGCCTGCGCGCAGAGATCGCTTCCGTCAAAGCAGCCGGCAAACTGAACCCGAAAGTGGTCATCGCGGTCGATCTGTTCGGGCAACCGGCGAACTACCCTGAAATCAAAGCAATTTGTGACGAGTTCGGCCTGAAGCTCATTGCCGATACGGCGCAGGGCTATGGCTGCACGCTGAACGGCAAGCACCCGTCTGACTGGGCCGATATAGCCACGACCAGCTTCTTTCCGGCCAAGCCGCTCGGCTGTTATGGCGATGGCGGCGCGATTGTCACGAACGACGGCGCGCTGGCCGAACGCATTGAATCCCTTCGGGTTTATGGAAAGGTGACGCCGACTGACGCGGCCACGCGCAACTTCCATCACGACCCGAAATATCTGAGCCTCCGGGTTGGCATGAACTCACGCCTCGACACCATCCAGGCGGCCATTCTGCTCGAAAAACTGAAGATCTTCGCGGACGAGATCGAGCGGCGCCAAGAGGTCGCCGACAGGTATTCCAAGGCCCTTCGTGGGGCCATCAGGACCGTTCCCGGGGTCATCGAGGGGGGCCGCTCGGTCTGGGCCCAGTATGTCATCGAGCATGACCAGCGCGACGGCCTGCAGGCCCACCTGACGGCGCAGGGCATCCCGAGCATGGTCTACTATCCGGTGCCGATCCACCAACAGGACTTCGCGCTCCGCTTTGCGCCAGCAGAAGGCCACCTCAAAGTGACGGAAACAGCCAGCCAGCACGTTCTGGCCCTGCCGATGCATCCGTATCTTGAGCCATCCGACCAGGACCGCGTGATCGACGCCGTGGTGGGATTCAACGGCTAGGCCAGTATCGCGATAATCATGTCACGCGGTTTTTTTTGATGCTTTCCAAAGCAACAACCTGGAGCCTTGGCGCCAGCCTGTTAGACGCCAGTAGAGTCCCAGCAATCTCACCACACGACGAAAATCCCTTTCGACGAGCTTGTTTCGGATAAGATATGGCAACGGGTCAGCGATACAGGCTATGGCCGCGCGCCGCGCATCCAGTCCCTCCAAAGCCGAGCTTAGCTCATCCAGTATTTCAGGCGCAGCAATTAATTCATCAAGTCCGTAGCGGCAGCCCAGCATGCGGCTGAGAATGATCCGATCCATCGCACCGAGCGGGGCACCGGGAGCCTCGCGCGCGCCATACCGCACCGCACTGAGCGCCTCCGGCCAGAGCTTCTTGCGCGCAGCGACCGTTGCTTTCTGAAAATATGCTTGCCGCCGTTCCACAGCATCCTCCGGCTCCGAGGATGCCGATCTGCTAACAAGCTCGCCAAGCGTGACATCAGGCAGAAGCTCGCGGAGCAGTTCGGTGTCAGCGACGCTCCAACGCGCATTGCGAGTATCGGCCGCATAACGGATATCGGCGGGTCCGCGCGGCCCATCATGTTGGCGTTGAAAGAGCGTAACGCCTTCGACTCGGGCCGCATTCCACCGACGGGACAGAAGAAGCAACACAGCATAGTCTTCGGAAATGACTTTATCTTCCGGCAGAGGAAAGATGGCCTCATAGCACGAGCGGCGTACCAACATGCAAGGTTGGCCCGTGATGAAACAATCTTCCATGACGTGAATGAAAAAGGACCTTTCATCCTCGGGAGGATAGGGATGCGTATGCTCAAAACGCATCGCGCCAGTCTCCGGATCTTCCCGGAACTTCTGCAGCGCCCCATAGCTAATTGCCGTTGATGGCTCCGTAATGAACGGAGACACGAGCCTTTCAAGCGCATCTACCGGGGCAAGATCATCATCATCCATGATCCAGACAAGATCACCTCTCACCTGACGAAGACCTGTATTTATCGCGGCGTTCTTGCCGCCATTTTCCCGACGAATATAGCGGACACTGGTGCCGAATTTGGCGACGACTTCTGCAGTATTGTCGCTGGATCCGTCATCGACCACGACAATTTCCGCAATCGGATAAGACTGATTCAGTAATGTTTCAATACTGGCTGTAATCAGGCCGGACCGATTGTATGTCGGCAAGATCACCGAGACGCTTGGTGAGCTTTTGCTTGCAGAATTGGTCAACGGTTAGTCTTTCCTGTGCACTTTCTATCGTCTCTCCAAGCAAGAACAATGCCGAGTGAGCAAATATTGACAGGCATAAAACTTGCGAGGCAAACCAGAAAGCCGTTCAGTTTCTGGAGGACGCAAGTAGAATGACCCACGAATCCTTTGATCGTCAACCAACCGATGTCACCATCATCGTGGCGCCGCGCGAGCGGTTCGAGCAAGCCACGATGTCGCTGCAAGCCTGCTTTGACACCGCTGACCTGCCTTTCCGCATGATCTATGTCGATGGAGGCTCACCAAAAGCGATAGCTGACGAACTGAAGGATGAAGTTGAGAAGCGTAACCACATCTATATCCGCCGTCCGGGTTACATCACTCCGAACGATGCCCGCAACACCGCCCTTCCCCTGGTGGATACCAAGCATGTTGTCTTCATCGACAACGACGTCAGCTTCGCACCGGGGTGGTTGTCCGCCCTGGTAAAATGCGCCGAGGAAACCGGTGCCGGCTTGGTCACTCCAACAATTCTTGTCGGACCGGGGTCTCGTATGCCCGATCTGAAGGTTCATCATGCAGGCGGCATTCTTCAGCTGACTGACACAGGTCATGGTCGAAAAATGTACCGTCGCCACGGCTTTGAGCATGAGCGGTATCTGGAATGCAAAAGCGAGCTAGTCCGAAAGGAAACAGATTCTACAGAATTTCATGTCGTGCTCGCCCGGACCGAAATGCTGAAGCAGATTGGTCCGCTCGATCCCAAATTGGTAGGATTTACTGATGAGATCGACGTGGCCTTCAACGCCCATGAGCACGGATGGTCAATATGGTATGAGCCAACCTCCGTCATTGTCTATGACGTTGCCAAGAAATTCACCTGGCGGGAAATTCCCTATTTTTGCCTGCGCTGGAACACTGCACGCTGCATGAAAGCGGAGCGATACTTCTACAAGAAATGGAACCTTGTGCCAGAATTCCAGCGTCAAAGGAATTTTCTGCGCGACCATCGTCGTGACGTTTTCCCCTTCAAGAAAATGCAGTCGATAATAGGCTGGCGAGCCACTGTCACATTCACGAATTTAATGTGTGAAACGATCGCTCTTGCGACTTCAATCCGTTTCCTCAAGCCCGACCATTCGCCGCTTCCCATATCCTCCGCCGTCGCAAAGCGCGTATAGGAGCATTGCAGGATATCCGAGCTTGAGACGGCCATTTCTCCCAGGGAAGCCTCAAAAAGGGCTGGGCGGGATCAGCGGGACCGACGATAATCCGACGCTGCGAATGTAGGAACGTCTGCAAACCCACCGTTTGCCAGTTCGGCTTCGACCAGCGGCCAAGGCCCAAACCACACGCTATCCTCCATCGAAGACGATCTGTCAGGGGCACGCCTTGGCACACCGTCCCATTTATACAGTCCTTATGTGCTGTTTATGCGGCGCTCCATGTCATATTTTTCCCGTTTTCCCATACCTCGTGCAGGCATGCGCGTTGCCTTCGGCTGCGCGTCATGCTAGCTCACGCATAAACATATAAAGGAACATTGATATGGCCAACGACTATCATGTCGCCGACATCAAACTGGCTGAATATGGCAACAAGGAAATCGCGATTGCCGAAACGGAAATGCCGGGGCTGATGGCCGCGCGCGAAGAGTTCGGCCCGACGCAGCCACTTAAAGGCGCGCGTATCTGTGGTTCGCTCCACATGACAATCCAGACCGCCGTTCTGATCCAGACCCTCGAAGCCCTTGGCGCCCAGGTGCGCTGGGTTTCGTGCAACATCTATTCGACGCAGGACCACGCTGCGGCCGCGATCGCTGCCAATGGTACGCCGGTCTTCGCCTACAAGGGCGAAACGCTGGAAGAATACTGGGACTACACAGACCGCATGTTCCAGTGGCCAAACGGCGAAGGCCCGAACCTGATCCTCGATGATGGCGGCGACGCCACGATGTACCTTATCCTCGGTGAACGCGCCGAAAACGATCCGGCCTTCCTCGAGAAGCCAGGCTCGGAAGAAGAGAAATTCCTCTTCGCCCAGATCAAGAAGCGTATGAAAGCCTCGCCAGGCTGGTTCGCAAAAACCAAGGCCGGCATCCGTGGCGTCTCCGAAGAAACGACGACTGGCGTGAACCGTCTCTACCAACTCGAGAAGAAGGGCGAACTGCCTTTCCCTGCCATCAACGTCAACGACTCGGTCACCAAGTCCAAGTTCGACAACAAGTATGGCTGCAAGGAATCGCTCGTCGACGCGATCCGCCGCGGCACAGACGTGATGATGGCTGGCAAGAAAGCCTTCGTCGCCGGCTATGGCGATGTCGGCAAAGGCTCGGCTGCCTCGCTCTCCGGTTCTGGCGCGCGCGTGTCCGTCTCCGAAGTCGACCCGATCTGCGCCCTGCAAGCCGCCATGGACGGCTATGACGTCCTCACGATGGAAGAAGCTGCCTCGAAATTCGACATCTTCGTCACCGCGACCGGCAACAAGGACATCCTCACCGTCGACCACATGCGCGCGATGAAGGACATGGCCATCGTCTGCAACATTGGCCACTTCGACAACGAGATCCAGGTCGAAGGCCTGCGCAATTTCGAATGGACGAACATCAAGCCGCAAGTCGACATGATCACGTTCCCTGATGGCAAGCGCATCCTGCTGCTTTCCGAAGGCCGCCTCGTGAACCTTGGTAACGCCACGGGTCACCCCAGCTTCGTGATGTCCGCCTCGTTCACCAACCAGACGCTGGCCCAGATCGAACTTCACCTGCGCGCCGACGAATACGAGAACAAGGTCTACACGCTGCCCAAGCACCTCGACGAGAAAGTGGCCATGCTGCACCTCGACAAGCTCGGTGCACAGCTGACCAAGCTCTCGGAAGGTCAGGCCGACTATATCGGCGTGACGACCGAAGGCCCGTTCAAGCCAGAACACTACCGCTACTAGGCCGGAGCGGCGCAAGGCATTGAGCCAGGAGCATATCCTCACGCTTTCCTGCCCTGACAGGGTGGGTCTGGTCGCCACACTCGCGCGGCTGATGGAACGGCATGGCTGTTTCATCGCCTCGTCACGCACGTTTGGTGATCCCGATACTGGCCGATTCTTTGCCCGCCTCGTCTTCCAGTCGGAAGGCGGGGATGACGTGCCCACTGGCCTGAAGGCCGACCTTGAGAATGCCGCCGGGGAGCTTTCCGCCACCTGGGGCATCCACACGGTCGGCCAGCCGGTCAAGACGCTGCTGCTGGTCTCCAAATCCGACCATTGCGCCAACACACTGCTCTACGGCGCCCGGCGCGGCGAGCTGCCAATCGAACCGGTTGGCATCCTGTCGAACCATCGCACGCTGGAAGAGGGTTTCTCGCACTGGGGCCTGCCTTTCTTCCACGTGCCCGTCATGGCGGAAACCAAGGCCGATGCCGAGGCCCGCATGTTCGAGCTGATCGAAGAGACGGGCGCCGAACTCATCGTGCTCGCGCGCTACATGCAGGTGCTCAGCAATGAGGCCTGCACCCGGCTTGCCGGACGGTGCATCAATATCCACCACTCCTTCCTGCCGAGCTTCAAGGGCGCGAAGCCTTATCATCAGGCCCATGCACGCGGCGTGAAGGTGATTGGCGCCTCGGCCCATTATGTGACGCCTGATCTCGACGAGGGCCCGATCATCACTCAGGCCACAGAGGGCATAGATCACACATATAGCCCGGCCGACATGATAGAGCTTGGCCGCCACCTTGAAGGCACGGCCCTGCTTCGCGCCGTCAAGGCCCATGCCGAACACAGAATATTCATCAACGCTGGCAAGACGGTTGTCTTTGCCCGATAGTCTCAAACGCGACGCTTGCGAGGAAACAGAAAATGAAAATGAACGACTTTGAATTCACCAGCGAAAGCGTTGCCGAAGGCCACCCGGACAAGGTTGCCGACCAGATCTCCGACGCCATAGTCGATCTGTTCCTGACCAAGGACCCGTCCTCGAAAGTTGCCGTCGAAACCCTGACGACAACCAACCGTGTCGTCCTCGCCGGCGAAGTGCGCACCAATAATGGCGCGGTCGTCACCCATGACGAGATGATCCAGGCCGCGCGTGATGTCGTGAAAAAGATCGGCTACGAACAGGACGGCTTCCATTGGGAAAAGATGGATGTCAGCTGCTACGTCCACGGACAATCTGCCGAGATCGCGCAAGGTGTTGAAGAGGGCCAGGGCCTCTACGCCGAAGAAGGCGCCGGCGACCAAGGCATCATGTTCGGCTATGCCGCAGACGAGACGCCCGAGCTGATGCCTGCCACGCTCGTCTACTCCCACCAGATCCTGCAGAAGATGGCCGCCCTGCGCCATTCCGGCGAACGCCCGGAATTCGAGCCCGACGCCAAGAGCCAGGTGACGCTGCGCTATGTTGACGAAAAGCCTGTCGGCGTGAACGCCATCGTCGTCTCGACCCAGCACAAGGAGAGCGCGACGCTCGAAGAGCTGCGCGAACTCGTCCGCCCGATCGTGCAGGACGTGCTCCCCGAGGGCTGGTTCCCGCCGGAAGACAAGTTCTACGTCAACCCGACCGGCAAGTTCGTCATCGGCGGCCCTGACGGCGATGCCGGCCTTACCGGCCGCAAGATCATCGTGGACACCTATGGCGGCGCAGCGCCCCATGGCGGCGGCGCCTTCTCCGGCAAGGACCCGTCCAAGGTGGACCGCTCAGCCGCTTATGCCACGCGCTACCTCGCCAAGAACGTCGTTGCCTCGGGCCTCGCCAAGCGCTGCACGATCCAGGTCTCCTACGCCATCGGCGTGTCGCAGCCTCTGTCCGTCTATGTCGACACGCACGGCACGGGCCTCGCCGACGAAGCCCGCATCGCCAAGACGCTGCGCGAACTGTTTGACCTGTCGCCAAAAGGCATCCGCACCCACCTGAAGCTGAACAACCCGATCTATGCCGGCACGGCCGCTTACGGCCATTTCGGCCGCACACCCGGCGCCGATGGCACGTTCACATGGGAAAAGACGGACCTGATCGACGAGCTGAAGCGCCTGATCAACTAGGCCGCAGGGTGAGAGCCCTCCACACCCGATCCGAGCAAGGCCTGCGCCGTCACCCGTGACTTGGCAGGCCTTGTCTCCGCTCGCAGATAGAGTGTCTTTGACCAGACTGAATTATGCTATGAACCGGCTCTGAGGCGGCCCGCATTGTCTCGCGATCTCGGCGCAGGAAAGGCTCCGGGCTGCGCCCGTAATGCCTCGGACACGCGCACGACTTCGCCAATCGCCGCCATGTAATGATAGAATGTACTCGCCTGCGCGGGCGCCGGCGTCGCGGCGCCATCAGCATCATAGGCATCGCGCCATATGCCGGGGACGGGCGTATTGAGATACGTATCCAGCAGGGCGTTTATGATGAAGGCCGCCTGGCCCAGCGCGGTCTCATGCCCCTCTTCCGCGAGCACGAGGGCGGCCTTGAGGTATTCCGTCTGCGGCCAGGACCGGCGCGCGCCACACCCGAACGTGCCGTCCGAGCGCACTTCGTCGATCAACAGACCGCTCGCCGCATCCGTGCCGATCTCGCGCGCCTTGTCATAGAGACCGCGGACATAGGCGCCATAGTCACGCCCGCACCGCTTTCCGAAATTGTGGATGAGCCAGGCCCACTCCATCATGTGCCCCGGTTCGATCAGCTCTTTCAATTGAGGATCGGGTCGCCAGTCCTGCGTGAAATATTCGGTGACGCAGAATGTCCTGGCGTCGAAGAAATGCGCTTCGAACAGATCGAACATGCGCTGGGCAAGGTTCAGGTATTTGGTCTGGCCCGAGATCTGATGCAGCGCCAGAAAGGCCTCGAACAGATGCATATGCGGGTTCTGGCGACGCGGCAGATGCGCCGAAAGAGATTCGATATATCCACCATGGGGCGAAGCCATCTCACGCTCGAGAAAGCCAATGTGGCGGTCAGCAGCTTCAAGCCAGGCCGCATCGCCGGTCACTCGGTAGCGCCAGGCGAGAGCCAGCAGGTAGAAGGACTGGGTGTAGAGGTCGCGCGTCTCGTCCGCGACCGTGCCATCCGGCTCCAGCAATAGCGCACAGCCATGCTCCCGGCTGGTATCGTCCTGGAAAAAACTGTCGGCGAGGGCGCGCTGCATGCCCCTGTCCGCCACTTTCTTCAGACCGCTCCCGAGACCCAGGACATGGGCATGATCAAATGCGTAGACCTGACGGAATTGCACCCGAACGCGGCGCCTGACATCAATTTCGGCAAGGCCTTGTGCCGAAGCGCACTCGATGAAGCGTCCCTTTGCATCGACGCCCTTGCTTGCCCAGAAAGGCAGTGCGGCATCGCGGCACCAGGCCAGCAACCGATCAGATGCATCAAGAAACTCTACTTGCATTTCCGGTTCCGACTTCAGGATCACGTTCCCGACATCAACCGGGGTCCCATATGCGGCTCGCAAGGTCAACCAACAGTTTACCGAAGCGGTTAACCAACGCAGCGGGGTCATCAGACAGCCCTATGCCGGCTAGAATAGCGCTTTCAAAAGGCCGAACAGGCTACAGCTCCGCGACCTTTGCTACGCCTCACATGACGACCTGTATCCTGTCGATTCGGGCGACCTCCCTGCCGCCGCAGGTCAGACTTATGGCCGTCGGCATGTCATCGCTGACAGGTTCACGATAACCTGCATTTCCGACCACCGCAGGGCCTCCGGGTGACAGCGCCAGTGAACGCACAGCCGGATCAGCCGAGGGCTCCGGTGTCAGCTGCCAGGACCGCTCGTCGTCGAGCTTAACCGCCACAATCATCTTGTGCGGGCCGGTGCCGACCTTTGGCATATGGTCAACCCAGGCCGAGGCGCGAAGGATGACAGGACAATCGGCGACGGCTGTATCGGGCGTCATCATGCCTTGCCACGCCGCGCATGCGCCTAGCGGCGCAAGCAGCAACGCGCCAAGGCCCGCGCGCCTTACCACTTTGTCCCGAGCGCCAGCCACACGACGTTTTCCGCCTCCGCACCGCTGATATGGTTGGGTGAGGTCGAAAGCGCCGCTGATACGTCACCCGTCCAATTGTCGGACAGGCGGAACCGGTAGCGGGTTTCATAGTCAATCTCCCGCCCGCTAGGCGTCAGGCCTGCCTCGATTTCATTGCGCAGCAGCACGCCGCGGTCATCAATGGCGGTCGGCGCAAGGAAGCGGATCGTTCCAGTCTCGGCGCGGCGCGGCTGGGCCACCACCAAACTGAACTGCCCCGGCCCGGCCGGATGGCTCGCCCCAACAGACCAGCGACTGGTCCAGATACCCTGCGCGTCAACGCCGGGAAGATCGACACTGGCCATTTCGAATCCGGATGACAGCGTGAGCCGACCGAATGGGCTCCATTCACCTTCAAGCGAATAGGCCGTCATGCTCGCCTGATCCGTTTCACCGAAACGGTCCTGAAGGCTGCCGCCCAAGGCCGTCCGGTCATCCGAGGCAGACGATAGTCCCGCCCGGAACGACCAGTAGCGCGCATCGCGGCCAACACTGACGCCGCTCAGTGAGCGCGCGTCATCAGTGGCGGTGAAAAGGTCCATGGTGAAACCCATGCCCATATCGCGGCTGAGCTGGGCCCAGTTGCCGCCCGTCGCATACGCATTGCCAACGCCTGGCTCATTGAACAGGGTCACTTCAGGTGCAAGGCGTTGCAACCCGCCGCCCTGCCCGAATTCGACCTCGCCCCCCTGGAAGCGATAGGACGCCTGATAATTGGTGACCGGCTCTTCCTGGTAAGGTGCCAGACGGTCTTCCTGCACGCGCGGTGTGGACCATGCAAAGGAGAGATCGCCCACAGCAACAGCCCGCGAGTCGCTCGCGGCCCAGTCTGCCCGTGTGTTCATGTTTACGACGCGCGAAGTCGGCTGCAATTGTGTCGGCAAGGACTTGCCCGCCTTGTCGGCATCAAGCCGGAAACCGCGTCCATAGTTATCCGTAAAGACAATGCCGTTGAAAGCGCCGGACGCTGTCGCCCAGTCGCCGAACGCACCGCCTGAAGGCGCCAGCGTCTGCGCCACGCTCATCTCCTGCCCGGAAATCGACAGGCTTTGCTGGCCCTGTGGCCGGAACGCTTCCACCAGGTTGATAATGCCGACACCCGACACCGAATCCGTGCCGACACCGGCTATCTCGCCCGTTATGGCATCTGGCGTGTTGTCGACATAATCATCTGCCGTATCGAGCAGGATCTGAAGCGCCAGCTCGGGATTGTCCTGCAGGTTCGGGAACGCATCCAGCAGCAGCGCCAGAGCGCCGGCGACGTATGGCGCCGAAAAAGAGGTGCCGCTGACACGATAATAATCACCGATGGAGTCCGCATCATTACAGGATGCTGTCTGCACGCCGACGCAAGTTACGCCGTCCGGATTCCCGACATCGTCATCAAGCCCCGTCGTTACAATGTCTTCACCGGGAGCGAGGAGATAATAGTCCTGCGTGGCCGTTCCAGCCCGGTTCGAGAAATCAGACATCACACGGTCAAGCGTGATTGAACCCACCGCGACGACCCGGCCGCGCGAAGCGGCCTCACCCGCAATATAGGCTGGCTCAGACGGGATCTGCCCCATCGCCTCCACGGGATTTCCCATGTCGTCAGTGCCTGCCGGTTCGGCTTCATTGCCCGCCGATATGACGACAAGGACGCCCGCAGCTGCTGCGCGGCGCACGGCATTCTCAAGCGACTGGTCGGCATCAATGTCGCCACCCAGCGACATGTTTATCACGTTGGCCCCTTGGGCCACGGCGTAGTCGATGGCCTGAACCAAAGTATTGTCGGAAAATGTACAGCCTTCGTCCTCGCCCGTCCGGGCGCAGCTTCCAGGCGAATCCGCCCTGATGTCGATCACCGACGCTTCATAGGCAATGCCCTGTATATTGACGCCGTTGTTTCCTTCATCAACTGGCGTCGCATAATTGTCCTGCCGGACGGCAGCCACCACGCCTGTCACCAGCGTTCCGTGGCCATCGGTGTCGATGTCACCCGGCTGACGCACCTGAACGACGCTATCGCCATTCGAATCGTATCCCGAGCAGGCATTGGCCGCACAAACATCATAAGTGCGGATATCCGCCGCTGCGAGGTCCGGATGGTCCCTCAGGACACCCGTGTCGATGATGGCAACGGTGATGCCATCGCCTGTCGCGCCTAACGCATAGGCCGAGGAGGCCCCGATAACCGGCAGGCCGCCCGTGCGATTATACTCGTAAGTCTCGAACGCGCTCGCCGGAGCTATCGTCGATGGAAAGGGCGCCGGTGGCGGCGGGGGTGGTGGCGCAGGAGGCGGCGGAGGTGGAGGGGGCGGCGGAGGCAAAGGCGTAACGGCCGACCCACCGCCACCGCCGCCACCAGCACATGCGCCGAGCACAAGGGATGACGGCACAAGCAGCGCAGCCGTAATGACAAACGGGATCGAGGCCTGGCGGCCCTTGCTGTTTCGGGACAATGGATACTCCTGACTTTGAGATCTCCTACGGGCACGCGTCTGCATTGGATGTCCCGAAAGCGCTTTAATAGCAGCGTGGCGCCTTGCCCACTCCCCTGTCAAGCGAGCGCCGCAGGGGCCCCATGCGCGGCTGAAGGCTAGCCTTGCAGCCTCGCGTCTGAAATAAGCATCGACTGCGCGAGTCAGGCTCGCAGGCACACCAATAATACCCAAAGGAGCAGCACAGCGCATGACCATATACCCCGTCATCATGTGCGGCGGATCGGGAACCCGCCTCTGGCCGGTATCCACATCGCGCACCCCAAAACAGTTTGTTAACCTGGTTTCCGGGGAATCCCTGTTCCGGCAAACCGCGCGACGCGTGGCACAGGCCGATGACGGCCTCAGCCTCGCTGACCCGGTCATCATCAGCAATGCGCGCTATCTTGATCTCGTCGAGCGCCAGCTTGCCGATGCAGGCATTACGCCGCTCGCCATCCTGCTGGAGCCTTGCGCCCGCAACACGGCTGCTGTGGCCGCCATCGCCGCCGAATATATCAGCCGGATTGATCCTGACGGCCTGGTCCTGCTGCTGCCAGCCGACCACTTCATCGGAATGCCCGCCGCGTTTCGAAAGGCTGTCGCGGATGCTGCCGGGATTGCCAAAGACCGCCGTATCGTCACTTTCGGCATTTCTCCGAACAGCCCTGAAACCGGCTTCGGCTACATCAAGGCCGGTGAACCCATCGGCGCGTCAGGCTTCACCGTCGCCGCCTTCCGCGAAAAGCCGGACATGGAGACGGCCGTGACCTATCTCGCTGACGACACATATTCGTGGAATGCGGGCATCTTCCTCTTCCCCGCCAGCCTGATGAAGGCCGAACTCGGCGCTCATGCAGCGGATGTGCTGGAAGGCGCTGCGGCGGCGCTTGATGCCACGGATACGACGACCACAATCATGCGGCTGGATGAGACCCTGTTCTCGAAAATCCGCTCCATCTCGATTGACTATGCCGTCATGGAGCACACGCAGAAGGCGGCTGTCGTCGGGCCCGTCTCCTGCGCCTGGAGTGATGTCGGCACATGGCCTGCCTGGGGCGACTTGCAGGAAACCACGCCTGACTCAGGCCCTGTCATGATCGACAGCAAGAACTGCACAATTCATGCGGACCCAGGCACGCTCGTCGCGGCGCTTGGAATCGAGGACATGGTGATCGCCGTACAGGATGGCGCCGTGCTCGTGATGCCGAAATCGCGATCGCAGGATGTCAGCCTTGTCATCGCGGCGCTGAAGGCGCGCGGGCGTACAGACCTGGTCTGAGACGCTTCAGGTAAATTCGACCCGCTCTTGCGAAAAGTAGAATAGCGACCGCGTCTCGTCGTCGATATCATCGCTCGATGCCTGAAGCAGTGTCTGCATCGCGTGCTTGCGGTCCTTGAGCGCATGGTCGAAATCCGCTTCGATCAGGCGGTCAACGCCAGTCGATGTCATCGCGTCGCGCACTTCCATGTAAAGCGTCAGCGAGCCACCGAGAAACATGGATTCATAGGCAATCTTGCTCGCGATCTTGTCGTGAATGTCCGTGTAATGAAACTGTTGCAGCATCGTCGACTTGCGCTTGGCGATGAAGTCGATCTCGTGCCGGTATTGCGGGTGGCGCAGGTAATAATTCTTCAGCGCAATCATGTCCGCATCGATCTTACGCTGGATCGTATCAGGCAAGTCTTCATTCAGTATGATGACGATATCGATATCGGACCCCTTGACCATCTCGCCTGACACAAGATGCTCGCGCGGTTCATTGTGGGCGAGGAAATAGGCAAGGTCGCCGGCAATGAAGGCGCACATGGACGAGCGAATTTCCCGCGGCAGATCGAGGAAAAGCGACTTCATCACCTGCTGTGCCAGCGCGATCTTCTCCCGGCTGATCTCGCGGTGCATGTTGGACAACGTGCCCTGCCGCTCGATCATCTGGTCGCGCTGGCCCGGCAGGCCGAACAGCGAGAAGGACAGGAAGTCCCGCAAGATGGAGGGGCTCAGTCGCACCTGGTCTTCACGGGTAATGTCAAACCGCAGGTAATAGCTGGCAAAGTGCGAAACCTGCAGCGCCCGGCTCTGGTAGCAGGCCTGCCACAGGGCGAGCTTCGGAATGTCCGGCAGCTTCTCGGACAATTGCTTGCCGATCAGCGGGCCGTGCATGTTCAGCAGCGCGATGACATGGGATTCGACTTCGGCGATATTGGGAACGGGCATGGCGGGCCTTCCGGAAATTACCGTTCCTTATTGGGCGGATTTGTCCAGCAAGGCCAGTAGGTAGGCCTTGTAATCATTATTGTACGCCATCGCCAGCGCTTCGAGCGTGGCCGCATTGATGAAGCCCTTGCGCCAGGCGATTTCCTCAAGGCACGCGATCTTCAGGCCTTGGCGCTTCTCGAGCGCCTGCACGAAATGCGAGGCCTCCAGCAGACTGTCGAACGTGCCGGCATCCAGCCAGGTCGATCCGCGCGGCAGCTTGGTCACGGCGAGATCGCCCCGCTCGAGGTAAGCCCGGTTCACGCACGTGATCTCGACCTCGCCCCGGCTCGACGGCTTGACCGCCTTGGCAATCTCCACGACGTCGGCATCATAGAAGTAAAGCCCCGTGATCGCCTGATTGCTGCGTGGCTCGGCCGGCTTTTCCTCGATCGAGATCGGCTTGCCTTCCGGTGACAGCTCGACAATCCCGAACCGGTGCGGGTCCTGAACCTGGTGCGCGAAAACGCGCGCGCCCTTCTGCAAGGCGGCTGCCTCCAGCAATTGCCCCGAGAGCCCGGCGCCATAGAAAATATTATCGCCCAGCGCCAGTGCCGACCTGCCGCCATTGATGAAGCGCTCGCCCAATATGAACGCCTCGGCCAGCCCGCGTGGCTCGTCCTGAACCGCATACTCGAACGCGACGCCCCATTGAGACCCGTTGCCGAGAAGCGCCTTGTAGGCATCGGCATGTTCACTCGTAGTGATGATGAGCATCTCGCGGATGCCAGCCAGCATCAGTGTGGAAATCGGATAATAGATCAGCGGCTTGTCATACACCGGAAGCAGGTGTTTCGACACGCCACGGGTGACGGGATAAAGCCGCGAGCCGAGGCCGCCTGCCAGCACGATACCTTTCATGATGTCGCCATCTCCTGGATCAGTGCCGGGACCGTCGCGGCAAGGCCGTCCTGCCAGTCTGGCAGCTGGACGCCGAATACATCGCGCGTGCGTGTCATGTCGAGCCGCGCATTCAGCGGACGGGTCGCAGGCGTCGGATAGGCTGATGTCAGGACATCATCGACTTCGGCGACCGGGCCGTCATGCCGCGCGCTTTCGGCGAAGATGCTGCGCGCAAGGCTTGCCCGGTCCGTCTCGCCTGCCCCGGCCAGATGATATGTGCCCCAGCTTGCAAAGCCAGGCTGGGCAGCCTGACGGCTCATCTCCAGCAGACCGGCCGCCAATGCAGGCGCATAGGTCGGGCAGCCAACCTGATCCGACACGACCGACACACGCTCCCGCGTCTGTGCGAGCTTCAGCATCGTCCGCACGAAATTGTGCCCGAAGGGCGAGAATATCCATGAGACCCGTACAACCAGATGCTTCTGGTAGGCGTCGGCCACAGCCAGTTCGCCATCCAGCTTGGTCTGGCCATAGGTGCAGATCGGCGCCGGATCATCGTCCGGCCGGTAGGCGCGCGGCATCGCGCCATCGAACACACAGTCGGTTGAAAGATGGATCAGCGGAACACCACCGGCCTTGCATGCCAAGGCCAGCGCAGCCGGTCCATCCACGTTCAGTATCCGCGCTTCGTCCGGTTCGGCCTCAGCCTGATCGACCAGCGTGAAGCCACCGGCGTTGATGACGGCGACTGGCTTGTGCTGGTCGATTGCGCGCGCCAGTGTTTCGGGCCGCTTCAGATCTGCATCAGGTCGGCCGAGGCATATCACGGACGCGCCGCCAACATGCGCCAGTGCCTGCGCGACCTGGCCCGTCCGGCCAATCACAAGGATCTTGCCGTCCGCCATGTCTCAGGCTCCGACCTTGCCGAGCCGCTCGCCGGCATAAACCGTCTCACGCAAAGGGCCCCACCACGCTTCATTGGCAATGTACCAGTCGACCGTATCGGCAAGCCCCTGCACGAAATCGCGCGACGGCGCCCAGCCCAACTCACGATCTATCTTGCTCGCATCAATGGCGTAGCGGAGGTCATGCCCGGGCCGGTCAGCCACAAATGTCATCAGGTCGCCATGGGGTGCGCGCTCCGGGCGCCGCTCGTCCAGCAACTGGCAAACAAGCCTGACAATCTCGAGATTGGTCTTTTCGCTATTGCCGCCCACCGTGTAGCTCTCGCCCGGCACACCCGCCTCGGCGATGCGGACCAGTGCGTCGGCATGGTCTTCAACATGCAGCCAGTCGCGCACATTCGATCCGTCGCCATAGATCGGCAGCTTGAGCCCCTCCAGCGCATTGAGCACCATCAAGGGGATCAGCTTTTCCGGAAACTGGCGAGGCCCGTAATTGTTCGAGCAATTGGAAACCATCACCGGCAACCCATAAGTGCGGTGCCATGCCCGCGCGAGATGGTCTGCGCCTGCCTTGGTCGCCGAATAGGGAGAAGACGGGTCATAGGCCGTCGTCTCTTCGAAACGCCCTTCCGGCCCCAACGAGCCGAACACTTCATCGGTCGACACATGCACAAAGCGAACGCCCGCCCCACCCTTGCGCTCATGCAGGGCCCGCGCAACCTGAAGCATCGCGAACGTCCCGATCAGGTTCGTCTGCACGAACGCATCCGCCCCATCAATCGAGCGGTCAACATGCGTCTCGGCGGCAAGGTGGAAAACCACGTCCGGCGCATCCGCCAGCATCAGGTCCATCATTCGGGCCTGATCACAGATATCGGCCTTCACGAGGCGAAACCGGTCCTCTTCTTCGAATGGCGCCAGCGAGGCCGGGTTGGCCGCATAGGTCATCTTGTCGACAACCGTGACCTGCGCGTCCGGCGACGCCATCAGCCGATGGCAGAGCGCCGAGCCTATGAAGCCGGCCCCGCCTGTCACCAGATACTTCATCGGGCGGCTCCCGCCGTCTCGGCCGGGAACACGTCGCCAAGATCTGACAACCGCGGATGCCCCCGGTCACGGTCCGACAAGACCAGCGACTGGTCCGGGAATGGCCATTGAATACCCAGGGAAGGGTCATCAAAGGCCAGCCCGCGGTCAGCCTTTGGGGCGTAATAGGCTGTCACCTTGTAGGCAATCTCACAATCGGGCTCCAGCGTGCAGAACCCGTGCGCAAAGCCCACCGGCACGTAAACCTGCTCGCCTTTCTCAGCTGAAAGCTCCACGCGGGTGTGGTGGCCGAACGTCGGCGAGCCCTGCCGTATGTCCACGATCACATCGAGAATCCGCCCCCGCGTACAGCGAACCAGCTTGGCCTGCGCATGCGGCGGCAACTGGAAATGCAGCCCGCGCAATGTGCCCATGGCTTCAGAGCGGGATTCATTATCTTGGACGAAATCATCCGGAATCCCCGCCTCGGCATAGTGCCGCGCATTGAAGGTTTCCGAGAACCAGCCCCGCGCATCCCCGATACGGGCAGGCTTGATCAGGATCACATCCTTCAGGACAGGATCAGGTCTGAACTCAGGCTTCATAAGCGCGCTCTTCAGCAATTGCAGCAGGCGTATGCCTTCGGGCGAGCGCTATACCATGAACCGTAGCACCCGCAACGCGCGAACCTCACTCAACCGTAACGGACTTGGCGAGGTTGCGCGGCTGATCCACATCCGTGCCCTTCGCCACAGCGACGAAATAAGCCAGCAATTGCAGGGGTATGGCTGTGAGAATCGGCATGGCGATCTCGTCGGCATCCGGCAGGCGGATGACGTGATCGGCCCGGTTTCCTGCCAGCTTGATGCCCTTGTCATCGGAGATCAGGATGATCCGGCCGCCCCGCGCCCTGACTTCCTCGACGTTCGACAGCGTCTTCTCGAACAGGTCGTCATAGGGCGCAACCACAACGATCGGCAGGTCCTGCTCAATCAGCGCAATCGGTCCGTGCTTCAGCTCGCCGGCCGCATAGCCCTCGGCGTGGATATAGGAGACCTCCTTCAGCTTCAGCGCGCCTTCCAGCGCCAGCGGGAAATAGCGTCCCCGGCCGAGGAACAGCACATCCTTCGCCTTGGTCAGCGTCTGCGCAATCGCCTTGATCTCGGGCTGCACTTCCAGCGCTTCGGACACTTTGCGCGGCAGCGACAGCAGGCTCTTCACATATTTGGCCTCGTCACCGGCCTTGAGATGTCCGCGCGCCTTGGCCGCTGACAGAGCCAGCACTGCCAGCACGGCGAGCTGAGCCGTAAAGGCCTTGGTCGAGGCCACGCCAATCTCCGGCCCGGCATGCGTCGGCACAATCGCCTTGGCCTCCCGCGCAATCGAGCTTTCCGGTACGTTTACAACCGCAATCGCAGGCGACTTGTTTTCGCGGCAGTATCGCAGCGCGGCCAGCGTATCGGCCGTCTCGCCCGACTGGCTGACGAACAGGGCCGGTCCGGTCACCGGCAGGACAGGCTTGCGATAACGGAATTCCGACGCGATGTCAGTTTCCACCGCCAGCTTTGCGATCTGCTCGAACCAGTATTTCGCCGTATGGGCGGCATAATAGGCCGTGCCGCATGCGATCGCGACCGCGCGGTCGGCACCGGCGAAGATATCGCTCGCCGTGTCACCCGCCTGAATCGTCTGGGTCGCCTGATCGATATAAGGCAGGATCGAGCGCGCCAGCGATTCCGGCTGCTCGTGGATTTCCTTCAGCATGAAGTGGTCATATTCGCCGCGCTCGATCAGCGCGTCATTGACCGCAGAGGTCACACGCGGACGGTTCACCCGGTCGCCGCGCGCATTGCGAATGTCGGCGCCATCGGGCCGCAGCACGGCCCAGTCGCCTTCTTCCAGATAAGTCACGTCACGCGTCAGCGGCGCCAGCGCGATGGCATCGGAACCGAGGAACATTTCGCCTTCGCCATAGCCAAGCACAAGCGGGCTGCCCCGGCGGGCACCCATCAGGACGCTCTCCTCTCCAGCAAAGATCACCGCCAGCGCAAAGGCGCCCGTCAGCTGGCCAAGCGTTGCCTCGAACGCGTCCACGGCGCTCAGCCCCTCGTCCATCTTCTGGGCGATCAGCTGGGCGATGACTTCGCTGTCAGTCTCGGACTCGAAAACGCGGCCAGCCTCTTCCAGCTCGCTACGCAGGTCACGGAAATTCTCGATGATGCCATTATGCACGATAGCCACATTGCCCGACATGTGGGGGTGGGCATTCGTTTCATTGGGCTTGCCGTGGGTCGCCCAGCGCGTGTGGGCAATGCCGGTCAGGCCGTCCATCGGCTCTTCTTCAAGGCGGGCCTGCAGGTTGACGATCTTGCCCTTGGCGCGGCGTCGCTCGACCTTGCCGCGCGATGAGATGGCAATGCCTGCACTGTCATAGCCACGGTATTCCAGCCGCTTCAGCCCGTCGATCAGACGGTTCGCAACAGGTTCAGAGCCCGTAATCGCTACAATGCCACACATAATCTACCTCCAGGGAATCAGAGAGCGTAGATAGACCCGACCATTCAGTCTGAATAATGACAGATTGTTGGAAATTGCGACAATCTAGGGGTATTCCCAGCGTTAACGGGCGATCCTGCCGGTCAGCCTGACTGTATAGAACTGCTTACAAGTGCGTTTCCTGTAAATGGCGCCCTTCCCTACCCATTATAAGGCGACTAGGACGACACAAAACAGACTGAAGGATGTTACGAACCTTGGCCAAGATGACCCATCTCGACCGGCTTGAAGCTGAGAGCCTGCATATCATGCGGGAAGTGGCTTCGGAGTGCGAAAACCCTGTCATGCTCTATTCGGTGGGCAAGGATTCCGCCGTGATGCTCCACCTGGCGATGAAGGCTTTCTATCCATCGCGCCCGCCTTTCCCCCTGATGCATGTCGATACGACCTGGAAGTTCAAGGAGATGATCGCCTTCCGCGACCGCAAGGCCGCCGAAATGGGCATGGACCTGCTCGTACACATCAATGAAGACGGCGTGCGCGATGGCGTCGGCCCGTTCACGCATGGCTCGGCCATGCATACCGACATCATGAAGACGGCGGCCCTGAAACAGGCGCTCGACAAGTACAAGTTCGATGCAGCCTTTGGCGGCGCACGGCGCGACGAAGAGAAATCCCGCGCCAAGGAACGCGTCTTTTCGTTCCGCTCGGCCGAGCATCGCTGGGATCCCAAGAAACAGCGGCCCGAGCCCTGGAACCTCTACAATACCCGCATTCATCCGGGCGAAAGTATCCGCGTCTTCCCGCTCTCCAACTGGACCGAGCTGGATATCTGGCAATATATCCGCCGCGAGCAGATCGAGATCGTGCCGCTCTATTTTGCTGCTGAACGCCCGGTCGTCACATGGAACGGCGTCGATATCATGGTCGATGACGACCGGATGCCGGAAGAACTCGCCAAGACCGCCGTGATGAAGTCCGTCCGCTTCCGCACGCTCGGCTGCTACCCGCTGACCGGCGCTGTCGAAAGCACCGCGTCCACGCTTGAAGATATCATCCAGGAAATGCTGCTGACCACGACGTCAGAGCGCCAGGGCCGCGTCATCGACGCCGACCAGGCCGCGTCCATGGAGAAGAAGAAACAGGAAGGCTATTTCTGATGCGCCTCACCGACGACCTAATCGCCTCAGACATCGGCGCCTACCTGCAAAAGCACGAGCATAAGTCTCTCTTGCGCTTCATCACATGCGGCAGCGTGGATGATGGCAAGTCGACCCTCATCGGCCGCCTGCTCTATGATTCCAAGATGATCTTCGAGGACCAACTGGCGTCGCTGGAGGCAGACTCCAAACGCGTTGGTACGCAGGGCGAGAATATCGACTTCGCGCTGCTCGTCGACGGCCTCGCCGCCGAGCGCGAACAAGGCATCACGATCGATGTCGCCTATCGCTTCTTTGCGACTGACAAGCGCAAGTTCATCGTCGCCGACACGCCCGGCCACGAACAATATACCCGCAACATGGCAACCGGCGCCTCCACCGCCGATGTCGCCATCCTGATGATCGACGCGCGCAAGGGCATCCTGACCCAGACCCGCCGCCACAGCTTCATCACAACGTTGCTCGGCATCCGTCGCCTCGTGCTCGCCGTGAACAAGATGGACCTCGTCGATTACAGCGAGCAGGTCTTCAACGACATTGTCGAAGACTTCTATGATTTTGCAGACGAGCTGGCGACCGACCTCGAAATCCAGCCCATCCCGATGTCAGCCCTCGCCGGGATCAACATTACCGAGAATTCGCGCGAAACGGACTGGTATGACGGCCCGAGCCTCATGGACTATCTGGAAACCGTGCCGATCGGCGACAAGCGCCTCAATGCCCCGTTCCGCATGCCGGTGCAGTGGGTCAACCGTCCGAACCTCGACTTTCGCGGCTTCTCAGGCCAGATCGCGGCCGGAACCGTCAAGCCTGGCGACCGGATCAAGACGCTGCCTTCGGGGCGCCAGTCCACCATCACCCGCATCGTCACCGCCACGGGCGATCTGGACGAGGCCGTCGCTGGCCAGTCGATAACGCTGACGCTCGCCGATGAAGTCGACAGCTCGCGCGGCGACGTTATCGTTTCAGCCGACAGCCCGGCTGAAGTGTCCGACCAGTTCCAGGTTCGCGTTCTCTGGATGAGCGATACGCCCCTCCTGCCCGGCCGGCGCTACCTCTTGAAGATCGGCGCCAAGACCGTGACGGCCACGATCAATGCACCGAAATACGGCATCGACATCAACACGCTGAACGACATGCCGGCCAAGACGCTGGAACTGAACCAGATCGGCGTCACCACCCTGTCGCTCGACCAGGCCATCGCGTTCGACCCCTATGACGAAAATCGCGAAATGGGTGGCTTCATCCTGATTGACCGCCAGACCAATGACACGGTCGGTCTCGGCATGATCGACTTTGCCCTGCGCCGCGCCTCCAATATCCACTGGCAGGCCATCGATATCGACCGCGCCACGCTGGCCGAGCAGAAAGGCCAGAAACCGGCCGTGCTCTGGTTCACGGGCCTCTCGGGTTCGGGCAAGTCGACCATCGCCAACGCCCTGCAGAAGCGCCTGTTCGCGCTCGGCAAGCACACGTTCATCCTTGATGGTGACAATGTCCGCCACGGCCTCAACCGTGACCTCGGCTTCACCGATGTCGACCGCGTCGAGAACGTGCGCCGCGTCTCGAACGTTGCACGCCTTATGAGTGATGCCGGCCTGATCACGCTCGTCTCGTTCATCTCGCCATTCCGAGACGAGCGCCAAATGGCCCGTAATCTTATGGCCGATGGCGAGTTCGTGGAGATCCACGTCGATACGCCGCTCAATGTCGCAGAGCAGCGCGACGTAAAGGGTCTCTACAAGAAGGCCCGTGCAGGCGAAATCAAGAACTTCACCGGCATCGACAGCCCCTACGAGGCTCCGCTCACCCCGGAACTGCGGATCAACACGGTCGGACAATCCCCTGAAGATGCCGCCGAAACGATCCTGGACTACCTCAAGGAAAAGGGTTTCCTCTCGCACTAGGCGCAATACCGGGTTTCCCCAACGTCCCATCTCGAAATCGCTCTGCGGGCGCGCTAAGCCCGTCCGCAGAGCATATTTTGAGATATCAGGGAGACTAATATGGCCAAGGGAGACATGCCCGTCCTCGTCGGTGTGGGACAAAGCCTCAGCCAGTGGGACGGCACAAACGGTCCTGACGGCGCACCTTCGCCCCTATCTCTCATGGTTGATGCCTCGAAGGCCGCCCTTGCCGATGCCGGCGCGGCTGGTATTGCCGGCGCGATAGATACGCTCGCCGTCGTCCGTATCTTCGAGGACTCGGTCGGTCGCGCGCCGCACCCTCACGGCCACAACACAAACCTGCCCGGCACGCTCGCCCGCGATATCGGCGCCAAGCCTGCCAACCTCATCTATGAGACCGTCGGCGGTCAGAGCGCGCAGGCGCTGGTCAACGAGATGGCCGCCCGCATTTTCGCTGGCGAAGCCGAAGTCGCCCTCATTTCCGGTTCGGAAGCCAACCGCGCCTCCAAGGGCGCCCGGCGCCACAATGTCGAGATCAACTGGGCCGATGGCGATGACGCCGCCTACGAAGATCGCGGCATGGGCCCGATGATGCTGACCCGCGAAGAGATCAAGCACGGCTTGATCGCCCCGGCCTATTTCTACGGCCTGTTCGAGAACGCCATCGCCGCCCGCGAAGGCCGCACGCGCAGCGAGCATCGCCGCGCCATGGCCGAGCTCTTCCAGCCCTTCTCTGCGGTTGCCGCCAAGAACGAATATTCACAATTCCCGGTCGAACACAGCGTCGACTTCCTCTCGACGCCGTCGCGCGAGAATTACGAATATGCCGACCCGTTTCTGAAATGGTTCATCGCACAGGACGCTGTGAACCAGGGCGCTGCGGCCATCCTGATGAGCGAGAGCAAGGCTGATGAACTCGGCGTTCCCAAGGACAAGCGCGTCTATCTCCACGGCGGTGGCGAGGCAGGCGACAACCATATCTCCGTGCGGCCGAAGCTCGATGGTTCATGGGCGATGGAACAGGCGACGTCACGTGCGCTGACACAGGCAGGCGTCACCGCGGACGACATTGATCATTTCGACCTTTATTCTTGCTTCCCCTGCGCGGTCTTCTCATCAACCGCCGCTATGGGCATGGATTGGAAAACCGATCCCCGCCCCCTCACACTGACGGGCGGCCTGCCCTTCTTCGGCGGCCCCGGAAACAATTACTCCCTCCACGGCATTGCCGAGATGGCGCACACGCTCCGCGCGGCGCCCGGTGACCTCGGCCTTGTCCTCGCCAATGGTGGCTGGATGACCAAGGAAGCAGCCGGCGTCTACTCGACAGAGAAGCCGAAGGCGTTCCGTCCGGTCGCCCCTGCTGCCAAGGCGAAGACAGAAGTGGAAATCCATCAGGCAGACGGCGAAGGCACGCTCGAAACCTTCACCGTCACCCACGGCAAGGCAGGCCCAGAGACCGGCATCATTTTTGCCCGTCTCGCCGACGGCCGCCGCACGATTGCAAAGGCCAGCCCGGCCGCCCTCGCTGTTCTGCGCGAAGAGGCCAGCCCCGTCGGCCGCAAGGTGAAGATCACCGTCGAAGACGAAGTCGGGACATTCGACTTCGCCTAGGCGACACGACCGCCTGGACTCCTCTTTGGTTTTTCAAGGTCTGATCGGGTTTCGCATGGGACCGCGATGGCTTTGACATGGTTTCCAACAGTGCCTATCGGTCCTCAGTCATCTGACAGGAACGAAGCCCTGACAGATGCGTTCGTGCAGTAGCAGCAGGGCATTCGGGAGATTCCATGACAGAGTTCAAAGGGCGCGCGATCGTCACCTATGGCCGCAGCCTGATGGCCGTCGTGATCGCACATTCGCTTTCAAAACAGGGTATTGAAGTCATTACTTGTGACAGCGTCGGCATGACGGCGGCCTCATTCTCGCGCTTCACCGAAGGCAATTTCGTACATGCCGATCAGGCAGATGATCCGCGCCGCTATCTTGCCGACATGGTCGCTCATGTCCGTGAACTGAAGCCCAAGGACAACCGGCCCTATATCCTGATCCCGACATTCAGGGATGGGAAATTCCTGTCCGAGCACCGCGAGAAATTTGAGGGCCTGATCACGCTCGCCGCGGCCGATTTCGCATCCATCGACCAGGTCGACCCAAAGCAGCATCTCGTCGAAACACTGAAGCCCTTGGATATCGCCGCACCGAAAACCTTCACGCCCACCACAGAGGAAGAGGTTAAATCGGCGGTGGCCGAGCTTTCCATGCCGGCCCTCATCAAGGCCGTCGATGAAGTTGGCGGGCGGGGCATCGAGTTCTTTCAGGACAAGGACAAGCTCCTCAAGCGCGCCATCGAACGCGTTGCGAAGGAAAATCCGCCGCCCCTGATTCAGCAAGCTGCCGATGGAGAGGACTATTGCCTCGGCGTGCTCTACGAGAACGGCGAACTGCGCGCCCACATGGCCTATCACAACCTTCAGAACATGCCCTCCGAAGGCGGCGCTGGCGCCATGCGCGAGACCATCGACGACGCGCCCTTCATACGCGCCGCCAACACGCTCATGAGAGCTGTCGGCTGGAACGGTGTCGCCGAGATCGACTTCATGTGGAGCGGGAAGCCGGAAGACGAACCGGTCATAATCGAGGTAAACCCTCGTTTTTGGGCGGGCCTCTTCCAGAGCGTCGAATCCGGCGTCGATTTCCCCTGGCTTCTCTATCAGCTGTTCGCAAACGGAACCGTGGAGGAATCCAGGGACGCTGTTATCGGCACTAAAACCCGCATCCCCGTCGCATGGGCAGCGGGCGCCATCAAGGATGCGCTGTCGGCGGATATAGACACCGAAGGTGCCAAGGCGGCCGTTCGCGACATGATGGATCATGTGGAAAAGGGCGAGCTTCGCAGTGCGTTCAGCGCCCTGAAGACAGCGTTCGGCAAGGCCACCAATCTCGAGGAAGGCATCGCACTCCTGCGCAAGCAGGCACGTAATGCAAAAAGCGCCAAATCAGAACTGATGTTCGATGACGATCCCATGACCTCCCTCGGCATCTTTTTCATCCTCAGCTCCCTCGCCCGCCACGGCAAACTCCCGCCGGAAGTGACGGACTAGACGGTATGACGGACAGGCCCATCGTCGGCATCACGAAGCCCGAACATGGCGATAATCTCGCCTATGCCGCCATCGCGCTGGCCGTGCGGCTGGCGGGCGGAACGCCCGAAACACTCACCACTGGCATGTCATGGCGCGAGGCGCCGATTGATGCGCTGGTCATTGGCGGCGGCTCGGATGTGTTCCCGCCGCACTATGATCAGGAAGCCATCGAAGACGCCCATTATGATCGCGGCCGCGACGAAATGGAAATGTACTGGGCCCGCACCGCACGCAATACGGACCTGCCCACCCTCGCCATATGCCGCGGCGCACAGGTCATGAACGTGGCTGGCGGCGGCACATTGCATCAGGAACTGGAAGGCGTGTTCGAGGACGTGGATTATCCCTCCACCCTTCCGGGCCATATCCTGTATCGAAAGGAAATCGACACCACGGACGGCAGTCTCATCCGCGATATTCTTGGCAAGGCGACAGTAAGGGTCAACTCGATCCACAAGCAGGCCATCGCAAAGATCGGCAAGAACCTTGTCATCACCGCGCAAGAGGCCAATGGGGTCGTGCAGGCTATCGAAGACCCCAGCAAGACCTTCTATCTCGGCGTTCAGTTCCATCCAGAATTCATGACCTATCGGGCCAAGTTTCGCAGGATATTCGCGCGCCTCGTGGAAGCCGCCTATGAGGCCCGAACAACCAGCGCGCAACCGCAGTCTTGAGCTTGCTCCCGCCCGCAACTTCGATAAGTCTCCGGCCATGACCCAGGCTTTCAAGACATTCGGTGTAATCGGCGGCGGCGCATGGGGCACAGCCATTGCGCAGATGCTATGCCGCGACGGGCAGGACGTGACCCTCTGGTGCCTTGAGGCTGAAGTCGCGGACGCCATCAACACTGTTCACGAGAACACGGTTTTCCTCTCCGGCGTGCCGCTGAAACCCGCCCTGCGGGCCACCACCAATCTGGCCGATCTCTACAATCTCGATGCCCTGTTCGCAGTCGCCCCCGCCCAGCATACCCGAAGCACACTGGCCGCCCTGAAGGGCCATATCGCGCCCGGAACGCCCGTCGTCCTCTGTTCGAAAGGCATCGAGCTTTCCTCGGGAAAGTTCATGACACAGGTGCTCGCCGACGCCTTGCCTGAAGCGAGCCCTGCCGTCATGTCCGGCCCCAGCTTTGCCATCGACGTCGCCAAGGGCTTGCCAACTGCCGTGACGCTCGCTGTGGAAGATGAATCCATCGGCAGCGAACTCATCCAGGCTATCTCCACGCCAACCTTCAGGCCCTACCTCGCCACCGACCTGCTCGGCGCCGAGATTGGCGGCGCGGTCAAGAACGTGCTCGCCCTTGCCTGCGGCATTGCCCTCGGAAAGGGCCTTGGACGGTCTGCCCATGCCGCCCTCATTGCCCGGGGAAGCGCCGAAATGACCCGTCTTGCCCTCGCACTGGGCGCAGACCGCGAGACCATGTCGGGCCTCTCGGGCCTCGGCGATCTCGTCCTGACCTGCAGTTCGGAAACCAGCCGCAACATGAGCTGCGGCCTCGCCCTCGGGCGCGGCGAAAGCCTTGAAAGCATCATGGGCGCCCGCAACGCGGTCACGGAAGGGGTCGCCACCGCCCCCGTGCTACGCCGTCTGGCCAGCGAACACGGCGTCGACATGCCCATCTGCGACGCCGTTGCCGCCGTCATTGAAGGCGAGATCAGCGTGGATGATGCCATCACAACCCTGCTCATGCGCCCCAACAAGGCCGAAAGCGTGTTGGCCTGAGCCTCTCGCGAGGTCACATCTGGCCAGCTAGCTGACCCGTGCTAGTCTCTCGCGAAATCGAGGAGACGCCCCATGTTGCAGAAAACCTATGAAGCCTTCACCGTCACGATCGAGGACAAGGTCGCGCATATCCAGATGAGCCGCCCCGAGGCGATGAACACGATGAACAAGGCGTTCTGGAACGAATTGCCTGCCATCATTCGTGATATCGACATGAACGTGCGCGCGCGCTGCATCGTGATCTCATCGACAGGCAAGCATTTCTCCGCCGGAATGGACCTCGCCGTATTCGGCTCGGGCGAAGGCGGCGGCAAGGTTGATCGCTATGTCGCGGCTGAGGCGTTCCGCTCCAATATCCGCCAGATCCAGTCCAGCTTCAACGTGCTGGAAGAGGCGCGCGTCCCCGTTCTCTTCGCCCTCCATGGCGGCGTCATCGGCGGTGCCATCGACATGATCTCCGCCGGCGACATCCGCTGGTGCACAAAGGATGCTTTCTTCACGATCATGGAAACCAATATCGCCATGACGGCAGATGTTGGCACCTTCCCGCGCCTGCAACGCTACATCCCGGAAGGCTGGGTCAAGGAAATGGCCTATACCGGCCGCCGCATCGATTCCGCCACAGCCAAGGATATAGGCCTGGTCAATGATGTCTTCGAGACGCACGAAGCCTGCGTTGCCCACGCGCTCGCAACAGCCAGGGAAATCGCGTCGAAAGACCCGCTGACGGTCACAGGCTGCAAGACCCTGATCAATTACGCCCGCGACCACAACACGGCCGATACGCTGGACTATATCGGCGTCTGGAACGCCGCCATGCTGCCGCCGTCGCATATGCAGGAAGCCTTTGCCGCCCGCGCAGAAAAGCGCGATCCGGACTATCCGGACCTTCTCAAACTGCGCGATACGCCGATGTAGGCTTAGGCCGACACAATCCTGTAAACTGCTGTCGCCGTCATCACGACCGTGTCGCCGCAGGATGCCGCACCGCCTGTGAACAGCACGGTGCGTGTCTTGCGGTCAACGCGGGCCTTGAACACTGGCTCGCCAGTCACGTCGGCGCCGGTCACGTCGATAGTGACCGAGACGAGTTCCACGGCGTCTGGTGCACAGACAGTCTCTGCATCGGCGCGGATGGCAGCCATCAGGTCGAGCGCAAACCGCTCGTCCGCGCGCAGTCCGTTCAGTGTTCGCATGTCTGTTCCTCGATCAGCAGGGCTGGTCACGCTGTAACGACACATCTGGCGAAAGAAAAGAGCCAGTCCCGCCTGGAAAGGGGCAGCGGGCTGGCTCTTCCGGCGCAAGACCGAGCGGGAGGGCTCCAAGTATCAGTCATCGCAGCCTGTTCTTGTTACGTGATGGATCGCCAAGCGGATCAGCTGGAATCAAAAAAACCGCCCTTTTGGGGCGGCCTTGTTTGGAAGCATCGATTGATCCTGCAGAGATCAGGCGGCTTTTGCGGCCTTGAGTTCGGCATCCAGATCATGGCCGATCAGGTCGCCCAGATGTCCGAAGCCTGTCATCTCGCAATGCTCTTCCATGAATGTCGAAATCGACGGCAGAAGATGGCCAATGGCCTTGTGGTCCAGCCCGATCTTGTGAAGCGATCCGATCATGGTCTGCGCGACAACGCGCTTGCCGCCGGGCGTCTGCTCGATCAGGCGAGCAATAATGCCGGTGGCTGCGCCGAACTCCGACCCTGTGCGAGCGGCGAGCGCACGAGCGCCGGGGATGGCCTTGAACATCGCCGGTGCGAAGGGAGAAGCCTGTCGCTCAGCTGAATTCAATACAATCCCCAGCGCCTTAGTAGCGGTAGGTTCCGAGAGTCCATTGATTGTAGCGATGTGCGCAATGAGAACATTCAGCATTAGCGTGGCACTCCTAGGATTAATGGCTCCGGAACCCCCATTAACCTCCCACATGCTTTCCGCTTCCTTTACACGGCCCCGCAGATTCCAACTCATTTGCCACACTCCGTTAAGCGCTGTTAGGACGGGGTAAACAACGGGCTCGTTTTTGTTTACGTCCTGTCCACAGGCCAAGCGAAGGTCTCATGAAAACAAGGCATCTCACATGATCAGGATCGGCATTCTCGGCGCAGCGAAAATTGCACCCAAAGCAGTCATCGCTCCGGCCAGCGCGCGGACCGACTGCGAAGTGATCGCCATGGCCGCACGCGATGCCGATCGCGCGCGGGCCTATGCCGATGAACATGGCATCCCGCACGTCCCCGACTCCTACGAAGACCTGCTCGCCCGCGACGACATCGACCTTATCTACAATGCCCTACCCCCGCATCGCCATGCTGACCTGACAATCGCTGCACTTGAGGCCGGAAAGGCCGTGCTGTGCGAGAAGCCCTTTGCGATGAATGCAGTCGAAGCCGCGCAGATGGTCGAGGCCTCGACCCGCACCGGCAAGCCCCTCATCGAAGCCTTCCATTATCGCTTCCACCCAGCCTTCCAGCGGGTGTTCGATATTGTGCGCAGCGGCCAGCTCGGCGTCGTGCACCGCATCGAGGCGGCCTTTGACGTCACTATCCCATACCGCCCCGGCGAACTGCGCCACACACTGACCGTGGGCGGCGGCGCGTTGATGGACCTTGGCTGCTACCCCCTGCACGCCGTGCGCACCCTGATCGGCGCGGAACCGACCGTGGTTTCCGCCACAGCGCAGTGCGAACACCCCGGTGTTGACCTGAAAACGGTCGCTGAAGTCACCTTCCCCGGCGGGGAGACGGCATCAATCCATACCAGCATGGCGCCTGACACGCCCTTCAATGCCTGGATCAGGGTCGTAGGATCGGACGGCCACCTAGAGATCACCAACCCCATCCATCCCCATCGCGGCCACAGCATCGCGACCACGATAAAGGGCAACACCGAGACCTTCACGGTCGACGGAGAGGCTACCTATGACCACCAGCTAGCCCATGTGATGGATGTAATGGCCGGGCGCACTGCGCCGCTGACAGGTGGCAAGGATGCCGTTGGCAACATGACGGCCATCGACGCAATCTACCGCGCCGCCGGGCTGAATCCACGCGGCTTCTGATCAGGCGGCGCTGGCCTGCGCCATGCTAATCCAGCCTTCAACCTCGTCTTCCTCGAAATTGGCATCTTCCCACAGCACCCGCTCGCCCTGAGGCGATGTCAGGAAGTCCATGGACGCGAGGAATACATCGCGCGCCGAGGCCGCTGCCAGTTCAGCCGCCGTCCGGATGCCCGCTCCGACAAGGATTTGCGCATCATGCACGCGCAGGCCTGGCACATCCATCATTAGCCGGGTCTGGTCCTGCCAGTCGATCAGCGTATCGGCATCAATATGCTGCACGGCGAGCAGGCTGGCGGTTTCCTCTGGATCGCAGTCCATCAGATCGCCGACCGTTGTAATGCCGGCACGGCCCAGCCGCTTGGCCGTTTTCCGGCCGATCGAAGGGGCATCCACGACAGGCGACTCACGCGTCAGGCGCCCACGTCCACCAATCTCCGTAACATCTGCAGGTTCAGGTGCAGCCTCGGCGACTGGTTCCGGCGCGGGCTGGGGCTTTGGCGCTGGCTTGGGTATTTCCTTCACGGCTTCCGGTTGGGGCGCTGGCTTCGGCTCTACTTTCGCAATAGGCGCCGGGGCGGGCTTGGGCTCAGCCTTGGCAACTGGTTTCGGCGTCGGAGCTTCCGCCTTCGGTGCCTCGACAGGCGCCTTCTTCAGTGCGCTGCCCAGCGGCGCCAGTTCCTGCGCATCGAGCTGTTTCAGCGGTACGCGCAACACCTGTTTCGCGTGAAGTTTGCGAATAGCCTTGTCATCGTCCGGCAGGGTCTTCACTACCTTCCCGGTCTTCTGGAATTCGGCATACATGCGCTCAACCTGGCGGCGGTCACCCGCATCGGCCAGCTTCTTCGAGATTACGCGAAGCGGAATATCAAGCGTCTCGATATAGCCTTGAATGGTGAGGTTCACCTTCGGGGGCGCCACAGCCGCCTCTGCGATCGCCCGCGACATGAGTACGGCCATGCCCGCCGTCGCATAGGCCACAAGGTCAGCCACGATTTCCAGCATGGTTTCGTCGAGGCCAGCCGGCGGATCCTTCACGCCGACATCAAGGTCATAATGGTCGATAAATGTGTGGTAGTGCGGGTGCGAGCGCTCGGCCCCGGCGCGCACCATGTCTGACACAAAGCCCACGCCCTCCGGCACCGCTATCTCGGGGTACCCAAGCGTATCGATCCTAAACGCGATCTCGACCTGAGACTTGGCAATACTCCACTCCACAGCGCGATGGATGGCGCCTTCTTCCTCGGTTTGGCCGGTGTGGAAGGGCTGCAGCGGGTCAGCATAATAGTGGCTCAGCACGCCGAGCGCATAGGCGGCTTCGCTCCACTTCTTGCGCGCCAGCAAGTCGACGGCTTTGGCATACCACTCTGTCGCCTTGTCACGCGCCCCGCCCCATTCCCCCTCGGAAATGTGCAGGACGTGATTGCGGAAATCCTTGAAGGTCGTGTCCGGCGCCTTGGCACCTTTCAGCAAGTGCTCGTGATGCACAAGGAACAGCGACTTCCAGCGCTCGGCCTCGTCGCCCTCGATCAGGTCCAGCGCATTGAACGCAATATGGTGATGTGTCGACGTACAACGGTGCGCCCGGATAACCCGTTCCAGCAGGGACATGCCATGCCTCCAGTCAGTTAATAAAATCAACTGAACCATTTACCTTTTAGGGTTACCGCCGGATTAACCGCAGAGTGCTCCGGGCAGGAAAGCACCCTCTCAAGTGCTTACTGCATCGCGCCTGCAACGGATAAGAAAGATAATGAAGCCGATCATGACGACCAAGGCAGGCGTCAGAATGACGGCAGCCGCGATCGCCCCGCTCCGCCCGCCATCCGGGTAAACCGATACCGATTCCGGCGCGTCCATATTGACGTAAAGCGTGAATTCGCGACCTGGCGGCCAGTCGTCCAGCGCATCAAGGGCAACGTCCCTGTCAGCATAAACAAACACGTCACGCCGCGTTTCATAAACACGGCCATGGAATTCATAACGCGCATCCGCCTGAATGGCCCATTCTGGCGTACCCTTCCGGACGGATGCGATATTTGCCGACTGGACAGAGGCCTGCACGGGCTGCCAGTGCCTTGGAAGAACCGCGTCGACCAGGACCCCAACGATTAACATCGCACCGACAAACACTGCCAGCACAAGCGCCGTCTGCTTAAGCCGTTTGAACATGGTGTGTAAGTTCCCGCGCGAGCTGGAGCCTGCGCGGGATCATACTACGGTGCTACCGAACGGCAAAATCCGTCGGTTCGGTGCTCTTGCCCTTGGCATCTTTTTCGCCCTTGGGCTGGCCGTGCTTTTGCGCGCCCATGAAGCCGAAGATGTGTCCGGCAACCTTGCGCATCTGGATTTCTTCTGAGCCCTCGGTGATGCGATAGCGGCGGTGGTGGCGATAGATATGCTCGAACGGTGTGTGGCGCGAATAACCCATGCCGCCATGGATCTGCATCGCGCGGTCGGCCGCGTTGCAGCAGAGCCGGTTTGCCCGGTAGTTGCACATCGACACCTTGTCCGAGAGCTTGATCGCGACTTCGGGCTTGGACATCTGGTCCATTTCCCACGCCGTCTTGAAGATCAGCAGACGCAGCATCTCGGCTTCCGACATGAGTTCCACAATCGGAAACTGGATCGCCTGATTGGTCGACAGTTTCTTGCCGAACGGTGCGCGCGTGTTGGCGTAATCGATTGAACTGTCGATACAGAACATCGCCGCACCAACCGAGCTGGCTGCCTGGCGAATACGGTTCTCGTGCACGAAGTGCTGGGCCAGCGCGAGGCCGCCTTCCGGCGGGCCGAACACCGCGCTTTCGGGCACCCACACATCCTTGATGGTAAGGCGCGGGTGATCGGTCGGCATGTTGAACGTCCACATGTACTCGATGATCTCGATGCCCGGATCATCTGCCGGTACGAGCAGGCAGGTAATGCCGCGCGCGTCACCGTCCTCGCCGCTGGTACGGGCAAAGCACATCATGTGGCTGGCATGGTGCATGCCGGTGATCCACATCTTCTCGCCATTGATCAGCCAGCCATCCTTGCCGTCTTTCTTGTGACGGACGGCGCGGGTTTCCATATGCGTGGCATCAGAGCCGTGGTTTGGCTCTGTCAGGCCGAACGTCGCGCGGAACTTGCCTTCAAGGGCCGCTGTGGCGAGGTGTTTCTGGTCTTCGCGGGCAAAGTCGCGCAGCATCAGGATCTGCGGCATGTTGCCGACGATGGAATGCTCGTTCTGCAGGTCATTGTGCAGTCCAAGCCCCTTGCGGGCCAGATGCTCACGGATGATTGCCATTGCGAGGTTCGACCCGTTCTGGCCGCCATATTCCTTCGGCAGGCCGTAGCGCAGGTGTCCCGCCTCGTCCGCAAGACGTCTCGCCTCGCCAAGCAGCGCTTCCCATTCCTTGCGAGGCAGGCCCTGATTCTCGAAATCCGTCCGGGCCCATTCGCGGCGATGGTCGAAGAAACGGATATTGTCGTCCTTCTGCTCCAGCGGCTTTATCTTGTCTTCGATGAACTGATCGAGAACGACCAGATAGTCGGCGATATCCTGCGGAATGCTGAAGTCCATTATGTATCTCTCCCTGGCGCGTGGCCTTGTTCTTTAGGTCACTCTAACCCACGCACAGGCAGGAGCAATTTGTGTCGTAGGGGCAACCTGCCCCTCCAATCGCTTCCCTCGGGATATCGCAAAATTCTACTTTCTGAACGCTTGACGAATTATTCAGCGTTTGATAGTCATTAAACGGAAGGGAAGTCTCCCTTTATCCACCGTGTTGCACGCACACATCATAACCCCGAACAAAGGCAGCCTCCCATGCTCCGTTCTGCAATTCTCGGCGCCGCCGCACTGGCGCTCACCGCTCCCGCTTTCGCCGCAAACTTCGTTTTCGAAACGGCGCAGCCTGTCACTGAAAAGCATGTCATCGCCGAGAGCGTGGTCTGGACATGCGAAGGCACGACCTGCGTCGGCGATCTCGACCGCAAGAAAGCCTCTGTCCGCATCTGCAAGAAAATCGCCAAGGAAGTCGGCGTCGTTACGGCCCTGCGCAACGATAATTCCGAACTGACGGCTGAAGAACTCGAAGCCTGCAAGGCCTCGGCCAAGAGCTAAGCTCTCCAAGTATCGACAATCTCTCCTCGGGCCGCCACGGGACAACCGCGGCGGCCGCTTTTTATGGCATTATTCAGCCGGCGGCTCGACGGGTTGCCACAACTCCACCTTGCGCCCGTCCGGGTCCATGATCCAGACAAAGTGGCCATAGGGCTCATTCAACGGCTCGCCTTCCAATGCGATACCCTCCGCCTCGAGCCGGGCAATCATGCCCGGCATGTCGTCGACCATCAGGTTCATCATGAAGTCGCTGTCTGACGGTTTGAAATAATCGCTGTCGCCCTTGAACGGCGACCACACGGTCTGCGCGCCTCTCGGGAATACACTTGCCGCCGCAGCGTGGCTGAACATGCTGCCGCCAAATTCCTCGATCTTTATGCCGAGGACACGCGCATACCAGGCGCGCGTCGCCTCAGCATCCTTGCAAAGGAAGAACAGCCCTCCCAGGCCAATCACTTTCGCCATTCAAATCCCCTCCAGGTATTTATATGGCCGCGATCGCCTCTGCGAGAAGATCGCGGACCTCTCCCGCCACGTGCTTGAGATCATCATTGTCGATTGACTGCATCGATGCAACGGGATCAACCGCGCTGACTTCGACATCGTCGCCAACCTGTCTCAGGATCACATTGCATGGCAGCATCGCGCCGACACGCGGCTCCATGCTGATTGCCTTATACGCCATGTCCGGATTGCAGGCGCCCAGAATAAGATATGGCATCATGTCGACACCCAGCTTCTTCTTCATGGTGGCAGCGACGTCAATTTCTGTAAGAACGCCGAACCCTTTGCCGGCAAGCGCTTTACGCGTGCGTTGACCAACGACGTCGAAGTCTGCCCCCGCAATTGCCCGGTTGATTGTGTACGACATGGCACGCTCCGCAATATGTCCGGGTCTGCCGGCACAGCCGCATCCGTGTGGACGCAATGCCATGCTAACATATTCCCCAGGCAACCATATGCGGGGTTTTACGAAGGGCTGCCTGTTGGCATCCCCCCATGCCTAACGCATGGTGCACGGGCAAACCCACCACGGAGGCAGCGCTATGCCGATAGAAGCCAAACGCACGTCTGACGACCGGTTCGAGAACCTGCCCGGCTATGGTTTTGCGCCCCATTATATCGAAGATCTCCCTGGCTATGAGGGCCTGCGCGTCCATTATGTTGACGAGGGTCCGCAGGATGCCGTGCGTACTTATCTTTGCCTGCACGGCGAACCTTCATGGGCCTACCTCTATCGCAAGATGATCCCCGTGTTCCTCGACAGTGGCGCGCGCGTGATCGCGCCGGACTGGCTCGGCTTCGGCCGCTCCGACAAACCCGTCGACGACAATGTCTACACGTTCACGTTTCACCGCGAGATGATGCTGGCCCTGTTAGAACGCCTTAACCTGAAGAACGTCACACTCGTCTGCCAGGACTGGGGCGGCCTCCTTGGGCTCACGCTGCCCATGGACATGCCACAACGGTTCGAGCGCCTCATCGTCATGAACACCACGATTGCGACAGGCCAGTCGCCAAGTGAGGGCTTCGACAATTGGAAAGCCTATATGCGCACGCAGGCAGACGTGGATGTCGCTGCACTGATGAAACGCGGTACGCCCATTCTGTCCGATGCCGAGGCCGCCGCCTATGGCGCACCTTTTCCGGATGCCAGCTACAAGGCCGGGGTGCGACGCTTCCCTGAGCTTGTCATGACGGCGCCAGGTATGGACGGCGTCGATATTTCCAGGCGCGCCGCCCAATGGTGGACCAATAAATGGTCTGGCGACAGCTTCATGGCCATCGGCGCGCAAGACCCGGTGCTCGGCACCGCCACCATGGAACAGCTGCGCAAGACCATACGGGGATGCCCTCCCCCCATGATCGTCGCAGATGGCGGCCACTTCGTTCAGGAATGGGGCGAACCTATAGCATTGGCCGCGCTGAAGCATTTCGGTGAACTCTGATGGACGCCCGACCGGAAGCCGGCTGCGGCGCAGCCATATTTGATGAGAATGGACGCCTCCTCCTGATCCAGCGGCTGACCGAACCGGAAGCTGGCGCCTGGGGACTGCCCGGTGGCAAGATTGATTTTGGCGAGCCCGCGCGAGAGACGGCGCGCCGGGAGATCGCTGAAGAGCTTGGAATCGAAATTGAGGTCGGAAAACTTGCGTGCATTTCCGAAATCATTAACGCGGGAGATGGGCGCCACTGGGTGTCGCCAATCTTCTTCGCACGCCTCGTTGCGGGCGAGCCACGTCTTATGGAGCCTGCGAAGCATGGCGGTTTTGGCTGGTATAGTCTCGACGCCCTGCCAGCATCCATTACGACACCCACAAAGGCTCTCGTGAACGCACTTTGATGCGCACCTGAAGCCTCGCGCACGGTCCGAAACCTGCTAAGATTCGGGTATGAGAAAACTGCGAATCCTGCTGATCCGTCTCCTGTTGGCAGATTTGCTTGCCACGTTGCTCTTTTTCGGGCTGACGCGTTTCGTCGACCAGACCGGCCAGATTACTGACGGCGCAGGCGTGGTCTTTTATTCGAGCTCGCCCCGAGAAGCCGCCGCCCGGATTGACAAGGGCATTGCTCTTCTGAAAGCCGGGAAGGTCGACCGACTGGTCATGGTCGGTGGCCACCGCCCCCAAGAAGGCATCGTCGGCAGTCAGGAAATGGCCCTCAGTGCGATACGCAAATCGGGCTATGGCGCGCGCATTTCCGCAGATGTCACCTCCCGCGATACGATATCAGGCCTGCAGAATCTGGCTGACCAGCCTGGCCTCACGGGCGCGCGGCAACTTGTGTTTGTATCCAATTGCATGCACCTTATGCGCGCAAAAACAATCTACCACTCAGTCGCGCATGGTGGCCCGCCTGCACGCTCCGCGTGTGCTAAATCGAGCCTCAATCCGATAGATATCTGGAAGCGCGCTCATTACGAAGCTGCGGCGTGGGTGCTGTATATTTTGCCCGCCAAATGGCGCGACAGCATTCTCGATCGCCTTCGCGGACAGGGACCTACAGCGACCCAGGCATTGTAGACCCAATAAATTCAACGCATTAGGAGGCATATCCTCCCCTTGGGGAAAGCCGCGCCCGATTTCGTTAATTTATCCTATTCAATACAATATACTCAAAATAAACTTCTGAAAGAATATTCTCCGAGAATTAGATTTACCGGGCCTGCGAGATGGATCGAAGATATCCGCCGCGAGGTTGATCCGGAACAACGGAGGAGTACTCAATGCCCAACTTGAAAATCACAGTCGCAGCCCTGGGAACGATCCTGGCGCTCACCGCATGCAACTCATCGGGAAGCACGCGTTATGCCAGCATCGGCAAAACGGGTCCGCAAGGCGTTGCCGGTCCCGCAGGCAAAGCTGGCGAGAACGGAGCGACCGGTGCAACCGGTGCAACCGGCGAGACCGGCGCAACAGGAGCAACAGGGGCAATGGGCGCCCAAGGCATGCCAGGCATGGTCGGCCCACAAGGTCCGGCTGGCGAGCCAGGCGGCAACTTTGCACTTGGTGACACAGGCATGATCGCAACAGGCGGGCTTGTCGGTGCCGAAGGTGTCGCTGGAACAGGCCTGTTCGCCAACCTTGGTGACCCGTCCGCGTCCATTCCGGTCGTCTCGGAAACATCGGCTGGCGGCGGCACCGCGATCGCATCGCTGGGCGGCGGCCTTGACGATATTATCGACCAGGTTGACCAGACCGGCACACTTTCGACAGTCACCTCACCGGTTACGGAAACCGTCAGTAATGTGGGCGCGGCTCTTACGTCATTCGGTACAGATGGTGCACCGCTTGTCGATGGACTGACATCGTCCGTGGCACCGATCCTGACGGCTAGCGTCGGTGGCGGTACGGCCCTTGGCGACTCATCCGGCACGTCTGTGCTGGGCGTGAGCGTCCTGTCCCCTGACCAGACCAGCGGCTCGCTCGCAGAAGTCGGCGTCGCCAGCAATGACACGCTACTTAATGTCGACCTGGCAACTTCGAGCGATACCGGGGTGTCCCTCGGTGGGCTCGCAAGTGTCGATCTCGGACCGGTCACAGCAGGCCTGAACGATCTCGGTGGCGCTTCGGACCTCACAGGCACGCTGGATGGAGGCCTGACGGATACGGTTGGCGACGCGCTGACGAGTACTGTCGGCGATGTCCTCTCGGGTGATCTGGCTCCGGCCGATCCTGCCGACACGCCTGTTGGCTCCGCCGTCTCAGGCCTGCTCGGTGGCCTCGGACTGAACTAGGCAGTCCGGCTCTCCCAATCCTTGAAGACTGAAGAGGCAATCATGAAGCATCGCATGCAAGCTGCAAAACCATGGCTACTTGGTGCGGTGCTTCTCTCTTCTTCAAATCTGGCTCATTCGGGAGAACCCATCCAGCCGCCCGATGACCACCTGGATCCCGGGTACGCCAAAGAGGGCCTTAGCGTTCCGCGCACTGCCCCCGACATAGAAAATGCTGTCACGAGTGTCGCGTCGGACGCCAACGAGACAACCCCGATTGTCGGCATACAGTTCAAGGGCGCCGAAGTGCCCGGCCGCGTCGCAAAGGCGACCGAGGCATTTCTCGGCCAGCCCGCCAACACCGAAACGCTCAAGCAACTCGCCGCCGCCATGACGGCCGCCTATTCGAAATCCGACGTCGCACTCTTTACGATCGCCATTCCCCAACAGGATCTGTCCGACGGCGTCGTCGACGTCTTCATCGCGGAAGGCCGGGTTGCCGACATCGTGGCCCTCCGCTCTGGCGAACAGATCGTGGCCCCGCGCCTGCGCGGCTATCTCGAACCCATTCTCGAAGAGACACCCGCAACGCGCGCCACCTATGAGCGCGGTGTCTCCCTTGCCCGTCGCGCTGAAGGCACCAAGGTCACACCGCGCCTGCAGATGGCGCCGGAGCCGGGCGCCATCAATCTCCTCCTGGATGTCGAGGAAAAGAAAAACAGTTTCGCCATCGGCTATGACAGCCGGGAGTCGCGCATTGTCGATTCCGGACGCCTCAGTGCCAGTGCATTTGGCTACAGTCTCCTGCGCGAAGGCGACGTTCTACGCGGTCGGCTCGCCGCGACGCCCGACGGCGAGCAATCGCAGACGGCCAGCCTACAGTATGCCACGCCCATTGGCGTCGAAGGCCTCAAGCTTGATGTCGCAGCGGTTTACCAGGCCTCCCATCCCTCATCGGTTCCAATTGATGGCACCGCAACCTTCCTCTCGGCAGGCCTGAGCTATCCTCTCCTTCTCGATTTCCACCGCGAAGTCACGCTCTCCGCCGTCGTGGATCACACCGAGAGCCGCAACAGCGCCCTCGGCTCTGTCTTCGCAAATGAGCGGGTCGACGCCGCACGGTTTGGCATTCGCGCCGGCCTCATCCAGGAAAACCGCTCCCTCAATGGCAGCCTGACATATTCGCGAGGACTGGATCTGGAGAATGCGGAATCCGCAGTGATGGGCGCCGAGACGGGCTTCAACAAGATTAACGCGACCGCCGGTGTCGTCCAGAAATTGTTGAAGAAACTTTTCCTCCGCCTGCGTGCATCTGGCCAGTGGTCTGACGATATATTGCCTGCCAACGAGCGCCTTATGTATGGCGGCATTGAATATGGACGCGGCTTCGACAATGGCGTGATCAGTTTCGACAAGGGTTATGAAGCCGTCTTCGAGCCAGCATGGCGCCCGATCTCTGATGGCAACCTCGCCAAGAGCGAACTCTACCTTTTCGCGGATTATGCCGAAGGCCGCATCAGCCTCACGCCATCCATAGCCCGTGACTTTAATCTCGGATCGGCAGGAATCGGCGCCCGCCTGGGATATAAAGACTTCGCCACCCTTGGTGTGGAATATGCCGAACCATGGGATGTTCCTGTGACCGGCTTCAACGACGACTCGGTCGTGACGGTCAGTTGGGCCTTCAAGTACCAGCCCTGAAATGAGACATAGGAAGCGGTTACCTGCCCCAAGCATGGGTATGCTTTGGGGCAAAACGAACCATTTGCAGTTATGTTAGCGCTAAAAGTGTTTCAAATCTTCCCGCGGGCAGGCATGAATGTTGCAGATTTTTGGTACGGGCCAACACTGGCCCAATCAATTTTGCCATAGAGCCGAAGTCAAAGTCCGAGGAAATAATGAGCGATCAAGTAGCAATTCTCGCCGAGCTGGGCGTACGCCCGAAATCTCTCCGCAAGAACTGGAAAGAGGCGCGACTGTACGAAATATCACTCGCCAATGGTGAGGCGCGCGTCGCCAGTGGCGGGGCACTCGTTGTCGAAACGGGCCAGCACACGGGTCGCTCGGCCAAGGACAAGTTCACGGTTCGTGACGCCACGACCGAAAAGACCGTCTGGTGGGACAATAACGCCTCCATGACGCCAGAGCATTTCGATGTCCTTCTCGAAGATTTCAAAACCCACCTCGCAGGTCAGGACATCTTCGCCCAGGAACTGTTTGGCGGCGCCGATCTTGACCATCGCCTGCCCGTCACGGTTATCAACGAACTTGCCTGGCATTCGCTTTTCATCCGCCACCTGCTCCGCGTACCAACAGATTCGGAGTATGCGAGCTTCAAATCCGAATTCACGATCATCAACTGCCCGACCTTCCGCGCCGACCCGGCCCGTCACGGCACGCGGTCTGAAACGGTCATCGCCGTGAACTTTGCAAAGCGCATGGTTCTTATTGGTGGCACGTCCTATGCGGGCGAAACCAAGAAGTCCGTGTTCACAGCGCTCAACTATTACCTGCCGACGCAGGGCGTCATGCCTATGCACTGCTCGGTCAACACGTCCGACAAGGATGACGCAGCCATTTTCTTCGGTCTGTCCGGCACCGGCAAGACGACGCTCTCGGCCGATGCCTCGCGCATCCTGATTGGCGACGACGAGCACGGCTGGTCCGAGAATGGTCTCTTCAACTTCGAAGGCGGCTGCTACGCCAAGATGATCAAGCTGTCGGCTGAAGCCGAGCCGGAAATCTTTGCCACGACAAAGCAGTGGGGCACGGTCCTCGAAAACGTCGTGATGGATCCCGAAACGCGCGAGCTTGATCTGGACGATGCAACGCTCGCCGAAAACTCCCGCGGCGCCTATCCGATCTCGGCCATTCCGAACGCGTCAGAATCAGGTCGCTGCGGTCAGCCGAAAAACCTCATTATGCTGACGGCTGATGCTTTTGGCGTCATGCCGCCCATCGCCAAGCTGACACCAGCCCAGGCCATGTACCACTTCCTCTCCGGCTACACGGCCAAAGTGGCCGGCACGGAGAAAGGCGTCACCGAACCGACCGCCACGTTCTCCACCTGCTTTGGCGGCCCCTTCATGCCGCGCCACCCTTCCGAATACGGCAACCTGCTGCGCGACCTGATCGGCAAATATGATGTCGACTGCTGGCTGGTTTCCACCGGCTGGACAGGCGGCCCCTATGGCCAGGGCAACCGCATGCCCATCAAGGCAACACGCGCCCTGCTCAACGCCGCACTTGATGGCTCACTGAACAATGTGAATTTCCGCAAGGATGACACGTTCGGCTTCATGGTGCCCGAGGCTGTCCCCGGTGTGGATTCAAAAATCCTCAATCCGCGCTCAACTTGGGCCGATACGGCCGCCTATGACAAGCAGGCTGCCAAACTGGCCGACATGTTCGTGGCAAACTTTGCCAAGTTCGAACCTTATGTTGACGAAACTGTCCGTGCCAGCGCGCCTAAGGCGAAAACGCCTGCCTGACACTGCGATTTCCTGACGCTGACGTTAAAGGAAGGCTGGCGCCAGTGGCGTCAGCCCGTTAGTGTGCGCCGCAACAAGCCCGCAAAACCGGAGGAATATCCATGCGTGAAGCCGTAATCGTCTCAACTGCCCGTACGGGCATGGGCAAAACTGGCCGTGGTTCGCTCAACGACACCCACGGCATCACGATGGCTGGCCACGCCATCAAACATGCGCTGGAGCGCGCTGGCGTTGAAGCCGCTGCTGTCGAAGACGTGTTCCTCGGCTCCGCCCAGCCAGAAGGCGCAACCGGTCACAACGTCGCCCGCAACGCAGCCCTCTGGGCCGGCTGCCCGGCCACAACATCCGGCGCAACGATCAACCGCTTCTGTTCGTCGGGCCTTCAAGCCATCGCCAATGCCTCGCACACGATCATCAATGAAGGCGCTTCGGTCACCGTCGGTGGCGGCGTCGAGAGCCTCTCGCTTGTCTCGCGCTCGGGGCACATGAACCTCTTCCGCTACACCGAAGAAGAGCTGATGAAGACCTGGCCTGCCATCTGGATGAGCATGATCGAAACGGCTGAAATCGTTGCCGACCGCTACGGCGTCTCGCGCGAAGCCCAGGACATGTATTCCGCAGAGAGCCAGCGCCGCACGGCCGAATTCCAGAAAAAAGGCTACATGGCCGAGGAAATCGCTCCGCTGAAAACCCGCATGAAGCTCTTCAACAAGGAAACCGGTGAAGAGAGCTACCAGGACGTTGTCGTCGACAAGGACGAGTGCAACCGCCCCGGAACGACCTATGAGACGCTTGCGGGCCTGAAGCCTGTCTTCTCCGGCGGCATGGTCGTCAAGGAAGGCAAGTACGTCACCGCCGGTAACGCTTCCCAGCTGTCCGATGGCGCCGCTGCCGTGGTCGTCATGGAAGCCAAGGAAGCCGCCAAGCGCGGTATCGAACCGCTCGGCCGTTTCGCCGGCTTCAACGTGGCAGGTTGCGACCCGGACGAAATGGGCATCGGCCCCGTCTTCGCTGTCCCGCGCCTGCTTGAGCGTCACGGCCTGACGGTTGACGATATCGACCTTTGGGAACTCAACGAAGCCTTCGCCTCCCAGTGCCTCTACAGCCGCGACCGCCTCGGCATCGATCCTGAGAAGTACAACGTGAACGGCGGCTCGATCTCGATCGGCCACCCGTTCGGTATGACCGGCGCACGCTGCACCGGCTCCATCCTGCTCGAAGGTAAGCGCCGCGGCGCCAAATGGGGCGTTGTCACCATGTGTATCGGCGGCGGCATGGGCGCAGCTGGTCTCTTCGAAATCTATAGCTAAGCTCTCTTAAATATCCGCTCCGGCGGCCATAGAATGCCCTGGTCATTACAGACCGGGGCATTTTTTTGTGTCCAACGCCTGGATACAATTTAGCGTATCTAATGTGACTATTTTACGAATCCGTCACACAATTGAAATGCAAGTGTCACGAAACTCACATACAGCCCACGCTCAGTATCCAGACAAGGGCGTCAAATGGGCAAGTTCAACATCTGTTGCGGCACGTCGGCACTCGTTATCGCCGCATTATCTTCAGCCCTCACCGCCTCGGCCGAGACACCATGGAATCTCAAACTCTCCGGCCGCCTTCTCTACGATTATACGCAGGCTGACGCGGACACCGCCGATTTTGAAATCGACGACACCGAACTGCGCAGCGCCCGCCTCGCGGTCTCGGGCAAGACAGACGCAATGGACTTCAAGGTTGAGCTTGAAACCGACGAAGGCGGCGAAATCATTGCAACAGACGCCTATGCAGACTTCTCACAGAAAGGCACGTCCTGGAAAATCCGCGTTGGCCAGTTCAAGACCCCGAACTCGCTGGAAGAACAGACGTCCGGCCGCTTCACCACCTTTGCTGAGCGTGCCGAATTTACCGACGCTTTCGAGTTCGACCGCCGCGTCGGCATAGCGGCCCACACAAAGGGCAAGGACTGGACCTTCATGGCCGGAGCCTTTGGCGGCGACCTTAATGACACGCCCTCCGAAGAAGGCTTCGCCCTGGCCGCGCGCGGCACCTACACGCCCATCCACACAGACGCCATGCTCGTGCATCTCGGCGCCTCCGTGCGCTATCGCGAGATTGGCGACAGGCAATCCAACCTGCGCTATCGCCAGCGCCCGTTCGCCCACCTGCCTGGCCGCATGATCTCGACCGGCTCCATTGCCGAAAGCGACACGCTGATTGGGCTGGAAGCCGCTGTGCTTCGCGGGCCATTCTGGGCCAGCCTGGAATATGCGGATGTGAGGTCAGACCTCGCCGCAGGCGGCACGGGCAACTTTACCGGCAGCGGCTTTGAGACAGGGTACTTCTTCGGCGGCGAGCGCACCTATAAGGATGCCAAGTTCGACCGCCCGAAAGTGCACCATCCCGTCACCGAACGCGGCCTCGGCGCCCTGTCTGTATCCGTCGCCTATGACACGCTGGACCTGACAGATGCCGGCGTCGACGGCGGCGCGATGAGCACCGCCCTTATCGGCCTCTCATGGTATCCGACCTCCAAGACCCGCGTAGGCCTCAGCATCTTCCAGTCCGACGCCAATCTCGGCACGTCGACCTCCGGCCTTGACCCTGCTTTCGCAGATGCCGTCCGCGCTGGCGTCAGCGACGACACCGTCACCGGCGCGACGCTCCGCCTGCAAGCAGACTTCTAGACAAAACAAAGGCCCCCAACCTTTCAGTCAGGGGCCTTGCCCGGTTTTGGAAAGCGCAGCCTAGAAGCGAACCGTCAGGGTCGCCTGGAAAGTCCGCGGGTTGAGCGGACGGAAGAAAGCAGAACCGGCGAACACAAACGCAGTTGGCACTTCCTCGTCAAGCAGGTTGTCCACGTTGAACCGCAGGCTGACATTTTCCGGAATACCGAAGTCATTCGGACCGCCAAGGTCAAGATAGCCGCTCAGAACGGCGTAGCTATCCATCTCATACGCTTCTGTATAGTCGGCAAAGCGCTTGCCGGTATACTTGCCCGAGATATTGGCAACAAGCCATTCGGTCGGCTCATAGGTGACCCCGCCCGTAACCAGCCATTCCGGGCTGTCCGCCAGGACAAAGCCGGATTCATCTTCGGCGTGATTATAAGTCAAATTGCCGTCGAAATAGACCTTGTCGTTCAGGAAAGCGGGCTGGAAGACGCCCGAAAGCTCAAAGCCGTAGGACTCTGTCTTCCCGGCGTTGATGTAGAACGCCTCCGGTTGCTCAGTAGCTGGGTTGATAACACTGCCGGCCACGAGACGGTTGTCGAATGTGGTGTAGAACAGCGCCGCAGAGCCGTAGAATTGTGACCGGTTTGTCCGTACCCCGATTTCGTAGTTTTCCGACTCTTCGCCTTTCGGTGAAGGGAGTGGTTCGGTCGAGGCGTCAGTAGAGGCAATCGAGAAAATGTCATCCGCGCCGCGCGGCAGGGCATAGTTCTGCGAGTAGGATGCAAAGACCTGATCCGTATCGTTCATGTCATAGACAGCACCGACCATTGGCAGGAAGCTATCCTCATATTTTTCGCCAACACTCTGTGGCCCAAAGACTTCGTAGTCGTTGTAATCGCGATAGCCTTTTAGTGTGTAGTCCACGCTAAGGGTCTTCACGCCAATCTCGAGATTCAGACGGTCCTCCAGAAGGCTCATGGTGTCCTTCAGGTAGAACTGCGTAGTCTTGCGGTTCGATGTGTACTTGCGGCGATAATAGGCCACCTCGTCCCAGATCACATCGCCATCGGCGGAGCCATTGGTCTTGTTGAGACGCAGCTGGGTACGGTTATAATCTTCGTCTTCATACCAGGCGCCGACTTCAACCTTGTGACTGGCAAGTTGCCATTCGAGGCCAGCAACGGCGCCCTTGCGCGTTCCGCCAACGCCGGAGAGGCCGTATTGCACACCGCGTGGGTGGACGACATCGAGACCTGCTGCGACCTGTCGGTTGTAGATGCCCAGCGAGTTCGAATAGCTGTCTGGCGACACACCGAAACCGTCCTTGTCTTCCTGATAGGCTGTCGCCTTGAATATCAGGTTCGGCGTAATGTCAGTCTGGAAACCCAGGGAGTAGAGAGAGTCGTCGCGGATATTGACCCGGTCTTCATAATAGCTGGTACATGTTCCGCCCGTGAAGATCGGGGTAAAGTCGGCACTGTCGGCAACCCCGTCGCCATTATAGTCATAGACGCCCGGTAGCGGGTTGATACAGCCGGTTTCAGGAATAGCCGCCTCATAGCCATAATAATAGTCGTTGTCGAACGTCGACTCCGGAGCGGACGGAGAGTCATAGTCAAAGAAGTCGTTATGAACATAGCCGAACTTGATGAATGTATCGGCGTCGAACTCATACTTGATCTTGCCCTCGATATGCTCGCGGTCGATCGTGCCGGGGCCGCGCCACAGGTCGCTGTCCGTCTTTGAACGGCTGACATAGGCGGACAGGCCATTGATATTGCCGGTCTCAAGCTTGATGAAACTGCGCTCAAGATTGTCGTCGCCCATCGTGTAGGACAGCATGCCCCCCGGCGTGTCTGACGTATCCACCGTATTGTAGGAAACGATCGGGCCAAGCGAGGCATAGCTCGGCAACGAAACGTCGCCTGCACCTGGCGAAGCCACGACCGAGCCGAGGTTTTCATTGTCAACATAGCGGAAGATCGGGCTGCCGCCGAAAGCGTCCGAGCGGCCCATTGGCACGCCATCCAGAACAAAGCCGATCTGTTGAAGGTTAAAGGCACGCACCGTCACGGAGTTGCCGAATTCATAAAGGCCAAGTGCCCCATCGGTCTGCACGTTGAAGCCCGGCAGGGATTCAAGCATCTTGAGGCCGGAAATACCGCCTGGCGCTGAGAGAAGCTCAGCACGCGTCACAGCAACCGTATTCGTCGCTTCGTTCAGGCCGATGGCAGTGTCGGCGGTCGAAACGCGGCGCCCCTCTACAACCACAGTCTCTTGGCGCGCTTCGCTTTCGCCCTCGGCCCCTTGTGCATTCGCCGAAGTGACCAGGCTGGCGGCGCCCAATAGCACACAGGCCGCCAGCGAAACGCGCCGTCTCTGTCGCAAACTGACTAATCTCATAAATACTCTCCCGCATTGATCCGTCGTTGGATGCGAACAGGATTGATCCGTTGGCAGATACGGTGAACATCAAAAGGGTGAGACGGGCTCACTTTATAGCGATTGATCGCTTTTGATGCACTTGTGCCCCTGACCGATTAATCCGCACCCACGGCGGATACACCGCTACTCAGGGGCAACTCTGCGGCGGTCAGAGTTTACGAAAACTCATCATCTCAATCAGTTGTTGATGTTACCGCAGGACACTAGATCACAGCCCAAGACTACAATGGCCATCACAAAAGGGCGCGCATATCCATCATGTCTTTGGCTGTGCCGACCCCACCTGTCCCCACCCGGAGGGCACCATCCATGTTCCGACAACTCATTCTTGCTGCTGCAGTGCTTGTGCTTGCTGCCTGCTCGCCTGACAAGGCAGCCGCGCCAGAGCCAGCTGCAACCAATTTCATTACGGCAAATGTTGCTCCGCCAGCCACCGCAGCCGACACCAAGGGTGACGGAGTCCTGCGCGATGCCGACAATCGGCCCTATGGTTATGCCCTGCTCGGCGAAAAATTCCCGGAATTCACCGCAAAAATGGCCGATGGCCAGACATTCGATTCCGCTGTTCTAAATCGCTGGATGGTCATTGATGTCTGGGGCATCTGGTGTGGCGACTGTATGCGCGATGCGCCCTATGTCGCCGCACTGGCGACCGCCATCGAACAGGATCCGGACCTGTATTTCCTGTCCATCCATGTCCCCGCCAATGCCAGCCGCATCAGCGATGAGGAACTCTATGGCAAGTATGGCTCCGTCGAGGCCTATTTTGCCGAGAAAGGCTACAGCTACCCCACAGTGCTCGATACGGACACGAGCATCCGCGAAAAGCTGAAAATCAGCTGGACGCCCAGCTACCTTCTGATTTCACCAGATGGCATTATCCGCGCCTTCCGGACGGACCTGTCCGTTGCGGGCGGCGAGCCGGTGAAAGACTTCCTGAAAGATGTCGCCCGTGTGAAATCCGAAGTCCGCAAAGCCGAATTTGGCGGCACGCTCCTGCCCGCCAGTATCGGCCCAGAGGGCACGATGGGCTTGAAAGGCACCACGCCCTTCACGTTGGACGCCATGAAAGCCGCCTTCCCGGGTCATGAAATCCTCACCGACCGGGCCTATGCTGGCGAACAAACCTACCCCGTCTTCCTGATCCAGACCCTCCCGGCGGACGGAGAGGCCGGCCGTCTCGTCTATGTGGTCGAGCCGGACTGGACGCTCGGCAATGTCGGCGCCGTGGTCACCCGCAATCCTAACATTGTCGGGCCTGATGGCAGCAAGGTGGGTCAGACGAAGCTGAAAGCCCTCAGCCCTGAGGCCCGCAGTGTCTGTAAACTAGAAACCGGCCCCATGGATTCCCTCTTCATCTGCCCTGACAGCGCGGAAAATCCCCGCTTTATCGGGGCTTTCGGGGCGGGTGGTGATTTCGACGGCAAACTCAGCGACGCAGCGCCCGACTATCAGGAAGAAGCGGTGCTGCTCGAGATGAAATACGTCCTCCCAGCCCCGTCTGCTGCCCAGTAAAGCCTGCCTGTCTTCCCGACTCCGGCGTCCCAATCTGCCCGAATAAACCACATTTCATGCAGAACCGGGGAAGCACAGTTTGAATGTTCGCCTGTCAGCCGCTATTGGGTAGACTTGATCCAGGACAGATCGGGAAAGGCTACGCATAATGCTGCATCCTTCGACAAAACGGCTGATCGACAAGCTCAACGAAATGACGCGCAAGCAGCGCGTTGCCTGGTCCGAGGGCGAAGACGGCACGATCACCCATGACACCGAGGGATACCGCGTTGTCCTGACGCCCGAGCCGCATGCCGTATTGCTGACGGACGCGCTCGGCAAGGAAATCGAGTCCTGCACACCTGAGGAATTCGCTGACGAAACAGACGGCGCCGGACGTCCCTATGCCACTTTTGTTGCAGAGCTTTATCGCGAGGCCCACCGTCACGCACGCGGCGCCGAGAAAGCCATCAACACGGTCCTCAAAGGCCTGGAAAGCATTGACGCAGAGCCTGAGGAAGCGCCTGAACCGGCACTGGATCCTGCCGACCTGGTTGAAGATCCGGGCGATGATACCGATGCCTTCCCCGAGGCCTATCCGGAACTGGAAGGCCAGACAGACATGGCCCGCGCTGTCGCCAGCATGGCCGAGGAAGTCAATGGCGGCGGGCGGTCAGCCGAGCCTGAAGCTGAGTCCGCGCCCGAGATTGAGCCTGAACCTGAATATGAGGCAGAAGAGGAAGCCGAAACGGTAGCGGCTGAGCCAGAAACGGTCATCGCGTCCGAGCCCGAACCGGAAACGCAAGCCGAACCCGAGATGATCGCCCCGAGCGACCCGGAAAGCGACATCGAAGCCGCCGAGGATACCCCCGAAGAGGTCACATCAGACGCGCCGGACGCCTTCGAATACACGCCAGCCTTCGCCACAGCAACGGAACCGGAACCGGCATCAGCCCTCGACGAAACCGAAACGCCCCTCTGGCCCGAGGATGACAATGCCCCGGTGGTCGAAACAGCGCCTGAACCGGTCCTGTCTGAACCGGAACCTGAGGCCCAGCCAGAACCGGTGCCTACGCCAACGGCGACTATGGCGTCCCCCTTCGGCAGCGGCTATTTCGGCTCAGGCACAGGCGGCCTCTCGCAATACACGTCATCCACCCCGGTGGCGACGGAGCCTGAAACTGCTCCAGAGCCCGCCCCCGAGGCAAATGAGACCATCGCGCCCGAGGTGGAATATGCCGCCGATATCAGCTCAGCCGCCCCAGAGGTCGAGCTTCCTGAAGATCCGCCCGTGACCGCAGAAATGCCCGCCGCACAGCCGGAACCGCAGCGCTTCAGCCTTTCAGGCATGTCGTCCGGCTTCGGCCTCGGCGCGGCCGGCCGCGCAGGCAGCGCCCAGCCGGAACCGTCCGCCGCATCCGGCGCGCCCGCCATGGACAGCCCGCGCATGGTCATCGACGGCACGGTCGACCTGCCCGATGACATAGACCTGTCGGAATTCAACGCCGGACCAGATACACCCGCCTATACCGACCCCTTAACGGACGCCGAATCCGCGCCCTTCACATTCAGCGATCAGGCCGACACCCCGCCGGAGCCATCCGAGCCGTCCCGGCCCGAGGAAGCGGCCTTCGAAGTGCCCGCCGAAACGGTCGAGCCAGGCACATCGGAGCCGGAACCGGAAGAAGCACCTCCCCCACCGAAGCCGCCGACGCGCTTCAATCCCTGGAACTGACCGCCACCACTGATCCTGGCGCACCAGAAAAACTTACCTCTCGTTGTAGCAGAGCCGCCTTCATGTTGCGGCGCAGCAACACGCCGTGACCGATGGACACAAAACCATCAAAACCGCGACACATATCATTCTCGGAACGGACAAAACGTGAGACATGCCGAGGCATAAGATCCCGCGCCAAGACGGGCTGTCTTCCATGCCAATCAGGATGCCTTTCCATGACATACAGACCTGCCCTTCGCTCGCTCCTTCTCGGCTCGAGCCTCTTGATCGCGATCAGCCTGCCAGCCATCGCTCAGGAAACAGATACCGAAGCCCGCCTGCCGTCCGTAACCGTGACGGCCCAGAAGGTTGAGGAAAACATCCAGGACGTGCCGATCTCGATCACCACGATCGCCGACGAAAAGCTCGACGTCCTCAAATCCTCCGGCGCCGATGTGCGCTTCCTTTCAGCCCGCGTGCCCAGCGTCATCGCCGAAAGCTCGTTCGGCCGCGCCTTCCCGCGCTTCTATATCCGCGGCATCGGCAACACGGACTTCGATCTGAATGCCTCCCAGCCGGTCTCCCTCGTCTATGACGACGTGCCCTATGAAAGCCCCATCCTGAAGGGCTTCCCGGTCTTCGACCTCGACAGTATCGAAGTCCTGCGTGGCCCTCAGGGTACGCTGTTCGGACGCAACACGCCCGGCGGCATCATCAAGTTCGACTCCGCCAAACCGACCAGTGAACTGGAAGGCTATGGGCGCGTCTCCTATGGCAATTACAACACGCGCGAGCTTGAAGGCGCCGTGAACCTGCCCGTCTTTACCGACGAGCTGGCGGTGCGCCTCTCCGGCCTCTACCAGGAACGTGATCCGTATGTGGACAACGCCTATACCGGCGAGAAAGACCGCTACGAAGGCTTCAAGGAACTCGCTGGCCGCGCCCAGATCCTGTTCACGCCGAGGGGCACGGATTTCTCCGCCCTGCTCAACGTGCATGGCCGCTCCAATGATGGCGACGCGCGCCTCTTCCGCGCCAATATCATTGATGTCGGTTCCAATGGCGTTGGTTCGAACTTTGACCGCGACACTGTCTATTTCGATGGCGACAACTTCCTGACGCAGGACAGCCATGGCGTCACGCTGAAGCTTGAAAAAGGCCTCACCGACGCCATCAAGGTCACCTATGTCTTCGGCAACGAACAGGCGACCATTGAAAGCCGTGGCGACATTGACGGCGGCTTCGGCGCAGCCTTCCTCGGGGCAGGCAATTATGGCCCCGGCTTCATTCCGTTCGCCTCGGAAAGCTCCGGCGCCGTTGACGCCCTGCACCAGACGACCAACGAGCTTCGCTTCGCCTTTGACGATGGCGGCCCGCTGCGCGCGCAGGCCGGCGTTTTCGTCTTCGACGAAAAAGTGGCCATCACGTCGAAAAGCTTCGACACGCTCTCGCCCGGCCGCCCGGTCAACGGCATCGCAACCCGCGAGAACCAGACCGACAGCACCGGTATCTTCGCCTCGCTCGCCTATGACGTCACCGACAAGTTCACCCTGTCGGGCGGCGCGCGCTGGACCGATGAATCCAAGGACTTCGTTGTCGAACGCACGCTTGGCCCCTTCGGCTCCGGCACGTTTGGTCCCGTGGCTGGCTCGGTCTCTGCCGATCAGGTCAGCTGGGACGTCTCGGCCACCTATCAGGCAACGGACGACCTGAACCTCTATGCACGCGTCGCCAAGGGCTTCCGCGGGCCATCGACGCAAGGCCGCCTTGTCTTCGCGAATGACGTCTCCAGCGCTAATACCGAAACCGTTCTTTCCTACGAGACTGGCATCAAGTCGGAACTGTTCGACAATCGCGTCCGCCTCAATGCTGATGTCTTCTTCTTCGAGTTCAACGACCAGCAGCTGACAATCGTCGGTGGCCTGAACAATACGGTTGCCCTCTTCAATGCCGACAAGAGCGAAGGTTACGGTTTCGAAGCCGACGTGGAAGCCGCGCCGATCGAAAACCTCTTCCTCACGGCGGGCCTTTCCTACAACAAGACCGAGTTCAAGGACGATGTCTTGCTGGCACCCGGCTGTGGTGGCGGCTGCACCATGCTTGACCCGGCCGTCTATGCCGATGACGGCGTCACGCTCCTCGGCTACAATATCTCCGGCAATTCCTTCCCGAATGCGCCGGAATGGATCGCCAACGCAACGGCACGCTATGCCATCCCGCTCGCGACCGGTGAGCTCTATGGCTACACCGACTGGGCCTACAAGGGCGACACGAACTTCTTCCTCTATGAGAGCGCAGAGTTCGGCCAGGACGGCTATTGGGAAGGCGGCCTGAAACTCGGCTACAAGTCGGATGCCGGTTACGACGTCTCCGCCTTCGTGCGCAACATCACGGACGAGGAGGCGCTTGAAGGCGCCATCGACTTCAACAACCTGACCGGTTTCGTCAACGAGCCGCGCACCTATGGCGTCCAGCTCCGCTGGGACTTCTAGGCGCCCTTAAAAGCCAAATAGGAAAGCCGGGCCACTCATGTGCGCCCGGCTTTTTCGTTCAGGCCTCCGCAATCAGGCCCGGATAATTGTTGCGCACATTGCCCACCTCCGGCCCGACCGGCCAGGCCTGCATGGCGTCAGTGGGATAGGGTTCAAACAGGCGCGAGGGGTCTCCCGCTTCAGGGTCGAGCCAAAGGGAATAATCCTCCGGCGCCACGATCACCGGCATGCGTGTGTGCAGCCCCGCCATCAGGTCATTTGGTTTGGTCGTCAGGATCGTGAAGCTGTGGATCTCCGACCCGTCGATCAGCGCCGAGTCCCACAGGCCCGCCATGCAGAACCATCGCCTGTTGCACAGGCTGATCGCGAACGGCGTCTTCGCCCCTTTGGCGCCCGTCCATTCATAAAAGCCGGACACGGGCACGAGGCAGCGATGGTGGCGATACGCGCCGCGAAACACCGGCTTTTCCGCCGCCGTTTCCGCCTGCGCATTAAACGTCGTGAACTTCATTTCCGACAGTGGCTTGGTCCACCAGGACGGCACCAGCCCCCAGCGCGCCGGCGCCAGTTCCCGGTGCGTACCATGCTCGGCCCGCCGCACGATCGGCTGGATCGTGGTCGGCGCGGCATTGTAGGTTGCCTCAGGCGGCTCAACATCCTCGTAGGGGATAATGCTCAGTGCCGCATGATATTCGGCCCAGGTCACGTCATGCCTGAAATAGCGTCCGCACATGATGGCCTCTCCCCTTCCGGTAACACACGTCCCGGATACCAGAATTCGGCCGCCTTGCGCGAACCGATTACAGGCTGGAGACGTCGGTCACCTTATAGGTCAGCGGCTCTTCGCCAAAGCTCGCCACGGTCACGTATTCGCCTTCCTTGAAGACATGCTCGCCAAGGCGATAGCCCGCCTCGTCGTCGCCTTCATCGTCCTCGTCATAATGGAAGAACCAGTGGTCCCCGCGATGCGTCAGCCGCCCGTCGGCATGCTCGTCCTCTGCCGGCGAGAAGCGCACGACCCGGCACGCCTTGCGGTTTTCCCGCCAGGCCTCGACATCAAGATGCGCATCAGGCGTCAGCGGCGCGACCAGCGTGTAACCACGGGCCGGATCGCCAGCGGGCAGCCCGGGATTACGGGCCAGTTGTAGTGTGATGCGGCTAAGGGCCATCGAAGTCTCCATTATCTCAAAGAGGAAAGCGTTCAGCGCGCCAGCGCCAGTGCCGGGGCATCCTTTGCCGACAGCAGATGCCGCGTCGTCCCGCCGAACAGACGTTCGCCAAGCCGCGAGTGCCCATAGGCCCCGGCCACGATCATTGCAGCCCCGCTGCCCTTGGCCAATGCGAGAAGGCCGCCCGATACATCGCCCTCAATGGCCGCAACTTTCACGCTGACATCATGGCGTTTCAGCCAGTCTTCCAGTGTCCCCGGTTCGGCCACCGGCCGCGCTGCATCGCGCTCCAGGTCCTTCGGCGCCTGCGCAATGATCACGTCGCCAAAGGCGCGGATCAGCGGCAAGTGGAAACGCACGGCCCGCGCGGCGCCATTGCTGCCATCCCAGGCAATGATCACAGGCCCGGCCGGAATACTGTCCGTACCCGCTAGAACCAGCGGCAGGCGCGCTTCCATCATCACATGCTCGAAAGCCATGTAGAGCGGCCCACCCACGGTCGCGGCGGAGCGCGGGAAGACGACGGCATCGGCCAGCGTCGCGGCATTCGCGCTCGCCCGCTCCACCGTATTCACCTCATGGAAAAAGTCGCAGTCCAGCCCATGCGCGCCGGTACTTGTCGCATCATGGAAGGCCGCCTTGGCGATCTCCGTCATCGCCGCCTGCTGGTCGATCATGCTCTGCGTCATGCTGGGCGAAATCGACGCCATTTCCGGCGAGGTCGACACCATCAGCACGGCCATCGGATCCGGCAGCGCGAACAGACCCGTGACAGGCGTGTTCAGGCGCCGCGCAATCTCTATCGCGGCAAGCGTGGTCTGGCGATCTTCGGCTTCAGTTCCCTGTAATACGGCAACAACGGACATGACACATGTACCTCCTGATGGATTGCTCCTGAGAGACAACCTACCATCCGGGCACCGTTCGGCGAACTACGCAAAAACCCCTAGCGGGCTGCGGCAATCCGTTCCCGCGCGATTCTGTCCGCAACCTGATTGGTCGGCTTGCCATGCGACAGGGCCTCGTCCAGCACATCGCCCAGCGTCTCGACGAGGCGCGCCAGTTTTGCGTCCACCCACTCGCGGGAGTAATTGCCGGAAATCTCGGCCGCCACATTGATGATGCCGCCGCCATTGATCACATAATCCGGCGCATAGAGAATGCCCTTGCGGCGCAGCAGCTCGCCCATTTCCGGCATGACCAGCTGGTTGTTCGCGCCCCCGGCAATCGCCTTGACCCTGAAGCGGCCCAGCGTCTGCTCGTTGATGATGGCGCCCAGCGCGCAGGGCGAAAAGATATCCGCCTCCACATCATAGATCTCGTCCGGCCCCACGATACGCGCACCGGTGCGCGCCGACACGGCCTGCAGCGCCGCCTGGTCGATATCGGTGATGATCAGGTTGGCCCCGGCCTCTGCCAGATGATCGCACGTATGCGCGCCGACCGATCCAACGCCCTGCACCGCCACGGTCCGCCCCTTCAGGTCGCCGCTGCCCAGCGCGCGCTTGGCTGTCTCGACAATGCCCAGGAACACGCCCCGCGCCGTAATCGGCGACGGGTCACCGCTCGCCGCCTCGCCCTTGTCGAGGCCCGCCACATAGGCCGTCTCCTGGCGCACGATCTCCATGTCCGCGACATCGATGCCGACATCCTCGGCCGTGTAGTAACGCCCCTGCAGGCTTTCCACCGCCCGGCCAAAGGCCCGGAACAGGTCCGGCGACTTGTCGGTCTTCGCATTGCCCCAGATCACGGCCTTGCCACCGCCCAGCGGCAGGTCGGCCATGGCGTTCTTGTAGCTCATGCCCTGGCTGAGGCGCAGCACGTCGCGCAACATGGCCTCGCCATTGGCGAAATCCCACATCCGCGTGCCGCCAGCGGCCGGGCCGCGCGCCGTCGAATGGATCGCAATAATGGCTTTCAGTCCGCTCGCTTCGTCCTGGAAAAGGTGCACGCCCTCATGGGCGTCATAGGAAGGGTGATCGAACATGGGAGGATGCCATTAGTTGCAAATGAAACGATACGTGGGCTTTAAGTTCTTACTTCCGCTGGGTCAATCAATACGGCCCCGCGACACAGCCGCCTATGGCCCAATCCTTGCCTGATTGCTACCCAGACCTGCCTGCCCCCGTGCCGCACTGGCACCTGCCCTTGGATACCTCTTGTTAACCTTAAGAAAATTGACGTCTTCGCAGGATTTGCAGCGTATCGTCCGCGCGTAAAATGCAGCTACGCCCCATCTTCCTCGCCATCGGCATCATGACCGTCCTGCTCGGCGCAGCGATGATCCCGTGCGCATTGATGGATTTTGCCGATAAACGCCCGGAATCGCACGTTTTTGCCGTTTCGGCCTTCGGCTCCATCTTTATCGGCGCCTGCCTCTGGATTCTGTCGCGCGGCGGCGACCAACGCACCGGCCAGCGCGAAGCCTTCCTGCTCACGGTCATGGCTTGGGTCTTCCTGCCCGCCATCGCCGCCATCCCTTTCGTCGCCTCGGGCATGAGCATTACCGACGCCTCCTTCGAGACGATTTCCGGCATGACGACGACCGGCGCGACGGTCCTCACCGGCCTCGACGACCTCCCGCGCGGCCTCCTTCTCTGGCGCGCCATCATCCAGTGGGTCGGCGGCATCGGCATTATCGTGGCCGCCATCGCGATCCTGCCCCAGCTGCGCGTCGGTGGGATGCAGCTGTTCCAGCTCGAAAGCTCCGACATTTCCGGCAAGTTCCTGCCGCGCATCACCGACATCGCCGCCTATCTCGGGTTCACCTACCTGATTATTTCCTCGCTCTGCGCCCTGCTCTATTTCCTCGCCGGCATGAGCTGGTTCGATGCCGTCACGCACGCCATGACCACCATGTCGGCTGGCGGCTTCTCCACCCATGACGCCTCGTTCGGCTATTTCAACGATACGCCAGCGGCCTGGATTGCGGCGCCCTTCATGATGTTTGCCGGCCTGCCCTTCAGCCTCATGGCCATGCTGGTCCTGCAGGGCCGCCCCATGCCGCTCCTGAAAGACCCCCAGCCGCGCTTCTATTTCATGCTCGCCGCCGTGCTTACGCTCATCGTCACCGTCTATTATGAGAACGTGATCGACACCGCCGATGTCGACCCCATGCTGAATGGCCTCAAAACCTGCCTCTTCAACGTCGTGTCCGTCATGACCGGCACCGGCTACGCGTCGGCTCCTTATGACACCTGGGGCCAGCCCATGATGGCCCTCTTCCTCTGCATCACCTTCGTCGGCGGCTGCGCCGGCTCGGCGGCGGGCGGCCTTAAAATGTTCCGCCTTGAAATCACAGCCAAGGCCCTCGTCGCCTATTCCCACAAGATGACCATGCCGCACCGGCGCACCCCCGTGCGCTATGGCGGGCGCACGCTCGACGAGGAAACGCTTCAGTCGGTCATGGTGTTTCTCTTCCTTTTCATCTCCACCTTCATGATCGCCGCCGCGCTCCTTTCGCTCTGCGGCCTCAATGCCATGGAGGCGATCTCCGCCTCGGCCACCAGCGTCTCGAACGTTGGCCCCGGCCTTGGCGAGCGGATCGGTCCGTCCTCCACTTTCCAGACCCTTCCCGACGTGGCCAAATGGATTTGCGCCATCGCAATGCTGCTGGGGCGGCTGGAGTTCATCTCGGTTTTCGTCGTGCTAACCCGTCGCTTCTGGCAGGGCTAAACTTCCTCCGGACCGTCTGGACAACTGGCACAATCACTGCAAAAACAACTCCCATGAGAGCGCAACAAACGCGCCCGTGGGAGGAATAGTAAAAATGTGGAAGACCCTGACGCTCGCCAGTACGGCGCTCGCACTTGTCGCCTGTAGCGGCAACAAGACCGAACCAGCCCCTGTCGAACAGGCCGCCGCGCCGGAAGTTGTCGTGCCCGAAGGCGCAACGCCCGGCTACAATGCAGACCGCAACGCCTATTTCGGCGACATGCACATCCACACGCGCAACAGTTTCGACGCCTATATCTTCAACGTCCGGCGCACGGCCGATGATGCCTACCGCTTCGCCAAGGGCGAGACGATCAAGCACCCCTCCGGCTTCGACATGACCATCGCCGGCGGCCCGCTCGACTTTTACACCGTCACCGACCATGCCGAATATCTCGGCATACTGCCCGCGATGAACACCAAGGGCACCGCGCTGTCGGAGCTGCCGCGCGCCAAGGACATGTTCTCCACCGATCCCGACAAGATCGTCGCCGCCTTCCAGGGCGTTGGCGCCTCGGTCCGCTCCGGCGAGAAAATCGAAGACATGTATGACGAGCCGACAATCAAATCCGTCTGGCAGGAGAACATCGACGCCGCCGAGAAGTATAACGAGCCCGGCGTCTTCACGACCTTCTCGGCCTACGAGTTCACCTCCGTCACGACACAGAGCGACGACGGAGGCTTTGGCGGCGGCAACCTCCACCGCAACGTCTTCTTCCGCGGCGAGGCGCCGGACCGCGCCTTCTCGACCCTCGATTCCACCAATCCGGAAGACCTGTGGGACTGGATGGACCAGCAGCGCGCCGAGGGGCGCGAGTCCATTGCCATCCCGCACAATTCCAACGTCTCCGACGGCCAGATGTTCAGGCTGGAAACCTATAATGGCGACCCGATCGACGCGGCCTATGCCGAGCAGCGCATGCGCAACGAACCGCTTGTCGAAGTCACGCAGGTCAAGGGCACATCCGAAACCCACCCGGACCTTTCGCCGAACGACGAATGGGCCAATTTCGAAATCTATGACGAACTGCTCGGCAGCTACAACGTCTCGAAAACCAGCGGCTCCTATGTCCGCGAAGCCTATCGCAACGGCCTGAAACTTCAGGAAGAAAAGGGCTTCGACCCCTTCCACTTCGGCCTCACCGCGGCCTCTGACAGCCACGTCGCTGGTGGCTCCTATTCCGAGAAGGATTACTGGTCGAAAATCGGCATCGTCGACGGCCTGCCCTTCCAGCGCGGCTCCGTGCCCATGCCGGGCATCACAGACTGGGCGGATCAACCCGACAATCAGACGACCATGAATGCAAAGAACTGGTTCTCGCGCTGGTCCGCCTCCGGCCTCACTGGGGTCTGGGCCGAAGAGAACACACGCGATTCCATATTTGATGCGTTCCGCCGCAAGGAAACCTTCGCCACCACCGGGCCGCGCATGAAAGTGCGCTTCTTCGGCGGCTTCAACTATACCGACGCCATGCTGACCAGCCCGGACCTTGCCAAGCAGGCCTATGCTGGCGGCGTGCCAATGGGCGGCGACCTTGTCGGCGCAGGCGCTGCGCCACACTTCATCGCCTGGGCCATGCAGGATTCCAATTCTGCCCCGCTCCAGCGGGTCCAGGTCGTCAAGGTCACCAGCGGCGGCGAAGCCGTCTATGACGCGGCCTGCTCCGGCGGCGCCGTGCCGGATGCCAATCATCGTTGCCCCGACAATGGCGCCAGCGTCGACATCGCGACCTGCGAAACCAGCGCCGGCACAGGCGCGGGTGAGCTGAAAGCACTCTGGACCGATCCAGACTTCGATCCCGCCCAGCGCGCGACCTATTATGTGCGCGTACTCGAAAACCCGACCTGCCGCTGGTCGACATGGGAAGCCAATCGCAACGGCACCCCGCCCAACCCTGACCTGCCTACAACCATCCAGGAACGCGCCTACACATCGCCGATCTGGTACATTCCGCCGGCCTAGATGCGCGCTCTGCTCCGCGAACCCCTCGTCCATTTCGTCCTCGTCGCAGCCTTGGTTTTTGCCGGCCATGCGGCGTGGACGGCCTATGCCGACGCGCGTGACGGAACCATCACCGTCACCGAGGAAGACATGGAGCGCATGGCCGCGCTCTATGCCTCTGAATCCGGCGCCCTGCCCTCGCCCGAGGACATGGCCGCGATGGTCACCGATCAGGTCCGCGACGAAGCCCTCGCCCGCGAAGCCCGGCGGCTCGGCCTCGATGTCGGCGACACGATCATCGAACGCCGCCTTGCCCAGAAGATGAGCTTCATGGTCTCCGACCTGGCCGACACGCCAGCGCCCTCCGAGGCGACCTTGCGCAAATGGTACGAAGACCACAAGGCAAGCTACACGCTCCCTCCGAGCATCACGTTCGAACACGTCTATTTAAACCCGGAACGGTCCGGGAATACCCCGGGAATGGACTCGGAATCCCTCCTGAAGTCCCTCAACGGCCCCACTCCGGTGGACTGGCGTACCCTCGGAGATCCCTTCATGCTCCAGCGCGCCTATGGTGATCTCCCCATACGCGAAACCGTTCGCCTGTTCGGTGCAGACTTCGCCAGGGCCCTCTTTTCCCTCAAGGCCGGCCCCGAATGGCAAGGTCCCGTCTCCTCGGCATTCGGCCAGCATCTCGTGCACATTGTCGCCCTTGAAGAGGACCGTCTTCAGCCCTTTGAAGACGTCCGCGATCATGTCGAATCCGACTGGCACGACGAGGCCCTGCGCGCGGCCAATGACAAGGCCATTGCCGACATCATCAGCCGCTACAAGGTCCATATCGAAGGCGCCGAATGAGACGCGTTCTCCTCGCCCTTCTGGCGCTGTTCTGCGCCGCGCTGCCTGCGGCCGCCCATGAAGTGCGCCCGGCCTATCTCGAAGTGACTGAAACAGATCCCGGCCAGTTCGCGGTCACCTGGAAACAGCCCGTGCTGGATGGCAGGCGCCTCAAGCTCGACCCCGTCTTTCCCGCAAAGTGCACCCGCGCGCACGAACGCAGCGAAATCGCCGCCGGCACCCTTATCCAGCGCTGGGACATGGCCTGCGACCTCTCCACCGGCCATATCGAAATCGCCGGACTTGAACGCACGCTCACAGACGCCTTCGTGCGCGTGAACCGCCTGACAGGCGACGATCTCTCCACGGTCCTTCGCCCCGGTTCGCTGCAACTCGACCTCTCCTCACCCACCGGCGCCCCCACCGCCACCTACTTCCGCATCGGCGTCGAACACATCCTCTTCGGCTACGACCACCTCCTCTTCGTCCTCGGCCTCATCCTCCTCGTCCGTCCGCGCCAACTGCTGCCCACTGTCACCGCCTTCACCCTCGCCCATTCCATTACGCTTGCGGCTGCAGCCCTTGGCGGCATTACGCTGCCAGGCCCGCCGGTCGAGATAACCATCGCCATGAGCATTGCGCTGCTCGGCGTCGAAGCCATCTACCGCGTGCGTGGACGCGAGACGCTCAGCCAGCGCAAGCCATGGCTGATCGCCTTTGGTTTCGGGCTTATCCATGGTTTCGGCTTTGCCGGGGCGCTGTCGGAAATCGGCCTGCCCAAGGGCGCCGAAGTGCTGGCGCTGCTGCTGTTTAACGTGGGCGTCGAGGCCGGTCAGGTCTTCTTCGTGGGGGCCGTATTGCTCGGCGTTTTCCTCGCGAGACGCTTCGCCCGCATGCCGGATGCGCCAGTCCGTTTCGTGGCCGCCTACTGCATCGGGATTGTGGGCGCCTACTGGGCAATCGAACGCATCGTCGGTGTTCTCGCCGCCTAGAACCCAAGCGCCTTGTACAGCATCCGCGCCGCCACCAGCGCCAGCAGCACCGCAAACAGGCGCTTCAACAGGACAGCGTCGAGACTATGCGCCAGCCTGGCCCCGACCGGCGCCATCGTCACCGTGAACACCGAGATCAGCGCAAAGGCCGCCAGGTTCACATAGCCGAGCGAAAACGGCGGCAGCCCCTCATGCCCCCAGCCAATAAACACCGCCACAATCGCCGAAGGCAGGCCAATCGCCACGCCCCAGCCGGCCGCCGTTGCCACAGCCCGGTGGATCGGCCGTCCATAGAGTGTCATCAGGCTGACGCCGAACGTGCCCCCGCCAATCCCCATCAGGGCCGACAGCGCGCCAATAGCCGTTCCAAGCCCCATCCGCGTCGCGCCTTTGGGCATCTCTTCCGCCAGCCGCCATGTTGGCCGCCCGAAGAACAGCTGCGCCGAGAGGACAAAGCCCATCGTCCCGAAAATACCCAGCAGGGCCCGCTTGGACAGGAACCCGCTCAGCCCCATGCCGATCAGCGCGCCCAGCACGATCCAGGGCGCCCATGACTTGATGATGTACCAGTCAACCGCGCCATGGCCATTGTGCGCCATTACGCTGCGAATGGAGGTGAGGATGATCGTGCCCAGCGAGGTCGACACCGCGACATGCATCGCCGTCTCGCCATAGCCCATGCCGTCAAACAGGAAGAAAAGCACCGGCACGATCACTGCGCCGCCGCCAATGCCGAACATGCCGGCCGCAAGGCCCGCTGCAGCGCCCGCGACGGCTAGACTGAGGAGGAGCGGCCAGTACTGGAGGAAAAGATCGGTCATGTTTCCGCTTAGCGGGCGGCATGGGCCTTGTCGATGGCAGCGTTCGGGCCAGCGCCTACCAGACGCCGGCCTGTTTCAGCGCCGCGTCGAGATCTGGCGGAATGTCGAGCGCCGCTTCGCCGGTCTTCAGGTCGCGCGGCGCATCGGTCGGCTTCAGGTAGCGCCAGCCCTGGAAGGGCCTTTTCGCCTGCGCATAGGTGCGTACAAGATTTGGATCGAACACCAGCTCGCACATGTCGCGGCCCGTCTCGTCTGCCACCGCACGAATGTCGATAATGCGCTGGCGCACCCGGATCGCCCGCTTGATCACCCAATAGATCGAGCCGCCATCGAGCATTTCCCCGGCGCGCTTGGGGCTCATGCGGGTGTGGTGGACAGGATTGTCGAGGCGCTGCATCTGACGTGTCTGCCAGTCGGCCAGGTCCTCGACCGTTTCCGCTCCTACGCACAGTTTCACCATGTGAATCGTCATGGCGAGGAGTCTAGCGTGCCGGGCCGCTCAATCCAGTCATCAATTGCGGTTTGACTGTGCGGTCGTCTTCAAACGCCTTCTGCGCTTCGGCGCTGGCGAAGAAGAAATCAACTTTCACGATATTGGCGGAATAGCGCCGTTCGATCTTCCGGAAGGCCGCACGGGCTTCAAGCTCGATGGAGAAACCCGAGACATAGCTCATGCCCCAGCGCGGTTCGGTGCGCAGGAAATAGCTTTGGTTATACTTGGTCAGCGTGCCGCCTTCAGGCCCGGAAACGGGTTTTGGCAGCATATAGTCGATCCTGAGAAAGCGCTCGCCGACAGGGTCCAGCCACGCCGTCGCCTGCAGGCGCTGCGCGGCCCAGACGTCAAACTCGCCATCATTCCTTGAGGGCGTATGCCGGAACGATATCTGCCAGGCATGGCCCTCGTCATTGACCTCCACGCTGCGCCCGAGGCTCGCACGCAGGTCATCGGGAAACAGCCGGCCATCCGGCGCGGGTTCAGCGGCCCAATTTGCCGCCACCTCTTCCAGCTCGTCGTCCTCGCCCTGCCAGTCAACGACCTGCCAGCGCTCGGCACCTGTCTTGCGGGGGTCGAACGCATAGACGCGGCGGGCATGGTCGCTGCGCAATTCCACGGTGAAGGCAGCCCGCAAGGTCTTGGGCGCCTCGGTTGCCGACAGGGCCTCGTCCATCGGACCAGACCCCGTCACCATCGTCAGCGCCATCAGCAGTGCAAGCCACATAGATCAAACCATCCCAATTCCACTTATGTCCCTATTTGCGGCAACCGTGCGGCAATCGGGTCAAAAAAGTGTCTCAAGCGGCCATCCTAGACCGCGAAGGATTTATGGGAGTTGAACAGACAGTCAGGGCTTCACATAGGCCAGCGGAAGGTCCCGCTTGTCGAGTTTGAGGTAGCGGTCCCGCAATTCGCTCTGACGCGTCACCATGGATTGCACCACGCCATCGATCATCACGACATCCGGATTGGACGTAACTTCCAGCGGATCACCATCCCATACGACGATATCCGCGCGCGATCCCGGCCCGATCACACCCAGCCCCTGCAGGCCGAATATGGCCGCTGGCGCCGTCGTCAGCGCTTCCATGGCATCCTCGTGCGGCAGGCCGTTGGCAACCGCATTGCCGGCGATCTGCATGGCGAGGCGCGCATTATGCGTACCGTCGCTGATCGCCGCGATGGCCACCGTGACACCGGCCGCCCGCAGGCGCGCTGCATTCTCGCCCGTCGCACCGAGCCGTTCGAAACTGGCCGGCAGGTTCGAATAGGAATCCACGATCACCGGAATGCCCGCCTTGGCGAGGCGCGGCGCAACACGCCAGCCCTCGTCCGCGCCGACAATGGCAATGTCGAGATCCTCGTTGGCCTCGGCAAAGTCCATGATGGCGTTGAGGTCGCTCGCCTTGTTGGCCTCGATCAGGATCAGCTGCTGGCCCCTGGCGGCCGGCACGAGGGCTCCGGCATCCACACGGTCCAGCGCCGTGCCTTCATTGCTCGCAAGGTAGCGGGCCGGATAGGATTTCGCATCGTCCAGCGAAGCGCGAAGCTGGGCCCAGGCGGCCGGGCGGGAGCCACCCGCAAGCGATGCCCCCTCTTCGCCGAGCGACACCAGAAGGAACGCCTTGCGGTCAATCTCCGTGTCCACAGAGCCGCTGGTATCAGCGACAAAGCCCTGACCTGCGAACAGGTTGGAACTGGCCTCGGGTGCCACAACCACTCGCGTGACGCCTTCAATGCGGGTCACGGCAATGGCCGTTGCATCGGGGTTGAACCCGTCCGCCGCATCCAGTGCCACGGAAAAGTCGGACTCACCGGCAGACGTGTCATCGGTCGGCTTCTCGGCATCGACTTCCACGATGCCAATCCGGGAAAAGGCCGAAATAATGCCCGGCGTGACCCATTTGCCACCGGCATCAATCACCGTGGCATCCAGCGGCACGGGCGACCCTGCCTTGTCGACAGACACAACGCGGCCCTTGTCGATGACGATAACGCCGCTGGGAACTGTGCCCTGCCGCGTACCGGTCCAGACCTTGCCGCCAACAATGGCAACGGGTTCAGCAACAACCGGAAGCGCAAGGCTCGCGACGACAGCGATCAGGCCGGCAATATGACGCGCGCTCATTTCAGGTCTCCTTCACCGGGTTGGCCAAGTTCAAAATCCGATACCGGGCGATGGGCCGCATCGCTGCGATCATACATCAGAGCGCCGTCGATATAGACTTGGTCGGCCTTGCTGTAGACACTGAAGGGATTGCCGGACCAGATCACCACATCGGCCATCTTGCCGGGCACGAGGCTGCCGGTCTTGGTATCGATGCCGAGCGATTTCGCCGGATTCAGCGACAGCCATTGCCAGGCTTCCTCTTCAGGAATGTTGATGCCGATCTTCTTGCCATCGGCCCAGGCCTTGGCCGCTTCCTGGTTCAGGCGCTGGATGCCAACCTCGCTGTCAGAGTGCACGATCGCGCAGGCACCGGCCTTGTGCACCAGCGGGATGTTTTCCTTGATGCCGTCATAGGCTTCCATCTTGAAGCCCCACCAGTCGGCCCACATGGACGAACAGGCGCCATATTCGGCCAGCTTGTCGGCAATCTTGTAGGCCTCGACCGCATGGTGGAAGGCGGTGACCTTGTAGCCAAATTCCTTCGAGATATCCATGACCTGCGCCATCTCGTCGGCGCGGTAGCAATGCATGTGAACAAGGATGTCGCCGTCGAGCACGCCCTTCAGCGTGTCGAGCTCAAGGTCGCGCGTCGGTGCCTCACCGCCCTCCTTCTCGTACTTGTCCCACTTGCGCTTGTAGTCGGTCGCCTGGATCCAGGCCGCGCGGTAACCGGCGACATTGCCCATGCGCGAATAGGGCGCGCCGCCTGGGTAGCGTCCACCGCCATAGCCGTAGACGCGCTTCGGATTCTCGCCGCAGGCCATCTTCAATGTGTAGGGTGCACCGGGAAATTTCATGCCCTGCACCGTGCGGCTGGGCACATTTTTCAGCACCACGCCCCGCCCACCGAACAGGTTGGCACTGCCCGGCAGGATTTGCAGCGAGGTGATGCCGCCGGCCAGCGCCCGCGAGAAACCGGGGTCCTGCGGCCAGACGCTGTGCTCCACCCAGACTTCCGCTGTCACCGGCGCCGAAATCTCGTTGCCGTCACTGAGCGAGCTGACGCCCGGCGAAGGGTACGCGCCCAAGTGACTGTGATTGTCGATAATGCCGGGCGTTACCCAGCGGCCGGAGGCGTCGATCTTCTTGGCATCGGCCGGCGCTTCGAGATCCTTGCCAATGGCAGAGATCTTCCCGTCCACGATGAGCAGGCTGCCCTTCTCAATGAGCGCACCTTCGCCATCAATGACAGTGGCATTCGAGATGAAAACAGGATCGTTCGGATAGGCCGCATAGGTCGACGGGAACGGGTCCTTCGGAACCGTGATCCTGTCCGTTTTGTCTGCGTCTTTTTTACCGCCGCATGCGGCCAGTGCCAGGGCCATGCAAAGCATGCCCGCCAGGGAAACTCGGTTCATTTGCTTCAGCCCCGCTTACAGCAATCAATTCCAGGCCAATTGTCCCTAGAATTGCGCATGGGGCAAGGGGCCTATGCCTTGCGAGACGCCTTACGCGGCGAAACTTTCTTCTCACGACCAAAAACCAGCTTCATAAGCCAGTTCGGGGCAAACCGTTCGACCTGGGGATGGCGCAGCAGCACCCCTTCCATCCAGCGATGGCCCCAGACCGAGTTGCGACCCAGCAGGATCACACCAAGGATGCCGAAAGGCAGGCCAATGGGGATGAGCGGCGTCATGATGCCGATCGGAATCGAGAGCGCGATCATGAATAGGCCGATCAGCGCCAGCAGCTGGCGGAACGCGGTGTTGAAACCGGAACGCAATGCAAGAACCGGCTTGGCGGCCGGCAGGGAGGATGTTTCGGTCATGTCGGTCGCTTCGTCGTCAGCCATTCGCGGATGATATGGGGATTAATTTCGGTCCAGCCAACGAAATCATCAGGATGTGTTCAAAGTCTGGCAACACCGTTACCCGATTGCTACAAACATGAAGATTATTGCTGTCAAATGCGGCAACAGGGCATGAGGACGGCATGAAACTACAGTCCATCCAGATCCTGCGCGGCATCGCGGCACTGCTGGTCGTCCTTTATCATATCCGCGCGCAGGAAGTGCTGGCCATTGGCGGCAACGGCCTTGCCGAAATGCCATTCCTCAACGGCTTCGTGAACAACGGGTTCGCCGGCGTGGACCTGTTTTTTGTCATCTCCGGTTTCATCATGGTTGTGGTCACAGAAGGCAACAAGGCGGGCGTGCGCACGGCAGCGGACTTTCTGTTCGGCCGGCTGACGCGCATCTATCCGATCTGGTGGTTCTTTGCAGGCATCATGACCATCTACCTCGTGGGCTTCCACGGAACCATCGGCGTGGGGGAAAGGTGGCAATCCTTTTTGCACTCCGAAGCCTTCGCGCCCTATCTACTCAAGTCTTTCCTGCTCTTGCCGCAGAACGATGACCCCGTCCTCGGTGTTGGCTGGACCCTTGTCCACGAGGTCTATTTCTATCTCGTTTTCACATTGATCCTACTGGCCAAGCGGAGCTGGCTTCCACTCTTCCTGCTGGCCTGGGGCCTGCTTGTTATTGGCGGCTGGTCCCTGGGATTGTCGGGGCCTCGCCCCGTGGATATTCCGGCCCTTGTCTTCTTCCCGATGACCATGGAATTTATCATGGGGGCAGCGACAGGAATGCTCGTCTGTTCGGGCCTTGCATGGCGCGCTGGCACGATCACGCTACTAGCAGTCGTGGCCTTGGGCGCATCGCTGTGCATTCAGGGAGAGATCACAACGCACACGCTGCAATGGGGACGCGTGATGCTGTACGGTTTTCCGAGTGCCGCCCTCATCTATGGCGTAGTCACGCTTGAGCGGACCCGCCGTCTGTCATGGATCGTTCCGGCAGCCGTCCTGTTGCTGGTGACGCTGCTCGTCTATCAGCTCTACGGCACCGGCGATGACACCCCTTTCCCATTGCGCCTCGGCGGCACAATCGTCGCCAGCGCGGTAGGCATACTTGCGATGCTGGCAACCTTCTGGGCCGGCTGGTATGGCGGCCAGACGTATCCGGATGCCATTCGCGCCATAATACCGTCGCTGAGCCGTATCAGGCGCGCGTTCGTGCGTCTGGGTGATGCATCCTACTCGCTCTACCTGTCGCACACGCTCTTCATCGTCGCGATGAGGATCGCGTTCGATGCACTCGGCGGGATCGAACCGCTGGCGCCGCTGTTCAGCCTCGGGAATCCCGGACCTCTGGACAATGTCATCTTTGTCGTCGTCTGCCTCGCTGTCTCGATCACCGGCTCGCTGCTAAGCTACCGCTTCATCGAGCGCCCCATGACACACGGATTCAGGCACCTTCGGTCCCGGCTCTTTGACCAGCCGGGACCGGAGGCAGGCGCGCCCTGAGGCCTACTCCGCCGCGACCGTTTCGCCTTCCGGCGCCGTCCACTTCAGCACCGGCTTGCGGGCCGCGCGTGTCTCGTCGAGACGACGCGCCGGGGCAAGATAAGGCGCGCCCTTGAGCGTCTCGTCGCCCTGCGCCGCGCGCCGGGCAATCGATTCCAGCGAGGCGCAGAACTGGTCCAGCGTGGCCTTGCTCTCGGTCTCGGTGGGCTCGATCAGCATCGCGCCATGTACCACCAGCGGGAAGTACATGGTCATCGGGTGATAGCCCTCGTCGATCAGCGCCTTGGCGATATCCAGCGTCTCGATGCCATCCGCCGTGAACGCATCCGAGAACAGCGCCTCGTGCATGCAATAGCCCTCGAAGGCCGGCGTCATGACGTGCTTCAGCTTCGCCGCGATATAGTTCGCGTTCAGCACCGCGTCCTCGGCGACCTGTTTCAGGCCGTCTGCGCCGTGGCTGAGGATATAGGCGAGCGCCCGCACGAACATGCCCATCTGGCCATGGAAGGCGACCATCCGGCCAAAGCTCTCGCTCGCTTCGCCGTCCATGTCCTCGACCAGCGAATAGACGCCGTCTTCGTTCTTCACCACGAAGGGCACAGGCGCATAGGGCGCCAGCGCTTGTGACAGCACAGTAGGGCCCGAGCCCGGCCCGCCGCCGCCATGCGGGGTGGAGAAGGTCTTGTGCAGGTTGATGTGCATCGCATCGACGCCAAGGTCGCCCGGACGCACACGGCCGACGATGGCGTTGAAGTTCGCGCCGTCGCAATAGAAATAGCCGCCCGCTGCGTGGATCAGGTCGGCGATCTCCTTGATATCCGTCTCGAACAGACCGCACGTATTCGGATTGGTCAGCATGATGCCGGCCACGTCATCGGTGCGCTCCAGCTTCGCCCGCAGCATGTCCATGTCGACGCGGCCGCGCGCATTCGCCTTGATCTCGTCAACCTCGAAGCCGCACTGTACAGCCGTCGCCGGGTTCGTGCCATGTGCCGAAGCCGGCACCAGAACGCGCTTGCGTGTCTCGCCTTCGCCGCGCGCAATCAGCGCCTGGCGGATCGCAAGCATGCCGGCCAGCTCGCCATGCGCACCCGCCTTCGGGCTCATCGCCACGAAGGGCATGTTGGTCAGCGTCTTCAGCCAGGTCGCCAACTCGTCGATCAGTTCCAGTGCGCCCTGCACGGTCGCCTGCGGCTGCATCGGATGGATGTCGCCAAAGCCCGGCAGGCGCGCCATCTTCTCATTGAGGCGCGGGTTGTGCTTCATCGTGCAGCTGCCCAGCGGGAAGAAGCCGAGGTCGATGGCATAGTTGCGCTGCGACAGGCGCATGTAGTGACGCACCATTTCCGGCTCCGACAGGCCCGGCAGGCCGGTCGGCACTTTCCGCGCGACGCCGCCAAGGCGGCCCGTGCGGTTCTTCGGCGCCGGCAGGTCAACGCCCGTCGTTTCACTGGTCCCGATCTCGAAGATCAGCCCCTCAGCCTGCAACAGCCCCCGCGAGCCCGAAACGGTCTCAATGTCGGACACGGAAGTCGATGTCGGTGCCGTCGGGCGGCCTTGCGTGTTCATGGTCATCAGACAATCTCCTTCAGCGCAGCCGCATAGGCCGCAATATCTTCCGGTGTCGTGCACTCTGTCGCTGCGCAGATGATTACGTCGCCCATATGCTCGGCCGGGAACAAGCGGCTCGCCCGCACGCCGCCGACAACGCCCGCTTCGTCCAGCATCGCCAGCACGGCTTCGGCATTCATCGGCGTGCGGAACGCAAACTCGTTGAAGAACCGCGGTGTCACGATTTCCACGCCCGGCACGGCTTCCAGCGCATCGGCCAGGTCACACGCCGCTTCATGGTTGAGCAGCGCCAGGTCGCGCAAACCCTTGTCGCCCAGCAGCGTCATGTGCGCCGTGAAGGCCAGCGCGCAGAGCCCTGAGTTCGTACAGATATTCGATGTCGCCTTGTCGCGGCGGATATGCTGCTCGCGTGTGGATAGCGTCAGCACGAAGCCTCGCTTGCCGTCGGCATCCACCGTCTCGCCGCAGAGGCGTCCCGGCATCTGGCGCACCAGTTTCTCCGTACACGCAAAGAGACCGACATAAGGCCCGCCAAATCCGAGCGGCACGCCGATCGACTGGCCCTCGCCCACGGCAATGTCCGCGCCCATTTCGCCCGGAGGCGTCACAAGGCCCAGCGCGACGGCTTCGGTAAACACCGAAACGAACAGCGCCTTCTTCTCGTGGGCGGCATCCGCCACCGCAGACAGGTCCGTCACCGTGCCGAATATGTTCGGGCTCTGCCCGATCACGCAGGCTGTCTGGTCGTCCACGGCCTCGGCCAGCGCCATTTCGCCATCGACGGCCACCGGCAGGTGTACAACTTCCAGCCCCTGCGCCTCGCACAGCAACCTCGTTGCCGCCGCATAATGCGGATGCAGACCGCCCGACAGGATCACCTTCTTCCGGCGCGTCACGCGGCAGGCCATCACGGCCGCCTCGGCGCACGCGGTCGAGCCGTCATACATGGAGGCGTTCGCCACATCCATTGCCGTCAGCGCCGCAACCTGCGTCTGGAATTCAAACAGGGTCTGCAGTGTGCCCTGCGCGATTTCCGGCTGGTATGGCGTATAGGTCGTCAGGAATTCAGAGCGCTGGATCACCATGTCGACCGACGCCGGGATATGGTGCTTGTACGCACCTGCCCCGACAAAGAACGGTCCCGACGAGGCCGAGCGGTTCTTCGCCGCGAGTTTCGAGAGATGGCGCTCAACGGCCAGCTCCCCCTGATGGTCCGGCAGGCCAGCCACCTGGCCGCCGAGGCGGGCCGATTCCGGCACGTCGCCATAGAAGTCATCTGCGCTTTTGGCACCGATCACTTTCAGCATGGCCTTGCGGTCGTCATCCGTGAGGGGAAGGTATCGCATATGTCTCGTCTCTCTCGTGGCACCACATCCTGATCGAAGTCGATGGACAAGGTGTTGGCTTGATGTCTTTTCCGCCCGCGCTCTGATCCTTCGACTTCGCTTGGGATGAGCGCTGCTGGGCAGCGGGTCGCTTAAAGGCCCTTGCAGAATTCCATGTACGCATCCTTGTCCATCAGGCCGGACAATTCTTCGCCATGCGACAGGCGGATCACGCAGAACCAGCCTTCGGTCTCGGGGTGCTCGTTCACCGTCTCCGGCTTGTCGGCCAGCACCGCATTGGCATCGACCACTTCGCCGCTGACCGGTGCGTACACGTCCGAAGCCGCCTTGACGCTCTCGACGACGGCCATGTCGTCGCCCTTCTTCACAACCTTGCCGACTTCCGGTGTCTCGACGAAGACGACGTCGCCCAGCTGGTCGGCCGCAAATTTGGTGATGCCCACGGTGCCGAGTTCGCCATGCACGGTCACCCATTCATGTTCCTCGGTATAGAACGTCACCTGTTCGGTCAGTTTCGTGCTCATAATCTCTGCCCTATCGCTTGTAGTTGTGGGGAACAAACGGCAAGGCGACCACTTCGCCCGGCCGTGCCTTGCCTCTGACCATCAGGTCGATTTTCGTGCCCGGCGCCGCATGGGCCGCCGAAACATATCCCATGGCGACCGGATGATCGACCGTCGGGCCAAAGCCGCCGGACGTGACCACGCCCACAACCTTGCCATCAATTTCGATCGCCGTGCCTTCACGTGCCGGTGCACGCTCCAGCGGGCGGATGCCCACGCGCTTCTCGGCCACGCCGTCCTGAATGCTTGCAAGGATGCGCGCCGCGCCGGGGAAATCGCCCCCCTCGCGGCGTCTGCGCTGGATCACCCAGCCAAGGTCTGCCTCAATCGGGTCACGCGACGGGTCCATGTCATGCCCATAGAGGCAGAGGCCCGCCTCAAGCCGCAGCGAGTCCCGCGCGCCAAGGCCGATCATCTCGACCCGCTCATCCGTCAGCATCTCGTCGATCAGCGGCAGGCCCGCGGCCGGGCTCACCAATACTTCGAACCCGTCTTCGCCCGTATAGCCGCAGCGCGACACGATGCAGCGCGTCCCGTTCAGCTCGAACGGCATGTGGTGCATGAATTTCAGCTCTTCACAGCCGGGGAAGAAATCGCTCATCACGTCCACGGCTTCCGGCCCCTGCAGCGCAAACAGGATGCGGTCATCGGCGCGCGTCAGCACGGCCTTGCCTGCAAGCGCCTTCTCGAAGATCGCCCAGTCCTGCTCCTTCACCGCGCCATTGACGACGATGTAGAGGCTGCCCTGCGCCTCGTCGCCCAGCGGCCGCGTGATGATCAGGTCGTCCAGGATGCCGCCTTCATCGTTCAGCAGAACCGTCAGGCGCGCCTGGCCCTGCTTCAGGCCCGCAATGTCGCTCGGCACCAGCGTCTCGACAAGCGCGGCGATTTTCGCATGCGCCGCGTCGCCGCCGCCAATGCCCTCTTCCAGCGACAGGAAGCACGGGCCCATATGGGATACATCAAACAGGCCTGCATGCGTGCGCGTCCATTTATGCTCGTCCATCACGCCCATCGGGTATTGAACAGGCATTTCATAGCCCGCGAACGGCACGAGCTTGGCGCCCAGCTTCTCATGCAGGTCGTAAAGCGGGGTGCGCTTCAGGTTGTCGTGTGTGTCATCAGCCATGGCGCCATCAATCCAAAGGGTGACGGATCGGCCCATGGCCGAAATACCGTCGCCCCCGCTGTCCTGGGCGCCTGAGAGATTCCGCCCGGACTGACGGGCTTGCTCCTTCGGCGAGGCCTCGAAGGCCTCTTTCCAGCGTGTTGACCCTGTCCGGTCCTTTTGCCTGAGCGTTTCCGGGGCGGTTGCGCCTTCGGCGGCAGCCTCAAGGGACTGCTCTCTCCCGGGACAGGGTTTGAATTGATTCCGGAACTAGACCGAATTCAGGCTCCCGGCAAGCAGGCTACATCCGCTCCGGCACATCAATCCCCAAAATCTGGAGGCCTGCCTCCAATTGGTGCAGCACTGCGCTCGCCAGCCCCAGCCGGCTTGCCCGCAGAGCAGCGTCGCTCTCGTTCGCAATCGGCAGCGCGCCATAGAACGCGCTGAAAGCCTGGCTCAGGCCATAGACATGCTCGCACAATATATGCGGCATACGCTTCTCCCGCGCGCCCAGGAGCGCTGCGCCGAAGCCATCCAGCGCCAGCACGAGCGCCCGCTCGGCATCATGCCCCACCGCAATCTCGCCCGGCGCATTGCCATCGGCCTCAGCCCGGCGCAGCAGCGACTTGATCCGCACGGCAGCATACATCAGGTAGGGCCCGGTCTTGCCTTCAAAGCTCGTGAACCGGTCAAGGTCGAACACGTAATTTGTCGTCCGCGTGTTCTGCAGGTCGGCAAAGCGCAGGGCGGCAACCGCGACGAGCCGCGCGACATTCGCCCGCTCTTCGCTGCCCATATCCTCTGGCAGGTTCGCGGCGCCGAGTTTGCGATCGGCCTCCTCGAACGCCATCGCGTTAAGGTCAGCGAGGCGCAGCACGCCGCCTTCGCGTGTCTTGAACGGTTTGCCGTCTGGCCCGTTCACCGTGCCAAAACCGATATGTTCCAGATGGCCTTCGTCGATCAGGCCGACCAGTTCTGCCGCTCGGAATACCTGCTCGAAATGGAGCGCCTGGCGCTGGTCCACCACGTAAAGCATGCGCTCCGGCGCCGGATGCATCGTGGTCATCCGGTCCTCGATCGTCGCCAGATCGGTCGTGTGATAGCCCGTGCCGCCGCGTGAGTTCAGCAGCATGACCGGCGGCATCTCTTTCTTGTCACTCTCCTTGGCGACATGAACGATCAACGCGCCATCGCTTTCCTCGGCGAGGCCAGCCGTGCGGAATTGCTCGATCAGGCCGGGAATCAGGTGGTCGACATCGCTCTCGCCCTTCCAGAGGTCGAACGAGACATTCAGGAACGCATAGTCCACTTTCAGCGCCTCCACCGACACGTCGATGAAATGCTTCAGCAGCGCGCGATAGCCGGGCCGCCCGGCCTGCAGTTCCGCCACGGCAGTCTGCGAGCGCTGGTTGCGCGCCGGGTCTTCCTTGGCCTTGTTGCTGGCGGCCGGATAGAGCCGTCCGAGATCCTCGATCGTGACCGGCGACTCTTCAGGATAGGGCCCGGAATAATTGGCATCGAAATAGATCAGGTCCGGCTGCTCGTCATACAGCTCGGTGACGAGATGGCCCATCTGCAGGCCCCAGTCGCCAAGGTGCGTATCCGACGTCACCCGGTCACCAAGGAAGCGCAACAGCCGCTGCAGCGTATCGCCGATTACGGCCGAGCGCAGATGGCCGACATGCATCGGCTTGGCCACGTTCGGCCCGCCAAAGTCGATCACCGTCACCTGCGGGTCCGGCGCAGGCTCGGCGCCCGCCAGCGTGTCAGCCAGCACGTCCGTCGCCCGCCCTGAAAGCGCCATGTCCGACACGCGAATATTGATAAAGCCCGGCCCGGCCACTTCCGCTGAAAGCACCAGCGGATAGGCCTTCAGGGCCTCCGCCACGGCGCCAGCAATCTCGCGCGGGTTCTTGCCGGCCGCCTTGGCCGCGCCCATCGCGCCATTGCACTGGAAGTCAGCGAGCTCCGGCTTGTCCGAGCGGCGGACAGCGCCCCAGCGTTCCTCCAGCCCCATGGCGGAGAAAGCGGCGCCCGCGGCCGCCGTCAGGTCTCTCGTCAGGCTGGCCATGGTCTATTCGTCGGCGTTGAGGAGGAAGCGCTTGCCGGCGCGGTTGAACTCAAGCTGGTCGGCCGTCAGGTCAAACCCGACGACGATTTCGAAGTTGGTTCCGGCAATGGATTCATCCAGCCGCGGAATTTTGATCTTGCTGAAGGATTCCGTCTTGCCGGCCAGTTTCTTGCCGTTGAAGTCGCCTTCGACATTGAAATATTCCTTGGCCAGCACCTTGCCGTTCCGGCGCGTGACGGCGACGAAATACGGATAGGTATGGCTGTCCTTGTCGGCGGCCGGGCCCTTGCCGAAGGCAAAGTCGATTTCCAGCTGGGCATCCAGCGGGTCCTTGCCGGCATAGCGGCAGAAGCTGCGCACATCGGTGATTTCGGCGGTATAAGCGATCTTGTTATAGGTCTCGTCCGATGGATCGGCGAACTGGACATAGCGCGATACGTCATAGAGGGAGCCCACCGGGGGGCAGGGTCCGGCATTCTGGCGCGTATCAAACGCTTCGGCCACCTTGGACTGGCAACCGACAAGCAGGACAACGGCGATGAGAGGTAAAAGTTTGCGCATGCGTCGGCGTGTCCTTACTTGGCCTGTAGAAAGGGCCTGTCCATCTGTAGCTGGAGATGTGTTAAAGGGCTCAGCGCCTTGGCGCAATGTTGCAGAGGCAGGAGATCATTAAATGAGCGACAGACCCGCCCTGACCATCCGCCTGGCCGCCCCGCGCGGCTTCTGCGCCGGCGTGGACCGTGCGATCCAGATTGTCGAGGAAGCGCTGAAGAAATGGGGCGCGCCCGTCTATGTGCGTCACGAGATCGTCCACAATGCCCATGTCGTCTCCCGGCTGGAGGCCATGGGCGCTGTATTCGTTGAAGAACTCGACGAATGCCCGACCGACCGGCCCGTCATCTTTTCCGCCCATGGCGTGCCAAAATCCGTGCCTGCCGAGGCCGCCTCGCGCCAGATGATCTATGTCGACGCCACCTGCCCGCTCGTCTCCAAGGTCCATGTCGAGGCCGAACGCCACAGCACCGAGGGCCGCGAAATCGTCCTGATCGGCCATGCCGGCCATCCGGAAGTGATCGGCACGATGGGCCAGCTGCCAAACGGCGCCATCACGCTGATCGAGACGGTCGACGATGCGGAACGATTCGTACCGAAAGACCCGAACAACCTCGCTTTCGTCACCCAGACTACTCTCTCCGTCGATGATACGGCCGATATCGTCGCCGTGCTGCAAAGCCGCTTCCCGGCGATGTCCGCGCCTCACAAGGAAGACATCTGCTACGCCACGACCAACCGTCAGGACGCCGTGAAGGTCCTCGCGCCCGGCGCAGACCTCGTGCTCGTGATCGGCGCACGCACCAGTTCCAATTCCGTCCGCCTCGTTGAGGTCGCCCTGCGCGCCGGGGCCGCCCGCGCCGAACTCATCGCCAGCGCCGAGAACATTGACTGGTCCTGGTTCGACGGCGTCTCCACACTCGGCCTCACCGCCGGCGCCAGCGCCCCGGAAGACCTGGTCCAGGGCGTCATCGACGCCTGCAGGGCCCGTTTCGACGTCACCATGGACAGCGTCGAAACCGCCAAGGAAACCGTCACGTTCAAGCTGCCCCGCGTGCTCGTGGACTAGACTCAGCCGTCCATCCGGGCGATGCACCTCGAAACCGAGACATAAACTATCCGGTCCGCGCTAATGAATGCGTATGATTTCTGGTGTAAAGCTGCCAGACCCCACCGGACGAAGAGACGCTAGACCCATGGCCTTTGACAAAACCAACGCTGTCGAAAACCTCGACACATGGCGCCGGCAGGCCCGCGTCTTCTTCAAGCGCCTCGGCCGCAAGATCGACCATGAAGCCGTCGTCGACCATGCCTGCGAGGAAGGCCAGATTTCCGGCCGATACGCGTTCATGGCGGTCATGTCCTGCGCCATTGCGACCCTCGGCCTGCTCCTCTCCTCCCCAGCCGTCATCATCGGCGCCATGTTGGTCTCGCCCCTGATGGGCCCGATCATGCTGATGGGTTTCTCACTCAGCATCCTCGACCTTGCCGCCCTGCGTCGCGCCATTTTCACCATGGCCCTCGGCGTCGCCGCCGCCATCACGATCTCATTCCTCATCGTCCGCCTGTCACCGCTGACCGAGATCACGCCCGAGATCATCGCCCGCACACGGCCGAACTTCTTCGACCTGCTCGTCGCCATCTTCTCCGGCCTTGCCGGCGGCTATGCCGTCATCCAGCGCAAGGGTGAAACCATTGTCGGCGTCGCCATCGCCACCGCCCTGATGCCGCCGCTCGCGGTCACCGGCTATGGCCTCGCCGTCGGTTCCATGGCCGTTGCCGGGGGCTCCTTCTTCCTCTTCATGACCAACCTGCTGGCCATCGCCCTCTCGGTCACGGTCCTCTCGCGTCTCTACGGCTTCGGCGCCGAGCACGGCTCGCGCAGCACCATGTTCCAGAGCGCCATGGTGCTCGCCGTCTTCGCAGGCCTCTCTGTCCCCCTCGGCATCGCCCTGCGCGACATTGCCTATGAGGCCACCGCCATCAACACGGTGAAGGACGCCCTGCTCGACCCGTTCGACGACAACGAGGCCCGCGTCTCCGACGTCTCGGTCCAGTTTCCGAAGCGCGAAGACATCCGCATCGACGCCACGATTCTGACGCGCACCCGCGTGCCGGATGCCGCCAGCCAGCTCACTGCCGAACTGACCAAACGCCTCGGTCGCCCGGTCGACATCAATCTCGGCCAGGTTCTCATCAACGAGGACAAGACGCTCGAAGCCGAAGCCTTCCTGCGCATGGCCGACACATCCATCGCCGCCCCGCTGCGCGCCGAAATCTCGCGCCTGCAGACCTTCGGCGAACTGCGCCAGACCGAGACCGAGCTGCGCGCCGCCATCCCGTTCGAACTCTCCGCTGCCGATATCAATGCCGATGCCAAAACCGCCACGCTCATGGCGGCGCCGCATGACGGCCTGTCGATCTCGGCCTATCGCACGATGGAAACCGGCCTGCAGACCAATTTCCCCGAATGGAAAATACGTCTCGTGCCGCCGGTAAGTGAGCTGCCCCTCATCAATTTCGACAATGGCGAAGCAGTGTTGTCGCCGGCTGGGGAATCCGTGCTCGGCGACAGTATCTGGGCGCTCCGGCACTGGTCTGTCACCAATGTTGAAACGGTCGGCTACGCTTCCACGGCGGGCGAGCTGCGCCGCTTCGACAACCAGACACTCGCCTATCGCCGGGCCTCTGTCGTCGCAGACCGCCTGACCGAGGCCGGCATCACCGCCACGCCCATCGGCGAATATCGCGCCTATCGCCAGGCCGCCGACGAGAAACAGCTCGGCTACCAGCGCTTCCAGACCGTCCTGATCCGTCCGGGCTCTTAGGCGCCAGCAAAGGCCGCAAACCCCGCCACGAAATCGCTCAGCCGTTTGCGGGTTTCGTCATCCGTCAGGTTGCCCTCGCCGTCGAACAGGCTAGATGCCCGCGACACCATCAGCCGCCCTTGGAACCAGGGCCGCATGCCCAGCGTGCGGATCACCGGCAGCCAGTGGTTCTGCGACAGGATCGTCCCGAACCCGCCCAGCGATGCGCCGATAATGGCCACCGGCTTGCCACCGAATATTTCGCCGATCTCCGAGGCTGGCCGCGAAGCCCAGTCCACCGCATTCTTGAACACGCCCGGAATGCCATTGTTGTATTCCGGCGTGACCAGCAAAACGCCGTCAGCCGCACGGATCGCATCCTTCAACGCGGTCACCGCGGCCGGAATGCCCTCGGCCGCCTCCACGTCCCCATTATAAAGCGGAATGCCATGCAGCGTCATGCCGGCAACGGTCACGCCCTCCAGCGCCAGCGCCAGCGCCTCAGCAGCACGCACCAGCCCTGAATTATAAGACGCCTTCCGCAGGCTGCCCGAAATGGCAAGAATATGGGTCATGTCAGACGCTCCATGTAATTGATCGGCCTATCTAGCCAGAAATCCCCGGTTTCGCACGGTCCTAAAAATCTCACCTCCGGCGCCCGTCAGCCCGTGGGAGGTGAAGGCACTTATCCAACCCCAATCGACCCCGGCGTATAATGGCGTCGATGCCGGATTTCAGCCTCTTC
>NZ_AWFG01000018.1 GCF_000682695.1 Hyphomonas chukchiensis | reverse complement strand
AGGGGAGTGTTGGCGCGGCCTATAGCGGCGCCTGCCCGCCGGGGCAAGCGCAGAGGGCTGCCTTGCGCAGAGGCGGGATGCGGCTTAGGGGCGAATATCACTGCCGCCAAGGACCACCCCCATGAGCACCCTGCCCCCCTGCCCCAAATGCCAGTCCGAATTCACCTATGAAGACGGCACAATGCTGGTCTGCCCGGAATGTGCCCATGAATGGGCCGCAGGCGAGGCCGCCGAGGCTGGCGACAAGGTCATCAAGGATTCCAACGGCAACCCGCTCGCCGATGGCGACACGGTCACCGTGATCAAGGACCTGAAGGTCAAGGGCAGCTCCCTCGTCGTGAAGCGCGGCACCAAGGTGAAGAACATCCGCCTCGTCGACGGCGACCACGACATCGACTGCAAGATCGACGGCATCGGCGCCATGGGTCTCAAATCCGAGTTCGTGAAGAAGGCCTGAGACCCACCAGGGTCAGGCAAGAACGAGTGTCATTCCGGCATCATAGATTTCGCTCGGTCTTTTGATGAATCCATAACGCGCATAGAATCCGGATTTCCCCCGTGCAGCCATCAGCCCGACGGTCGCGCCCTTGATCGCAACACCGCGTATCTGCTGCAGGAGGCTCTCCAGAATGCGCGCACCTATTCCTTCACCCCGTCGATCGGCAGCAACCATCATGTCCTGAATGTAAAAGTACATGACGCCATCACCGACCACCCGGCCAAAGCCGACAACCTTGTCTCCATCCATTGCCCGCGCAAAAAACAGACTGCGGTCAAGTGAGCGCTGGGCCTCCTCTGGAGATAGGCTGCCCCAATCCAGAGCGTCCCTCAATTTCAGAAATTCGGTTGCTTCGATGGCCACCTGCTCGACAACCGCGCCCATCACACCCCCGCCTCGCTCCAGCCGCCCTTTGGCGTCTGCTGGAAGTAGCGCGTCACGAGGCCGGCATCCTTGGCCGCCTTGAACTGCGCCCGCGCTTTGGTGCGCGCGCCGCTGTCGCCATCGTCGAACATCACCATGCAGCGGGTGTAAGGCGCGTCCACGGGCACAGTGACGCCGTCCATCAGCACCAAAGCAGCCGCGCCGTTCACATTCTCCGCCTTGGCGGACAGCAGCACTGGCTGGCGCGCCGCGTCCAGCCCCGGTGCCTCAGCCTGGCCATGCGGCAGGAAGCTCTTGTCCTCATAGGTCCACAGCGCAGCGTCCAGCGCGGCCCGCCGTTCGGCGCTCGGGCTCACCGCCAGCACGCGCCACCCGGCCTCGAGGCATTTCGCCATCAGCGGCGCCGCCGCCTGCTCCAGCGTCGTGCGGGAGAGATGGTAGAACCACCATTCAGGCGCCGGCGTGTCCGCCACAGGCTAGTCCTCGTAGTTCTGCGCGATCCAGCGATCCAGCAGGCGCGGGCCGAAGCCGGACGCCCAGGTCACGTCAAACGCCGCCTTGTGCCCTTCGACCCATGCCACGCCGGCAATATCGAGGTGCGCCCATTTCACGCCGTCCTTGACGAAGCGTTTCAGGAACTGCGCCGCCGTGATCGAGCCAGCGGCCCGGCCGCCAATGTTGCGCATATCGGCAAACTTGGATTTCAGCAGGCTGTCATATTCAGGGCCCATCGGCAGGCGCCACACGCGCTCGCCCTCGTGAAGGCCAGCTTTCGTCAGCTCGTCGGCAAGGTCGTCGCTACCCGTGAACAGGCCGGCATGGTGGTGGCCAAGCGAGATCACGATGGCGCCGGTCAGCGTCGCGAGGTCGACAATGGCCTTTGGCTTGAAATGCTCCTGCGCGTACCAGAGCACGTCACAGAGAACGAGGCGCCCTTCGGCGTCTGTGTTCTGCACTTCGATTGTCTGGCCGCTTGCTGAGGTGAGAATGTCACCGGGACGGATCGCGTCGCCGTCCGGCATGTTCTCGACGAGACCGACGAGGCCAACGACGTTCACTTTCGCCTTGCGGGCTGCCAGTGCGCGGATCGTGCCGGTCACGGCAGCGGCGCCGCCCATGTCGCCGCGCATGTCTTCCATGCCCGGTCCCGGCTTCAGCGAGATGCCGCCGGTGTCAAAGCAGACGCCCTTGCCGACCAGGATCACCGGATCCTCGCCTTCCGCGCCGCCCATCCATTTCATGATGCCGAGCTGGCTTTCCTTGCGCGAGCCCTGGCCGACGCCCAGCAGCGCGCCCATGCCCAGCTTCTTCATTTCCTTCTCGCCGAGGATTTCGACCTCGACGCCGAATTCCTTGAGGTCCTTCAGGCGCCCGGCAAAGCTTTCCGGATAAAGGTCGTTCGGCGGCAGGTTCACGAGGGTACGCGCCAGGTTCGTGCCTTCGGCGGCGGCGTCCAGCGGCGCAAAGGCGGCCTTGGCGGCTTTCGCATCGTCGACGATCAGCGTCAGATTGGTCAGGCTCGGCTTCTGGTCAGCCTTCAGTTTCGTGAAATAGGTATCAAACCGGTACGCAGCCAGCTTGGCGCCCAGGGCAACCCGTGCGGCATCCTCGGCGCCGGCCACATGCACCGCCATCGTCTTGAAGCCGCCCTTGGCATGCGATTTCACCAGATTGGCGCCCAGCGACTCGAAAACGCGCGCATCGCGCTTCTTCGGCTTGCCACCACCGATCAGGACCGCGCGGCGGGCATCGCCGCCTTTCGGAAGCACGACAACAGCCTGCTGGTCCTTCTTGCCGTCAAAGCGTGCGCCCGACAGGGCCTCGGTGAGCAGGCCGCCCGAAGCCGCGTCCATGTCCGCTGCGGCCCCCGGCAGACCGTCGCCCTCGTCTACAATAAAGGCCACGATGTCGGCCTTGGCGGCGTCGGCGAATGAAATTTTCATATGAGTAATCTCCGTTTGTGACGGAAACTAAACGTCGACGCGCGCAGCGCAACTCGTTAGCTAAGAAAAAAGCATGCCCTATATGATGCAGACTCGCCGGAAATGACTGTCAATTTGAGCATATGAGCAAAGTACAGACCTATCTCTTCTATGAAGTCTTGCGCGCCGTGCTCATCATCGTCGGTGGTCTCGCCATGCTTGCCCTGCTGGCGCAGGGCCTCGCGCGCACGGATCTCATCCTCGAGAACCGCCAGTCGGCGCTGACTTACTTCTATATCGTGATGCTGGGCGCGCCGCAGGTGATCGCCCTTTTGACGCCGCTCGCCCTGTTCGTGGCCGGGGTCTGGTCGCTCAACCGCATCCACAAGGACAGCGAGATTGTCGTCGCCCAGGCCGCCGGCATGACGCCCTGGCAGATCGCCTCGCCCCTAATGCGCCTCGCTGTGCTGTGCGCGATTGCCCATCTCGCGGTGAACCTCTGGGTCCAGCCGTCGGCCCAGCGGGCCATGCGCGAAACCGTGTCGGTCGCCCGCGCAGACCTTGCCGCCGCCCTCATCCGGCCCGGCCAGTTCACCTCCAATGGCGACCGTCTGACCTTCTACGCCCGCGAGCAGATCGGCGGCGAACTGCGCGGCGTGCTCATTTCGGACATGACAGACCCCGAATTCCCAACCGATATCCTGGCCCGCAGCGCGGCGCTGGTTGAGGTCGAAGGCCGCCCCACGCTGCTCCTGCGCGACGCCATCAGCCAGCAGCTCGACGAGAACCAGCAGCTCTCGATCCTGGAATTCGACCAGTACATGTTCGATCTCAGCGATTTCATGAAGGAAGACGCAGACCTGCGCCTCAAGGCGTCCGACAAGTTTCTCTACGAGCTCTTCTTCATAGACCGGTCCAACTATTTCGAATCCAAGGATGCCGACACGCTCCTCGCCGAAGGGCATTCCCGCCTGACGACGCCCCTGCTCAACATCGTGATGTCGCTGATCGCGATCTTTGCCGTCCTCGGCGGTGATTTCAGTCGGAAGGGCTATGGCAAGCGCATCGCCATCGCCTCGGCAGGCGCCATTACCGTCCTGATCATCCAGCTCGCCGTGCAGTCAGCCGCAGCTGACGATCCGAACCTCAACGTGCTCCAGTGGCTCCTGCCGCTCGGCGTGATCGGCGGGCTCAGCTATGTCTACTTCCATGGCGGCCGAAAGATCGGCAAGACCGCACGCCCGGGTTCCGGCGGCGACGCACATCCTGATGCGGTGCCCGCATGAACATCACCTTCAACCGTATCCAGCGCTACATCCTGCGCGAATGCCTGACAGGCCTCGCGCTGGTGCTGGGCGTTCTCCTGCTCGCCATCCTGATGATCGACGTCGTGGAGCAGCTGCGCACGGTCGGCGGTGACGTAAAGCTCAGCCTCGGCGGCGCCCTGCGGCTGTCGCTGATGAAACTGCCCCAGATCATGGAACAGACACTGCCCTTCGCCATCCTGGTCGCCAGCATGCTGGCCTTCACGCGCCTCAATCGCCGCTCGGAACTCTCCATCATCCGCGCCAGCGGCATCTCGGCCTGGCGCTTCCTGGCGCCCGTCATCATCATGGGCCTCGTGCTCGGCATCTTCACGACCACGCTGCTCAACCCCTTTGCCGCCCGGCTGACGGAATCCTTCGAACTCGAACGCGCCCGCCTCTTGAACGACGGCCGCGAGGCCATGGCCGTCTCCGATACCGGCGTCTGGCTGCGCCAGGGCGATGATACGAGCCAGATCGTGATCCATGCCGACCGCGTGGAAGATGGCGGCATCGTGCTCATCAAGGTGAAGATGATCCAGGAGGAACGCCTCTTCGCCGGCAACCAGCCCACCAATGACTATACATTCGTGCGCCGCATCGATGCCGACCGCGCCTATCTCCGCAATGGCTTCTGGCAACTGGAGAACGTGGTCGAGAACGTCCCCAACCTGCCGCCCGAACGCAAGAAGAACCTCGCCATCCCGACCTCGCTCGACGCCGTCACGCTGCTCGACAAGTTCGCGTCGCCCAACACGATCGGCTTCTGGCACCTGCCCCGCTTCGTCCACCAGACGCAGGCTGCCGGGCTTGATGCCTCACGTTACAGGATGCGCTGGAACAGCCTCATGGCGATGCCGGCCCTGTTCGTCGCCATGGGCTTGATCGGCGCCATTGTCTGCCTGCGCCTGTCGCGTCTTGGCGGCACATCGCGCCTCCTCGCCATCGGCTCGCTGCTGGCCGTCGGCCTCTATTTCTTCACCCAGTTCTCGTCCAGCCTGGGGGCTACGGGTGCAGCTCCCGCTGTGGTTGCCGCGTGGAGTCCCCCCTTGTTTGTGCTGTTCTGCACCCTCACATGGCTCGCCTATCGGGAAGATGGCTGATCCAGCTGTGGCCTTGACATACTGCGCTTGTGCACCCCATCACTCCCGCCCTTGAAGAGGTGCCTCCATGAAACTTGTCGTCGTCGAATCGCCTGCCAAGGCCAAAACGATCAACAAATACCTCGGCAAGGACTACAAGGTTCTCGCCTCCTACGGTCACATCCGCGACCTGCCATCGAAGAATGGCTCGGTCGATCCGGACAATGATTTCGACATGATCTGGGAGGCTGACTCCAAGTCGGCCAAGCGCATTTCCGATATCGCGAACTCGCTGAAAGATGCCGATACCCTCATTCTCGCGACCGACCCTGATCGCGAAGGGGAAGCCATTTCCTGGCACCTCGTGGAAGCCCTCAAGAAGCGCCGCGCCCTCAAGAAGGACATCCATGTCGAGCGCGTCGTGTTCAACGCGATCACCAAGAATGCCGTCACAACGGCCATGGAACACCCCCGCCAGATCGATCAGGAACTCGTTGATGCCTACCTGGCGCGCCGCGCGCTGGACTATCTTGTCGGCTTCAATCTCTCGCCCGTCCTGTGGCGCAAGCTGCCCGGCAGCCGCTCGGCCGGCCGCGTTCAGTCTGTCGCCCTGCGCATCGTCTGCGACCGCGAGAACGAGATCGAGCTGTTCCGCCCGCAGGAATACTGGAACATCGCCGCCACGCTGCGCGCCCCTGACGGCACCGATTTCGAAGCCCGCCTCCACGCCCTTGATGGCGACACGCTGAAGAAATTCACCCTCGGCAACAAGGGCGACGCCGACAAGGCGCTCGAAATCGTCCAGGCCGGCGGTTATTCGGTCTCCAGCGTCGAGGCGAAGCCCGTCAAGCGCAACCCGCCTCCGCCCTTCATTACGTCTACGTTGCAGCAGGAAGCCTCCCGCAAGCTGGGCTTCGGCGCCAAGCGCACCATGCAGGCCGCCCAGAAGCTCTACGAAGAAGGCCGCATCACCTATATGCGGACCGACGGCGTCAACATGGCCGAAGAGGCCTATGCCGCCGCCCGCAGCATGATCCAGTCGAACTATGGCGCCCGCTACCTGCCGGAAAACACCCGCCGTTATTCCTCCAAGGCCAAGAACGCGCAGGAGGCCCACGAGGCTGTCCGCCCGACCGACTTCAACCTGCGTCCCGAGGACTATCACGGCGACGGCGACCTGAAGAAACTCTACACCCTTATCTGGCGACGCGCCGTGGCCAGCCAGATGGAAACCGCCCTGTTCGAGCGTACCACGATCGATCTGGCCTCCAAGGACAAGCGCGCCACGCTGCGTGCCACCGGTCAGGTCCTCGTGTTTGACGGCTTCATCAAGCTCTACACCGAAGGCCATGACGCTGGCGACGATGAAGACGACGCCGAAGGCCGTCTGCCCAAGATGGAGCAGGGCCAGCACGCCGATCTCCTGAAGGCCGAGGCCAACCAGTCCTTCACCGCGCCGCCCCCGCGCTATACCGAGGCCAGCCTCGTCAAGCGCCTCGAAGAGCTCGGCATCGGCCGCCCGTCCACCTATGCGTCCACCATGTCGACGCTGGAAGACCGCGGCTATGTCCGCATCGAAGGCAAGGCGCTGATCCCCGAAGACAAGGGCCGCCTCGTGACGGCCTTCCTCGAGAACTTCTTCTCGCGCTATGTGGAATATGACTTCACCGCAGGCCTCGAAGAGAAGCTCGACGTCATCTCCGACGGCAAGCTCGACTGGAAAGCCTTCCTGCACGAGTTCTGGAAACAGTTCGCCGCCGATATTGACGGCACCAAGGACCTGCGCGTTTCCGCTGTGCTCGACGCCCTCAACGAGACACTCGGCGCTTACGTGTTCCCGCGCCAGGATGCCGACGGCAACCCGATCGAGAACCCGCGCCAGTGCCCGCTCTGCAAGGAGGGCGAACTGTCGATGAAGCTTGGCCGCTTCGGCGCCTTTGTCGGCTGCTCACGCCACCCCGAGTGCAAGTTCACCCGCCAGTTCAGCGCCGATGGCGACGCGGCCGCCGCAATCAATCCGGACGGCAACGAGATCGGCATCCACCCGGAAACCGGCGAGATGATCTATCTCAAGACCGGCCGCTTCGGCCCCTATGTCGAGATGGCGAATGGCGAAAAGCCGAAACGCGCCTCCCTCACCAAGGCCGAGAAGGAAAAACCGCAGGAGCTGACGCTCGAACGCGCCGTGGAGCTGCTGCTGCTCCCGCGCGAAGTCGGCCGCCACCCGGAAGACAACGAACCCATCCTGGCCAATTTCGGCCGCTTCGGTCCCTATGTTCAGCACGGCAAGACCTATGCGAACCTGAAAGACCCGGCGGATGTCTTCAATATCGGTCTCAACCGCGCCGTGGCGCTGATCGAGGACAAGAAGGCCAATCCGGGCCGGGGGCGCGGCGGCGCCACCCCGCTGAAGGAACTCGGCAACCATGCAGACGGCGAGCCGATCCAGGTCTTCGCCGGCCGGTACGGTCCCTATGTGAAGCATGGCAAGGTCAACGCCACGATCCCGAAAGAGATCGCGCCTGACACGATCACGCTGGAACAGGCGATCGAGTTGGTGAACGCCCGTGCGGCGGCTGCCCCGGCCAAGAAGAAAGCTGCCCCCAAGAAGAAGGCCGCGCCGAAAAAGGCTGCAGCCAAGAAGAAACCGGCAGCGAAGAAAACGCCCGCCGCGAAGACAGAGGACTAGGGCGCGCCGGGCCCGCAAGGCCCGGACTGGCTCTCCCCTCGCGATGCGCCTGTCGCCCCGCCTCATGTTCCCGTTTGCCCTCCTCGCGGCGAGCATCACGTGGATATTCACGATCGAGAGACTGCCGACCCTGGCGCCTCTGACGGAAGAGGTCATCGAACCCCTGCCGCCGCCCCAGCCGGCCATGCCCGTCATCTATGATTTCCCGGTCACACTGTCGCTCTGCCCCAAGCTCTACGTGGCAAATGCGCCGCCGACCGATACCGGCCTGCACATCATCGGCTACACGGCGACCATCACGGTCAATGGCGTTACGCTCGCCCGCGCACCGGTCGAGGATGGCTGCGTCTCGTCCGGCTTCGGCGCCCGCAATGACCAAGTCCATACCGGCGTCGATCTCTACAACCGCGACCCGGTCGCCATCTATGCCGCTGCCGACGGCACCATCCGCGAGGCCGAATACCGCGACGACTACGGCAACATGATGGTCATCGACCACGGCAATGGCGTCTTCACCCGCTATGCCCACATGGCCAGCTTCTCGGGCCTCCAGGCAGGCGAAACGGTCCTGTCCGGGCAGATCATCGGCGTCATGGGCAACACGGCTGGCTACCTCGTGCCGCGCCATCTCCACTACGAGATCCTGACCGGCGAATGGGGTGAACAGGCCGGCTCCTTTGCCCTCGCGCCTACCGACCCGCTGGCGCTTCCACCTATCGACTAAATCTATTCATTTTATGCGAGACTTTTTTGCCTTCTGGTTGTATGTCGCATGTCGATGGCTGGACCCACCCGACTCGAAATCATGATCGACGCGGCTTCGCCCGTAGTGGCAAAACTGTCACCGGAGCGCAGGGCCCGCTTTACCCATCTCGTCGACCAGTTCCTGCAGGATGTGGAGTTTCGCGGCGCCGACGGCTTTGACGTCACCTCCCGTGTCCGCGTCACGCTCGCGACCTATGCCTGCCTCCTCCTGCTCAACCGCCCGCGCGAGCGTTTCGACCTCGGCATGCGTATCGTGATCCGCGAGCGCGGCGTGCCCACCGACGACCAGATGATGGGCCGCTATTCGCGCTGGGGCCGGATGGATCTCTGCTGGGCCAGCATCATGAAGGACGGCGTGCTCTCCATCCCGGGCTGCTGTGCGGCCATGCACGAGCTTGCCCACCGGCTCGACAACCGCAACATCTTCTGGGACGGCCTGCCCGCCACCCACTCAGCCGAATGTCACGAAAAATGGTGTGCCGACATGGACGAGGAGCTGGACTTCCTCCGCACCCGCCTCGCCAACGGGTTCGAGACACCGCTGACGCCGCACGCCGCCACCAGCCAGGCCGATTTCTTCAACTGCACCACCACGGCCTATTTCGAACAGCCCGACATGCTGCGCGACCATTTCCGCCGCGTGCACGACCGTCTGGCCCATTTCTACGAGGATGGGCGCTGACCGCTGTTCATCCGTGTTTCAGGTGCCCTGCCGCTTGATCGCCCCGATCCAATCTCGGAGCCTCATCATGCGTGCCCTCGCCCTCTTCTTCCTTCTGCCCGTGCTTGCAGGCCCGGCCACCGCCCAGCCATCGGAGACCCCGGGTATCGTCACAATCCTGAACGGGAAGGATCGCAAGACCGTCTTCCTGTCGGAATGGGCCTCAGAGACCCCTACAACCCTTCGCATATGCTATCTGGAAGCCCTGTCCGACCCGGCGCCGGACAGTGTCATGGTCGTCCTGGGATCGCCCTATGACACTGCCGGGAATCCCCGCTGGCAGAAGCTCGGTCCGGGCGAATGCAGCTTCTTCAGCGGCCCTGAAGTCTTCGTGTCGATCAGTCAGGGCGCAGGCATAGCCAGGGTTGGCACGGATATCGTCAAATAACGCGTCGCGGGCGCACATGAACTATCCACAAGCATTTCGGGCAAGAATCCCTTATATGCCGGATTATGACATTTCCAGATAAGCAAACTGTCCTTGATTATATTCGGGACAATCCCACCGCCACTACGAAACAAGCCATCGCCAAGGGCCTCAAGGTCAAGGGTGAGGAACGCGCCACACTGCGCGCCATCCTGCGCGAACTCGAAGCCGACGGCGCCCTCGAACGCACCGGCAAACGCGCCTGGTCACAGGCGGATCGTCCGCCACCCACCGGCATCGTCGAATTCACCCGGATCGACAAGAATGGCGACCTGATCGGCAAGTCGATCGGCGACAATGGCCCCTTCGGCCCGGACATCATCTATGCCGGCCCCTCGGGCAAGCCGCGCGGCAAGACCAAGGCCCCCGGCGTCGGCGACCGCGCCCTGTGCAAGATCAACGAGCATGACGGCGAATGGCGCGCCCGCGCCATCACCGTCATGGAGAAGCGGATTTCAGACCGTCTCGTCGGCCTTTACTCCACCACTGCGCGCGGTGGCCGGGTCAATCCGTCCAGCCGCAAGGACCGCCGCGAATTCGTGATCCAGGAAGCCGACACCAAGGGCGCCAAGGATGGCGACCTCGTGATCGCCGAGCCGAAGCCCCAGGGCCGCCGCCATCATGGCCCGGCCCTCGGCGAGATCACAGAGATCATCGGCCACATCACGGACCCGCGCTCGGCGAGCCTTCTGGCCCTTCACGCGCACGACATCCCCACGGAGTTCCCGGAAGCTGCCCTCGCGCAGGCCCGCGACCCGAAACCCGCCCCCGCCGAGCGCGAAGACCTGACGCAGATCGCCCTCATCACCATCGACCCGGCGGATGCCCGCGACCATGACGATGCCGTCTTCGCCGAAAAGCTGGACGATGGCTGGCGCGTGATCGTCGCCATTGCCGATGTCGCCGCCTATGTCACCGAGGGCTCGCCCCTCGACAAGGAAGCCCTGAAGCGCGGCAACTCCACCTATTTCCCCGACCGCGTCATCCCGATGCTGCCGTTCGAACTGTCAGCCGACGAATGCTCGCTGAAGGAAGGCGAACTGCGCCGCACGCTGGCCGTCGAGATGATCTTCGGCCCGGACGGCCACAAGCGCTCGCACCGCTTCATTCGCGGCATGATGAAGTCTGCCGCAAAGCTCTCCTATGAAGAGGCGCAGGCCGCCATTGACGGCAAGCCCGGCGGCAAGGCCGGCGAGATGCTGGACACCGTGCTGCGCCCGCTCTGGGACGCGTATCACGCCCTCGCCAAGGCCCGCGACAAGCGCGGCCCCCTCGACCTCGACCTGCCGGAACGCCGGATCCGGTTCAAGGAAGATGGCGAGATCGACGGCATTTACACCAAGGAACGCCTCGAGGCGCACCGCCTGATCGAAGAGTTCATGATCCAGGCCAACGTCGCCGCCGCCGAGACGCTCGAACGCCAGAAGAGCCCGCTCATCTACCGCGTCCATGACACACCGACGGATGCCAAGATCGCCGCCTTCGCGGACTTCCTGCAGACGCTGGAGCTGAAATGGAATGTCGGCGAACGCCCGCAGACCCACAAGTTCAACAAGCTGCTCAGCGAGCTTAATGGCACCGAATTCGACCAGATGGTCACGCAGATGATCCTGCGCACGCAGGCGCAGGCCGTCTATGCCCCGGAGAATCTCGGCCACTTCGGCCTGAACCTCGAACGCTATGCGCACTTCACCTCGCCAATCCGCCGCTACGCCGACCTCATCGTCCACCGCGCGCTGATCGCGTCGCTGAAGCTTGGCCCGGACGGCCTCTCCAAGGAAGCCGCCTCGCAGCTTGAGCAGACCGCGCAGCACATCTCCGACACCGAGCGCCGCTCGATGGCCGCAGAACGTGAAGCCACAGACCGCTATCTCGCCCTCTTCCTGAAGGATCAGGTCGGCGCCGAGTTCGAAGGCCGCATCACCGGCGTCACCGGTTCCGGCCTGTTCGTGGCCCTCGCCGGCACAGGCGCTGACGGCTTCATCCCGATCTCGACCATCTCGGATGACTATTGGGTACAGGACGAGGCCGCCATGGCCCTCTATGCGCGCGGCAGCGGCAAGACCTACAGCCTTGGCCAGATCGTGCGCGTGAAGCTGAAGGAAGTGACGCCCCTGCAAGGCGGCCTCCTGCTCGAAATGCTCTCCGAGCCGCAGCCGGCCCCTGAAGGCCGCAAGCAGCACCGCCGCGAAATGGATATCGGCAACGTTCCCCGCCGTAAGGGTGGACCTCCCCGCTCTGGCAAGCCTAGATTCAACAAGAAGACCCTTCCGAAGACGAAGGGCAAAGGCAAGTCAAAGGGACCGAGGAGATGAGCGAGGCCGTACCGGGCATAAAATCAGCCTTCGACAAGGAAGATGAGGGTGACGTTGTGGTCACCGACCAGCGCAGTCCGCGGCCCAAGGATGCCGCCACGCTGATCCTCGTCCGCAGGGATGCCGCCACACCGCGCGTCCTGCTCGGCAAGCGCTCCGGCGGCCATACGTTCATGCCCGACAAATACGTCTTCCCCGGTGGCCGTGTGGACCCGCACGATGCCCGTGCGCCCACGCTGACGCCCCTCTCCGAGCCCGTGGCCACCAAGCTCGCCATCGGCACCCGCCGCGCGCCCCACGCCTTCGCGCTGACGGCCATCCGAGAGACCTTCGAGGAAACCGGCCTGATCGTCGGCCGCCCGGGTGAGCATTCCGGCAAGGCGCCGCAGGGCTGGGACCGCTACTATGGCGAGGGCGTCATGCCCTGCCTCCGGTCCTTCGAGTTCATTGGCCGCGCCATCACGCCGCCCTACCGGCCCAAGCGCTTTGACGCCCGGTTCTTCATGGCCGACGCCGAGGACGCCCTGATCGACGAGCGCCCCCCTGTGGACGGCGCAGAGCTGTCAGACCTGCAATGGGTGACGCTGTCGGATGCCCTGGACCTCGATCTGCCCTCGGTGACCCGCTTCATGCTGGGCGAAATCGGCGAGCGGATTGCACGGCCACAGGCCCCGAAAGGCCCACCGTTCCTGCGCTGGACCCGGAACGGTCACACAACGGACAGGCTTTAGAGCAGGAACACTGCTTGACTTCCCCCTCGGGCCCCGCCATTAAGCCGCTTTCCAGTTTCAGACGCTAGCATAAGCGAGCCAACACTATGGCCAAGCCAACCACGATCAAGATTCGCCTCAACTCGACGGCCGATACAGGTTTCTTCTATGTCACCAAGAAGAACCCACGCACGAAGACTGAAAAGCTCGTGATGAAAAAGTACGACCCGATCGTGAAAAAGCACGTCGAATTCAAAGAAGGCAAGATCAAGTAAGATCCTGCTTTTAAAGGCAATTTGTCAAAAGCCCGTTCGCAAGAGCGGGCTTTTTGCTTGTCTGGCCTTAAGCGTCCGGATTGCCTTCATGCAGGTTGCTGGCCTTGCGGATGCCGGGGAACAGCACCGACCACGCCGCCGCAATGCCGACAGCTGCATAGCCGCCCGCCACAACGGTAAACACCGCTCCCCATTTCGCCGCCATGAACCCGGCCCGCGCCTCGCCCAGCTCGTTTGAAGCGCCAAGGAAGATGGAATTCACCGCATTCACCCGCCCCCGCACTTGGTCCGGCGTCCAGAGCTGCAGCAATATCTCGCGAATATAGACCGACACCATGTCGAAGGCGCCGACGCAGACCAGCGCCAGGATCGACAGCCAGGCCACGGTCGAATAGCCGAACACCACCGTCGACAAGCCGAACAGGGCCACGCAGACGAACAGGATCTTCCCCGCATGCTCGCGAATCGGGAAAGCCGTGATCACCGCCGTCACGATCAGCGCGCCAATGCCCGGCGCCGCCCGCATCAGGCCAAGGCCCGTCTCACCCACCTGCAGGATGTCGCGCGCATAGACGGGCATCAGCGCCACAGCGCCGCCCAGCAGCACCGCGAACAGGTCAAGCGAGATCGCGCCCAGAACCACTTTCTGCTTCCAGACATAGGTGAACCCGCCCAGCACGACGCTTAGCGTCTTCGGCTCTGTCGAGACACGCTGCGGCGGCTTGGGGATCGAGAAAATCAGCACGCTTGCCGCCGCGAACATCAGGGTCGCCGTCGAATAGGCCAGCACATGCGACACGCCATAAAGCAGGCTACCCACGACAGGCCCGACGATCGAGGCCATCTGCCAGGCCGAGGCATTCCAGCCCACGGCATTGGCGAAATCCTCACGCGGCACCACGTTCACGGCCAGGCTGGCCGAGGCGGGCGACAGGAAGGCCCGCGCCACGCCAAACAAGGTCAGGATGGCCAGCACCCAGACCGGATGGAACTGGTTTGTCGCCGCCAGGAACAGGATGCCCGCTGCGCAGCTCATCTCGACCAGTATCGCGAGGCCCATCACCAGCCGTCGCCCAAACGTGTCAGACGCCAAGCCCGTCACGAAGACCAGCAGCAGGGCCGGCAGGAACTGAACGAGCCCGATCCAGCCAAGATAGATCGCGTTCTGGGTCTCGTCATAGATCTGCCAGGCCACCGAGACCGAGACGATCTGGGCCGCAAAGGCGGTCATGAAACGGGAGGTGAAATAGCGGCTGTAGGACGAGTGCCGGAACGCCGCGAAACGATCTGCCATGTCCTGAAAACCTGCCCTAGCCGCTCAAAAGGTGCAGGTGCGCCGCGTTGCCGCCCAAGTCAATCAGGCGGCAATGCTTTCGACCCGGTTTCGGCCACCGGATTTGGCTTGATAAAGGGCCGTATCGGCGCGTTTCAGTAGGTCCGCCATTGTGTCGTCGTGCCCGCGAATGGTGGCAACGCCCGCGCTGACCGTCAGCGTGATTTCACGGCGCCCACCGCTCACGCTGAAGGGCCGGCTGGCAACGGCGCGCCGTATGCGCTCGCCCGCCGCACAGGCTAGGTCCCCGGGCGTATCCGGCATGATCACAAGGAATTCCTCACCGCCCGGCCGGCAAACCACGTCCATCGGGCGCACATTCTCCATCAGGCGGCTCGCCACTTCCTGCAGCACCTCGTCGCCCACATCGTGGCCGTAGGTGTCATTGACCGACTTGAAGTGATCGATATCGCACGTAACGACCGAAACAGGCTTTCCGCCCATGATCGAACGCTGCATCAGCTGCTGAACCTGGCCGACCATGTAACGCCGGTTGTAGAGGCCCGTGAGCTGGTCGATGACCGACAGTTCCAGGCCCCGGTCCACACGCTTGCGCAACATGTCGATATAGCGTGACCGGCGTGTCTGGGTGCGCACGCGCGCCAGCAGTTCCTGCCGGTCCACTGGCGCGAAGATCACATCATTTGCACCGATCTCAAGACCGCGACCGGCCTTGGAACGGTCCGCAGGGTCGCAGATCAGGAGCATGGAAATTGCCCGCGTGGACTCCGTCATCCGGAAATGGGCACAGAGTTTCAGCGCATCGAAGGCTTTCGAAGATGCGGACAGGATCAGGATATCGACGCCCATTTCGGAAAGGTTCGACATGTCGCCGGCCTCGAGCAGCGTGGTCGCGGAATGCCCGGCATCGCGCAGCATGCTTGCCACGCGCGCCGATGTACGGGGATTGTCGTCGATCACGAAGGCCCGTGCCGCGCGGTTCAGCTCTTCTTCGCTGATCGCCTCAACAGCGCCCGCCTTCAGTCCGCTCGCCTGCCGCTGGCGCAGTTCTGATGCCACCGCATTGTACCGCATCAGCGCCCCAACGCGCGACATGAGCGCGAAATCGTCCACCGGCTTGGTCAGGAAGTCTTCCGCGCCGACTTCGAGCCCGCGGATACGGTCTTCCGTATCGTTGAGCGCGGTGACCATGACGACCGGAATGTAGGACGTGCGGGCATCGGCCTTCAGCCGCTGGCAGACCTCGTACCCGTCCATGCCGGGCATCATTACGTCGAGTAGGATGATATCGGGCAATTCAGTCCGGGCGAGGTCGAGCGCCTGCTTGCCGTTCTCGGCATGTAGGACATTGAAATAGTGGGCCTCCAGCTTCGCCTGCAGGAGGCGGCGGTTGGCCTCAATGTCATCGACGACGAGGATCCTGGCGCTCATGCCGGTTCCTTGGGCATCAGCGCTTCCACCGCCTTGATGAAAGTCATGATCTGGATCGGCTTGGAGAGATATCCCTCGCAACCGGCTTCCCGAACCCGCTGCTCGTCGGCCCGCATGGCAAAGGCCGTGACAGCCAGCACGGGGATATGGGCAACCTTGTCGTCATCCTTCAACCAGCGCGTGATATCGAGACCCGAGACTTCGGGCAGCTGGATGTCCATGATGATGAGATCAGGCAGCTCGCGCCGGGCAATTTCGACGGCCTTGGCGCCGTCTCGGCACTGGTAGGTTGCAAATCCATAGGCGTCCAACAAGTCGCAAAAGAGGCGCATGTTGAGTTCATTGTCCTCAACAACCAGCACTTTTCTGGTGCGCTTTTCCGCCATAATTCCCCGTAACGACTAATGATTCGGCCGGATTCTATTCGATCTATTTCAGCTATACCCCAAATACTTAATTTGGCTTTACACTAGCGTACACATCTCATTGCTGCGAGTCGCAGAACATGGCATGAACATTCTTGTCATGTACGCCCTTTGCCGTGATTGCCTGCATCTGGAAAACGGTGCCGTTTCAGCCTGTACGCGCTGCGGACGGGGCCGGATCATTGCACATCCCGCCCTGACGCAACTCAGCATTGCGCATCTCGACTGCGACGCCTTCTTCGCCGCCATCGAGAAGCGTGATGATCCGAGCCTCAAGGACAAGCCCGTCATTGTCGGCGGCGGCCAGCGGGGCGTCGTGTCCACCTGCTGCTACATTGCGCGCCTCTATGGCGTGCGGTCGGCCATGCCCATGTTCACGGCGCTAAAGCTCTGCCCGGATGCGGTCGTCATCAGCTCCAATTTCGGGAAATACCGCGAAGCAGCCGCGATGATGCGCGAGAAGATGGATGCGCTGACGCCACTGGTCCAGCCGGTGTCCATCGACGAAGCCTGTATGGACCTCTCCGGCACAGAGACGACCCATCACGCCCCACCCGCCGTCAGCCTGGCCCGCCTCGCCCGGGATATCGAACGCGACATCGGCATCACCGTCTCCATCGGCCTCTCGTCCAACAAGTTCCTCGCCAAGACGGCCAGCGAACTGGACAAGCCGCGCGGCTTCGCCGTCATCGCGCCGGAAGAGGCAGAAGCCCTGCTCGGCCCGAAACCAATCGACTTCCTGCACGGCGTTGGCCCGAAATTCGCCCAGAAACTCGCCGCCGACGGTTTCGATAGGGTACACGACATCCAGCAGGCCGAACTGAAGGCGCTGATCCGTCGCTATGGCGAGACTGGCATGTGGCTGAAACAACGCGCCCACGGCCTCGACAACCGCCCTGTGCGCAATGACGAGGAACGCAAGTCCGTCTCAAGCGAGACCACGTTCCGCACCGACATTTCCGATCCCGCCGCGCTCGAGGACCAGCTCTGGCAGCTCTGCGTGAAAACCGCCGACCGCGCCAAGGCTGTGGGCGTCGTTGGCGTGGTCGTCACGCTGAAGCTCAAGACCGCCAATTTCCGGGCCCTCACGCGCCGCATCTCGCTCTCGGAACCCACCCAACTCGCCCAGGAGATCTTCCGCGCCGGCCGGCCCCTGCTGGCACGTGAAGCCAATGGCCGCGAACGCTTCCGCCTCATCGGCATCGGCATTTCCGGCCTCGACGACCACCGTGCCGATACGGTCGACCTGCTCGACCCGAGCATTGCTAAGCGCGCTGCTGCCGAGCGCGCCTCCGACGCCGCAAGGGCGCGCTTCGGCACGGATGCCGTCGTCACCGGCCGGGCCGCCCGCATTGCGAAACTGCGCGAGTCAGATGGCTGACTTGCCCCCTTCCGCAACGTGCGGCATGCAGGGCCCACACCGTCATTCATGCACCGGAGCACTCCCCATATGACCACCCCAGAAGCCCGCCTCGACGCCCTCGGCATTGAACTTCCTGCCCCCATGGTGCCCGTCGCCAATTACGTGCCCTACGTGATCACCGGCAACATGCTGTTCGTCTCCGGCCAGGTCAGCGCCACGCCCAATGGCCGCATTACGGGCCGCCTCGGCGAGGACATGGAACTCTCCGCCGGCCAGCACGCCGCCCGCCAGTGCGGCATCAACCTGATCGCCCAGTGCAAGGCCGCTGTCGGAGACCTGTCGCGCATCAAGCGCGTCGTGAAGCTTGGCGGGTTCGTCAATGCCGCCGGCGATTTCACCGACATCCCGCAGGTCATCAATGGCTGTTCCGACCTGATGGTCGAAGTCTTCGGCGATGCCGGCAAGCATGCCCGTTCGGCCGTGGCCTGCCCGGTCCTGCCGCTTGGCGTCGCGGTGGAAGTCGACGGTGTGTTTGAAATCGAAGGATAGTTTCCGATGGCCCGGCACTTTGACCTGACAGCCTTCACCTATGCGCATCGCGGTCTCTGGTCCGCCGATGGCCACCCGGAAAACTCCCTTGCCGCCTTCGAGGACGCCATCAATGCCGGTCTCGGCATCGAGTATGATGTGCGCCCCTCGAAGGATGGCGAGGTCATGGTCTTCCATGACCCGACCCTGATGCGCATGACCGGCGTGGAAGCCGTGTTCGAGGACATGACGGCGAATGATCTTCAGGCCGTCCGCCTCGCCGGCACGGACCAACCTGTGCCCACTTTGCACGCCCTCCTCGACATCTGGCCAGCCAATCTGCCCCTGCTGACCGAGATGAAGATCGACGGCAACACGGACCCAGCCGCCTTCGCCCGCAAGGTCGGCGAGCTGCTGACCGGCCATCTCGGCCCGGCCGCCGCGATGAGCTTTTCGGAAGCCGCCGTCGACGCCCTGCCGGAAGCGGTGATGCGCGGCCAGCTGATCCATCCGATCAGCCGCACCAGCGAGGCCGAATTCGACGCCAAGCTGGCCCGCGCCCTTGCGCGCAAGGTCGACTACCTCGCGATCAATGTCGCCGATGCCGAGCGCGCCGCCGTCTCGCTCGCCGGCAAGCTGCCCTTTGTCGTCTGGACCGTGCGCACGATTGAGGATGTCCGCCGCATACATGTGCTGAACGGCGCCGTGATTTTCGAACACCTGCCCGTTCCGCTGGCAACATGACGCCGCGCGCCCTAGATTGATGGGCATGGACGACACCGCGCTCAAGATCACCATCGTCCCGGCCCTGGCCGAGGTGTCGCCCGACGAGTGGAACGTCGTCGCCAATCCGCCGGGCGCGCGTTACGACCCCTTCCTGACATGGGAATTCCTGGAGGCCATGGAGAGCAGCGGCGCCGCGACGCCGCGTACGGGCTGGGTGCCGCGCCACTTGCTGATCCGCGGCGATGACGGGCGCCTGCGCGCCGCCATGCCGCTCTATGCCAAGATGCATTCGCGCGGCGAGTTCGTGTTCGACCATAGCTGGGCCGAAGCGTTCGAGCGCGCGGGTGGGTCCTACTATCCGAAGCTCCTCGCCGCCGTGCCCTTCACGCCTGTTACCGGACGCCGCCGCCTCGTGCCCCCAGGACCGGACGAAGCCCAGCTGAAAGCCGCCCTCCTCGCCGGTGCCATCCAGCTCGCCGAAGAGAATGATCTCTCCTCGCTGCATATCAATTTCATCGATCATGACGATGCCGACGTGCTGGAGAATACCGGTCTCCTCTCACGCACCGACCAGCAGTTTCGCTGGGAGAATGACGGCTACGAAAACTTTGACGGCTTCCTTGCCGCCCTCTCATCCGCCAAGCGCAAGAACCTCCGCAAGGAGCGCGCCAAGGCGCAGGACGGGCTTGAGTTTGTCCACCTCACCGGCGACGCGATCACCGAGGACCATCTCGACCATTTCTTCCAGTTCTACATGGACACCGGCAGCCGCAAGTGGGGCACGCCCTATCTTACACGGCTGAGCTTCTCCCTGCTGCGCGAGCGCATGGCCGATGACTTGCTCTTCGTCTTCGCCCTGGAGGATGGCGAGCCCATCGCCGGCGCCATGAACCTGATCGGGTCCGACACGCTCTATGGCCGCTACTGGGGCTGCAGCGACCAGCGCCCGATGCTCCACTTCGAGACCTGCTATTACCAGGCCATCGACTTCGCCATCGCGCGCGGCCTCAAATACGTCGAGGCAGGCGCGCAGGGCGGCCACAAGCTCGCGCGCGGCTATGTGCCGGTGCTCACGCGTTCGGCCCACTGGATCGCCCATCCGGGCCTGCGCAATGCCGTCGCCGACTATCTGACCCGCGAACGCGATGCCGTTGAATCCGACATGGACTATCTCACAGAGCGCACACCCTTTAAGAAAGACTCATGACCCTTCACGACACCTACGATTCCACCAATATCTTCGCGAAAATCCTGCGCGGCGAGATGCCCGCCGTCAAAGTCTACGAGGACGATACGGCCCTCGCCTTCATGGATGTTTTCCCGCAAGCCGAAGGCCACACGCTGGTCATCCCCAAGGACGTTGAAGCCCGTAACCTGCTTGAAATGCCGCCGGAGAAACTCGGCCCCTACATGCTCGCCGTGCAGAAAGTCACCAAGGCCGTCGAAGCCGCGCTGAAGCCTGACGGCCTCGTCGTCACCCAGTTCAACGGCGCCCCCGCCGGGCAAACCGTCTATCACCTCCACTTCCACGTGATCCCGCGCAATGAGGGCGTGCCCCTCGGCCGCCACGGCGCCGGCGGCATGGCGGATATGGGTGAGCTGGAAAAGCTGGCGGTTAAGATTCGGGCGGCGGTTTAGAAAATCGGCCCGCTTGAGCCATGGAGACGGAGGTTGGCTGCACTGATTTCTTTCGATGGCCCAGTCTGGCGACTCTTGCCGGAAGCTCTGGTTGCAACACCCTGCGAACCAGCGAGGGCACCGGAAGGTCGTTTCCATCACTCGGGCCAGATCGCGGCGTACGCGTCGCTGACCGCCGAAGGCGCCCACGTGGCCATCAACCGCTATATTCAGGACGGCGTGAAGCGGAAACTCGTGTCATTGTGGCTAAAGTCGGATCGCGTGGTTGATCAGCGTGGAAACAAGCTTGCGTCTGTCGTCTGGCAAGATGTGCGCGCCGCTGGCGCAATTTCACCCACCTGGGCGTGGTCTGACGCGGCCCGAGATATTGGCGCGCAGGCCATGCTCTATTCTTCCAGATCGAGGCCGGACTTGGCTCACGTTGTCGTTTTCCAACCTGATTGCTTTACAACAATCGGATGAATGCACGCGCGTCCTTTTGAGGCTTGCCCGACTAAAGCCCCAGCTTCGCCTTCAGGATGTCGTTGACGGCTTTCGGGTTGGCCTTGCCACCTGAAGCCTTCATCACCTGTCCGACGAACCAGCCGAGTGTCTGAGGCTTCTCTTTGACCTTCTCGACCTGTTCCGGGTTGGCCGCGATGATCTCGTCGACCACCTTCTCGATGGCGCCGGTATCTGTCACCTGTTTCAGGCCGTGTTTCTCGACAATCGCCGCCGCTTCGCCCTCGCCCGCGATCATGCGCGCGAACACGTCCTTGGCAATCTTGCCGCTGATCGTGTCGTCGCTGATCAGCGCGATCAGGCCGCCCAGTGCCTCGGCCGAAACAGGGCTGTCGCCCAGCTCGAGCCCTTCCTTGTTGAGATAGCCGAACAGTTCCTGCGTCACCCAGTTGGCGGCCAGTTTCGCGTCACGGCCCTTGGCGACGGTCTCGAAATAGGCGGCCTTGTCGGCGTCCGCGATCAGCACGCCCGCATCATAGTGCGAAATGCCGTATTCGGACTCAAAGCGCGCACGCTTCTGGTCCGGCAGTTCCGGCAGGCTTGCCTTGATCTCGTCGATCCAGGCCTGTTCGATTTCGAGTGGCAACAGGTCCGGGTCCGGGAAGTAGCGGTAATCGTGCGCGTCTTCCTTGGAGCGCATGGAGCGCGTCTCGCCCTTTACCGCGTCGAACAGGCGCGTTTCCTGATCCACTGTGCCGCCGCCTTCGATGATCTCGATCTGGCGGCGCGCCTCGTATTCGATGGCCTGCTGGATGAAGCGGAACGAGTTCATGTTCTTCAGCTCGCAGCGCGTGCCGAGATGGCTGAAATCGCCCGTCTCGCGGAATTTCTCGTACTGGCCGGGCTTGCAGACCGACACGTTCACGTCGGCGCGCAAATTGCCCTTGTCCATGTCACCGTCGCACGTACCGAGGGCGATCACGATGGCGCGTATTTTCTTCACATAGGCGGCGGCTTCGGCCGGCGAGCGCACGTCAGGCTTCGACACGATTTCCATCAGCGCAACGCCGGACCGGTTCAGGTCCACATAGGTCGCGTTCGGGTCCATGTCGTGGATCGACTTGCCGGCGTCCTGTTCCAGGTGCAGGCGCTCGATACGGCACGGGAAGCTGTAGGCCTCGCCGCCATGGGCGGGCTCGACGTCCACATCGATCTCGCCTTCGCCGACGATGGGGTGCGCGAACTGGCTGATCTGATAGCCCTGCGGCAGGTCTGGGTAGAAGTAATTCTTGCGGTCAAACCGGCTGTAGAGATTGATCTCGGCCTTGAGGCCAAGGCCCGTGCGCACGGCCTGCTCGACGCATTTCCTGTTGATCACAGGCAGCATGCCCGGCATCGCCGCATCGACCAGCGAGACGTTGCAGTTCGGGTCGGCGCCGAATTCCGTCGAGGCGCCCGAAAACAGCTTAGCATTCGAGGCCACCTGCGCGTGGATCTCCAGCCCCATGACGACTTCCCAGTCGCCGGTGTCGCCTTTGATTACGTAGGGTGTGCGCGCTGACATGGCTTGCCTTCTGATCCAGTTGAAAATCTGGGTTCTTTTAGCGGCAAGCGGCCCGGCCTGTCGAGCCGCGAAGGCTGCTCATTAGGGCCTGACTTCCCTTTTGCGCCGGACTGGTCAAGAATGCGGCCAAGCGTAATAGCGCATCGGGAGGGAAAGCATGTTGTTCAAGATGATCCTGGACGGGTCCGGGGAAGAGGAACGGCCGATTGTGAGGGGCTTCCTGAAGCACCTGATCGCGGGCTTTTCGGTGGGCCTGCTGGTCGGCGCGGTCGGCCTGTTCATGGTGATCGCCGCGTTTGGCAACCTCAAGCTCGACATGCCCATCCTGTTCATCGCGGCCATGATGCTGCAATTCGGCCCCATCGGCGGCCTTGTTGGCGTCGGCATCTATCTCTCGCGCATCACTGACAGGTCGCGCGCGGACGATGAGGATGACGGCCCCGGGGGCGGCACGAAAGTGCGGGTTGAGGCCGCGGCCAGCGCCCATCCGGCGCCACCACGACTACAGGCTGCGACCGCCAGCTAGATCTTGCCTTCTTCCTTCGCGCGGCGATAGCGCTCGCGGCGGGCCGCCATCTTGTCGGCCACGGAGGCAGACTGAGGCACGCGGGTCGGCTTTTCACCTGCTGGTGTCGGCGCCACTTCAGGCTCGGCTGGCGCCTCTTCTTCCAGCTTGCCCTCGGCGATCAGCTGCTTGCGGCGGGCGGCCACGCGAGCCTCCCGTGCCTGAAGGGCCGCGCTCTTGGAATTGAACAGGCCGGACAGTTTGGACTTCTGCGCGCCCTTCAGCGGCGAGCCGCTTTCCGCGCGCTCGGCCCGTTTGGCGAGTATCCGCGAAATTCGGAAAGACACATACATGGCCACCAGAACGGCCACGAGCATCATGCCGGACATTCTGGGGTCAAACAGGTCATACCCGTTCTGCGCCATCATGGCCCACATCAGGCCGACCGAGACAACGAGCATGATGGCGAAGAGAATGAGAAAACGTTTCATGAGTCTAACCTAGCATTCCGAAACGGATTTGCCACGAAACGTGCAGCAATCGTGAAGCAAATGTGATCGCCTTATTCCGGCGCAGCAGGTGATTCCGACTGTGCGAGCAGGTCCTCGGCGCCGACAGCCTCTTCGACCACGCTGAACAGGCCCTGCAATTTGGTCTCGTCGGCGAATTCCGAACAGCCGGTGTAGAACTCGACCCGTTTGGTGAATTCGGTCGTGCGTACTTCGAGGATTTTCGAGGACGCATCTGTGCGGCAGCGGCCGTCCGTCATTGTGTTCGTATAGTTGCCGTTCAGCTCGGACAGGCCCTGCGATTGCAGCTGGTCGACCAGTTCCCGGAAACCTTCAGGCGTTGCGAACGCATCTTCCTTGACGATCACGTCCACATCCGGCGTGTCGCGATGGCTGCGCCGGAACAGCAGGATGCCGTCGTCAAACAGGTTGACCGAATAGGCCGGGCACGTGCCGTAGCAGGGTGTGACCGTGAAGATGAGGCCGGGCCCGCCAGCCGGCATGGCGTAGGCAGGCGCTTCCGGCTCGGGAGGCATTTCCGCCTCAACCGGGGCTGCAACGTCCGTTGCGGGCTCGGCAGCCGGAGCAGGCGCTTCTGCTGGCGCACAGGCGGCGAGCATGGTCGCGAGGCCCATGCCGGTAAATACGGAAACGATCGTTTTCATTGTCATCACCACCACTTGTCCGGCTTTGCGACGAAGCCCGCAGCCCGTTCCAGTTCGCCGCCGACGCGGAAGCATGCTGCCTCGTCGAGCGCTTTCCCGATGACTTGCAGGCCCAGCGGCAGGCCGCTTTTGGACAGGCCCGTCGGTACCGAGATGCCCGGCAGGCCGGCGAGGTTTGCCGTCACCGTGAACACGTCGTTGAGATACATTTCCACCGGGTCGCCGCTCTTCTCGCCAAAGGCAAAGGCAGGGCTCGGGCAGGTCGGCGTCAGCACCGCGTCACAGCCTTCGAACGCGCAAACGAAATCGTTGAGGATCTTGGTCCGCACCTTCTGTGCGCGCAGGTAATAGGCGTCGTAATAGCCGCTGGAGAGCACATAGGTGCCGATCAGCAGGCGGCGCTGCACTTCCGCGCCGAAGCCGCCAGCCCGCGTGCCTTCATAGGTCTGCGTCAGGTTGTTGCCTTCGATGCGCGCGCCATAGCGCATGCCATCGTAACGGGCGAGGTTCGAGGAGGCCTCGGCGGGTGCCACGATGTAATAGGCAGGCAGCGCGTATTTCGTGTGCGGCAGGCTGATCTCGACGATCTCGGCACCGGCATCCTTCAGCCAGGCAATGCCCTGGTCCCATAGCGCGTTCATCTCGTCCGACAGGCCGTCGATCCGGTATTCCTTCGGAATGCCGATCCGCATGCCTTTGACGCCCTTGGACACATCGCTGCGCCAGTCCGGCGTCGGGATGTCCAGCGATGTGGAATCCTTGGCGTCGTGGCTGCACATCACTTCCAGAAGGATGGCGCTGTCTTCAACGGTCTTGGCAATCGGCCCGGCTTGGTCGAGCGAGGAGGCGAACGCCACCATGCCATAACGGCTTGCCCGGCCATAGGTCGGCTTGATGCCAACCGTGCCCGTGAAGGCGGCCGGCTGGCGGATCGAGCCGCCTGTGTCGGAAGCTGTCGCCGCGAGGCAAAGGTTCGCTGCCACGGACGCCGCGGAGCCGCCCGACGAACCGCCCGGTGTCAGGCCCTGATTGTCGCCGGCACGGCGCCACGGGTTGATCACATTGCCGAAATGCGAGGTCTCGTTGGACGAGCCCATGGCGAACTCGTCCATGTTGAGCTTGCCCAGCATGACGGCGCCTTCGTCCCACAGGTTCTGCGTGACGGTGGATTCATAGGTCGGTGTGAATTCGCCGAGTATGCCGCTGCAGGCCGTCGTTCGCACGCCCTTGGTGCAATAGAGGTCCTTGATGCCCAGCGGCGCCCCTTCAAGACGCCCGGCCTCACCCTTGGCCAGTTTCGCATCCGACGCATCGGCCATAGCCAGCGCCTTCTCGGGCGTTTCCACGACATAGGCGTTCAGCACCCGGGCGCCCTCGATGGCGCTCACGAAGTCCTGCGTAATCTCGCGCGACGAAAACTGCTTGGCCTTCAGGCCATCAAGCGCTGCTGCGAGGGTGAGTTTGGTCAAATCGGTCATGTATAATCCCGCGAAGAAATCTGCCCGCCTGCTATGACGGCTTGGGGAGAAAGTTCAAGTCTCCGTGACCGCGCTTGTCAGTTTCGGCGGCCCGGCGCATCAATGGATTTCGGAACATTTGCCCGGAATTCCCCCTTATTCACCGGACAGCACACCCGATAAAGGACCAGATCATGCGCCTCATCGCCCTTACCCTCTCAACGGCCCTCCTCGCCGCCTGCACCAGTCACACGCCGACGCAACCCAATGCCAAGGGCGTCGCCCAGTTCGCGGGCGACGCGCGGCTCGGGGAAGAGGTCAACAAGGTCTGCTTCGCCTCCACCATCGACGGTTTCCACGATGCCACGGATGACACGGTCGTCCTCTCCAAGGGCCGCGACGACTACCTTATCGAAACCTTTGGCGGCTGCTTCAACCTGGACCAGGCCCAGCGCCTGGCCGTGGATTCCACAACCGGCTGTCTCGGCAAGGGCGACCATATCATCACCTCAGATTCCATCTCCGGGCATAGCGATACAGGCTTTGGCGTCCAGCGCTGCACCATCAAGGCGATGTACAAGTGGGATGCAAAAGCCGAGGCCCCCGCAGAAACCGAAGAATCCCAATAGCGTCGCACATGGCCTGTGCTAGACAGGTGCCCATGCCCTATCCAGCACAGGCCTCGTTCGTCGAGGTAAAGACCTCCCCCTTCCACGGCCGCGGCCTGTTCGCGGCCGCGCCCATTTCAGCCGGCCAGACCATTGCGGTCTACCCGCTGCTGGTGCTTTCGCATGAAGACACGGCCACCGTGCGCTCCACGCTGCTGCACCATTACGTATTCTATGTAGACGAGACAGACGACGGCACGATGCGCGCCGCCGTCGCTTTCGGTGAAATCTCGATGTGCAATCACAGCCCCGAGGCCAATGCCGATTTCGTCGTTGACGGCGAGGCGCACACTGTCACGCTCACGGCCCGCCGGGCCCTGCAGCCCGGCGATGAAATCCTCATCGACTACGAGGAATTCGCCGAAGAGATTATCTGAGGCCTAGACCTGGCCGGAATTCACCAGCGCGCGCAGTTCGCGGCGCAAGACCTTGCCAATCGGCGACTTCGGTAGCTCATCGACAAAATGCACCTTGCGGGGCCGCTTGTAGGCCGTCAGTTGCCGCGCGCAGTGCGCCAGCACGTCCTTCTCGGTCAGTTCCGGGTGACGGCGCACCACGAAGGCATGCATGACATCGCCTGTATCGCCATCCGTCACACCTGCAACCGCAGCCTCGGCAATACCCTTATGCTCGGCCAGAACCGCGTCGACTTCACTCGGGAACACGTTGAACCCGCCGACCAGCAGCATGTCCTTGCTCCGATCAACGATGAACAGGTAGCCCTCGTCGTCGAGATAGCCGACATCGCCGGTCTTCAGCATGCCGGACTGATAGGCCGCTGCCGTCGTCTCCGACCGGCCGAGATAGCCCGCCATGACCTGCGGCCCTGCCACGGCAATCTCGCCGACTTCGCCGGCTTTGGCAAAGCCGCCATCCTCGCGCAGGATCGCGACGCCCGTGCCGGGCAGCGGCAGGCCGGCCGAGCCGACCTTGGTGCGCGCGTCCGGCGGGTTCACGCTGATCAGCGTCGTCGCCTCGGTCATGCCATAGCCTTCAATGACGCTGGAACCGGTGAGGCCGGTCCATTCCTTGCGCACTTGCGGGCTCAGCGCCATGGCGCCCGAAATCGTCAGCGTCAGGCGGGGCGGGTTCTCGTAGAACCATTTCTCTTCCATCAGCTTGGCAAACAGCGTGCTGACACCCGGGAACACATCCGGCCGGAATTTCCTGAACGCCGCCTTCAGGTTCGACAGCGGCTTCGGGCTCGGCACCAGCACCAGATGGGCCGCATTACGCAGCGCGATGACGGACGCAAACAGGCCGAACACATGGTAGACCGGCAGGACCAGCAACATGGTCTGGCCCGGCTTGTCGATCATGTGAGGCGACAGGCTGGCGAACTGGTCGACATTGGTCACGAGGCCAGCTTCGGTCAGTCGCACGCCTTTGGAAATGCCCGTCGTGCCACCGGAATACTGGTAGATCGCGTCCTCATCGGCTTCGCGGTCGTCCGCATAGTCAGACACGGGCGTCGCATGCGCGGCACCAAGCTTCAGCGCTTCAGCCATAGGCACATGATCCACGATCAGGGGCCGGCCCATTTTCTTCACATGCTGAAGCATGAAATCCATCACGGCCTTTTTGGCCGGCGCGAAAAAATCTGTCAGCGACAACGACACGACGGTATGAATGCGTGTGCCGGTCAGCGCCTCTTCCGTCATTTCGGGAAACAGGCTCGACGTGATCAGGACGCAGGCCTGCGCATCGCGCAACTGGCGGCGCGTCTCATGCGCCGTGTAGAGCGGGTTCACATTGGTCAACACCAGGCCGGCGCGCAGAACGCCCAGCATGGCCACCACGTAGGAGATGCAGTTTGGCGACTGGATCGCCACGACATCGCCCTTCGAGAGGCGCAGCTCATCGCGCAGGTAGCGCGCAAGGTTTGCTGAATGCGTCTCGACATCGGCAAAGCTCAGTGTCGCGCTGGCGCCGTTCGGCAGGGCGGTGGAAAGGAAAGGTTCACGCGCATGGTCGCGGGCCGCCGCCTCCATGAGCGCTTCGATGCGGCGGGGCACATAGTTGCCCAGCTCTGTCTGGAAGGTGGCCGCTTCCCGGTTGTAGAATGTCGGGACCGGCTGGTCCTGATACGGAACGGCACTGATTGGCAAAGCGGCAGACATGTATTCTCCAGCCCCGTGGCAAATCGGGATCGTCCCAACCTGACACATTGCTTTTGAAACATGCTGAACCCGATCGATGAAATTTCACCGATCGGCGCACTATCTGCCTGTAAACACGGGCTTTCGCTTCTCCAGGAAGGCGGCGGCACTTTCGGCGGCATCTTCGGTCTCCATCAGGGACCGGATTTCCTTGATCGCCCAATTGCCCACATCGCGCCAGTCCGGGTCCAGCGTGCGGCGCAAGCCCGCCTTGATCGACTGCACGGCGCGCGGCGGGTTGGCGGCGATCCGGCGCGCTATCTCCATCGCCGTCGGCAACAGGTCATCCGGCGCGACGACCCGCGAGACAAGGCCGATCTCCTTGGCCGTCTGCGCGTCAATGATATCGCCCGTGAACAGCATTTCCGCCGCCCGTTCGCGCCCCACCACCTGTGCCAAGCGGCCAAGACCCGGCGCGTCGCAACAGAGCCCGCGCTGCACGAACAGCTCGCCGAACTTCGCCGTCTCCGATGCCACGCGGATATCCGCCATCAGGGCCAGCTCCATGCCCCAGCCGAGCGCAAAACCATTGACCGCGGCAATCACCGGAATGTCCGTATAGAGCAAGGCGTCCGCCGCCGGGGTCAGCCCACCCGTGCGGCGCCCGCGCGCCTTCATCTCGGCCGGGCCTTTCGCCTTCTGGCTCAGGATTTCCTTCACATCGTCACCCGTGCAGAAGCCGCGCCCCTCGCCGGTGATCACGATCACCCGCGCCTCGCTGTCCCGCACGGCGTCTTCCAGCGCCATGTAGAGTTCATAGTTCAGCGCATTCATCACCTGCGGCCGCCGCAGCGTCAGCAGCGCAACATGGTCCTTCATCTCAATGGTCATTACCGTCATGGCGGCCTCCCTAGTTATTTTGGGAGACTATGCGGGCGCTGTAGGGGCCTGAACAAGCGACGACGTCGGGTAAGGCTCAGGGCGTCATGCGCTTGTGGGCGAGCGTGTTGCCGCGCGCACTGTAGCTATAGTCGAGCCTGTCAGCGCCGGCATCGATGATGTCGAAACAGCGCGGTTCGTCATCACCCTCGGCTTTCAGCGTGAAGGACATGCCGTCAGCTTCCGGCGTCATCGCCGTGCAATCGGTCACGACCGTAATCGTCTCGTCGCCCAGCGGCTCATCATTGTAGACGCTGCTCATCTTGTCGCCGCTGATCGTGAAAACGTTCAGAGGGTCTTCCAGAGACTGCCATGTGCCCTGCATCATCGCCAGCAGGCGCGGCTCGTCCTCCATCTGCACGGCAGGGGCCGGCTCAGCGGCCACGGGTTCAGCCGGCGTGTCCTTCGGTGCCGGGCTGCAGGCGGCCAGCGCGGCGATCCCGGCGCCAGCGAATACTGCTCGAAACATCATGTCCATTCATCCCTTGCGATACGTTTGCGCCGCCAATCCCATCAGGACTCGCGGCGCAATGCACGTGACAAAGTTGAGGGGTCTAGCGCTTGAGGTGCTCAAGGCCCTTGATGGTGCCCGGTTTTACCGAAGGGTTCGACGCGTTGGTCTTCACCTTCTCGGCTTTCGGCTTGCGGACTTCCTTGTTCGTCTTCTTCTGACCTTTGGCCATGATCGTGTTCCTGTGTTCGGACCGGAAATTGGTCCTGCATCACAGGTGGGGGTGATCAGGTGCTTAAATAAGGCAGGCGCAGACTTATGTTTCGCGGCGCAGCGCCGGGCTGCCTACTCGACAGCCTTCGGCACGACGAAGAAGCCATCCTGGCTGCTCGGCGCATTGGCCAGAACCTGGTCCTGGATATCACCATCGGTCACCACGTCATCGCGCATGGGCAGCCTGGTCGCCACAACGGACGTCATCGGCTCCACGCCCTCGACATCCACTTCGTTCAGCTGGTCGATCCAGCCGAGGATGCCATTCAGCTCGCCAGCCATCTCTTCGAGGCGCTCTTCGGGCACCGCAATGCGCGACAGGCGGGCAACCTTGCGGACGTCTTCCTTGGTAACGCTCATTTTATGGGCTCCGGTGGCTAGGCTTCGTTCCCGCCCGAATACGCGATAGGCAACAAGGCTTCAAGGCGCTATGTGAGCGGCCAATGGCCGTTACAGATATCGATTCCCTGCCGCGCACCGGCGTCCTCCTCGGCATCGATCCCGGCACCAAGACCATGGGCGTCGCTGCAACCGACGGCATCCGCATGCTCGCAAGCCCGGTCGAGACCATCCATCGCGGCAAGGCGCTGGGGCCCATGATCACCCGTCTCTTCGAGATTTACGACGATCGCAAGGCCGTCGCCCTTGTCATCGGCCTGCCGCTCAACATGGATGGCAGCGAGGGCCGCCGGGCCCAGTCGACCCGTGCCCTCGCCTGGAACATCCTGCAGAAGCGGGACGTGCCGATCTTCTTCCAGGACGAACGCCTCTCCAGCGCCGAAGCCGAAAACGCCATGTGGGAGGCGGAAGTTTCCCGCAAGCGCCGCGACGACCGAATCGACGCGCAGGCCGCCGCCATCATCCTCAAATCAACCCTGGACCTTCTGGAGCGCCGCCCATGACATCCTTCATCTTCGCGCTCCTGCCGGTCATCATTATCGTCGCCATTGGGCGACTGATCGCAGCCAAGAACTGGATCACGCCCGAAGGGTGGCGCGCCATCGAGCGGATCTCCTATATCCTGCTCTTCCCTGCGCTCATCATCCGCTCGCTCGGCAATGCCCCGTTTGACACCGCGCCGTGGAAGCTCGCTGCTGCGCTGATCATCGCCCAGCTCGTCCTCGCTGCGATTGGTTTCGGCGCCCGAATGTGGCCCGGCATGGAACGCCCGGCTGTCGGCTCGATCATCCAGTCAAATGTCCGCTGGAACACGTTCGTCGCGCTCTCGCTCGGCTCCATCCTGTTCGGTGACGAAGGTCTCGCGCTTGTTACCATCGCCGCCGCCGCGATGATCCCCACGGCCAACGTACTCTCTGTCTACGGCCTCATCCTCAACGCGGAACATGCCTCCGGCACCAAGCCCCGCCCCTTCCGCGCCCTGATGACCAACCCGCTGATCATCGCCTGCGTCATCGGCGGCATCGTCGCCGCCACGCATTTCCAGAGCCCGAAAGTGCTCGATGACACGCTCCGCATCCTCGGTCAGGGCACCATCGCGCTCGGCCTGCTCAGCGCCGGTGCGGGGGTCGACCTTGCTGCCTTGCGCCGGGCCGGCGTGCGCACCTTCACCTGGGCCCTCGTGCGTCTCCTCGGCCTGCCGGCTGCAGCCCTCGCAGCAGGCCTCGCCATCGGCCTCAGCGGCACGCCCCTCGCCATCATGCTCATCTGCGCCAGCGTTCCGACCGCCACCAATGGCTATATCCTCGCCCGCCAGCTTGGCGGCGACGGCCCGCTTTCGGCCAACCTGATCGCTGTGGAAACCGTACTCGCCATGATCACCCTGCCGCTGATCTGGTTCACCGCGATACATTTCGGCCTCGCCTGAGGCTTGCCGCCGACCGGAATCGCGCCTAAACCGCCCCAAATCGAAAGGGCTTCCATGCCGATGGCGGGATACACTTACAGTTTCGATCACGCGCACTTGCTGGGAATCGAAGGCCTTCACCCTCTGGATATCACCCACATTCTGGACCTCGCCGACCGCTATGCGGATGCCACGCGCGCGGGCCAGCGCGCCGATCCGGTCCTGACCGGGCGCACGGTGGTGAACCTCTTCTTCGAGAATTCCACCCGCACGATGAGCAGTTTCGAGATCGCCGCGAAACGCCTGGGTGCCGACGTCATCAACATGCCGGTCGCCAATTCGAGCGTGAAGAAGGGCGAGACCCTGATCGACACGGCGATGACGCTGAACGCCATGAAGCCCGACGTTCTGGTCATCCGCCACTCGGCCTCGGGCGGCGCCAAGCTGCTCTCGCGCAAGGTCGACTGCGCGGTCATCAATGCCGGCGACGGCACCCATGAACACCCCACCCAGGGCCTGCTCGACGTCCTGACGATCCGGCGCAACAAGGGCCGCGTCGAGGGCCTCAAAGTCGTTATCTGTGGGGACATCGCCCACAGCCGCGTCGCCCGCTCCACCACGATGGCCTTGCACCTGCTGGGCGCAGAGGTTCATCTCTGCGGCCCGAAAACCCTGCTGCCACCCGGCACCGATACATGGGGCGCCGCAAGCGCGACAACCGACTTCGACGCCGCTCTCAAAGGGGCCGACGTGGTCATGATGCTGCGCCTGCAGATGGAGCGCATGGACGGCGCCTTCCTGCCGAGCCGCCGCGAATATTTCCGCTATTTCGGCCTGACGCAGGAACGCCTCGCGCTGGCCCTGCCGGATGCCACGGTCATGCACCCCGGCCCGATGAACCGCGGCATCGAGATCGAAAGCGCCATTGCGGACGGCCCGCGCTCCGTGATCACGGAACAGGTCGAAATGGGCGTCGCCGTACGCGAAGCCGTGCTGGACCTTCTCGCGGGGACACGACCATGAGCCTCTCGATCCACAATGCCCGCCTGCTCGACCCGGCCACCGGCCTGGACGAACCCGGCGCGATCTTCATCGACAAGGGCAAGATCAAGGATATCGCCAAGGGCCAGACCGGCCCTCACGCGGATGCAAAGGAAAGCCTCGATGCCGGCGGCCTCTGCCTCGCGCCCGGCCTGATCGACCTGCGCGTCAAGACCGGCGAGCCGGGCGACGAGCAGAAGGAAACGCTCGCCACCGCCTCACGCGCCGCCGTTGCCGGCGGCGTCACCAGTTTCGTCGTCATGCCCGACACGCGCCCCGTTGTGGATGATGTCGCCCTCGTGCGCTTCATCATCGAGCAGGCCCGCAAGACCGCAAAGGCCCGCATCTATCCCTCCGGCGCGCTGACGGTTGGCCTCAAAGGCGAGCAAATGGCCGAGATCGGGCTGATGGCGGACGCCGAGGCGATCATCTTCACCAATGGCGACATGCCCATTGCCAACGCCTCGATCATGAAGCGCGCCATGTCCTATGCCGCCAGCCGCAATGCGCTGGTCATGTCACGGCCGGACGAGCGGGCACTGTCCGGTTCCGGCGTCATGAATGCGGGCGCCCTCGCCGCGAGGATCGGCCTCTCCGGCATCCCGCCCGAAGCGGAATGGATCGGCGCGGCCCGCGATGTGATGCTGGCCGAAGCCACAGGCTGCCGCCTCGTGGTTGATCAGGTCTCCACCGAGCGCACGCTGCAGATCATCGCCGCTGCACGCGCCCGTGGCGCCAGCATCCACGCCACCGTTGCCGCGCATACGCTCTTCTTCAACGAACGCGACGTCGGCGACTATCTCACCTATTGCAAGGTCAACCCGCCCTTCCGTGACGAGGAAACCCGTCAGGGCCTGATCGCCGCCCTCAAGCGCGGCGAGATCGACGCGGTCGTCTCCGCACATGACCCGCAACCCCCGGAAGAGAAACGCCTGCCCTTCGGCGAAGCGGCCTTTGGCGCGGCGGGCCTCGAGACCACGCTCTCGGCGCTGATGAGCCTCGTCAATGACGCAGACCTGCCACTGCTTGACGCGCTCGCACCGGTCACCTGCCGTCCGGCAGACTTGCTCGGCCTGCCGCAGGGCCGCCTCAAGTCAGGCACACCGGCTGACCTCATCCTGTTCGATCCGGGCAAGCCCTGGCTCTGCGTGCGCGAAGACCTGCGCTCGCGTTCGACCAACTCGCCCTTCGACGGCCGGCGCCTGCAGGGCCGCGTGATGCGCACGCTCGTCGGCGGCGAAACCGTGTTCGAATACGCACCGGCAGGCTGATGCCTCGAAATGCAGCGACAGGGCATGTGTGCAGATGTGGTGGCCACTTCTGATTGACCGCCTGTCGGCATCCTGCCAGATGCATTTCATGGGGAATCTGCAACACAGAATCAAACGCTACGCGGTCGCCCTGGCCTGGGTTATGGCGGCCTCGACCACCCTGACGGCGTGCAGCGAGACGTCCAGCCTGCGCCAACCCTCCCCCGTTCAGCGCTGCATCAACATGAGCGGCGCGCTGGAAGCTCCCAACGAGGGCGAATGGGGCTACACGATCCGCCTTGAGGACATCGACCGGATCAAGGCCGCAGGTTTCGACACGATCCGGCTGCCCGTCAACTGGTCGGGTCACGCCGGCACCTGGGGCCGCTACAGGATCGAAGACCACCTTCTGGAGCGCACCGACGAGATCATCGACTATGCCCTCTCGAAAGACCTGAAAGTCATCCTCGACGTCCATCACTATTACGACCTGAACATGGACCCGGCGCGGCATGAGCGGCGCCTCGAAAGCATCTGGAAACAGCTTTCGGCACACTATGAGACCTATCCTGACACGCTGATCTTCGAAGTGCTCAACGAGCCGCACACGAACATGACGGCGAAACGGACCGATGACCTGAACAGGCGCATCGTCCGCCAGATCAGGCAGTCTCAGCCCCATCGCTGGATCATCCTTGCAACGCCGGACTGGGGCTCGCTCACGGGACTCCTTCAAAGCGCCCCGCCAGCCGATTCGCGCATCATCCTCTCCTGGCACTATTACGACCCGTTCAGCTTTACCCATCAGGGCGCAGAATTCTTCAAACCCACGCCGCCTGTCGGCGCCCATTGGGGCACCAAGGCAGACATGGACCAGGTCAAGGCCGACTTTGCCCGTGCCGCCGCCTTCCGGGATTTGCATAGCCATCCCCTCCTGCTCGGAGAATTCGGGGTCTATGATGCAGCGCCCATGGAAGACCGCGCCCGGTGGACACGCACTATGCGGGAATTGGCCGAGTCGAATGAGTTCGGCTGGTGCCATTGGGGATTCGCGTCGAATTTCCGCTCCTACGATCCTGACAAGGAGGCCTGGATTGAGCCGGTCCGCGCCGCATTGCTGGACGATTGATCCGAAACCCTTGCCGCAGGCTGGCAGGGTTCGTAGACCATCTGACAGAACATCGCAGGGAGAAAACGGATGCAGGCATGGATGGGATATGGCGCGGCGGCCGCCTGCGGTTATCTCGCAGGCTCGATTCCCTTCGGACTGCTGATCACCAAGGCCGCAGGTCTCGGCGATATCCGCAGCATCGGGTCAGGCAATATCGGCGCGACCAACGTGCTACGCACCGGCCGCAAGGACCTCGCCCTTGCGACGCTCCTGCTCGACAGCCTCAAGGCAGGACTTGTTGCCCTGGCCTTCACGTATTTCTTCGGCCGCGAGATCGGCTTCGTCGCAGGTGCCATGGCTTTTGTTGGCCATTGCTACCCCGTCTGGCTGGGCTTCAAGGGCGGCAAGGGCATCGCCACCTATGCCGGCCTGCTGCCCTTCACGACGCTGCCCGGCTTCTTCGTTGCTGCGCCCGTTTGGCTATTTCTCTTTGCGATCACGCGTATTTCGTCGCTTGCGGCCCTTACGGCGGCGGCTCTTGTCCCACCCGGCGCCTACCTGCTTGGCGAGGGCAATCCGGTCGTCCTCATCGGCCTGACGCTCCTCTCCCTCCTCGTGTTCTGGACCCACCGGACAAACCTGGGTCGCCTGCTCAAGGGCACTGAACCCAGATTCGGCACACCCAAGGCCAAACCTGAAGCATGAGTCCAGCGCGGCGCCTGTCCGAGAGTGAGCGTCGTGATTGGATCCGCGAGCGGGGCCGTGAAGTGACGGACGTAGCTGACTCCCTGCTCGCCCCACCGGCGCCCGGAATAAATGCACTTATTTATCAAGGGTCTTCTCTCGTTCGGCATACCGATACGTGCTCACGATCCTGTCCTCGCTCCGCTTTGCCCATGTCGCCGCCCTCGAGAACGGACCGTACGATGCTGAAATGCATGGCGACTCCCTTCCCGAAAGCCAGCTCGAACAGTTTCTCGATGCCCTTTCCATTATCCCATGCCCATCGAAGAAATCGCCCGGGCCTGCAGCCTCGGCGCCGCTCAATGTGCCGCCATCCTTGTCGAACTGGAGCTTTCCGACCGCGCCATGACGCTGCCGGGCGGGCGATCTGAGCACGGCCGCTGTGTTCTGAAAGCACCGCGCTGCGCAGGAAAATGCCGCCAGAAGCCGCCTATGGCTGGACGGCCTTCGCCATCACCTCTAAGCCTCCTGTCTGATCAACAATCCGGCGCAGGCATATGATGCCCATCCAAATGCGCAGACGTGACTGAGGTAATCCGGACTTGGCGAATTGGCTTCTCTACGCCGCGGCATTGGGTCTGGTGTCATCCGGGGCCCTTTCGGCGCACGCACAGGAAACATCCGAAGTGGCTGCGCCGGCTGACAAGCCGACGGAACATGTCGTTCTTGAAGCCGACTATATCTATGAAATCCGGGAAGAGAACAGCGTCGTTGCCGAAGGCAATGTCGAGGCCCTTTACGAAGGCCGCGTGCTGCGCGCCGACCGGATCATCTACAATAAGACGACAGATCGCGTCCGTGCCACAGGCAATGTCGTCATCGTGGATACCGACGGATCCCAGCAGTTTGCCGACGAAGTCGAAGTGAATTCCGATCTCGCGGACGGCTATGCCATCGGCTTTTCAGCCCGCCTGCCGGAAGGGGCGACGATCGTCGCCAATTCTGGGATTCGCAAGAGCAATGGCGTGAACGCACTGGAGCAGGTGATCTATACGTCCTGCGAGCTCTGTGGCGACGATACGACCCCAACCTGGTCACTGCGCGCCCGCCGTGCGGTGCTGGACACAGAAAGCCAGATGATTTCCTACCGCGATGTGGTGCTTGAGGTTGGCGGCATTCCGGTCTTCTACCTACCCTATCTGTCCCACCCCGATCCTACATCCGATAGGCGGTCCGGGTTCCTTGTGCCGTCGGGCGGCTTGTCGTCCAAGCTCGGCGCTTTCTACCAGCAACCCTATTATTGGGCGATTTCGCCGTCGCAGGACCTGACCATCTCACCGATGGTGAGCGCGAACGTGAACCCGATGGTGGAACTCGACTATCGCAAGCGGTTCTATTCCGGCGGTATCAAGATCAATTCAAGCATTACCCGCGAAGCCGATTTCGATAGCGACGGCGTCAGGTTTGGCGATGAGAAATGGCGCGGCCATATCTATGGCAAAGGCCTGTTCGCGATCAGTCCTGAATGGAAATGGGGCTTCGGGGTCGAGACCCAATCCGACGACCTTTATGACCGGCGCTATGATATCAGCGGCCAGGGGGAACGCCGCGGACTTTACACAAGCCAGCCGCGCCGACTGATGTCCCAGCTTTTCGCGGTCGGTCAGGGCGACAGCTACTATACAGATATCGCCGTACTCGATTTCCAGGGGTTGCGGGGCTCCGACGATTCCCGAACCCTGCCGACAGTCGCGCCTATCGCATTCACCGAAAAATACTGGGATCTTGGCGACTATGGCTTTGCCGCCGTCAATGCCTCGTCCGCCATGCTGACACGGGAAAGCGGCCTGAATAGCCAGCGCGTCAGCGTCGGCGGGGACTGGTCGGACCTGAACGTGCTGCCGGGCGGCTTCACATTCGAGCCCTTCGCAGAGATCCGTGGAGACTATTACGCGCTGAATGAAGACGTCTCGGGCGAACCCGATGTCAGCCGCGCCGTGGGCAATGCCGGTGCGCGCGTTTCCTATCCGCTGGTCCGCCCTGGTAAGATCGTGGACATCATGGTGGAGCCCACGGTGATGGCCGCCTGGGGATTCTCGAACGTGAACGGCACAGCCATTCCGATCGAGGACAGCATTCTCTATGAATTCGATGAAGGCGACCTCTTCGAGGCCAACGGGTTTGGCAATTACGATCTCTATGAGGGCGACGGGAAGGTCGCCGCCGGTGTGACCGCACGCGCCGTCTTTAGGAATGGCCCTGAATTCGCCACCACGCTGGGACGCCGCTGGCGCTCGCGGACCGACCCGAATTTTGACGTTGCCAGCAACCTGGATGGCACATCGTCTGACTGGGTTGGCTCGGCATCGGCCGATTTCGGACGGGCGCTGCGCGTAGATACGCGTGTGCGCCTAGATGATGACGGCTACAAGCTGAACCGGATCGACGCACGCCTCAGCACCTCCTACAAGCGGCTGCGCGGCGTCGCCCAGTACTACAACATCAATGAGCGCATCAGCCCCCTCGGCCGGCCCGATGAGGGCATCTTCATGCGCGGCGAGTTCCAGGTGACCAAGCGCTACTCGCTCATTTTCGGCCAGTTGCGCGACATTGTCGCCGACCTGAACGCGAGACGTGAATTCGGGATTGCCTATGAGGACGACTGCTCGCGATTTGAACTCGTCTACCAGCGGTCCGAGCTTAACGACCGGACGCTTGGTCCCACCGAAAGCATCCAGTTCCGCTTCTCGCTCAAATCCCTTGGGGAATTTGGTTCGAGCGAGTTCGACTGATTCGGAATGGTCCCTTGCCAGGCCTCGCGTCGGTGAGCCTAGAAACCTGATTTTTCTGTAACGATTAAGGCATGACTGTCCTGATCCGTTGCGCCTTGCGATAGGACTTGTATGGTCCGCTCCACATACATGAATTGGGCCCGGCTGGGGGCTCAACGGAGAAAATACATGGTCCGTCAGTTACTTGTCGCTGCCTCCCTGTTTGCATTGTCTGCCGCAGGCGTCGCCAATGCGCAGGATTCCACGGATTCCGGGCGCCTTGCGCTGGAAGGCATCGCCGCCGTCGTCAATGACAAGCCGATCTCCTACTCGGATGTACGCCAGCGCGCGCGCCTGCTCCTGCTCAGCCTGGGCGGCCAGCAACCCTCCCCCGAGCAGATCCAACAGATCACGGGACAGGCCCTTGAACAGCTGATCGACGAAAGCCTCCAGCTCGAGAAGGCCGCCGAATTCGACATGGAGATCGACGCGCGCGAAATTGATGGCGCCGTTGAAGACATGGCCCGTCAGGGCGGCACGACCGGCGACCAGCTCAAGGCCCAGCTGCTGGAGTCCGGCGTCAATCCCGCCAGCCTTGAAGAACAGATGCGCGCCGAGATCGCCTGGAACCGCGTCATGAGCGGCCTTTATGGTTCGCGTATCCGCGTCTCCGAAAACCAGGTGGACGACCAGCTTGAGCGCATGCGCACGGCCTCCAAAAAAACCCAGTATCGCGTATCGGAAATCTTCTTCTTTGCGCCGGATGAGGAAACCAAGGCCCAGGCCCTCGCCGCCGCCAAGACCGTTCTTGACCAGCTGAAGCAAGGCGCAGACTTCCGGGTCGCCGCGCAGCGCATCTCTTCGGCCCCAACGGCGGCAACGGGCGGCGACATGGGCTGGATTTCCACCGAAGACCTCGCGCCTGAACTGGCCGCAGCCGTCTCCGGCATCGACAAGCCCGGCCTGCTTGAGCCCATTCCCGTCGAAAACGGCGTCTACATCCTCCTCGTCGCCAACAAGCGCGAACCGAGCCAGGCCGTGACCAAGGTCAACCTCAAGCGCCTCTTCGTCACGGATGGCAAGGAGGAAGACCTCCAGGCCGCCATGGAACAGATCAAGACCTGTGACGACGTCCAGAGCGTTGCCAATTCCAAGACCAATCTGCGCGCGTCCGATCTTGACGAGATCAATATCGACGAGCTTGGCCCCGAGGGCAAGGATCTGGTCATGTCAGCCGATGTCGGCCAGCCCACGGCCATCTTCGCAGCGTCCGGCGGCCTAGCCACCATGTATGTCTGCGCCCGCAATGATGGCGCCGAGGCCCTGCCCTCGCGCGACGACCTGAAGGGCAGCCTGAAGAACCGCGAACTGGGCATGATCTCGGAGCGCGAGCTGCGCAACCTGCGCCGTGAAGCCACGATCATCTATCGTTAGGGCTTGCACGATCCCGCGTTTGGAACCACACCTCCGCACGTGAGCGAAGATGTCTCCTTTTTGCCCCTGGTGCTGACCATGGGGGACCCGGCCGGGTGCGGTCCTGCCATCACGGCAGAGGCCTGGCGCCAGCTTCGTGCCGACCCGAGCCTCGCCTTCTACGCCATCAGCGCCCCGAGCCTGTATCCGTCCGACCTGCCCGTCCGCGAGATCGCCTCGCCCGAAGAAGCCGCAGACGTGTTCCCGCATGCCCTCCCCGTGCTCGCCCTGAATGATGTGCCGGACATCCAGCCCGGCAAGCCGGACGCCGAGGCGGCCCCCGCCATCATCCGCTCCATTGCGCTGGCCACGTCCCACGCCCTGGATGGCGTGGCTTCCGGAGTCGTCACCAACCCGATCAACAAGGCCCTGCTCTACGGTGCGGGCTTTGCCTATCCCGGCCACACGGAATATGTCGCGCACCTTTGTGCCGATCCGAACAGTCCGCCCCCCAGGCCGGTCATGATGCTCGTTGGCGGCGGCCTGCGTGTCGCCCTCGCTACGATCCACATCCCGCTGATGACCGTTGGCTATGCGCTGACAGTCCCGGGTCTCGTGCAGATCGGCCAGATCGTTGCCGCCTCGCTTCGGCGGGATTTCGGTGTTGCCGCGCCGCGCATCGCCTTTACCGGCCTCAACCCGCATGCGGGTGAAGACGGCACCATCGGCAAGGAAGAAATCTCCGTCATCAATCCTGCCGCCCATGCCCTGCGCCTGTCTGGTATCGACATGTCAAACGCCCGCCCCGGCGACACAGTCTTCGCCGAAGCCCTTGGCGGCGCCTATGATGCCGTCATCGCCATGACGCATGACCAGGGCCTGATCCCGGTCAAGACGCTCGACATGTGGGGCGGCGTCAATGTCACGCTCGGCCTCCCTGTCGTGCGGACCAGCCCCGACCACGGCACCGCCTACGACGCTGCCGCCGCAGGCACCACGCGCCCCGACAGCCTCATCGCCGCCATCCGCCTTGCTGCCGCCATGGCCCACACACGGGCGACCGCCGCATGAGCGACATGGACCGCCCCGAACTGACAGACGCTCCGGCCCGCAAGGCGCTCGGCCAGCACTTCCTGTTCGATCCCAGCATTCTCCACCGCGCCGCCCTTGCGGCAGGTCCGGTGAAGGACCGTGTTGTCATCGAAGTCGGGCCCGGCCCCGGCGGCCTGACGCGCGCCCTGCTCGATGAAGGCGCCGGCACCGTCATCGCGGTCGAGACAGACCCCCGCTTTGCCGAGGCGCTGACACACTGGCCCGCCGCGCGCGATGGCCGGCTGATCGTCGTCCAGAAAGATGCCCGCAAGGTCAATTTCGAGAAACTGGTCGCCGAGGCCGGCGCCACCCGGCCTGCCATGATCATCGCCAACCTGCCCTACAATGTAGGCACGCCCCTGCTCGTCGGCTGGCTTAAGGCCGGCGACTGGCGCGGCGAGATGGCGCTGATGTTCCAGAAGGAAGTCGCCGAACGCATCTGCGCTGCACCGGATACGGACCATTATGGCCGCCTCGCCGTGCTCGCCCAGTCGGCGACGCGGCCCCACATAGCCTTCACGCTGCCGCCCGGCGCCTTCTCGCCGCCGCCCAAGGTCGACAGCGCCGTCGCGGTGCTTGAGCCTCTGCCCGCTGCCGAGCGGTTCCAGCACATCGACCTGCTCGAACAGATCACCGGCGCCGCCTTCGGCCAGCGCCGAAAGATGATGCGCGCCGCCCTCAAACCCTTCGCCAAAAAGCGCGGCCTGAAAGCCGCCGAATGGCTCCAGAGCGTCGACATTGACCCCACCGCCCGCGCCGAAACGCTGACGCAGGATGACTTCAGGCGGCTGGCGGCAAGTCTGGCCTGAACGTGCTCCCCACCCACCATCCCGGCGAATGCCGGGATCTCATGCCATTGAAGACCGGATCCCCATCGAGCCCCTCGCGGTTACGGTCATGCTTCTCCTCACAATCGCACAGACATTGCGAATCGACAGCGATGCGGCCATGCTTATGCCAGTCCACGCTCGCCAACGCAGGCAGGACCGGGCTCCGGGGCCATGCGTCCCTGTCCGACTATCCGATCAAAACGACAGGAGCAGTAAAATGCGGAAATTGAAAACGACAGGCCTGATGCTGGCCGGCCTTCTCATGCTGGCCGCATGTGGCGAGAATTCGAGTGCCGAGAAGACAGGCGAGAAGATGGATTCCGCCATCGAAGAAGCCGTCACGGGTGAAGTCGACCACGATGACGGCATGCTCGAAAATGCCGGCGAAGCGATCGACGAAGTGACGGGCAATGAAAACACCGACCCTGTCGACGCCGTCCACGACGCTGCCGAAGACGCCGCCGACCCGGAATGATCCAGGTCTGAAATGACCTAAAGCCATCCCCCTCTCGCTCGGCGATGAGGGGGATGCGCTTCTCAGTCCATCTAGCTACGCCTTACGCGTCAGCGTGCCCGACAGGTCCAGTGCGTCTGCGACCGTATTTGATATTGTGCCGAATTTCCGGACGTTCTTGTGCAGCAGTTCGAGCCGGTGATCCGTCTCGTCACTATCCACGACAATCTCGTAGGCGATGGACACCATTTTCGGCGGTGAATCCTGACGCATCCCGTGCAGGCTGATCTCGATGCCGCGCAGCTGGAATTCGAGCATCGGCGTCACGCGCTCGACGCCTTTCAGCATGCAGGCCGCCACCGAGGCCAGCAGGAGTTCTGCTGGATTGAAGGCATCACGCCTTCCCTTCATGTCTGTATCGATGACCAGCACGGCCTCTTTGGCCCGCGCCTCGCTGCCATGCGCATCGACCCGCCTCGCACTAACATTGTATTCAAGTATGCGCGTGTCCTTTCCGTCCGGTTTCAGGAAAGCACTGGGCGCCCGCTCGGCAGGTCGCGCCAGTCGAATACCAATCCGCCGCTCCAGCCGTAACCGGAGCAGCGGACTCGGTGACAGTCTAGCCGAGCTTGCAGACGCAGATCTTGTTGCCGTCCGGATCGCGGAAATAGGCGCCATAGAAGGTCGGCATCCGGTTGCCCGGTGCGCCTTCGTCAACGGCGCCGAGGCTGATCGCCTTGTTATAGACCTTGTCGACCGTTGCGTTGTCCGCGCAGGCCAGCGCCGGCATCACGCCATTGCCGCAGCTGGCGCTTTCCTTGTCATACGGATCGCCAATCGCCAGCATGGGCTGGCCCGGGCCGACGCCGTAGAATTGCAGGCGGTCGTTCGCGAAGAAGCGTTTCGCGCCCATTTCGCCCAGTACGGCGTCATAGAAAGCCAGGGCTTTTTCCTTGTTATTGGTTCCAAGCGTCACATAAGCCAGCATGCTGATTCCTCCCATTTCATGCGTTTCTTTTTGGCACTCTGACCACGGGCATGCGCTTCCGGCAAGATATGACGCAGGGACGCGGCTTGACGTTTACGTGAACGTCTGGTGTGACACCGGCCAGAACCGTTTGTTGCAATTGCAGGAGTTTTCCCATGTCCGATATCCGCTTTGACGGCAAAGTTGCCATCGTTACCGGTGCCGGCGGCGGCCTTGGCCGTTGCCACGCCCTCGAACTCGCCCGCCGCGGCGCAAAGGTCGTCGTCAACGACCTCGGCTCCAGCATGGACGGATCGGGCGGCAGCTCGGCCGCCGCTGAAGGCGTCGTGAAGGAAATCGAGGCCCTTGGCGGCGAAGCCATGGCCAATGGCTCCTCGGTGGCCGACGCTGCCGGCGTCAAGAAGATGATCGACGACACGATGGCCAAATGGGGTCGCATCGACATCCTGATCGCCAATGCCGGCATTCTGCGCGACAAGTCCTTCTCCAAGATGACGCAAACCGACATTGACCTCGTCATCGACGTTCACCTGCGCGGCTCGTTCATGCCGATCCACGCCGCCTGGGACATCATGAAGGAACAAAATTACGGCCGTATCGTCGTGACGACGTCCTCGACCGGCCTCTACGGCAACTTCGGCCAGGCCAACTATGGCGCCGCCAAGCTCGGCCTCGTCGGCATGATGAACACGCTGAAAATCGAAGGCGCGAAGAACAACATCAAGATCAACGCCGTCTGCCCGGTTGCCGCCACGCAGATGACGGAAGGCCTGATGCCGCCGGCCGTTCTCGAGCAGCTCAAGCCTGAATACGTGTCGCCCGGCGTGATGAACCTCGTCAAGGAAGATGCCCCGACCGGCGTCATCCTGTCGGCCGCTGCAGGCGCCTTCTCGATCGCGCGTATCGTTGAAACCGAAGGCGCCTTCGTCGGCGTCGGCGACGACCTCACCGCTGAAGCTGTTGCCGCCAAGTGGGACCAGATCACCGACACGTCCAGGACCCTGCCAGCCTTCAAGGCCGGCGGTGAACACGGCCAGCACATGTTTGCCGTCGTAGCCGGTGGTGTGAAGGCCTAAGGTTGCTTCAGGCGAGTTTTAAGCGCAGGATTCTCCTCACACGCTATTGAGGGGAATCCATGCGTTTTACTGCCATTACATTTCTATTTTCAGCCTTCCTGATTGCCACGGCGTGTAGCGCCCCTTCGCCCGCCGAAACCGCAAAACCTGCTGCAGAACCAGTCGCATTGCCCATCAGCGCCGAAGGCGAGACCTGCGGCGGCATCGCGGCCCTGCAATGCGAAGACGGCTATTTCTGCCTCGTTCCGGACGGCCTTTGCGTCAACACCGCCGACTATGCCGGCACCTGCCAGAAGATTAAGCCCGCCTGCACACGCGAATATGCGCCCGTCTGCGGCTGCAACGGCAAGACCTATCCGAATACGTGTGAAGCCCATGCCGACGGCACGAGCGTTGCCACCAAGGGCGCCTGCACTGGCTGACGCTGTAATGGCCTCCCCTTGGGGAGGCCATTTGCTCTAGTCCTGCATGGCTTTCAGATACATCGAGTTCTTCGGCTTGGAAAAGACGCGCTCAACCATCGGCGCAAAGAATTCCAGCGGCTCGCTCTCATAATCAGGGTCGAACGCGGCCTGGTCGTAGAGATGGCAGAACTGCGCGCAATATTCATAGTGCGGGCTGTCCTTGAACTGCTCACGCATGTTCTTGTCGAGGCCAAGATATTCAAAGAAGTAATAGCCCTGGAACGCACCATGATTGGCGACCATGAACAGGTTGGCCTCTGACACGAAAGGCTTCAGGATCGCCGCGGCGACATCCGGGTGGTTCATGCTGCCGAGCGTATCACCGATATCATGCAGCAGGGCGCAGACGACATATTCCTCGTCACGCCCGTCGCGATGAGCGCGCGTTGCCGTCTGCAGCGAGTGGGTCAGCCTGTCGACCGGGAAGCCACCATAATCACCGTCCAGCAGCTTCAAATGGTCCAGCACGCGCTTGGCGAGGCCCTTGTTGAACTGCTTGGCGTGCGTGGCGATGATGCCCCAGTCTTCCGGCGTTCCCTCCAGCATTTCGCGGAATTTTGCACGCTCTTCGATGTCGTGTCCGTCGGCCATGTTGTGTCTCCTCCATGTCTCGTTGGGCACACGATATACCACAGAATGGCAACAGGAAAGCGTATGGCCTGAAGGCGCGGTTTGGCCGCGAACCGAAATCGTGTCATTCTGTGTATTGCAAGAGCGAGGATACGCGATGCACGGGAGGAAAAAGTCGACACGCAGCCCGACAGGAAAATGGCTGCACCGCTTAGCCCAGGCCACCATGGCTGCCATGTGTCTGGCGAGCTCCCTTGCGGCGCATGCAAGTGAACGCCAGTCCATTCCGTTCAATTTTGATATGCATGGCAATATCGTTGTCCCACTGACCTTGAATGACAACACCGCCGCCATCGGCGTGATCGATACGGCGGCCACATATGCGATGATCGGCTTGGCAACCGCCAAACGCGCCGGCGTCGCGCCGCCCGATGCATCCATGGTCAATGTCCTTGGCCTTGAAGGCCCGCAGGCCTATCCGATCGTTTACCTGGACAGCATTGCGGCGGGTAATTGCCGTTTCACCGATGTGGCCGCAGCCCTTAACCAGCGCATAGAAGTTGTCGGCGTCAAAAACGTCGTCCCCCTGACGGTTCTGGAAGGCGACGTGGTAGACTTTGACTTCGTCGAGCGCCGCGTCCTCATCTATGATGGCCGGCCCGACTCGAACTTCACGAAGACCATAAGCCACCTGCCCATGCACCAGATAAGCGGGCTCTGGTTTGCCGAAGTGAAGCTCAATGGACGCAAGGGCTTGGCCCTTATCGATACCGGGTCTAGCGTTTCCTATATCAACAGCCGTTTTGCGGCCGATGCCGACATGAAGCCGAATGTTGAGGAGACTCAGCTTCTGCAAGGCATTACCGGGAATGGTATAGATGTACGGGTCGCCACGGGGCGGAAAATTCAGCTCGGCAAGCACAGTGTCTCCCGGCCTGACCTGATCGTCGCCGACCCGCCCCTGTTCGAGCATCTGAGCATGGTCGATACACCTGCCATGGTTCTGGGGCTCGACTACCTTTCCAACTTCAGGGTCCAACTCGACCGCCGCAGGAACTTCCTTGTCCTTAGCCTCCGGGCCCAGAAGAAGGACATGGTCAGCGTTCGCCAACGTGCCGCGGCGACGCACCTTCGCGACGATTGAGTTTTCAGCGCAAACAGGATTTAAGGCGAGGCATGGAATGCCCTGAGGATCTCGCCATGACCAACGCATCCTGCCACTGCGGCGCCGTGCAATTCACGCGGTAAACTGCGCCAGCCCAGGTGACCATTGCAATTGCTCAATCTGTCGCCGCTACGGCACGCTCTGGGCCTATTACAAGCCGGCTTGAGGTCCGTTTCACGACTTCGGAGGCCCGCACCGAAAGCTATATATGGGACGCCCAGTTGATCAGGTTCCATCATTGCCGGACCTGCGGATGCGTCACCCACTTCAGTCCGGTCGACCCGGCCCGCGACCGCATGGGGATCAATGCGCGTATGCTCGACCCTCCTGCCCTTGCCGATGCACGCCTGCGGCATGTCGATGGCGCCGGGTCCGAAAGCTATATCGGCGAGTAACCCAAACGTGCATTGCTGGCATCAGGCTCTTCTGAAATATCCGCTGTCACTTCCATGACTGTGTACCAGGAGCCGCTACGCAATGCCCGACTCTGAAATCTCCCCTGCGGCCAGCTTTGAGCCGCCCCTGCTGGATACAAGCGCGGGCCGCCGGTTGGCCGCCGAAGGCCTGGGCACTGCGCTGCTGCTCGCGATCGTGATCGGGTCAGCATCATGGGCGACAGGCTGGCCGACGGCAATTCGGCGATTGCCCTGCTTGGAAATACGCTGGCCACAGGGGCCGGACTTGTCGTGCTGATCACCATGTTCGGGCCACTCTCGGGCGCTCATTTCAATCCGGCCGCCACGCTGGCCTTTGCCTTGCGCCGGGAGATATCGCCGGCTCTGGCGGCCGCCTATATCGCTGTGCAGGTCGCTGGCGCAATCATCGGCGTCTGGACGGCCCACCTGATGTTTGCCGAACCCCTGCTTCAGATATCACAGACAGATCGCAGCGGCGGCGCGCAGGACTTCTCCGAAGGCATTGCCACATTCGGGCTCGTCCTCACCATTCTGGCTGGAATTCGCGTGCGGGCAGAGGCCGTGCCCGTCATGGTGGGGCTCTATATAACGGCCGCCTACTGGTTCACGGCGTCGACATCCTTTGCGAACCCGGCCGTCACAATCGCCCGCGCGCTCAGCGACACATTTGCAGGGATTGCGCCTGCATCCGTACTGCCCTTCATCGCGGCGCAGATTGCCGGGTCTTGCGTTGCGGTCGCCCTGTTCGCCTACCTGTTCCGGGATGCCTCACCCCGCGCAGCGAGAGAATAGCCCCGCCCGCCGACGGTCAGGGAATTTGCGCCGCGAAGAAGGCCGCAGCCCCATCGATGAATTCCTCCACCTGGGCATTGTTGTAGCCAACGTGCGTGTTCGCGCCCGGCACAAGGTAGAGCTCTGCATCGACACCATAGGATTGCGCGATCTGAACCATGTCGCACCCGCCCGCCAGGCTGAAGCCGGCATCGCCCATGGCATACCGGCACGGCACGGTGGGATCATACTCTTCATGCGCCGCATAGATGGGCGCCGTATCCGCATCGATCCAGAGAAAATCCGTCAGGCCGCCCGATATGCTGAAGACACCCTGAACATCCGAGGAAATGCCCGTATTCGTGCTGCTGTCGCCGGCAGTGCCATTATGCGCGGTCAGGAAATTGCGCACATTCGTCGACAGGCCATCCCCCATGTCCAGCGCGCCCGCGAATGAGGCCATGATACCGCCCGAGGAAATGCCACCGACGAAAACGGCATCGTCTCGCGTGCCATAGACATCGGCCCCTTCCGCATCCTGGCGCAGGAAGCGGACCGCGGCGCGCATGTCATACATGGCCTCAATGATCGCAATATCCGCGTCATCTTCCGTGACCGGCGTGGTTTCAAAAAAGCGATAATCGATTGACGCGGTGACATAACCTCGCCGCGCAAGGCTTTGAGCAACCGAAACGACGAGCGGATCCCGGCGACTGCCCTCCGTAAATCCGCCACCGAAGGCAAGCACGAAAACAGGCCGATCCGTCTCAGTATCCCCGACCGGCGTGTAGATATCCATGCGGAGCGTCTGGGTGCCCATGCTCCGGTCGGCTTCACCAAATACCACATCGGATGTCCGGTTCGTACTGGTGAACACTTCATCCACATAGCGCTGCGGCCCGGGTGGTGGTGGGGGTGGTGGCGGAGACGGCGTTACCGGAGGGGACGGCGGAGGAGGAGGTGGCGGCGGTGCGGGCGGCGGAGGAGGAGGTGAAGGCGGCACAACAACTGCTCCCGATGAAGAGCCCGAGCCTCCACCGCCACACCCTGCAAGACTGACTGACGCGGCAACAATGACCGCAGCTTTCCAAATCGACATGGCAAACTTCTACGGCACTTATTGAGACAAAGACAATTTCGGATTTGTAATCCTTTTGTCGCGGTCCGGGTCGGATCAATGATTGGGCAAATGCAAAATGCCCCTCCTTCCGGTCGGAAGAAGGGGCATTCCGTCAGACGCATCAGTCCCACAGCGCGCCCAGCGCTAGCCGGTCACGCCATGTTTCACGCGGGCCGACATGGGCCGGACCGCACCGGTCGCACGCATGATCGTGCAGCTGGCGGGCCAGCGCCCAGGTCGATTGCCCGGTGCGGACACCGGCCGTTTCGAGGACAGCCACGATACGCCGAAGCGCCGCATCGCTTGTGTCCACGTTCTGCTCGCCCCGCGCTTCCGCAAGACGCCAGCCAGCCGGATCCTGCCGCAGGGCAACAGCCACCGGCTCACCCGTCTCGCGGACAGTGAAGACCACCATCCGCCCGGCGGCGAGGTCGCCCGCGAAGTCCCGCAAGCAATTGCGAAACTCGAGCGCGACGCTGACCAGTGCCTTGCGGTCATTCACCGGCACGAAGGCCTCCGGCAGGCGCGGCGGCGCCATGATGGCGCCGAACCGGACTGGCTGAAGCGCCTCAGCCGCCATGTCGAACAGGGCAAGCGTATCGCGCGCCCGGTTCCAGCGGCTCGCCATGGCGACTGCCTCGCCTGCCCCATGAATGAGCAAGGCCAGGCGGAACGCCTCGGCAAGGTCCTCCACAGCGGCCGGCAAGGCCGGCAACCACGAAATGACCCCGGCCTGCCGCAACTGGATCGGCAGCTTGCCGATCAGCGCGAGCCGATCAGCACCGATAACCTTCATGTGCCGCAGCACACGCGCCGCCTCGTCCTCGGCAAAGAGGCTGAGGAAACGGGTATAGTCGCCCGCCTCCCACAGAATCTCGCCAAGCCGGCCGAGCGCCTTCATCAGGCCGCCCGGCGCTTCGCCCCGCATCAGGAGGCACGCAACGTCGCGATCACGCCCACGCTCAACCGCATGGATGATCTCGCTCATGCGCATCTCCGGCGCGCGGCCAAGCAGGATCGCGGCGGCATGGCGACGCGCCGTTGGCAGGGTGAAGAACCCGCTGTGCGGCGCTGGCCAGGCCTGAGCGATCAGGTCGGCATGGGGCCCGGCCAGGAAGCCGAGCAATGGCGTCTGGATGCCGGCACGCCCTTTCGGACGCGCATGCATCAGGGTCATGGGCGTGCCCATGATCCACCTCCTTTCAAATCGCATTTGCCAAGGTATGGCCTCAGCGCGAGCGGATCAGGTGTTCAATACGAGGTCAGGCGTCCACCGGCCAAAGCACGGGGGAGGCCGACAATGCCCCCCGCAGTCGCGAGGAGCTGATTGTGTTTTTACAACTCAGCTTCATCTCAAATCTCTTCCGGTTGGTCTGCCGGGCCATCCTTGAGCGGACGGCCCGGCAGTGAGTTGCGGCGTATAAGGCCTGGCATGGTTAACTGTCAACCCTTTACACAGACGACCTGACGAAGGGTGTGAATCACTTCCACCAGATCCGCCTGCGCGGCCATGACGGCGTCGATGTCCTTGTAGGCCATCGGCGTTTCATCAATCACGCCTGCGTCCTTGCGGCATTCCACGGCGGCCGTTGCCGCAATGTGGTCTTCCAGCGTGAACCGGCGCTTGGCGTCGGAGCGGGACATGACGCGCCCTGCTCCGTGCGAGCACGAACAGAACGATTCCGCATTTCCCTTCCCGCGAACGATGAAGGATTTCGCCCCCATCGAACCGGGAATGATGCCCAGCTCACCTGCGCCTGCGCGCACGGCGCCCTTGCGGGTAACCCAGACATCGGCCCCGAAATGATGCTCCTGCTCCACATAGTTGTGGTGGCAGTTGACCGCCTGCTTGGCCAGCGTGAACGGCGGCAGCATCTCCCGCATGGCGATCAGTACACGATCCATCATCACTTCCCGGTTGAGGCGCGCGTAGTCCTGCGCCCAGCCGACCGCGTAGATGTAATCGGCAAACAGGTCCTCTCCTTCCACAAAGAAGGCGAGGTCGCGGTCGGGCACGTGGTAGCCAAGCACACGCTTCTCCAGCGCCTCACGGGCTTCCTGGATGAAGTACGTGCCGATCACGTTCCCCGTGCCGCGAGACCCCGAGTGCAGCATCACCCAGACATGATCCGCCTCATCGAGACAAAGCTCGATGAAATGGTTCCCGCCGCCGAGCGAGCCCAGCTGCTTGGCAAAGGCTGTGCGCTGGATGCGCTTGTGCTTGCTGGTGATGGCCTCAAGCCGGTCCACCAGCCCGGAATTGCGCAGCGCCGTTGCTGCCCGGGCGGGCGCTTCCTTGTGGCTGCCCGCGCGCCCGTTGCCGACCGGCACCTTGCGCTCGATCTCGCTGCGCATCGCCGCGAGGCTGTCCGGCAGGTCGTTCGCCGTAAGGCTCGTACCGATCGCCATCATGCCGCACCCGATATCGACACCGACAGCCGCCGGGATGATCGCCCCCTTCGTGGGGATGACCGAGCCGACGGTGGCGCCGCGCCCAAAGTGCACGTCGGGCATCACGGCAAGGTGCGAGTGAACGAACGGGAGGCCCGCCACATTCTCAAGCTGGCGCCGGGCGCCCTCTTCAACGGGGACACCCTTTATCCAGGCCTTGATGCGCCCACCGGCGCTGGTTTCGAAAACGTCAAATTCACTCATCGTTCCAAAGTCTGGGACTTCCAAACTCCTCCTGACAAGCCCTCCGCGATTCCCTTTGGATAAAAGACAAAAAAAACCCTCCGGGCGTAAGGCGCGGAGGGCGGACAAAAACCGGTTTCCCGATCTGCGGACTGACAATCAGCCCTATCCAGCATCCTCCATGCGGACGCATTCGCCGCGCAGATTCTGCGCGTCAAACTTCGCTCTTGGTTGATTGGTATACCAGGTCATTGGTATCTCCGTTGCTGAATGGATGCGCCGTATGATGGAATCGGATTGCCCCGTCAAGCCCGCCTGAGAAAGAAAACCCCCGGACCAGTTGGTCCGGAGTCTGATGTATTTTATATAAACTATCTTATTGACCAAGGACTTGCCTCTATTTCGCGACACGTCCCGCCTTGTCGAAACGGGCGCGAAAATCGGTCAGCGTGACGGCGTAATCGTCTTCGTCATGGAAGGCATCGTCCGAGAGTTTCGGCTTTTCGCCCGCCTTGTACCAGGCCGCATATTCGGCCGTATCGCGGCTCATTTTCTCGTAATGGGTCGAATAGGTTTTGACCGTCATGACCGGTGCGGCCTCATCCATGTCGAAGCGCATCAGGCGCATCCAGCCGTCGCCAATGCCCACCGGCCAGGCCGATTTGACGCCGGCATCGATCGCCGTCTGGCCGCGATCCTGATAGTCGGCCAGCACCTGCCACACCTTGTTGCCAAACGCGTTATCGTCCACGCGGAAGGCCTGCCCATGTTCGTGGCCACAGAGAACGAGGAAAATCTGGTCACTCTGGCTGATCAGCTTGTCCCACACCATTTGCGGATTGTTGTTCTGCGGATCCACGGCATGCCCATCGACCATGGGGTTCGGCACGCGTTCGCCTTCCTTGGTCATGTAATCATGGGTGGAGATGATGGTTGGCAGGCCGGGATATTTCGTCATGACCGCCTTGGCCCAGTCGAGCGAGCTGTTCGGCGGATCGAACTGCAGGCCGATATGCAGGAAGCGATAGCCGCCCGCCTCGAAGACCTGCGCGCTGTCAGCGCCGCCATCGTGCGACGCGACATACCAGGGCTTGTCCTTGAAGAAGGCCGTCTCAGCGCCAAAGACGGACCGGAAATTGTCCAGCCCGGCCGGATGCACGACGCCCAGAGAGCCCGCAAGGTCCGACGGGTCCACCTCTGCCGGCTGGGTGGCCTTGGGCGGGAACTTGGAGTCGGTGAACATGGAATCATAATCATGATTGCCCGGCACAACCGAGAAGGGCGTCTTGCCGGCAATCAGGGAGAAGCCTTCATGCGCCTTGGGCATCTCGACGGTCTTCGTCTTCTCCGTCGGCGCGAAGAAACTGTCCATGATCGGATTTGGCACGGCCTTGAAACCACGGGCCTTATGATCTTCGTCCATGACGAGGGTCTGGTGCTGCCAGACATCACCGAGCGACGTGACAAAGGCGATGTCACCGCCCGCGCTCTCCAGGTTGTCAGCGACATAGTGCATCTGTTTCAGGAACAGCTCGCTGGCCTCGAAAGGGAAGCCTTCGGCGGCCTGGTGCGTGTAGTCGAGATAATTCTGCGTGTCCGGAAGGACAGCGATGGTGAATTCGGAATCGATGGCCGGCACCCCGGCTTCCACAGCGGGTGCAGCGGTTTCACCTGCCGGTGTCGTACAGGCGCCGATCAGCGCTGCAGCCATCAGAATGGCCGTCGCTGTCGCGTATCGCGGACGGAAAGGGAATGGAATCATGGTGCAGCCTCCTCGCTATTGCCTGACAGGCGTTAGCAAACCAGCGTGACACTTTCTTTCGGACCGGCCCGATCCCATCCAATTCTCTGAGGCCAGAACGAAAAAACCCCGGACGTTTCCGTCCGGGGTTTTCAGTATCTCAGTGAAGGCGCGAAAGGACTAGTCGTCCATCGCTTCCAGTTCAGCAGCGTGACGGGCCTTGTCGGCAGCGCCGCGAGCCGTTTCGTCACGGTCAACGAGTTCCAGAACAGCAACCGGTGCGTTGTCGCCATGGCGGAAGCCGGCTTTCAGAACGCGCGTGTAGCCGCCATTGCGCTCCTTGTAACGGTCGCCCATTACGTCGAACAGCTTGCGGACAGCGTCCTCATTGCGGATTTTCGCAATAGCCTGACGGCGTGCTGCGAGGTCACCCTTCTTGGCAAGCGTAATCAGCTTGTCCATGAGGGGCGCCATTTCCTTGGCCTTGGGCAGGGTTGTGACGATCTGCTCGTGCTCGATAAGGCTCGCCGCCATGTTCGCGAACATCGCCTTGCGGTGCGATGTCGACTTGTTCAGCGTGCGATGGGCTATTCCGTGGCGCATTGTCGTGTCCTCTGGAGGTGATCAGGCCCCCGTAAATCCTTAAGATCGGGTCCTATAGATGGTCGTCGTATTTCTTGGCAAGGCCTTCAATATCTTCCGGCGGCCAATCCGGCACTTCCATGCCGAGGTGCAGGCCCATGCCAGCGAGCACTTCCTTGATTTCGTTGAGAGACTTGCGGCCGAAGTTCGGCGTGCGCAGCATCTCTGCTTCCGATTTCTGGATGAGGTCGCCGATATAGACGATATTGTCGTTCTTCAGGCAGTTTGCCGAACGCACGGACAGTTCCAGCTCGTCGACCTTCTTGAGGAGGACGGGATTGAAGCCGAGGTCGGTTTCTTCTGCAGCCTGGCCCACTTCGAGGGTTGGCTCTTCGAAATTGATGAACAGCTGGAGCTGATCCTGCAGGATGCGGGCAGCATAAGCGACCGAATCCTCAGGCGTGACAGAACCGTCGGTCTCGATATCGAGCGTCAGCTTGTCATAGTCCAGCACAGTGCCTTCGCGCGTGTCTTCAACCAGGTAGCCAACGCGGCGGACTGGGCTGTAGATCGCATCAATCGGAATATAGCCGATTGGGGCATCTTCCGGACGGTGCGCATCGGCAGGCACATAGCCTTTACCGGTGGCAACGGTGAATTCCATGCGAACTTCTGCGCCGTCATCAAGCGTACAGATGACGAGGTCAGGGTTCAGGATCTTGCTGTCGGCAGGCGTTTCGATCTGGCCGGCTTTGACTTCGCCTGGACCTTTCGCCTTCAGCACCATGCGCTTCGGCGTATCGGATTCCATGAAGATCGCAACCTGCTTCAGGTTCAGCACGATCGTCGTGACGTCTTCACGGACGCCCGGGATTGCCGAAAACTCGTGAACCACGCCATCGATCTGGACGCCAATGATGGCAGCGCCCTGAAGCGAGGACAGCAGCACGCGGCGCAGGGCGTTTCCAAGCGTCGTGCCGTAGCCGCGCTCGAGCGGCTCGATCACCAGCTTCGCTTTGCGCTTCGTGTCATATCCAGCCTGAACCACAGGGCGGTTCGGACGGATGAGTTCTTTCCAGTTACGGTCGTTGACGGAGATAAGTTCTTTGTCAGCCATGGGCGACTTTCCTTGAAAGCGGCAAGCGGCGCAAAGTGCGCCGCTGGAGAGGTTTGATTAGACGCGGCGGCGCTTCGGCGGGCGGCATCCATTGTGCGGGATCGGCGTCGTGTCGTTGATCGACGTGACGGTCAGGCCCACGGCCTGGAGCGCACGCAGCGCGCTCTCACGACCCGAACCGGGACCGCGCACGTTCACTTCAACCGTCTGGAGGCCGTGCTCCTGGGCTTTTTTCGCAGCGTCCTCAGCAGCCATCTGGGCCGCATATGGGGTCGACTTGCGCGAGCCCTTGAAGCCAACGACGCCCGAGGACGACCAGGAAATAGCATTTCCCTGCGCGTCGGTGATCGTGACCATGGTGTTGTTGAAGCTCGAGTTGACATGAACAACACCGGAAGTGATGTTCTTGCGCTCTCTGCGGCGGACTCGTGTCGTTGTATCGCGGGCCATCTCGGTGTGATCCTATTATTTCTTCTTGCCGGCGATCGGCTTGGCCGGACCCTTGCGGGTACGGGCGTTGGTGTGCGTGCGCTGACCGCGGACCGGCAGCTTGCGACGGTGGCGCAGGCCACGGTAGCAACCAAGGTCCATCAGGCGCTTGATGTTCATCGACGTATCGCGGCGAAGGTCGCCCTCCACGAGATAGTCGGCATCAATCGCTTCGCGGATGCGGATAACTTCGGCGTCCGAAAGGTCAGCGACGCGGCGTGCAGGCTCGACGCCCACTTTTTCAATAATTTCGCGTGCCATCGCCGGGCCAATGCCATGAATATAGCGCAGCGCGATTTCGACGCGCTTGTTGGTCGGGATGTTAACGCCTGCAATACGGGCCAAAGCCGTTACTCCTGAAGCGACTGTTCAAACATAAAGAGCGCAAAGGGGCGTATGCCGCCCCGTCGCGCACTGGCGATTAAGCCTTAAGCTAAGAGATGAGGCTTATAGCCCCACAAATTCCCGCGTCAACAGCGGAATCCCAGCTTTAGGCGGTCTGTTTCAAGGCCGTGTCGATTTGGGACGCGACCTCATCAATTCCACCCATTCCGTCGATCTCAACGAGGACACCCCGTTCGGCATAGATCGGCAGCAAAGGCGCTGTATCTTCATAGTATTTTTCGAGGCGGCGCGAGAAAGTCGTTGGATTGTCGTCCTTGCGCCCCTGCTCCTCGAATCGTTTCGTGACACGGCTGAGCAGCTTGTCGTCGTCCACCAGCATGCGGATAACGAGATCCACCGATGTGCCGCGCGACTCAAGAAGCGTGTCGAGTGCCTCGGACTGGCCCACAGTGCGCGGGAAACCATCGAAAATGAAACCGGGCGCACCCGCCTGCACTTCCAGCTGCTCGTCGATGAGGGCAATCACGATCTCGTCAGAGACAAGGCCGCCTTCGTCCATGATTTGCGCAACCCGCTGGCCCAGCTCGGAACCCGAGGCCCGCGCGGCGCGCAGCATGTCGCCTGTCGACAGTTGAACGTATCCACGTTCCTCAACGAGACGCTTGGCTTGCGTGCCCTTTCCGGCCGCAGGCGGCCCGAACAGTATCAAATTCATTTCTTCCGGCCCCCGAGCTTCGACTTCTTGATCATGCCTTCATACTGGTGCGCGATCAAATGCGATTGAATCTGCGTCACCGTATCCATTGTTACAGAAACCACGATCAGAAGCGATGTGCCACCGATATAGAACGGAATTTCCGGGAAATAACGACGCAGTAGCTCGGGAAGAATACAGACAAAGACGAGATAGAGAGAGCCAATCGTCGTCAGGCGGGTCAGAACATAGTCAATATAGGCGGCCGTATTGGAGCCTGGGCGAATACCGGGAATGAAGCCGCCATACTTGCGCAGGTTATCGGCCGTCTCTTCCGGATTGAACATGATCGACGTGTAGAAGTAGCAGAAGAAGATGATCAGGCCGGCCTGGGTGATGATGTAGGTCCACGAGCCGGGCGAGAAGTGAGTCGCGAGGAAGCCGAGGATGCCGCTGCCGCCAGCATCTGCCGCGGTGCCCCCGAGGAAGCCAATGGCCGTCATGGGCAGCATCAGCAGCGCTGAAGCGAAGATGGGCGGGATAACGCCCGACGTGTTGATCTTGAGCGGCAGGAAGCTGCGCTGGCCCTGAGCAAAGCCATGGGACTGCTGGCGCTTCGGATACTGAATCAGCAGCCTTCGCTGTGATCGCTCCATGAACACGATGAAGACGACCAGCGCGATAACCATGACCGCAATCGCAAGAACGAACACAATATTGACCGAGGTCGTGCGCGCCTGCGTAATCAGGTTGAAGATGGCCTTCGGCAGTTCGGCAACGATGCCGGCAAAGATGATCAGCGAAATACCGTTGCCGATGCCGCGCGCCGTGATCTGTTCACCCATCCACATCAGCAGCATGGTACCGCCGGTCAGCGTGACAACGCCGGTCAGGATGAAGAACCAGGGCGCGATGCCCTCGATGCGCACGGCCGACAGGCCGCCCGCAATTGCGAACGACTGGACCAGCGCGAACGCCAGCGTCAGGTAACGGGTATACTGGTTGATCTGCTTGCGGCCCGCTTCGCCTTCCTTCTTGAGTTTCTCAAGCGTGGGTGAGGCCGATGTCATCATCTGGATGATGATGGAGGCGGTAATGTAGGGCATCACGTTGAGCGCGAAGACGCCCATACGCTGCACCGCGCCACCGGCGAACAGGTTCATGGACCCCAGAATGCCGTTCGACTGGCTGGCAAAGAGGCTGCGATACTGTTCCGGGTCGAGGCCGGGAATGGGGATGTAGGTGCCGAGGCGGTAAAGGACCAGAATTACAAGCGTGAACAGGATCCGGTTTTGCAGATCCTTCGCTTTTCCAAAGCTCGCAAAATTGACGTTGCGGGCCATTTGTTCTGCAGCATTCGCCATCGGCCGTTCAGCCTCCCTGAAAAAGCGTTCGCCGCCAAAATCGGCGGCGAAACAGTATTTGTGAAGGGGTATAAGGAAAAAACCGCTGATTAAACTTCAGCTGTGTCTTTCTTGGGCCCGGTCACCGTGACGGTTCCGCCAGCTTTCTCGATTGCTTCAATCGCAGCTTTCGAGGCGCCGGTCACCGTGATGGTCACGTTCTTGGGGGCATCACCCTTGGCCAGCAGGCGAACACCGTCGCCCAGCTTGTTGACCACGCCAGCGGCGACGAGGGTTTCCTCGGTCACGTTCTTGGCGTCGAGTTTGCCTTCTTCGATCGCCTTTGCCAGACGGCTCAGGTTGATCCAGGCGTGCGACTTCGAATTGCGGGCCGTGAAGCCGCGCTTTGGAAGACGCATGTAGATTGGCATCTGGCCGCCTTCGAAGCCGTTCACGGCAACGCCGGAACGCGCCTTCTGACCCTTGACGCCGCGACCGGCAGTCTTGCCCTTGCCCGAACCCACGCCGCGACCAACGCGCATGCGGTTCTTGGTGGCGCCCTCTGCTGGGGACAAATCGTTGAGTTTCATCGCTTTATCTTCCGATATTATTCTGTGAGAGGGCCGACTGCGCAAACCTGCGCTACTCGCCAACCACCTCTACCAAGTGAGCCACTTTGCGGATCATGCCGCGAACCGGCGCAGTGTCTTCGAGTTCCTTCGTCCGGCCAACCTTGTTGAGACCGAGGCCAATCAGCGTCTTGCGCTGGCTGGGATCGCGGCCGATGGGGCTGCCCTTCTGACGGACGGTGAGCATTTTCTTCGCCATGTCGCCTGTCCTTCTAGCTTACGATGTCAGCCATGCCGGCTTCGGAAGCGCCATCGGTACGACGACCGACAACGTCCTGAACCTTCAGGCCACGCTTGGAAGCGACGGTACGCGGGCTCGCCTGCTCTTTCAGAGCGTCGAACGTGGCGCGAACCATGTTGTAAGGGTTCGACGAACCGATCGACTTGCCGACAACGTCCTGGACGCCGAGCACTTCCATCACGGCGCGCATCGGACCACCGGCGATAACGCCGGTACCGGGAGGCGCTGCGCGGAGCACAACCTTGCCAGCGCCGTGACGGCCCTTGCCATCATGGTGCAGGGTGCGGCCTTCGCGAAGCGGCACGCGAACCATGTTGCGCTTGGCTTCTTCGGTTGCCTTGCGGATCGCCTCAGGCACTTCGCGGGCTTTGCCCTTGCCGAAGCCTGCGCGGCCCTTCTGGTCACCGACGACGACGAGTGCAGCGAAACCGAAGTTCTTGCCGCCCTTCACCGTTTTCGCAACGCGGTTGATGCCGACGAGCTTGTCGACGATCTCGGAAACTTCTTCCTCACGATCGCGACGACGGCCTCTTCCTCTTTCTTCAGCCATAGGGCCTCTCCTTAGAATTTGAGACCGCCCTCACGGGCGGCGTCTGCCAGGGCTTTCACCCGGCCGTGGAACATGTAGCCGCCGCGATCAAACACGACGTCCTCGACACCGGCCTTCTTGGCGCGCTCAGCGAGCGTCTTGCCAACCAGGGCGGCAGCAGCAGAATCTGCACCGGTCTTTGCCTTGCCCAGCACATCCTTTTCCAGGGTCGATGCCGAGGCGAGCGTGATGCCCTTCTCGTCGTCGATGATCTGGGCCGAAATGTTCTTGTGGCTGCGGGCAACCGACAGACGCGGGCGCCCTTCGGCGACCTTCCGGAGTTTGGTGCGGACCCGCTGTGCGCGGCGCTGCATTTTTTCGCGTGGACTTTTCATCGGCTTACTTCTTCTTGCCTTCCTTGCGGCGGACATATTCGCCGGCGTAGCGAATACCCTTGCCTTTATACGGCTCTGGCGGACGGTACTTGCGGATTTCGGCGGCAACCTGGCCAACCGACTGCTTGTCCGCGCCCGTGATCACGACTTCCGTTGGCTTCGAGGAAGCCAGCGTGATGCCATGCGGCGCCTTGTAAACGACATCGTGCGAGAAGCCGAGAGCCAGTTTCAGGTCATTGCCCTGCATCTGGGCGCGATAGCCAACGCCGACGAGTTCGAGCGACTTCGTGAAGCCTTCCGAAACGCCTTGCACCATGTTGGCGGCGCGAGCGCGGGCTGTGCCCCACTGGGTTCGAGCGGTCGAGTCGAGCGCTTCGGCGAAAGTCGGCAGGCGGCGTCCGCGTGCTTTCTCTTGCGCGATGCGATCTTCGGCAGCCTTCACCAGATCGGCGCGTGGCATGACGGACAGTTCACCGTTTTCGAATTTAGGTGTGATCACTTCCGCGACCGTGAACGTCATTTCGCCTTTGGGGCCCTTGGCCTTGATCGTCTGGCCTTCGACGGAAACCGTCGTGCCATTCGGGACCGGGATTGCGAGTTTTCCAATACGTGACATCAGCGCTCTCCTAGAATACCCGGCAGAGCACTTCGCCGCCGACATTTTTCGTCCGGGCAGCATTGTCCGACATAACACCCTGCGAAGTCGACAGGATTGAAATGCCAAGGCCATTGCGCACGAGCGGAATGTCAGAGACCGAAGAGTACACGCGGCGACCCGGCTTGGAGATACGTTTGATCTCCGAGATGACCGGTTGGCCTTCGTAATACTTAAGCTCGATTTCAAGATTTTTGTGGCCGTCTTTTTCCACTTCCGCATAGCCACGGATGTAACCCTCATCAGCGAGGACATCGAGGACACGGGCGCGGACTTTCGACGCCGGGGTGACAACTTTAGACATGCCGCGCATCTGGGCGTTCCGGATGCGTGTCAGCATATCACCGAGGGGATCTGAAAGGTTCATTTAGCTCTCCCTCCTTACCAGCTGGATTTCACGAGACCGGGGATCATGCCAGTGGAACCAAGGTCCCGCAGCGCGATCCGCGACATTTTGAGTTTGCGATAGTAACCACGCGGACGGCCGGTCACTTCACAGCGATTACGAACACGGTTCGGCGCCGAGTTGCGTGGAAGTTCCGCCAGCTTGAGGCGCGCCTTGAAGCGCTCCTCCAGGGACAGGTTCTCGTCCATCGCGATTGCCTTCAGTTCAGCACGTTTGGCCGCATAACGGTCAACGAGCTTCTGGCGCCGCTTGTTCTTCTCGATTGCGCTCTTCTTTGCCATATCAGCAGATCTCCTGGCGCTAGTTCCGGAACGGGAAGCCACACTCGGCGAGGAGTGCCTTGGCTTCTTCGTTGGTTGAGGCGGTGGTGCAGACAATGATGTCCATACCGCGAATCTCTTCCACCTGATCGTAAGCGATCTCCGGGAAAACGATGTGTTCTTTGAGGCCCATGGCATAGTTGCCCATGCCATCGAAGCTCTTGCCATTCAGGCCGCGGAAGTCCTTCACGCGCGGAAGCGCAATGTTGGTCAGGCGGTCAAGAAACTCGAACATGCGATCACGGCGAAGCGTGACCTTGCAGCCGATCAGCATGCCTTCGCGCAGCTTGAAGCCGGCGATGGACTTGCGGGCCTTGGTGGCCACAGGCTTTTGGCCCGCGATCAGTTCCAGTTCGGCAAGGGCGGCTTTGATCTTCTTGGAGTCGGAGACGGCTTCGCCTACGCCCATGTTGATCACGACCTTGTCGAGTTTCGGAACCTGCATTGGGTTCGTGTAGCTGAACTGCTCTTGCAGTTTGCCCCGGATCTCATCGCGGTACTTCGTCTTGAGACGGGGTTCGTATGCCTTAGACATCGATGGATTCCCCTGAACGCTTGGCAAACCGCGTTTTGCGGCCATGCTCGTCTGTCTTGAAGCCGACGCGAACGGGCTTGCCGTCGCGTGGGTCAACGTGTGCAACATTGGACACGTGGATAGGCGCTTCAAAATTCTTGATGCCGCCCGGATCCATTTGTGTTGGCTTCTGGTGGCGCTTCACGACGTTGACGCCGCGAACCACAACACGGTCCTCGTCGACGAGCACTTTAAGCACTTCGCCTTTCGAGCCCTTGTTGCGACCTGCAATCACCAGCACCGTGTCGCCTTTTTTGATCTTCGCAGCCATGACTACAAAACCTCCGGCGCCATGTTGGCGATCTTGACCTGGTTCTTGCCGCGAAGTTCACGCGGGACCGGGCCAAAAACGCGGGTTCCGATTGGCTCACCATTGTTGTTGATGAGCACGGCAGCATTGGAGTCGAACCGGATGGTCGAACCGTCTGCACGATTGATGTCTTTCGCGACGCGAACGACGACGGCCTTGCGGACATCACCCTTCTTCACGCGGCCGGTCGGGATCGCTTCCTTGATGGAGACGACGATAACGTCGCCCACGGAAGCGTAACGGCGACCAGCACCACCCAGCACCTTGATGCACTGGACCCGGCGAGCGCCGGAGTTATCGGCGACGCGGAGATTTGATTGCATCTGGATCATGCGTCACTCCCTTCGCCGGAAACGAGTTCCCAACGCTTCAGCTTGGAATGCGGTGGGCATTCCTGGATGGTTACGACCTGTCCCTCGACAGCCACATTGGCTTCGTCGTGGGCGTGATACTTTTTCGAACGACGAACGATCTTTTTCATCACCGGGTGGGTGAAGGTCCGTTCGACGCGAACGATGGCTGTCTTGTCCTGCTTCGTCGAGACAACGACACCTTCCATAATACGTTTAGGCATGTTCTCTCTCCTAGGCCTGACCTGCCACGGCCTTTTCGCGAAGGATCGTCTTGACGCGAGCAATGTCGCGACGGATCTCCTTGGCGCGGGCCGTCTTCTCAAGCTGGCCGGTGGCCGCCTGGAAGCGCAGGTTGAACTGTTCTTTTTTCAGCTTGATCAGCTCGTCTTTAAGCTGGTCGGCGCTCTTGGTTCTTACATCAGAGGCTTTCATGATCAGATCCCCTCAATCCGCTTGACGACTTTCGTCTTGATCGGAAGCTTGGCTGCGCCGAGGCGCAGGGCTTCGCGGGCGACATCTTCCGGCACACCGTCGATCTCGAACATGATGCGACCGGGCGAGACGCGGGCGACCCAGCGGTCGACCGAACCCTTACCTTTACCCATCCGGACCTCGATCGGCTTTGCCGACACAGGCACATCCGGGAATACGCGGATCCACACTTTGCCCTGACGCTTCATGTAACGCGTCACAGCCCGGCGGGTGGCTTCGATCTGGCGTGCCGTAACACGCTCAGGCTCGAGAGCCTTGAGGCCGAACTCGCCGAAAGCCAGCGTGAAGCCGCCTTTCGCCGTGCCGTTGATCCGGCCCTTGAAGGCCTTCCTGAATTTGGTTCGCTTCGGCTGACGCATCTCTTACGCTCCGGAGGCTTGCGCACCGGTAGCCGGTCCGCGTTGGTTAGCATTGGCACGAGCGCGCGATTGGCCCGAAGACTCGAGGCGCTTGTCCTGCGCCATCGGGTCGTGCTCCATGATCTCGCCTTTGTAGACCCAGACCTTGATGCCGATGATGCCGTAGGTGGTCGCAGCTTCCGCTGTGCCATAGTCGATGTCGGCGCGCAGCGTGTGCAGCGGCACGGAGCCTTCTGCATACTGCTCGGTCCTCGCAATTTCAGCACCGCCAAGACGGCCGGAAACCATGATGCGGATACCTTCAGCGCCAAGACGCATGGCCGACTGGATCGAGCGCTTCATCGTGCGGCGGAACGAAGCCCGGCGCTCGAGTTGGCGTGCAATGTCGTCAGCGATCAGCGTGGCGTCGATTTCCGGCTTGCGGATTTCAACGAGGTTCACGCGCACTTCGTCCGTCGTCATCTTGCCGAGCTCTTTGCGGAGCACTTCGATGTCGCCGCCCTTCTTGCCGATCACCAGGCCCGGACGGGCCGTATGGATCGTGATGAGGCATTTCTTGTGCGGGCGCTCGATGATGATCTTCGAGATGCCGGCTTGCTTCAGCTTCGCGCGGATCGCCTTGCGGATGGCAAGGTCCTCGTGGAGCAGACGGCCGAAATCGGCGCTGTCAGCATACCAGCGGCTGTCTGCCGTCCGGTTGATACCCAGACGAAAACCAATTGGATTGACTTTCTGACCCATCAGGCGGCCTCCGCTTCCATGCTTGTGTCACGAAGGACAATGGTAACCTGTGCAAACGGCTTCAGGACGCGAGCGGCACGGCCGCGGGCGCGGGCCCGGATACGTTTCATCACGAGGTTCTTGCCCACGTGGGCTTCGGCAACGACCAGGCTGTCGATGTCGAGACCGTGATTGTTTTCTGCGTTGGCGATCGCGCTTTGCAGAAGCTTGCGAACGTCCTTGGCAGGACGCTTCGGCGAGAACTGCAGCTCGGCCAGTGCCCGCTCGACCGGAAGGCCGCGGATCTGCTGGGCCAGCAGGTTCAGCTTCTGTGGGCTCGAACGGTACATGCGCAGGACAGCGCGCGACTCGTTGGAAGCCTGCTTCGGAGGATTCTTGGTCTTACCCATGACTACTTCCGCTTCGCTTTCTTGTCTGCACCGTGGCCGTAGAACGTACGGGTTGGAGCAAACTCGCCAAACTTGTGGCCGACCATCTCTTCCGAGACCGTGACCGGGATGAATTTGTTGCCGTTATGGACCTGGAAGTTCAGGCCGATAAAATTGGGCAGGATTGTCGAACGACGCGACCAGGTCTTGATGACCGTCCGCTTCTCGGAGGCGCGAGCCTCTTCGGCTTTCTTCAGCAGATAGCCGTCAACAAATGGGCCTTTCCAGACAGAACGTGACATGTCTCGCGGCTCCTCTAGCGTTTCGCGTTACGGCGGCGGATGATCAGACGATCCGTCGCTTTGTTTGAACGGGTCTTCGGACCGCGGGTTTTCTTGCCCCATGGCGTCACTGGGTGACGACCGCCGGACGACTTGCCTTCACCACCACCGTGCGGGTGGTCGACCGGGTTCATGACCACGCCGCGAACAGACGGGCGCTTGCCCATGTGACGCTTGCGACCGGCCTTCGAGAGGACCTGGTTCATGTTGTCCGGGTTGGACACGGCGCCGATCGTTGCGAGGCAGGTGTCGAGCACCATGCGAAGCTCGCCGGACGTCAGCTTGATCTGGGCATAACCACCGTCACGGCCAACCAGCTGGGCATACGTACCAGCCGAACGGACCATCTGGGCGCCCTTCTGGGGCTTCAGCTCGATATTGTGGATGATCGTGCCGACCGGGATGTTCTTCAGCGGCAGCGTGTTGCCCGGCTTGATATCAGCCGTTGCCGACGTGACGACCGTGTCACCGACTTCAAGGCGCTGTGGGGCGATGATGTAGGACAGCATGCCGTCTTCGTACTTGATCAGCGCGATGAAGGCCGTGCGGTTCGGGTCATACTCGAGGCGTTCGACAACAGCCGGCATGTCCCAGCGGTTACGCTTGAAGTCGACCATACGGTACAGCTTCTTGGCGCCACCACCGATGCGGCGTGCCGTGATACGGCCACGGTTGTTGCGTCCGCCCTTTTTGGACAGGCCTTCGGTCAGCGCCTTGACGGGCTTGCCCTTGTGCAGGTCCGAACGGTCGACCAGCACGAGCTGGCGACGGCCTGGGGACGTTGGATTGAATGTCTTGAGTGCCATAGTCTACGTCCTTCCCCTACAGGCCCGTCGAAATGTCGACAGATTGGCCTTCAGCGAGCGTGACATAGGCTTTCTTGATGTCGTTGCGACGACCAAGGTGACCTTTGAAACGCTTCGTTTTGCCCTTTTGGAGCACGGTGTTCACGGCCGTGACATCAACCTTGAAGAGGGCCTCGATGGCCTCCTTGATCGACTTCTTGTCAGCGGTGATCGCGACTTCGAAAACGATCTTGTTCTCTTCAGCGACCAGCGTCGATTTCTCGGTGATGATCGGCTTGCGAATGATGTCGTAGTGATGTTGCTTCGGATCAGCCATGACTATTCAGCCTCTGCTGCGATTGCGGGTTGGGCCAGCGTGCCGTCGAAGCGCGCCTGGATGCCTTCAGCGGCTTCCTTCGTGATGACGAGCGTCTTGCGGCGCAGGATGTCATAGACGTTGAGGCCGGCGACAGGCAGCACGTCCACGTTCGGGATGTTGCGAGCGGCCTTGGCGAAGTTTTCGTCAACCGTGATGCCGGAGATGATCAGCGCGTTCTCGATGCCGAGACCGGCGAAGTGAGCCGCCAGGTCCTTGGTCTTGGCTTCTTTCAGCACGGCCGTATCGATCACCATGATCATGTCGGCGACAACTTTCGACGACAGGGCATGGGCCAGGGCCAGCTTGCGGACCTTCTTGGGAAGGTCATGCGCATGGCTGCGGACGCGTGGGCCGTGGGCAACGCCACCACCGACAAAGATCGGTGCGTTGCGCGAGCCGTGGCGAGCGCCGCCCGAACCTTTTTGACGGATCGACTTCTTCGTGGTGCGAGCCACTTCCGACCGCGTCTTGGTCTTGTGCGTGCCAGCCTGGCGCTTGGCCAGCTGCCAGCGGACCGTGCGGTGAAGCAGGTCCTTGCGGATGTCTTCGATGCCGAAGATGGCATCATCAAGCGTGATGTTGCCAGCCGCTTCACCGGCAAGGGTTTTGACTGCGAGTTCCATTATTCAGCACCCTCTGTCTGGGCAGGAGCGTTTGCCGACTTGAAGGAACCGGCTGCAGGCGCGTCGGCGTGCAGGGCCTTCTTCACGGCATCGCGGATTTCCACGAACGAACCGTCATGACCGGACACGGCGCCCTTCACGAGGATCAGGCCGCGCTCAACGTCCGTGCGCACAACCGTCAGGTTCTGTGTGGTGATACGGTCGGTACCGAGGTGGCCGGCCATTTTCTTGTTCTTGAACACGCGGCCCGGATCCTGGTTCATACCGGTCGAACCGTGCGAACGGTGCGACAGCGACACACCGTGCGTGGCGCGAAGGCCGCCGAAGTTCCAGCGCTTCATCGCGCCGGCAAAACCTTTACCGATCGCATAGCTGGAAACGTCAACCTTCTGGCCTGGCACATAGTGGTCAGCCTGAACTTCGGCGCCGATTTCAGGCAGGTCGCCCGAAACGCGGAATTCCTTGAGTTTCGCTTTCGGCGCAACGCCGGCTTTCGCGAACTGGCCGCGCAGGGCCTTGTTCGTGCGCTTGGCTTTCTTGTCGCCGGCGCCGAGGATGACAGCCTTGTAGCCGTCAGTGCGGGTGACTTCGCCGCCTTTCTTGGTGGTGACGGCGCGCTCGTCTTCGGTGCGCACGCCAACGACCTGACAGCCGTCGAGCGAAAGAACGGTCACGGGAATGTGGCGGCCGTCTTCGTCAAAGATGCGTGTCATGCCCAGTTTGCGGGCCAGCACGCCGGAACGGGGGGCTGGAAGAGCCATTAGCGTGCTCCCTCAAGCTTGATTTCAATGCCAACGCCGGAAGACAGGTCGAGCTTCATAAGCGCGTCAACGGTCTGTGGGGTCGGGTCGACAATGTCGAGAATGCGCTTGTGGGTGCGAATCTCGAATTGCTCACGGGATTTCTTGTCGACGTGGGGCGAACGGTTCACGGTGAAACGCTCGATACGGGTTGGAAGCGGGATTGGACCCTTCACTTCAGCACCGGTACGCTTGGCAGTATTCACGATCTCTTTCGCCGACATGTCGAGCGCACGGTGATCGAAGGCCTTGAGCCTGATCCGGATATTTTGTCGTTCCATCGTTCGTCCGTCCACACAAAACACTTAAGCCCAGGGCGATGGCTCGTCAGCATCGAGCGCCCGGGTTGGGTAGGGTTAAATTGTCAGTTTCGAGGGAGCGTTCGCTAATTAAGCGCGGCCTTCCCGGCGAATTGGTGCTTCTATGGGAAGGAATCGCACAGGTCAACAGCCGAAACAGGGAATTTGCAGACCAAATCCGCACAGGGGCCGGGGCGCATCAAGCCTCTACCCCTACCCCCGACGCAAACCCCTTAAAAGCCCCTCTCCCCCGGGAGAGGGGTTGGGGTGA
>NZ_AWFG01000017.1 GCF_000682695.1 Hyphomonas chukchiensis | reverse complement strand
GATAACATAAAGGAATTGCTGGTCGAAAAGCCGCTCTTTGTGATTGCGACGGCCTATGCCGTGCGGCTGTCATACCTCGCGCTGTCGCAGACGCTGGGTGACCGGCTCGCCGCCTTTGGCGGCGTCATGGAACAGGGCGAGATGGCCCTGCCGCAGCAAGGCTCCAGCCGTCTGCTACCCACCGCGCTCTACGCCCGCTGGCGCGCCAGCTAGGCAGGAAAGGCCCTGCCTTTTCCGGCAATCGTTCTGCACGAACAGATGCACGGAAAAAGCACGTAAACAGCACGAACTCTGCACATTGCTGCACGAACGGCTTTCTGCCGGCCGGGCCCGCATGCCCAAGCCACGCGCCTCCTGATTTCCAACCCCCACACAAAAGAAAACGGCGGCCCCGAAGGACCGCCGTTCCCGATTTTGGTGAGGTCAGAAAGCCTAGAACGTGGCTTTCAGGCCGATCGTGTAGGTACGGCCGAAGACGTCGTACGTGCTTGGGAACGTGTTGCCCGAGTTCGCATCCGTCGAACCAGCTTCGTTACCAACAACTGGCAGGTCTTCTTCGAACAGGTTGCGGACACCAACGGTGAGGCCAACCATGTCGTTGATCTGATAGCTGCCGGTCAGGTCGAAGTAGTTCTGAGCCTTGATTTTCTCGAAGCCGTCAAACGTGTTTGCCTTCTGGCTGTCCTGAATTTCGACTTCGCCGAGGTGACGCCAGTTGAGCGAGAGGCTTGCAGGGCCCATGCTCCAGGTGCTGCGCTGTTGGAAGCGGAATTCAGGGGTCGGGTAGCAGTCGTTACCGAACTTGCCGAGGCAGTCGATCACCGGCGAAGCCGACGAAGACAGGCTTTCCTGAGTCATCAGGAAGCTACCGTAGAACGAGAAGTTAAGTGCGCCGTACTGGTCGAAATCCAGACCCGTCGATGCGACGAGGTCGACACCTTCGGTACGGATATAGTCCAGGTTGGTCGTGTAAGTATCAACGCCCGAACCGGCCGTTGCAAGCGAGCCACCGATACGGTTGATCTTGGCACACTCGTTGAGATCTCCGGCGTTATAGCACTGGTCCAGAACTTCCTGTGGAGCGAACGAACCGATGTAGTCGGAAATTTCGATGTCGTAATAGTCAAGCGAGATCGTGGTGCCCAGAAGCGGACCCATGTCGAAGGCTGGCTGATAGACGAAACCCGCTGTGAACGTGTCAGCTGTTTCTGCGTCAGGCAGAGCGTCCGGATCCGAACCCTGGAACTGGTTGATCTGGCCCGACACGATGTCTCCAACAACACCCACGAGCGCAGGGTTCACACCTGTCGCGACGCAGAGTGCTGCGAGATCGGCATCAATTGGGTTCGGGTTACCATCGGAGCATGGGTCGAAGGACGCATCGCCGAGACCGGTGGTGATTGGCGAACCAAGCTCACCGATGTTTGGTGCACGAACAGCTTTCTGTTGCATGACACGAACGCGGAACGAGTCTGTCAGAGCCCAGTTGATACCGGCCTTCCAGGTTTCGTTCTGGCCAACCGACGAGTAGTCGGAGATACGGCCACCGAGCTCGAGGCTCACGTCTTCTGCAAGCTGCTTGCCGCTGATCAGTGGCACGATCGTTTCAGCAAAGAGTTCGATCACGTCGAAGGACGACGAAACAGGAAGCAGGTTACCACCAGCGCCGCCGAGGCAGCTTGTTGGAGCCAGTTTCAAGCATTCGTCAGGCGTGGTCGAGCCGCTTTCTTCACGGTACTCTGTACCAAGCGCGAACTGAAGCGGGCTATCAGCGAAAGGCGACGTCAGCATTTCAACCGGACCCGAGATCGAGGCGGAAGCAATGTTCTGCGTGTAGTTACGCTTTTCGAGGGCCGTTGCACTTGAGTAGCCAGCCATGGCTGGCGTGATCGAACCAAAACCGGTCGAGAACAGATCGAGCGGCACACAGCCGTCGGTCGTCGAACCACCAGGTGTCGTACACGTGTCGGCGCTGATCGTGTTCAGAGCCGTCGCGATGTTTGCGACGTTGGTATAGCCAGCGCTCGTGTTCGTACGGTCGGATTCACCGTGCGCGAACGAGATGTCATAGTTCCAGCCGTTGTCGAGATCGCCACGGATACCCGTGAGGATCTGGAACGTGTTGCTGTCGTAGGAGGTCGAACGTGGGCCGAGCTCGGTCGTACGACGACGGATAGGAGTCGAGATCGAGTCCTGATCGTCAAAGATGCCGTTGTTGTTGAGGTCGTTCACGCCGACGTCATCAAAGCCCACAGCCGGGTTGGCAGCAAGGAACGTGTTGATCTGGCCGAGGATCGCTGTGCGAGCCGCGTCAGACAGGAACGGGTTCTGCAATGGAACTTCGAAGACGTTGCCGAACACGCCCGATGGAGCAACCTGTTGCGTCACGTTGATCGACGAGAACGATGCACGTGCATAGGCCTCGATGTTTTCCGTGATGTCATACCGGGCCGTCGTGAACGCGTTGTAGCGCTGCTGTGGCGTCTGGTAATAGTTGAACGGGTTGAAGTTGAAGCGCGAGCAACGTGGGCCAAGTGTGCCGTCGTTGCGGATTTGCAGCGAACCACCGGTCAGGTCGAGCGTCGTTGGGATCGTGGTTGTGGAACCAACGCCCGTGTCGAATGCTGTCGTGTCAGGGTTGTCGCAGTTTGCTTCTGGCGATGCTGGCGCGCCGCCTTCGTTCGGGCCGTTGGCCGTCGCGATGCCGAAGAGACCGAGTTCACGGTCGCCGAGCAGGACCGCTTTACGATCGGTGTGACCCATCGAAACCGTCACGTTACCGCGGCCGCCGTCGAAGTTGGCGCCGAAGAGCGTTGCGATGTCATAGATCTGGCCGTCGCCTTCTTCAGTGACGGTGTACTTGGAGTCGACTTCAACGCCGGCAAAGTCCTGACGGGTGATGAAGTTGATCGCACCAGCCATGGCGTCCGAACCGTACACAGCGGATGCACCGCCGGTGACGACGTCAACGCGCTCAAGCATGTTCACCGGGATGGCGGAAACGTCGACCTGGCCGTTCACGTCGAACGGTGTCATGCGCTTGCCGTCAACGAGGATCAGGCTGCGCTGCGTGCCGAGGGCGCGCAGGTTGACGGTGGTTGCACCGGCCGTACCGTTGTTTGTGTTCTGACCGTCGCCTGGGACTGTGATCGGAAGGTCTTTGAAGAGACGCTCGACTTCAACAGTCTGAGCAACTTCGAGATCTTCACGTCCAACAGTCGCGATCGGGCTGGATGAAACAATGCCTGGGCTCTGGATGCGCGTGCCGGTGACATAGACTGTCGCCTGGCGGGCGACCGACTCATCTGCGGCGGGCGCAGAAACGGTGTCGACAGCGTCATCAGCTTCCTGTGCGTTAGCGAGCATGCTCGCCGATGCCATAAGTGCAACGCCCGCGAATACGGACGAGGCAAGCAGGCGGGACTTCATAGTATTCCCGTTCACGTTGGTACCTCCAATGATTGAAATGGCGCCTCCTCACAAGGCGCGTTCCGGACCCCTGTTTCCGGAACTTGCCAGTATCGATAGGGCCATCGTCACGTAGACGTCAACGCGCCGTTACCTTTCCGTCATTATTAGATTCAGGGTGTGGTTTATTTGCCTCAGTTGAGGGCATTTCCTGCCTCAGGTCAGTACGAAGCTGAGAATGACTAGTCCGACAGCAAGGCTGACAAGCAATATCATGCTGAAAATAAGCAGAACGGTGGCCCCAAGAAGCGACGCCACACGGCCTGAGGCGTAAATCACCCTTAACATCCTGTAAATATAAACAAAAACCGCAAGAAGAGCCAATCCGGGCGCGGCGTAGGCCAAATGGGGGAAAATAGCCGTAGAGAGTAGTATAAGTGTACCCAAAATATACAGAAATGTCTGGAAGTGCAGGCTCGCGACCAGGTGATCGAATACATAGATTTTGCGCCACCAAGCGTACATCAGGGTCAGGAGCAGTGCAAAAACCGGCAGGAAAAGAAGACTGAAACGCGGCGCCCATTGCCGCAACCTTCCGCCGAAACGGTCCTGGTTCTCATAGACCTTGGCCGCCTTGTCAGCCGCCAGGAAACTGGCCTGAAGTTCGGCGGGGGTGATGTCCGCGCGGGCCTGGTTCCTGATTATTCCATGCATCTTTTCACGGTCGATCGTGCCATCAGGCAGCAGGATGTCGGAAAACTTTACCCCGGCGAGTGTAGGCGGGTCCGCCGGGGCGGATACGGTGGCAGGTTCTGTACTGGCCGGCTCCGCAGGAGACACGCCCTGCGCGCCGATCGTGAAATCAGTTGAGACGTCACCTCGCGGATCAAGCCGCCAGTCGGTGAACCAGTGCTGCGTATCGTTCATCGTGAAGATCGTCAGGAAGAAGATCACCGATGACAGCAGGAACATGCGGAACGGCGGCACATAGCGCGCCCGCTTGCCGTCGAGATAGTTGCGGGTCATCCGGCCGGGGCGAAACATGAGCAGCGGAAGGGACCGAAACAGCCGCCCGTCCAGCGCAAACATGTCGGCGACGCTCTCGGTGACCAGTTCCCACACCGGCCGGTGGAAGCTCGAGGCGAGCTGGCCGCAGGCCGAGCAGAAGCGATCGGGCACAACCGCGCCGCAATTCTCGCACGGCTGTCCCGATGTCACCGGGTGGTGCGATCCCTTGGACAGACCGCCGGCTGCGCCGAGGCCAGCTGCTTCGATGTCATGCTCCATGCCGCCCTCCCGCGACGCTGAAACCTATTGTGTCTTCATGCCCTCCCGGCATAGGAACCGCGAGCGGTGCTGGTCGGACGCATTATCGCTCCAGCCGGTCAGCGTGGGATCGACCATGTTCTTGGTCACCTGGAACCACATCGGCGTGATGGGATAGTCCTCCAGCATCAGCTTTTCGGCCTTGGCAAAGATTTCGGCGCGCTTCTTCAGGTCCAGCTCACCATTGGACTGGGCCAGAAGCGCGTCATATTCGGGGTTCTTGTAGCGGCCATAATTCTGCTGGCCGGTATTGGATTCCAGCAAATAGAGGAAGTTGATCGGGTCATCGAAGTCGGCAACCCATGCGGCATCCGACGTCTGGAAGTCCGATTGCTGCAGGCGCGCATAGAGCACTTTGGTGTCCTGCTTGATGATGACCGGATCAACCCATGGCGCGATTTCCGCCCAGTTCGACTGGGCAACGGGCGCCGCCTTCGGATTGTCGTCCGTCGAGCGGTGGATGAATTCGAAGCGGAACGGCTTGTCCGGTCCGTAGCCGGCCTCCTCAAGCAGGCGCTTGGCTTCGGCCAGCCGTTCTGCGCGGGGCATGTCCTTCCACTCCACTTCAGGACGCGGGGCATCGTAATTGTTGATGCCCGGAGGCACCATGGAATAGGCCGGCACGTAGCCGGAAGTGAGTACGTTCCGCGTGATGAATTCGCGGTCCAGGGCCATGGAGAGCGCCTTGCGCACGCGGACATCGGTGAAGGGCGCCTGCGAGGAATTGAACACCCAATAGGTCGTGATCAGCGCCGGTGAGGTGCGCGGCCAGCCCGGGAACTTCTCTTCCAGTTCGGCCTTGCGGGCGCCGTCAAAGGCATTGTTGATATCCATTTCGCCCGCCGCAATCTTGTTCTCCACGGCCGTCTGGTCTTCGAGCTCGTAATAGACGATGCGGTCGAAACAGACATCCGCCGCCCCGAAGCCTGTCGGGTTCTTCTCCGACACGAGCTGGTCGCCGGTGCGCCAGTAGACGAGCTTGTAGGGCCCGTTGGTCACGATATTGCCGGGCTGGATCCAGGCGTCGCCGTATTGCTCCACGACATGCTGCGGCACCGGATAGGTCGTGTAATGGGTCAGCAGGCCCAGAATGTAGGGCGCCGGATAGGCGAGCGTGATTTCCAGCGTCTTGTCATCAATGGCCCGCACACCGAGGTCCTCGGGCGGCAATTCGCCCGCATTCACCTTGGAGGCATTCTTGATCACGAAAAGGAGCGAGGCATATTGCGACGCGATCTGAGGGCTCTGTATGCGGCGCAGCGCATAGACGAAATCGCCCGCGGTCACCGGCTCGCCGTCCGACCAGACATAGTCGCCGAGATGGAAGGTCCAGACGAGACCGTCCTCGCTGGTTTCATAGCTCTCCGCCATGCCGTTGACCGGCTTGCCTTCCTGATCGTGCGTCATCAGGCCGACCATCATGTCGCCGATGACAATGTTCTCCCACTGGGCCGAGGACTTGTGCGGGTCGAGCGTATCGACCTTGGCTGAAATACCCCTGCGCAGGGTCGGCACATCGTCGGCCGCTTGGCCACCGCCGCCGCCACAGGCAGCGAGTGTGAACGCCAAAGCAGCGGCGAGGGTCGAACTCATCAGGGATTTCAGCAGCATGTTTCCTGTCTCCGGTGGCTTCCCGGCTCTCGCCAGATTTGCCACACTGCTGCCAGACTGATGCAGCTTTGGGAAGCCTGCGTCGCAAAACGATTATGGAGGACGCCCCGAAATGACCCGATTCCTGAGCGCGATTGCCGCGATCTGCCTTGTTTCGCTGCCTGCCATTGCAGAAAATGCCTCAACCGGGGATGTTTATGCCTGCGCCGAAATCACCGGCAATGACGAGCGCCTGGCGTGCTATGACGCCGCCGTCGGACGCCTCAAAGCTGCTGAAGACGCTGGCGAAGTGACCACGGTCACCCGGGCCCAGGTCGAGCAGGCCAAGCGCGAAACCTTCGGTTTCTCCATGCCGTCCCTGCGCTCTTTCGGGTTCAAGAATGACGACGGCTCGCAGGAAAAGTTCGACGAAGTGACACTGCCCGTGAAGTCGGTCAGCCGCGACGCTGCGGGCAAGTTGCGCATCACGCTCGAAGGCGGACAGGTCTGGGTGCAGAATGACGGCATGCGGATTCGTCCCAAGAACCCGTCCGAAGCCCGCATCTACGCTGCCGCTCTTGGCAGCTACAAGATGAAGATCGATGGCGGCATGGCCTTCCGGGTTCGCCGGGAACAATAGCGCCGCCTCGATTTTCCCTTGGCAAGCGAAGGCCAATTCGTCACTCTCTCCCGCAAGTACTGATAAAGGGTACGCGGGAGGAAACAGCATGAACAAATTCACGGGATGGGCCCTGCCCGCCCTCGCCTTGGCCGCATGCGCGCCCAGCACGCAGATCACGACGGATCTTGAGGCGGCCACGCCGCCCCCGGCCATGACATCGATAGACGCCAACCCGACGCGCAATGCCTATTTCGGCGACGTCCACGTCCATACGGCCAATTCCTTTGACTCCTATATCTTCGGTACCCGCGCGACGCCCGATGATGCCTACCGCTTCGCCAAGGGCGAGGCGATCCGGCATCCGGCGGGCTATGACATCAAGCTCGACGGTCCGCCGCTCGACTTCCTCGCCGTCACCGACCATGGCGAATATCTCGGTGTGGTCCCGGCCATGGCCACGCCCGCGTCGCCTCTCTCGCAGACGAAACTGGCGCAATCGGTGTTCGGCGCGGACGCAACCGATCCCGGCACATCCTTCCTGCGCGTCGGCGTGACCGTCGTTACGGGCGAGGAGATCGCGGAAATCTACGACCGCGACCTCATCGATTCCGTCTGGGCCGCGACGATCGACTCGGCGGAGCGCAACAATGAGCCAGGCAAGTTCACCGCGTTTTCGGGCTATGAGTTCACCGCCATGCTGCCGGTTCCCGGCGAGGGCCCCGCGGCAGCCGCCAACCTGCACCGCAACGTCATCTTCCGGGGCGAGGCGCCCTCGCGCCTGTTCTCGACGCTCGATTCGACCAATCCGGAAGACCTTTGGGCCTGGATGGAGACCCAGCGCGCAGACGGCCGGGACGTTCTGGCGATCCCGCACAATTCGAATGCCTCGAACGGCCAGATGTTCGCCCTGCAGACGTACAAGGGCGAACCCCTGACCGCCGGCTATGCCACGACGCGCATGCGCAACGAGCCGCTTGTGGAAGTGTCACAGGTCAAGGGCACGTCGGAAACCGCACCGAGCCTTTCGCCCAATGACGAATGGGCCGATTTCGAACAGTACGAGTTTTTCATCGGCAGCACGGTCAAGTCGACGCCCAGTACGGGCGACTTTGTCCGCCCCGCCTACAAGGCTGGCCTGGCATTGCAGGAAACAGAAGGCTTCAACCCCTTCAAGTTCGGCCTCATCAGCTCGAGCGACACGCATGTCGCCGCCGCTTCGCTGGTCGAGGAATTCCATTGGGGCAAGACGCCCCAGGACGGCGCGAGCCCTGAGGCCCGCCGGTCGGTTCCGCCAAACGGCGCCCAGACATGGGAGGGCGCCGAAGACCCGAGCACCAGACGGCAAATCACCGCGACCCAGTTCAGCTCCAGCGGCCTGGCCGGCGTCTGGGCGGAATCAAACACACGCGAAGCCATTTTCGACGCCATGCGGCGCAAGGAAACCTTCGGCACGTCCGGCCCGCGCATGAAAGTGCGATTCTTCGCCGGCACGAACTACACGCCCGACATGCTGGGCTCAGCCGCCCTGCTGGAAACGGCCTATGCGCAAGGTGTGCCGATGGGCGGCCAGCTTGAGAAGGTCAGCGACGATACAGGCCCGGGCTTCCTCGTCTGGGCCATCCGCGATCCGCTGAGCGCGCCGCTGCAGCGGGCCCAGGTCGTGAAGGTCTGGTCCGATGGCGGAGAAACGCACGAGGCCATTCATGACGTCGCCTGCTCGGGCGGCGCCGTTCCCGACGCGCAAACCCATCGCTGCCCGGACAATGGCGCCAGTGTCGACATTTCCGATTGCAGCACAGACCCCGGCACCGGCGCGAGCGAACTGAAAGCCTACTGGCAGGACCCGGATTTCGCGCCGGATCTTGAGGCGGCCTATTATGTGCGTGTGCTGGAAAACCCGACCTGCCGCTGGTCAACCTGGGATGCCGTGCGCAATGGCACGCCGCCCAATCCGGAATTGCCGGTAACGCTGCAAGAGCGCGCCTGGTCATCGCCGATCTGGTATGCGGGCTATTCTGGCGAGTAGCCCGGGCCTCAGGCCGCCGTGCGGACGAGTTCGAAGCGCGACCGCACGGTGGGCGCGGCATCAGGCGAGACCACGACACCGGTCTTGATCAGCGCGATCATGTGGCCGAGCACAGACATGCAGGCGGCCGGGTGGAGGCGCTTTTCGACATCGGCATACATGATCTCGACCATGGCCGGGATCGAGGTTTCCCCATTCCGCAGATGTTCGAGGATCGCGGCCTCGCGTGAACGCCGATGCTTGGCATATTCCGTGATGAACGTGTCGACGAAATCCTTGCCACGCACAGGGTCGCCATGCGTCGGCCACAGCGTTTCGAAACCCTTCACACGGATTTTCTCGAGACTGTCCATATAGTCGGCCATGTCGCCATCGGGCGGCGCAACAACGGTCGTTGACCAGCCCATGATATGGTCGCCTGAGAGGCAGGCATTCTCTTCGCGCAGGGCGAAGCAGAGATGGTTGCAGGTATGGCCTGGCGTCTCGATCACATCGAGCGTCCAGCCGGGGCCGGAGAAGCTGTCGCCATCACCGACCATGACATCCGGCATGAAGCCAAGATCGTCAGCACTGCCCAGCTCGCCCTTGGCCGTCGGCACACCGCAATTCTTTGCATAGGTCTTGCAGCCAGCCCATTCGGCCAGTGGCGCTGCGAGCGGAGAATGGTCCGAGTGGCCATGCGTGACCAGAACGTGCGTCACCGTCTCGCCTTCGAGGGCTTTCTTGAGGGCCGCGAAATGCGTCTCGTCCATCGGGCCGGGATCGATGACCGCAACCTCGCCATGGCCGACAATGTAGACGCCCGTGCCGACATAGGTGAACGGGCCGGGATTGTTCGCAATCACACGGCGGATCAGCGGCGAAACCTGCTGGACCTCACCATATTCGAATTCGATGCCGCGGACGTAGGGAATTGCCATTTTATAACTCTTGAACTTTCGCCTTGCTTGCGCCGGTCAGCGCTTTTTCGGTGCGAACGCCCCGGCAAAGGCCTGTGCCATGCGGCGCGTGGCGCGAAGCTTCGCGGCCAGTTTGAGCGCCACCGGCGGACCCATGTCGGTCTTGTTCGCATCGACGATATATATTCGACCGGACATCCGGTCACGTAGGACGTCTACCCCACCCCAGTCCAGCCCAAGCTCTGCAGCAAACCGCTCAATCACGGCAATTTCATCAGCCGTGTAGCAATTGGCCGGCTCATCGAGCAAAACTTCAACATTCTCGTTGAGGAAGCGGCGCTCCAGCGGACGGCGCTTGCGGAACACCACGGTCGGCCGACCGCCGACGAGGCAGCAGCGCAGGTCTTCGACCAGTCCGCCCTCGATCTCGTTGTCGATCAGCAGCTGATAGGCCTTGCCCTCGACGGGCTCGTCGAGCGGGCCTTCCAGCACGCGGCCATCATGCGCCGCATTCAATTCGGATTTCTCGACCATGCGTCCCTGATGGGTGGTCGGATCAACTTTGAGCGTATAGCCGGAGGCGCGTTCGAACACTTCGGCCACGGTGGATTTGGACACATCCTGGCAGCCGAAATTGACGAGGCGCGCGCCGTCTTTCACGGCGGGCACGGCATTGTCGGTTTCGGTGGAATCATCGAACTGGAAAACGATGTCGGCGGTCGAAACGTCATCAATCAGCTTGGCGCCGGAGACGTGCATGACCGGCCAGATGAAATACCAGGGGCGCGGCTTGTCAGGGAAGAAGGCGATGGTCGGGCGCTTGTGGCCCGTCACGCGGCGCCAGGTGCGCCAGGTCTGGGCAAAGAAATAGAAGCAGAACCAGATGAAAATGCTGTGCAGGAGCGACAGGTCCGGAACGATCCGGTGCCCGGTCTTCTTCACCAGGATCGTACCCTCGTCATACTTGAAATCCGTGATCCAGAGACGCTCTGACATCGGGTCAACTCCTGTCGCGGGAACAACGGATGGCTGCACCCTCGGTCCGCCTGCCTCGCACGGCGGTTAATCACTGACAACACACTTATTGCGGCGCAATTGTGAAGAATTGATCACAATACGCGCCATCAAGTGGTCTTCCCCGCGCTAGAGCAGCGACTCAAGACTGGACAGATCATATCCGGCGGCCGCTGCAGCATCAATGATATCATCAGCAGAGCCCTGGCCCGCCTGCGTCAGGGCCCAGGCCGTGATGCTGCGGGTTCCCGTGCGGCAATATGCCAGAACCGGCTGGGGCGCCTCGTTAAGGATGTTGGCCATCCGCTCGACGATTTCAGGCGTCGGTGCGCCGGAGAATGGCAGGGCCGCAAAGCTGAGGCCCAGCGATTCGGCTTTTGCCCTGATTGCGCCCATGCGGGGCTGGTCCACGCCGCCCTCGCCATCGGGCCGGTTGGCCACAAGCGTCTTGTAACCGGCGGCGGCAATCGCCTCCACATCATCCTCGGAGATTTGCGGAGCGACGGAAAAGGCGTCGGTTACGCGTCGAATGTCTGCCATGGGAAATATCCTGAATGTTGCCGCAGTCTTGATTGGCTCTGTACACAAGCTAAGGAGGATGGCGCAACCTTCCAAGCGGCACGCGCAATCTTTCGGGATTTCGCCGTGTTATCAACAGAAAGTCTCCCGCCCTTGTCATCCCTCCAGAGAGCTCTCAGCCGCGTTCCATGGGCCTATACGTTCCGGCGCCTCCTGATTGCCGTCCCGACAATGCTGGCCATCATCACCATGGCCTTCCTGATGATGCGCGCCGCGCCGGGCGGTCCTTTCGACGGCGAGCGCAAGCTGCCCGCCGCCACGGAGCAGGCCATCGCGGCCAAGTTCGGCTTCGACAAGCCCCTCCATGAGCAGTATTTCGACTATGTCGGCGGCGTGCTCCAGGGTGATTTCGGCCCGTCCTACAAGACGCTGGGCAAGAGCGTTAACCAGCTGATCGCCGACGGCCTGCCCATCTCGCTCACCATCGGCTCGCTCGCCATGCTGCTTGGCCTCGGGCTTGGCACGCTGCTCGGCGTGTTCGCGGGGCTCCGACAAAACACGGCCGCAGACTTCACCGTCATGGGCGTCGCCATGGCGGGCATATCCATCCCGACATTCGTGACCGGGCCGATCCTGATCCTCCTCCTGTCGCTGGGCGCCGGCATCTTTGCCGTCGGCGGCCTCGGGGAATATCCCAATATCGGCATGAACTGGCACAACATGACCCTGCCGGTCGTCGCGCTCGCCCTGCCGCAGATCGCCATCATCTCGCGCCTGATGCGCGCCTCGATCATCGAGACCATGCGCTCCAACCATATCCGCACCGCCCGCTCGAAAGGCCTGTCGGAAAACCAGGTCATCATGCGCCACGCCCTGCCGGCCGCCATGCTGCCCCTCATCTCCTATGCCGGCCCCGCCATGGCCCGCGTCATGACCGGCTCGGTCGTCATCGAGAAGATTTTCGGCCTGCCGGGCCTCGGCTCCTATTTCGTCAGCGGTGCCCTCAACCGCGACTACACGCTCGTTATGGGCGCGATCATCGTCTACGCCGGCCTGATCGTCCTCCTGAACCTCGTCGCCGACGTGCTCTATGCGGTGCTTGACCCTAAAGTGAAGTACGACTGATGACCGATATCGACCCCCTGCTCGACCCCACCGGCCGTATCGAACCGGTTCGCCAGGCCATTGTCGGCGGCCGTTCCCTCTGGGACGATGCCCGCGCACGCCTGTTCCGCAACAAGGCCGCCGTCATCTCGATGTGGATCCTCGGCGTCATCGTGATCATCGCCGTCTTCGGACCCATGGTCTGGGTCAATGACTACAAGGAGATATCCGATCTCCGCACCATCGCGCCCACAATCGAAGGCTGGCACATCCTCGGCACCGACATCCAGGGCCGCGACCTGCTGGCCCGCCTGATGATCGGCCTGCGCATCTCGCTCATGGTCGGCGTCGTCGCCACAGCCGTCAGCCTCGTCATCGGCGTCACATGGGGCGCCACGGCAGGCTATCTCGGCGGCCGCATCGACAATTTCATGATGCGCATCGTCGACGTGCTCTACGCCCTGCCCTTCATCTTCTTCGTCATCCTGCTGCTCACCGTGTTCGAGCGGAACATCGTGCTGATCTTCGCCGCCATCGGCGCCATCGAATGGCTGACCATGGCGCGCATCGTTCGGGGCCAGACCCTCGCCATCAAGGGCAAGGAATTCATCGAGGCCGCCCGCGCCTCCGGTGTCTCGCGCCGCGCCATCATCCTGCGCCACATCCTGCCCAACGTGATTGGCCCCGTTGCCGTCTATGTCACGCTGACCATCCCGGTCGTGATCCTGGCGGAAAGCTTCCTGTCCTTCCTCGGCCTCGGCGTGAACGAACCGCTGACTTCGCTCGGCGTGCTGATCTCCGAAGGTGCCAAGACCATGGGCGAGAAGCCGTGGATGCTCCTCGCGCCAGCGCTCACCATGGCGGTCACGCTGCTCTGCCTCAACTTCATCGGCGACGGCCTGCGCGACGCGCTCGATCCGAAAGAGCGCTAGAGCCGCTTTTCCATCGCGAAATTATGGATCTCGACGCCGTCGATCTGGAAATCGCGGCGCTCCGATACAGCATATCCCCGCTTCAGGAAGAACCGCCGCGCCGCCGCACTGGCCTCGGCATAGAGACGCACCATGCCCGCGTCCCGCGCATGCGTCTCAAGGTGTGCCACAAGCCCCGCCACAACGCCGGTCCCGGCAATGGCTGGCGAGGCATAGAGCAGGTCCACATGCCCGTCCGGCTCAAGATCGACAAAGGCAAAGGCGCACCCGGCCTGATCCGCCAGCACCCACACGCGCCGTCCATCGCCCAGCCGCTCGGCCAGCCCTTCCGCTGACGGCACACGCCGGAGCCAGGCGGCAACCTGCGCCGCGCTATAATCCGCAGGCCCGATCGCCGCCACGGCCTCGCGGAATATCTCCGCAAGGCGTGGCACGTCGTCCGGCACATAGGCACGAACCGTCAGATCGCCATCCGGCTGACGCATGAGCCACCTCCCGGACCAAAGGCCTAATTCAGGCGAGTCTGGATCTCGTTGAGCAGGTCGCTCACGCGTTTCGAATTCGCGCCAAGGTCCGACAGGCCGACCCGGCTGATCGACCGCACATCGATGCGCGAGCCTTCACCTTCGGGCATCACGCGGATCATCACGTCATCCTTGAAGTCGAACCAGAACGAGGTCACCGTCGCCTCGATGCTGCCGGACTGGACGTCATCCGTCACGACTTTCCAGCCACGCGCCTTCACGGCTTCAAGGGCCGCCTCATAGGCCATGTCGTAGGAGGCCGCAGGCTCGACCAGCGTTTCCAGCACGGGATAAGGCGCATTCTTCGGCGAGGATTGCTTGGCCGGATCGAACTCGGCTTCTTCCTGCACTTCGGAAACGAGGCGTCCGCCCGTGCCCGGCCAGCGCGCATCGGCGGCTTCCGGCACAACCGGCGCCGCTTCGACGGGGTTCAGCGCGCCCGTCGATGTCCTGTCGGCCAGCAGGGCCTCGCTTGGCATGATCGGGTTCGCCCAGTCCGTCTGCACATCATGCAGCGGCGGCAGGCGTTCGGCCTGGCCCTTGAAGGCAATCACGCGTCCGAAGGCGAGCGACGAGATCAGCAGCGCGCCCAGCGCCAGCATCAGCGCCCGTTTCCGCGGCGCCTTGATCAGCGCGATGACAATCGCGATCAGCGAAATGCCAAGCCCCGCCATCAGCAGCATCGGGCCCCAGCCAATCGTCATCTTGCCAAGGCCGAACTGCCAGCCCCAGAGGCCGAGCTTGGTGCCCACGGCCGCAATCGCGAACCAGAGCACCGAAAAGATCGAAAGCCCGAGCGCAAAGCCCGCAAACTTGCCGCGCCAGCCGGCGTCCTGCGATGCATCATTCATGTCTGCCATTCCCTCAACTCCCTCAATTTTCCCATCAGATAGCGCGACCCGCCGAACTTGTCGCCCCCGCCCTTATCCAACAGTTTTCTGGCCGCGGTCAGTAACAATCACGGCATATCGGGAAAATCTCTCCGACACCGGGCGCCCGGGCTTATGATGGCAGGTGATGTCCCTGCTTACGCCCCCTGATTATGTGCCTGCCAATCTCGTGCCGATCTGGCCGTGGATATGGCTGCAGCATCAGGTGCTGCTCGCATGGATCAGGCTGACTTATGGGCGCGGCTATCTCTACCGCTGGGGCGTGACCCCTTCCGGGCGTGTCCACCTGATCTGGATCGATCTGGAATCGCGCGACCGCACGCATGTGCGCCCGCAGCCGGCTCATGCCTCGCCACAGCTCGCCGCCGCGCTCAGCGGCGAAGACCCTGTGCCCGCCTTCGTACAATTCATGTCTGAATTGGCGCAGACGCGCGCCACTTCGGTCCGCCTGCCACGCCATCCGTCCGTACAGGCCATCGCCCTGCCGCTGCCGGATTCCTGACCCGGCAGTGCAGTTCGTAAAATTCAGCCCTACATACAAGCGCCGTCACGGGCGCCGCTTGTGCTGCCGCGAATGCCTCAGGCGGTTGGCAGCTTGTAGTCCTTGAACGTCTCGCGCAGGGCCAGCTTGTTGATCTTGCCGGTCGCGCCCAGCGGGATCTCGTCGACAAAGGCGACATCATCCGGCGTCCACCATTTGGCGATCTTGCCTTCGAGGGACTTCAGGACTTCTTCCTTGCTCGGCTTTTCGCCCGGCGCAGGCTGGATCACGAGCAGCGGACGCTCATCCCATTTCGGGTGGTAGATGCCGATGGCTGCGGCGTTCGCCACTTTCGGATGGCCGACCGCGATATTCTCGATATCGATCGAGGAAATCCATTCGCCGCCGGACTTGATCACGTCCTTGGCGCGGTCGGTAATCGTCATCGTGCCATACTGGTCGATATTGGCCACATCGCCCGTGTCGAAGAAACCTTCATCACACAGCACGTCGCCGCCATCACCCTTGAAATAGCCGGACGCAATCGCCGGGCCGCGCACCATCAGCTTGCCGGACGTACGACCGTCGCGGGGCAGCGTCTTGCCGGCATCGTCCACGATCTTCAGCTCGACGCCGAAAGGCGGACGGCCCTGCTTCAGCTTCTGCTTCATGCGCGTGTCGATATCGGCCTTGATCAGGTGCGGCGGCAGCGAACCGAGCGTGCCGAGCGGCGACGTTTCGGTCATGCCCCAGGCGTGGACCACGTCCACTTCATAATCTTCCTCGAAGGCCCGCAGGATCTTCTCAGGGATCGCCGAGCCGCCGATCAGCACGCGGTTGAGGTATGGCAGCTTGAGGTCGTTTTCCTGAAGGTAGTTGAGCAGCATCAGCCACACGGTCGGCACAGCCGCCGTGATCGAGACCTTCTCGGTGTCGAGCAGCTCATAGATCGACGCGCCATCCATCTGCGCGCCCGGCATCACCATGTTGGCGCCCGTCGCCGGGCAGCTGAGGGCCAGGCCCCAGGCATTGGCATGGAACATCGGCACAACCGGCATGACAGAGTCAGCGGCGCCCATGCCCATCGCATCCTTCGACATCGTGATCAGCGTGTGCAGCACGTTTGAGCGGTGCGAATAGAGCACGCCCTTCGGATTGCCGGTCGTGCCCGACGTGTAGCAAAGCCCGCACGCGGTCTCTTCCGGGAAGTCGCCCCAGCGGCACTCGGTCGAGCGGCCATCAACCCAGATATCGAACGCAATCGCGCCCAGCGAGTTTTCCGGCATCGTGTCGGCATCGGCATAGATGACGAACGTCTTCACCGTCAGCAGGTGGTCCTTGATGGCCTCGACAATCGGCAGGAATGTCTTGTCGAAAATCAGCACCTTGTCTTCGGCATGGTTGGCGATCCAGGCGATCTGCTCGGGGTGCAGGCGCGGGTTGATCGTGTGCAGGATCGCGCCAATGCCCATCGTGCCATACCAGGAGGCCATGTGGCGCTCGGAGTTCCAGCCCAGCGTCGCGACCCGGTCACCCATGCCGATATTCAGGTCTTTCAGTGCATTGGAGACCTGTTTCGACGTATTGAAGAGATCGGCATAGGTCGTGCGGACAATATTGCCCTCCACGCGGCGCGTGACGATTTCACGGTCACTGTGGATCGTGTTCGCGTGTTCAAGGATCTTGTTAACCGTGAGTGGCCAGTCCTGCATGATGCCGAGCATCGGGTCTCCTCCATGGGTGCGCCTCAGACAGGCGACGATTTCTGCGTTGCCCCCTGCTTTATTCGCGGTATTGCTGCCATGCAAGGATGAGGAGTCGCACCCATGTTGAGATTTGCGTTACTTTGCGGAATGTTGCTGACCGTCGGATGCAGTCCCGAGGTAACACAGAGTGAAAATCCGGAAGCGACCCAAGGGCAAGTCTACACCTGCGATCTCGATCCGGACACAGGCAAACCACTCCCCGATACTTGCGGCACACGCAGTTCTGACACCGGTTCCAATTCGATAAGCCTGTCCGAATTGAAGAAGCTTCCCCTGCCAGCCTATTTCGACTGCGTGCGCGAGAACAAGGGCCTGCTCATCGCGGCCCATCGCGGCGGCCCGGCGCCGGGCTATCCGGAAAACACGCTCGAAACGCTCCAGCACGGTTTCGCCGAGGGCATCCGCGTCTTCGAAGTCGACATCGCCGAGAGCCGTGACGGCGTGATGCTGCTGATGCATGACAACCGCCTCAACCGCACGACCACCGGCGACGGCTATGTCGCCGACACCGACTGGGCGGACCTTGCCGGCCTGCGCATGGTCGATGACGACAACCAGCGCACCGACTTCCATCCGCCCAAGCTCACCGACGTCCTCCTCTGGGCCAAACAGTCCGGCGCGATCCTTGAACTCGACCGCAAGCCGACCACCAGTTTCAGGAATATCGCAACTGCCGTCCGTGCCGCCGGGGCGGGCGACAATGTGCTCCTCATTTCCTATTCCGACGACGAAGCCGCCGAGATTGCGGCTGCCGATCCGGGCCTGATGATGACCGCCGGTGCCAAGGGCTCACGCGACATTGGCCGCCTTGAAGCCCGGGGCGTCGACCGCACCCGCCTCGTCGCCTGGACCGGCACGGAATCCCCCGACTATGCCGCCTGGGCCCGCGACATTCAGGAAGGTGTCGAGCCCGCTTTCGGCACACTCGGCCGCAAGGGCGAACGCCTCGACGACCAGTACTGGGCCGATGGCGACGCCAGCGAATACCAGGACCTTGTCGACAATGGCCTCGTCCTGCTTGCCACCGATGAGCCCTACCGCGTCGCCGCCGCGCTCAAATCCGACGACCTCGCCCGCGAGAAATGCGGACGTTGACGCAAGCGTAAACTCGGCGTATTTGCGGGCGCGGTTTGAGACACCAGCCGCTCGCCGGGACAAAATCCCGAAGGTGAAGATCTCACAGGCGCCCCAAGGCGGCTGTACCTATCAGGATGCTGAACCTCTTCCAGCGGTCCTGCGGCAAGGCGAGCCCCCGCGTTGACGTGACCGCATCTGGACGAAGGTAAAGGATCTCATCCCATGTCTCCCCCCATCAATACGCGCGAACAGGCGAAAGCCCGTGCGCGTGAAATCCGCGCCGTGGAAACACTGGCCGGTCACCCCATCTCGCATTCCGCTGCGCTGGAGCGCGTCGCGGCCGAGCTCGGCTATCGCGACTGGAACACCGCCTCGGCGCGCCTCTCCAACCTGCCCGAAGTCCCGGTCCAGGTCGGCGACCGCGTCAGCGGGCTCTACCTGAAGAAGCCGTTCGAAGGCGTCGTCATCGCCGTGCGCGACATGGGCGGCGGCTCGGCCTTTGAGGTCACGCTGCACTTTGACGAGCCGGTCGACGTCGTCGAGTTCGAGAGCTTCTCGGCCTATCGCCAGCGCGTCAAAGCCACGATCTCGGCCGATGGCAGCTCATGGTCAAAGACCAGCGACGGCCACCCGCACATGCGGCTCCTGTCCGTGCTGAACGGGATCGTCTGACGGCTCAGGGATAAAGGCGCGTCGTCGTCCAGCTGTCGCCGACGCGCGTGTAGCGCAGCCGGTCATGCATGCGGAACGCCTGGTCCTGCCAGAACTCGATCTCTGTCGGCGCCAGGCGGAACCCGCCCCAGAATGCGGGGCGCGGAATGTCCGGCCCGTCACCGTAGACTTCGGAGACTTCGGCAATCCGCTGTTCGAACACAGAACGGTCCGGCAAGGGGCGCGACTGGTCCGAAGCGATGGCGCTGATGCGGCTCTGCGCGGCGCGGGAAGCAAAATACGTGTCGGCCTCGGCCTCGGAGACCTGCGAAATGTCGCCCCGGATGCGCACCTGACGGCGCAGGCTCTTCCAGTGCAGGCACAACGCCGCCTTCGGATTGGCGGCCAGCTGGCGCCCCTTCATGCTCTGGAGGTTCGTAAAAAACGAGAAACCGGCGTCCGAAATCTCCTTCAGCAGCACGATCCGAACGTCCGGCATGCCGTCTGAATCCACCGTCGCCAAAGACATCGCGTTGGAATCATTCAGCTCCGCCGCGCGCGCCTCGGCCATCCAGTCCTGGAAGAAAGCAATCGGATTATCGACCAGCGGGATCAGCGGACGATCTCGCTCCGAAGCATAATCGGCAGCGCTGGGCGAAGGGGGGATGACTGGGGACACGATAAAACTGCCTTTTTCCGGGTTTGTTAGGCTTCATGTTTTCATATAGGAGGCATCCAGCTTTAACGAGGGGTGCGGCACAACATGTCACACAACACATTCGGTCATCTGTTCCGCGTCACGACCTGGGGGGAAAGCCACGGGCCGGCCCTCGGCTGTGTGGTTGACGGCTGCCCTCCCGGCCTCGCCCTGACACCTGAATACATCCAGGCTTTCCTCGACAAGCGCCGCCCCGGCACGTCGCGCTTCGTCACCCAGCGCCAGGAAGCTGACGAAGTCAAAATCCTCTCCGGCGTGTTCGAGGATGACCGCACCGGCGGCCCCGTCACCACCGGCACACCGATTTCGCTGATGATCGAGAATACCGACCAGCGCTCGAAGGACTATGGCGAGATCCGTGACCGCTACCGGCCCGGCCATGCCGACTTCTCCTATGACGCCAAATATGGCGTGCGCGACTATCGCGGCGGCGGACGCTCCAGTGCCCGCGAGACCGCCGCACGTGTCGCTGCTGGCGCCGTGGCCCGCTGCGCACTTGGCAACGGCATCACCATTCGCGGGGCGGTCGTGCAGATCGGCCCGCACGCCATCGACCGGGACAAGTGGAACTGGGACATGGTCGACCAGAACCCGTTCTGGTGCCCCGACGCCGAGATGGCCGCGAAGTGGGAAGACTTCCTCGATGCAACCCGCAAGGCGGGCTCGTCCACCGGCGCGATTGTCGAAGTCCATGCCAGCGGCGTGCCCGCCGGCTGGGGCGCGCCCATCTATGGCAAGCTTGATGGCGAACTGGCGGGCGCGATGATGAGCATCAATGCCGTCAAGGGCGTCGAGATCGGCGCTGGCTTTGCCTCGGCGGCGCTTAGCGGCGAAGAGAATGCCGACGAGATGCGCGGCGGCAATGACGGCATCCGCTTCCTGTCGAACCATAATGGCGGCGTGGCAGGCGGTATTTCCACCGGGCAGGATGTGGTCGTGCGCGTGGCCATCAAGCCGACCTCGTCCATCCTGACCGAGGTGAAGTCAGTCACCCGCGACGGCGAGGATGTGAACGTGCGCACCAAGGGCCGTCACGACCCCTGCGTCGGCATCCGCGCCGTGCCCGTTGCCGAGGCCATGATGGCCTGCGTTCTGGCAGATGCGAAACTGCGCCACCGGGGCCAGACCGGGCACTAGTCCCTGTCACATTCTATTCAAATTCCTCCCATCGGATTCGCCGCTTCAAGCTGCTAACTGAAGTGCCAGTTGAACAGACTGGCGGGCAGGAAAAATGGGTGGCGTGGAAATCTTCGGGGTCATCGGCTTTGCCGTGGCCGCCTATGCGGTTGTGGCCAATGACTCGATCCAGACGCTGGGCACATTCCTGTCCTCGAATGCCAAACGGCCCTGGTGGGTGCTGTGGATCTTCGCCAGCCTGATCATGGTGCTCGTGATCGCCTATGGCTATTTTCACGGGAATGGCGATGTCGCTTATGACCGGCTCGACAAGCTGTCCGTCATCCCCGGCGAAGGCGACCGCACGGCCCTGCTCGTGCCCGGCATCAAATGGTGGCACGCGCTGCCGCCGGTCGTGCTGCTGGTGATGACGCGTTACGGCATACCGGTCTCCACCACCTTCCTCGTGCTCACCCTCTTTGCCCTGTCGGGCGGCGCGTCCGGCCAGGGCGTTCTGCAGAGCATGCTGGTCAAGTCGGCGCTCGGCTATGTCGTGGCCTTCGTTGTCGGCGTGATCATCTGGATCGTCATTTCGCGGACATTCGAGCGCTGGGTGTTCGACACGAAGGAAGAGCTGCCCTTCCCCTACTGGGTCAGCTTCCAGTGGCTGTCGACAACCTTCCTCTGGTCGCAATGGCTGATGCAGGATCTCGCCAACATCTTCATCTACCTGCCGCGCACCGTCACGGTCACCGGCGGCGTCACGCATGTCAGTTTCGACCCGACCTATGTGATCGGCGGCACCATCCTGCTGGTCCTGATTCAGGCCTATATCTTTGCCACCAAGGGCGGCGAGATACAGAAAATCGTATCCTCGAAGGTCAACACGGTGGATGTGCGCGCAGCGACAATCGTCGACGTGTTCTACGGCATCATCCTCTTCGTCTTCAAGGAGATGAGCAATGTGCCGATGAGCACGACCTGGGTCTTCCTCGGCCTGCTCGCGGGCCGTGAGCTGGCCAACGCCTATGTCGCCCACCTGCGCGACAAGGGTGAGAGCGTGCGCGACGTGCTGAGCGATGCGGGCCGGGCCTTCCTCGGCCTGATCATCTCCATCCTGCTGGCCTTCCTGATGCCGCTGATCGGCACAGGCAAGCTGCCCGGCCTCTGATCAGCCGGGCTTGCGCCAGGTCGTTACCTTGGTGAGGAAAGCGAGCGTCTCACGCTCTTTCACGAGGCCTGCATCGGCGCACGCCGCCGTCTTGTCCCAAGAGAGATAGCCCTCGTAATAGGGCTCGTGGAAGCCGTGCGGGAAATATTCCAGCAGACCGTCCATCTCCGGATAGTCGCCGAACTGTGTACTGTCGGCGAGGATGAACAGGCCGCCTGGCTTCAGCACCCGCGACACTTCCGCCAGCACGGGTCCGCGCACTTCCGGCGGCAGTTCGTGGAACAGGAAGATCGAGACGATCATGTCCTGGCTCGCGTCCGCCAGTGGCATTGCCTCTGCCGCCTCGTGCAGCACGCTGACATGCGGCCAGCGGGCCAGCCGCTTGCGCGCCGCCTCGGTATAATTGGGCGACAAGTCCAGCCCGCTCGCCTTGAGGCGCGGGTAGATGTTCATCACGCGCGACAGGAACCGGCCATTGCCGCAGGCCATGTCCAGCAGGCTGACCGTGCGCTGGTCGCGGCCTTTCAGCTCGCGCGAGATTTCGGCCAGTGCCGCCCGGCGCATCGCGTCCGCCGTGCCGGTGAACAGGGCTTCGACCTGCGTATCGTAGAGTTCGGCGCTCTCGTCGGTGAACCAGCCGCCGGACTGGTAGTGGAAGTTCTGCTGGTAATATTCGGGATAGCGGTTGGAGCCTTCCGGCAGGTCGTTCTGGATCTCGGTTCCGTCCCGCGCCAGCCGCCGCCTGTCCACCTCTGCCACGTCAGCCATGAAGGCGCGCGCCGATTTCAGCGCATTGGGCAGGTCGCGCACGCGCATCTCCTGCGGCGCGGGATAAAGGCCGGCTTCGACATTCAACCGGTCCTGTATGAAAAGCTGGAAATAGGCCTTTCGCAGGGTCGCCATGTCAGGCGTGCCGCGTGTCGGCCGGAATTCGGGTTCGCCGGGCCGGTTGAAGCCGTTCGCGCTGCGCCGCGCGGCCGACATCTGCGCGCCATACCAGGCCGAACGCAGGCCCTGTTGCGCCGCATAACGGGCACGGGCAGCGGTCTTCGAGGCGGTATCCAGAATTCCCATGGGGCTAATATGGGGCGGCACTGCAGAAGGGTCCAGCCTTCAGGTCCGGTTCAGGTTGGCCCTGCCACATTGGCCCTCAATCTGGCAGCGTCATGCCTGCCACTGAAGGAGACACGCGATGATGAAACGATCGCTCCTCGCCGGCGCCGCAGCCCTGGCCGCGCTGGCCATTCCCGCCACTGCCTCCGCGCAGGGCTATGGATATAACAACAGCTACGCACCCCAGAACACACAGTGCGAGCGCCAGCGCAGCAATGACAAGATGGCTGGCGGTGTCGCCGGTGCCCTTGTCGGCGCGCTCGTTGGCGGCGCCATCGGCAACAATATCGATGCCGGCGACGACTATTACTATGTACCAGGCCGGCGCGGACATCATGGCCATGGTCGCGGACGAGGCCGCGGCGGCTATTACTATTCCGAGCCCCGCAGCAATAGCGGTGAAGTCGCCGTTGGCGCAGTGCTTGGCGCGGTCGTTGGCGGACTTGCGGGCAGCAGCCTCGCTGCGGGCAACACGGACTGCCAGTCCGCAGGCCCGACGCCCTACCAGCCAACAGGCGGATACAATGGTAACGGCTATAATGGCGCCTATCGGGGCGATTCCATTCCGCGCACCACCGATGGCCTCTATGGCGGCCCGGAAGTGATGCAGCAGCCGCGCTATCCGGCCTCGCCAACGCCTGCCCGTACCTACCCGGCCTCAGCCTATCCGACGTCCGGCTACCCGGGTCCGGACTATGGAAACCAGGGCTACAATGATCAGTCCTATTCCGACTATGATCAGGGTTATTCCGGCTACCAGGACAATTCGGCCTATTCGCAACAGGAATGCCGCCAGATCTACATGAATGGTGGTCATGTCATGGCCTGTCGCAACAGCCCGACCGAGACATGGCGTCCGGTCGCCAATAACGGCCAGCAGGGCGACGAGCTCTACGGCGGCTACTAGGCCCTCACGGCATGAAACAGGCGTTCGGCATTGCCGTCGCCGCCTGAAATCGGGCTGGCCGTCCAGGCATGGATGGGCCAGCCTTTTTCATTCATCCACCCGTCGAAGCGCGCCGCCGCCGCGTCCGCCTCGGCGACATTGCTTACAATCCCGCCCTTCCCCACATTCTCGCGGCCAACCTGAAACTGCGGCTTGAACAGGCCGACAAACTCCGCCCCCGGCGCCACAAGACTGAGCGGCACCTCAAGCAGTTTCTCCAGCGAGATGAAGCTTGCATCGCAGACGAGCAGGCTCGGCGCCTCCGGCATCATGTCCGCCGTCAGCGCGCGCGCGTCCTGCGCCTCCAGCGAGGTCACCCGCGGGTCGCCCCGGAGGGAGGCGTGGAACTGTTCCCGGCCAACATCCACCGCCGTTACATGCGCCGCACCTGCCCGTAGAAGGACATCCGTAAACCCACCCGTCGAGGCCCCAATATCGAGGCAATGCCGGCCTGACGGGTCTACACCGAATGCCGAAAGCGCATGCGCAAGCTTGAGCCCGCCGCGCGACACATAGGGGTGCGCGGCCTCGGCAATGATCGAATCGGCAGCGGAGATAATCTGCGACGGCTTGGTGAGCGTAACGCCATTTGCCGTCACGCCGCCTGCCTCAATGGCGGCACGCGCGCCTGCCCGGCTGTCAAAAATACCCATGGACACAAGGAGTTTATCGGCCCGGTCTTTCATTTCATGAAACTTCCCCTGCATTTGCTGCGTTGTGCCCTATAATGCCCCAAATATCGACAGGAGACATGCCCATGCTTGACCGGTTCGCTATCGGCCTATTCGCCCTTTCACTCGCCGCCTGCAGCCAGGAGGCTGCCCAGCCCCAGGAACTGCCAGCCGAGCCCCTGCCCACCCCCGCCGAAATGCCGGGGCCGGATGAGGGCGTTTATCCGTCCATGATGCAGTCCAGCATTTCCATCATTGGCGCAGAGGGAAGCGAGATCGGCACCGGCAATCTCATCGGCGGCCCGAACGGCCTTCTGATCCGTGTTGAAATCGCGCCGGGCGGCCTCACGCCTGGCTGGCACGGCCTTCACCTGCATGCCGTGGGCGACTGTTCGGATGTCGGCACATTCAAGCTTTCCGGCGGCCATGTCGGCAAGGTTGAGGGCGGTCACGGCCTGCTCAACCCGAAAGGCCCCGAGGGCGGCGATATCCCGAATATCTGGGCCGCCGCTGACGGCTCGGCCGGCTATGAAGCCTTCACCACACTCACCAAGATGTCTGACCTGCAGGATGAAGACGGCTCAGCCCTCCTCATCCATGAAGGTGAAGACGATGCCATGACACAGCCCATCGGCGGCGCAGGTGCGCGTGTCGCCTGTGGCGTCATCAAATAAGAGACCCCTTCTCGGTTTTTCGGCCCGGTGGCGCAGGTGTTCCAGCACTTGCGCCACTTGCACTTGAAGGCGGCGCAATTCACGATGCGCCTAGCTAAAAAATTGAGAGGAAATGACATTGAAACAGATTTCACGGCGCGGGGTGCTGCTCAGCGCAACCGCGATGGCGACGCTCGCTGCCTGCAAGCAATCCCCCCAAGCGCAAGCCGCCGTCACGCCAGCTACCGACATGGCCACTGCAGCCACATCCCCTGCCTGGATGGACGGCACGGCCATGGCCGCCGCAATCGCCTCGGGCCAGACGACCTCGCTCGAACAGGTGAATGCCGCGATTGCGCGGGCGCAGTCCGTCAATGGCCAGATCAATGCGATTGCCTCCGAAATCTACGACACCGCCCGCGCCGAGGCGGGTCACACGCCAGCCGGGCCGTTCCAGGGCGTGCCAACCTTCATCAAGGACCTGCATGACTGGAAGGGCGCGCCAACCATGTATGGCAGCCGCGCCTTCAAAGGTCATATCGCTGAGACGGATTCTCCGCTGCCCGCGAAATGGCGCGCCGAAGGCGTGGTTGTTCTCGGCAAGTCCACCTCCCCGGAAATGGGCCTGATGGCCTCGACCGAACCGCTGGTGACCGGTGAAACGTGCAATCCATGGGACACGACGCGCATCGTTGGCGGCTCATCAGGTGGCTCAGCAGCACTCGTCGCCGCCCGCGTCGTGCCCTTTGCCCATGCCAGTGACGGCGGCGGATCGATCCGCATTCCCGCCAGCACCTGCGGCGTCTTCGGCCTGAAACCGTCGCGTGGCCAGCTGCCTGCGCAAGCAGGCGAAGGCCCGCCCATCGATATCTCGGTGCAGCACGCCGTCACGATTTCCGTCCGCGACTCCGTCAGCCTCTTCCGCGACACGCAGACGAATGACGGCACATTCGCGCCGCTGGCCGCCAACCTGCAGCCACTGAAGCGCCGCCTGAAGATCGGATTCACAACCGATGCTCCCGCCGGCACGCCGGTCGCTCCGGAAACGAAAGCTGCGCTGGATGATGTGGCCGCGCTGTGTGGCAAGCTGGGCCACGAAATCGTCGCTTACAAACCGACCTATTCCGGCCAGGAATTTGTCGACAAGTTCCTGCTCTATTGGGCCGCAGGCGCCGCGGACTTTGCGCAACAGGCCAGCGCCTATACCGGCAAACCGGTCGGCCCTGACATTGTCGAGCCATGGACACTGGGCCTCACCCAGATGTTCATGAGCCGCAGGGATGAAATGGAAGCGACCGTGAAATGGCTCAAGGGATTTGAGGCGGTCTATAATGCCGACCTCGCAGACCAGGGCATTGACCTGTTGCTGACGCCCGTGACGGGTAGCCCGGCTGTGAAACTGGGCGAGCAGGCACCGACGGTCGCTTATGATACGCTCTATGAGCGGGTCATCACCTTCGCCGCCTTTACGGCACCGATGAACGTGGCCGGCGCCGCCTCGATGAGTGTGCCGCTGTCATGGTCGCCGTCGGGCCTACCCATCGGCTCCATGTTCTCGGGCAAGAGCGGCGATGACCAGCTCCTCTTCGAACTGGCGCTGGAACTCGAAGCGGCCCGCCCATGGGCCGACAAACTGCCAGGGGTTGTTGCGCTCTAGATGATCATCGAACCTGCCCCCGTTACCAATGCGGATTCGGACGATGTCCTCGGCATCGATCCGTTTCTGTTTGGTTTCGGGTTCGCAGCGGATGGCACGGCCACCCCCCTGACATGGGAAGACGTGATTTCAGGTCAGCTGACCAGCTATCCGCGTGTGTGGCTGCATCTCAACCGCCTCTCGCGGCAGGCGCAGGGCTGGCTCTACCGCAAGAGCGGCATCGACAAGGTGGCCGTGCAATCCCTGCTGCAGGAAGAAACGCGGCCCCGTTCGACACGCCACGGCAATGGCTTCCTGATCAACCTGCGCGGCGTGAACCTCAATGCAGGCGAGGCGCTGGAAGACATGATCGCTTTGCGCATGTGGGCAAGCGAGAGCCTGCTCATCACGCTGCGTTCGCGCCGCGTTCAGGCTGCGCGCGATGTCGAGGCACTTGTCAAAGGCGGTGAGGCACCGGCCTCGACGGGCGGTCTTGTTGCCGCCCTCGCGAACGCGCTGACGGACCGTATGGAGCCCGAAATCGCCGCCTTTGATGAGCAATGCGACGGCTTCGAGGACGAAATACTCGATCCTTCCATCCGTCTTGGCCGGGCCACGCTGTCCGAATTCCGGCGCAAGGTCCTGGCCCTGCGCCGCTATATCGTGCCCCAGCGCGAGGCCCTGTCCCAACTGGTGCGCGAGGGCAGCGCGGCGGGGTTCTTTACGGATACGGACGTGCTCTACCTGCGCGAATCCGTCGACCGGGTGACGCGCCTGGCGGAAGACCTGGACGCCATACGTGAACGCTCCATCGTGCTGCAGGAGCAGGTGATGGAAGAACGCTCCGACATGATGAACCAGCGCCTGTTCGTGCTGTCCATCCTGTCGGCGGTGTTCCTGCCCATCAGTTTCGTGACGGGCCTGTTCGGGGTCAATGTCGGCGGTCTTCCGGGCGTCAACAGCCCGATGGCCTTTGCCATTCTCGTCGGCTCCCTGGCGCTGGCAACCGGCATCATGCTGGCCATCTTCCGGTGGCGGCGCTGGATCTGACGACGACCGTTACCTAACGTTACTTGTTAACCATAGCTTTCACTCTACCGTCAAAACGACGCACGCGGTTTGTCATAATTCAATGCTGTTCGTGTAGTTAAGGTTGAAACGGCGCTTATCCAGGCGACGTACCGACCTATATTGGCTATAGTCAGCTCCCAGAAAGTAATCCTCCCGTGAACCGTTCCGCTTACATCGCTCTCAGCCTTCTGGTCATCATCGTTGCCTATTTCGGCATCCGCAGCGTCATGCGCGGCAGTATCAGCTCGCAGACAGAAGCCGCAATGGTCGACTCCTCGGCAAAGACGCCTGACGCGATTGTGGAGGAGGTCTCCAGCACGCCGCACGAAATCACGCTGGAAGCCAAGGGCCGCACGGCCCCGGACAAGTCGGTCACAGTCAAGGCCGGCACGACTGGCACTGTTGTCTCCACACCGGCCAAGGAAGGCAGCTTTGTGCGCAAGGGCGCCCTGCTTTGCGGCCTGGATGTCGAGGCCCGCTCTGCCCGCGTCAGTGAGGCCCAGGCCCGTCGCGACTCCGCCTATATCGATTATGAGGCCGCCCGCACGCTGGCCTCCAAGGGCCTGACCCCGGCCAACCAGGAAGCCGCCGCGAAAGCATCGCTCGACGCCACCGAAGCGGCCCTCAACTCGGCCAAGGTCGAACTCGACAAGACCCAGATACGGGCGCCTTTCGATGGCGTGTTCGAGACCCAGCTTGCCGAAGCGGGCGACTATCTCGGCCCCGGCGGCGCCTGCGGTGTGCTGGTTGATATGACTCCGGTCATTGTCGTCGCCGAAGTTGCCGAAGATTATGCCGTCCAGCTGAAGCCCGGCATGGAAGCCACGGCGAAGCTTGCCAGCGGCGAATCCTATCCGGCCCGCATCCGCTATGTGTCCCGCACGGCCAATGACCAGACCCGGACATTCATCATTGAAGCCGAGATCGAGGCCGGCGACGCGACGCTAGCCGCCGGTGTCTCTGCCTCGCTCGTGGTTCCGCTGGGCACGGCGCCGGCCACACTCATTTCGCCTGCGCTGCTGACCCTGTCCGACAGCGGAGAGCTTGGCATCCGTTATGTCGAAGCCGACAATACGGTTAGCTTCGCACCGGTACAGATTGTCGATGAAGGCCCCGGCGGGGCCTGGGTGACTGGGCTGCCGGAGACGCTTCGCATCATCTCGATGGGGCAGGACTACCTCAATGAAGGGGTCAAGGTTAAACCGGTCATGGCATCTGGAGCGCAGCGATGAACAGCTTGATTGACGGCGCCATCGGGCGGGCACGCATGGTGCTCGCCATTCTGGTTTGCGCCATCATTGCCGGCACAGTCACCTATATCGGCCTGCCCAAGGAAGCTGACCCGGACATCCAGATCCCCTTTGTCAGCATCACGGTGCCGCTGGTCGGTGTGACGCCGGAAGATTCCGAGCGCCTGCTGGTCAAACCGATCGAACAGGAAATCCAGTCACTCGAAGGGCTGAAGACTTTCCGCGGCTATGGCGCTGAAGGCGCCGGCCAGCTTGTGCTGGAATTCGAGATCGATACCGACATCGACCAGGCCGTGCTGGACGTGAAGGACAAGGTGGACATGGCCAAGCGCTATTTCCCCGCCGACGCGCGCGAGCCGATCATCACCGAATTCAACGCCGCCCAGTTCCCGATGATGATCGTGAACCTGTACGGCGACGCCCCTGAACGCGGCCTCAACGACATTGCCGAAGACCTTCAGGACCGGCTCGAACGCGACGCCGGCATCCTCGAGGCCCGCATCGTCGGGCGCCGCGATGACGTGCTGGAAATCATCGTCGATCCGGTAAAGCTCGAGACCTACAATATTTCCTATCAGGAAATCCTGCAGGTCGTTTCCGCCAATAACCAGCTGGTGCCCGCCGGCCAGATTGATACCGGCGAAGGCAGCTTCGCCGTCAAGGTGCCCGGCCTGATCCGCACAGCGAAGGACGCGCTGGACCTGCCGATCCGCCGCACGGCCAACTCGGTCGTCACCCTGTCGGATGTCGCGCAGGTGCGGCGCACATACAAGGACGCGACCAGCTACGCCACATTCAACGGCCAGCCGGCCATCCTGGTTGAAGTCATCAAACGCACCGGCGCCAACATTCTCGACACCGCCAATTTCGTCCGTAGCGCAATTGCCGAGGAGGAAAAATCCTGGCCGTCGATAATCCGCGCGCAGGTCACTTCTGATGCGTCGGAAATGATCGGCGAACAGCTCGGCCAGCTGCAAAGCTCGATCGTTGCCGCCGTTATGCTTGTGATGATCATCTGTGTCGCCGCCCTCGGCTGGCGCTCGGCCCTTCTGGTCGGCATCTCGATCCCGGCCTCTTTCGTCATGGCCTTCCTGATCCTGGGCGCCTTTGGCTATACGATCAACATGATGGTCATGTTCGGCATGGTCATCGCGGTGGGTATCCTCGTCGATGGTGCCATCGTCGTGACGGAATACGCCGACCGGAAAATGGCTGAGGGCCTCAACCGTAAGGAAGCCTATGCCCTCGCCGGCAAGCGCATGTTCTGGCCCGTTGTGGCGTCCAACGCGACAACACTCGCCGCCTTCGTGCCGTTCCTGTTCTGGAACTCGATGCCCGGCAAGTTCATGGCCTATTTGCCGATCACGCTGATCTTCGTGCTGACGGCCTCGCTCGTGATGGCGCTCATCTTCCTGCCTGTGCTTGGCTCTGTGATCGGTGCCCGCCCGAGCGGCACCAATGAAGATCTCGCCGCGCTCGCGGCCGATGCCGACCCGGAACTCGCCAAGGGCTGGCTCGGCGGCTATGTGAAACTGGTCAAGAGCCTGATTGCCCGGCCATTGATGGTGACAGGTGTCGCCATCGGCTCAGTCGTCCTGATCTTCATGTGGTTTGGCAGCACAACCCACAAGTCGGAACTCTTCCTCGATATCGAGCCGGAGCAGGCCTATGTCTTCATCCAGGCTCAGGGCGCCCTTTCAGCCAGCGAGCAGTCTGACCTCGTGAAGCGCGCCGAAGCCGCCATTCGCGATATTGACGGCATCGAGGACATTTCCACCCGCACCGGCGGCCCCGGCAGCGACGGCTTCAGCCGCGATGGCGGCAGTGCGCCTGTCGACACGATTGGCCAGATCCTGCTGGACCTCGCCACCGATGACGGCGTGCATGATGGCCGCAAGACGCTGGCCGCCGTGCGCGAGCGCCTCTCGACCGTGCCCGCCTTGAAATACCAGATCCAGGCCCGCGAACAGGGTCCGCCAGCAGGCAAGGACGTACAGATCGCCCTTCTCTCGGAAGATGGCCCGGCCCTCGCCGCAACCGCTGCCCTGGTGCGCAACAAGCTCGACAGCATGGACACGGTTCAGGAGATCGACGATACCCGTCCCCTGCCCGGCATTGAATACCAGCTCGAAGTCGACCGTGCCGAGGCCGGCAAGTTCGGCGTGGACGTGTCACAGGTCGGCGCCGCCGTTCAGCTCATCACCAATGGTATCCTCGTTGGCCGCTATCGGCCCGACGATGCGCCCGATGAAGTCGACATCCGCGTCCGCTTCCCGCAAGGCGACCGCAGTGCGTCGGCCATCGACCAGCTGCGCATCGCCACGCCTGGCGGAAACGTGCCGCTCTCGCTGTTCGTCAAACGCGTTCCTGCCCCACGGGTGAGCTCGATTGAGCGACGAGACGGCAAGCGCGTCGTCGATGTGCGCGCCAATGCCAAGGTCCAGGGCGAAGGGGCCGCCATCGTCGCCGGCTTGAAGGACTGGATTGCCCAGCAGGACATTCCGGACGATGTGGAAGTCCGCTTTGAAGGTGCAGACGAAGACTCTGCTGAAGCCGGGGCGTTCTTTGCTGGCGCTGCCGCAGCAGCCCTGTTCATGATGGCTGTCATCCTGCTCTGGGAGTTCAACAATTTCTGGCAGGTTATCTTGACGCTGACCGCCGTGATCATCTCGACGGCCGGTGTCCTCGTCGGCATCCAGCTTGTCCTGCCTTATGTCTCGGTCCTCATGATCGGCACGGGCATCGTCGCGTTGGCGGGTATCGTCGTGAACAACAATATCGTTCTGATCGATACTTATAATCGCCTGCGAAGCGACGGACGCACGCCCGAATACGCTGCAATTGCCACGGCCGCCCAGCGCATCCGCCCCATCCTGCTGACCACGGGCACGACCATTTGCGGCCTGCTGCCCATGGTATTCCAGCTCAATGTGGACTTCGGTGCCGGCGCCATCAATTATGGCAGCGCTTCCTCGGAATGGTGGACCCAGCTGGCAACAGCCGTCGTCTTCGGTCTCGCCTTCTCGACGCTCATGATCCTGCTCGTAACGCCGGTCTGGCTGCTTGTGCCCCACCGCGTGGGCCGCTGGACACGGCGGGTGGTCCTTCGCAGGCCGTCCGCGCCTGCCCGCGAACAGGCTGACAATGAGAATGAAAAGGGCCGGATTCTGCCTGCTGCAGAATAGGTATCGCACAAAGATTCTTGCGATCTGCGCCACCGCTACTACCAATAGCGTGTGGAACAGATGTCGCCCGAATCCTTAGCCAAAGCGCCGCCCTCTCCTTTCAGCATCCCGATTTTCCGGAATGTCTGGCTGGCCAATCTTGCGTCCAATTTCGGTAGTCTGGTCCAGTCGGTCGGCGCGGCATGGCTGATGACGACACTGTCGAACTCGCCCACAGATGTGGCCCTTGTGCAGGCCTCGACCGCCCTGCCGATCATGCTGTTCTCGCTGTGGGCAGGTGCCCTCGCCGACAATCTGGACCGGCGTATCCTGATGCTGTGCACGCAGAGCTTCATGCTGGTTGTCTCGGTCGGCCTCACCCTGTTTGCCTGGTCGGGCGCCCTGACGCCCGCTCTCTTGCTGACCTTCACCTTCCTGATCGGCTGCGGCACGGCCTTCAACAGTCCGGCCTGGCAGGCCTCCGTGGGCGACATGGTCCCGCGCCCTGTCCTGCCGAGCGCCGTGGCGCTCAACAGCATGGGCTTCAATATCGCCCGCAGTGTCGGGCCCGGCATTGGGGGCATCATCATTGCCACGGCGGGGGCTGCAGCGGCCTTCATGGTCAATGCTTTCAGCTATCTCGGCCTGATTTTCGTGCTGTCGAAATGGAAGCCGCCAGAGACGAAACGCCTGTTGCCACGCGAACCCATATCCATCGCGATCCTGGCGGGGCTTCGCTACGTTTCACTTTCCCCCAAGATCCAGATCACACTGCTGCGGGCGACACTTTTCGCGATTGCCGCCAGCGCTGTGCCGGCCCTGATGCCCCTGGTTGCGAAGGAGCTGCTCAAAGGCGGCCCGCTGGTCTACGGTGGCCTGCTCGGCGCGTTCGGCATTGGAGCGGTTCTGGGTGCATTTTCAAGCCGCCGCCTGCGGGCCCGCCTCTCGACCGACGGGATCATCCGCCTGTCCTCGACGGCGCTTGTCATTGGCGTTACCTGCGCCGCCTTCAGCGGAACGGTGATCTTTACCATTCCGGCCCTGATGATCGCCGGGGCCGGCTGGGTGCTGGCGCTCTCCACGTTCAATGTGGCGATCCAGCTGTCGGCCCCGCGCTGGGTGGTCGCCCGCAGCCTGTCCATCTACCAGATGGCGGCCTTCGGCGGCATGGCGCTTGGCAGCGCGGCGTTCGGCTATGTGTCGGAACATTATGGCGTGCGGGATGCCCTGCTCGCGGCGGCGGGCTTCCAGGCGTTCGGCATGTTCATTGGCCTCTTCGTGAAGCTGCCGCAGGTGGAGGACATCGATCTCGACCCGCTCGGACGCTGGAAAGAGCCGGATATCGCATTGCCAATCGAGCAGCGCAGCGGGCCGATCGTCATCATGGTCGAGTACAGGGTGGCCGAACACAATATCCCCGAATTCCTGACCGCGATGCGTGAACGGCGGCGCATCTGCCGCCGCGACGGCGCGTTCCGGTGGACCCTGGCGCGCGACCTCAACGATCCGGACAAATGGGTGGAGCGCTATCGCGTGCCGACCTGGCTCGATTATGTGCGCAACACCCAGCGTCGCACCAAGGCGGACGCCGACATTGGCGATGCCATAAGGCGCCTGATGAAGGACGGACAGAAGCCTGTCGTGCACCGCCTGATCGAGCGGCAGGTCTCTGCCGATATGCATTCGCCATCCAAGGCCGCCATCAGCCCGCCAGAACCGAGCGAGACCTAGGACGGGCCATATCAAGCCGTATCTGAGCGCGGCGCATATGCACCATCAGGACGCGGTGGCAATCCCGCGCTAGTTTCCGAGTTCCATGAAGCCGGCCGCCATGAACCGCGCCATGCGTTTCTTCACCGCGGGAAAATCCTCAGACTTGCACACACCACCTGACAAGCGATCAATTCGACCCGTGCAGGCCAAAGTGTTCATCAACGAGCCGGTGACGAAGTGATATCCCCAGAAAATATCTTCCTCGGAATAATCGGGCAGCGCGCGTTTCAGGATGCTCACCAATTTCAACACAACCGGATCGAAATGCTTGTCCATCAGCTCTGCGCCTTCAGGCGTATTGCTGACCCGGGCGCAGAAGGCCGCATAGTGCATCCATTGCTCGCCGCCCTCATAGTACAGGTCCAGGTCCGTATCGAGGAAAGCGTGAAGTGCCCCTTCCACGGTGGGGTTGTCACCCGCAGCCGCCTCATACTCATTGAGGGCCTTCATGCGCCCTTCGCTGGTTACACCTGCCCTGCGCGCGAATACGGCCTCGAAAAGGTGTTGCTTGTCCTGAAAATAATAGTGAACCAGGGTGGTGTGGATGCCGACCCGTTTGGCGACGTCACGAAGCGTAACGCCGTGCAGACCGTTCCGGGAAAACAGATATTCCGCTGCGTCAAGGATTTGCTCGATGCTTTCCGCGCGCTGTTCTGCCTTGCTGCGACTCGGTCGCTCGGCTTTGGTATTCGACATCGTGGCATCCTTTCTTTCAGGATAGGTTGGCTGATCAACTCACGTCAACCGCTGGTCCATGAGCAGATGATTACGCATCATCCCTGACCAACTCTCCATCTTCCTTGTTCAATCCTTTGGCGTCGCGCGAAGCGCGGCGCAGAACCGAGCCTTATACACAGCCAAGGCGCTACAGCCCAGACGACTTCGGGCATTTCACCCGGCGTAGCCTCACATCGCATTGGTCATTCATTCCCATACTCGCGAATTCCTCACGATTCAATTGACTTCACTCTCTCCTGAGTGAATATCATGGCGGGAAGGAGATATAGGGTCAGCTGTCACACCGACAATGATCATGAATCTGATGGTGAGCCCCAATGCCTGCTCCGACCAGAGCCGGGCGCGCGTGCGACCATTCCAAAACACATAAAACAAGAGTGAGCCGCGCGCGATCTGATGATCCCGCTTCGAATATCACCAAAAGAGAACGAAACATCAGGGAGTGAAACGTGAAATCAGATGCAACCCCACAGGCGGAGCTGGCTCCGACTCGACACGATATGGAGGGTACAGCTCAGGGCACACCTTACCAAAGCAAGAAGTACCGTATCTACGTCCTGTTTGTGCTGACGATCATCTACGCATTCAACTTTATCGACCGGCAGCTCCTCGTAATCCTGCAGGAGCCCATCAAGGCAGAGCTCGGTCTCACAGATACGCAACTGGGCCTTCTGACCGGCTTTGCATTCGCCCTCTTCTACGTCATTTGCGGCATTCCAATTGCCCGATGGGCCGACAAGGGTGTTCGCCGAAACATCATTTCGTGGGCGCTGACTGTCTGGAGCCTCATGACGGCCGTATGCGGACTTGCCACAAGCTTTACCTATCTGCTCATTGCGCGGGTCGGTGTGGGCGTAGGTGAAGCTGGTGGCAGTCCGCCAGCGCACTCGATGCTCTCCGACATTTTCAAACCGAAGAACCGGGCGCTCGCCTTGTCCGTCTACTCAATCGGCATCTATATCGGCATCCTTTTCGGTTTTGCGCTAGGCAGCCGCATCGCGGAAGCGTTTGGCTGGCGTCTGGCTTTCTTTGTCGTTGGCGCACCAGGCATCCTGCTCGCCATCGTCTTCCGTCTGACCGTTCGCGAACCTGTTCGCGGCTGGTCCGAGGGGGCTGAGCAAACGCAAACCGCCACGCCCCCCCTGCAGGACGTCGTAAAACTTCTCTGGAGCCACGTTTCCTTCCGGCACATTGCCATGGCGGCCAGCCTGCAAGCCTTCCTGATCTATGGCATCGGCAACTGGTTCCCCTCCTACTTCCTCCGGAATTTCGACATCAGCCTCGGCACTGTGGGCACATGGATGGCGCTGACCAGCGGATTCGGAGGCGCTTTCGGCTCTTTCTTCGGCGGCTGGATGGCCGACCGCTTCGGCGCGCGGGACATACGTTGGTATCTCTGGATTCCCGCCATACTCACGTTCATGATCGTGCCCGTTCTGATCATTGCCTTGACATCCGGATCAGCCCGAACGGCCCTGCTCCTGACCGCGCCCTTCAATTTCCTGACCGCGGCCTATCTCGGCTCGGTCATCGCGGTGTCCCACAGCCTGGTCAGCATTCGCATGAGGGCGCTCACATCCGCCATCCTCTTCTTCATCCTGAACCTTATCGGCCTCGGCCTTGGCCCACTTATCGTTGGCGCGCTTAGCGACCAATTCCTCAGCGCCGGCTTCGAGACGCCGCTGGCAAGCGCGATGCTGATCTGTGGCGTTATCGGATCCCTCTGGGCGTGTATCCATTATGTGCTGGCCGCAAAAAACATCCGCCAGGACATGGCGAGGCTGATCCCATGAAACAGATAATGCTGAATACTGTGTTCGCCCGGCCGATACTCATGGCCTCGGCCCTGCTTGTGATGGCCAGCTGTCAGGTCCCTGAGACCGGCGCGCCAAACAAAACGTCTCTGACGGTTGGCGACACGCCAAGCGATGCACGTACGAAGGATGGCCTTTACATTTCCTGGCGCGAGCACCTGATCGATGATCAGCAGACGAATGGTGGGACAGCCATAAGGGGCGGCGACGGTCTCGCTGTCGCGGACCTTGATGGCGACGGGTTCCTCGATATCGCGTCAGTACATGAAGACTCCAATCACCTGCGCATCGCGTTTGGGACAGGAGATCCCGACAAATGGGTGAATGTCACGGTCGCCGCTGGCGACGAGGTTGGTGCCATAGAGGATGTCGCGATCGGTGACATCAATGGTGATGGCTGGCCTGATCTGGTTGCCGCCTGCGAAGAGGCCCATCTCCTCTACCTCCAGAACCCGGGAAAGCTGGCGCGCCAAGAGACATGGCCACGGATGATCCCCGCGATCACCCAAGGGCGGGGTTCGTGGCTGCGGGTGTTCATGGCTGACATGGACCAGGACGGACACCTCGATGTGCTCGCGGCCAACAAGGGCGGCGCCGATATCATTGATCCATCTCTGGCCACCGCCGCGCGCCCGACTTCCCTCTTCCGGATAGAGGGGGATGCCCTTGTCCAATCGAGTTGGCATGAGCAGGTCCTGTCACGGGAAGTGGTACCCAATACGGCCATGCCGACCGACATTGACGATGATGGCGATACGGACGTGCTCGTGGCCGCACGCCTTGATCTTCAGATGGCGATTCTGGAAACGGTCGGCAATGGCACGGAGTCGGGTTTCACCGTGAAGCCGCATCCGATTGCCATCGTAGCCGGAATGCCTGTGCCTGACGACTGGCGCGGCGCATCAAGCGCTTTCCAGTCTGCCTTTGCCGACCTTGACGGCGATGGACGCAAGGATCTTGTTGTCGCTGTCCACGAAACACCCCAGCCGGTTGCGGGAAGCCCGCTCGTGGCCGGGCTGGGTTGGCTCAAGCAGCCTCAACAGCTTGATGAGCCGTGGACCTTTTTCCGCATCGGCGACACATTGCCAGACATCGTAGCCGGCATTGGGCTCGCCGATATTGACGGGGACGGCGACCTTGATGCCATCACGGGCGGTTATTCGGGGCTCAATATATTACGGGGTGCCTACACCGATGCGTCGCGCGAAGAAGACAGTCCGCAGGTCACGGCAGCTTCCAGCGTGGGCCGGATCGCCTGGTTCGAAAATCCGGGAGACGCCCGTGAGCACTGGGAGCGCCACGACATATCCCGGCGCGTGCGCGGCATGTACGATGTCTTCGTTCCTGTCGACATGGACCAGGACGGCGATATCGACTGGGTTGCGACCCGCGGGAACAGCGGCATCTACGATGGCGTCTTCTGGCTGGAGCAAGTGCGCACGGCCGAGCCAAGGCCTGCCTTCACCGCTGGCCGCTCCGAAGACAGTCGCGCCCTGCCGCTGCCACCGGAGAACTGGATCGACACGTACGAGACGGAGATGACATTCACACCGCCCAACAAGGTCGGTCACGAATAGCCCTTAGACAAACCTATTCCAATGGCGGCGCGCCAAGACCGATATTGAGGAACCACGGCTCGCCGGCAGCCTTGCGCTGACGCACCAGCTCTTCATGCAATTCGAACATGCCCGGCATGGGATTTTTACCGACTTCCAGTTCCTGACCGATCTTCAGGTAAGCCTGATCGCCGCCATAAGCGGGCCATGCCGGGCCCGTAGCGCTTTCAGGCTGCCCCGTTGCAGCAAAGGAGGTCCAGTAGTCGAGCAGGGTGCTGGATATGGTTTGGTCATGCTCGCCGTCAGGAACCGGCCAGTTGGGGGACAGCTTATCCGGATCAAGAGCGCCAAAAACAAACGGCAATTCACTCGCGTGGAACGCGCAGAGATCAGCCTTCTCGGCACTCGGGTAGCAATAATCGAAGACGTACATAAAGGCTGGCTGATCCGCCTCTGTCAGCTTGCGCACGATCCGCTCGGTCGCCCAGCCGTAGATCGCGTCGCGCAGCGTGGCCAGCATGGAAGCGTCTACATCGGACCCCGGATAGAGAGCGAGGACACCACTCGAAAGCGCGCCATACCGCTCCACGATTGCCGCTTCATAGTCATCCGGCTTGCGCGGCAGGAACAGGCGCTGGGAGCGCACTTCACCGCTATTGAACCCGGCAAGCACTGGCACTTTTGCAAATGCACCCTTGTCGAACGAATCCACGATCTGGGACGGAAGGACGTCGCCATCAATCGTCCCCTGCGGTATGAATCCCGCCTGGCCTGCCTTGTCGGTGATGTCCTGCGCTGACGCTTCGCGGGCGGCCTCGATACTGGCGAACCCCATTGCGCTTAGCGTTGATGCGCCGATTTCCTCTGCCGGCCGTGCGCCATAGGCAGCCTGACCGAGCTCCGGGAAATTCCGGCTATTGGGGCTCTCGATAATGGCTTTCTGAAAAAGACCTTCCGCCTTTGGACTTGTCAGAAGATAAGTCAGGCTGAGCGCCCCGGCGGATTCCCCCATCACGGTGACATTGGCGGGATCGCCGCCGAAGGCAGATATGTTGTCTCTGACCCATTCGAGCGCCGCGACCTCATCAAGCAACCCGTAATTGCCGGAAATGCCGTCGGGCGATTCAGCGTTCAGCTCCGGATGCGCTAGCCAGCCAAGCGCTCCCAGACGATAGTTGAGGGAAACAAACACAACGCCCCTGCCCGCAAATTCCGATCCGTCATACATAGACTGGGCGCTGCCCCCGATGCGCAGCGATCCGCCGTGTATCCACACAACGACCGGTGTTTTGGCAGAGCGGCTTTGCGTCCAGATGTTGAGGGTCAGGCAGTCTTCGGATGTCTGATGCGGCGGGTCATAATAGAGGCTGCGCTCGGGCACGGGGGGCTGAATGCAGCTTGGGCCGAAAGCGGTGGCATCCAGCACACCAGACCAGTCTGGCGGCGGCGAGGGTGCTTTCCAGCGCAGATCCCCGATTGGCGCCCCTGCATAGGGAATGCCGCGAAAGACCTCCAGGTCTCCTTCCCGCACGCCGACAAGCTGCCCCTGCCTCAGATCGACAGTCGGGTCGGCAGCAACATCCGCGACAGGATGTGCATTATCGGATCGGACGCATCCTGAAACTGCAATCAGCGCGATCACTGCCAATGTTTTCAAATCGGCCGTCATGACACGCCTCCATGGTTTCATGCCGATGTGACGCACATGTCACGCAGGCTGTGCTTGTCTATCTTGCCGGTACCAGCAAGCGGCATGGAACCGAGACGAATGATTTCGTCAGGCAGCCACCAATTCGGCACCTTGCCGCGCAGACTGGCAAGAAGCGCTTCATCTGTAAGTTCGCATCCTTCCCTGATTTCGACCATAAGGACAGGTCGCTCGCCCCATTTTGGATGCGCGCGTCCGACGACGGCTGCAAGCGCCACTTCGGGCAGCCGTGACACGAGCGTCTCGATCTCGGCCGGATTGATCCACTCACCGCCAGACTTGATAAGATCCTTGGAACGGCCGGTAATGAATACCTGGCCGCCCTCGCTGAGAACGGCGAGGTCGCCCGTGTCGAACCATCCATTTTTTGTGGCACTTTCAGTCTGCCCAAAATAGCGCGAGACGACGGACGTACCCCGGACCCAGAGGCGCCCCTCCTGACCACGCTGAATGTCGAGAGGCTCCCCGGCATGATCGGTCACCATGAGGTCGAGCCCCACAGCCGGCCGGCCAGCTGTTTCCGGCGAGCGTTCGTCGCCCGGCGGCGCAGCGGTTCCAAGCGGCGACAGCTCGGTCATGCCCCATGTCGTTTGCACGCAGATGCCGCGGTCCTCGATCCGCTTCATCAATGCAGGATGCATCGGCGCGCCCCCTACCATGATGCGGTTCAGCGAAGGCAGATCCATGCCTTTCGCATCGAGATAATCCATCAGCCCAGTCCAGATGGTCGGGACCCCAACCGCGATCGTGACCCCCTCATTCGCAATGAGATTAGCAAGGCTTTCGCCATCCGAATGACGCCCCGGAAGAACCAGCTTTGCGCCGGTCGCAGGGGCGGAAAACGGCAGGCCCCAGGCATTGGCGTGGAACATCGGCACGACCGGCAGGACAACATCATGTGACGTCATGCCGGACACGTCCGCCTGTAACTGACGCAAGGTGTGAAGGTAGTTTCCGCGATGTGTATATGTCACGCCTTTCGGGGCACCGGTGGTGCCGGAGGTGAAACACAGGCCGCACGGTGTCGTTTCCGGAAAATCCCCCCAAGCAATATCGGCAGACTCGTCCACGAGGGCATTTTCAAGAACCTGGGCATACGGAAGACCAACGACATCAAGCGCGTCACCCCCAGCGTGGTCGATCACCAGGATATTTTTTATTCCGCGGGCGCTTTGAACGATACTTGCCGCCAGTGGCTGCAAGTCACTGCTTACAATCAGTATCGCGGCTTCCGACTGGCCAAGCATCCAGGCCAACTGCTCGCTGGTAAGGCGCGGATTGAGCGTATGACACACGGCGCCCATGCCCATCACGGCGTACCAGCACTCCATATGCGCCTGTGTGTTCCAGGAAAGCGTGGCGACACGGTGGCCCTTCCTCACGCCGAGGTCATGAAGCAGGGCCGTCACGCGCTTGGCACGCTTACGCAAGCCGGCATAGCCAACTCGGGCGATGCTGCCGTCCGCGCGTGCAGTTACAACTTCTGTCAGGGGATGCCATTTGGCGGCATGGTCAAGAAACTTGTCGAGCGTGAGTGCATAATCCTGGATTGCACCGTCGATCATTGGCATTTTGAATCCTTAGGCGGCAAAGGGGGAGAGAGGATTCCAACATTCCAGTTCCATGGAATATTGCCTGCAGCGCGCCTGCGGCACACCACTTCCTCATGCAGGTCAAAGCGGTTTCGGGAAAGCATGGGCCACGGTTGCGGCTCGTCAGCGAAGACCATGCCAGTGGCCTTGTCTTCGTAGGCCGGCCACGCCGCGCTGCCTTGCGCGGCAGGACGGCCGTCGCGAGCGAAGCTCGCCCAATACGCCATCATCGCTTTCGACAGGCCATTCTCTTCTTCCGTATCCGGTATTTCGGGCCATGGCGCGACGGCCTCGGAGGTCGTTCCGAACATGTAGGGAATTTCCGACGCGTGGAATGCGTGGAGTCCGGCGCGGTCGGCTGCCGGGTAACCATGGTCAAACAAATAGAAGTATGACGGATACCCAAAGGCACTCTGCGAGGCCACAAGACGTTCTGCAGACCATCCATACATTGCGTCGCGGGTTGTTGCGAGCATGCTCGAATCCAGGCTGTCAGCAGGATAGATTTCGAGGAATGCTTCGGCGAGATCAGCATACCCCTTTCGGATGGCTGGCTCGTAGGCATCAGGCTTTGGCGCCGGCGGCAAGAGGAACCGCAAGGAGCGGATCTCGCCTTCATTGAAGCCAGCCAAAACGGGGACAGGAGCCTGTTCGCCCTTGTCAAAAGTCGCGACCATCTGGTCGGTCAGGTAAACGTCATCGATCACGGCAAACGGAAAGAAGCCAGCTTTCGCAGACTTGTACACAAGGTCTTTTGCCGACATCGCGCGAAGGTCCTTGATGTCTGAGGCGCCCATGCGTTTCGCAAGTTCGGCGCCTGTAGACTCCGCCGACGGAAGGCCATTGGCGGTTTCCTTCAACGCAGCCATGGTCACCATGTACGCACTTTGCGCAATGGCCTTGTCGAACAGGCCCTTCGCCTTCGGCGAAGTCATGAGCAGGACAACGCTGAGCGCACCTGCAGATTCGCCGGCCACCGTGACATTATCCGGATTGCCGCCGAATGCGCCGATATTACGCTTCACCCATTCGAGCGCCAGCGTCTGGTCCATCAGGCCATAATTACCTGAAATGCCCTGCGCGGACTCAGCGCTCAAGCCGGGATGTGCAAGATAGCCCAGAATACCCAAACGGTAATTGAGCGTGACCACGACCAGGCCCTGTTCGCGCGCCATTCTGGCGCCATCATACATGTCCTGGCTGCCCGCGCCGGTTGTCAGCGATCCGCCATGAATCCAGACAAATACGGGGGCATTGCTGGCATCTTCCGGTGCCCAGACATTCAGGCTTAGACAGTCTTCGGAAACGGGGCCCAGCTCCGTTGAATATATGCTACCGGGTCGTGATTCCGGCTGAGGACACGCCGGCCCGAACGCCAAGGCCTCGCGCTGTTCCGCCCAGTCCGGAACCGCCACGGGCGGCGCCCAGCGACGCTCTCCCGTGGGTGCCAGAGCGTAGGGGATGCCACGATAGACCGACACACCGTCCTCTGTCGTTCCGCGAATGGCACCGACAGGAGCGTTTGCAAGGGCAACGCTCCCGGCCGGCTCAGCAGATCCGCTTGCGCATGCTGCCGTCAAAAGAGACGCGGCCGATACGAACAATAGCGCAAGCACCGCCCCAAAATGTCTTACGCTTGTCGCCTCAGTCGACGACCTGTTCGATCTCGGCATGACGTCTCTCCCCCAAACGGATCAGTATTCGTAGCTGAGGCGCACACCAACAGTGAGCGGCCGCAAACGGGCATAGCGGCTGTCGAGGAAGCCTTCCGGATGGACGTAGGTGATGGATTTGTCGTCAAACAGGTTTTCGACATAGGCAATCACCTTCCAGTCGTCCTTCGAGATACCCGCCTGCGCATTCACGACAGTATATGCATCAGTGTAGTCGAAGGTCGCGGCCGGAACGCCCGGTTGACCGGGCACGTTCGGCAGCATGGCCGGGAAGTCACCGACATAGGCGGCCGTTGCGGTCACGAAGGCGTCCTTGTCGCTGATCGTGAAATCGTAGCGAGCCGTGAGGGCACCCTGGAAGTCAGGCATGGCGAGTTGCAGACCCTCTTCCGCCCCTGAGATCGCGGCTTCCTCATCGGTCAGGTCCGTGATCTCAGTGTCGCTGAGCGAGCCGTTCGCGAAAATGCTGAAGCCATTGCCGGGATAATAGCCAAGCTCGAATTCGATGCCCTGGCTGACGGCCTTGCCGATATTGGTCGCGAACTGCGCCTGGTCGGACAGGCGGTTGGCCTGAACCTGGATGTCTTCCCAGTTGATGTAGTAGGCGGCGAGATTCGCGGTCAGCTTGCGATCGAAGAAGGCGCCCTTCATGCCGACTTCATAGCTGGTGAGCTTATCCGAATCCGCCCCGTTCGGGATGATGATGTCGTTCGGGTCCACACCGCTGGCAAGACCGGCACGGGCGTTTGCCACCGGCGAGCGGAAGCCCGTCGAAACCGACGCATAGGTCGTCAGATTGTCCATCGGCTTGTAGGAGAGGCTACCCTTGTAGGACACGTTGTCGGCTTCAACCTTGAGACCGTCCGCTGCGACCACCGGCGTGACCGTCAGGGCCGTGTTCGTAAAGCCAAGGAGCGCGGCGGTCAGATAGTTGGAGTTGTAGCCGCCACCAAGCGTATGGGACTGCACCGATGTCTCGGTATAGCGCAGGCCGCCGGTCGCCCACAGCTTGTCGGAGAAGTGGTAGGTAAGCTCACCAAAGGCAGCCGATTCGATGGCGTCGAAATACCCTTTGAAACGATAGTAATACTCATCGGGCAGGCCCGTCAGGCCGCGCGTGTCGAGGAATTCCTGCGAGGAGCGGTAATCATAGTCGATGTCGCGGCGCTTGTTGAAGTAGAACCCGCCGACGATCCAGTCCCAGTTTCCGCCATCCGCGGAAGACAGTCGCACTTCCTGCACGAAGTTTTCATCATGGCCGACCGCATCGAGCGCGAAGGGAATGCCCCCGCCGAACGTGCCCGCCAGGTCGACGATGAACTTCCCGTCGATCTTGGAGTAGTTCGAGGAAGTAGTGAGGGTCGCGAAGTCCATGTCCCAGTTGGCTGTCAGGTTGTAGCTGGTCATGTCGGACTGGAAGAGGTCAGGACGGTCCGTATAGCGAATGAAATCGCCCCGGTCAGGGTTGGTGAGGCTCGAATCTGCGGGTTCGTTGTCCTCGCGGATAATGAGCAAGCCGATGTCGAATTTGCTGGTCGGCTCCCACAGCAGGTGCGCGCGGCCACCGACCGCTTTCAGTGAGTTCGCGCCTTTAATGCCGGTGCCAAGGTTGTCGACCCATCCATCCTCATCGCGGTAGAAGCCAACGACACGCAGCGCCAGTTCGTCGGATACGAGTGGTACGTTGACCATGCCGTTGTAGCGCTGACGAAGGGCATCACCATCCGTCAGGCCAAAATCGACCAGCGTGGACGCTTCGAACTTGTTCGGGTTGGGCTTCTTGGTGAGGATGCGCACGGCGCCGGACAGCGAGTTGGCGCCGAACAGCGTGCCCTGCGGCCCGCGCAGCACTTCCACCCGCTCCACGTCGAACAGGGTCGGGTCGAGAATGGTCGAGTTGCCGTTCGAGGAGATCGGAAGCTCGTTGATATAAATCGCGGTCGCGGCCTGCAGGTTGGCGCCGTAACCATTGGTGGCGATACCGCGCGTGGTGATTGTGTTGAAGTTGGCGGTCGGCTGGTTCAGGACGATGCCTGGCGTTTCGCGGGCAAGACCGTCATAGCTGACGATGCCTTTTTCAGACATCGCTTCCTGCTGGAAAGCCGTGACGGCCAGCGGCACGTCCTGCAGGCTCTGCTCCCGCCGGGTCGCGGTCACGATGATGGTATCCTGACGCGCCTCGTCGACGGTCGAATCGCTCGTCGCCTCATCAGCGGGCGATACCTGTTGGGCAAAAGCGGGCGCTCCCAGAATAGCGATAGAAATCGCATATACGGACGCCATGGAACGTAGAGTCATTGGATTATCCTCCCTTGGTGAAAGCGGCTTGTCGCGCTTTTCAGACACCGTTGGAGAACAAATCGCTCACGCTGTCAATAATCTTCACTCTTGTGATAATGAATTTTTTTAACGCGCTATTCCACAGCAGCGGACTTGGGGGCATTGGTCAGCAATACGGTCTGCGTGAATCCATCCAATTCGCGCTGCTCCATGAAAGCTGTCGTCAAGAAAGCGGATGCCGGGGCTGATAGCTGCGGGGGCAAATTCACCTGCCGGAGATGTCCGTATCCTGATCGGGCCCAGTAATTGCGCACGCAAGCAAGGGCCGCCCATTGTCGCAAAGGCGCGTGACCGGGCAACGCGGTTCACGGCACTGCGGCGTTCACGACATTCTTCCGAAAGCCGGAACAGAACCAAGCCGAACCCTGTTAAGGGCGCTGGCAAAGGCGTTTGAGATGAGACAGGAAACGAGCTGCAATCTGCAGCAGATACTGGTGGGCGGTAACGGGCTCGAACCGCTGACCCTCTCGGTGTAAACGACGCACTTTTTCTTATTTTACATGGAGTTCTCTGTAAACCGCATCAGGTTTTCCGTATTAAAAACAAGGCTCGTTGGCACCACGTGTAAACCGCAAATGTCATCACTCTGGCATCGGAACTAGGCGCTTGTCGTCATGTCTTCCTCGCTTGCCCAATCGGACTGGTCCACCCGTAAAGTTAGAGTTGGCGGTTTCTGAAATGCCTGGCTCTGGTGGCCCAGTCGTGGTGCTAAAATACAGCAGCGATGAAGTGCTTGGCTCTGGTAGTCCGGCCTTGGTGTTAAAATCCAGCAGCGATTTTGGCCTTGCCAGCATGGCACAGGCCGACGTTGCGGGCAAACTCGGCAGGAGATTGCCCATTGTGAGCCGTATGAGGTCTCCTCTCACTGTAGTCCATTCTCGACGTCTCAAGTAGCTGTATTGCTACGGTCAAGGAAACGAACCCGTTGGCGTTCATCCCGGAGCGATCCATTAAAGGAATTCATGTGCACGCCATCTACCGAGGTACTGGGCCACGAGAAATCCATTTTGATTTGTTTAGATACGTACAAGAGCCCAAGATTTGATCGGTAAGCGCGTCACCATTGTAAGATAGCTAAAGCACTTGCCGGATCACTTTCGTCAGATCCCGTCAATGGTTGAGCTTTATCAACGTCTCTTTTCTATCGATTGAATTCAAACAATAGAGGTTGCTCCAGCCCCTTCTTTATCCGCATACTGATTCTGTCAAGCAACACCTTCACTGAATGCGCGGATGAGTTGGCTGAGCGCTCCCTCGGCTTCAGCGAAGCACGAGCCCGGTTCGCCCCGCTCATGATATTCGCTAATGACTGCCAGGCAGATAGCTGCTAGCTCTCTGGCTAATCCATTCGCGCCTGCGGATGCTTCGAGGCTTTTGCGAAAATCATTTGTCAATCGATTAGCAGCCGCGCCGACCTTGCGGGATTCGACGTTCGGACGCGCGAGCAACAATTCGCGCCTCCGAAGATGCCAGCCTTTCTGAACGAGAGACAAGGACGGCTTACCAAGTTCGGCGGCAACGAACCCGTCGATCAGATTGGCAAGCAAAGTGCATACAGCCAAGACTGCTACGTCATTGCGGAAACCATTCTCAAGCATCCTTGTTTGCGCAGTATAAAGGCCCAAAAGAATATCGACGGCGGCAGATGAGAGCCTCCCCACAGGCACGTCAGCTTTGTCATCGCCTACCGCATTTCTCGCCAATGCCGCGACAACAGTCACTCGCCCGGACCCGATTGAAGTTTTCTGCACAAGAACAATAGTCTACATTTCCCCGAAGAGAGCCGGCCTCACAGCGGCAAGACCAATCGAATGCGTAATAACTCATGCTTCGGACAGCTTGTTCAGAAGCAGAGCTAGCCAAGGCGAAGACTCTTATACTGGAACCTGTTTAGGGAGCACATACCGCCACGATTTTCTGAGACGTTTCGGACAGCCCATTGATGCGCGCTTGCCGATCCGGTATTCCTGCCGATTCAACAAGCTCGTCAATGGACTCTTGTCCTTGTTCTTCAGCGCCTGTTGCTAAGCACTCACAAAAATCCTGACTCTCCTCCTCGCTCAAACCGTCAGCAACAGAAACCGTTACGCAGACGCGCTGCAAATCATCTCGGCCCTCCGCTTGCGCGCTCGCACAATACAGGGCCGCAAAACCAGAGGCAATCAAAGCAAACTTTTTCAACATTTTACCACTCCTTTTTAGTCCTTGTTCGAACTTAATTATTAAGTCAATTGCAGCATACGAATTTTAGATATTTTCGTTTCGCACTAACGACGCACCGCACCTATTTTTCTTCCGCCTCCTGAATGAAATTCATGACGAGTTTTTCAAATCTCGCAGCATGTTCAATTTGCGCCCAATGCCCGCACTCTCCAAAGACATGCAACTGAGACCTCTTGATTAACTGCGACAGCCGCAGGCCATTTTCCAGCGGCACAACCACGTCTTCACGCCCATGAATAACCAGAACCTCATGAGGAATTTTCTGGATATCGCGTTCATCACTTGCCAAGTGCTCCAGCCATCTCCCCCGAGGCGCAGGAAACATCGCTGAGAATGACTCCTGAAAACCCGGACGAATGCTTGCTTTGTACCGTAGTTCAGCAAGCTCATCCGTTACCAAACTTCGATCATATGCAAAGATATCCAGCAAACGGCGCATATTTTCAATGGATGGAGAATACCCCCAAACCTGGTCAAGTCCCTCACTCAGCCCCAACGCCAAACCCGCGCTTCCCATCAGAACAATGCGCCGAACTCTATCCGGGTGTCGAATGGCCATCGCAAGAGAAATCGCACCCCCGAAGGAATTGCCTACGAGATCGGTCCGTTCAATATCAAGAGCGTCCATCAACCCAACAACCTGGTCGAGCCAACTTTCCATATTATAGTAGTCTTTTCCCGGACGTTCCGAATATCCGAACCCGAGCATATCAGGAGCAATTACTCTGGCCACCTCACTAAAATTTGGCATTGCCAATCGCCAGTTTGCCCAAGCTGAAACCCCCGGCCCTGATCCGTGAATCAGAAAGAGCGGTTTCCCAGCGCCGAGATCATGATAGTTCGTCTTTACACCGTGAACTTCAATGTTACGTGCGATCTCTGGGTTGGTATCTTCAGATACGATCTGAATGGCCATGCTAGAATCTCCTAAATGCAGCGTCGGGGGTCGGACGGATTTGGATCAGTTTTGCGGACGCGCCGCTCAAGCTCCTGTGCCCATAAACTTATGTCCCCACATGCTGATGCTGTCATATCGGACGACAGACCAATCTGACTCGATGGGTCGAGCGCCCCATCCATACTCGACAGCAAAGCCGGAAGGCGTGACGCCGTAGAACGAATACATGTGGTCATTTGTGTGCCGACCGAGCGTCATCACGATCTCATTCTTCTCTGACACGCGATCATATGCGCGCCCGACATCATCGAACGAGCTTACTTCCAGCATAAAGTGGTGTAACTTCTTGGAGGCGGGCGCTTGGATTAATGCCAGGCTATGATGGCGCCTGTTGCAATGGAGAAAGTTCACCTGAAGCTTCACGTCCGGATTGACCTGCCAGTCGATGATGTCGGATAGCTCCATTCCCAGTCCACGGATGTAGAAATCCAAAGAACGTTCAATATCTTCAACACTCAGGACATAGTGCCCAAGTCCCTGATCCTGAGTTAGAAATCCAGATACACCCGTAGGCGAAATAAACGGCTCTTCGTAGAGTTCGCTGGCACCATAATACACCTCAATCTTGATCCCTGACGGATCAAGGCAGGATACCAAATCAATCACTCCCCGTTGCGCCAACAGCTTGGAATCGGCCTGCTCGACGGAGATACCCATTTCCTTTAGTCTTTCAGCGATCTCAAGCATCTCGGCTCGATTCGAAGCTTCGAACCCCGCATACAAAAGATCATCTGCCGCACCTGGATGGACTGCAACCCGCCAATTTCGAGAATCCATTCTCAGAAAGAGAGTGTCATTTCTCGTCCCAGCATCCATTAGCCCTAACGTTCCGGTTGCGTAATCCCGCCACGCATCAATGTTTGATGCAGAAAAACCCAGATATCCCAACTTCTTAACGCTCATTGTCTTCTCCCTGTCTTTTTGATTTTAGTGTGTATCCGTACTTATTGTACTTCACGCGACCGTCTTTGCCGCCAATTTGAAAACGTCTTTCATACGAATGAGTGGATCACGAATTGATTTCGCATCTACCTGCATCCTCCGTTCAATGATTTTTGATGCGAAAGAAAAATCTGCCGGCTGGTTTATTGAAACAACAGATTGAAGCTCCCCACCATTCAATCGACACACCGTCATTCCGGTCCCTCCGGGATCAACCCGAGTGACGACATCGCCAGGACCAGTGACTTCGCCCATCATCTGTATCCGATGCCCCGCTATCTCCGTCCAAGAAATCGGAACTTGCGGTGCTGGCTCACCCTTTCCGAGCATTGCTCCCGCAGCCACAGCCGCCTGGTTTTGAGAATTCAGATAAGTCTCCAGACTGCGGCGCCCTCCGCTCCTGAGAGGCCAACTTGCGACATCGCCCGCTGCGTACACCGTGTCGCTTGAAGCCATACCAACTGAATTTACAATGATGCCCCTCGCGCACGCCAATCCAGCATGCTCTGCTAAAGCGGTGACCGGCTCCGCACCAACGCTGACGATTGCCAGATCACCAGAAAATCTTCTTCCGTCGCCGCATCGTACTTCCCGGAACGAGGGGTCTAGATCTACATGAGTAATTGAGACGCCCGTGTGGACTTCAACCCCTATGGCCTCCAATTCCTCTCGACACCACGAGCCTATTGTCTTGCCCAGAACACGCAACAAGAGCTCATTGGCAGTCTCAAGGATAATCGCCTTTGCACCCATCTTCTGAATTGTAGTGGCAAGCTCACATCCAATGAGGCCTCCCCCGATGATGATGACTTGTGCCCCAGGGGAGATTGCTCCCTGTAGAGCCACGCAATCGTCAAGTGTCCGCAGTGAGTAAAGTCCCGGCGTCTCGCTATGCGCATCTAGACGCAGAGACCGCGCCCGAGACCCAGTGGCAAAAAGGAGCTTGTCAAACTTGAGGTCCGAGCCAGAGCTCACCTCAATACGCATCGAGGGCAAGTCTATTGTTTCAACGCGAACTCCCAGACATTTCTCGACCCTGAATTCTTCGCTCCAATTACAACCCATTAACAAAGGGGGGGCAGATTTGGTCGCTAAAGCAGACTTGGACAAAGAGGGTCGATCATATGGCTCATACGGCTCGTCGCCAAAGAGGAAAATCTTTCCCTCAAACCCCTGGTCTCTGAGCGACCGACACGCTGTCGCCCCCGCCAGACCCGCACCTATGATCGCGAAACTCTGCATCAATCGTTGACCTTACCAGATTCGAAATCCACGTAGACGTCGTTGCCCTCCACCTTCACGGGATAAACAGTTAAGGCCGCGCAAGCGGGTGGAGCCTTCACTTTTCCCGTCCGCACACAGAATTTTCCCCAGTGAAGCGTACACTCAATGACGCCATTTTCGAGAAAGCCATCCGCTAACGACCAGTCGCCATGTGTGCAGCGGTCCTGAGTCGCGAGGATCTCTCCGTCTAAGTTGAATAGCGCGATAGGTTCGTCGAACAACTCCACCCGCAACGCGTCACCTTCAGGAACTTCGTCTAGGCTGCAAACTTTCTTAAAAGCCATCACGATACCTAGAAAAAGATGCTGAGATTATTAGAGAGAATCGTACTTTGATCGATGTGTATGGTTCTCTTAGCGATCATGAAGCCGAGCTTGTTGTCACTGCGGCGCAGTACATCCATTCGCTCTCCTGCAAAAATATCGACCTGCCGTTCCAGACGATTTCGGTAAAGAATAAATGACGACGTCACATGAACTTCCTGATCATCACTTGCATCGTTAATGATGACGTTCGCTATGATGTGGCGCGTTCGCGAAGCCGGGCTTTCAGACCATCCGACATCCGACATTAATTTCCGCTGCCGCCCACGCATCATCACTAGATCATCATCAAAATGCGCGTACTCACCGTCCTTAGAGTATTCGAGCTTTTGATCGCGCCTCGTGCGATTCGTTCTCAACGGCATAAAGTACCTGATGTCCTTGTCCAGAAGGTCAAACCAATCGTTGAACTCGTGCCGATCAAGCAGAAGAGACTCCTTATAATAGAATTGCTCAACTTCATGCTGCAGCAGCAGAGCGGCAGTGCTTATCTGCGACGCTGATGACTCTGGTCCCACTTTTTCTTTCAGCATAATTATCTCCAATTTGCGCGATTTATGCGCCCGTTATTCGCGAGGGTTAATAGAACTATCGGTTGAGCGCACTTCGCTCTGCCTACGAAACGGGTGATCCGCTCACAGACCTCCCTACTTTGGCCCGAGTGTGTCCCAATCAGGTTCAGTCATCATACGGATCCACTGATGATAGAGTCCGCGAGCGGCTTCTTCATTGTACACATACCCAATACTGCCCGGGTAATGCGGATTATCGGCAGCAGAACGACCTTTTCCCATTTGAATGTTGAGCCGGCGCTTCCTAGCCTGATGCCCTCGCAACACAGCCTGGATTTCGACCCAGTTTTCACCATCGTCTTGCTCGAATACGCCTCCGGCAGAAAACGTTCTTAATGTCTGACGGCGGTACTCTTCCTTGATCTCGTCAGGAGCATCAGCATCTACAACTGTAAATGCCCATATCTCTGTCTCGTTCGGGCCTCTCGGCTGCCAGGTTCGAACGGTGTTGATACCGGGAAGGAATGAGCAGGTTGGGAAAACAGTCATGTGCTGGACCATCAATTGACGCGCACGCTCTGCGCTTCCCAAGCGCCTCTCCGCCCTGGCGGCCGCTTCACCTTCCGTCCAATATTTAGCAATCTTGGGCCCCATGATAGCCACTAGCATACCTGGCTCTCCGACATAGAAACCCGTTCCATGCCCGCCCCACTTCGCCCTGAACTGGTATCCCACCGTCGGAATCTTCGCATCCGAAAGCTCCATACCTTCGGGCAGGCCCGCCTCGATACCGGACAGATGGGATACGGTTCCGGCATGATACATGTCACTACAAAACTGCTCAGCGGCAAACTTCCAGTTGCATGGGATAACCCATTTCTGCATGCCGCTGATAACTTCAGTACCCGCCTCGGTTCGATCGAGCATGTGGTCCATGTAGAATGTCGCGTCGCCAAGATACTCGCGCAGATTTGGCGCGTTTTTATCCCAGTTCGCGAAGATCAAGCCCTTGTAGGTCTCAACCCTTGCCTGGCCCGGCCCCCACTCGGCCTTGTTGAAGTCCTCACAGAATGCCTCAGACTCATATGGTACGTTCACCAAGTTTCCGCCGATGTCGTACGCCCAACCATGATAGCTGCATGTAAACGATTTTGCGTTGCCGCCATCGGTTCGACAGATTCTCATCCCCCTATGCGGGCACTGGTTTAGAAAAACCTTCAAGCTTCTATCTTTTTGACGCACAAGAATGACGGGATCCTCGCCCATATAGGCCGTCAAAAAGTCACCGGCTTTGGGAACATGTGCCTCGTGCCCGAGCATAATCCATGATCGTCCGAAAACGCGTTCCTGTTCCAACTCATACAGATCCTGATCTGAATAAATTCTTGGATCAAGCGTGCCATTCTCTTCGTCAAGCAGAGCCGTTATCTCCTCGACATTCCAAACATTTTTCTTCTCGAACGCCTTTGGTTCGTGCCCGATGTTCAGGCGCGTCTTTGTTTTAGCCGTCGTCATATTTGTAACCTTCCTTGATATCATGAGCCGCCCATGCCTCCATTTTTAATATGAGGCCTGCCGGCAGAATTAGCCTTCCTTGTCCGGACTTTCCAAAATCAGACCACGCCCCTTCAAGAATTCTACGGCTGACCAAATATGAAAAGATAGCGCCTCAACCGCCGCATCGGCGTCACGCGCAATGGCCAACTCGAAAATCTTCTCGTGTTCAGAATGAGCCAACACGCCAGGGCTTACTCGACTGGCTGTAGACAACCGCCGGTAGCGTTCCGCTTGCTTGTAGAGAATAACTCGGAACTTCTGCACCCAGCGAGAGGAAGAAGCCGATACGAGCGCATCATGAAATTCCTGATTGCGCTGCTCCCATATCTCGAATCCTGCGATTGGATTAGCTTCGAGCCTTTTCTCCGCAAGGGACAGTTGGTGATATGCTTGGACAACCCGACCTTCCCAGTCATCTTTCCCGGATACGATACTATCCCGCAACGCTGATGCTTCCAGCAGGACCCGCGCCTTGGTCAAATCCTCGAAATCAACAAGCGACATCGGCGCCACTCGAAAACCTTTTTGGGATTGAGTAAGGACGAGCCCATCCGACACGAGGAGAGATAACGACTCCCTCACAGTGCCAACACTCACTCCATAATTTTCACTTAGTGGCTGAAGTCGCAGCTTGTCACCCGGCCCATACTTGCCGTGTACAATATCGAGACTCAACTGCTCGTAAGTCGACTCAATCAGGCTCCGAGGCCCGTCTGATTCGGACTCAGTTTCCGTCCGACGCTGGAACATTTCACCCGTGGACATGATTGATAGCCTCTTCCTCACCTTGGATTATTCTTTTTTATCAAATAAAATTATTTTTTTTCTTATGTCAACAAAATTCAGGATGCATTCCCCAATTTCTCAGCATTCCGTCTGGGCCATAGAGTCCCACGCACGCCCGAAAATTCGTGTTCATTATCCTTTGCCCAAGCGCCTGATAAAATGTTCACTCGGGAGATAATACAGACGCACGTTAGCGTGCGCACTTCCGCGTAGCGCGCCTCAAACAAGCTCTCTCATGAATCCCAAAACCAATTCATTTACTTCCTCAGGCCGTTCTTGTTGGATCCAATGACCGCATCCGGACAGAATGTGTGACCCGACATAATTCGGAACGAACTCGCCTACACGATCAATTGCCTCTAGTCCCCATCCTGTCGTGACATCGCACTCTCCTCCAATAAACATCGCAGGTGGGCGAAGCTGAGTGCCGTCATGTGACTCAAGCTGCTCCCAACTGTTTTGAATACTTCGATAATAGGAAAAAGGCCCTATCATTCCTGACCGCTCGAACTCCTGCGTATAGAACTCCAAATCATCCGTTCTCAACCAGACCGGAAGATCGGCGGGCGCATGCATTTTGTCCCGCATTCGAGCACCAAACGGTATACTAAGGGCGCTCGCACGTATGATGTCCACTTGCGGTAAGTCCAAAAGGCCAGAAAAACCCGCAGCCTTCATACTCTCGCCTGAAAAGGCCCACAGAACGTCACGTATCCAACCACCCGAATCTTCTTCGAATTCCCGTATGGCCGGTGCCAGCGAACCAAAATAGTCCTGATAGAATTGTTGGTCTGGTCCAGCCAATTCTTTATGAATATCTTCTGGAGAGCGTTCACCGAAAGGAGAGCCAGGCAGAGCAATTAGCCCGCGCCCAGAGAAAGGAATTGCAAGCCCCACAACGCCACGGAAGATTTCAGGATGCAACCAGGCCGCTGTCCAGGCAATCATTGCCCCCCAGTCATGCCCAACGACAACGGCACTTGAGGCACCTAACGCCCTGACCACACCCACGATGTCCTCGACAACAGACTTGATCAGATAATATTCGGAGTCCAAGAATTTGGATGATCGCCCATAGCCTCTTAGATCAATGGCAACGGCCTGGTAACCGGCCTCGGCTAAAGCTGAAAGCTGGTGGCGCCACGAATACCAGGACTCCGGAAAGCCGTGAACGAGTATGACTAGTGGGCCTTCGCCTTCGCACACGGCGTGAATTCGGGCAGAGCCGACAGTCAAGAATTGTGAGCTTCTTTGTTGCATGATTTTTTCCGAAATCAGAAATCAAAATTGTCTCTGTGCGTCCGTGAAGGCCGGCTCCAAAAAGCAAGTCCGGAAAGCCCCTCGGGAGGTATCCTGCTGCTCCAAATAACTTGACAGCATAGCTCTCCGCCGAACTATTCAATTCTCAAAACGACATTGCCCGGCAACGCTCCGCTCTCAACCAGTTCATGGGCTTCCACGAGATTTGCAAAGCTCACCTTTTTTGCAATATTATGCAGGACGTTCTTGTCCTTAAGCATGTCTTGGAGCACCAACAGGGCTCTTTGCCTATCTGACCTGGATAATTTGTACACGATGAAAAAGCGATAACAGATATTGCGTCCGATTGACGGCGAGAAAGGTAAAGCGATTTCTTTTTGACTGCTGCCATAGATGACGGCCAGCCCCCCCTCTTTCATAATCGCCACGTCTGTTTGAATGTTGGCAGCCAGGTCTACTTCGATTATCCGGTCGACGCCCCGATGGTCCGTAACCTTGTTGATTTCTTCGACCAGCGTGTCTGTTTTGTAGTTGAATACAAAATCTGCTCCTGCGCGCCTCGCTAGGGCCGCCTTCTCCTCACTGCTGACTGTCGCAATGACAATTCTGGCACCACAAAATTTTGCCGCCTGAATCGCGTAATGGCCAACCGCACCTGCGCCACCCGCGACGAGGACAATCTGCCCTCGAACTCCTCCGTCAGTTGCGACGGCATGACAGGCGGTCATTGCAGGAATGCCGAGACATGCACCGTTCTCAAGCGCCAGCCCGTCCGGCATATGCTCGACCTGCTCAGAAGGCAGCACAACGAACTCAGCGGCAGTTCCATTGCTTCTGTTCCATGCGGCATTCCAGACCCAAACCGCATCGCCCGGCTGAAAATCGTCAACGCCATCACCAATCATATCAACCAGTCCGGCTCCGTCACTATGAGGAATGCGTGGAAATGGGATTGTGGAGGGGATGTGCCCACTGCGGGTTTTGACATCAGAAGGGTTCACACCCGACCATTTTAACCGCACCCGAACTTCGCCGGCCCCAGGCGCCGGCATCACCATCTCCCGCAGCGTCAATACGTCCGCAGCTGGCCCTGTATTCTCGTAGATATAAGCTTTCATGTTTTCCCTTTCTGGCGTCAATTCCAGATTCAAAAATTACTCATCCGTGGGCCGCCAAGACATTTGCCATTGTGGTGAGGCCGGATACGCGCCTACCGAGCAATGGCTGAAGTGATATCATTCAATACCTGCGGGTCATCGATCGTCGCCGGAACTACATAGTCTTGCGACTCCGCAATGCTCTTGATCGTTCTCCGTAGAATCTTTCCCGACCTTGTTTTTGGAAGTTGATCGACAACGATGACGCGCTTGAAGGCAGTTACCGGACCAATTTCGGTTCTCACCAAGTTTACGATTTCTCTCGTAATTTCTTCCTCTGCACGCGTGACCCCATCGTTCAAAACGATGAGCCCAATTGGTAATTCTCCCTTCAAAGAATCTGCAACTCCAATAACGGCGCACTCCGCGACATCTGGATGCGCCGCCACCACTTCCTCGATTGCACCAGTGGACAGGCGATGACCCGCAACGTTAATAATGTCGTCAACGCGGCTCATGACGAAGATGTAGCCCTTATCGTCTATATATCCGGCATCCCCGGTCTTGTAGTATCCGGGGTATTCCTCAAAGTATGATTTTAGAAATGCCTCATCGTCTTCCCACAGTGACAGCAAACACCCCGGTGGAAGCGGCAGCTTTATGACAATAGCTCCGTGCCCACCTTGCGGCATTTCAGAACCGCTCTCATCCACAATGCGAACATCAAATCCAGGCATAGGAACTGTGCTAGAACCATATTCTGTTGGCAGCTGTTCTATTCCCAACGGATTGGCTGCGATCGGCCACCCTGTTTCAGTCTGCCACCAGTGATCTACGACTGGCACATCAAGGAGACGCTCTGCCCACTGGATCGTGTCAGGATCTGCTCGTTCACCCGCAAGGAACAGCTGTCTGAAACCGGAATGATCGTAACCGGAAAATAATGAGCCTGCTGGGTCGACTTTCTTAATCGCCCTTAACGCCGTGGGTGCCGTAAAGAGCGTATTAACCCGGTGCCGCTCAATCACCCTCCAAAAGGTTGCAGCGTCTGGTGTTCCGACCGGCTTTCCTTCAAACAGTATCGTCGCACTGGCGTTAAGAAGCGGACCATACACAATATACGAATGACCGACGACCCATCCTACATCCGATGCGGCCCAGAACACCTCTCCCGGTTTGACATTGTATACATATTCCATCGACCATTTGAGAGCGACCGCATACCCCCCGTGATCCCTGACGATACCCTTCGGCTTTCCAGTCGTCCCCGATGTATGCAGAATGTATAGCGGGTCGGTAGACGCCACGCTCACACATTCGGCTCTCTCGCCAGCCGTTCTTGCGGTTTCAACCAGGGCGGCCCAGTCGAAGTCCCGCTCATGCTCAAGCTCGCACGTCCTGCTAGAACGCTGGAAAATGATTGAACACTCAGGTTTGTGCGGGCTGAGCCTGATCGCCTCATCAAGGAGAGGCTTGTACTCAACGATACGACCAGGCTCGAGCCCGCAGGACGCTGACAACACAATTCTTGGCGTCGCGTCCTCGATTCGAGTGGCAAGCTCTCTAGCTGCGAACCCCCCGAATACGACCACATGGACTGCTCCGATGCGCGCCGTCGCAAGCATCGCAATCACAGCCTCGGGAACCATTGGCATGTAAATCAAGACCCGATCGCCGGCATTCACCCCACGCTCTTTTAGCACGGTCGCAAGTATACCAACCTCATCGAGTAGTTCAGAATAAGTATACTTCCGCACCGCTCCCGTCATTGCGCTATCGTAAATCAACGCCAGATCATCTCCACGGCCATCGCGCACATGACGGTCCAAAGCATTCCAGCATATGTTGCATTCGGCGCCGACAAACCAACGGGTCGCATGATCTTTCGATTCTCTGAGTACGTCGTAAGGTCTATACCACTCCACGGCATGAGACGCTGCCTCCCAAAACTTATCAGGTGCCGATTCCCATTTCTGGTATGTCGTTCTATAACTTCCCATAAGAATGTCTTCCAATACTGCCGGGTCCGCCTTGCCGCCACTATGTTCTTTACAACCGCACAACCAGTTTCCGGCCTGTGACCAAGACGGAATAGTTCCAATTTTCTTCGGTGTGAATCGTAGCTCGGCAGCACGTGCGGGTTGGCAATCTTGATGAATGCCAACCCGAGAGTGACTAGCGTTTGTCTCTCAATTTATCGACGTCGAACAAAGAATTGTCCATCTGATCAACTTTCTCCCAATCCGACGACATGCTGAGTATCGTGTGCCGTTGTGAAATCAAGTTTGGAATAATCAGTGAACGCCACATTGCGCGTCCCGTTGTGGGCTGCCACCAGCGTGAATCGTCCCAAGTCCGCCATAGGTTACCCCGACGATCGTACATTTCCATCCACTGGGTATAGTAGAGTTCCTTATCTACCCAAATGCGTTTTTTGGAGTACTGGTAGCTGTTGGTGAGATCATCGATATCATAAACCCATACCGGCCTCAGCTCCATGTCAACAATTCCCGTCAAAGCGCAATGCGCCTCATCCGGACGATAAGGATCGTATGCTGCACCAACCTCCGGTGCGGCTAATACGAAGCCCTCTTTAACCATGGTGTACTTGAATTTGCGTTTATCAGTTTTGGTCCACTGACTACGCCATTCGTCCCAAGTGAGCTCCAGAGACGGAGCAATTGGATCTTGGCCATTGGTACCAGTAAGAGTGCGAGTACGACGGAGCGTAGGGATGAAAATCCTGAAGTTGTCATCTTTGTCAGCATCCGCGTACCGAAGTCGGACACCGGCTAATCCTCGCACATCCCTAGGCGAAGTTAGTAGCAAAGAACCCGCTTCGGTGACACCTTCATATCCCGGAACATTACCGAGCGGAGTTTTACCAACTCTACCCGCCATCTTGCGCCACCAAATATTGCCTGTGTAAGAGCGTTCGACCTTATTGCTGGAGCTACAGCCGGTCATCAGTACCGGGTTGAACCAGAGATCTTCTGTTCCCACGCCGTGCGCATTGAACAACCAGTTTAGTTCATCACCATTTTTTGGTGTCAGGAAAGGCAATCCGCTCTTTGTGAGAACGCCATTTTTTCCGTCCCTGTCTACCAGCTCACCCTTTTCATTAATCGTGAAGGGATCTTTGCCCAGCTTCTTGGTCGCATCGAGCAGAGCTTTCTGCATATAATAATGGTTCGTGGGAACAATGCGGATACCCTTGACACCCATCCACTCACTATTGAGCCGATCAATCCAGAACTTTGGAAGATAGTCTGACAACCAAGGCATTGACGCCAGGTTGTCTTTCGTGATGATTAACCCTGGTTTTAGCTCGCCCGGAATATCGGCGTCCTCTATGAGGCTCGAGGCCGTGTAACCTCTGAAATCCTTCCACTCTTTCTCAAGTTTTCGGGTCTCATCATTGTCAAGCATATCAGCCCAGGCTTTGTGTTCGGGCAAGCCCGTCTCCTTGGCAAACGCCTTCCAGCGCTCGATATAATCTTCTTGTGCATTCGCTACGGGCGTTGCTGCAGTCGCAACTGCCATAAGCGCCGTCGCTCCGATCAGAAAGCTTTTCAAGCTTAACCGTTTCATTTTCTTCTCCATCATCAAGAACCAGACATCTTTGCGTTATCGTTATGTTTCTCTAGAATTGGTAGGTCAGAGAAAACTCAACGTAGTCCGATTTGTTATAGAGCCCCAAAAGGCCCTGCTCATCCTTCCCGCTAAAGTAGCCCACTTCAATTCTGGGCTTCCAATTTCCTCCTCCTACGGAGAAATCTATTCTCTGCCTTATCGCAACGCCACCTTTATCCATGTCCCAGATCGCCAAGCCATCCAGAGTCACTTTGTCGTTTAAGAAACCCTTCGTGTACGTCTGAGTTATGAATTCCTGGTTCTCTTCAACATTTGTAAGCGCGTAAGGCGCCTGAAACAGGAGCCCATCAGCATCTTCGGTATGGATCTCGAAAAACTGAGTTGTCATAAAAATCGAACTGCGCTGCGATTCCCACCCCGGCACCCAGAAATTATAATCAAATCCGACCAGGACAGACAGCTGATCTCGTCTCGCGATTGTGTCGTCACGGGTAGTGATGAGAGCTGGTGTGCCGACGGTCATCCGCCCGGGCACAAAGGGGTTCTGAATCACCCCCTTGTTGAAGGGTTTGTCAAACTCGTATGCCGCCTCCAAACGCAGTACCGGAGAGACATCCTTTCTACCGAATCGGAACTCCGTCATATCGCGTGTGAATGAAAAACCGACGGTCTTTTGCCGGAGTGTGTAATCGAGGTCAAAATCTGCAGTAATAGAACACGGCACCCCTCCCGCCGCCGGATCCAGAATATCAAGGCAGCCGAACGGAATTAAAGGAAAGTCCCCTGGCGCCGCAGTCCCAGCTGCTAGAGACTGGATGAAATCAACGTACTGACCCGGCGCATTCATCGCACCTATGGTGGTTGGGAGATCAATGGGCACATTGACAACGCCCGCTGCATTTGGATCTCCGATAAATGTGCCAATATGAACTGTTGCACCGGTGTTGACGACGATCGGCAGATCCTGAAAACCGTAAAAACCATTAACTGTCCCCTGCCCGCCAAGGACATCGAATTTTAGCCGCATGCCGACCTCGGAATCTTCCCAGTCGTCTGTTTCCTTGTCCGACAGCTTTGCTCCCAACAAAGGCATTCCAAAACCGGACTGCCCTTCCACCAATCTCGGAAAGGGCAGTCCGAAGGGCCCTCCGGACGTGCTGGAATTCGGCGTGGGATTATTCACGATGAATTCGGAATGGCGTACCACCGGAGTGTAGATCACTTCCAGTGATGGATCCTTGAGTCCTAGCCCCTCAAAAGGAGCAGCCAACCCAAGCTGGTCAATATCCAAAGATAGGGCAGCACTCCACTGAGGTATCCGCAAATCCTCGGTGTCTGTAAATATACTCCTTTGGCGGAGATCCTGTGGGTTCAGAATATCAAGAAGGCGCAGACCATCTGCTTGCCCCCACCCTCGCTGAAACTTTCCGACTTTTAGAGACGCGCGTCCCTCTGAATCAGCAAACGCTATCGACAGCTCTCTAATCACATCCTGCTCGAAATCATCGAGTATGCGATTTTCTTCACCGCTATTACCAAACGGTTCAGGAAGCGTGAGCGCCCCATCCTGCGAGAGTAAAAAATCAAAGCGATCTAGAAACGGAGGGCCCTTAGTAAAGTCTTGCGTGCCAGGTCCGATTGAATCTCCGTCATCAAGATCATAGTACCAATCGCCGCGCAGCCAAAAATCGGAAACAACCGTCACATTGCTATTGGGAGTCCACTCAGCCTGAAGCTGCGCTACAAACTGGGAGGGCCCCACTCCAGTTCCACCACCATACCGGTCAAAATAGACGCCCGTCCCTTGCGTCAGACGTCCGCCCACCCAGACATTGTCGGGCAGGTTCAGCGCTTCAGCCAATGACTCGGCATTCGCTGCTAGCGGCATCATAAGGACTGTGGAAAATGCTGTAGCCCCGAGCAGGCATAGCTTTTGCGACTTAGTTTTAGTTTTTTTATTCTTGGTGTTCATCTTTCTCTCCCTCACTTTCTATTTTTTCCGATGCGCAGCCAGGCTCTATCGCCCTCAATCTAACCAACCATCGCCCTGACTATTTTCTTCTGTGTGCTAAACGGAAATCCCCGCGGCTTCAGCAAGCCGATTGCTGCAGGCACAACAGTGAGCGCCCCCACCATGTTGAACATCAAGATGATCGCCAACAGAACGCCCATCTCGGCTTGGAACCTGATCGGAGACAGGAAGTACCACGGCAATAGCGGCAGTATCATCGTCAGTGCCGTAACTATCACGGCAATACCAGACGTGTTGAACGCCCGGCCCGTCGCCTTCGCGAATTCATGGCCGTGCCTCATTTCGTCGCGTATCCGGTCTGCCATGTAGATGCTGTAATCAACACCACGGCCCAAACCCAACGCAGCAAGCGGGAGCGTATTCAAGTTCATCCCCACGTCCATAAGCGTCATTACACTCATGGTGATAAAGTGAGATGTCGTCAGTACAAGTATGATCACGACTGCAACTGCGGGTGATCGATATAGCCAGAGCAGGTTAACTGCGATAACGATGATAATGGCAATAAGGAGCACATTTTCTTTATGCTCGATCTCGTCGTTGCTCGCCTTAATTATGCCGATCTGTCCGCCGGCGAACCTCACACGCGGCTCCCCATCTGAAAACTGATAGGTGTTTAGAAATTCTTGGCCCGCCGCCATCAACGCATTCACGGTGTCAGCACTATGCTCCCCCGTATAAATTGAGAGCTTACCGATGCTCCATTCCGGGTTCGTATAGGCGGCAAAGTCTCCTGGCTCACCGCCAGACCGGAACATGTAAATGTTAAATCCTATTTCTTCTTCTGTATCAGGAATTGTTTGGTATGAAGGGCCCCCTTCCCACAAAACCATGTTGATATTTTTTACAATCGGAACAAGGCTCTGTGCGCGAGTTGCCGGAAGAACTCGTTCGTAAATATAGCGATCAAATGCTTCGATCTGATGATACACACGCGGATCTAGCATGATCTCTCCATCACCGGAGAAATAGGCCTGCATTACATCCGTACCGACACGGTCAAAGCTTGAGTTGATTTTTTTGACATCTTTGTTGTATTGGGAATCTTTCCACAGGATCGGGCTCCCTTCTGCGTCACCTATTTTTAGCCCCTGCGAAATGAAAATGCCCGCAATCAACGCAGCGACAAAAGCCGGGAGGAATACATATCTGGACGTTTTCAGCCCAAATATTTTGGCTAGTGCGGCTTGACCCGGTAAGGTGGTGCGGAATTTTGTCGGCTTCCGAAGGACCGCCATGAACGCCGCAGCAACAATAATTCCCGGGGTCAGCGTTAGAAGCCAAAACGTGCAAATGAAGGCAAGCGACTGTATGCTTGGGATAGTCACCAGAGCCAGAACCGTAAATCCAGCTGCATCGGTAATCACAGCCGCAGTGCTCGGGAACAGAAGGCGCTCAAGGCCTTCTTTTACTGCATCACGCATGGTGGCACTATTTTCGATTTCATCGAAAACGCGCGAAACGAATTGAACTGAATGGGATAAGACAGTGGCGAAGACGAAAAACGGCAGCAGGAGCAACAGGGGATCAAGATTGTAACCGACCAAGCCAATGACGCCAAAGCCCCAAATCGTGACAGCGAAGGCCACGAGCATTGGAACAGCAACGCCAACCCAGGATCTGAAATAGAAAAGTAGGACGGCAGCGATAGCCAGCACAGACGCCGCAAAAACCAACAGCATCTGAGGCAGATATTTCTTAACCGTACCCAGAAGTACGGGTCTGCCAACGACTGATATTTTTACATCTTTCGTCGAGAATTCTGATTTTAGATTGTCAATAAAGGCGACGAACTCCCGAGAATCCACCTCCTCTGAAAGCTCGGCAGAAATAAGCATTGAATGCTCATCCAGTGAAACCAATGAGCCGAGAAACTGCCCCCTGACGATTTGTTTGAAATGCTCCATATCAGACTCAGAGCGGGGCACTTCCGGCCACATAAGAGGACTAACCAGAATTTGCCCCTCCCCGCCGGCCACCGATCTCGTCTTCCGGAGATTGGCCGCCTCAAACAGAGGGCGGATATTGTTATCGTGAAAATAGAACTCGTCTGATACTTCCCGATACGTTTCAAGAAAGTCCGAATTGTAGATGTCGCCTGCTATATTTTCGACTTCGACAAGGACATTATTGACTCCACCAAACTGACTCCGGAACTCCTTATAGAGTTCGACATTCGAATGGTTTGCAGGCAGCATATCTTCGAGAACGACCTTCAACGAGACACCTGTCACGCCGAAATAAGCCGCCCCCGATGTGACCAGAAAAGCGATTGCCAGAATGATTCTGGGAAATCTTATGACGAAATTCGAAATATAACTTACCACTGAATTTGAGCCTTTGATTGAATTTGCAACAAGCGAACTTCTCCTGTTACCACCGCACTAACGGCTCCGGATCTGAGACATCGAATTCGGTTTTTAGTACGGCACCGTTCGCCCCAACGACAATATACCATCCGTGTTCAGATGTTTTTGAGATTCCTCCGTACCAAAGGAATCCTGGCTTACTCTCCAGGGGCAGCAATTCCGATACAGGCAATCCAGCTTTTACACGGACCACCCCGCCCTGGCCTACGATCACTCCGTCACCATCTTGGTCTAATGTTAGATCGAACAAATGCGCATCTGTCCCCGAGGACAAAGCTGTGATCGTCGGGACACGGTCCTCTAAGCGTTCCGAGCCCCCTTCAACGTCACTGTCCGAACCAAATCGAACCATTGTAAGCTTGCCGCCAAGCCCAGATATTAGCGCCTCCGAACGCCATGCATCTACCGCTGTGAATGTGACCGAGGCATCGGGCGCGTCCAGCACCTCCCAGCTCAATCCATCATCGATTGACGACGCTATCAGGCCGAACTCCCCAACCAAAACCAACCGCCCGTCCTCGAGACGTGTAATGCCATTCAATCTCGGTAGATCACGCCCCTGATATCCGGATAACGCCTGAGTTTGCCACGTTTTACCGCCATCGGACGTGTGAAGCACTGTAGCCTCATGTCCGACGACCCAAGCTGTCTGGGCGTCGAGACAGTAGACATCTCGCAAGTTAATGCCCGGCTCAACATGCACAACTTCCCAATGCGCTCCCCCGTCTTCAGACCTCAGGATCTTGCCTCTACTCGTGACAGCAATGCCGACGGCCTCGTCCACAAAGTCGATTCGCCTAATTAAGTCCGTAAACGGCAAGGGCTCGCGCTTCCAGTGCCCTCCTCCATCCTCGGTCTTCAGTAGTGTCCCGTAGTATCCCCCCGCCCAGCCCACAGAATCAGAGACAAAATCGACGGCAAATAAATTATCAGGAACAAACCGTACACGTCCGTCAGTTGGCATCTCTATATTTGACCGAGGGCTTATGTCGGGGGGCGATAAAACGGCCTGCTCTGCCAGCGCCCCAGGTTGGGAGAAGTAAAGCACCCCAGCAGCAGCGGCAGCATGAGCGAATTTGAAGACCGGCAGGTTCATAGATTTGATCCAAAAGACCGCCAGCACTGCTGGCACAATTTCGACTTAGTTGGTGAACGCGTTCAGGCTGGGTCAGCCCACGCCAATACCGCCATCGGACAAGATGGTTGTGCCTGTGACGTATCGAGCCGACACCGGACAGGCAAGCAACGCATATAGCGCTACATGGTCTTCAGGCTTTGCGGCAAATCCGAGCGGTGTCATGCCCTCGAGAAGTTTGTCGATCTCTGGAATCTCAGCCATCTGGGACTTTGCGTGCTCGGATGAGGGCGACCCGGAAAGATTGGTAATCGTACCTCCTGGAGCTACGCCATTAACCCTAACGTCTGGCGCGACTTCCTTCGCAAGCTGCTTGATGAGTCCAATCACAGCGTGTTTCGATGCCACATATAGCGGACCACCTCCGCCCGTAAAAAAGCTTGAGCTAGAGGCCGTGAAAATTATGGACCCTTTAGACTGGCGAAGCGCAGGAAGACACGCGTACGCTCCGAGCGCGTACCCCTTTACATTCACACCAAAAATATCATCGCAGACTCTTTCGAGCTTTTCTTCATCCTGCGCTTCCAGAGGCGTTATAAAATCCCATATCCCTGCATTGCCGATAAAGGTGTTCAGTCCACCGAATCTCTCCACGGCAAGGGCCGCAGCGCGCTGATTGTCTGCCAGACTGCGCACATCCCCAATTACTGTTTCAACCTCAGCCCCGAACTCACCCCGCAACGAACTCGCCTGTTCGTCATTGACGCACAGAACACACAGTCTGGCACCTTCCTCGACAAAATGATGGACCACCGCCCGACCAATTCCCGTGGCTCCGCCCGTAATCAAAACGGAACTGCCGCTTAGTTTTGGCATATTTAAGTACCTCCCTAACAACCTTGCTTGAGGTGCAAGATTTTGTTCTTTTTTTGAGAAAAAATGATTTTTTTGATTGTGTCAATATTTATTTACGAACAGCGCGAGCTCAAATTCCGTAGCAAGGATCGAAATCTGCATGTGGCCAAAGGCAACTGTGCTATCGATGCCGCTGTTAATTTCGCCATACGGAACAGACGCCAGCGCAACTTAGTGCACCTGACTCCCGGATTGGAGCAGTGCTCGCCGCCCCGGATGTCGAAAAGCCATTTCCCGACTCCGAGATTTTTGTTCCGTATACTCGCTTATTTCTATCGGTTGTTCGGGAACGCTCAGAACGCAGTCCATGTTCCCACATGTCCGATTATTCGCGCATTGGCCGCTTTCGGGAATATTCTCGGCACATAAATATCATGGGTAGGCGTACAGAATTCCAATCCTGTTCCACCCGAGTGCTCAGATTCCATAAAGTTTCACAATGTGAGAGCGATGCCGCTCATTCGCATCCGGCCAGGTTGACGCGCAACCGGATCGCGGCACAACTCAAATGTGTCGTGTCAGGTTGAACTTCACTGCCATTCAAGGTCAGGGAACGTACAACAGATACGACAACCAGTCTGTTTCCTCCGGCGGAGCTAGGTCTCCGCCAAACTCTGGGAGCCTAAGCGGCTCCCATTTTTTTGAGCTCTCATCTCCACATGATCATGCGCCGGCCCCTAAAGTGGAAGAGATTGACTGCGCTACCCCGTTGAGCTGAATCAGGCGATCACGCTGTTCTTTAGGACTCGCCCACCTCTGGCTAGATGAACTAGAAATTGCGCCCACGACTATTCCCCGCGAACTGAAGACTGGCACAGCGATGCAATAAAGTGCGTTGTGAACCTCGCCATCGTCGACGCCGAATCCCTTGTTGCGCGTGCGATGTAGTTCTCGTTCGATTGCGGCTGGATCCGTGATCGTTTTATCCGTTAGCTTTGGAAAGGGCCCGCTGGATATATACGCCCGTTGCTCGTCGACCGTCATGTGCGAGAGCAACACCTTGCCGATAGCAGAACAGTACGCCTCCAGCTGCCCGTTCTCGCGCGTGAACACCTCCTCTCCTTCAAATACCGATTTCGCGAGGTAGGTAACCATGTCGTTCTCCAGAAGGCCAAAGTGGGTCGTGGTTTCCAACGCGACACTTAGTTGGTCCAAAAAGGGCCGTACTAGTTCCGACAGCACTGCATGTGGTGTGTACCCCTCCAACTTCTTCAGAAAAACTGGGTTGGGCAAATATCGTCCACGTCTGGATCGGCAGATGAGCCCGGCCGAATGGAGGGCATTCAGATGCCTGTACAGAGTCGATTCCGGCACCCCGAGCTGGACACTCATTGCGTCTGATTCGAATACACCGTCCTGCGCAACAAGTGCTCCGAACAAGGCCATCGCCTTGTCGAAGGAAGACATGGATCGTGTCACACGGATCTCCATTTATCACATTGTGATAGCAATTGGCCTGCCTCGGATTGCAGTGTCAAGTATATCGCGTAGTTAGCGATCTACATTCCAAGTTACTTACGGACGCGAACCAGACCATGATCTCCAGAGATGAAATTCAAAAGGCTGCGGATGCACTGTTCAACGCACACGCTGGACAAACCTACTGCGCGCCAGTGCGTGATCTCATTGGTCTTGATCCGCAAGCCGGATACGAGGTCCAGGCGATCAACACAGCCCGGTGGGTATCCGCAGGGCGACGGATTGTTGGCCGGAAAATTGGCCTGACGTCAGCGGCAGTCCAAAATCAACTTGGCGTAGACCAGCCCGATTTTGGCGTCCTCTATGCGGATATGGAATATTGCGACGGTGATGAAATTCCGTTGTCAGCAACTCAACAACCCAAGGCCGAGGCTGAAATAGCCGTTATACTCGGCAGGGACATCAACGCGCAGGATACAACGCCAAGCGAACTGATCCGAGCCATAGACCACGTCGTGCCTGCCATCGAAATTGTGGGCAGTCGTATCAAGGACTGGGATATCCGCATTTCGGATACGATCGCGGATAACGCCTCATCAGGCCTATATGTCCTGGGCGGTCCTGTTCGTGCACTGCATGGGCTTGATCTCGTCAATGCTGGCATGGTGATGAAATGCAATGGACGCCCGGTTTCATATGGCGCCGGCATCGCGTGCCTTGGAAATCCGCTAAACGCCGCACTCTGGCTCGCACGAAAATGCGCAGAGCTCGGAGCACCTCTCAAGGCCGGCGACGTCGTTCTGACAGGTGCTCTTGGCCCGATGGCCTCAATGGAGCCTGGTGATCTGTTTGAAGCAGATATCGAAGGTATTGGGTCGGTTCGCCTCGCAATTGCGGCGAAATAGGAGACATTGGAAATGACAACTCTCAAGAAGACCAAGGTTGCGATCATCGGATCCGGAAATATCGGAACTGACCTCATGATCAAGGTCATACGCAAGTCAAAGGGTCTCGAAATGGGCGCGATGGTCGGGATCGATCCCGACTCGGACGGCCTTGCCCGGGCAAAGCGCATGGGTATCGCGACCACGCATGAAGGAATTGAGGGTCTCGTTAAGCTCGACGTGTGGCCCGAAATCGGAATTGTCTTTGATGCGACATCTGCTGGCGCACACAAGCGGCACAATGAAGTCGTCACGTCCGCCGGAAAGGTGATGATCGACCTCACGCCTGCGGCGATCGGGCCGTATGTCATACCCGTCGTCAATGGTGACGCGCATCTGGATGCGTCAAATGTCAACATGGTCACTTGCGGCGGGCAGGCGACGATCCCAATCGTGGCAGCAGTAGCATCCGTCGCGACAGTCCACTATGCGGAGATCGTCGCTTCCATCGCCTCCAAGTCAGCCGGGCCGGGAACGCGGGCCAACATTGATGAATTCACCGAGACCACCTCAAAGGGTATAGAAGAGGTTGGAGGAGCCCGGAAAGGCAAAGCCATAATCGTCCTGAACCCGGCGGAGCCTCCGATGATCATGCGCGATACGGTATTCACCCTCTCTAGTGGCGCAGATGAGCCGACAATTGAGGCCTCAATCGAAGCAATGGTTGCAAAGGTCAATGCCTATGTGCCCGGCTATCGGAT
>NZ_AWFG01000016.1 GCF_000682695.1 Hyphomonas chukchiensis | reverse complement strand
GCCAGGATAACAGTTGCTACGCTGGCTTAGAGTTTCGGACGGATAAGAGCTTCTAAATGAATGAATTACTCAACTTAGCCGACATTCACAGCCGAGTGGATTTGCCAAAAGGCGAAGCAGTCGTGTTACTTGATCGACTTGGAAAAGGTGATCAATATAACAAAGAAGATCTTGCTCGAAATGTGTTCAGGATTGATTCCAAAGGACACATCATGTGGCGAGTGAGTAGTGCATTCGACAAATTGGGGGATCCGTTCACGCGACTTTATTCCGAGGATGGAACCCTAACTGCCTATCGCTGGGATGGTGGTTCCTACGTGATCGATTTAGAGACGGGTAGTGCTACTCCATTGAGGCTAGAGCGGTAACAACTCCAACTTATGTCTAGCGAGACTATGGTGCATCAAGATAGGCGCAATGCACCATGACGAGCCACCTCATAAACAAGCTCATCCTGAGCGAAGCCGAAGGATGAAACCAGTGGCGTACGTACTACCAGCCCGCGCTCGTGCTTCGACTGCGCTCAGTATGAGCGCTTCAGAAGTGAATTATTCGCATGCTGGAGCATTGCATTGCAGCCTATGGCCTTAATGCACTGAACCAACTCAGCTACAACCTTCAACCAGCTGGATGGCCGGGCCGCCGCCTGTGATCTGCTCGATTGTTTCGTCCGTGCCCGTGCTGAAGCGGATGCCGCGCGCGTCCTGATCGTCCACCCAGTCGGCGCTTGTGTTGCCGGACTGCCAGATCGTCAGGTAAGCGGCCGGGGCTTCGAGGTATTTGGAGGGGGTCTTCACGACCTTGTCGCCATAGGCCGTCATCACCGCCTCGGCGGGGTCGCCGACCTTCAGGCCTTCAGCGGTTTCAATCGTTGCCCCCTTGGTGAGATAGACGCTTGCCAGCTTGTCTTCCTGCAGCAGGACGTAGAGGCCTTCCGGGGCATTGGACGGGTGGAAGATTTCGCATGCGAAGGGCTCGCTGGCGGCATTCGCATTGGCCGGGCCGCCGACGGCCTCGACGACGGCTTCGCGTGTCATGCCGATGGTCAGCGGGCCGTAGCCGTTGGCGGTGAGGACAGGCTCGGATGAAGCAGGCGCTTCCTGGGTGGGCACGACTTCCGCCTCGGTCGGCGATGGCGTTTCGACTGGCGCGGGCGTGGGCTCTGCGGGCTCGGTTGTGCGCCCGGCATCAGGCGAACAGGCCGCGAGCAAAAGGGCCGATACCGAGGCGGTCAGGGTCAGTCGAAAAGTCATCATTGTCTCCTTTGCTTCGCAAGGAACAGGTGAAGCCGGATTGGGTTGCATCACGTCTTCTCGCCACACTCGCCCCAATGATTCCTTAAATCGCCGTAATGTGAGCGCTTGCTTGCCCTAGTCTGCTGTTTTCATTGGGACAGCACCGAAGGAGGGCTTTTGTCATGTCGCGAACCGTGGTTGAACACCATAATGCAAAACGGCCAGACCCCGTTACGGGGTATACTCTGGTTGAGAAGGATCGAGCGATGACGACTTTGGCACTGGTGGATGACGACGAGAACATTGTTGCGTCGCTGAAAATGTTCTTTGAGGCTGAGGGCTATAATGTCCGCACCTATCATGACGGCGAATCCGCCCTGCCCGCGCTCACCGAGACGCCGCCCGACATTGCCATCCTCGACGTGAAGATGCCCAAGATGGACGGCATGGAATTGCTGCGCCGGCTGCGCCAGACCAGCGAACTGCCGGTGATCTTCCTGACGTCCAAGGACGAAGAGATCGACGAAGTGATCGGCTTCAATATCGGCGCGGATGATTTCGTGCGGAAGCCCTGTTCCAACCGCCTGCTGGCCGAGCGCGTGAAAGCCGTGCTGCGTCGCGCACGCGGCGGCGTGGCCGGCCCTGAAGAGGGCGACCACAAGCCGATCGTTCGCGGCAAGCTGACGCTCGACCCGAACCGCCATGCCTGCACCTGGGACGGCCACCCTGTGCGCCTGACCGTGACCGAGTTCCTGATCCTTCAGGCCCTCGCCTCGCGCCCCGGTTACGTGAAGAGCCGCGACCAGCTGATGGACGCCGCCTATGACGACCAGATCTATGTCGACGACCGGACCATCGACAGCCACATCAAGCGGCTGCGCAAGAAGTTCCGCGAAGTGACCGACGAGTTCGATGCAATCGAAACGCTCTATGGCGTCGGCTACCGCTATACCGAATAGGCGCAACGCGCACGGCCGGGGCGTTGCCGAGATCTATATCGGCGGCGCCGCGGACGGGCAGTCGCAGCTTGTTGTCAGCTATGTGAAGGCCCGCCAGCGGGCGCTGCTTGAGGGTGGCGCTGGCGTGGGCCGCACGGCAACATGGTTTGCCCATTATGATCTGGACGGCGTGCTGGAGCATTGCCGCGCGGCGCTGTCGCAGGGCGATGAGCTGGTTCTGGTCGGCCATAGCTGGGGCAGCGATGCGGCCCTGCGCGTGAGCCACCAGCTGCATGGGGAGGTCGCGCTTCTGGCAGGCGTTGACCCCGTGATGCGGCCGGGCGGCATGTTCTCCAACGTAACGCGGCGGCCGGACAATGCGGGCCTTGTGGCGCATGTGGATGCGCGACCGCGCGCGTTTGACCGGTCCGACATCGTGAAGGCGACGGGCGTGGTGCTGGGCGGCGGACTGGCGCGTACCTGGCGCGAGGCGGATGTGACGATCTCGACCGAGCTGAACCACTGGGCGTTTGCGCACATGATGGCGGCGCCGGGCAGTGATGGCGTGTCCCTGCAGGCGCGGATCAATGCCGCCGGGTGGCGCGCGGCGGCTAACCGAGCAGGCTGAAACGCCAGGACCAGTTCGGCAGCGCCACGGTCAGCGCGAGGAAGCCGAGCCCGATCAGCACGCATAGCGGCGAGTAGAAGCGCCGGTTGAGCGTCAGGAAAGGCTGTTCCGGCAAGGCGCGCTCGAAGGCCGGCATGACGCCGATAATGCCCCGGAAGAGGAAGACCGCTGACAGGACCAGACCGCCCGCCAGCAGGAGCCATGGCGAGACCGGCAGGATGACCAGCCTGCCCAGCAGCGCCGCCCACGCAGCGGCCCCGAGGATGCACACCGCCACGAACAGGGAAGCCATCATGGAAGGCATTTGCGTGATGCCGCGACGGCCCACGACGGCGCGCGCAAGAGCCTGCCGGTTTGCATAGGGAAAACTCGCTCCAAAGGCCCATGCGAGGTGCACAAGCCCTATCACGGTGAGCACGGCGGTTAGCGACAGGGAGAGTGTTTCTGCAATCATGAGCCTGCGGGAACCTTATTACAGACCTATATTAACATGCCCGGCGGGCTTGCCGCCATCGCCTTCATTCAATAGCCAGTGACAAAGACCCTCTCAAAACAGGATATTCCCATGACAGACCTTGAAAACATACTGCTTCTTGAAACCTCGAAAGGCCCGGTGAAAATCGAGCTGCGCCCTGATCTCGCGCCGGGACACGTCGCACGCATCAAGGAACTCGCCCGTGAGGAGTTTTATGATGGCATCGTGTTCCACCGCGTGATCGCCGGTTTCATGGCGCAGGTCGGCTGCCCAAAGGGCAATGGCACGGGCGGATCCAGCAAGCCTGACATCAAGGCCGAGTTCAATGCTGAGCCCCATGTGCGCGGCACCTGCTCGATGGCGCGCACGTCTGCGCCGAATTCCGCCAACAGCCAGTTCTTCATCTGCTTCGACGATGCGAGCTTCCTGAACCGCCAATACACTGTCTGGGGCAAGGTGACCGAAGGCATGGATGTGATCGACCAGCTTGCGAAAGGTGAGCCACCGCGCAATCCTGACAAGATTGTCACAATGCGCGTTGCGGCCGACGCCTGATTTTAGCCGCAGCCCGGTAACAGGGTGAACGGGATGGCTGAGTCGAAACGCATCAGGTTGCCGGGCAAACGGCGCGGATCCATGTTCCTGGGTTCGCGCATTGCCCGGCTGATCTTTGCGTCCAACCTGGCCGGACTCGCCATCCTCATCATCGGCGCCATGGTGCTGAACGAAATGCGCGCCGGATTTGTTGTTTCGAAGAAACAGGACCTTGTCGCGCAGGCCCAGATTTTCACCAGCCTGCTTGGCGAGGACGCGACCACGCCCGAGCCAAGCCTCGACGTGGATGCCGCCCGGCAGACCATCGTTCGCCTGAACCTGCCCGAGCGGGTCCGCGCCCGCATCTATACGCCGGACGAAGAACTGGTGGGTGACAGTTTCTATCTCTCTGAACGCGTCGATATCGATGCCCTGCCCCCGATCAAGGAACCGAGCCGGATTGCCCGCATCGGCGCAGCCCTGTCGGAATGGGCGGGCCGTGTGTTCGGGCCGATCATGCCGCGGCGCAGTTCGGAAGCGATCCGGACGCAGAGTTTCGAGGAGGAATTCGACAGCGCCGTGCTGGGCGATGTCGCCGCCAGCCAGCGCTTCTCGGATCGTGGCCAGCGGATCATTTCCGTCTCCATGCCCATCCAGCGCGTGTCGGCCGTCGTCGGCGTGCTGACGCTGGAAGCCAGTGATATAGACGAGATCATCCGGGCCGAGCGCGCCGCGCTGGTGCCATTCATTGGCGTGGCCGTGCTGGTGGCATTCATTACGTCTTTCCTTCTGACTTTGGGTATTGCGCGTCCGTTGCGGCGCCTTTCGCTGGCGGCAGACCGGATACGCTCCGGCGCCTCTGACCGGATCGACATACCGGCGCTGACGAAACGCAAGGACGAGATCGGCAATCTTGCGTCCTCCATGCAGGGGATGACGGAAGCGCTACTGGAGCGGATCGAGGCGAACGAGCAGTTCGCCGCCGATGTGGCGCATGAGCTGAAGAACCCGCTGACCTCCATCCGCTCAGCTGTGGAGACGGCGGAGCGTGTGACGGAAGACCCGGTCGCGAGCCAGCGCCTGCGCAATGTGATCGCGTCCGATGTGAAACGGCTCGACCGACTGATCACGGATATTTCGAACGCCTCCCGCATCGAGGCCGAGATGACCCGTGTGCCGACCGAGCAGATCGACATTGCGCGCTTTGCCCATGACGTTGTGCGCACCTATGAAGCCATGGTCGACGGACCGGAGGATATCACCGTGTCGTTCGAGGATGCCACGATGGGCGCGCGCCTGCTGGTTCGCGCACGCGAAGGTCCGCTGGGACAGGTGCTGCGCAACCTGATCGACAATGCCAAGTCTTTCTCACCACCCGGCGCGAATGTGCAGGTGACGCTGGAGCAGACAAACAGCGGCCCCCAGACCGTCGCCCGCGTGCGTGTCGAGGACAATGGCCCCGGCATTCCGCCGGACAAGCTGGAAGAGATTTTCAACCGGTTCTACACCGACCGGCCCAAGGGCACGGCCTTTGGCAACAATTCCGGCCTTGGCCTGTCCATCGTCAAACAGATCATCGCGACGCATCGCGGCGAGGTCTATGCCGAGAACCGCGAAGAAGGCGGCGCCCGGTTTATCGTTGACCTGCCGGCGATCTGACTAGCGGTTCTGACGGTGCTCGATCAGGTCGGTAACGACTTCCGGATCGGCCAGCGTTGACGTGTCTCCCAGATTGGAAAACTCGTTCTCGGCGATCTTGCGCAGGATGCGGCGCATGATCTTGCCGGAACGCGTCTTCGGCAGGCCGGGCGCGAACTGGATGAGATCGGGCGAAGCGATGGGACCAATTTCGGCACGAACGTGCTGGACAAGATTCTTGCGCAGGTCGTCGGTGGCCTCGCATCCTGCCACGAGCGTGACATAGGCGTAGATGCCCTGCCCCTTGATGTCGTGCGGGTAGCCGACCACAGCGGCCTCAGCGACCGCATCATGGCTGACGAGCGCGCTTTCGACTTCGGCCGTGCCCATGCGGTGGCCGGAGACGTTGATCACGTCATCGACGCGGCCCGTGATCCAGTAGAAGCCGTCCTCGTCGCGGCGGCATCCGTCGCCGGTGAAGTAGGTGCCGGGATAGGCGGTGAAATAGGTGTCGATGAAGCGCTGGTGGTCGCCATAGACGGTGCGCATCTGGCCGGGCCAGCTGTCGGTGATCAGCAGGTTGCCGTCGGCCGCGCCTTCCAGCGTGTTGCCTTCAGCGTCGACCAGGATCGGCTTGATGCCGAAGAAGGGATGACTGCCCGCGCCGGGTTTCATGTCGGTTGCGCCGGGAAGCGGCACGATCATCGTGCCGCCGGTTTCGGTCTGCCACCATGTGTCGACGATGGGGCAGCGCTCCTCACCGACGACGTGGAAATACCATTCCCAGGCTTCGGGGTTGATCGGCTCGCCGACTGTGCCGAGCAGGCGGATCGATTTGCGGGAGGTCTTCTGTACAGGCACCTCGCCTTCGCGCATCAGCGCGCGGATGGCGGTCGGTGCAGTGTAGAAGATGCTGACCTGGTGCTTGTCGCAAGCCTGCCAGAAGCGGCTCGCATCCGGATAGGTCGGTACGCCTTCGAACAGGACGCTGGTCGTGCCGTTCGCGAGCGGTCCATAGACGATATAGGTGTGCCCGGTGACCCAGCCGACATCAGCCGAGCACCAGAAGACATCCTCTTCCTTCAGGTCGAACACGTATTGATGGGTCATCGAAGCCCAGACGAGATAGCCGCCGGTCGTGTGCAGCACGCCCTTTGGCTGGCCTGTCGACCCGGACGTGTAGAGGATGAAGAGCGGGTCTTCGGCGTTCATCGGCTCTGGCGGGCAATCGGCGGAAATGTCGGCGCCAATCTCGTGGAGCCAGTGGTCGCGGCCTTCGGTCATGGCCACGTCCGCGCCGGTACGGCGAACGACGAGCATCTTCTTGACCATGCCATTGGCAATCTTGGCGGCGGCATCCGCATTGACCTTGAGCGGCACCTTGCGGCCGCCGCGCAGGCCCTCGTCGGCGGTGATCAGGACTTCGGACTTGCAATCGACAATGCGCCCGGCCAGCGCTTCGGGCGAGAAGCCGCCGAACACGACCGAGTGGATCGCGCCAATGCGCGCACAGGCGAGCATGGCGTAGGTCGCCTCAAGGATCATCGGCATGTAGATGGTGACGCGGTCGCCCTTCTTGACGCCGAGTTCCTTCAGGACATTGGCGAACTTGCAGACCGCGACGTGGAGCTGGTTATAGGTAACGGTGTAGCTGTCGGACGGGTCGTCGCCTTCCCAGATGAAGGCGGCCTTGTCACCGCGCGTGGCGAGATGGCGGTCGATACAGTTGGCCGAGACATTGAGCACGCCGTCGGAATACCATTTCACGTGCAGGTCGCCGGTTTCCCAGGAGACGTCCTTCACGGTCGTGTAGGGGGTCATCCAGTCGAGGCGCTTGCCGTGCTCGCCCCAGAAGGCATCCGGGTCGGCGATCGAGGCCGCGTACATCTCCCGGTACTTCTCAGGCGTCAGGTTTGCTTTTGCCGCAAAACCGGCCGGGACGGGATATGTCTTGTTGGCGTCGCTCATGTCGGGCCTCTCCTTTGGTGCGTTTCTGTGTGTTGCTTATAGGGAAGACTGCAACTTGAGAAGTTTTCTACAGAATTGCCGGACCGTTTAAAGGGCCGGGCCCCGCCTGACGCCTGAAAATGTCTCAGAAACGAGACATATCTGGCAGCTGAGGCCATAGGGTCGCCGGGTCGCGATCCGCTGTTTCCATTGCTGAGATCGCCTGGGGCGGCTGATTGGCTGCCTGGCCTGCCGTGGCAGCTTGCCAGACACCCCCTGATCGCCTATAGGCCCGCTCTTGAAACGGCGGCGCAAGGCCGTGCGTGTCAGGCTATCACCGTCCGGGTGTCCGGCGGCGGATTTCAGGGCGAAAGGAAAACAAATGTCCAAGAAACAGATTACGTTCAATATCGAGCTGCGTGAGCGCACCGGCACGGGCGGCGCACGTGAAGCCCGCAATAACGGCTTCGTGCCCGGCGTTCTCTACGGCGGCGGCGAAGATCCAGTTGCGATCAGCCTGCGCCTTCCAGAAGTCCTGAAAGCCATTGAAACAGGCCACTTCCTGTCCTCGACCGCTTCGCTGGTCCATGACGGCAAGAAGCAGATGGTGATCCCGCAAGCGATCCAGATGCACCCGGTCACCGACCGCCCGATGCACGTTGACCTTTTCCGCGTCACTGCGAACCAGAAAATCAAGGTTGAAGTGCCTGTGCACTTCATCGGCGAAGAAGTCTCGCCAGGCCTCAAGAAGGCCGGTACGCTCAACGTGGTTCGCCACACGGTCGAACTGCTTGTGCCAGCTGGCCACATCCCCGAATTCCTCGAGGCCGACGTCTCGAAACTGGAAATCGGCGACAATGTGAAAATCTCCGACATCAAGCTGCCTTCCGACGCCGAGCCAACGATCACCGACCGTGACTTCACGATCGCGACGATTGCCGGCCGCGCTGCCGTTGTGGAAACCGATGGTGACGAAGGCGAAGAAGCCGAAGACGAAACGACTGCAGAAGCTGAAGGCGACGACGCCGACGGCGAAGCGAACGAAGACTGATCCGTTCGATCTGGCAAAGCGTGCTCGGCCTTTTGCGGCCGGGCACGCAGCCGATCCCTGCCCGATCAGACAAGGGAGATACCCCGATGTTGATCCTCGCAGGACAGGGCAATCCGGGCCCGAAATATGCCGGCAACCGGCACAATGCCGGATTTCTCGTTCTCGACAGAATTCATGCCGACCATGGCTTTGGGCCCTGGCGCAGCAAGTTCGAGAGCCAGATTTCCGAAGGCACGATCAATACCGCTGATGGCCGTGTCAAAGTCCTGCTGGTTAAACCCGAGACATTCTACAATGAGACCGGACGGGCCCTGTCAAAGGCCGTGACCTTCTACAAGCTCGATCCGGAAGCTGTGACCGTGCTCCATGACGAGATCGACCTCGCGCCGGGCCGCACCCGCGTAAAGCGCGGCGGCGGACATTCCGGGAATAATGGCGTCCGCTCCATGATCGCGCATCTCGGTGAGAACGTGCGGCGCGTGCGCATCGGCATTGGCCATCCCGGCGACAAGTCGCAGGTCATGCCATATGTGCTGTCCGATTTCTCGAAGGCTGACCGCGACTGGTTCGAGCCGCTGCAGAAGGCGATTTCGGACGCCCTACCCTATCTCGCGGCCGATGACGATGAACGCTTCCAGACGGAAGTCATGCGCCTGGCGCCTGCGCCCAAGCATGACCCGAAACAGGCCAAACGTGACCAGAGCTGATCAGACGTCGACCTTGGCCAGTGCCGAGGCTTCTGCCGCTTCTGCCATGGCAACAGCCGCCACCGCGCCATGCGCCGGAACCGGGCTGCGCGCGAGGCCGAGACAGGCCGCGTAGAACCCTTCGTCAGCGGCACCAAGAGGATCGGGCAGCTCTGCTGCGATATCGACGCGTATTTCATAAGGCGTCGAGTTTTCCACCTTGCGGGTGAGGAAGTTGATCGCGATTTCCCCCGAGGGATAGACGACACGCATGGTGCGCTCACGGACCTCAGCGGCGCGGCTGGCGCGCAGGCGGGCGACGCCGCCGCTGGCATAGGTGAACTGGGCGCTGGCTTCATCGAGGTGGCGCGAATGGACGCGCTTGCCGCTGGCGGTGACGCCGTTGAATTCGGTGCCCAGCATCATGGCGGCGAGATCAAGATCGTGGATCATCAGGTCCCAGATGACCGAGACATCGCCTGCGCGATTGTCGGGTGCTGGCGGGCCGGCACGAACGGATTCAATCAGCAGCGGCGCTTCGTCGATGCTCAGTACGCCCATGGCCCGCGCCACGAAACGCTCCTGATGGCCGACCTGCAAAATGCGTCCGCGGGCGGCGGCTTCATCGGCGAGACTGCGCGCTGTCTTGCCGGACAGGGTGAGAGGCTTTTCGACGAGGACATGGCAATGCGCCTCAATGGCTTCGCGCGCCAGCGGCTCGTGGAATGTGGCGGGCACGGCGACGACGATGGCATCGCACATATCGAGGAAGGCCTTGTAATCCGACATGCCCGGCGCACCGAATGTGCTGGCGACGCTCTCAGCGCGCGCCTGATCGATATCGTACACGCCCATAAACTCTGTACGCGCCGATGCGGCGGCTTTCTGCGCGTGGTAATTTCCGAATACGCCAGCGCCTGCGACGCCTACTTTTAGTTTTGTCATGGTTCAGGCCCTCGTATGGGCGGACATGACACCGCATCGCCCCCTGCTGCAAGAGCTGCGGGCAGCAAACTTTGCCGCAGGCGGAGGCATTAACCCTGTCATGCTTAGGCGGGCTGATTGATCCGGCAACCGAGGCCACGCGCGAGTGATTCCAGATAATCGCGCTCGAAACGCTGGGCGACGGGCGCCTCGACGGCCATCTGGAAACCATGGAAGGCGCCGGGATAGATCACCAGCTCCGTCGCCACGCCGTCTGCCAGCAGGCGCCGCGCATAGGCCATGTTCTCGTCGAGGAAGAGATCGAGCGCACCGATATTGATCCATGTGGGCGGCAGGCCGGCGAGGCTTTCCGCCCGGGCGGGCACAGCGGGTGCGGAAGGCGTATTGCCGCCGAGATAGGCGCCCCAGCCGAAACGGTTGGCAGCGGGCGTCCAGACATATTCGCCCACGATGGGGTCGAGCGGGGCGCCGTGCGCCGCCGTGCGGTCGTCCAGCATGGGATAGACAAGATGCTGGAAAGCGATATTGAACCGGCCCTCGTCGCGCGTGCGCAGGCAGAGCGCAGCTGCGAGGCCACCACCGGCACTATCGCCACCCACCGCTACGCGTTTTGTATCAATGCCGAGTTCATCCGCATTGCCGAAGAGCCAGGCAAGCGCCGCAGCGCAATCGTCCAGCGGTGCCGGATAGGGGTGTTCCGGGGCCACCCGATAGTCAGGCGCGACCACGACCGCCCCCAGCGCAGAGGCCACGCGCATGTTGCGGATGTCAGAGCCTTCGGGCGTGCCCATCACATAACCGCCGCCATGGATGTGCAGGAAGGCGGGGCGCGCCTTGCCGGGAGACACCGGCGTGTAGACCAGGCAGCGGACATCCGGCGCGCCGTCGAGACCCGGTACGTTCACCTCACGGCGGGTGACGCCAAAAGTGGCCGGATCGCCCATCACACTCATCTCGGCAAACATGGTCCGAATGCCTTGCAGGGTGCTCTCCTGCAGGTCGATCGGCGGGAACGCATCCGCAATGGCGAGCAGGTCCGGGTCGACGAGATGGCGCGTTTTCATGATGGGTTTCCTGCCTTGCTGTTTTGTTTTGCGGCAACTTACGGCGTCGCACAGGGCGCGCAAGATCAAACGCGTGCTGCAGGCGCACGACAAGATATTGGGCCCGCCCCCTTCACAGCCGGGGCCCGACAGTCCACTTAAGCGACAACGATAATCAGGAAGGAACACGCAATGGCCACTCTCAGTTCAACCGAATGGAGCCTCGCATCCCGCCCCGAGGGCATGCCGAAACCGGCAAACTTCGGCAAGAAGACCGTCGAGATCGCCGCGCCCAAGGATGGCGAAATCCAGGTGAAGAACGAATGGATGTCGGTCGACCCCTATATGCGCGGCCGCATGTATGACCGCGAAAGCTATGTGCCGCCGTTCCAGATCGGCGAGACGATGCAGGGCGGCGCCGTGGGCCGCGTGACGGCCTCCGCACACCCTGACTATAAAGAGGGCGACCTTGTCTCCTCCATGATGGGCTGGCGCACCGCGTGGGTCGGTAAACCTGAAGCGGCCATGGTGCAGAAGCTGCCCGACGTGGGCCTGCCAGAAAGCGCCTTCCTCGGTGTTGCCGGCATGCCGGGCCTGACGGCCTATGCGGGCCTGCTGCGCGTAGCAGAGCTGAAGGAAGGCGATGTCGTGTTTGTGTCCGGCGCAGCTGGCGCAGTCGGCTCGACCGTGGTGCAGATCGCCAAGAACAAGGGCTGCACGGTCATCGGCTCGGCCGGTGGACCGGACAAGTGCGCCTTCGTGAAGTCGCTCGGCGCAGACCATGTCATCGACTACAAGAAGGCCGGCGGATTTGCAGGCCTCGTGAAGGCCCTCAAGGAAGCCTCGCCCAAGGGCATCGACGTCTATTTCGACAATGTCGGCGGCGATCACCTGACGGCTGCTATCGAGGTTGCCCGTCCGATGGCGCGCATGGCGCTTTGCGGCATGATTGCCCAGTATAACGAAACCGGCACTCCCGTCGGCCCGCACAATATCATCATGGCGGTTGGCAAGCAGCTGAAGCTGCAGGGCTTCATCGTGTCGACACATGCCGACATGCAGCCCGCCTTCTTCGCCGACATGGCCAAGTGGATCCCCTCGGGCAAGATGAAATTCGAGCAGACGGTGATGGAAGGTATCGACAAGGCGCCGGAAGCCTTTATGGGCCTCTTCACGGGCGCAAACACCGGCAAGATGCTGGTTAAACTCACCTAGAACACATATTCGCTCCGCGTCTCGAAAAGGCCGCGGAGCGGTCACGGAGACGAGCAATATGGCACGGCTGTTCGATGCCTATATCATGGTGGACTGGAGCGCGGCGGCCAAGCCGGCTCTGGGCGCCAATTCGATCTGGATCGGGATCCTCGCGAAGGATGCCCGGCTGAAGCTGCAGTTCAAGGCGGTCAATATCGACACGCGCCTGAAAGCGCGCGCCTTCATTGAGGACATGGTCGCCAAGCTCACGCGGCGCGGCGACCGTGTTCTGCTCGGCTTTGACTTCTCGCTCGGTTATCCGGCGGGCACAGCGGCGGCGCTGGGCCTCGATGTATCCAAGCAGGCGCCCTGGGCGGCGATGCACGCGCATCTCGCCAGTAAGTTGAAAGACAAGGCCGATAATTCCAATGCGCGTTACGCCATTGCGGCTGGCATGAATTACGCGATTTCGAAAGGCCCCTACCCATTCTGGGGAGCACCGGCCCGCGACGTCGTGTCGACCCTGTCATCGACGAAGCCGGACTATGCGGGCCAGCCGCTGCCGGAATACCGTATCGTTGAAAACCATCTTCGCGAGACGAAAGCCGGCCAGCCGAAATCGGTCTGGCAACTGGCCTATACGGGCAGTGTGGGCAGCCAGTCGCTGACCGGCATTCCGCATGTCCACGCCCTGCGGGCGGCCTGGCCGAACGCACGGATCTGGCCATTCGAGATAAATGCCGACGAAATGACGGAAGAAGGCCTGGACGGAATTGAGGTCGTTATTGCCGAGGTTTACCCTTCATTGATCAAGGCAAAACCGGAAAAAGGCGAAACGCTGGACGAAGTGCAGGTCCGCGAGATCGCCCGTCATTATTCGCAACTGGACGAAAAAGGCCTCCTCGGAGGCACGTTTTCCACAGGCAAATCGCTTGACGAGGGAAAAATCGAGCATATTCAGGCCGAGGAGGGCTGGATTCTAGGCATATAGCCTGTGTTTACTGGCCTTTCGGCATATTCACGCAAAACGAATCGTGGGTAAGTCGAGCCAACGGCGGGGGATCGCCGTTTAACTTAGAGGAGAACCCCTATGAACAAGGGTGAACTTACAAAGGCAGTTGCTGCCGAATCCGGTCTTTCGCAAAGCGAAGCCGGCAAGGCTGTTGACGCTGTTTTCGACACGATCGCTGCTGCAGCGAAGTCGCGTCAGCAAGTTGCAATCGCTGGCTTTGGTACGTTTGCGGCAAAGACCCGCAATGCGCGCGAAGGCCGCAACCCTGCGACTGGCGATAAAATCAAGATCCCAGAGAAAACGTCACTGGCCTTCAAGCCAGCCACGGCACTCAAAGACCTCTAGGACAAATGGCCTCCCGTTTTGGAGGCCGGTCCTGAATTCATGCGGCGCGTCTGTTTGGCAGGCGCGCCGCTTTCAGTTCCAGGAACAGGGTTTGCACGATGCCCGCCGTTCCGACACCGATCAGCCCCCCTTCCATCATGCCCTGCGCGCCACGCCCTTCCACGAGGCCCAGCCAGTAACAGGCCGGGATCATGACGAAGACGAACGAGCCGATATGGAGCAGGCTTGGCGTCCAGATGATTTCCTGCGCGCGCAGGGCCATCGAGGAAGTCGCCTGCAGGCCGTCGAAGATGGTCATGGCTGCCGCAATGATGAGGAGGCTGGCAATGGCCGGCGCCAGCTGGACACCGTTCAGCACGGCATCGGAGCGGACCATGATGTGCGAGATCGGCCCGTTGAACAGGATGAGGACCAGGGCAAGGATGATGCCCATGACGATCGTGGCGGCCACGCCGAGCCGGCCAGCGTCGCGCACGGCGTCGCGGTTGCCACTGCCAAAGGCCTCGGCCACGCGCACGCTGGTGGCTGAGCCGATGCCCAGATAGAACATGAAGCAGAGCCCCATCACCTGAACCGAATAGCCATAGACCGAATTGGCCGCCAGGCTGATCCATGTGGCGATGATGTAGGTCGTGTTGAACGCGCCCCACTCGGCCACGTTGCTGATGGCCGTGCCGATGCCGACGCTGAACTGGCGACGTCCTTCATTGAGGGGGCCTGCCATGGACTTGCGGAAGGCGGGTGTGAGGACAATGACGATGATGAACATGACGATCGTCAGCGTCCAGCGCGAGCCCGTGGTCGCCCAGGCCACGCCCTCTGCGCCCATCGGCGCGACGCCCCAGAAGCCGCCCACGAGCGCCAGGTCCATCACGAGGTTGATCGCCACACCCAGATACATCACCACCGTCACCAGCAACGGCCGACGCAGGGCCTCCAGATAGAAGCTGCATACCTGTGAGACCATGAAGGCGAGGAGCCCACTGGACAGGATTCGTGTGACCTTTGCGGTCTCTGACGCAATGACGCGCGGGTCGGCCTTGTCCGCGACATCCGACACGGGCGCAATGGTGACGAAGATCCATTGGAAGAGCGGCTCGGCGCCGTAGAAGACGAGCCCTGTCAGCACAGTGCCAAGGCCCAGCGATGCCCAGAGGCCCCGCCGGAAGATGCGGCCTGTGTCCGCCTTGCGACCAATGCCGATCAGTTCGGATGTCAGCACCTGCGTGCCCAGCAGCAGGCCCATGCCGAAGCCGATGGAGACGCCCATGGGGAGCCATGAATTCAGGATGTAGGGCAGTTCGCCCGGCGCGTACTGGCCGAGCACGATGGCGTCGGTAATGCCCATGAGCATCATCGACATGCGCGTGATCGCAATCGGCACGGACAGCTTGAGCAGGTCCGAAATATCGGCGGCCCGCGCCCAGGCGGGGAGGCTTAACTTGCGCATGACAGCCTCCTTACGGCCCGGTTCCAAACAAGCCGGGCTTTCTGACGGAAAGATGCTGCCGGGACAAGGGAGTGCGACAAGAGATTGTCGAATTTTCCGTGACTGGGTTTCAGGCGCGACAGTTACTTGACAAAGTCAACTAATTACTCACATTGCCACCATGCCTCAAAGTCGCCCGAACCTGCCTGATGCCATTGCCGCCGTGCGGGGGTTCAACCGCTTTTACACCCGCGAAGTTGGCCTCTTGCGGAAGACCTTTCTCGACACGCCCTGGACGCTCGGCGAGATGCGGGTCCTGTACGAAATCAGGAACCACAAGAATATCAGCGCCAGCGATATTGGCCGGGAGCTGGAGCTGGACGCAGCTTACCTGTCTCGCCTGCTCGCCCGTCTTGTGGCGAAGGGCATCGTGACCCGCACCCCTTCGGAGACGGACGCCCGCTTGCACGAGCTGCGCCTGAGCGAGAAGGGCCAGACAATTGTGAACGCAGCCGATGACCGCCAGGCGGCGCTGACCGCCGACATGCTTGCGCCCCTGTCGGCTTCCGAGCGACGCCAGCTCGTCGACGCGATGGCGACAATAGAAACACTGCTCGGCAGGCGCCGCGCATCCAACACTCAAGCAGGCAAGAAATGACAGAGCCCCATCCCCTCGACCGGCCAATCTGGAGCGCTCTGACGAGCCGGCAAGCGCATTTCGATTCCCAGGGCACGCTCGCGCGAAAGTTCCCGTCCGAGGTGAGCCCCTTCATCGCAGCGCGGGATATGTCGGAAGAGGCGTGGGCGGACCTGGTTCGGCAGATACCCGCCAATTATGACGTGTCCATCCTTGAGCCAAGTATGCCGGCGGCGCCCGAGACGGTGAGCGCCGTCGAGCGTCCGCTATTGCAGATGATCCTGACAGGGCAGACGCCAGCCTCAAGCAGGCATGTGGAGCTTGTCACGCTCGGCGATGCAGACGCTGCCGAGATGCTGGCACTGGCCACACTGACCAAGCCCGGCCCGTTCAGGACACGCACCCACACGATGGGACGTTTCCTGGGCATTCGGGACGGCGCACGCCTGGTGGCCATGGGGGGCGAACGCCTTGCCACCGACGGCCACACGGAAATCACCGCGCTGTGCACGCATCCGGATTATCGCGGCAAGGCCTATGGCAAGACGCTGCTCGCGGCGCTGGCCAACAGGATCATCTCGGAAGGCCTGACGCCCTTCCTGCATACCTATCCGACCAATGATGTCGCCATCGCCATGTACACGGCAATGGGCTTTGAACCGCGTGCACAGCTGGTGCACGCGGTTTGGGAACGAAAGCCTTGAGGCGTTAAGTCTAGCCAGCCATGCGCGAGGCGGTCGCCTCGGCAACGTTCATGGCCTGCAGCTTTTCGGCGATCAGAAACGCAAGCTCGAGAGCCTGTTCGCCATTGAGACGCGGATCACAATGCGTGTGGTAACGCGATGACAGGTCGCCTTCGGAAATGGCCTGCGCGCCACCGATGCATTCGGTGACATCCTGGCCGGTCATCTCGAAATGCACGCCGCCGGGATAGCAGCCTTCCGCCGACAGAACGTCGATGAACTGGCGCACCTCGGAGAGGATACGGTCCACTGGGCGGGTCTTGAAACCGCTTTCCGTCTTCAGCGTGTTGCCGTGCATCGGATCACAGGACCAGACGACCGTGCGGCCGCTTTTCTTGAGCGCGCGTGCCAGTGGCGGCAGGCCCTTGGCCACGCCTTCCGAGCCGAAGCGCGAGATCAGCGTGATGCGGCCGGGTTCGTCATGCGGGTTCAGCGTGTCGATCAGGCGAAGCAGTTCGTCAGTCTCCATGCCCGGGCCACACTTGATGCCGATCGGATTGCGGATGCCCTTGCAGAAGTTCACATGGGCATGGTCGACCTGACGGGTACGGTGGCCGATCCACAGCATGTGGGCCGACGTGTCATACCATTCGCCCGACGTGGAATCGACGCGTGTCAGGGCTTCTTCATAGCCGAGCAGGAGCGCTTCATGGCTGGTGTAGAAGTCCACCTGCGCCATTTGCGGAACCGTCTCGGCATTCAGGCCGACAGCCTGCATGAAATCGAGGGACTTGGAAATCTGATCAGCCAGCTTCTCGTAGCGTTCGCCCTGCGAACTGCGGTCAACGAAGCCCAGCATCCAACGATGCACGTTGGCAAGGCTGGCATAGCCGCCATTGCTGAACGCGCGCAGCAGGTTGAGCGTCGCGGCCGATTGCGAATAAGCCTGGATCAGGCGTTCCGGATCCGGGTTGCGGGATTCCGGTGTGAAATCCATCCCGTTGATGTTGTCGCCGCGATAGGAAGGCAGCGTGACGCCATCGATGGTTTCGGTGGGCTCGGAACGCGGCTTCGCGAACTGGCCGGCAATGCGGCCGACTTTGACGACAGGCTTCGCCGCAGCGAAGGTCAGCACGACCGCCATCTGCAGGATCACGCGGAACGTGTCGCGAATATTGTCCGGGTGGAACTCCTTGAAGCTCTCGGCGCAATCGCCGCCCTGGAGCAGGAAAGCCTTGCCGGCAGCGACATCGCCGAGGCGCTGTTTGAGGCGCCGGGCCTCGCCTGCAAACACGAGTGGGGGATAGCCCTTCAGGCGTGCCTCAACTGCAGACAGCGCTGCAGCGTCGGGATAGTCCGACGGGATGTGCTTGGCAGGCAGATTCCGCCAATCAGAAGGGGTCCAGGTCATGTTAAGTGCTCCGTTCGAGTGCAGCTTTAATCACATGGACTGCGCTTGCTCAAGTTTCACCATAATTTCACAGCAGAAAGGTGGCGGAATCAACGCGAAGTCCCTTAGTAACGTAGGAACAACGCCGCCACCTGAAGGACTGCCAAAGCCCCATGTCGCACGTCTATATAAGCCATTCGACGCGTGACCTGGACGAGTTGCTGGAAATCCACGAGGCGCTGCGCATGGCGGCGATACCTGACTGGTATGCGCCAAATGACACCGAAGACCGCCCGAAGGCCGACCAGGCCATTGATGACGCCTTCGCCATGATCGTGATCGTATCGGCCAGCGCCGTGCGGTCGAAGACGGTCAGGCAGGATGTCGAACGGGCCAAGGCGCGCAATCTGCGGCTGATCCCCTACCAGATCGACAAGGCGCGGATGAATGGCTTCTTCAAGCATGAAGTCCAGCCGCACCTGAAGCTGTCGTCCACGCTGCCGGATGGCGTCACGCAGCTCGTCGATGAAGTGCAGAAGGCGTACAAGCGCAAATGCCCCGTGCTGGCGGTCATGAATCTCAAGGGCGGCGTGGGCAAGACCACCGTTACGAGCCAGGTCTTCGGCGCATGGCAGGGGGCGCTCGGCGGGCGCGTGCTGCTGGTCGACCTCGACCCGCAATACAACCTGACCCAGACCTTCTTCGACATGGAACAGGCCGATGCGAGCGCAGCAGCCGATCGCTCGGTGATCTCCCTGTTTGAACGCTCGAAGCTGCATGCCCGCGATGCGACGAGCCCCGGCGAAAGCTGGCTTACCCTTTCGACGGAGCCCTTCTCGCCTGTGCCGCGCAAGGAGCTGATGCACGACCTGATGGGCGAAGGCAGCCCGGGTGGGCGGCTGGACCTGATTTCGGGCCAGTTCGAGATTTCGAAATATGCGTTCGCGAATGACTCAGGTGCGCTCCTCAAGGTGAAGTCGCAATTCCTGCGGATGGTGGACCATTATCGCAGCGAGTATGACCTGATCGTTTTCGACACGAACCCGAACGCCACTTTTCTCACACGCTGCGCGCTGGAAGCGGCAGACCGGGTGCTGGCGCCGATGCATGCGGATGTCTATTCGCTGCGCGGTGTGCGCTTGTTGAACCAGGTGATCGAGGAGCAGGTGGAAGAAGGCAAGCGTCCCGCGCTCTCCGTCATGTTCAATGCGGTGGGCCGCAGCGAACAATCCTCGTTCGAGGCCGAAGCTCGCAATGGCACGTTTGACGGCAAGGCGGGCTTTCCGCTGTCCAAGGCGCTACTGAAAGCCGCACTGCCACGCTCAGGCCACCTCATGGTCAAGGCACCGAAGGACGGCCAGCCAGCCTGGCGGCAGCTGGTCATCCATTCCGGACGCGGGGGCGGCCTGAAAGCCATCCGCGAAAGCCTGAAGACTGTCGGGATGGAGCTCAAGGCAATGCTGGAGGACTGAGCGGCTTTCCCGTCAGCGATCAGGAATTGGATGTGACTTCCGGTACCCATTTCTGACGCATGGTGACCAGTTCCTCGGCGACGCTCGGGTGGAGGGCGCACGTACGGTCAAAGTCCGGCTTGGTCACGCCCATCTTTATGGCAATCCCCACGGCCTGGATCATCTCGGCCGCGTCATCCCCGACGATATGGACACCGAGCACTTTCTCGTCGTCAGGCTTGACCACAAGCTTCATGAGGACACGGCTGGTGTCGCCATTGAGCATGTTCTTCATCGGCCGGAAGCGCGTCTTGTAGATATCGACATGGCCGTATTTCTTGCGGGCGTCCGCCTCCGTCATGCCGACCGTGCCGACTTCCGGCTGGGTGAACACGGCCGTTGGAATGTCGGAATGATCGAAGTGCCAGGGCTTGTCGTAGAATTCCGTCTCGGCAAAGGCGTGGCCCTCGCGGATGGCGACGGGCGTGAGCGCGACACGGTCTGTCACATCGCCCACGGCCCAGATGCTGGGGACGTTGGTCTTTGACCATTCGTCGACCATCACAGCGCCGCCATCGCTGACTTCGACGCCGGCAGCCTCAAGGCCCAGGCTCTCGGTGTTGGGGCGACGGCCGACGGCCATCATGACCACATCTGCATTGATGTTGTGGCCGTTCTTGAGATGGACGCACAGCGGGAGGTCTTCGCCCTCCACCTTCTCGATCTTCTCGAACACGGTCTGGGTGATGACCCGCACGCCGGCTTCCTTGAGCCCCTCATGCACCGCCATGCGGACGTCCTCGTCAAAGCCGCGAAGCACGGTGTCGCCGCGATAGACGAGGCAGGTCTTCACGCCGAGACCGGCGAAAACATGGGCGAACTCAACGGCGATATAACCGCCGCCAGCGATCACGAGATGCTTGGGCAGGGTCTCGAGATCGAAAATCTCGTTGGAGGTAATTGTGTGCTCGACACCCGGCAGGTTTTCCGGAGATGGCATCCACGGACGCCCGCCGACGGCGATCAGGATTTTGGCGGCTGTGACGGTCTTGCCGCTGGTCTTCAGGCGCAGCGTATTGGCATCGACGAACTCGGCACGCTCCTCGAAAATCTCGACGCCCGCATTGGCGAGATTGCGATGATAGATGCCTGACAGCCGGTCAACTTCGGCATGCATCGCGGAGGCAAAGACAGCGTGGTCGTAAGACACGTCGCCGACGCTCCAGCCGTAACCCTTGGCGTGCTTGATATGTTTGCCGTAGCCGGACGCATAGACCATGAACTTCTTCGGCACACAGCCGCGGATGACGCAGGTGCCGCCCATCCGATACTCCTCGGCAACCGCCACCTTGGCGCCCGTGAGGGCCGCAAGACGGGCTGCGCGGACACCGCCGGAGCCGCCCCCGATAACAAAGAGATCATAGTCGTAGGACGTATCGGCCATTTTGTATTCCTTGCGTGAAGCCCGCCATGCTGACGGCGCCATGAGGGCGCTGGCCGGGCAATCCTTTGAATCTGCGGCAGATGTAAGGTCCGGGACCTAGAATTCAAAGACAGTGGCACCGTTTTCATTGCCGATGATGACAGTGCGGGCGATGCCGATGAACAGGCCATGCTCCACAACGCCCGGCACGTTGGAGAGGCGCGCAGCGAGCGCTTCGGCGTCAGGGATACGTCCGCAATGGCAGTCGAGAATATGGTTGCCGCCATCGGTGACGAGCATATCCATGCTGCCGGGCTTCTTGCGCAATTCGACGCGCGGACGGTTGACACCGGCGGCGCAGAGCACGTCAAAAACCTTCTTCGCCGTAATCGTATAGCCGAAAGGGGTAACCTCGACTGGCAGGGGGAATGCGCCGAGGCGCTCGACCTGTTTGGACGGGTCTGCAATCACCACCATGTGATCGCTGGCATTGGCGATGATCTTCTCGCGCAGCAGCGCCGCGCCGCCGCCCTTGATCATGTTGCCTTGCGCGTCGACCTCATCGGCGCCATCCACGGTGAGGTGGATACGCTCGACCTGCTCGAAGGGGATAAGCGGCACGCCGAGGCTGGAAGCGAGGGCGCGGGTCTGCTCGCTGGTCTCGATACATTTGACGAGGAGGCCATCGGCAACCTCGTCAGCCAGCATCTCGACGAAGTATTTCGCGGTGGAGCCTGTGCCGAGGCCGATGGTCATGCCGTCTTCGACATATTCCATTGCTGCCAGGGCCGCATTTTCCTTTTCGTGCTCGTTGGCCATGGCGCTAGTCCTTCTTGCTCGCGGCCTTTTCGGCGCCTTTTCGGGTGCGGAAGCTGATCGCCCAGCCTGCGCGCGTGATGAGGGGGCCGCGGGCAACCGCGAGGGCGTCGGCTTCAACGTCCTTGGTGATGACGCTGCCGGAGCCGACAATGGCGCCCTTACCGATCTCGACCGGTGCGACAAGCGCCGAGTTCGATCCGATGAAAGCGCCTTCCCCGATCGTCGTGCCGTATTTCATGAAGCCATCATAATTGCAGAAGATCGTCCCGGCGCCGATATTGACGTTCGCGCCGATCGTGCCGTCGCCGAGATAGGCAAGATGGTTCGCCTTGGCGCCTTCGCCCATCTGCGTGTTCTTGGTCTCGACGAAATTGCCGATGCGGACATTGGGCTGGAGCACGGTGCCCGGGCGCAGACGCGCGTAGGGGCCGATCTCGCACCCGGAGGCGACATCGGCGCCCTCAAGGTGGCTGAAGGCACGAATGCGGGCGCCGGAGCGGACATGCACGCCGGGGCCAAACACGACATTGGGCTCAACCACGACATCGGCTTCAAGGATGGTGTCATGAGAAAAGAAGACGGTTTCCGGCGCAACGAGGGTCACGCCGGCATTCATGGCTTCAAGGCGGCGGTGGGACTGGAAAATCGCCTCGGCCTCGGCAAGGTCGGCCTTGCTGTCGCAACCGATCAGATCGTCCTCACCGCACTGGACGGCCTTGCAGATGGCGCCCTCGGCGCGGGCAAGGCCGACAAGGTCGGTCAGGTAATATTCACCCTTGGCATTCTGGTTGGTCACCTTGCCGAGGAGGCGGAACATGGTTTCGGCACGCCCCGCCATGACACCTGAATTGCAGAGGCGGACAGCGAGTTGCTCCGGACTGGCTTCGCGCGCTTCGACGATGGCGTCGAGATCACCATCAGCCGCGAGGATGAGGCGCCCGTAGAGACCGGGCTCAGCCGCTTCAAATCCCAGCACGCCGAGCGAGGCGCCGGTCTCGAGGGCCGCGTAGAGATCTTCAATGGCAGAAGGAGGCACAAGCGGACTGTCGCCATAGAGAACCACAAGATCCCCGACGAACCCTTTCAGGGCGTCTTCTGCGCAGCGCACGGCATGGCCTGTGCCTTGCGGCGGATCCTGGAAGGCAATGGCGCCTTCGCCGAGCAGGGCGGTCACATGGTCGATCAGCACGGTTTGGGACGGGTGCGCGATAACGACGATCTTCGAGCAGCCCACATTGCGCGCCAGGTCAATCGACCAGTCGATCATGGGGCGGCCGCCAAGGGCGTGCATCACCTTTGGCAGGTCTGACTTCATGCGCGTGCCCTTGCCAGCGGCAAGAATGATCGCGGCGCGGTCTCTGGCGATGTGTGTCACAGGTGGCCCTCTCGCTTTCCCCAGACCTTTCGCCTAGACCAAAGGCCGATTCAAGGCGAGTGGCGAGACAGGAATACATATCAGGCATGGCAAAGCAGTTCGACGGCTGGACAATTGTATTTGATCTCGACGGAACGCTGGTGAACACCGCGCCGGACCTGCTGGATGCATTGAACCATGTGCTGGTCGAGGGGGGCCTCAAACCGGTGGACCTGCCAACGATTTCCACCATGATCGGCCATGGCGCCAAGGCCATGATCGTCAAAGGCATGGCGGCGCAGGGCGCGGAACCCGATGCGGACCGCATGGACGCCCTGTTCGACCAGTTCCTTGCCTATTACGAGGACCATATTGCTGTCGGATCGCGGCCATTCGAAAATGCATTGGACGCACTGCAGACGCTGACGCACGAGGGCGCCATTCTTGCCGTTTGCACAAACAAGCGCCAACGCTCGACCGACCGGCTACTGGACGCTTTGCAAATTTCTGAAAACTTCGCGGCAATTGTCGGCGCAGACAGCGTGCCGGATCGCAAGCCACACGGGGATCATATCCTCCTGACCGTAGACCGTGCAGGCGGCAAACGGTCACGGGCGATCATGGTGGGGGATAGCCGGACAGATGAAAGGGCAGCCCGGAATGCCGGGCTGCCCTTTGTTTTCGTTCCATTTGGGTACGAGACCGAAACCGTAGATGAAATCGCGCCTGACGCAGTTGTCAGCAACTATTCTGAACTAGTTCCGGCTTTGCTTCGCCTTATCGGCTAGGCAGTTGCTTCGGCACGTGGACGGTAGCTTGGGCGCGCTGCGCCTGCTTCGCCAGCTGCACGGCGACGGGGCATACCGTTCACCATGTTGCTGCGCACGTCGGTACGGGCACTCCGCATTGCGGGGACGAAGCCAGCGTCAACAAGATCGACGTCAACTTCATAGCCGCGCTCGGCCCAATAGGCATTGATTTTTTCGCAAAGGCGCTTTGCGCCTTCTTCGTCACACCAGTCTTTCATTATCTCTCTCTCCAGGCTTCTTATTTTACTGTCGAATTACTTCGACATGCCTGTCCTTCTTTCTGACTACATCGTGGGCCGCTTATCAGCCCATCGCTTATGACTGCAAGATGACGATGTTCTGTGGCTTTCTCAAGGGCTGAACGCGATGAAAGAAAGGTAATGATCTAACATGAACAGCCGTTCATTATGAACAACTGTTCATCGCGCGCCGGAAGCTGAGTTTTTTGATCGGGAAACCTGCTCGCATGCGCAAAAATAAGCAAACAGAGCTAGGATTTAGACCTCACCGACGAAGTATGATGGTACGGAAGCCAAAATAAGGCAATTGTGCTTTTGCATGTGGAATTGACGGCTATCGGGACGCAGGCATGCATTCTTGCATTGGTTATTTCTGCCTGCAATCCTGCTACCGCTAACAAAAGCGTTCCGCGCTTGACGTTCGCGGGGCATGGCATTACGGACCCGTTTCCCGGAACCGGGGCGATTAGCTCAGTGGTAGAGCACTGCCTTCACACGGCAGGGGTCGCAAGTTCGAACCTTGCATCGCCCACCATTTCTGACCAGTCAGTCATCATTGCCTGCCAGCATGGCGCATGGCGCAAAGCAAAGTATAAGCGACGCGATGAAGTCACTGTTCCGATCAAAACCTGTCGTGATTCTGCTCGGATTCCTGATCTGGATCTGGATGGCCATGATCGCGCGCACATTGCGCTGGACGGTCGAAGGGGAAGACGCCGCGAAAGCGGCATGGGCCGAGGCGCCGGGCGTCGTCGTGGCCGCGTGGCATTCCCGTATCCTGCTTCTGCCCTCTGGATGGGTCCGGCAGATGCGCGACTGGCCGGGGCGCGATGCCAAAGGCGCCATGCTGATATCCCTTTCGGGAGATGGCGAACCGGTGGCCCGGGCGATCAAGCATCTTGGGCTGGAGCCGATCCGGGGATCGGCCGGCAACAAGAAGAAAGCCAACAAGGACAAGGGCGGCGCCCGCGCGATTGCAGAATCGGTCAGGCTCCTGAAGTCGGGGGGCGCCGTATGCATCACACCCGATGGCCCAAGAGGGCCCCGCGAAGAAGTCAGCCTTGGCGCCATCATGATTGCCCAGCGGGCCGGCGCGCCCATCCTGCCCTATGCGCTGGCGAGCAATCCTTCGAAGCGGTTTGACAGCTGGGACCGGTTCATCCTGCCCTGGCCGTTTGTGAAAGGTGCGATCGTGTACGGGGAAATGCTGGAGACACCCCGGTCGGAAAGCCCTGAAGCGCTGCGTGCGGAATTGCAGCGCCGCATGGACAAGGCCACGCGTCGTGCAGAGGCCTTGGTGGGCTACACACTTCCCGAAGAGGCGGGGCTGAGCGCGACATGACACCCGCCTTCCATGCCTATCGGGCGATTACCCGCCTCCTGTCGCCCTTCCTGCCCGGCGTGCTGCGCCGACGCGCCGGCAAGGGAAAGGAAGATTACGGGCGGATGAATGAGCGCCTGGCGCGCAATATGCCCAACAGACGCCAGGGACGGCTCGTCTGGCTGCATGGCGCAAGCGTCGGCGAGAGCCGTCTGTTGCTGGAAGTGGGGCACCGGCTGGTCGCTGCGCGGCCCGACCTCATGCTGGTCTTCACGAGCCAGACCCTGACCTCGGCCCGCCTGCTGGGCCCTGCCCTGCCGGACGCCGCCATCCACCTGATGGCACCGCTGGATACACCCGCCATCGCAAAACGCTTCATTGCGCACTGGAAGCCTGACCTCTGTGTCTTCGGCGAAGGCGAGATCTGGCCGAACCTGATTTTTGAAGCGGGGGAAAGCGGCGCGAAACGCGCACTTGTCAACGCGCGCATGACCCAAGGCTCTGCCGATGGCTGGAAGCGCTTCCAGGGGCTGTTCCGCAAGCTGGTCGGTCGTTTCGACGTTGTGCTTTCTGCAGATACCGATACAGCGCAGCGCCTGGGCAGCCTGCTGGGCGAAACGGTGCGCTCGGCAGGGAACCTGAAATCCGCCCTGCCCGGCCCGGAAGCCAGCGACTTCGAAATCCAGAGGATACGTGAGGGCTTTGTTGGCGGCAGGCGCTGTCTCGTGGCGGCCTCGACACATGGCGGCGAGGAAGAGCTGTTCCTTGATGCGGCAGCCAATATTCCGGATTCGGCTCTCATCATTGCGCCCCGCCACCCGGAGCGCGGTGACGAGGTGGAGGCGCTGATCCGGGCGCGGGGCCTGCCCTTCGCGCGGCGATCAAAAGGACAGGTGCCGAACACGCGCACGCGCGTGCTGCTGGCCGATACGATGGGCGAGATGGGCCTCTGGCTGCGGCTGGCCGATGCGGTTTACCTCGGCGGCGGCCATGCCGAAGGCGTCGGCGGCCATAACCCATTGGAACCCGTCCGTTTTTCCAAACCCGTCGTGACCGGCCCTCGCGTGCACAACTTTGCCAGCATGATGGCTGATCTGGAGCAGCGCGGCCTTGTGCGGGTTGCCGACGATGCCGCCAGCGTGGCCGATGCATTGCAGAACGCACCGCCGCCACCTGCTGCAGCTGTTACAGCGCTGGCCGAACATGCCGACGCGCCCATGGTGGAAACGCTGAAGGCGCTGCTGCCGCTGATCCCCGAACCGGGGCTGTTGCAATGAAGGCGCCGCACTTCTGGTCGGCGGGCCTCGACCCGAAGTCCCGCGAAGCCGCGCCCCTGACGCGCCTCCTGTTGTCACCATTGGCTTTTGCCTACCGGCTTGGCGTGCAGACCAAGCTGGAAAGGGCCGAGCCTGTCCATGTGGATATCCCGGTCATCTGCGTTGGCAACCTGACGGTCGGCGGCGTCGGCAAGACGCCCGTTGTCGAGGCTATCCGGACCGTTCTCGGGTCATTCGGAGTCCGTTCCGCGACCCTTTCGAGGGGCTATGGAGGAGATTCCAAGGGTGTTCTGAGGGTCGTTCCGGGTGAACACACGGCCGCGATGGTCGGCGACGAGCCCCTGATGCTGGCGGCGACCGGCGAGAGCTGGATCGGGCGCGACCGGGTCGAGGCGGCGCAGGCCATGCAGGCAGACGGCGTGCAGGTGATCATCATGGATGACGGCCACCAGAACCCGTCGCTCTACAAGGACCTCTCGCTCATCGTGATTGATGCGGCCGCACCGTTCGGCAATGGGCACCTGTTGCCCAAGGGCCCGCTGCGCGAACCGGTCAGCGACGGGCTGGCACGGGCCAATGGCGTGATCTTGATGGGTGACGGCGATGTGCCAGGTGCGGTGACCCGATCCGGCCTGCCCGTGCTGCGGGCGCGCCTCGGGCCGACAAAGGTTGTCCCGACGGGGCCACTGGTGGCCTTTGCGGGCATTGGCCGGCCACTCAAGTTCTTCGACGGGCTTAAAGCCGCCGGGGCGGACCTGCGCGAGGCGGTCGGCTATGACGACCACCATGTCTATAGCGAGGGCGAGCTGAAATTCCTGCACGAACTGGCCGAGGCGCATGGCGCCCGCCTGATCACGACGACCAAGGACCATGTGCGCCTTCCGCAGCCGGAACAGAAGCGCGTGCTTGCCTTTCCGGTCGCAGCACGATTTGAAGACAGGCCAGCGCTTGAAGCGCTGCTGGACGCCATCATCTTCTCTGCACGCCAATGACCGATACGCCCCCCGCCTATGTCCGCCCGAAGGACATCGATAACCGCGCCTCCTTCTGGCAGCGGGTGCAATGGCGGCTGGAGACCGTGGCGTGGGACGTGATCTACTGGTGGCCGATGAAACTGCTGGGGCCGGACAAGGCGTCTGACTTCTGCGGCTGGCTGCTGAAGAAGATCGGGCCGATGCTGTCGCAGCACAAGACCATGCGGCGCAACCTGAAACTGGCCTTCCCCGACTGGACCGAGGTCGAGATCGAGCGCACAGCCATGGCCGCATGGGAAAGCGCCGGGCGCACGGCGGGCGAACTGCCCCACCTGCCCGCCATCGACCCGTATACGAGCGGACGCGTGGATGTTGTCGGTGTCGAGCGCCTGGATGAGATCAATGCCAGCGGCAAGGGCGCCGTGTTCATCTCCGGCCACTTTGCCAATTGGGAAATCATGCCGGCGGCGATCTGCAAGCGCATCCCGCATGCCGTGATGACCTACCGGGCCCTGAACAATCCGCACATCGACCGGCGCATCAACAAGCTGCGCCATGACTATGGCACCGGCACGGCCGCGCCCAAGGGCATCGGCACGCGCGAGCTGATGCGAGCGCTGGCACGCGGCGCGCCGATTGCGCTGATGAATGACCAGAAATTCCGCGAGGGCGTTTCAGTCCCACTGTTCGGGCATGAGGCGATGACGGCGCAGGGGCCGACACGCCTTGCGCTGAAATATGGCGTGCCGATCGTGCCGGTCTCGACCGTGCGCACGGGCCCTGCCCGGTTCCGGGTGGAAATCCATGAACCCTTCCTGCCACAGGACACCGGCGACGCCGAGGCTGACATCCTCGCCACCGTGACCCGGATCAACGGGTTCCTCGAAGACTGTATCCGCGCCGAACCGGGCCAATGGTTCTGGCAACACCGGCGCTGGCCCAAAGAAGCCTGGCGCGAAGCCGGCATTACCTGAATCCAAAGACGGGGCGGGGACCGTGCTGTTCTGGAAAGCAATTGCTTGGCCGCGTGGGGCCCGGTAAGGCTTCAGGCATAGCCAAGGAACATGCCCCATGAACAAGATTGTCCTGACAAGTCTCGCGACACTCATGCTGGCAGGGTGCGTATCGTCACCTGCGCGCGCAGAGGCAGACCCGGCGGATGTGGCCAGGGCGGTTGAAATACTCGGCAAGTCTGTCGCGTTTGATACTGTGGCAGGTCGCGGCAAGGTGCCGGCCTATGCGGCCTACCTCGCCGGCGAACTCGAAACGGCGGGCTTTGCGAAAGCCGATATCGAGATTGTGCCCTTGGGCGAAACGGCCTCGCTGATCGCACGGTACCCAGGCAAGAGCAGCGACACGCCCATCGTGCTGAACGCGCATATGGATGTGGTGGAAGCCGACCCTGCCGACTGGGTGCGCGACCCGTTCACGATGGAGACCGACGGCACCTATTATTACGGTCGCGGTGTGCTGGACAACAAATATGGCCTGACAATGGTGGTCACAACGCTCATGCGGCTGAAGCGCGAAGGCTTTGTGCCCGCGCATGACATGATCCTTGTGCTGACCGGCGATGAGGAGACCGCCCAGGAAACGGCGGCTTCTGTCGCCCCGCGCTTCAAGGGCGCGCGGATGGTGCTGAACGCAGATGCCGGCGGCGGCACGCTGAGCGATGAGGGCGCACCACGCTATTACAGCCTGCAGGCGGGCGAGAAGACCTATGCCGATTTCGAAGTGGTGATCACCAATCCCGGTGGCCATTCCAGCCGCCCGACCGGCAGCAATGCCATTGTCGACATGTCGGCGGCGCTGGAGCGCGTGGCAGCCTATGAGTTCCCGACGCAGACGAGCGAGCTGACTCAGGCCTATTTCCGCGAGACGGCAAAGCAGGTGCCGGGCGAAATCGGCACCGCGATGGCACGGTTTGCCGAGAACCCGGAGGATGCTGAGGCCGTGGTGCTGCTGTCGGCCCAGCCGGAATATATCGGCCAGATCCGCACGACCTGTGTGACCACGCAGATTGAAGGCGGCCACGCGCAGAACGCCCTGCCCCAGCGCGTAACAGCGAATATCAATTGCCGGATCTTCCCGGGGGTTTCGCCCAAGAGTGTTCAGGCCAAGCTGCAGGAACTGGTTGGCGATGGCGCCGAGGTCAATTTCCCGGTCGAGTATCCGCAGAGCGAGACATCGCCGCTGGACGCAGAGCTGATGGCGGCTGTGCGCAAGGCCGTCGATATCCAGTCGCCGGGCCTGACGATCATTCCCAGCATGTCGGCGGGGACGACGGACAGCCTGTTGTTCCGGGGTCAGGGCATTCCGAGCTATGGCGTCTCCGGCATCTTCATGAAGCCCTCGGATGACTTTGCGCATGGGTTGAACGAACGGGTGCCGGTCGATTCCATACCCGGCGCGCTGGAGCACTGGCATGTCCTGCTGACGGAACTGGCCGGTTAGGCGACGGCCGCTTCGAACGCCTGATAGCCGTCCTCAATCGCGGGGATGATGTCGACGATCTCGAAATAGGGCTCGGCGAAAATGGGACTGTCGCGCAGATGCTCCATGGCGAAATAATAGGCGCGGAGATCCGTTGTCTCGAAGAGGGCCACGTCGCTCGCGCGCGCCGAGAAGGCTTCGGCATCAAAGTAGCGGAAGGCCATCGCATGCTCGGCCAGCGCCTTGGAGAATGCCCGGTCAACGATGCGGCTGCGCTCATCACGCGGCAGGCGCAGCCAGGCCGGTAGCGCCTTCAACAGGACAAAGATCGTGTAGGTCGTAGTCATATGTAATTTCCCGTGCTTGCCTGCAAAGAAATACGAGCTATAGCTCGCATATGACAACTCGTATTGCAGCTACCTCAGACCGCGTTCGCAAACGCCCGAAGCAGGCGCGATCCCGGGCCATGTTTGATGACATCCTGGAAGCCGCTGCTCGCATTATCGAGGAGGAAGAGCTGGCCGCTGTTAACACAAATGCGGTCGCGGAGGCCGCGGGCGTCAGCATCGGCTCGCTCTACCAGTACTTCCCCAACCTGGCCGCCATACTCGCTGAACTGACCCTGCGCGAGCGCGGCATACTGATGGACGATGTGAACCGCGTTGCGCTGAAGTTTGATTCCGCGCCGCTGGAAGAGACATTGCTCGCGCTGATTGAAGTGGCTGTCGCTCATCAGCTGGCACGTCCGCGGCTTGCAAGAACCCTGGATTATCTTGAGGATTCGCTGCACCTCTTGGACGAAACCGTGCAGATAGGCGATGAAATACGTGCAGCCGTTGCTTCGCTACTGCGTCGGTATGATTATCCCCTCGCTGATCAAGCAGCCGCAGACCTTGTGGCCATGAGCAAGGGCATGATTGATGCGGCAGGGCGGGTAGGCGAAACGGATAGCAAGGCGCTGTCGGCGCGTGTGGCCCGGGCGACACTTGGCTATCTGAAATACTGACGGAGCGTGGTCTCAGGTCTCTGTGACGGCGTCACGCTCCTCATCTTCTTTCCCTGACTGGTCGCCGAGGCGCAGGACGTGTGCCAATGGCACGATCGTCCAGCCTTGCGCGATGAGGGATGTCACCACGATGACGAAGACAATGTTGAAGAACTCGATCGTGACGGGCCCCGGCGTGATGACGGGGTAGATCGCGAGGAGGACCGGGACGGCGCCGCGCAGGCCGACCCAGCTGAGGAAGACATTCTCCTTGAAGGAAAAGCCCATCCAGCCGATGCTCAGCATGACGGCCAGCGGACGCGCGACGAACATCAGCACGCCAGCAACGGCCAGTGCGGCCCATATGTCCTTCAGGAGATGGCTGGGCGCCACCAGCAGGCCCAGCATGAGGAAGAGCGCCATCTGGCTGATCCACTGGAGGGCTTCGTTGAAGTTCAGGATATTGTCGAGCGGACGGCGCAGGCGGTTGCGGATCGCGATGCCGACGATGTAGACCGCCAGGAACCCGCTGCCGCCCACGAGTGCCACAGCGGAATAGATGACGAGGGCACCTGCCAGGGCCATGGCGGGATAGGTGCCATTGGGGAGTATCATCCGGTCGATCAGGAAGGTCAGTAGTCGGCCGCCCACAATGCCGCCCAAGAGGCCGAGCCCGATTTGCGCCACGAGGAAGAGAAGGAAGCCGCCGACTTCGAGCGCCGAGGTCGGCAGGCCGCCATTGACCATCGTTGTCAGGGCGACAACGAGAAAAATGGCCATCGGGTCGTTCAGGCCGGATTCGAGCACCAGCGTGTTCTTCACGCGGTCGCCGATATCGCGCTTGCTCTGCTGGATCAGCAGGAAGGTGGCGGCGGCGTCGGTGGAGGCAACTGTGGCGCCAAGAAGCAGCCCGACCAGCGGCGGCATGCCGAGCACGTAGGTTGCGAAGAGGCCGACAATGAGCGCGGTGACGAGCACGCCGATGGTGGCCATCATGATGGAGGAATTGCGCGCGCTGCGGATGACGCCGCGCTCTGTTTCGAGGCCACCGGCGAACAGGATGATCGCCAGGGCAATGCTGCCGAGGTTGAAACCGGTCTGGTAGCTGTAGAAACGGATACCGCCGGGGCCATCCACGCCAAGCAGCATGCCGAGACCGAGCACGACGAGCAGGATGGGAGCGCCCGCCTTGTGGGCGAGTGGCATCAGCGCAAAAGTGGCGAACACGACAAGGCTGCAAAAAAGGATCGCCAGTTCCATCAATTATCCTTCAATCAAGTGAGTCTTTGCCGGACCTCCTTCTTACGTGACGGGGCCGTGAGGGCATACTCCCGGCAGGCTGCGAAGCTGAGAAAACCGCAGTGAATTCATCGAAATTTGGCCTGCACCCTACGCTTTTGTCTCAAACAGATTAGGTAGTTGGCAAACAGGAAGGCAAATCGATGCAGATTGGCGAAGTGATATCCCTTGTCGTACTCGGCGCCTACGCGGTTCTAGGCGCCATGACGATGCTGTCGCCGGCCTGGATGGCCCGTATTGTCAGGCTGGTAGAGGATCCTGATCCGGGCCGGCCGGGCGGCTTTTCCGAGTTCCGGGCGACGTTTGGCGGGCTGTTCATGTTTTCGCACATGATGACGGCGGCCCTGCTGCTGACCGTGTCGCAAAGCGAGGTGAATGTTCTGAGCGTGCTGGTGGTGCTGCCGCTGGCGGCGGGCTGGATTGGCGCGGCGTTCGGGCGGACGCTGTCGCTGTTGCTGGACAAGCAGAAGAACAGGGGCAACGGGATGATCCCGGTGTGGATTCCCATGGAATTCCTCAGTGGACTTGCTATAGCGGCCCCGATCCTGCAGTTCATGGGATAGAAAACGAAAGACAGAAAACATGACGGAGCGTCGAGAGACGGGCCGCTCGCGCCAGGCAAAGCCAGGTTCGCGCCCCCAGAACAACCCGAATAAAAGCACGGAAAAAGCACGAAAAAAGCCCGGACACAGCCCGAAGACGCTGGCCGAGCCCGACTGGAGCGAAGGCGAACGCATCGCCAAGTATCTCGCCCGCGCCGGCGTCGCCTCGCGGCGCGAAGTCGAGCGGATGATCGAGGCCGGTGATGTGTGGGTGAACGGCGTCAAGCTGACCTCGCCTGCTTTCAAGGTCACCGGTCGCGAGCTGATCAAGGTTGGCCGCAAGACGATCAGCGCGCCGGAGCCGACGCGCCTGTGGCGCTATCACAAGCCCGCCGGCCTGATCGCGACGAACAGCGACCCTGAAGGCCGCCGGACCATTTTCGACGAATTGCCGAAATCCCTGCCCCGCGTCGTGACGGTCGGACGTCTCGACCTGACGACCGAGGGTCTGCTGCTGCTGACCAATGATGGCGAGCTGGCGCGGGAACTGGAACTGCCGAAGAATGCGCTGGAGCGGACATACCGCGTGCGCGCACAGGGCACTGTGACCGACTTCAAGATTGCAGACCTCGCCGCAGGCATTTCAGTCGACGGCGTGGACTATGCCCCCATCACGGCTGTGTTCGACCGTGAGAACGGCGCGAACTCGTGGCTGACCGTGACGCTGACCGAGGGCAAGAAGCGGGAGGTGCGCCGCGCACTGGAAGCCGTGAACCTGATCGTCAACCGGCTGATCCGCATCAATTACGGCCCATTCGAGCTGGGCGACCTGCGCCCCGGTGCGGTGGAAGAGATTCCGCCTGAACTGATGCTGGAAACCGTTGGCCACATGATCGCGGACGCCAACAAGCCGCTGCGGGAAGCGCCAAAACGTGCGGCACCTGCCGCTAAGTCACGCCTTGGCACAAGGCCCGGTTCTAGTAGACTTGGAAACAGGAAACCCAAACCCAGACAATCCTGACGGAGAGCCCCATGGCCGATACCGCGCTTGCCACCCCGCCCGAGACCAAAATGGATCCCGATCGGACGATGAGCGCGGCGGCTGCGGCCACGTGCGACCAGATCGTTGATCCGGCCGTCTATGCCGACCAGTCCAAGCTGGACGCGGCTTTTGCCAAGCTGCGCGCGGAAGACCCGCTGGCCTGGTGCGAACCGGAAAATTTCCGCCCCTTCTGGGCCGTGACCAAGCATGCCGACATCATGGAAGTGAGCCGCCAGAACAAGCTGTTCACCAATGGCGAGCGCGAGATGCTGTCCTACAAGCAGGCCGAAGAGGGCGTCTACGCACAGTTCGGCCAGCCGCACCTGCTGAAAACCCTGGTTCAACTGGACGACCCGCTGCACTTCAAGCTGCGCCACCTGACGCAGGAATGGTTCATGCCGCAGAACGTGAAGAAGCGTGAAGAGGGCGTGCGCGCGATTGCCAAGCAATTCGTTGACCGGATGGAAGACCTCGGCGGCGAATGCGACTTCCAGCGCGATGTCGCCCTGCACTATCCGCTGCGCGTGATCATGCAGATCCTGGGCGTGCCGGAATCCGACGAGCCGATGATGCTGAAGCTGACGCAGGAAATCTTTGGCGCGCAGGACGAAGACCTGAACCGCAACAAGAAAAGCCTTGAAGACCGGGACGTGGAAGGCGGCCTCGCCTCCATCCAGGCGACGCTGGCCGAGTTCTTCATGTATTTCACCGCGATCACGGCAGACCGCCGCGCCAATCCGCGCGACGACGTGTCGACCGTGATTGCAAACGGCACAGTCGACGGCGAGCCAATCGGCCAACTGGAAGCGATGAGCTATTACATCATCACCGCAGCGGCCGGTCATGACACGACCAGCGCCTCGACGGGGGGCGGCGTTCTGGCCATGCTGCAGGACCCGGAACAGCTGAAGAAGATCATGGAAGACCCGAAAGGCATGTCACGCACGGCGGTGGACGAAGCCATTCGCTGGACGACACCGGTGAAGCATTTCATGCGCACCGCGCAGGAAGACTATGACCTGCGTGGCAAGACCGTGAAGAAAGGCGAGAGCCTGCTGCTCTGCTATCCATCGGGCAACCGCGACGAGGACGTGTTCGACGAGCCGTTCAAGTTCAAGGTGGACCGAAGCCCGAACAAGCTGATCTCGTTCGGCCATGGCGGCCACATGTGCCTCGGCATGCACCTCGCGCGCCTCGAAATGCAGATCATCTACGAAGAGCTGTTCAGCCGGATCAAGTCGTTCGAGCTGGCCGGCGACCCGACCTTCATCAAGGCGAACTTTGTCGGCGGCCCGAAATCGATCCCGGTGCGCTACAAGTTCTAGTCAGGCCTGCAAGCCGCGCCCGCGAAACGAGGCGCGCTGCGGGACAGAGGAAACATCTCAGGAGGACAGACATGGGATTCCAGAACGTCACCGAAACCTACCAGGTTGAGCGGCCGCCCATCACGCCGCACAGCAAGCCTGTCTATGACCTGAAACCGCCCGTGGACCTGACCACCGCCAATGTCTTTTCCGACAATGGCGGCTATACGTTCGACGCGTTCGAGACGATGCGGACGAAGGCACCTGTGATGTGGCATCCGGAAGACTATGGCGCCGGTTTCTGGGCTGTCAGCACCTATGATCTCGTCAAGAAGATGGAACTCGATCCGGAGACGTATTCCTCGCAAAAGGGCGGTATCCTGATGAATTACGGCATGGAGGGCGTACCGCGCCATCCGCTGCTGCATTCATCCTCGCTGAATTCGCTGATCAACCTCGACCGGCCCTATCACACGCCGCTGCGCATGGAGCACATGGCCTATTTCCGGGCTGACTTCGTGGCCGAGCTGCGCAAGCGCGTGACCGCGCAGGTGAACGTATTGCTCGATGGGATGGCCAAGCAGGGCCCGGTTGTTGACATGGTGGAGACGTTCTCGGCGGAGCTGCCCCTGTTCACACTGTGCGAGATCCTCGGCGTGCCTGTGGCCGACCGGCCGAAGCTGGTGCACTGGATGCACTTCCTCGAACAGTCGCAATTCCAGGCCCAGCAGGAAGGCCTCGGCAATGTGTCGATGGAGCAGATCACGCACTTCATGAACGAGATTCAGGCCATGTTCGAATATGGCCGGTATCTGCTGGCCGAGCGGCGCAAGAGCCCGCAGCCGGACCTGTTGAGCGCCATCGCCAATGTCGAGATCGACGGCAAGCCGCTGTCGCCGGAATTCCTTGACGGCTCGTGGCTGCTGATCGTGTTCGCTGGCAATGACACGACGCGCAACTCGCTGTCGGGCACGATGAAACTGCTGACGCAGAACCCGGACCAGAAGGCCAAGCTGATGGCCGATGACAGCCTGTTCCCCAATTTCGTGCACGAGTCGATCCGTATGGTGAGCCCGGTGACCTATATGCGTCGGACGGCCACAAAGGACACCGAACTCGGCGGCCAGCCTATCGGCGAAGGCGAGAAGCTGGTGATGTATTATGCGTCGGCCAACCGGGACGCCGCGAAGTTTGATAATCCGGACACGTATGACATCACGCGCGCCAATGCGAAGGACCATCTGGCCTTCGGGCATGGCCCGCATGTGTGCCTGGGCCAGCGCGTGGCGAACATGCAGCTGGACGCCGCCTATCGGCAGATCCTTGCGCGCTTCCCGGACATTGCCTGGACGGGCGAGCAGTCGATTGCGCCGAGCAATTTCGTGCATGCCATCTCGTCTCTGACCGTCGATCTCGGCAAGCCGGCATGAGCGCGCTTGTGCTGCGGGAAGACCGCGACGGGCTCGCGATCCTGACGCTGAACCGGCCGGACAAGCTGAACTCGCTGACCGTGGGCGTCTTCCGCGAACTGCGCCAGCATGTGATCGACCTGAAGACCGACGACACGATAGGCTGTGTCGTGCTGCGCGGTGCGGGGCGGTGTTTCTCGGCCGGGCATGATCTGGGTGACATTGCCGAGGGCGAGAAAGTACCTTCCCCCGGCTGGCATTCCGAGACGCTGCGCATGCTGGAGACACTGCCGAAGCCGGTGATCGCGGCGGTGCACGGGCATTGCTATACGGGCGCGCTGGAAGTGGCGCTGGCCGCCGATTTCATCATCGCCGCCGAGAGCGCGAAGTTTGGCGACACGCATGCCAAATGGGCGCTGACGCCGATCTGGGGCATGAGCCAGCGCCTGCCGCGGCGTGTGGGCATTGCCACGGCGAAGCGGCTGATGTTCACCGCCGAGATGTTCGGCGCCGCCGAAGCGCTGCGCATTGGCCTCGCCGAGCAGGTCGTGCCCGACGCAGAGTTCGATGCCTCCATTGATGCCATGGCGAAGAAGATTCTCGCGAATTCGCCCTTCTCCCACGCCGCCAACAAACGGCTGCTTGAAGCGACGGATTCCCGTGACATGGATTCCGGGCTACAATGGGAAGTTCTCAAGAACGAGGGCGTCGGGCCTGACATGCAGGCGCGAATCGGCGCCTTCATGCGCAAGGACTAAGGGGACGCGGAATATGGATTACCTGATCAGGCGCAATGACCTGCGCGATTGCCAATGGACCGAGGGCGCGGTGGCGGAGCTCGGCGAAGGCATGGCGCGGCTGCGCGTCGAAGCCTTCGCGCTGACCGCCAATAACGTGACCTATGCCAGCTTTGGCGAGGCGATGCAGTACTGGAACTTCTTCCCGGCAGCCGACCCGGCCTATGGCCGCGTGCCGGTCTGGGGCTTTGCGACGGTGATCGAGTCGACGACGCCCGGCGTGGAAGTCGGCGCACGCGTCTATGGCTATCTGCCGATCTCGGACACGTTCGACGTGCAGCCCGTGCGTGTGGGCAAGGAAAGCTTCATGGACGGCGCGGCGCACCGCCAGGGCCTCGCGCCGATCTACAATACTTACATCCTGACAGCCGCAGACCCGACCTATGATGCCGCGTTCGAGGCGCAGCAGATGCTGTTCCGGCCCCTGTTCACGACAGGCTGGATGATCGACGATTGCCTGATGGAAACAGGCGATGCCGTGCCCGAAACGGTTGTGATTTCGAGCGCATCATCGAAGACCGCTCTGGCGCTGGCACACTGTCTGAAACTGCGCGGGGGCGTCGATGCCGTGGCGCTGACATCGCCCAGCAATGTGGACTTTGTCGAGAGCACCGGCCTCTACGCGCGGACCCAGACTTATGACCAGGTCGATACGATGCATGCGCGCGGCCTGACGGCGTTCGTGGATTTCCTTGGGCGCCCTGCCCTGACCGCCGATGTGCACAATGCGCTGCGTGACCGGCTGGTGCGCAGCCTCGTGATCGGCGTGACAGACTGGGAGGGCAATCGCGCCCCGATCAAGCTGCCGGACCCGCAACCGGAATTCTTCTTCGTGCCGACCTATGCGGCCGAACGCGCCAAGGTGCTGGGGCCAGACGTACTGAACCAGAAACTGGGATCGGCGCTGATGTCGTTTTACCGTGCGTCGTCGGCCTTCGTGACACCGCAGCATGGCACCGGGATGGAAGCTATCGATAAGGCCTGGCATGACACGGTGAACGGCAAGGTGAGCCCGAAGACCGGCCTCATCCTCGGTTTTTGAGGCCGTTCAAGGCCGGCGTAAGATCTTGAATTCGGTGCGCGAGTTGCGGCCCCAGGCCTCGGCATTGTCAGCTGTGTCGAGCGGTACGCTTTCGCCATAGCCGACCGATGTGAGCTGCTCGGTCGAGACGCCCTTTTCCTCGAGATAGTGCTTCACCGCGTCCGCGCGCTTCTGCGAGAGGACAAGGTTATACTCGTCGGACCCACGCGAATCCGTGTGCGAGCCGATTTCGACATTGAAGTCGTCACACAGCATCGAGATACCGGCCACGGCGTCGAGCAGGCCCATGCTGACCGGCGAGATGTCACCCCGGTTGGTGGGGAACTGGATCTTCTGGCCTTCCATGGTCTCGTTCAGGGCCTGCTGGCAGGCATCCTGCGAGATACCGCCGCGCGCAAGGGCCGCAACACTGACGCCCGGGCCGGGCTCGCCTTCAGCAACGCTGATACCGTCGACGACAAGATTGATTTCGGTTCCGCCCGTAGGGTCGGCCATGATGGCGGTCGTCGCGGCTTCGAGCGCGCGGCGCTTTGTATCTTCATCCGGCGCGACACCCGTTACCACGCCGATATTTTCGCGAGCGACAAAACCCAGCCATGTGTAACCAGCCGCGCTGAAGGCGTTCTCAACGTCGCCCACCCAGCCAGCAGATGCGCGCGTCACCTGTTCGGGCGCCTGCGGCTGTTGCGGCGAGACGGTGGAGGAGAATTTGCCATTCTCGAAAACGTACAGGCCTTCAGGGATTGTGACGCATTCCAGGCCGTCAGCGGCAGGCGTTTGCGCGACTTCAGCCGTCTTGTCGCCACCACAGGCGACCAGCCCCAGCAGGGCCGTCGAGGCGACCCCCGCCCGCAGGAATTGATCCATCTTAACCATGACGTGCCCTTTCCTGCCGGAGGCGTGAGGGATTCTGGTACGGAATTTTTGCATGCCCAACATTCTGACCTTTGTCCCGCAATGTCAAAATGCTTCGCGGGTTAGGCGAAGGTCTTGCAGGTTCCGGGCCAAACTGCGGCAGATACAGCTATTCCAGAGCCTTGTAGACCTTGCCGCCCTGCATGACAAAATCGACTGATTCCAGTTCCGTGACCTTTTTCAGGGGGTCAGCGGTCATGGCGACGATATCGGCATATTTGCCGGTTTCGATCGTGCCGATGTCTGCGTCCATTTCCAGATGTTTCGCAGCAGAGACGGTGGCGGCCCGGATGGCTTCTTCCGGCGTGAAGCCAGCCTCTACCATCAGGGCGAATTCCTTGGCGTTCAGGCCGTGCTGCGAGACGCCGGTATCCGTGCCGAAGGCGACGTTCACGCCGCCTGCATGGGCGCGGCGCAGCATGTCGAGCATGAGCGGACCAATAATGGCGGCTTTCTTGCGCGAGGCTTCGGGCAGCCATGGCTCATTGGTCCAGCCGGTGACCGTTACGCCCGCAATCACGGTCGGCACGAGCGTAGCATTGTGTTCCTTGAAAAGGGCGATGGATTCGTCGTCGAGATAGGTGCCGTGTTCGATGGAATCGATGCCCGCCCGAAGGGCTGCTTCGATACCGGCCTTGCCATGCGCGTGCGCGGTGACCTGACGGCCCATTGAGTGAGCGGCTTCGACGATGGCAACCAGCTCGTCATTTGTGAACTGCTGCTCCAGGCCCGCGGCCGTGTTTGACAGGACGCCACCTGTTGCAGTGATCTTGATGACATCAGCGCCTTCCTTGACCTGCTGGCGCACTGCGCGGCGGCAGTCATCCGCGCCGTTGCAGATATTGGTGCCGGTGAAGAGCTTCAGGACCGGAGAGGAGTAGCCATTGATGTCGCCATGACCGCCAGTGATCGAGATGGGTCGCCCGGCGGCCCGCATCCTTGGACCCGCCACCGCTCCACGTGCGATCGCGTCGCGCAGGCCGAAGACGGCATCATTCTCGCCGCCGACGTCCTGCACAGTGGTGAAACCTGCCTCGAGGGTCTTCTTGGCGAAGGCCGCGCCATCGAAGGCGGTGTCGACGGATGAATCGGTAAAAGCCTTCAGGCGCTCGCCGGGACCGTTTTCGCTGGTGATGTGAACGTGGCTGTCGATCAGGCCGGGGACAACATAGGCGTTTTTCAAGTCGATGACGGGAATGCCACGGACTTCCACCTTGTAGCCCGGTTTGACCGACGTGATGCGGCCATCCTTGATGAGAATGGTCTGCTCGGTGAGATAGCCTTCGCCTGGCACGGCGAGCAGATGGCCTGCATGCACGATGGCATCCTGCGCACTCGCAGCGCCGATAGCGCCCAGACATGCGGCAGACAGGGCAAGCGATTTCAGTGTCATGGGTTTCATCTGTGCAAACCTTCTCATGGGGTCAGAATCATTTTCATGGCGCCGTTTTCGCGCGCGTCGAACATGCGGTAGGCCTCTGCCCCTTCGGACAGCGGCATGTGGTGGCTGATGGTGCGTTCCGGGCGCAGCTTTCCCGCCTGAACAAGGGGAACGAGTTCCGGCCAATGCATCGGGACCGAGCAGGTGCCCGTTCGGAACGTCAGGCCCTTGATGAAGGCCAGCGCCATCGGGAACTTGAAGTCCATCGACTGGTTCACGCCAATACAGGACACGGTGCCGGCATTGCGCGCGAGCTTCGTGGCAAGGTGTATTGCCGCGTCAGCGCCGACGCATTCCACAACACTGTCGCACATGCGGCCAGAGGTCAGCTCGGTGATGCGGTCGCGGGCATCGGATGCATCGAAGGCGACGGCGCCCAGCGCTTCCGCTTCCTTGCGCCGTTCCGCCACGAGGTCGACCGCGAAGACGCGGGCAGCCCCCATGAGGAAGGCGCCCTCGACAGCCATCAGGCCGATCGGGCCGCAGCCGACAATGGCGACCGTGCTGCCGGGCTTGATGTCGGCATTCTTGAGGCCGAACCAGGCGGTGGGCAGGTTGTCTGTCAGCAGGACAGCCTGGTCCTCGCTGATGCCTTCCGGGATTTTGGCGAGGCCGAAATCGGCGACAGGGACCATCGTGTATTCCGCCTGCACGCCCTGCAGCTTGTGGCCGAGGCCGTAGCAGCGGATATTGTTTGTCTCGCAGCGGTTCATGTTGCCGGCCATGCAGGCGGGACATGCGCCGCAGCCGACGGCGGCCGAGATCATCACTTTGTCGCCTGCCCTGAAGCGGGTGACGGCACTGCCTGTTTCGATGACTTCGCCGACGGCTTCGTGGCCGACGCAATAATCGTTCGTCTCCGAGAATCCATGGCCCTGATAGATGTGCAGGTCGGAGCCGCAGATGCCGCAGGCTGTGATCTTGACGATCGCGCTGCGGATATCTTCGGGCTGGGGCGGCGGGGCATCGGCATATTCAATGTCACGGGCGCCGCGATACAGAAGGCCTTTCATGGGCAGTATTCCTTGGGTTTGGGGCGCTTATGCCGGCAGTTTGTCAGCTGGATAATGTGGATAGCTCGCCTTCAGGACACCGTGATTGAGCAGCGTCTCGGCGACCTGTTTCGTGCCGGTGGAATCGAAGATACGCGTGCGGATCCAGTAGTTCTCGGCGCGGCGGCTGGCGCCGAGTGCGACCACTTCACGGCGCAGGATATAGTCTTCATCGACAAAGAGCGGACCGTCGATCATGCGCATTTGAAGGTCTGCGAAGAGGCCGATGGACGGGTGCTTCACAGGCCAGTTGGCCATACCGCCGGTATAGTTCGCGAGCACGCTGACCATTTCGAGCGGGATGACCGGACGCCCCCAGGGCGAGGCATCGGCGTCGCTGTACCAGTCGCTGGGCTCGGTGATGACGGCCAGCTTCTGCGCGAGGCTGAAGGGGTAGAGATTGCCCATGTGCTGGTCGGGGCCCATGCGGACCGGCTCGTCCTTCGGCGCCTTCATGCCGACCTTCATGTCTTCGAGGATGACCAGATCATCGGCAGGGCGCAGCTTGGCCATGCGCTCTTCAAGCAGCGTGGTGCCATGGTCGGGGCCCAGCGTGGCGCTGGCCTCCAGAACGGGCGTGCCATCTTCCTTCTCGGCCCAGCACTTGGCGCGGGTGGCACCCTCGGCCGGGCGCTCGACGAAGGCGCGGACCTTCTCGCCCTCGAACACCATGTTGAGAAAGTGGACTGAGAGGCAGCCGCGCTCGAACCAGGCCTTGCCCCAGATTTCGTAGAGCATGGGCACGAATTGCTGGAAGTGCGTGGGGCCTTCGATGGGGCCCGCCTTGATTCCGAGGCGTTCGGCTTCGGCATCATCGTGCAGCGACTTGTGGCCGCCATAGGATTGCTCCTGCAGCATCTGTGCGGGGGCGCGGAGCGGGCCTTTGAGAATGTCGGTCATGTCATCTCCCTTCGTTTGGGCGAACTGTGCCACCCTGATGTTCCGGCGTCACCCCGTTGCGAGGGACTGCAGGGTTATTGCGTGGTCGCGTCGACGGCTTTCTGCACAGCCTTGTAGAAGGCCTTGCGGGCCTCGAACTCGCCGTCCTTGTCGCCAAGGGCCGAAGTCCAGCTGCTATTGGATGCGATCACAAGGCGGCGCGCGGGATCAATGAAGATGCCTTGGCCGAAAATGCCGTCGGCCTGGAAGGAGCCGTCATCCCAGGTCCACCACTGATAGCCATAGCCTTCGCCGGGGGCGCCATAGGAGACCTGTTTCTGCGTGGCCTTTTCGAGCCAGCCATCCGGCAGGACCGACTGGCCATCGGCCTCGCCGCCTTCGAGGATGAACTGGCCGAAACGGGCATAGTCACGCACGGCGGCCTGAATGCAGCAACCGCTGATCTCGTAGCCATCATTGCCGAGCAGCCAGGACGCATCCTGCTGCATGCCATAGGGCCGCCAGACCTTTTCCGACAGGTACTCGGCCAGCGGCTTGCCCGTGGCGCGCATGACGAGGATGCCGATGAGGTTGGTCTCGCCGGTGGAATAGTTCCAGACTTCGCCCGGCGGGTGGGCACGCGGCAGGGTCGCCATATAGGTCGCCGTGGCGCTCTTGCCGGTCTCGACGGGCTGTTTGTCGAACTGGGCGACGTCGGAATCCGGATCGTCATAATCCTCGTTCCAGGCGATGCCGGATGTCATGGTCAGCAATTGCTCGACGGTCACGTCGGCGTAGGCCGAGCCGGTCAGCTCGTCGATATAGTCCGACACCGGATCATTGAGGCTCTTGATGGCACCATCGCGAATGGCCGCGCCCACGAGCGTGGAGGTCAGCGACTTGGCGACGGAGAAACTGGTCCAGCGGCCATCATCCCGGAAGCCCAGCGCATAGCGTTCAAGCCGTACTTTGCCATCCTGCAGGACGACAAGACCTGCAGTACGGTTGGACGCAAGGTAGGCATCCATGTCCATGTCGAGCGCGAGAGGCTCGCCCTCCGGCAAGGGATGGACCGTGTCACCGGCTGCAATCTCATGCGAGTCGATGACGAAGGGGATCTGGTCGAGCATGCGGAAGCCCGCATCGCGCTGGTCGAGATCCCAGAAGAGGACATCGCGGCCATAGGGCTGGTGCGCAATCAGCGCGCGCCAGTCAGGCCCGATGAAGAACCAGCCGGCGAGACCGGCGACGCCCAGTGCTGCCACGCCGATGGCGAGACGCCGCCCAAGTCCCATGGCCTATGCCCTTTCCAAATTTCGGCGGGAGGGCCTCAGCCCTCCATGCCGGCCTTGCGGGCATAGCTCGCGGCGAACTGCGCGAGCGGAACGACGCGTGCGGCATTGGATTCCGCATTGGCGCTGTTCGCCGTGCCATCGCGCACGCGGCCGATGATGCCCTGCAGGATGCCTGCGAGGCGGAAGGCATTGTACGCGAAGTAATAGTCGAGCTCCGGCAGGCCGTCACGGCCTGTGTGCTCGCAATACATGGCCACATATTCTTCCATTGTCGGGATGCCCCAGGCCTTGAGGTCCGGGATGGCAGAAATGGCGCCGCGGGTCGTGTCGCCTGCCGGCATGACCCAGTTCATCAGGTGGTAGGAGAAGTCGGCCAGCGGATCGCCGAGGGTCGACAGTTCCCAGTCGAGCACGGCAATGACTTTCGGCTCGGTCGGGTGGAGCACCATGTTGTCGAGGCGGTAGTCGCCATGAACGATCGTGGTCTTGTCGCCAGCCGGGATGTTTTTAGGCAGCCATTCGATCAGCTGTTCCATCTCCGGGATGTGCATCGTTTCGGAGGCCTTGTACTGCTTGGTCCAGCGGTGGACCTGGCGGGCAACATAGTCGCCTTCCTTGCCGAAGCCTTCGAGGCCGGCCTTGCGCCAGTCGACATTATGGAGGTCGGCGAAGGTTTTCACCTTGGCTTCATAGATCTTGCGGCGCATCGCCGGTTCGTATTCGGGCAGCGTGCCATCCCAGAGGATGCGGCCTTCGACATTGTCCATGACATAGAAAATCGTGCCGACGACGCTTTCGTCCATGCACAGGCCATAGGGCCGCGCGACGGGGTAGCCGAGGGGATAGAGCGCATTGATGACGCGGAATTCACGGTCGACGGCATGCGCGCTGGGCAGGAGGTTGCCCGGCGGCTTGCGGCGCATCACGTATTTCTTCTTCGGGGTGATCAGCTGATAGGTCGGGTTGGACTGGCCGCCCTTGAACTGGCGCACCACGAGCGGGCCTTCATAGCCCTCGACATTGGCTTCCATCCAGGCTGCGAGTTTCGACTCATCGAACTTGTGGGATTCCACGACCGGTTTGGTCCCTGAATACAGGTCCTGTGCCGTTTCTGTCTCTGCCATTGGGTACTCTCGTTTCTGAAGTTTCCTCTGGGACACCATAACGGGCCCATACGCGGTGCCAAGACCTGCCGTAAGGTCGCCGTATTTGCCGGGGAAAGTCTCCCCCATGATACGTTCCCTTAGTGCCCTCGCCTTCTTCGCTTTCACCGCGCTCGGTGCGCAGGCCGTGACGCTGGACCCGCAGGGTCGGATACGGCCCGACTTGCTGGGACAGGCCCTCGCCGCGCAGGAAGCCCACAAGGCGGACATACGCGAGACCGGCCGCCTTGTGATCGTTGACTATTCGCTGCATTCACGCGAGCCCAGGCTCTATGTCGTGAACCTGCAGACGGGTGATGTGACGGCTTTCCGGGCCGCACATGGCAAGGGCTCCGACGCCGATCATGACGGCTATCTCGACAGTTTTTCGAATGAATCCGGCTCGAGCGCCAGTCCGCAAGGCGCGTTCGTCACGGCCGAGGAATATGTCGGCAAGCATGGCCAAAGTCTTCGGCTTGATGGCCTGGATGCGACCAACAGTGCGTCCCGGGACCGCGCCATCGTGGTCCACGCGGCCGACTATGCAGAACCGGACTTCCTGGCCCAGCACGGCAAGCTCGGCCGGTCGAACGGCTGCATCGTGTTCTCCAGGGCAGACCTGACAACCTTCCTCGCCGAGGTGCCGGAGGGAACGCTGCTTTTCGTCGGAAAATAACCCCGAATAGTTGAATATGGGTTGCCTGACTGGCCCGCCTTCGTAATCTGACAGCGTGTCCCTGTTATGCGGAGCCTCATGATGAAGCCTGGCCTGCTTGCCGCCGTCCTGATCGCCCTCAGCGCTTGCGCGACCACCGCAGCGACCTCCGCGAAAGCTGATCCCGTCGATACACTGCTATTCGCGCCGGAAAAGGCGGACGACCTCTCACGCGTCATGATCACCTTCACGCTCGACGGCGACACCGATGGTGAAACCATATTCGACTTCCCGGAGCGCTGGGGTCCAGACGACAATCTCGGTGCCCTCATCTCCGGGCGCAGCGCGGCGGACGCTGCAACCGGCGCGGCGCTACCCGTCGCCACCAATGGCCCCTCCGTTACCGTCACCCATGCGCCTGGCCAGCGCATCCGCCTCAGCTGGACGGTCGCACAGGACTATGACGGCCTGCCGCAATGGGGCGTCCAGCGAATGCCGGGCATGCGGCCCGTTCTGCAGCCAGTCTATGCCTCGCTGATTGGACACACTTTCCTGCCCTCGGTGGAGGGGCGCGACCCTGACGTGAGCGTTTCCTTCGACCGCATTCCCACAGGGGCCGCCTTCAGCCAGCCATCCCCCGACGGAACATCGGCGCCAATCCCCCTTTCCACCGCTCAGGACAGCATTTACGCGCTCGGCGCCTATTCCTTTGCCGACACGCCTTCGACCGGCGTACGTGTCGCAACACTTGGCGGCTGGGCGCTGTCCGAACCGGAGATCGCAGCAACAACGTCCTTTGTCATCCGGGACGCCAGCAAGGCTTTCGGCGACGTTCCGTTCAGCCAGTATTTCGTTGCAGTCACGCCGCTGCCGGATCTGCCCCAAAGCTCATCCGTCATCGGAACAGGCTTCACGGAGTCCTTCTTCATTCTCGCCACGCGGAATGCCGAAGCAACGGAGCTGACGCACACCATCGTTCATGAAATTCTTCACGAATGGATCACCCGCCGCATGGGCGTCACAGATGAAGCGACAGATCCGGCCCGCATGTGGTTTACCGAAGGGTTCACCGAATACTATTCCCAGCTCATCTTGCTCGACGCAGGGCTCATCCCGCTGGATGGCTTTCTGGACAACCTGAACGGCCTCTGGGCCGCCTATCAGGTCTCGCCCGTCAACACGATGCCCTCTCCCGATCTCATCGACCATGTCTGGGACAGTCGGGAAACCGAGCGACTACCGTACCAGCGCGGCGCCCTACTTGCGCTCAGCTGGGACACGACAGCCCTCAGGAATGGCCGCCCCCTTGCGGACGCGATTGCCGCTCTTATCAACCGGGCCGATGCGCTGCGCGAGACGGGAGAAACACCGCAGCTGACTGACGCGGCCATTGAAGAAGCGCTCGCCGATGCCATCGGCCCACGCTTCAAGGAAGACCTCGCAGCGCATATCCGCAAAGGCGAATTGCTGGTGGCGGAAAGCCTCGTCCTGCCCGATTGCCTGCGTACGGAAATTGCTGAAGACCACATGGTCCGGCTCGCGCTTGCCCCTGCCGCGGATCCTGAGGCCTGTCGGGCAACGCTTCTGAAGGCTCTTATGCCTCCGGTCTGAACGCGGTACCGCCTGCCTGAAATCCCTTGTCTTCCCCGCACTTGGCCATGCGATCAGCGCAGCGTCCTTGCGGCGCCCGCAACGGAATTTCTAGAGCGCGCGCCAGCCGATGTCGCGGCGGCAGAAGCCTTCGGGCCAGTCGATGCGGTCGACGCCCGCATAGGCGCGGTCGATGGCTTCCTTCAGCGTATCGCCTGACGCGGTGACGTTCAGCACACGCCCGCCGACGGCGACGATGGCGTTCTCGGAATCGCGGTCTGTGCCCGCCTGGAAGACGGTGACGCCGGGCAGGTTGTTCGCGTCTGTCAGGCCGTTGATGACGGAGCCCTTGGAATAGCTGCCCGGATAGCCCTTGTTGGCCAGGACGACGGTGGCCGTGGGCTCGAAACGCTCAAGCTCAAGAAGCGATTCGAAGGCCTCTTCATTGCCTGCCAGGCCGTTCGTGGCGGAGGCGAGGATGGCGGGCACGATGTCGCCCGCGAGGCCTTTCATCAGGGCCTGGCATTCCGGGTCACCAAAGCGGGCGTTGAACTCGACGACCTTGGGGCCGTCTTCCATCACCATGACGCCGACATAGAGCACGCCCTGATAGGGCATACCATCAGCCGCCATGCCCTTCAGCATGGGCTGGACGATCTCGGCCTTGATGCGGTCCATGATGGCGGGCGTAACGACGGGCGCGGGCGCATAGGCGCCCATGCCGCCCGTGTTCGGGCCCGTGTCGCCGTCGCCGACGCGCTTGTGGTCCTGCGCGGCAGGCAGGTAGACGGCGCCTTCGCCATCCGTGATGACGAAGATGCTGGCTTCCTCGCCATGCATGAATTCCTCGATGACGAGCGTTGCGGAGGCGTCGCCATGCTTGCCGGAGAGCATCTCGTCGACTTCGGTGTCGGCCTGTTCCAGCGTCTCGGCAATGACAACGCCCTTGCCTGCCGCGAGGCCATCGGCCTTCAGCACGTAAGGCGCTTCCATCGTGCGCAGGAAGGCCTTGGCCAGTTCGGGCGAGGTAAACTCGCCATAGGCCGCCGTGGGCACGCCATAGGCTTTCATCCGGCCCTTGGAGAAGGCCTTGGAGGCTTCCAACTGCGCGGCTTGCTTGCTGGGGCCGAACACGTCAAAGCCGCGTGCGCGCAGGACATCTGCGAGGCCGAGGGCCAGCGGGGCTTCCGGGCCGATGACGACAAGGTCAGGTTCGACCTGCAGTGTGAGCTTCACGAGATTGTCGATATCGTCGGCAGCCACGTCGAAGCACGGACCGATGACATCCATGCCCGGATTGCCCGGCGTCGAATGCACGACATCCACCAGTGGCGACTGGTCGATCTTCCAGGCCAGCGCGTGTTCGCGACCGCCGGAACCGATGAGGAGAATGTTCATGGGATTTGGCCCCTCGCCTGCTGCTTCCCAGCCGCTATAAAGGCTGGATGTCCGACTCGCCAGTCTCCAATGACCACGCCGTTTCCGTTTCAGAGCTCGCCGCGAGCCTGAAGCGGACAATCGAGTCCAATTTCGACCATGTCGTCGTGCGCGGGGAGCTGGGACGGGTGACGATTGCCCGGTCCGGCCACATGTATGCCGACATCAAGGACGACAAGGCCGTTCTCAATACGATCATGTGGAAGGGGCAGGTCGACAAGCTGCCCTTCCGGCCGGAAGAAGGCCTTGAAGTGATCGCGACGGGGCGCCTGTCGATCTATGAAGGTCGCTCGAACTACCAGTTGCTGGCGAGTTCCATGCGGCCGGCGGGCGCCGGCGCGTTGATGGCGCTGCTGGAAGAGCGCAAGAAGAAGCTCGCCGCCGAAGGCCTGTTCGATGCGGCCCACAAGAAGCGCCTGCCCTACCTGCCGCAGACAATTGGCGTGATCACCAGCCCGACCGGCGCCGTGATCCGCGATATCCTGCACCGTATCCGCGACCGTTTCCCGGTGCGCATCATCGTTTGGCCCGCGCTGGTGCAAGGCGATGCAGCGGCGGCGCAGGTGACGGCGGGCATTCGGGGCTTCAATGCAATGACCGGCGCAGATCGCCCTGATGTGCTGATCGTCGCGCGCGGCGGCGGCTCAATTGAGGATCTCTGGCCCTTCAACGAGGAAATCGTTGTGCGGGCGGCGTTTGAAAGCGAAATCCCGCTCATCTCGGCTGTGGGCCACGAAACGGATACGACGCTGATCGACTATGTGTCGGATGCGCGGGCGCCAACACCAACGGGTGCAGCCGAGATCGCCGTGCCTGTGCGCAATGACCTGCTCCTGAACATCGACGAACATGCGGCACGCCTGAAACGTGCACTGGCCCGGCGAACCGGACGCGCCCGTGATGCGCTGCGGGCGGCGCGGCTGCCGCGTCCCGAAACGCTTTTGCAGTCCAAACGCCAGCGGCTGGACTATGCAGCGGCCAGCCTGCCCCGCGCGACCCGGACGCTGATCGAGCGCAGCCGGGCCCGGCTTGCGGCCGCACAAGTGAGCCCGAGTGGACTCAGAGCGGACATTCGGCGGGCACGCCAGAGCCTGCGGGAGACCGCCGTCCGGGCCCGCCCTGCCCTGATGCGCCTGATGGATCGGCGGCGCGTATCGCTGGAATCGCAGGGAAAAATGCTCGAAACGCTGTCCTATCACGCCACGCTGAGCCGCGGCTTCGCCATCGTGCGCGGCGAAGACGGCAAGCTGATCCGCTCGGCAGATGTTGCCGCAAGCGTGCCCACCTTCAAGGTAAGCTTTGCCGATGGCGACGTGTCTGCCGCGCCTCTGGACGGACCGCCGCCCTCCCCGCCTGCAGCACCTGCGCCCAAAACGAAGAAAGCCCCGGCCAAGGACCAGGGCTCTCTGTTCTAGGATCCGGCAGGGTCTCAGGCGCCCTGCAGATCTTCCTGCAGCACCGTCATCTGGAACTGGTAGGATGTCTCGCCTTCGTCGACATCCTTGTAGACCAGCGCGATGAACTCGGCGCCGAGATAGACCTCGACGGAATCATCGGTCTTGTCGCGGGCCAGCAGGCGCAGGCCCGGGTGCAGTTTCTCTTTCAGATACGCCTCGAGACGCAGTGTTTCTTCACGTTCCATGACGCAACTCCTTCGCAATTCAGCGGCGCAACCTAGTCTTTTTCTTTTCCGGCGCAACCGGCGCGCCTGTAAACAAGTGTGGGAACAGGGGCCGGACTATTTGGCCATTTCGTCCGGAATGTTCTGGTCCATGGTCTGCGCGGGCTGGCAACAGAGCGGCTCGCCGACGATTTTGGCCGGCACGCCCGCCACGGTGCAATGGGCCGGCACGTCCTTGAGGACCACGCTGCCAGCGGCGACCTTGGCTTCGTCGCCCACCGTGATGTTGCCGAGCACCTTGGCGCCCACCGAGAGCAGCACGCCGCGCCCGATCTTGGGGTGCCGGTCGCCGACTTCCTTGCCTGTGCCGCCAAGCGTAACGCCATGGAGCAGCGAACAGCCATCCCCGACAATCGCGGTTTCACCGATGGTTATGCCGGTCGCATGGTCGAGCATGACGCCGTTGCCGATGCGGGCAGCGGGATGGATATCCACGCCAAAGAGTTCGGAGGCAAGGCCCTGGAAATGGAAGGCCAGCGACTCGCGGCCCTGACGCCAAAGGACATGGGCCACGCGGTGCGTCTGCAGCGCCATGAAGCCCTTGAAGAACAGGAAGGGCTGCAGCATGCCCCGGCAAGCCGGGTCGCGCTCAAGCACAGCCTGCATGTCGGCTTCGGCGGACGTGAGCAGCGACGGATCGGAATCATAGGCCGTCGACAGGATATGGCGCACCTGGAGCGTGCCCATGACCGGACCGCCCAGCTTTTCAGCCAGATGGTAGGACAGGGCCTGGCAGAGGCTGTTGTGGGACAGGATCGCAGCGTTGATATAGCTCGCCAGCGTTGGCTCTTCTGCAGCGGCTGCTGCAGCTTCAAAACGCAGGCGGCGCCAGGCGGGTGGCGGCGAACCGATATCAGGATTTTCGACCATTCCGGCCTCCGTCAGAAGTGGGCTTTGTAAGCACATGGGCGAACTGGGCGCCCGTATCAAGTTGCCTCGCGTTCATATTTGACTCACTCGGCGGGCGCCGGTCGCCAGCCGAACGCCCGGCGAACGGGCTTCAGCGTCATGATCCGGAACACGGCGGGCGTGAAATACAGTGCCAGCAGGGCCGATCCGGCCACGCCGCCGGAGATGCCCGCTGCCAGCGGCATCCAGAAGGAATCCCCTGTCAGCAGGATCGGCACGAAGCCGCCCATCGTGGTGAGCGTGGTGGCCACGATGTGGCGCGTGGCATCAACGACGATCTCGCGCTGGGCGATGACATCATCGGCCATGGCTTCAGGACTGGCCCGCAATAGCGACAGGACGACGATTGAACTGTTGATGGCGATGCCAAGCAGTCCGAGGCCGCCAATGATGGCGTTGAAACCGAAGGGCAGGTTGAACAGCCAGACACCGAAGAAGGCGAGCCCGAGCGACAGGAAGCCAGTCGTCAGGATCAGCAGCATCATGCGGAACGAGTTGAAAACGAGCATGATGGCGCCAGCCATGACAAGCACCAGCGGAATGCCGACGCCGGCAAGGTTGCCGATAGCTTCCCCGGAATTCTCCGCTTCGCCCCCGATGCTGATCCTGTAGCCCTGCGGCAGGTGGAAGTCGCTGGCCGCCAGACGGTCCTGAAAGTCAGCGAAGACGGGAGCTGGAAGTGTGTAAGGATCAAGAAAGGCGAGGATCTGGTTCACCCGCTCGCCATCCTGCCGGGAGACAACAGCGGTTTTCGGATCGAGCGACATGGTGCCGAGCGCCGACAGGGGCGTGCCATTGCCAATGGTCATGGCGCGCAGGTCCGATAGAGACCCCCGGCGATCATCCGGTGCAATCACCATGACAGGCAGTTCTTCGGTTCCCTCGACAACGGACCCCGCGCGGACGCCTTCAAGTTCGGCATTCATGTCGGAGGCAATCTGCGTGAGCCGTTCACCCGCCAGCGCCGTGGCTGCTTCATCGGCCTTCAGGCTGACCGTCGGTGCGCCAAGCTCCAGCGAAGCCACCGTGTAGGTAACGCCCGGTGTCTGGGCGAGGATTGTGCGCGCCTCGTCGCCCAAGCGGCCGAGCGTATCGAAATCATCGCCCAGGATGGTGAACTCGATGGGCGCATCGGCGGGCGGGCCCTGTTCGAACGGCAGGGCCAGGACACGCGCGCCAGGGAAGGCATCACGCATCTCGCTCTGCACCTTGGCAACGATCTGGTGCGTGCGGCGATTGTCATCGAGCTGGACCCAGCCGGCAGCGAAGCCCTGAACGCCCTCGGTATTGTTGATGACGTTGTAATAGACGCGCGGCGACGGCTCGCCGAGCACCCACGTGACTGCTTTGACGCCATCCATGGCCTCGATCAGTTCGGTGGCGCGTTGGGTCGAGGCAATCGTATCCGAGAGGCTCGCCTCAGGCGGCAGCTGCATGCTGACCTGAAACTGGTCGCGCTCGGTCTGCGGGAAGAATTGGGAAGGCAGCTGGCCGACAAGCCAGAAGCCCACGACGGCCGGCGCGATGCCGAGAATGATGCCGAGCGGCGGGACGCGCAGCACCGCCTCGATGGTCGCGCGATAGCCATCCGAGATGAAGTCCACCGAAACGCCATCACGCCACCAGCGGCGCGGGCGCTTGGGCTCTCCCGTCTCCCAGCCGCGTGTGCGGTCAAACCAGCCGGCCATGGCGGGAATGACGGTGACGGAAATCACGAAGGACGCCGTGATGGAGTAGATGACCGACAGGCCGATCATGCCGATGAATTCGCCGGCCCCGCCGGGCAGCATGGCAATCGGTGCGAAGGCGAGCGCCGTGGTCAGCGTCGAGGCGGCCAGTGGCGCAAACAGGTGGCGAAGACACTTGTCGATGGCACCGAGACGCGAAGCACCGCGCGCACGCATCTGGTCGAAATCGTCAACAACCACAATTGCGTTGTCGATGAGCAGGCCGAGCGAGATGACGAGCCCGGTGACCGACATCTGGTGCAGCGGATTGCCGAATACCTTGAACAGGATCAGCACGAGCGCCACCGTCAGCGGAATGGCCGCGCCGACGACCAGAGCCGAGCGCCAGCCCATCGTGAAGAACAGGACGAGGAACACGATGCCCGCCGACATGAGCAGGTTCTTGGCGAGCCCGTTCAGGCGTTCATTCGTATAGATGCTCTGGTCGAACACGGTCTCGATCCGCAATCCGGGCGGCGCATCCATGGCAAAATCGTCGACCAGCGCATGGGCGGTTTTTGCCCATTTATCGACACGCTGGTTTTCGGAGATGTAAGCGCCGACCAGCATGGTCCGTTTGTTGTTCTCGAAGGCCATGCGCACAGGCGGGTCTTCGAACCCTTTCTGGACCACGGCAACATCGCTGACGCGCACGGCAGAACCGTCCGGACGCTGGATCAGCGGCACGCTGCGGATGCGCGAGATATTATCGAATTCGCCGCCCACTTCGAGACCGACATTGCCGCCATCGGAGCGCAATGTCCCGGCGGGGGTCTTGCTGTCGGCGGCCCCGATCAAGGCCGCAGCCTGCCGCATCGAGAGCCCGGCAGCCGAGAGCTTTTCCGGATCGACAACAACGCGGACTTCCTCGGCCGGCACGCCGAACAGGTCCGTCAGCTCCGTTCCGGGCAGACGCTGGAAACGGTCTTCCAGGTTGAGCGCCATGCGGCGCATAACGGCGAGCGGCGGATCGCCCTCACCTTCCCATACAAAGCCCACAACGAGCGTTGCCGCGCCAACATACTGGCGATGGACAACGGGCGTATTGGTGCCGGGTGGAAACTTGGCGCGCGCTGAATCCACCTTCTGACGGATCAGTGTCCAGGCATCATCCACTTCCGACCTTGAAAGGTCGTCCCGCACCTGAATGCTGACTTGCGACACGCCGGGACGGGACACTGAATGGACTTCGTCCACCTCAGGCAGCTCCATCAGGGCCGCTTCAACGGGCTCGGTCACAAGCGCTTCCATCCGCTCGGCATCCGTGCCCGGCAAGGTCGTAAGGACAAAACCATAGCGTTCGATCAGGGTCGGGTCTTCCTGACGCCCAAGCGAGAACATCGCGCCGATACCGCCGACCATGATGACCATCATGATCAGGATCGTGAGACGCGGGAGATTGAAGAATACAGTGCGCATGCCCGGTCCGCCCCTCAGCCGCCGTTCGGCGCGTCGGCCAGCACCGGATCGCGCGGCGTCACAGGCATGCCGGGTGCGATGCGTTGCAGGCCATCGACAATCACGCGGTCGCCCTCCTGAACCGGGCCGCGCACAAAGCCGCGTCCGCCTTCGGAATGGACCATCTCGACGGGCCGCGGCTCAGCGCGCCATCCACCGCCTTCTACAGGTGCAGCCACGAACACGGTCCACAGGCCGCGCGACGCCGTCGACATCGCTTTCACCGGAACCCAGAAGCCCGGCTCGTCAATCTCGCGCTCCATGGACAGTCGCACAACAGAGCCGGCCGGCAGAGCGCCGGGGTTCTCGATGTCGAACATGGCCGCGACGGTCCGCCGGTCTGCATCGATCACACCCGTGACAGTGCGCAGCTTCGCATCCACAGGCCCCGTATCGGCAACAAGGGTGTAGATGTCGCCCGGCGTCAGGCGGATGGCGCTAACCGATGGCAGGCCGATCTTCGCTTCAAGATGACCGGACTCGACCAGCTCAAGGATCGGCGTGCCCGGCGCGGCGATGGCGCCCTCATCAGACATGCGGGCCGTGACAACACCGTCGAATGGCGCCGTGATGCGGGCGAGGTCGATCTGGACGCGCAACGTATCCGCCTGCGCCTTGGCCGCTTCGATCCGCGCCATGGATGTGCTGGCCTGCGCTTCGGCCTCGTCGACGCGTTGTTGCGAGACATGCCCCTGGGCTTTCAGTGTTCTCTGGCGCTCGACCGTATTGAGGGCAAGATTGTGCGAGGCGCGTGCCTCTTCGACACTTGCCTGCGCGGATGCGAGCTGGGCCGCGAGGCTGCGTGTATCCAGCCGGGCCAGCGTCGCGCCCTGTTTGACCCGGTCACCGACATCGGCCGAGATCGCCTCGATCCGCCCGCCTGTCGAAAAGCCGAGCTGGCTCTTGCGGCGCGCCTCGGCGAGGCCGCTATAGGATTCGTCGATCTTGAACTCGCTGGCGAGCCGCACCGGCAGCACCGAGACAACGAGCGGCTCCGGCGCCACGGTCGCCACTTTCGGCCCTTCGGCGCTGCGCAACTGAAGCGCGGCAAAGACGAGCCCTCCTGCCACCAGGATCAGGATGATGAGGAAGGCCAGCCCCTTCAGAAAGGTTGGCCGCTTCTCGCGGGCGGTATCGCCCTGATACGGATCGGAAGGCGTCATAGTTTTTCTCCCAGGGAGATGGACTCAGTTTGCTGCCGATTGCCGGGGCTTTGCAAACCCCGAAAGACCAGATCGGCGTGAAAGGTAATGAACTCGCTTGCCGAGACAGGCGCATGCGTCGGCGCGATCGCGGGGAAGTGCGGCAGATGGGTCAGCAATTGCGCGACCCCGTGCGACGCCGCCCAGACCGATGTGGCCGACAGGAACGGGTCGAGAGCGGGATCAAAAATACCGAGCGCCTGCCCCTCCTCGACCATGGAAACGAGGACCCCAAAGGCCTGTCCCTTGTTCGACTGGGTAAAGGCTTCCCAGTCCTTGGGAGACTGAGGGGGCAGTTCCGTGCCCTGAATATGGGAAAAGGCTGCCGCATAATGATAAGGGCGTTCAATCGCCGTCTCGATGTAGGTGGAGACGCAGGCCCGTCCGCGCACGGCGAAGGGCGCGTCCACGCCGGATACCTTGCCGACACGCGCCAGAAGCCGCTCAAAGAACGCCTCCTTCAACTCATCGATCAATTCATCCTTCGAGCCGAAATACTTGTAGATGGCAGACGGCGAATAATCGATTTCCTCGGCGAGGCGACGGATCGACAGTCCCGACTCGCCTTCCACCGCGAAGACACGTTCGGCCGCCTCGATAATGGCGCCGCGCACCTTCAGGCGGCGGCGTTCCGCGGGTGTCGGGTCGAGGGACAAATCGGTTGGCATGGGGCGTGGGTCAGTCGATCAGCATAAGGCACGTTCAGAAAGTGAACAGTGTTCACTCCATCTAGCTCGACCCTCTTGCCCCGGCAAGCAGAAACATGGAACCGCGCCCTTTCACGCGCCGTCTGCGGCCTCTATGTAGCGAGGATGGCAAATCGATTTCCCCCCGCCCCGCCCGTTGGCACACCGATGCTGGCAACCCGTCCAAGCGCAGATGCGCGCGCCTTGCTGGCTTTGCGCCGGTCTGCCGGCAAGCAATTCCTGACCGAACCCGGCCCCTCGCCGGAAGCCCTCGACGAGTTGCTCACGATTGCCGCGCGCGTGCCGGATCATCGCAAACTCAACCCCTGGCGCTTCATTGTGTTTGAGGGCGATGCCCGTGTTGAATTCGGCAAGGCCATCGCCAAAATCCACGGCAGCAATTTGCCGGATGCAGAATCGCAGGATGTGATTCATGCGGCGGGTTTGCCCCTGCGCGCGCCGGTCATGGTGGCCGTGATCTCGTCGCCGGACCACACCCACAAGACCCCCGTATGGGAACAGGAATTGTCGGCAGGCGCGGTGTGCCACAACCTGTTGCTGGCCGCGAATGCGTCAGGCTGGGCCGGTGTCTGGCTGACCGAGTGGCTCGCCTTCGACAAGCAGGTTGATGCCGTGCTCGGCCTCAAGGAAGGCGAACGTGTTGCGGGCTATATCTATCTCGGCACCGCTACGATGGCCTCACTGGAACGCCCACGTGCGGACATGAGCGAGAAGGTCACGCGCTGGACGGCGCCCGCCTGATCAGCCTCGGCCGCGATAGGACGCAACGCCCGTGTCCGGCACATAAAGGCCCTTTGGCACTTCACCAGATTGCCAGAACACGTCGATTGGAATGCCGCCGCGCGGATACCAATAGCCCGAGATGCGCAGCCATTTGGCCTCGGTAAAGTCGAAGATGCGCTTGCCGATCGAGACGGTGCAATCCTCGTGGAACGCGCCATGATTGCGGAAACTGGTGAGGTAGAGCTTGAGGCTCTTGGACTCCACCAGCCAGTCGCCCGGCGCATAGTCGATCACGAGATGGGCAAAGTCAGGCTGGCCCGTAACCGGGCAAAGCGAGGTGAATTCAGGCGCGACAAAGCGCGTAAGATAAAGCGTGCCGGCATGCGGGTTGGGCACGCGCTCAAGCTGCGCCTCTTCCGGGCTTTGCGGGGCGGCCGTTTGCTGGCCGAGCTGATCGAGGCCGCTATAGATCGGATTATCAGGCATTGGTCAGAATTCCTGGAACGGGGACAAGGCCGAACAAGAGCCCGAAATAGAGCGCATAGGCAAGCAGGAGAACTGCACCTTCCCAGCGGGCGATGCGCTTGCGGGTGATCGCAAAGAGCATCAGCAGCACAGTTGAAAGCAGGAGCACGCCGATATCCAGCGATGAAATGAGACTGGTCGTCGCTCCATCAGCCATCTCCGCCGCGCCAGTGTTTCCGCGCACGCTGAAAGGCTGGACAAGGGCTGTCACGCCGAGAATGCCCAGCACGTTGAATATGTTCGATCCGATGATGTTGCCTAACGCCACGTCGGACTTGCCGCGATAGGCCGCGACGGCCGTTGTGGCGAGTTCCGGAAGGCTGGTGCCCACAGCGACAATCGTGAGGCCGATGATGGTCTCGCTGATGCCGAAATCACGGGCGATCGAAACGCCGCCATCCACCAGAAGCCGGGCGCCGATGATGACAGCCACCAGGCCGATAACCGCGATCACGAGCCCGAGAAACAGGCCGTATTGCGCCTGAACGATTTCGCCTTCAGCGGCATGCATCGCGCCAGCCTGCGTATCGCGTTTCTGATCCGCCACCAGCGAATAGGCGAGATACGCCAGCAACAGGCCAATCAACCCGAAGCCGGCCAGCCGCGTGAAAAGGTCAAACCATATCAACGCACATAGAAGGGCGGTGACCCCCAGCATGACGGCCCCGTCCCGGCTCAGCGCCCGGGGATTGGTCAGGATCGGACGGATGACAGCGGCGAGACCCAGCACGAGCAGGATATTGGCGATGTTCGAGCCGACAACGTTCCCGACGGCAATGCCGACTGCGCCCTGCCCTATGGCGCGCAGGCTCGTGACCAGTTCGGGCACCGAGGTGCCGAAACCGACCAGCGTTAGACCGATCACAAGTTCGGAAATATTCAGCTTCCGGGCAATGCTGACAGACCCCCGGACCAGCGCTTCACCACCCACAAACAGGAGCACAAGGCCGCCAAGCACCATAAGATAGGTCATTCAGTCTCCGCAGCTTTTGGATAAGCCCATTATATGGTGACGCCTTGAGCGCTTGCAAATGCCCCTTTGAAGATGCGCAACGCGGTGGAAACTCGCCTGAATGGCGATGTATTTATAAGAATATTTTTCATTTTCTTGCAGTGTTCAGGGCGTAAACGGCCGTCCTGCGCAGTATGTTGTCACTATACAGGCCTGTTCAGGCTTCATTTAGGAAAACTGGCGCAATCCTCGCATTGCAATTCGAATGGTAAATTCTTTGATGTCTCAGCGGCTAGCCCGTTTCAGCTCTGTTGCCGGGAGTGCCTTGATGCACCCCGCAACGGGCCTGTGTGTGCTGAGCGCAGTGACGGCGTGCGCCGGGTTTCCCGGTGGCGGGAACGGGATCGGCGGCACAGACAAGCAGATGCCCGTGGAACTGGACGGCCTGCCGCCCGGACTGGAAGCCAAGACACGGAGCGTTCTGGAAACCGATGAAGCCCCGCCAAAGAGCATCCTGGAGTCGCGCCGACAGGCGGGCGATGCGGCCAGTACGCTGGAAGAGTTCCTGGCGTCGGAAGGCTATCTCGCCGCCGAAGTCTCGCCCGAGCTGATCGACACACTCGAGAAGAAGCCGCGCCTCGACGTGCAGGCCGACGAACGGTTTGAAGTCGCCTCCGTCAAGCTCTCCATGGCGTCGCCTGTCAGCGAGCCGCTTCAGGCGAAACTGGACAAGGCGCTCAAGACAGTCCCGGTCGGCTCGCCTGCCCGGACGACAGATATCGAGGGCCTCGACGACCGACTGGTCCGGACGCTGCTGGAAAATGGCCACGCCTTCGCTGAAAGCAGCAACATTGATGTGCTCGCCTCCCGCAAGGAAAAGTCGGTCGAGATCACCTATGCGCTGGCGCCCGGCCCCTATGTCCGCCTTGGCGACATGACGCTCACCGAAGGCAGCGCGTCCGACATGGACACGATCCGGCTCTATCGCACCTGGACACCGGGTGACGTCTATGCCGCTGACAAGATCGACCAGTTGCGCGCACGCCTGCGCAGCAGCGGCCTGTTCGACGGCATCGGCGTCGCCATATCCGAAACACCTGACTCCAACGGACTCTACCCGGTCCAGCTGACCCTCACCGAAGCCAAGCGCCGGTCCGTCGGTGCCGGCGTCACCGCCTCGACCACCGACGGCGTCGGTGCGGACGCGTTCTGGGAACGCCGCAACGTGACGGGTGCCGGCGACACGTTCCGTCTGCAAGGCGAAGTGGCGACCCTCGCCCGCGACCTGACCGCAAGCTATACCCGCCCGAATATCGGAAGGTATGGTCGCACATTCACCGCCGAAACCGGCGTGCGCGCCGAAGAGACCGACGCCTATGACCTTCAGGGCGTGAAAGTGGGCGCGGCCCTGTCGCAGCCTTTCAACAAGAACTTCACGCTGTCGGCAGGCGTCACGCTCGATGCGACCCGCACGAAGGAGCTGCGCCTGCGCAACCTGTCGGATCCGCGCGAATTGGTGACCCTCTCCTTCCCGCTGGCGGCGACCTATTCGACCGTCAAGCAGCCGCTCGACCCGCAATCCGGCAACAAGGCCTTCCTTGGCGTTGAGCCCGGCATGTCGGTGGGCGACGCGAATGCAGGCTATACCCGCCTTCTCATCTCCGGATCGACCTACAAGAAAATCGCGGACGGTCCGTTCGTGGCCGCCTTGCGCAGCGAGTTCGGCGCCTTCTTCGGCTCAAATGGCGTTCCGGCCGACCGCCTCTTCTTCGCTGGCGGCGGCGGCACGGTCCGCGGCTTTGACTATCAGAGCCTCTCACCAAAAGATTCGACCGGTGCGATCATCGGCGGGCGTACGCTGTTCGACGTGTCAGCCGAACTGCGCTACCGCCGCAGCGAGAAGATTGGCTATGTCCTGTTTGTCGACTCCGGCGCAGCCGCTGACAGCACAGACGAAGTGTTCGGAGACTTGCGCACGGCGGTGGGTCTGGGCTTTCGATACTATCCCGGCTTCGGTCCGATCCGCGTCGATATCGCCACGCCGATCGATCATCGCGACGGCGAAAGCCCGGTCCAGTTCTATATCTCCATCGGCCAGTCCTTCTGATGAAGTATCTGCGCGCCACATGGGCCTTCATGCGCCGCCGCCCTCTGAGTTCGGGCGCGGGCGGGATCGCGATTCTGTTGCTGGTCCTCATCCTTGGCGCCCGGCTGTGGATCAACAGCGATGGCGGGCGCGCCTTTGTGCTGTCACAGATCGACGGGCGCGAGATCGGCAGCCTCGGGACAATCTCTGCGGAGGGGCTGACCGGTGATCCGCTCAATCGCATGCACCTCAACCATCTTACAATCGCTGACAGTGACGGCATCTGGCTGGAAGCAAACGATGTCCGCCTGAAATGGTCTCCGCGCGCGCTGCTCTCCCGCAAGGTGGAACTCAATCTCGCCAGCGCAGGCGATATCAGCATCAGCCGTCGCCCACAGACCGGCACGAGCGAAAGCGCGGGCGGCGGTGGCTGGAGCGTCGAGCTGGACGATCTCTATATCGGCAAGCTGGCACTGGCGGAGGGCGTCGCAGGTCCTGCGGCGGCCTTCAGCGTGTCCGGCGCCTTCGCGCGCGGCAAGGACAGCATTCTTACCGCAAAACTGGACATCACGCCCATCGAAGGATTGGGCGACCGGTTCAAGATCGACGCAAGGCGCGACGCGGCCGGCCAGTTCAAGCTGGACGCGGAAGGCAAAGCGCCCGCAGGCGGCACCTTTGCCACCCTGCTCCACCTGAAAGACGGGCAGGATGCATCCCTCAGCGCCTCCATGGACGGCACGCTTGAAGAGGGCGACGGCTATGTCCAGTTCCAGGTGGCCGACGAAGACGCCGCCGCAATGACGGCAAAAATTCTGGACGGCCGCCTCACTGCCAATGCGGACGTCAATGCCATGTCGCTCCCTCTCCCAGAGACCGTGCAGACACTATTAGGCTCCGAAGCCCGCTTCGTGCTCGGCGCGGATATCAAGAAAAATATCGCCTCCTTTGATGTCTCCGCATCCATGGCGTCCGGCCTGCTCACCGCCAAGGGCGAGGCAGACACCAAGACGAAGAAGCTCAATGGTCCGGCCGCGATCACGCTCAAGTTCACGGGCCTGCCAGACCTTGCCGGCCTTGATGCCAACCTCTCACTCGATGGCACGCTGGAAATGGAGGGCGATGTTCCCTCCTATACCGGCGAGGCCAACCTCGTCGCGCTAGACGGCGCCGACCTGCCTTTCCGCCAGCTGAGCGGCCCGGTCACGGTCTCCGTCGAGCCGGACAAGATTCCTTTCCAGGCAGACCTCATCGGGGAAGGTGTCCTCGCGGGCAATGACGCCGTATCGGGCCTGCTCGGCAAGCAACCCCACCTCGTGGCGAGCGGCGCCTATGCCAGAGACACGGGCGTGCTGACGCTGGCGCCCTCCGCATTGACCCTGCCTGAAGGCAAGGTCTCCGCTTCCGGCACAATCGCGACGCAGGCGCACACGCTCGACATTCGCGGCACACTGGACCAGGCACTGCGCAGCCTGCCCGGTTCATTTGGGGGGCGCGCAGCGGGCACATTCCGCGTGCATGGCCCACTCGCCAGCCCGTCCATCGAAACCAGCCTCACAGGCCAGAATTTCTCGGGGCTTCCAGACAGCGTGCAGCCGCTCATCGGACCCTCACCGAAGGTCAACGCGTCCCTGAAGATAGACGGCAAGGCCATACGCATCGCCAAGGCAGCGCTTGCCAGCGCAGGCCTGCAATTGAAGGGCGACGGCGTCTACCGGATTGGCGGCAAGAGTGCACTCGCCTTCACTTTCGACCAGACCGCTCCGCTCGACATCAGCAGCAACGCCTTTGATCTTGGCGCAGGCACAATCAGTCTCGCCGGGCCATCCGATGCGCTTGTCGTCGATCTGAAATCCAGTGCAGGCAGATTCCATGTGGCCTCCCGCGATATGGAAGACGTGGCGACAACCGCGACAGTCACGCTGGCCGGTGATCGCATCAGCGGGCCTGTCAGGCTGACCGGAAACTTTGCCGGTGAAGCGCTTGACGTGACAGCGGACTTTACACGCGCCGATGGCGACATGGTCATCGACAATATCAGCGGCAATTACGGCCCTCTAGCCCTCGCTGGCCGGACCGAGATCAACAAGGCGGGCGACCTGATCGTGGCCATCAATGCCGATGGCGACGGCCTGACCACCGACGATATACGCGTCAAGAACCTGCGCGCCAATGCCAGCATCATCAAGGAAGGCGACGCCCCGATGTCGCTGGTCGTGCAGGCCCAGGGCAGCGGCGCGAGACTGAAGAACGGCATCCAGCTCGATACGTTCTCTGCTGATATCAAGAACAACAAGGACGGCTATGACTTCCGCGCCAGCCTCGTCAGCACCCAGGAATCCTTTCCGTTCGACTTCACCTTTTCCGGCAAGGCCAATCTATCCGGCGAGGCCCCGGAAGGCACATTCAGCCTGTCCGGCACGGCCCTCGGCGAAAAGCTGAGCACGCCTCAACCAGCCCGCTGGCGGCTTGGCGATGCGCCAGATATCAACGGTCAGCTCGACCTGCTGGGCGGCGAGATAAAGGCGAGCCTCTCCGGCAGCGGCGAAACCGCGACCCTGGCCGTTGATGTCAACGCGGTCGACTTCGGCGCCCTGTTTGCGCTCGCGAACCTCGGTGAAGTCGATGCGCGCCTGAATGGGCATGGCGAGTTCAAGCCGATCGGCCTCTCGCCGTCGGGCTCGTTCGCGTTTTCCGCAACAAGCCCCGTGCCGGGTCTCGATACGTCCCTTTCGCTCGACATGACGGGCCAGCTGAATGCGAAAGTATTCAAGCTGAATGCCCGCAGCAATTACGGTAAGGATCTCGTGCTTGTCGCCGACGCGGTCTTGCCGGTGAAGCCTTCGGCCACCTCACTGGTCAGTCTGGACCGCGAGCAAAAGCTCAGCGGCCAGGCCACGCTCAAAGGCGATCTCGGCGCGCTTCAGTCCGCAGCGCTCGCCTACGGGCATGATATCGGCGGCCGGATAGATGCGCTGGCGACACTCAAGGGCTCGCTTGCCGCGCCCGCCTATCAGGCCACGGCGACCATCAGCAATGGCATCTACGAATTCGGTGCGACCGGCATGCGCCTGACAGGCATTGTCCTTGATGCCGCCTATGACGACCAGACCTTTACCGTGCAGGGCACCGGACGTGGCGCGGACAATGGCGCCGTGTCGGTCAGCGGCTCACTGGGCAAGACAAGTACCCGGGTCGAAGCGGACCTCACGCGCCTTCTCGTCTATGACCGGGATGGCGACATCGCCCGGCTAAGCGGAAAAGTGACGCTGACAGAGGATGATGACGGCCGTCTCGCGGCCGGCAAACTGGTTGTCGATGAAGCGCGTGTCTCGCTGGATAACCTGCCCTCCTCGGGACCGAAGGCGATTGACGTGCGCTGGACGGATGACGACGTGTCGGCCTCCGAAGCCAGCAAGCTGAGGCAATCGCTGAAACTCAACCTGGATGTGGACGCCGCCCGGCGTGTGTTCGTCACGGGGCGCGGTCTGGACAGCGAATGGGCGCTCAACCTGACGGCCACCGGCACCGCATCCAACGTGAACCTCAGAGGCGAGGCCACAATGGTCCGCGGCAGCCTCGACCTTGCGGGCCGCCCCTTCGTGTTCGACAGCGGGAAGATCACATTCGACGGGCCGGTCGACTCGGCGCGCATTGCCGTGGACGCGGAACGGTCCGTCAACGGCTTCGTCGCGCGGGTCCAGGTATCAGGCAAACCGTCAAATCCGGTCTTCGAACTGTCGAGCACGCCGGACCTGCCGCAGGACGAAATCCTGTCGCGCCTCCTGTTCGGTCGCTCGTCCATCGACCTGTCGCCCGTCGAAGCGGCGCAGCTGGCCTCATCCATCGCCAAGCTCAGCGGACGCGGTGGCGGCTTTGACCCGGCCGCGCAGCTACAGTCCGCGCTGGGCGTCGACCGCCTCTCGATTGGCTCAAACGATGCCGGCAATGCCGAACTCGGTGTCGGCCAGTATCTCAGCGACGACGTCTATCTCCAGCTCAATGCCGCCGGCGCCAGTGGCAGCTCTGTCGAAGTCGAGTGGGAACCTGCAGATCACGTCTCCGTGACTTCTGAAACCACATCTACCGGCGAGAACAAGCTCTCCATAAGGTGGAAAAAAGACTATTAGGGCCAACTATAAGCGATGACTAGCATTGAAACCAAAGGTATATTTTAAGAAGCCCAATTCCCTTTTTGGTGGTGGATACATACAAAAGCCCATCAAATAAGAGCATCTGCGTTTCATATTTTTGGTAAGCTCTGCCCTTGCTTTAACATCCTTAGCGCGAAATGCATGGAGTGTCAGAAAAGGAAACTTTAACGTGCAACACGAGCAAAGACACTCCAGTTCGCGCGCACCGACGCGTGTGGATCAGCTAGTAGGTGAAAAAATTCGCGCCCTGCGCATCGCGCAGAACCGCACTTTGGCCGAGCTTGGCACGGAACTCGGCATTAGCCATCAACAGTTGCAGAAATACGAGACGGGCACGAACCGCCTGAGCGCCGGCATGCTGTCGACTGTTGCCGAGGCTTTGCGTGTGCCTATCGCAGACCTCTTCGAGGATGAGGGCGACAATGATCCGACGATCAAGGACCCTGCCATGCGCGTGCGGGCAGAATGCCATGACTGGATCGAACGCACCAAATCGGTCGAGAAACTCGAGACAATGTCCCGCGTGCTGAAAGCCCTAGCTGCCGGCTGATTCGTCGGCCTTCAGGTACGGCTTGAGCGTGTGGGCGCGATTCGGATGCACGAAGTGTTCTGTGAACCAGAAGGCGTCTTCGGCTTCGAACATGTCTTTCAGCCAATCGATGACAATGCGGCCACTCGGCTGGCGCCAGACCCTTTCGGTATAGGTCAGCCAGAACTGTATGGGCGCGACCTCGGGCAATTCCAGCGGCACCAGCGACGGCTCCACCGTACCGATATAGGACGGCAGCAAGGCCACGCCGCCGCCATTCTTGCACACCTCGATCATGGCGCTGGCAGAGTTGGTGACGAAAGCGAAGCTCACCAGCTTGCGCAGCTCTGACATCTTGGGTGCCCAGCGTTCAATCTGGTGCACATAGGCCTGATGCAGGATGGAGCGGTGCTTGAAATATTCGAACAGGCTATTGGGCTCGCCATGCTCATCCAGATATTCGCGCGAGGCGAAGCTGATATAGTGGAGCGTTCCCATGCGCCGCGCGATCACATCGTGCTGCTTGGGTTCTGTGAACTGTATCGCGATATCGGCATCGCCGGCGCCGACATCAGGCGCTTTCTCGACAACATTCATCTTGATCTGGATGCGCGGGTTCGCGCGATGAAATTCCGGAATTCGCGGGGCGATCCAGTAGGGCCCAAGCCCATCACCCGTCGCCAGCGTGACCGTTCCCTCGGCTGGTTGCCCCTTGTCATTGGACTGGCGCCTTAGATAATTAGCGGCATCGGCCATTTTCTTCGCCTGTGCCAGGACATTCTTGCCTGCCTCCGTCAGCTCGACGCCGCGGGTGGAGCGGTTGAGCAGCTGCACGTTCAGCTCTGTTTCGAGGTCGTCAATCTTGCGCCCGATGGTCGGAGGTGACTCGCCAAGGCGCACGGAGGCGGCCTTCATGCTGCTCAGCTCCGCGACGACCATGAAGACCCGGAGATTATCCCAGTTCAGGCGCTCCGACGGCATGCCCGCATCCTTCCATTGGGCACGAGCCATACGCCATGCCTGCCGCATCTATATCGGGGCAGGCAAGGCACGTCATTACCGGAATCCAGCCAGTATTCGTAAAATCTATACCGTCTATCTCTTCAGGCAGCCCGCCGAAGCGTAATGAATCCGGGATCTACTGTGACCGATTCACAGGTAATTTTCAAAACCCAGTCGCGAATACTTCCCGGACCGCCCAGGCACAGACGCCCTTCCCGGCGCACGATCGGAAGCGGCCGCGCGGCGACAACGCCAAAGCCGCTGACACCGCGCATGCACTGCGTTTCACACCAGTCCCAGCGTTCATTCACCGTGGCGCAGCGAAAGCCATCATCGTCGATAGGCTTGCGAAGGACATAAAGATGGCTTCCGTTGACGAAGAGGTGCGAGACCGCCGTGTCGAAATAAGCTGGTGCATGGCCCCCGAATGTTTCAGGATCCGTAAGCAACCGGACGATCTCGACCTGTTCTGCAGCGATGGGCGAATTAGGCAGCCCGCGCCGGAGTGTTTCAGTCTGGCGGGAGGGAATTTGCGGATAGAACACGGCAGTCTCCAATCACGGATATGGACAAACAGGCCTCACCCTTTGTGATCTGGAATCTAGGATCGCTCCCACTGCAGCGCCAGTTACGAATCGGCCATATGGACGGAGTTTAAGACTGCCCCAGACGGCTGCGTGCGCCACGCCCTTCGCAGCGCACTCAAATTGCCTCAGCGCAAGGATGACAGGACGTCGAACGGGCTGGACGACGGCGTATCCTTGGGCGCGGCCGTCTTGACCCCCGATGGGTTGCGCGGCGCCCGGCCCGCAGCCTGCTTGAGGCTGAGACCGATACGCTTGCGCTGCACATCCACGTCCAGCACCAAAACACTCACCACCTGCCCCGTGCTGACCACAGTGTGGGGATCCTTCACGAACGTGTCCGACAGTTCCGACACGTGCACGAGCCCGTCCTGGTGAACGCCGATATCAACGAAAGCGCCGAACGCCGTGACATTGGTGACAACGCCTTCCAGCCGCATGCCGGGCTTGAGGTCAGTCACTTTCTCGACGCCGTCCTTGAACGTCGCCGTCCGGAATTCCGGGCGCGGGTCGCGGCCCGGCTTTTCAAGTTCGACCAGGATGTCTTTCACGGTTGGTACACCAAAGATCGCATCGGCGAACTCTTCCGGCTTCAGCTTGGAGAGGAAGGCCTTGTCGCCAATCAGCGCCTCAAGCTTGCGCCCGGTCTTCTTGGCGATGCGCTCGACGACGGGATAGGCCTCCGGGTGAACGGACGAGCCATCCAGCGGGTTCTTGCCCTTTGAGATGCGCAGGAAGCCCGCCGCCTGCTCAAACGCCTTGGGCCCAAGGCGCGGCACTTTCTTGAGTTCGCTCCGTGTCCTGAACGGCCCGTTGGCATCGCGGTACGCCACGATGTTGGCAGCTATCGTCGCATTGAGACCAGCCACACGCGCGAGCAACGAGGCCGAGGCAGTGTTCACGTCCACGCCCACCGCATTCACGCAGGTCTCAACAACGGCATCCAGCGACCGCGACAACGCCGCCTGGTCAACATCATGCTGGTACTGGCCGACGCCAATGGCCTTGGGTTCGATCTTCACGAGTTCCGCCAGCGGATCCTGCAGGCGGCGCGCGATGGAAACTGCGCCTCGGATGCTGACGTCAAGATTCGGGAACTCCTTCGCCGCAAGCTCGGACGCCGAATAGACCGAGGCGCCCGCTTCCGACACCATCAGGCGCGTCAGGTTCAGGTCCGGCAGCTTGTCAGAGAGTTCCGCCACCAGTTTGTCCGTCTCGCGCCCGGCCGTGCCATTGCCCACGCTGACCAGTTCGACCTTGTGCTTCTTGCAGATCGCCGCAAGCGTCGCGAGCGAGCCCGCCCAGTCGCGCTTCGGCTCATGCGGATAGATCGTCGCCGTATCCAGCAGCTTGCCCGTGGCGTCCACGACAGCCACCTTGCAGCCCGTGCGAATACCCGGATCGATGCCCATGACCACTTTCGGTCCGGCCGGCGCCGCCATCAGCAGGTCATGCATGTTGCGCGAGAAGATGCGGATCGCGTCCTTGTCGGCCAGTTCCTTCAGGCGCGTGATCGACTCGCGTGAACTCGATGGCTCCAGCTTGCCCTTCCACGCGGCCTGCGCGGTCTCCTTCAGCCATGAGTCGCCGGGGCGGCCCTTGGTGGCGATCCCGAATTCCTGGCAGATTTCACGTATGGCCGGATGATCGCGCGTCTCGTCATGCGGCACGGCCAGCTTGACCCGCAGCACGCCCTCTTTCTGCCCGCGCAGCAGCGCCAGCGCCCGGTGCGATGGCATGGCATTGATCGGCTCATCGAAATCGAAATAGTCGGCAAACTTCGCGCCTGCTTCTTCCTTGCCCTTGACCAGCGCCGAACCAAGCTTGCCGCTGCTCCAGACCGTCTCGCGGATTTTGCCGACAAGCCTGGGGGCTTCCGCCATTTTCTCCACGATAATTTCGCGGGCGCCTTCGAGCGCGGCTTCCTGGTCAGCAACGCCTTTCTTGGACGAGACGAAGGCCTTGGCCTCAGCCGTCGGCAGCAGCGCAGGATTGGCCAGCAGACGGTCGGCCAGCGGCTCAAGTCCGGCTTCGCGCGCAATGGTGGCCTTGGTGCGGCGCTTGATTTTGTAGGGGGCATAGAGGTCTTCAAGCGCGACCTTGGTCTCGGCCGCCATGATCTCGCGCTCCAGCGCGGGGGTCAGCTTGTCCTGCTCGCGGATGGCGCTCAGCACAGTTTCACGGCGGCTGGCCAGTTCCGTCAGGTATTCCAGGCGCTCGGTCAGGGCGCGCAGCTGCGTATCGTCGAGGCCCCCAGTGCGCTCCTTGCGATAGCGCGCGATGAAGGGAACCGTTGCCCCTTCGTCCAGCAGCGCCATGACAGCAGATACCTGACGTTCAGCGACACCCAGTTCCCTGGCGATCTGGCGGGCGATGGCGTCTGAAGTGGTCGAAGCAGAGGAACGAGATGTGCCGGTCATGATATTGGCCTTCTGAATGCAGGGAGGATCAGCGCGTTCAGGAACGCGAGAGCCCATCAATTCACTCTAAATCGTTCACACCTCGTTTACGCTTGAAGAATCTTGCACAGTTAATAAACGCCCCAATGCGTCGCCGCCGCTACAGGTCTGTATTTACGTATGATCTTGCAGAAGAGGTTCCCCAGCTCGCTTTTTCCACCGGCACTGCGTCTCATGAGCAGAAAACCTCAAAAACAGAATTTTTTTCTGTTTTTTCGCTTCAAGCGCTAGACAGCACCAGAATTCTAAGGTTCGGATGGCGCAAATGGAGGAAACATTGATGACATCAAAGCACCTGATCGGCGTATGTCTGGCGGCAATGATCGCCGCCTGCGGCCAGAACACACCCAAGCCTGAATCCCCGACAGAACAGCTCAGCGCCGAGGATACGCTGATGCAGCAGCTGATCGACGCCAAGGCCGGCGATGTCATCGAAGTTCCTGAAGGCAAGCTCTCCTTCAAGCGCGGCCTCAGCCTGACGGTCAACGGCGTGACGATTCGCGGCAAGGGCATGGACAAGTCGGTCCTCAGCTTTTCCGACCAGATCGCGGGCGCCGAAGGCCTGCTGGTGACAGCCAGCGACTTCACGATTGAAGACCTGGCCATCGAAGATGCCAAGGGCGATGCCCTGAAGGTCAACGAAGGTAACAACATCACCATCCGTCGTATCCGCACCGAATGGACCAATGGGCCAAAAACGGAAAACGGCGCCTACGGCATCTATCCCGTCCAGACGACCAATGTGCTGATGGAAGACAACGTTGCCATCGGCGCCTCTGATGCCGGCATCTATGTCGGCCAGTCCAAGAACGTCGTCGTCCGCCGCAACCGCGCCGAATACAATGTCGCCGGTATCGAGATCGAAAACACGATTGGCGCCGATGTCTACGAGAACGTCGCCACGAACAATACGGGCGGCATCCTCGTCTTTAACATGCCCGCCCTGAAGCAGGCAGGCTCGACGACCCGCGTCTATGACAACAAGGTCTTTGCCAACAATCTCGGCAATTTCGGCCACGCCGGCACACCGGTCGCCAGCGTTCCTGCCGGTACAGGCGTGATCGTCAACTCGAACGACAAGGTCGAAATCTTCAACAACGAGATTTCCGACAACAAGACCTCCAACGTGATCATCTCCAGCCTCTTCGAAACCGGCTATTCCGATGACGAAAAGAGCGACACGTTCGACCCGTATCCTGAAAGCATCTTCATCTACGGCAACACGTTCTCCGGCGGCGGCAATGCGCCTGACAGAGCCGGTCTGGAAGCCGCACGCGTGGCCCTGTTCGGCGAAGACGGCAGCTTCCCTGACGTCCTGTGGGACGGCTATGTCGATCCGGCCAAGATGGTAGACGGCAAACTGCCGGATGACCTGCGTATCTGTGTCGATAATGGCGACGCCGAAATGCTGAATGCCGATGCACAAAACAAGTACGCGGCACCTGCACTCGTGACAGACGAACACAAGTGCACGCTAGAGAAACTGCCAGCCATCGAGTTGAACCGCGAGCGCTAGATTCATGCATTTGAATCGTTTGAATGGCTTTCTGGTTGCCGGCTTGCTTTGTGTGTTCACGGCCTGTGGCGCGCAAGGCAAGCCGGCAACGGCGGCCGTGCATTTCTATCCGGACAATAACCCCGCGCTCCTCAGCGAATGGGGCGTCGTCACCGCATCGAAAGGCGCCCTGCGCCTCAGCAAGGGCGTCGTGCCCTATGACCTGAACACGCCGCTCTTCACGGACTATGCCCACAAGCTGCGCACCATCTATGTGCCCGATGGCAAGGCCGCAGCCTATCGCGACAATGACTATCCAGACTTCCCGGTCGGAACGATCATCAGCAAGACATTCTACTATCCCCGCGCGTCCGGCGAACAGACCGGCGATCGTACGCGCATCCTGCAGGCCAATGACACGCCCGGAAAAGTCGAACCCGTCCTTGACGATCTGGCATCGGTGGACCTGGTGGAAACACGTCTCCTGGTCCGACGCGAGAAGGCATGGGAGGCCATCTCCTATGTCTGGAACGACGATCAGACGGATGCCAAGCTTACCAAGATCGGCGCCTATCGCGACATGACCCTTGTCGACGACAAAGGACAGGAAAGCGATTTCACCTATGTCGTGCCCAACACGAACCAGTGTGCCGGCTGCCACGCGCTGAACAATACGACGCGCGTCATCGCCCCGCTCGGTGTCCGACCGCGCCACCTCAACAAACTCTTCGACCATGGCGATGGCGAAACGAACCAGCTCGAATATCTCGCCATGATCGGCTACCTGAAAGACGCGCCCGCGCCAGACAAGACGCCCCGCAATGCCGACTGGAAAGACGAGGCTCTGCCCCTCAACGAGCGCGCCCGCGCCTATCTCGACATCAATTGTTCCCACTGCCACAACCGCGACGGCGCGGCCGATACGTCCGGCCTCTACCTGACACAGGACATCGCCCTCGGTGAGGCCTCAGGCCGCTGCAAGCTGCCCATCGCGGCCGGCGGCGGCACGGGAAACCTGCCCTTCGATATCGTCCCCGGCAATCCGGATCATTCGGTGTTGATGTATCGCCTCAATTCAACTGATCCCGGCGCCATGATGCCGGAACTCGGCCGGTCACTCAGGCATGACGAAGGCGTCGCGCTTATCCGCGAATGGATCCAGAATATGGATGGCTCATGCGCCGGTTAGTCGCTCAGGAAATTGGCAAGATAGCTTTCGAGGTTGAGTTTCAACGCCTCGAAATAGCTGTCAGCCATTTCCTCAGCCGCCTGGCTGACAAGAATGCTTTCGACCGACAGGAACACCTGCATCGTGATCTGAGCCGTTATCATCGGATCGCCACCCTTGAAATTATCCCCGCCCGCGCCCCAGTATTCGGCCAGGTGCAGCGTGATCGAGTCCTGCTTGGCAATATCAAGCGCGAGGCCGCCCGTGCGTATCAATATGGCCTGAAGCAGCTTGCGGTAATACGGATGCAGGTTGAAATACTCGCGCACAACGTCCATCACCGCGCCCAGTCGCGTCCGCCAGTCGGTATGCGTTTCCGTATCCAGCAGCACTTCGAACAGCTTCGCATCAATCTGTTCCGTGACCTGAAGGTACAGTTCGTCAACAATCAGGTCCACGGTCGGGAAATAGCGATAGACCGAGCTGACCGGGATGGACGCCTCTTCGGCGATCAGCGTCGTGGTCAGCTCGTTGACCGCATGCGTGCGCAGGAATTCTGCCGCCGCCCTGAGGATCGTATTCGCCCTTTGCCGCGCCCGCGCCTGCGGCGGATCTTCACGCGTCTTGAGCGGACCGATTTCAAAGGAATCTCTCAGAGCCATGGAAATTTCTGCTTTGCTTTTACCGAGCGAGATTCAACGGAGAAGAACAGGAAACGCTTATCAAGGAATGTACCAAAAGGCCGCTTTATCGCCGCCCGCAAGATGAATACATAGTCCGCTTTATCAAGATAACAATGCAGTCGCAGGGGGTCACTGTGACGCAAACACCGGGGAATAGAAATGAACAAGAATAGCTTTGGAATGAAAACGGCACGGCTCGCACTGCTCACCAGCGCGGGCATGGTTGCCCTGGGAATGGCATCCGCTTATGCGCAGGAAGAGGCGCCCGACAGCGAGCGCAAGATGGACACTGTCCTCGTCACTGCCCAGCAGCGCGAGCAGAACCTGCAGGAAGTGCCGATCACGCTTCAGGTTCTCTCCGCAGACGCCCTGTCGACGCTTGCGGCTGACAATATGGGCGATATCGACGCCTTCGTTCCGGGCCTCGAAGTCTCCGACGGCAGCCCGACACAGCCGAAATACAAGATCCGCGGCATCCAGACGTCCGACTTCGGCGTCGGCACCGATCCGGCCGTCGGCATCTATGTCGATGGCGTCTATGCCGCCCGCACCGGCGCATCGCTGCTGGCCTTCAACGACGTCGAGCGCATCGAGGTCATCAAGGGCCCGCAGGGGACATTGTTCGGACGCAACAGCGCCGCCGGGGCCGTCTCCATCACCACCCGCAAGCCCAGCGACAAGTTCGAGGCCGAACTCGGCGTCCGCGCCGGCGAATACAACAAGCAGCGCGTCGAAGCCCTGCTGAACCTGCCCGTCAACGACAAGGTGGCCATCCGCCTCAACGGCGTAATGAACAAGCGCGACGGCATCTACACCGACGCCGCCACCGGCCAGGATCTCGGCCGCGAGGACAACTGGGCCATCAAGGGCGCGCTGCGCTGGGATCTCACACCCGACACCCGCGCGATCCTGACCTATACGCATGACGAGCTGGATCAGGATGCCCGTCCCGCCATCGGCATCGTCAACGTTCCCGATGCGCCCGGCCAGCCGGCCTATCCTGTCGACGAGACGGCCTATCTCAATCCCTTCAATGCCCAGGTCCGCAACGATGTGATCAACAACAGCGAAGCGCGTGAACTCGACGAGATTGATCTTGCGATTACACATGACTTTGGATCATTTACCCTGGCATCGACCACCGCTTACCGGACATTTGATACCAACAACCGCGAAGACGAAGACGGCACGAACCGTATCGACCTTTATTTCGATACGGAGAATGTCGAGAGCAATGAAAGCTTCTATCAGGAATTCCGCGCGACCGGCGAGACCGGCCCGCTGAACTGGGTCGTCGGCGCCAGCTACTACGATGAAAGCGCCGATCAGCGCAGCAACACGTTCGCCTATACCGATACGATTAACACCGCGCTCGGAAACCTTGGTCTCGGCACGCCCTTCTCCGATATCGACAATTTCGTCCTCATTCCTTTTGGCATCGACGCCCGCCTCTTGGGTAATGGCTGGCGCGAGGACATGATCAACCATGGTGACTTCAAGGCCTATGCGGCCTTTGCCGACGTCATCTGGGAAGTAACGGACAAGCTCAGCCTCACGGGCGGCGTGCGCTATACCAAGGATGAAAAATCCTTCTCATGGCTGAATGGTCCGCGCGTTGCGCCGGAGCTCGATGCCACGCTGGCGGCACTCGAAGAAGCGGGCATTCTGGGCCTTGTCGGCGCCTCGCCGGAAGACTTCCAATTCGACCTCGTCTTTGACATGTCGGGCTTGGCCGGCGTGCCTTGCGACAATGGCGTCACGGTGGCCGAAGGTGTCACGTGTGAACTGAACGACGATTGGTCGAACGTCAGCCCACGTTTCGTTGTCGACTACAAGCTGGCCGACAATATCCTGCTCTTTGCCTCCTACGCCAAGGGCTACAAGGCGGGCGGCTTCAACAGCGTCGAGCAGGCCTCACGCTTCAACAACGAGGACGTGACCAACTACGAGGCCGGCATCAAGTCGACCTTCCCGTCGGCGGGCCTTCTTATCAACGCCTCTGTCTTTCAGTATACATATAATGACAAACAGGCGATCAGCCTTGTCAGCGGCGTGAACGGCTCGAACGTTTCGCAATATGTGGTGGAGACCAGCGATGAGGAAGCCTCAGGCGTCGACCTGCAGGTCGAGTGGGGACCCACCGACGCCCTCTCCTTCTTCGGGAACGTCCAGTACATCAACGTCCTTTACAAGGATCGCGTGACTCGTTCCGGTATCGACCTGTCCGGTTCGCCAACGGGCGAGCCTGAATGGTCCTTCGCCTTCGGCGGGCAATATGTGCTCGACCTGCAAGGCAATGGAGAGATCGAATTCTCCGCTTCACATGCCTATACGGGCGAGCGCCGCTGTAACGCAGAATCCGACGGGCAGGGCTCTTGCGCCACCTATGCCTCATTCTCCGTAGGCGAATCACAGGAGCGCACGGATATCCGGGCCTTCTGGACAGCTGAAAGCGGCCGTTACCAGGTTGGCGCGTTCGTGAAGAACGTGTTCGACAATCGCTACGTGTCCGGCATCAACAATATCACTGTCGGAACACAGGGCACGGCATTTGTCGGCCTGACCGATCCGCAAATGTGGGGCGTCGACTTCAAGTACGTCTACTAGGACGCAGCACACATCGACTGAAATGGCA